>NZ_CP022961.1:5121666-6347500 GCF_002285795.1 Plantactinospora sp. KBS50
CGATCTCCCCGGCGGCCGGCAGCTCGACCGCGGTGAGCCGCTCGGTCGCCTCCTCGTGCAGCACGACCGCCACGGCGGCGCCGGCCAGCCGGCGGGCCACCTGAGCGGTCGAGACGTCCGGGTCGCCGCCGACCACGGGCAGCCAGGGCCGGCGGGCCTGCTTGGCGGCCTCCCGGGCGGTGCTCGTCCAGCGCTCCCGGGAGCGGGCGCCGCGCTCACCCCGCCACTGCGCCACCGACCGGGCCGCGGCCCACGGCACGATCTCGTCCACCCCGGTCTCGGTCATCGCCTGCACCGCCAGCTCGCCCCGGTCGCCCTTGGCGATGCCCTGCACCGCCACGAGCCGCGGGTCGGGCGGTGCGGCGTACCGGGTCTGCTCGATCCGGTAGTCCAGGGTGCCCCGGCCGACGGCGCTGACCTCGGCGGTGGCCGTGCCGCCCCGGCCGTCGGCGAGGATCAGCCGTTCGCCGACCCGCAGCCGTTGCACGGTGGCGGCGTGCCGGCCCTCCGCGCCGTCGAGGACGCCGGTGCCGCCGCCCGGCAGCTCGTCGACCAGGAACAGGGGTGCGCTCACCGGCTACGCGTGGCCGTTGAACGCGTCGCGCATCCGGGAGAAGAAGCCGCCCTGCTTGGACAGCTCGGCGACCTCCTCGCCGCGGGTCTTGGCGAAGTCGCGCAGCATCCGCTCCTGGTCGGCGTCGAGCTTGGTGGGGGTACGCACGTCCAGGTGCACGAACAGGTCACCCCGGCCGGTGCCGCGCAGGTGGGGTATGCCCCGGGCGCGCAGCCGCAGCGTGCTGCCCGGCTGGGTGCCCGGCTTCACGTCCACGGTCTCCTCGCTGTCCAGCGTCTTGATCGTCAGCCGGGTGCCCAGCGCGGCGGCGGTCATCGGGACGGTGACCCGGCAGTGCAGGTCGTCGCCCTTGCGCGAGTACACGTCGTGCGGCCGCTCGTGGATCTCCACGTACAGGTCGCCGGCCGTGCCGCCGCCCGGTCCCACCTCGCCCTGCTGGGCGAGGCGGATCCGCATGCCGTCCTCGACCCCGGCCGGGATCTTCACGGTCAGCGACCGGCGGGTGCGGACCCGGCCGTCGCCGGCGCAGGTCGGGCAGGGGTGCGGGACGGTCGTGCCGTACCCCTGGCAGACCGTGCAGGGCCGGGACGAGACGACCTGGCCCAGGAAGGTGCGCTGCACCGACTGCACCTCGCCGCGGCCACCGCACGCCTCGCAGGTGGCCAGGTGGGTGCCGGCCGCGGTGCCGGCGCCCGAGCATGTGGTGCAGAGCACGGCGGTGTCGACCGTGATCGGCGCCTCGACCCCGAACGCGGTCTCGTGCAGGTCGAGTTCCAGCCGGAGGATGGCGTCCGAGCCCGGCCGGGTACGCGGACGCGGGCCACGCCCGGCCCCGCCGCCGGCCGCGCCGAAGAACGCGTCCATGATGTCCTGGAAACCGACGAAAGGTCCGGCTCCCGCCGGCCCGGCCCCGCCGCCCCCGCCGGGAGCGAGCGGATCGCCGCCGAGATCCACGATCTGCCGCTTCTGGTCGTCGGAGAGCACCTCGTACGCGGCGTTGATCTCCTTGAACCGGTCGTGCGCCGCGGGATCCGGGTTGACGTCCGGGTGGTACTGCCGCGCCAACTTGCGGTAGGCACGCTTGATGTCATCGTCGGAAGCGTCCCGGCTCACGCCGAGGATCCCGTAGTAGTCCCTGGTCACTGCGTTCCGTGTCCCCATGTCGATCTCGCATCGGCCGCCGGTGGGCAGGTCGGCTCAGTTCTGCGCCAGCAGGTCACCCACGTAGCGTGCCACGGCACGCACGGTGGCGATGGTCCCGGGGTAATCCATCCTTGTCGGACCCAGGACACCCAGACCACCAACGATGGTGACACCCGGACCGTAGCCGGTGCTCACCACCGAGGTGCCCCGGAGGTTGTCGATCTCATTCTCGTCGCCGATCCGGACCCGGGTGGTGCTGGGCTCCGTCTCGCCGATGAGCTTGAGCAGGATGACCTCCTCCTCCAGCGCCTCCAGGATCGGCCGCAGCGAACCCTGGAAGTCCAGCAGGCCGGCCCGGGTCAGGTTGGCGGTCCCGGCCAGCGCGATCCGCTCCTCGTGCCGCTCCACCAGAGTCTCCAGCAGCACCGACGACAGCGCCACCATCGCACCGCGCAGCGCCGGGGCGGCCTCCTCGACGAGCGCCTGCACCAGCGGCGGCGTCTCGGACAGCCGGGTGCCGACCAGCTTCTCGTTGACCAGCCGGCGCAGGTCGAGCACGTCGTCGGCCGGCACCGGACCCGGCATCTCGACCAGCCGCTGCTCCACCCGGCCGGTGTCGGCGATCATGACCACCATCAGCCGGGTGGTGGAGATCGGCACCAGCTCCAGGTGCCGGACGGACGACCGGGCCAGGCTCGGGTACTGCACCACGGCGACCTGGCGGGTGAGCTGGGCGAGCAGCCGGACCGTCCGGTGCACCACGTCGTCCAGGTCGACGGCGCCCACCAGGAAGCGCTCGATGGCCCGGCGCTCCGCCGGGCTGAGCGGCTTGACCCGGGAGAGCCGGTCGACGAACAGCCGGTAGCCGCGGTCGGTCGGGACCCGACCGGCGCTGGTGTGCGGTTGCCGGATGTAGCCCTCCTCCTCCAGCACGGCCATGTCGTTGCGCACCGTGGCCGGCGACACACCCAACTGGTGCCGCTCGACCAGGGCCCGGCTGCCCACCGGCTCCTGGGTGGAGACGTAGTCCTCCACGATCGCCCGCAGGACGTCGAGCTTGCGCTCGTCGAGACCCATCCTTCACCTCCCGCCCAAGCCCGGATCCGGCGCCTGGCACTCGGCCACAGTGAGTGCCAGTCTACGACGACCGGCCCCGGACGCGCGATGATCACTTTCCGAAGCCGGCCGGACGGTGCTGGCGCGGGGTGACCCGACCTCCTACGGTGAGCGGCATGACGGAACCACCTCGACCGCCCGGAGCAGCCGGCTCCGGCGACGACGCAGCGGACCCCACCACTCCATATTCCCCGTCGGCCCCCTACCCGGGTGCCGACCCCCATGGCGCACCTTCCGGAACCAACCCGCCACCCGGCGGCTATCCCCCGCCGGGCGCCGGCGGCGGCTACCCGCCACCCGGCGGTCCGGGCTACCCGCCCGGCGGCGGATACCCCGCCGGCCCGCCGGCCGGCGGCTACCCCAGCCAGGACGACCGGACGTGGTCGTTGATCGCGCACTTCGGCGGACCGGTCGGCGTGGTGGTCGGTGCCTTCCTGCTCGGCTGGGTCGCCCCGCTGATCGCGCTGATGACCCGGGGGCAGCAGTCGCCGGTGGTCCGGGCGCACGCGGTCGCCGCGCTCAACTTCCAGATCACCTGGGCGGCGGTGTCCCTGGCCGGCTGGGTGGCCACGGCGATCACCTGCGGCCTGCTGGTCTTCATCCCGCTGCTCACCTGGCTGGTGCCGGTGATCTTCGGCATCATCGGCGGGGTCAAGGCCAACGAGGGGCAGCTCTACCGCTACCCCGTCTCGTACGCCTTCCTGAAGCGCTGACCCCTGCGTTCCCCGTCCCGGCCGCACGGCCGGGACGGGGACGCTCAGGGCAGCAGGTCGCGCACCACCGCGTCGGCGAGCAGCCGACCGCGCAGCGTCAGCACGGCCCGGCCGGCGGCGTACGGCTCGGCATCGAGCAGCCCGTCGGCCAGCGCCCGGCCGGCCGCGACCCGACCCGGCTCGTCCAGCGCCGCCAGCGGCAACCCGTCGGCCAGCCGCAACCGCAACATCACGTCCTCGGTCCGCCGGTCGGCGGCGGTCAGCACCTCCCGGCCGTGCCCCGGGGACCGGCCGGCGGCCAGCCGCGCCGCGTACCCGCTCGGGTGCTTGACGTTCCACCAGCGCACGCCGCCGACGTGACTGTGCGCCCCCGGGCCCAGACCCCACCAGTCGGCGCCGGTCCAGTAGAGCAGGTTGTGCCGGCACCGGGCGGCCGGCGTGGCGGCCCAGTTCGACACCTCGTACCAGCCGAGGCCGGCGGCGCTCAGCGCGGCCTCCGCCGCCAGGTAGCGGTCCGCCGCAACGTCGTCGGACGGGTACGGCAGCTCGCCCCGGCGCATCCGGGCGGCCAGCCGGGTGCCGTCCTCCACGATCAGCGCGTACGCGCTGACGTGGTCCACCCCGGCGGCGCTCACCTGGGCCAGCGACTCCGCGAAGTCCTCCGGGCGCTCCCCCGGCGTGCCGTAGATCAGGTCCAGGTTGACGTGCGCGAAGCCGGCCTCCCGCGCCTCCCGGGCCGCGGCGGTGGCCCGGCCCGGGGTGTGCCGCCGGTCGAGCACCGCCAGCACGCCGGGTGCGGCCGACTGCATGCCCAGGGAGATCCTGGTGAAGCCGGCGGCGCGCAGCGCCGCCAGCGACCGCGGCGTCACCGACTCCGGGTTGGCCTCGGTGGTCACCTCCGCGTCCGGCGCCAGCCCCCAGGTGGCGTCGATGCCCTCCAGGATCCGGGCCAGGTCCGCCGGCGGCAGCAGCGTGGGCGTGCCGCCGCCGACGAAGACGGTGTCCACCCGGCGCGGCGGCGCGTCCGCCAGCACCCGCCGGGCCAGCGCCAGCTCGGCCAGCACCGAGTCCGGGTACGTCTCCCGGTCCGCACCGCCGCCCAGCTCGCTCGCGGTGTAGGTGTTGAAGTCGCAGTACCCGCAGCGGCTCGCGCAGAACGGCACGTGGACGTACACGCCGAAGCCGCGCCGGCCGACCTCGCTCAGCGCGGCGGCCGGCAGCGCGCCGTCGGCGGGTACGGGTTCACCGTCTGGGAGGGCGCCGGGCATGGCGACTATTGTGCGCGCATGACCCAGGCCGCCGAGCAGCTCGTCCAGGTGTCCACCGCCGCCGGGGTGACCACGATCACCCTGGACAGCCCACGCAACCGCAACGCGCTCTCCACGGCGCTGATGGCGCAGCTGCTGGACGCGCTCGCGGCGGCGGTCGCCGACGACGCCGTCCGGGTGGTCGTGCTGGCGCACACCGGCCCGGTGTTCTGCTCCGGCGCCGACCTCAAGGAGACCGCCGCGGCGTACGCGGGCGGGACCGTGCCGGCCGGCGCCCTGGGTGAGGTCCTGGCGGCGATCTGGGAGTGCCCGAAGCCGGTGCTGGCCCAGGTGGGCGGCCCGGCCCGGGCCGGCGGGCTCGGGCTGATCGCGGCGGCCGACGTGGCGGTCTGCGCCAGCACGGCAACCTTCGCGTTCACCGAGGTCCGCATCGGGGTGATCCCGGCGGTCATCTCCGGCACCGTGCTGCGCCGGCTCACCCCCCGGGCCGCCGCCGAGCTGTACCTGACCGGCGAGATCTTCGACGGCGCCCGCGCCGCGCAGATCGGCCTGGTCACCGCGGCCGTGCCGGCGGCCGAGCTGACCGGGACGGTACGCCGGTACTGCGCGGCCCTGGTGCGCGGCGCACCCGGCGCGCTGGCCGGCACCAAGGAACTGCTCCGCCGGCCGGCCGGGGCGGACCTGCGTACCGAGCTGGCGGAACTGTCCGCGCTCTCCACCGGCTACTTCCACTCCGAGGAGGGCCGGGAGGGCGTGCTGGCGTTCCGCGAGAAGCGCTCGCCACGGTGGGTGACCGATCCTGAATGACCGTTCGTGCAATCGGCTTCGCTGTCCGGTTCGACGTAGGCTGGTGGAACTGCCGAGCAGGGGTAGGGGTTGCAGGCTCGAACGATGGCGGCGGCCGCCGTGGCTTTCACCGTGGTCGGGGTGGGCGCCTTCTACGCCCATCGCAGCGATCTACCCGGGCCACTTCCCCGGCCGATCGGCTGCGTGGTGCAGGCCGAGGGCACGGTCAACCTGGATCCCGCCCAGATGGCGAACGCGGCCACCATCGCCGCCGTCGGCATCCGGCGCGGCATGCCCGAACGCGGCATCGTGGTGGCCCTGGCCACCGCCTTCCAGGAGTCCCGGCTGCGCAACCTGGCCGGCGGCGACCGCGACTCGGTCGGGCTGTTCCAGCAGCGCCCGAGCCAGGGCTGGGGCACCCCGCAGCAGATCCGCGACCCCCGGTACGCCGCCGAGCGGTTCTACTCGGCGCTGCACAAGGTGCACGGCTGGGAACGGATGCGGGTGACCGACGCGGCGCAGAAGGTGCAGCGTTCGGCGTTCCCGGAGGCGTACCAGCAATGGGCCGACGACGCGGCGGTGCTGGCCCGGGCGCTGCTCGGCAACGCCTCCGGCGCGGTGGCCTGCACGGTCGCCCCGGTGCCCGCGCTGCGCGGCGTCGCCGCCACCACCGCACTGACCAGCATGATCGCCCTGGACTGGGGCACCGTGCCGGCCCCGCCGCCGGACCGGCTGGCCGGGTTCGCCCTGGCCGCCGTGGACGCCCGCGCCGGCTGGCGGTACGCGCACTGGCTGGTCTCGCACGCCGACGACAACGGCGTGAAGCGGGTCCGGTTCGCCGGTCTCCAGTGGACGGCCGGGGACGGCACCTGGTCGGCGATCCGCGACGGCTCCCCCAGCACCGATCGGGTGATCGCCGAGGTCTTCGCCGACGAGAGGTAGCTCAGCCCTTCACCGCCCCGGCCACCAGGCCGGACACCATCCGCCGCTGCACCAGCACGAAGAACACGATGACCGGCAGCGTGATCAGGGTGGAGGCGGCCATCACCGAGCCCCACGCCGTGTCGTCCCGGCCGAAGAAGAACGTCATGGCCACCGGCAGGGTGTACCGCTGCTGGTTGTTGATGAACGTCAGCGCGAAGATCAGCTCGTTCCAGGCGGTGATGAACGAGAAGATGCTGGTGGCCACCAGGCCCGGAGCCACCAGCGGCAGCAGCACCCGGCGGAAGATCTGCCCCCGGCTGGCCCCGTCGATCGCCGCCGCCTCCTCCAGTTCCTTGGGCACCGCGGCGACGAAGCCGCGCAGCATCCAGATCGCGAACGGCAGCGAGAAGCCCAGGTACGTGAGGATCAGGCTGGGCAGCGTGTTGTAGAGCCCGAGCCGCTGGATCATCAGGAACAGCGGGATGACCAGCGCCTCCAGCGGAATCATCTGCACCACCAGCAGCATCATCAGGAACGTGGTGCGCAACCGGAACCGGAACCGCGCCACGGCCGTCGCCGCGAGCAGCGCGACCAGCCCGCTGAGCAGCACCGTCGCCCCGGCCACCAGCACGCTGTTGACGAAGAAGTCCACGAACGTGACGCCGGGGATCAGGTTGCCGGTGAGGATCTCCCGGTAGTGCTCCAGCGTCGGTCGGGTGGGCACCGGGCGGGGCGTGGCGGCGAAGATGTCGCGGTTCGACTTCAGCGACGTCGCGATCATCCAGTAGACCGGGAAGACCGCGAACAGCGCCACCAGCAGCCCGGCACCGTTGCGCGCGAACCGCCTCACAGCTCATCCTCCTGCCTGAGCACCATGCGGACGTAGAAACCGGTGACCACGAGCAGGATCACCGTGAGGATCACCGCGATGGCCGCGCCCAGGCCGTACTTGGGCGGCGGCGAGAAGGCCGACGCGTACGAGTAGATGGAGAGCATGAACGTCGGCCGGTCCTGGGTGCCGCCGGCCAGCGTGTACTGCTGGGTGAAGACCTTGAAGTCCCAGATCGTGGAGAGCACGATCAGGATGCCGAACACCGGCCGCAACAGCGGGAAGGTCACCGACCAGAACACCCGCCACGGGCCGGCGCCGTCCACCCGGGCCGCCTCGTGCAACTCGCCCGGTACGCTCTTGAGCCCGGCGAGCACGCTCACCGCGATGAACGGGAACGAGTGCCAGACCACCACCAGGGTGAGGATGCTGAAGAACAGCAGCGGCGAGTTGAACCAGCCGTAGCCGGTCCAGTCGCTGCGACCGAAGACCGCCGACGACAGCCCGTCCGGCAGGGCGTTGAACAGCCAGGTCACCAGGCCGCTCGTGTCGTCGAAGATCCATTTCCAGACGATCGCGCCGGTCAGCGCGGGGGTGGCCCAGGCCAGCATCACGCAACTGCCCACGAACGTCGCCATCCGCCGGCCGAGCCGGTTGAGCAGCAGCCCCACCAGCGTGCCGAGGATCATCGTGAGCACCACGTTGGCGGCGGCGAACAGCACGGTGTTGCGCAGCACCGTGCGGAAGAACGGATCGGTGAGCACCGTCGTGTAGTTGGCCAGCCCCGCCCACGGCCACTCCCGGTCGCCCCGCAGCTGCCGGACGTTGTCCAGCTTGAAGAACGACATCGCGACCACCTGGCCGAGCGGCCAGAGCAGCAGGACGCCGATGACGGCGAGGCTGGGCAGCAACAGCAGGTACGGCAGCCGCTGCCCCGACCGCCGGCGGCGGGGGACGTCGGTCCCCCGTCCGCCGGCCTCGGTGCCCACCGGTGCCCGGGTGGCCAGGCTCATCCGAGCGCCTCTCGTTCGCTGCGCACGCTCACTGACCGTTGAGGATGCTGTCCATCTCGGCCGCCGCGTCCGAGGTCGCCTGCTCGACCGACTTCTGACCCTTGATCACCGAGCTGTTCATCGCCTGGGTGACCGTCTTGTTCCGGCTGACCTCCACCCACTTCGGGGTCAGCGGCGTGAGCCTGGTGTTCTGCATGGCGGTCGCGAACGGCGCCATGATCTTGTCGCTGGCGTACGTGTTGCCGGCGACCAGGTCCTGGTAGACCGGGAAGAAGCCGACGCTGCTCGCCCACTTGCCGTCGTTGGCCTTGCTCAGCAGCACGGTCATGTAGTCCCAGGCGAGGTCCTGGCGCTTGCTGTCCCGCCAGATGGCGATGTCCGAACCACCGGCGAAGGCCGGAGCCGGCTTGCCGTCCGGGCCGGGAATCGGGAACGTACCCCAGACCTTCTCGATATCCGGGTTGTCCTTCTTCATGGCACCCTGCTGCCAGCTACCGGCAAAGGTCATCGCGGCCTTCCCGGTGGCGAACTGGGTCCGGGCGTCGACCTCGTTCCAGCCGGCCGCGGCGGGCGGCGCCACCTTGTCCCTGGTCACCAGCCCGGTCCAGAACTCGACCGCCTTGCGGGCCTCCGGCGAGGTGTAGCCGGACTTCCAGGTGTCGCCGTCCCGGGTCGCGATCTCCCCGCCGGCCGCCCAGAGGAAGGAGTAGAACGGCAGCTCCGAGTTGCCGGGCAGCGCGATGCCGTAGGTGCCGGACTTCTTGGCCTGCACCGCCTTGGCGTCGGCCACCAACTCGTCCCAGGTGGTCGGGGGCTGCGTGATGCCCGCCTCGGCGAACCAGTCGGTGCGGTAGTACATGCCGCGCACGCCCGCGTACCAGGGCACGCCGTACTGCTTGCCGTCGAGCTGGGCGTTCCTCACCAGGTCCGGCAGGATGTCCTTGCCCTCCGCCCAGCCGGACATCCGGCCGGTGAGGTCGGCCAGCGCCTCCTGCTGGGCCCAGCCCTGCGTCTCGGTGTTGCCCAGTTCGGTGACGTCGGGTCCCTCGCCGCCGGCCAGCGCCGCCTGGAACTTCGTCGGCGCCTCCAGCCACGGGACGTACTGCACCACCACGTCGGTCTCGGGGTGCTTCTGTTTGAACTCGGCCTCCACGGCGTCGAGGAAGGAGTTCTGCGCCTCGCCGCCCTCGCCCATCATCCAGACCGTCAGCTTGCTGGTGTCGGCCGCCTTCTCGTCCGATCCGCCGCACGCGGTGAGCAGCATCGCTGCCGAGGCCACCACGGCGGTAACCGGGCCGAACCCGCTCCACCTCTTCACGACACATCTCCCTCGCGACTGGCATTAACCTTCTCTGCCGCACCCTAGTAGGAAAAATTCCTTTACGACAGGGGGCACATCAACGAGCGGTCAGGTGCCGGTCGGCGCAGCTCAGACAGACCATAGGGGCGCCGGCGGGCAACGTAAGAGGCCCTGGCGGCGGGCGGTGGGCAGCGTAAGGGGCGCCCGGCCGAACGGCCGGGCGCCCCTGGGGGTACGCGATGACGAGGATCAGTACCGGCTCACGCCGCGCCGCCCACCGACACCGGACACGATGGCCACGGCGATGGCGGCCACCACGACCTGCACCAGCAGCTCGGCCCAGTCGACGCCGGCGGTCTCGGTGGCGATCCCGGCGGCCCGGGCGATCACGGTGCCCAGCAGGGCCGCCCCGACGCCGATCACCATGTGCAGCCACATCGGCATGTTCTGGCGGCCCGGAACGACCAGGCGGCCGAGCGCGCCGACGATGAGACCAACGATGAGCGCGGTGATGATACCCATAACAGTCACGGTCGCCCTCCTCAGGGTGCGTCACACATTCACAATGTTTGTTGTTGCTGTGCCGCACACGTAGTTCCCGAGGGCCCGAAATCTCAAACCGCCCCAACCGCCAACTTGTCGTGCCATGTCCAATACCGCCTGGTCCGGCACGGGCAGGGCGGGCGGGGCTACTTCTTGCCACCGCCCTTGGCGTCGCCGGGGAGTCGGAGGTGGACAGCGCGGCGATGAACGCCTCCTGCGGCACCTCGACCCGGCCGACCATCTTCATCCGCTTCTTGCCTTCCTTCTGCTTCTCCAGCAGCTTCCGCTTCCGGGTGATGTCACCGCCGTAGCACTTCGCCAGCACGTCCTTGCGGATCGCCCGGATCGTCTCCCGGGCGATCACCCGGTTGCCGATGGCCGCCTGGATGGGCACCTCGAACTGCTGCCGCGGGATCAGCGCCCGCAGCTTCGCGGCGATGGTCGTGCCGTACCCGTACGCCTTGTCCTTGTGCACGATGGCGCTGAACGCGTCCACCGGCTCGCCGTGCAGCAGGATGTCCACCTTGACCAGTTCCGAGGACTGCTCGCCGGAGGGCTCGTAGTCCAGGCTGGCGTAGCCCTTGGTCCGGCTCTTGAGCTGGTCGAAGAAGTCGAAGATGATCTCGGCGAGCGGAAGCGTGTAGCGCAGCTCGACCCGGTCGGTGGACAGGTAGTCCATCCCCATGAGCGAACCGCGGCGACCCTGGCACAGCTCCATCACCGCGCCCACGTAGTCGTTCGGGGTGAGCACCGTGGCCCGGACGATCGGCTCGAACACCTCGGCGATCTTGCCCGTCGGATACTCGCTCGGGTTCGTGACCGTGACCTCCGTGCCGTCCTCCAGCACGGCCCGGTAGACCACGTTCGGCGCGGTCGAGATGAGGTCCAGGCCGAACTCGCGCTCCAGCCGCTCCCGGATGATCTCCAGGTGCAGCAGGCCGAGGAAGCCGCAGCGGAACCCGAAGCCCAGGGCGCCCGAGGTCTCCGGCTCGTAGCTCAACGCCGCGTCGTTGAGCTTCAACTTGTCCAGCGCCTCCCGCAGGTCCGGGTAGTCGGACCCGTCGATCGGGTACAGCCCCGAGTAGACCATCGGCTTCGGATCCTTGTACCCGCCGAGCGGCTCGGCGGCCGGCCGGGAGTTGATGGTGACGGTGTCACCGACCCGCGACTGCCGGACGTCCTTCACGCCGGTGATCAGGTAGCCCACCTCACCCACGCCCAGCCCGTCGGCCTTCTGCATCTCGGGCGAGATGACCCCGATCTCCAGCAGCTCGTGCGCCGCGCCGGTGGACATCATCTTGATCCGGTCCCGGGCCTCGATCCGGCCGTCGATGACCCGGACGTACGTCACGACGCCGCGGTACACGTCGTACACGGAGTCGAAGATCATGGCCCGGGCGGGCGCATCGACGTTGCCCACCGGCGGCTGGAACTGCCGGACGATCTCGTCCAGCAGGTACGACACGCCCTCACCGGTCTTACCGGAGACCCGGATGCAGTCGCCCGGGTCGACGCCGATCAGCCGGGCCAGTTCCTCGGCGTACTTGTCCGGCTGCGCCGCCGGCAGGTCGATCTTGTTAAGGACCGGGATGATGTGCAGGTCGTTTTCCAGCGCCAGGTAGAGGTTTGCCAGCGTCTGCGCCTCGATCCCCTGGGCGGCGTCCACCAGCAGGATGGCGCCCTCGCAGGCGGCAAGCGATCGGGACACCTCGTACGTGAAGTCCACGTGGCCCGGGGTGTCGATCATGTTGAGCACGGCGGCCTCGCCCTGCCGCTCCCCTCGCGGACGGCCCACGGCATCCGGACCGCCTGGCTCTTGATCGTGATGCCCCGCTCGCGTTCGATGTCCATCCGGTCGAGATACTGCGCACGCATCTGCCGGGGGTCGACCACGCCGGTGAGCTGCAACATCCGGTCGGCCAGCGTCGACTTACCGTGGTCGATGTGGGCGATGATGCAGAAGTTCCGGATCGCGCCGGCGGCGGTGGCACCGGGGGCGTACGCGCCAGGATCGAGCGTCGGTGGCACAGACGGTCCGTTCTAGTCGGCGGAAAAGTGCGACCTCACCATGTTCCCACGCCGCCCGGACCGGCCCACGCCGAGTGGCTGCGACGCCGACCGGCCGGCGGGCGGCCCACGGTCACTCGGCGGGCGGCTCCAGGAACAGCTCGGCCAGCCGGGGCAGCCGGTCCCGCACCTGATCCGGGTCGTCGAAGTCCCAGAAGTCGGCGACGTCCGGCCGGACCACGGGCTGCTCCGGCGGCGGAAGCTCCGCGGCCGTGGCCCGCCGGTGCGCCTCGGCGGGAACGTCCAGCATCTCGGTGGCGGCGAACTCCAGGCCGGTGAGGGCGGCCTGGCGCACCGCGGGCAGGTCGGCCAGGCCGTCCGGAGCGGCCACCGCGCCGGCGAAGACCTGCCGGCCCTGGGTCAGCAGCCACCCCCGGAACGCGTCGAAGCCCTCGTCGGAGCAGCCGCCGTTGATCAGGTACGCCGCACCCCACAGGTCGGCCTTCTGCGAGGCGGCCAGCACCCGGTCCAGGTGCCGGGACCAGCCGACGATCTCCGCCGGGTCCCGCTCGGCCAGTTCGGCGCCCGCCCGGGCGGCGATCGCCGACGCGTCGGCCGGCCCACCCGCACGGGCCCGGTCGATCACGGCCCAGAAGTCGTCCGTCCTCATGGCCAGCAGTCTGTCACCCGTGCCGACGCGAGGTGGTTTTGGCCCGTACCGGCCCACCTGGTAACCTGACTCTTCGCGCGTCCGGACGAGACGTCGCCGTTCCGGCGATGTCCTCCCGCGCGGCGTAACCAGACCAATCGAGCAACCAGGACGAGGCTGTCGCGTGGCGAACATCAAGTCCCAGATCAAGCGCAACCGGCAGAACGAGAAGCGCCGGCTGCGGAACAAGTCGGTCAAGTCGTCGCTGAAGACCGCCATCCGCAAGTTCCACGAGGCGAGCGAGGCTGGCGACGCCGAGAAGGCCACCGCGCTGATGCGCGCCGCCTCCCGGCAGCTGGACAAGGCCGTCAGCAAGGGTGTGATCCACGCCAACCAGGCGGCGAACCGCAAGTCGTCGATCGCCAAGCGCCTGGACAAGCTCTCCGCCTGACGGATCAGCGTCCGCGCCGACCCACCCCCGATCACCCTCAGGGTGCCGGGGGTGATTGTCGTTGGTCGACGATGTGCCGGACGGCGGCCGGCAGCTCCCGGGCCGGTGGATCCGCGACGGCGGCCGACCCGCCCGCCGGGTCCGCGGCGGCGGCCGACCCGCCCGCCGGGTCCGCGAGGGCACCGACCTGCAGGCCGGGAAGTGCCGCCCGCTGGCCGGGCGCGTCCCCGGCGCCCAGCGGCAATCCCGGGACGATGGCCGTCTGGTCGAGAGCGGTCGCGCCGCCCAGCGGGGCCGGCGGGACGGCGGCCCGCCCCACGGCCAGGGTCATCTGCTGGCGGAACAGTTCGCGCTCCCGTTCGGGCACCCGGGCGGCCGATCGCATGAGCGCGGACGCCGCCTCGTCGTTCAGCTTCACCATCGCGGCCACGGCGAGCGGCAGGGCCAGGATGGTCCACCAGCTCACCAGTTCGGCGAGCGCGAGCAGCAGCGACAGGATGATCGTGCCCTCGAAGAAGGCGAAGCAGAGCAACCCACCGGGTTCGACGTGCCGGAGGCCGAGGACCCGCGCATAGAGCGGGCGCGCCCGTTCCTGGTCGCGGGAGAGCGCCAGGCCCATCCGGCCCGGCCGCTGCCACGGCATCCACTCCTCTTCCATTCCCCGCATGCTCACCGCTCCATACCGCCGCCCGCTCGGGAGAGACCCGGTCTGGCGTCGCCGGACCGGGCGCCGACCACCGCGAAGACCGCCCGTTCCAGCGCGTACTCCCGGTCGTCGGCTCCGCCCTTCACGGCCGCGTTGCACTCCGCGGTCGCGTGCATCGCGCTGGCCAGCCCCTCCGGCGTCCATCCGCGGCTCTGGCGCTGGGCGCGTTCGATCTTCCACGCCGGCATTCCGAGGCTGCTGGCCAACTGGTACGGGCTGCCCCGGCCCGCCGAGGCGACCCGGGCGACCGTGCGGACCCCGTCGGCGAGGGCGTCGGCGATGGGTACCGGATCGACGCCGACGTGCAGCGCCCAGCGCAACGCCTCAAGCGCCCCCGGTACGTCACCGACCATGGCGGCATCGGCGACGGTGAACCCGCTCACCTCGGCCCGTCCCCGGTAGTAGCGCGCCACCGTGCCCGGATCGATCCTGCCGTCGGTGTCGGTCACCAACTGGGAGCAGGCCGCGGCCAGTTCCCGCAGGTCGTTGCCGACCGCCGCGAGCAGCGCCTCGGCCGCCTCGTCGGTGCACCGCCCGCCGACCCGGCGGATCTCGGCCCGGACGAAGCCGACCCGGTCCCGATGGCCCTTCAGCTTCCCGGCCGGCACGACCGTGGCTCCGGCGGCCTTCAGCCCTTCGGCGAACGCCTTGCCCTTGGCCCCGCCGGCGTGTTCGACCACCAACTGAACCTCGGGGTCCGGATTGCGGGCGTACGCCAGCAGCGCGGCCACCAGATCCTTGCGGGCATCCTGTCCGGACCGCAGCACGAGCACCCGGCGACCGCCGAACAGGGACGGGCTGAGCATCTCGGCGATCTCGCCGGGGGTCAGCGCGCCGGCGGCGTAGTGCCGGACGTCGGCGTCGGGGTCCGACCGGCGGGCCGTCTCGACCGCGTCCGCCACGGCGCGGGTCGCGAGCAGTTCCTCGTCGCCGAGGACAAGCAGCACGGTGGGAAGGTCGGTGCCGGTCACCGCGCCATACTCGCACGCGGTGCCGGCACAACGGGCCTGGTCAGCTCATCCACAGTGGCTCGCTCAGCAGCATGCGTCAATCCAGGCATTTTTCTTAATTCGCTCCTATCGCTTCTTCTCTCCGGCCGGCCAGCCGCGGGTCGTGACGGCGGGCCGGCCATCCCGCACGGACACCGCCAGGTCGCCGTCGGTGTCCGTGCGCAACACCCGCGCGCCGTGCCGCGCCAGCCGGGCGAGCACGGCGAGGTTGGGATGACCGTAGTCGTTGTCCCGGCCCACCGAGACCAGCGCCACCGCCGGGGTGATCCGGTCGAGGAACACCGGATCCTGGTACGCGGATCCGTGGTGGGCCACCTTCAACACGTCGGCGTGCAGTTCCTCCGCCGACCAGTGCTCGATCAGCAGGCGCTGTTCCTCGGTCTCCGCGTCGCCGGGCAGCAGCAGCCGCAGGCCGCCGGTGCGGACGCGCAGGACCAGCGAGTTGTTGTTCGGGTCGGACCGGGTGCCGCGCAGCGGGGGCATCGGGTCCGAGACGGACAACTCGGCGGCGCCCAGCCGCAGCGTGGCTGCCGGCCCGGCCACCGCGACGGGCACGCCGGCCGCCGCGGCGGCTTCGACGACCAGCCGGTATCCGGCGGCAGGTTCGCTCCACCCGGGCACCAGCACCGTGCCGACCCGCCGGCCCTGGAGCACGCCCGCGAAGCCGCCCACGTGGTCGAGGTGGAAATGGCTGATCAACAGCAGCGGCACGGTCCGGACCGCCAGCCGGCGCAGGCACCGGTCGACCGGGGCCGGCTCCGGCCCGGTGTCCACCACCACCGCCTGTCCGGGCGCCACCGACAGCACGAGCGCGTCGCCCTGGCCCACCGCGCAGGCCACCAGCAACCAACCCGGGGGCGGCCAGCCGGGCGCCGCGACCCGGATCGGGACCGCACCCACCACCGCCGCGGCCACGACCACGGCCAGCACCCGTCGGGCCAGTGGTCGGCGGGCGGCCACCAGCAGCGCGGCGGACACCGCCGCGAGCAGCAGCGCGCCCGCCGCCCCGCCGGGCCACGGCAGCGTGCCGGCCGGCAGCTCCGCGCCGTACCGGGCCACCAGGACCAGCCACCGCGCCGGCCAGCTCGCCAACCAGGCCACGAACGCGGCGCCGCCGGCCCAGACCGGGGACAGCACCGCGGCGGTCACCCCGAGCACGGTCGCGGGGGCGATGGCGGGAGCCACCAGCAGGTTGGCGGGCACCGCCACCAGGCTCACCGTCCCGGACAGCCCGGCGATGACGGGTGAACAGGCCAACTGTGCGGCCGCCGGCACCGCGACCGCCTCGGCGAGACCCACGGGTACGCCCCGACGGCGCAACCCGGCCCGCCATCCCGGGGCGATCAGCAGCAGGCCGCCGGTGGCCATCGTGGACAACGTGAAGCCGGGATCACCCGCCAGGTCGGGATCGACCAGCACCAGCACCGTGACGGTGGCCGCCAGGGCCGGGACCGCGGCCCTGGACCGCCCGGTGGCGAGGGCCAGCAGCGCCACCGCGCCCATCGCGGCGGCACGCAGCACACTCGGCGACGGCCGGACCAGGATCACGAAGCCGACAAGCGCCAGCCCGCAGGACCCGGCCGCCAGCCACGGGCCGGCCCGGCACCACCGGGCCAGCCCGAGCACCAGACCCAGCACGATCGCCACGTTGCTGCCCGAAACAGCATTCAGGTGCGTCATCCCGGTGGCCCGGAAGTCCTCCGCCACCCGGTCCGGCAGCCGACTCGTGTCCCCCACCACCAGCCCGGGGAGCAGGCCACCGGGGTCGTCGGGCAGCGGCGCGCAGGCGGCCTGGAGACCGGCCCGCAGCCGACCGGCGGCCCGTTGCGGCCAGGACGGCGCGCCGAGCGCCACGGGCGCGCCCGTGGCCGACAGCACGGCGCCGGTCAGGTCGCCGCCGCGCGGCGCCAGCAGGCGACCCTGCGCCCGGATCCGCTGGCCGGGCAGCAGGCGCAGCCACCCCGGGTCGGTGGCCAGCACGATCAGCCGGACCGGCGCCACGATCCGGTCCGAGGTGGCGTTGGGAGCATCGGCCGCGCCGCCCGGTGGCCCGCCGCCCGCCCGGTCGGCGGCGACGGCGGGCGCCGCCGGCTGCGTCCCGCGGCCCTCCTCGACGCGCAGCCAGCCGAGCCGGGCCGGCACCAGATAGCTGCCGGAGCGGCCGATCGATCCCGCCAACGCCCGCGGATCGTCCCGGACGGTGAGTTCGGCCGTCACCCGGGCGCCGGCCCGGACCGGCTGCACCAGCGCCGGCGCGTCGCGCACCGCGAGCCGCGCGGCGGTCGCCCCCGAACCGCAGGCCACCCCGAGCAGCACCGCCAGCACCGCCCACCGGTGCCGATGCCCACCCCGAACGACGTTTCTCCAGCGCGGTGACCGCTGCGTGAGCCAACCGGACAACCGCCCCGGCCGGCGTGAACGCCTCCGCCGGCATGACCGGGTCCGAACACGAACGCGTGACCGGGTCGAAAGGCGTGACCGGGTCGGAAGACGCGAGCACGCTGGTTGGCGAGGCCGGATCGGAAGGCGTGACCGGATCGGAAGACGCGAGCGCGATGGCTGGCGTGACCGGATCGGAAGTCCGGTCAGCAGCGCGACCGCCGGCATCCCGGCCGCGGCGGCGATCACCACGGCCGTCGAGGCGCTGCTGTGCAGGGCCAGCAACGCCGAGAGCCAGGTCGCCGCCGCCAGCCCGGCGAGCCGGAGATCCGGCGGTCGCGGCTTCGGGTCGTACCCGGTGGTCGCCCGCGCGGTCGTGCCCCCGCCGTCCGCCCGGACGCTCACACCGTCACCAGATCCTTCAGGTCCTCGTACCGTGACTCGCCGATCCCGTCCACCTGCCGCAGGTCGCTGACCGAGCGGTACGGGCCCTGCTGCCGGTGGTCGAGGATGCGCTGGGCGAGCACCGGACCGACCCCGGGCAACGCGTCCAGCTCGGCGAGGGTGGCGGTGTTCAGGTTGACCTTGCCGCCGGCCGGCGCACCGCCCCCACCCGGTCCGCCGGCCGCCGCCGGTTCCGCGCCCGGCAGACCGGCGACGGCCGGCGGCGGGGTGATCCCGACGGCCACCAGTTCGCCGTCGGTGAGGCGGCGGGCCGGGTTGAGCAGGGCCACGTCCACCCCGGGCAGTGCTCCCCCGGCGGCCTCGATCGCATCGGCCAGCCGCGCTCCGGGCGGAAGCCGCACGAGCCCGGGACGGCGTACCTTTCCGGCCACCGCCACCACCACCTCCGCGTCGGAGCCGGCCGCGCCGCTCTCCGCTCCCGATCCGCCGTCCGTCGACACCGGTGCGCTCGCTCCCGCCGCCGGAAGCGGTGTGGCGACCACCGGTGGCACCGGAACCGGATCGACGTCGGGACGCGACCGCCAGGCCCAGAACCCGGCGGCCCCGAGCACCACCACGGCCACCACGGCGAGCGCCCGGACGCCCCGCCGGCCCGGGTCGAACGCCGAGCCGCCCAGCCGCCCGAACCGCGGCTCGCCCAGAGGTCCGTCCAGGTCGGCGGCATTGTCCGGGCCGTGGTCGTCCGTCAGGCCGTGGTCGTCCGTCAGAGCGTGGTCGTCCGCCGCCCGGTCGCGCAGACCGCGCACACCGCCGACCGGTCCACCCGCGGCGCCCCAGAACGTCTCGGGATCGCCCGGGCCGAAGGGGTCGCCGATCGGCTTTCGCCGACCGGATGGATGGCCCGGGGTAGCGGTCGCCGGCTCATCCGGTGGAGCGACATCGGCCCCCGGCTGGTCGGAGCGCGGCTGCGGAAGGCCGGGCCACGGCGCGACCACGCCGCCGCGGGCAGGTCGAGACCGACGCGCCGCAGCGGCGCCGCCGACCCGTGCACCCGGCCCGACCCGTGCACCCGGCCCGGCCGGTGCGACCGACGGAGCGTCCGGTGGCCGAACACCGGACCGTTCGCCGCCGGGGGGCGGCTCGAAGACGGACCGAAGCCGCCGCCGCACCATCGTCTCGTCCTCGGACATGGTTCGGACGCTAGGCGGGAGGCGGGCTCCCCGGGCGGCCGCGCGACTCGACTGTGGATAACGGCGTCCGCTGTGGACAACCGCCTGATCAAGGTCGAATCTGCTATGTCGCCGCCGGCCGTAGCGACGGACCGCCCTCGGCGGGCTCGGCACCCGGACCGGGAACCGACCAGGGCGCCGCAGCGCTGCAAGGTCAACACAACTTCGGCGAAGTTGGGGGTCCGCGGCCCTCGGACACCCCTGGATCTCGGAAGTTGTGTTGACCTTGGCCCGCGGGGCGGGGCGGGACAGCAGCGGGGCGGGAAAGCAGCGGGGCGGGCCGAGGGCCGCGGGGCGGGACAGGCGGACGCTACCGGGGATCGGTGGGGCCGGACGGTGCACGGCGGTGCACCACCACGCAGGCGAGACCGGGTCCGGCGTGTGCCGCCACCACGGCGCCGGCCTCGGCCAGGTAGCGGTCGCAGATCTGGTCGCCGAGCCGGTCGACCAGCGCGGCCAGCAGGTCCGTCGCCCGCTCGGGCGCGGCCACGTGGTGCACCGCCACATCCACCGGAGCGTCTCCCGCGGCCTGCACCGCCAGGTCGACGAGCCGGGCCAGCGCCCGTCCGGTGGTCCGGACCCGGTCGCGCAGCGCCAGCGCACCGTCGGCCACGTGCAGGATGGGCTTGACGGCCAGGGCCGTGCCGAGTAGCGCCGACGCCGCGGTGATCCGGCCGCCCCGGCGCAGGAACTCCAGGGTGTCGACGTAGAAGAGGGTGGTCGTGCGGTCGGCGGCGGCAGCGGCGGTCCGGCGTACCTCGGCGAGGTCCGCGCCCCGGGCGGCGGCGGCACCGGCCGCGAGCGCCGGGAAGCCGAGACCCATGCCGGCGGATCGGGAGTCCACCACCTCGACCCGGCCGTCGAGGTCGGCCGCGGCGAGGCGGGCCGCCTCGACGGTGCCGGACAGCTTCGCGGACAGGTGGACCGAGACCACGCCGTCGGCGCCGGCGTCCAGCAACTGCCGGTAGGTGCCGGCCAGTTCCTCGGGAGCCGGCCGGGAGGTGGTGACGGCGACCCGGCGCTCGCACAGGGCCTGGGCGACGTCCGCGGGCGACACCTCGATGCCCTCCCGCCCCGCCGTGCCGTTCATGACCACGGTCAGCGGAACCACCGTCAGCTGGTGGGACAGCTCCGCCGGAAGGTACGCGGTGGAATCGGTGACGACCGCGACGCGCATTCCGGGAACGGTATCGGACGGACTCCACCACGGCCACGGCCACGGCCGGCGGCCGGCGGCCGGTACGTCCGAAGCCGACCCCGGTCAGGTCAGGTTGCCGGCGGCGCGGGTCGCTGGTCGAGCGGGCCGACGTTGTGCCCGCGCAGCTGCCAGCCCCGGGTGGCGTCGTGGCGCACCTCGGTCCAGTGGCAGTTCTGCAGCGAGCCGAGCGACCGGAGCACCGCCGGTCCCCAGCCGAGGATCTGGCCGCAGCCCTGCCGCGCCGCGCCGCCGTGGGTGGCCAGTACGACCGTGCCCCCCGGCACGTCGTCGGCGGCGTCCTGCACCGCGGCACCGACCCGCTTGCTCAGGTCGTCGAGGGCCTCCACCCCGCAGCCGGGGTCCGGGTCGCCGGAGCGCCAGGCCGCGTACTCGGTCGGATGCCGCTCGGCGGCCTCGGTCAGCAGCAGTCCCTGCCACCGGCCGAAGTGCCGTTCCCGCAGCCGGGCGTCGGCGTGCACCGGGAGGCCGGTGAGCGCGGCGAGCGCGGCGGCGGTCTCCCAGGCCCGGCTCAGGTCGCTGGCCACGATGCGGTCGGGGCGCAGCGCGGCCAGCCAGGTGGCCGCCGTGGCGGCCTGTTCCCGGCCCAGGTCGTTGAGGGGGACGTCGGTCTGCCCCTGTACGCGGTTGCCGTTGTTCCAGTCGGTGTTGCCGTGCCGCCAGAGGATCAGCCGGGTCATTCGGCCAGGACCGCCGGCCCCGCCTCGGCGTCGACGAGGTCGCGGTCGACGAACGGGATGGTCGGGCAGTCCTTCCACAGCCGGTCGAGCGCGTAGAACTCGCGCTCCTCGGTGTGCTGGATGTGGATCACCACGTCGACGTAGTCGAGCAGCACCCACCGGCCCGCCCGCTCGCCCTCGCGCTGGACCGGCTTGGCCTTCTCGGGAAGGTTGACCAGGGCCTCCTCGATGGCGTCCACGATCGCGGCGACCTGCCGCTCGTTGGGCGCGGAGGCGATCATGAAGGCATCGGTGATGGCCAGCCGGTCGCCCACGTCGATGATGACGATGTCCTGGGCCTTCTTGTCGGCGGCGGCCTGCGCGGCCGCCATGGCCAGCTCGTGGGCGCGCTCGGGAACTGCCACCATTCTCCTTCGATCTGACGTACGAGTGGCTTCAAGCCTCTCACACGACGGCGCCCGATGCCCTCCCAGTTTCTTCCGGTTATCGCCTTCGTGGGCGCTATGACCGCCGATACAGCCGCCGTTTGGCGATGTACTGCACCACACCCTCCGGCACCAGGTACCAGATCGGCTTGCCGGCGGCGACCCGGTCGCGGCAGTCGGTCGAGGAGATGGCCATGGCCGGCACCTGGACGAGGCTGACCGCGTCCGCCGGCAGGTGCGCGGCGGACAGTTCGAAGCCGGGCCGGGTCACCCCGATGAAGTGCGCCAGCTCGAACATCCGCTCGGCGTCCTTCCACGAGAGGATCTTCTCCAGCGCGTCCGCCCCGGTGATGAAGAACAACTGCGCCTTGCGGCCGTACTCGGCGCGGATGTCGCGCAGCGTGTCGACCGTGTAGGTGGGTCCGTCCCGGTCGATGTCCGCCCGGCTGACCTGGAAGCCCGGGTTGGAGGCGGTGGCGATGACGGTCATCAGGTAGCGGTCCTCGGCCGGGGTCACCGATTCGTCCGACTTCTGCCAGGGCTGGCCGGTGGGCACGAAGACCACCTCGTCCAGCCCGAACCGGTCGGCCACCTCGCTCGCCGCCACCAGGTGCCCGTTGTGGATGGGGTCGAAGGTGCCGCCCATGATCCCGACCCGCCGGATGTCCTCCTCCACTCCTTGATCGTAGGCCGGCGACGCCATCGCCGGGCCGGCGGCCGGCGACGCCAGCCCCAGGGCCGGCAGCCGGCGACGCCAACCCCAGGGCCGGCAGCCGGCGACGCCAACCCCAGGGCCGGCGGCCGGCGACGCCAACCCCGGCGACGCCAACCCCAGGGCCGGCGGCCGGCGACGCCAGCCCCGGGGTCAGCGCGCGGCGAGCGCCCGGCGCAGGTCGTCGTCGGCGTCCAGCACCGCCCGCCGGACCCCCGGCGGCAGGTCCGCCCCGGCCAGCAGGTCCGCGGCCAGCTCCCGGGTCCGCGGCGCCACGGCGTACCGGGGAAACAGGCTGTGCGCGATCGTCTCGGCCGCCCACGGGGTACGGCAGGAGGCCATCGCCGGCAGCTCGGCGAAGTACCGCTCGACGTATCCGCTGGTCAGCTCGACCTGTTCGGGATGCCAGAAGCCGGTGGCGGTGGCCGTCAGCGCCCGCATCGACGCCGCGGTGTCGGCCACGACCAGCCGCCAGGCGCGTTCCTTGGCCGCCTCGTCGGGCAGCGCGGCCCGGCAGTACGCCGCCCGCTGCTCGCCGGCGGCGGTCCGGTCCCGGGCCGACTCGGCCGCGATCCGCGTCTCGTCGGCCGCGCCCAGCACCACCAGCCGCTCCAGCAGGGCCCAGCGCAGGTCGGCGTCCAGGACCAGCCCTTCGGGCAGGCCGTCGCCGGCCAGCCAGCCGTGCAGCAGGCCACTGTCGGCCGTCGCCCAGATCAGCCCGTGCACGGCGGCCAGCAGCGTGGACCCGCCGGTCCCGACCGCACCGTCAAGCCCACCGGCACCGCCGGTCCCACCGGCACCGCCGCCGGCCGGGGCGAGGACCGCGGTCCAGGCCGCCGCCACGGTGTCCAGCGCGCGCCGCCGGGCCGGCGGGTCCAGGTAGCGGTCGAACAGCGGGCGGGCCAGCTGGAACACCTCCTCCACCAGCACCACCTCGGTCTCGCCGGGCAGCGTCACCGACAGCAGCGGCACCAGATCGGTCACCGGCCGCTCGGCGTCGCGCACCGCGTCCATCACGGCGGACCAGACCAGCGCCCGGGCCAACGGGTCGGCCAGGGTGGGCAGCACCTGCGGTACGGCCGCCGCCGAGGCCGCGTCGAGGCGGACCTTCGCGAAGGTCAGGTCGCCGTCGTTGGGCAGCAGCAACCGGGCCACCGGCTCGCCGGCCAGCGCGGCGACCACGGTACGACCGCCCGGCGCGGCCGGATCGAGGTCGACCTCCACCCGCCGGCGCAGCCGGGTCGCCCCGGGCACCGGATCGGGACGCTCGGCCGGGTCGTGCGCGACCGGGCCGTCCTGCTCGACCGGGTCGTAGAGGCCCAGCGCGATCCGGTGCGGGCGGAGCACCGGCTGGTCGGCCGGGGCGGTCTGCACCACGGCGACCTCGGCGTACCGGCCGTCGGGCGTCGGCGTGGCCTCGACGCGCAGCGTGTTGACCCCGGCCCGGCGCAGCCACGGCTCCGCCCAGGCGCCGAGGTCCCGCCCGTCGTCGGCCGGATCCACCGGCCCACCGGCACCGGTCGCCCGGTCGAGCGAGCCGAGCAGGTCCGCCAGGGTCGCGTTGCCGAACCGGTGGGCCGCGAAGTGCGCCCGCAGGCCGGCCAGGAACGCCTCGTCGCCCACCCACGCGACGAGCTGCCGCAGCACCGAGGCGCCCTTGGCGTACGAGATGCCGTCGAAGTTGACAAGCGCCTGCGCGGTGTCGGCGACGTCGGCCGGTGCGACCGGATGGGTGGACGGGCGCTGGTCGGCGGCGTACCCCCAGTTTTTCCGCCGCATGGCGAACTTCGCCCAGGCCCGGTCGAAGCGGGTGGCCTCGGCGGTGACCCGGGTGCCCAGGTACTCGGCGAACGACTCGTTCAGCCACAGGTCGTCCCACCAGCGCATGGTGACCAGGTCGCCGAACCACATGTGCGCCATCTCGTGCGAGATCGTGGTGGCCCGCTGCTCGCGGTCGCTGTCCGTGACCGCCGACCGGAAGACGTAGTCGTCCCGGATGGTCACCAGGCCCGGATTCTCCATCGCGCCCTCGTTGAACTCCGGCACGAACGCCTGGTCGTACTTGCCGAACGGGTAGCGCACCCCGAACAGCCGGTGGAACTCGTCGAGGCACTGCCGGGTGACCGTGAAGATCTCCTCGGCGTCCGCGTCGAGGTGCTCGGCCAGCGACCGCCGGCAGTACAGCGCCAGCGGCACGCCGTCGTGCTCGTCGCGCCGTACGTGGTAGGAACCGGCGATCAGCGAGACGAAATAGGTGGCCAGCGGCTCGGTCCGGGCGAACTCCCAGCGGCCCGGGCCGGGTCGGGCCGCGACCGCGCCGTTCGCGGCGACCAGCCAGTCCGGCGGCGCGGCGACCCGCAGCGTCACCGGCGCCTTGAGGTCGGGCTGGTCGAAGGCCGCGAAGATCCGTTGCGCGTCGTCCAGAAAGGACGTGGCGTACAGGTACGTGGCGCCGTCCGCCGGGTCGAGCACCCGGTGCAGCCCCTGCCCCGTGTTGGTGTACGCCATCACGGCGCCCACGGTGAGCGTGTTCCGCTCGGCCAGCCCGGTCAGCGGGTACCGGTTTCCGGCCAGCGCCGCCGGATCCAGCTCGACGCCGTTGAGCCGTACCCCTTGCAGTTCGACGGGCTTGACCTCGACGAACGTCTCGGCACCGGCGGAGGCCCGGAACTGGATCGTGACCACCGAGGCGAAGGTATCGCCCGCCGCGGTCAAATCCAGGTCGATCTCGTACGACTCCACGGACAGTGTCGCGGCGCGCTGGGCTGCTTCGACGCGGGTGAGGCTCGGCATCCGCCTATCCTGCACGATGGAGACCCGGTTCCCGCCCACGGAACCGACCGCGTGATGGAGGCCCCAATGCCGCAGCACCCCAAGGGCGATTTCGACCTGTCCCGCGCCGTCTGGCAGCGCGCCGACGGCGACCCGGCGGAGGAGGCCGTCGAGGTGGCCTTCGTCGACGACCTGATCGGCATGCGGAACTCGGCCGACCCGGACGGGCCGGTGCTGGTCTTCACCCAGGCGGAGTGGGACGCGTTCGTGGCGGGCGCCCAGGACGGCGAGTTCGACCTCGAATGACCGGCCGCCCGCACTGCTATCGTGGTGGCGTGCGGATGACCAGCACCGGCCTGTGGCGGGCGCCCTGACGGGCGGCCCCGCGCATTCCGCACACCCGATACCCCAGACGGCCGCCCGACGCACCGGGCGGCCGTTTCGCGTACCGCGTCCGCCCGGTGCCGGCGGCCCCGGACACCACCGGAGCCCGCGATGACCGCACCCGCCCTCGACGCCCGTTCCCGGCTGCGCCGGATCACCGGCCTGACCCCGAGCGGCCACCTGCACGTCGGCAACCTGCTCGGCGCGATGGCGCCCATCGCCGCCGGCCAGTACGACCACGACACCGTGGTCTTCCTGGCCGATCTGCACGCCATGACCGTGCGGCACGACCCGGCGCGGGTCCGGGCGAACACCCTGGAACAGGCGACGCTGCTGCTCGCCGCCGGGGTGGACCCGGAGGTCACGCTGCTCTATCCGCAGTCCCAGGTGCCGGCACACACCGAACTGCACTACCTGCTGGAGTGCGTGACCGGGGTGGGCGAGGCCCAACGCATGATCCAGTACCGGGAGAAGTCGGCCCGGCAGCGGCAGGTGCGGCTCAGCCTGCTCACCTACCCGGTGCTGATGGCCGCGGACATCCTGCTGCACCGCATCCGCGAGGTACCGGTCGGCGACGACCAGGACCAGCACGTCGAGCTGGCCCGGGACCTCGCGATCCGGTTCAACCAGCGGTACGGCGACACCTTCCCGGTGCCGGTGGCGGTGCACCCGAGCGCCGCGGCCCGGGTGATGGACCTCGCCGACCCGACGTCGAAGATGAGCAAGTCGGCCGGCTCGGGCGCGGGCACGCTGTTCCTGCTCGACCCGCCGGACGTGCTGCGCCGCAAGGTGCTGCGGGCGGTCACCGACTCGGGGACCACTGTGGCGTACGACCCGGTGCACCGGCCGGGGGTGGCGAACCTGCTGGAGATCCTCGCGGCCTGCGCGGGCCGGTCCCCCGCCGACCTGGCCACGGAGTTCGACTCGTACGGGCGGCTCAAGGCCGCCGTGGTGGACGCCGTGCTGGCCCGGGTGACGCCTATCCAGGCCAGGTACGCCGAGCTGAGCCGCGACCCCGCCCACGTGCACGGCCTGCTGCGGGCGGGAGCCGAACGGGCGCGGGCGGCCACCGCGGACACGGTCCGGGCGGCCCGGGCGGCGATCGGCCTGCTCGACTGAGCGGACCGCCGGAGCGCGGGACGGTTTTGAGTCCGGACCGCGCCCGGGTCTATCGTCCAGATCGAGCGTGCGCTGCGAGCCGACGACGAGGAGCGACCCATGAGCGAAGCGGCCGAGCGGGCGGACCGGAAGCCGCACAGCCCCTGGCTGGTGCTCTCCGTGCTCTGCCTCGGCTTCTTCATGATCCTGCTGGACACGACGATCGTGAACATCGCGATCCCGGACATGAGCACCAGCCTGTCCGCATCCCTGGACCAGATCCTCTGGGTGCTCAACTCCTACGTGCTGGTCTACGCCGTACTGCTGATCACTGCCGGCCGGCTCGGCGACCTGTACGGGCCGAAGCGGCTGTTCATCCTGGGTCTGATCGTCTTCACCGTCGCCTCGGCGGTGTGCGGCTTCGCCCGCAACCCCGAGCAGCTCATCATCGCCCGGGTGGTGCAGGGGGTCGGCGGCGCGCTGCTCACCCCGCAGACCCTGTCCGTGATCACCATGATCTTCCCGGCGGAGAAGCGGGGCGCCGCGTTCGGCCTGTGGGGCGCCGTCGCGGGCGTGGCCACGGTCGCCGGGCCGACCCTCGGCGGTTACCTGGTCACGGACTGGGGCTGGGAGTACATCTTCTTCGTCAACCTGCCGATCGGCATCATCGCCGTGGTGCTGGCCGCGATCGTGATGCCGGACATCAAGCTCAACCGCCGGCACCGGCTGGACTGGACCGGAACGGCGCTGGCCACCGTGGGACTCTTCCTGGTCACGTACGGGTTGATCGAGGGCGAGCCGCACGACTGGGGCCGGGTGTGGGGACCGGTCACCATCTTCGAGGTGATCGCCGCCGGCGTCGTGGTGCTGGCCGTCTTCATGTTCCAGCAGTACGCCGGCCGGGACCGCGAACCGCTGGTGCCGTTCGCGATCTTCGCGGACCGCAACTACTCGCTGATGAACGTCGTGAGCGCGGCCATCGCGTTCGGCATGCTCGGCCTGTTCCTGCCGCTGGTGATCTATCTCCAGTCGGTGCTCGGACTGACCGCGTTGCAGGCCGGTCTCACCACCGCGCCGATGTCGCTGATCTCGATGTGCGTCGCCCCGCTCGCCGGCCGGCTCGCCGACCGCACCGGCGGCAAGTGGGTCCTGTTCCTCGGGCTCAGCCTCTGGTCGGTCGGCATGGGGCTGGTGGTCTGGCTGGCCCACGCCGACTCCGGGCGCTGGCACGTGCTGCCCGGCATCATCGTGGCCGGCTTCGGCCTGGGCCTGACCTTCGCGCCGTTGCAGACCATCGCCATGCGCAACGTGGCACCGCAGATGGCCGGCGCCGCCTCCGGGTTCATCAACACGGCCCGGCAGCTCGGCGCGGTGATCGGCTCGGCCGCGGTCGGTGCCCTGCTCCAGGTGCAGCTCGCCGACCAGTTGCGCAGCACCGCCCGGGCGAACGCCGGGGCGCTGCCGCCGCAGTTCCGCGACCAGTTCGTCGACGGCTTCAGCAACGCCAGCGGCGGCAACCTGGAGATCGGCGCCGGCCAGTCCGGCGTGGAGCTGCCGCCGGACCTGCCGGAGCAGGCCCGGCAGGTGATCGGCGAGGTGGCCGCCCACACGTTCCGCCAGGCGTTCACCACGGCCATGCGGCACAGCCTGGTGCTGCCGCTGGCCGTCCTCGCCCTGGCCGCACTCTGCTGCGTGTTCGTCGCCCGCCGCTCCACCGGGGCGACCGAGTCGGCGCCGCCGACCCCCGAGCCGGTGGACGCGCACGTCTGAGCGGCGAAGCCCGGCCGGCCGGGCAACCGCGCCCTGGGCCGGGACGCGGCCGGCCGGGGAACCGCGCCCTGGGCCGGGACGCGGCCGGCCGGAGAACCGCGGCCTAGGCCGGGACGGGCAGCCGCTTGCGGAAGCAGACGCTGTACGGGTTGCTGACGTACTCGCCGTAGACGGGTATCCGGGCGTACCCGGCCGAGCTGTAGAGCCCGATCGCGGCCGGCAGGTAGGTGGCGGTCTCCAGCCGTACCTCGGTGTGGCCGTGCCAGAGCGCCAGCTCCTCCAGGGCGGTCAGCAGCTGCCGGGCCAGGCCCTGACCGCGGAAGGCCGGCCGGACGTACATCCGCTTGATCTCCGCGGTGCGGGCGTCGAGCGCCTGGATCGCCCCGCAGGTCACCGCCAGCCCGTTGTGCAGTCCGACCAGGAACCGGATGTTCGGGTGGACGTCGAAGACCTGGCCGTCGAGCCCTCCGTCGGCGTCCCGCAACTCGCGTTGCTGGGCCGTCACCAGGGCCACCAGCGCCGGATCGGAGGCGGGCCGCGGCTCGATCAGCACACCTTTACGGTAGTGACCGGGCATTTCCGCCGGGTAACGCGATCATGGACGCCGCGCCAGCGGCTTCCGACCCGGTCCTGAACGGATACGGCGGACCGCGGCCGTCAGCCGGCGCCGCCGGCCGCGCCGTCGCGGTCCCCGCTCCCCTCGGCCGCGCCGTCGCCGGTCCCGTCCCCGCCGGTCACACCGTCCCCGGCGGTCACCGCGGCGGCCGTACCGTCGCCGGTCTCGACCTCGTCGTCCGGGCGGCGCCGGCGGGCCTTGCGGGCCGCCAGCCGCTGCGCGGCGGTGGCCCGGGTGGACCGGTCCGCCATGCGCTCGTCGGTGCCGCGCACGGTGGGCACGAACTCGGCCAGCACCGTCGGGTGCCAGTCGAACTCCCGCTCGCCGATCCGGACCAGGTCGCCGGGCTCGGCGCCGGCCTTGGCCAGCGCCTCCTCGACGCCGAGCCGGGCGAGCCGGTCGGCCAGGTAGCCCACGGCCTCCTCGTTGTCGAAGTTGGTCTGCCGGACCCACCGCTCGGGTCGGGGGCCGCGCACCAGGTAGCCGTCGTCGACGGCCTCCACCGTGAAGCCGGCGTCGTCCACGGCCGGCGGCCGCAGCACGATCCGGGTGGGTTCCGCCGCCGGGGCCGCCGCGCGGGCCTGTTCGACCAGTTCGGCCATCGCGTACGTCAGCTCGCGCAGCCCCTCCCGGGTGGCCGCCGACACCTCGAACACCGGATAGCCGCGTTCCTCGACGTCCGACCGGACGATGTCGGCCAGGTCCCGGCCGTCGGGCACGTCCACCTTGTTCAGCACCACCAGCCGGGGTCGATCGGCCAGCCCGCCGTACGCGGCCAGTTCCGTCTCGATCGCGTCGATGTCGCCGAGCGGGTCCCGGCCCGGTTCCAGGGTGGCCGCGTCCACCACGTGCACGAGAACCGCGCACCGTTCGATGTGCCGGAGGAACTCCAGGCCCAGCCCCTTGCCGGTGGCGGCGCCGGGAATCAGCCCGGGTACGTCGGCGACGGTGAACGTGTGGTCGTCGACCCGGACGACGCCCAGGTTCGGTACGAGGGTGGTGAACGGGTAGTCGGCGATCTTCGGCTTCGCCGCGGAGAGCACCGAGATCAGCGAGGACTTGCCGGCGGACGGGAACCCGACCAGCCCGACGTCCGCCACGCTCTTGAGTTCCAGCACCACGTCCAGCTGGTCGCCCGGCTCGCCCAGTTCGGCGAAGCCGGGCGCCTTGCGCCGGGAGTTGGCCAGCGCCGCGTTGCCCCGGCCGCCCCGGCCGCCGCGGGCCGCCTCGAACGTGGTCCCGGCGCCGACCAGGTCGGCCAGCACCGTCCCGTCGAGCGTGCTCACCACCGTCCCGTCGGGCACCTTGAGCACCAGGTCGGTGCCGTTGGCGCCGTCCCGGTTGGAGCCGGCGCCGCCCTTGCCCCCGGCGGCCCGCACGTGCGGCCGGAAGTGGAAGTCCAGCAGCGTGTGTACCTGGGGGTCGACCACGAGGGAGATGCCGCCGCCGTGTCCGCCGTTGCCCCCGTCGGGGCCGCCGAACGGCTTGAACTTCTCCCGGTGGATCGAGACACAGCCGTGCCCGCCGTCGCCGGCCCGCAGGTGCAGGACGACCCGGTCAACGAACGTCGCCACGACGCAATCCTCTCAGCGGCGGATGGTGCCGCCGCAGGCGAATCCGGGGATCCGCCCCGGAGACAGCGAAGCGGGCCGGGGACACCGTGGTCCCGCGGCCCGCTTCGACGATGTGCTACTGCTGTGCCGCCGGCACGATGCTGACGATCTTGCGACCGCGCCTGCTGCCGAACTGCACCGCTCCCGCGGCCAGCGCGAAGAGCGTGTCGTCGTTACCGCGGCCGACGAGCTCGCCGGGGTGGAACTTGGTGCCACGCTGCCGGACGATGATCTCGCCGGCGCTGACGACCTGGCCACCGAACCGCTTCACGCCGAGCCGCTGCGCCGCGGAGTCCCGGCCGTTACGCGAGCTGGACGCACCCTTTTTGTGAGCCATCTGAGAACGACCTTACTTTCCGCTGGAGATGCCGGTCACCTTGATCTTGGTCAGCGGCTGGCGGTGACCCTGACGCTTGTGGTAGCCGGTCTTGTTCTTGAACTTGTGGATCCGGATCTTCGGGCCCTTGGTGTGCGCGGCGATCTCGCCGGACACCGAGACGTCGGCGAGCTTGGCCGCATCGGTCACCAGGTCTTCACCATCGACGAGGAGGACCGCGGTCAGCGTCACCGCGTCGCCGGGCTGGCCGACGAGCTTCTCGACCTCGATCACGTCGCCCTCGGCGACCTTGTACTGCTTGCCGCCGGTCTTGACGATCGCGTACATCGGACGCGGACTCCCTGTCGTTGAGGCTGCTGGGAAAAGCTGCTCGCGGCGACTCGCCGCGGGATGCGGCTGCGGGCACGCGACAACTCGGCGCACGCAGGTACGCCGCAGGCAAGCGTACGCCATGCCCGGCCCCGCCCCCAAACCGGGGCCGGCACGACCACCGGAACGGGTCCCGGGGCGCTCAGCTGCCGCAGAGCGCGTCCACCCGCTGCTGGAGCTGGTCGAGCTTGCTCTGGTCGAGGCTCTGCACGTCCGGTTCGATGGTGGCGATCTCCGCGCTCACGTCGGTCAGCGCCGCCCGCAACTGCGGATCGGTCGCCCGCTGCGCCTGCTTCCGGATCCCGTCGGCCCAGCGGTCCAGCGCGGCCTGGGCGTTCCGCTTGGCCGTCTCCGCCGTCTTCGTGTCGCCCGTGCTGCTGGCCTGCAGTTGGCTGGACAGCTCGTTCACGAAGGTCACCGCGGCCTCGGAACTGGTCTCGACGGCCGCCGCGCAGACGTCGCCGGCGTTGCCGCCCGCGGTGGCGGTCACCTCGGCACCGCCCGGGGTCGGCGTGCCACCAGGGGTGCCGGGCGTGCCGGACGTACCCGCGCCCGGGCTGCCGGCGGCCGACGACCCGGCGGCGCCGGTCGGCGCCGCGACCGGGTCGGCGCCGCCCGAACAGCCGGCGGTGGCGATCAGCAGCGCCACCGCCGCGGCGGCGGTGGCCGGAAGGCGTCGCATCGGAGGCTCCCAGGGGTGAGGCTGGCCGACCCGGCGCGGAACGGCCGGGGCCGGCGGGACGGCTCGGGCCAGCCTAAGCGGTCACCGCCGAACCCGCCCGGGGCGGACCCCGGGCGGTCGTCAGAGCCAGCCGTCAGAGCCGGCCGTCAGGGCCGGGTACGCCGTCGGGTGCCGCCGCGGCGCGACCGGCGCCGACCGACGCCCCCGCCGTCGCCCGGTTCCCCGGTGTCCGACCCGTCCAGCCCGTCGGGGTCGTCCGCGCCGGCCAGCCGCATCGGCTCGGCCTCCCGGACGTCCTCGATCGCCGGCGCCTCGGCCGCCGCGTTCTCGTACCGGGACAGGTCGTAGCCCATCGTGTCGTCCTCCTCGACGACCTCGACCTCGGTGACCGTGGTCGCCGGCTCGGCCGCCGCGCCGCGGCGACCCCGGCGGCGCCCGCCGCCCGATCCGCTCTCCGCGGCCGGCGCCGGGGTTCCGGCCGAGGCGACCGCCTTGACCTTGTCGCCCCCGCCCGAACGGCCCTTCTCGGGCACCGGCTCGGTGTGGATGATCAGACCGCGGCCCTTGCAGCAGTCACAGGTCTCGCTGAACGCCTCCAGCAGCCCGGCACCGATCCGCTTGCGGGTCATCTGCACCAGGCCCAGCGAGGTGATCTCGGTGACCTGGTGCTTGGTGCGGTCCCGGCCGAGGCACTCGGTCAGCCGGCGCAGCACCAGCTCCCGGTTCGACTCCAGCACCATGTCGATGAAGTCGATCACGATGATGCCGCCGAGGTCCCGCAGCCGCAGCTGGCGGACGATCTCCTCGGCCGCCTCCAGGTTGTTGCGGGTGACCGTTTCCTCCAGGTTGCCGCCGGCCCCGGTGTACTTGCCGGTGTTGACGTCCACCACGGTCATCGCCTCGGTGCGGTCGATCACCAGGTGACCGCCGGAGGGCAGGAAGACCTTGCGGTCCAGGCCCTTGAGGATCTGCTCGTCGATCCGGTGCTCGGCGAACACGTCGTTCGTGCCGGTGTGCCGGCGCAGCCGCGCCACCAGGTCCGGCGAGACCTGGCCCAGGTACGACTCCACCATCGCGTACGCGGACTCGCCCTCGACCACCAGGTCCCGGAAGTCCTCGTTGAACAGGTCCCGGACCACCCGGATCACCAGGTCCGGCTCCTCGGACAGCAGCACCGGGGCGCCACCGGAGGCGGCCTTGGCCTGGATGTCCTCCCACTGCGACTGCAACCGCTTGATGTCCCGGGCCAGTTCGTCCTCGCTGGCACCCTCGGCCGCGGTCCGCACGATCACCCCGGCGCCCTCGGGAACCAGCTTCTTGAGGATGTCCCGCAGCCGCTTCCGCTCGGTGTCCGGAAGCTTGCGGCTGATCCCCGAGGCGTTGCCGTGCGGCACGTACACCAGGTGCCGGCCGGAGAGCGCGATGTGGCTGGTCAGCCGCGCGCCCTTGTGCCCGATCGGATCCTTGGTGACCTGCACCAGCACCGAGTCGCCGGACTTGAGCGCCTGCTCGATGGAGCGCGCCCGGCCCTCCAGACCCGTGGTGTCCCAGTTCACCTCGCCGGCGTACAGCACGGCGTTGCGGCCCCGGCCGACGTCGACGAACGCCGCCTCCATGCTCGGCAGCACGTTCTGGACCTTGCCGAGGTACACGTTGCCGGCCATCGTCCCGGAGGAACTGCGGCTGACGTAGTGCTCGACCAGCACGCCGTCCTCCAGCACCGCGATCTGGGTGCGGTCGCCGCGCTGGCGTACCACCATGACCCGGTCCACCGCCTCGCGCCGGGCCAGGAACTCCGACTCGCTCAGGATCGGCGGCCGGGTCCGGCGCTGCTCGCGACCGTCCCGGCGGCGCTGCCGCTTGGCCTCCAGCCGGGTCGACCCGGAAACGCCCTGCACCTCGTCGACGGCCTTGCGGGGCTCCCGGATCTTGACGACCGTCGGCACGCCGTCCTCGGCGCCGCCGTCGCTGTCCCCGGCTCCCTTGCGCCGCCGGCGCCGCCGGCGGCGGGTCAGCCCCTCGCCGCCGTCCGCCTCGGGCGCCTCCTCGTCGGCCTCGGGACCGCCGTCGGCCGCTGCCGGCTCATCGGTCTCCTCGGTCAGTTCGTCGCTCGGGCCCTTGCCCCGGCCGCGGCCCCGCCGGCCGCGCCGGCGCCGGCGGCGACCGGCGGCTTCCTCGTCCTCGTCCTCATCCTCGTCTTCACCCTCGGCCGGCTCCTGCGCGACCGGCTCCTCCACCGCGGTCTCCGCGGGCTCGGTCGCGCGGGCGCGCCGGCGGCGACGCCGGCCCGACTCGGCGCCCTCGGCCGGTTCCTCGGCGGCCGGCTCGGCGGCCGCGGCCACCGGCTCGGGCGCCTCGACGGGAGCGGGCTGCGGGGTCTCCGGCTCGGGCGCCATGAACAGCACGGCGGGCGGGGACAGCGCGGAACGCCGGCGCCGCCCGGTCCGCTCGGCGACCGGCTCGACGGCCTGGTCGGCGTCGCCGGAACCACCCGGAGCGGCGGCGACCTCGGCCGGCGCCTCGCTGGCCGGCAGGACCTCCGCCGTACCGGTGGCGTCCGCCGGTTCGGCGTCCGCGGTCGGAACCTCGACCGGGGGTACGGCCTTGCGCCGGCGGCTGCGGGTCGCCTTGGCGGCCTGCGGCGCCTCGGTGGTCTGCGGCGCCTCGGTGGTCTGCGGCGCCTCGGTGGTCTGCGGCGCCTCGGTGGTCTGCGGCGCCTCGGTGGTCTGCGGCGCCTCGGTGGTCTGCGGCGCCTCCGGGGTCTGGGTTGCCTCGGTGGTCTGCGCCGCGTCCGTGGTCTGTGCGCCGGCGGCCTCGGCCGGCTCGTCGGCCTCCGCCGGTGCGGCGGTGGACGCCGCCGGGCCGGTGGGCTGCCCGGCCGGAGACTCCGGCACGGCGACCGGGCCGGGCGCGTCCGCGGTCACTCCGGCCGGGGTCTGCGGCTCGGCCGCCGGCTCGGTCGCCGGCGCCTTGCGGGCGGTGGTCGCCTTGCGCCGGCGGCGGGTGGTCGCCGGCGGATCCTGCTCACCGGCGGTGGGGGCGAACACCTCGCCCGCGGGTGCCTCCCCGCCGGCCGTACCGGTCCCGGTGGACGCCTCGATCGGCGTCTCCTGCTGGATCGGTTCGGTCGCCCGGGTGGCGCTGCGCCGGCGGGTGGTCCGGGCGCGTCGGACCGGCGCGGGCGGGACCTCGTCGCCGGTCGGTATGCCCTCGATCGGCCCGGCACCGGACTGCCCGGCGCCGTCGGCGGCGCCGATGTCCGCGACGCCGATCTCCGCAGCGCCGGTCACGGCGCCCAGGTCCACGGCGCCGGTCTCGGCGCCGGAGTTCGCGGCGCCGCCCTCGGCGCCGGAGTTCGCGGTTCCGGTCGGCTCGTCGCCGGACCGTTCACCGCCCGCTGGCTCGTTGTCGAGCATGGGACGTCTCCAGTTCTGGCTTCCCCGGGCGCGGGTGAGCGCTGCCACGCAGGGTCGCCGCAAAGTTGTTCCGGCGGCGCCGTCCAGATGCACGGGACCACCGAAGTCTGGCTACCTGGGCACTGACCACGGTGGGTCAGTGTTCAGCGATGGCTGCCCCGTCGCGGTCCGCGTCCAACGGATCCACGATCTCGGCCTGCGCGGTCAACGTGCCCTGCGCCAGCCGGGTCGCACGGGGCGGCGCCAGCGGCTCCAGGTCGGCCACCACGCGGAGGCCGGACAGGACGTCATCGGGTCGCACGGTAGGTGTGACCTGCCGTACCACCAGCCCAAGTATCGCACACGGTACGCCCGTGACCTCGGAAGGAGTCTCGTTCTCGTCGATCACATCGATGCTTATCACCGCGCTGCGCGTGTCGAACGTCCGCCGTCCCTGCTTGGTGAGCCGTTCGACAGGAACCTCCTGCGCGGTACGGAATTTGTCGACCGCGACACGCAGGGTGTCGGGCGAGACGCCCGGCAGTTCCACCCGCCACCGCGACGCCTGGATCCGCTCGGCCAGACTGCCCGGTCCGGCCACGACCGCATCCAGCACGTCCAGGCCGGGCGAGAGGGCCGCGTCCAGGGCCGCGCGCAACGCGGCCGGGTCGACCGCCGCCTGCAACCCGATCTCCAGGTACTCGGCCTCGCTGGCCACCCCGGTCGGCGCCGCGCTGGCGTACGAGATCTTGGGGTGCGGGGTGAAGCCCTGGGAGAACGCGATGGGTACGCCGGCGCGGCGCAACGCGCGCTCGAAGGCTCGGGCGAAGTCGCGGTGCGACGTGAACCGGAGCGGCCCGCGCTTGGCGTACCGGATCCGGATCCGCTGCACGACCGGCGCCTGGCCGCCCTCCGGCTGACGCTTGCTACTGATGGTGGCTCCTTCCGATGTGGCCCGGGGACGGCGCGGGTCAGGACGGGACGCGCATGCCGTTACCGCCCACCGGGGTCAGCGGCAGCAGTTTCCGGCCGGTCGGGCCGATCTGGATCTCGGTGTCCATGCTCGGGCAGACACCGCAGTCGAAGCAGGGCGTCCACCGGCAGTCGTCCTGCTCGTACTCGCTCAGCGCGTCCTGCCAGTCCTGCCAGAGCCACTCCTTGTCGAGCCCGGAGTCCAGGTGGTCCCAGGGAAGGACCTCCAGTTCCTCGCGCTCCCGGGCGGTGAACCAGTCGAGGTCCACCGCGGCCGTGTACCGCTGGCCGGCTCCGCACTCGTCGCCGGCCCGGGGCAGCGCCTCGGCGGCCGCGTCCACCCAGCGCTGGTACGAGAAGTGCTCGCTCCAGCCGTCGAACCGGCCGCCGTTCTCCCACACCCGCCGGATCACCGCGCCGACCCGGCGGTCGCCCCGGGACAGCAGTCCCTCGATCAGCGACGGCTCGCCGTCGTGGTAGCGGAAGCCGATGGCCCGGCCCAGCGAGCGGTCGCTGTTGATGGCCTGCTTGAGCAGCTTGAGCCGGTGGTCGATCGTCTCGGGCCGGTCCATGCTGGCCCACTGGAACGGGGTGTGCGGCTTCGGCACGAACCCGCCGATGGACACGGTGCAGCGGATGTCCCTGCTGCCGGTCGCCGCGCGGCCGGCCCGGATCACCTCGTGCGCCATCTCCGCGATCTCCAGGACGTCCTCGTCCGTCTCGGTGGGCAGGCCGCACATGAAGTAGAGCTTCACCTGCCGCCACCCGTTCGTGTACGCCGTGACGACGGTGCGGATCAGGTCTTCCTTGGACACCATCTTGTTGATGACCTTGCGGATCCGCTCGGAGCCGCCCTCGGGCGCGAAGGTCAGCCCGGTCCGCCGACCGTTGCGGGACAGTTCCTGGGCCAGGTCGATGTTGAACGCGTCCACCCGGGTCGAGGGCAGCGACAGCGACACGTTGGTGCCGGCGTACTGCTCGGCCAGCCCGGAACACATGTCGCCGATCTCGCTGTGGTCGGCCGAGGAGAGCGACAGCAGACCCACCTCGGAGAAGCCGGAGAACTCCAGCCCGTCGGCCACCATCTGCCCGACGGTGGTGATCGACCGCTCCCGGACCGGCCGGGTGATCATGCCGGCCTGGCAGAACCGGCAGCCCCGGGTGCACCCGCGGAAGATCTCCACGGCGTACCGCTCGTGCACGGTCTCGGCCAGCGGCACCAGCGGCTTGCGCGGGTACGGCCAGGCGTCCAGGTCCATGGTGGTGCGCTTGTGCACCCGGAACGGCACGTCCGGGCGGTTCGGCACCACCCGGCGGATCCGGCCGTCCGGCAGGTAGTCCACGTCGTAGAAGCGCGGCACGTAGACGCTCTCGGTGCGGGCCAGCCGCAGCAGCAGCTCGTCCCGGCCGCCCGGCGAGCCCTCGGCCTTCCAGGCCCGGACGATGTCGGTGATCTCCAGGACGGCTTCCTCGCCGTCGCCCAGCACCGCGGCGTCGACGAAGTCGGCGATCGGCTCGGGGTTGAACGCAGCATGCCCGCCGGCGATCAGCACCGGGTGCCGGTCGTCACGGTCGGCGGCCAGCAGCGGGATGCCGGCCAGGTCGATCGCGGTGAGCAGGTTCGTGTAGCCCAGCTCGGTGGCGAACGAGACGCCGAACAGGTCGAAGTCCCCGACCGGCCGGTGCGCGTCGACCGTGAACTGCGGCACCCCGTGCGCCCGCATCAGCCGTTCCAGGTCCGGCCAGACCGCGTACGTCCGCTCGGCCAGCACGTCGGGCAGCTCGTTGAGCACCTCGTAGAGGATCTGGACGCCCTGGTTGGGCAGGCCGACCTCGTACGCGTCGGGATACATCAACGCCCAGCGCACCGTTGCGGCCGACCAGTCCTTCACCACCGCACCCAGCTCGCCACCGACGTACTGGATCGGCTTGCTGACCTGCGGAAGCAGCGGCTCAAGCTGGGGCCAGACGGAGTTGGCCGCGGTGAGTCCGGCGGCGGCGGGTGCGACGCTCATGATGCCCAAGGGTACGCGCCGCTTCATGATCAACTGGCCGGTGGGTGCGGCTGGCCGCCCGGTACTAACCTCGTAGGTCGCCGAGAGGAGATTTCCGCGATGCCGGAGCCGCACCGGGGCGGGGGTGAGCCGATGCCCGCGCCCGGACCCGAGCAGCTCGCGCCCGCGCCCGACCAGCCCGGTTCCGAAGCCGACCAGCCCGGTTCCGATCCCGGGCAACCCGGGTCGGCGGCCGAGCGGCGCCCGGCCAAGCCGGACGCGCCGACCGACGCCGACGCCGACGCCGACGCCGACGCCGACGGGACCACACCGGACGGCGCCGGGCGCCCGGACACCGCCCCGGACACCGCCGATGGGACCGACGTCGGTGGGACCGACGGCGGTGAGATCGACGGCGGTCAGAACGACGGAGGTCAGAACGACCGTATCGAGACCGACGGCATCGAGACCGGCAGCGAGACCGGCGGCGGGGACGGACCCGGCGACGCCTCCACCGAGGTCGTGCCGCCGCGCTGGACCGGCTCGGCATCGGTGCCCCCGCCGACCCCCCGGCGCCGCCGCTGGCTGGCCAGCGAGCACATCGGCGGCCCGCCGGCCAAGCCGCTGGACCCCACGCTGGACCTGCCCGCGGACGAGCGCGCCGAGCTGGAGAACCGCGAGCCGGTGGATCCGTGGGCGGACGCCGACCCGTACGCGGGGCAGCCGGAACCCTGGCCTGTGGAGTTCGGGCCACCGGAGTTCGGGCCGCCGCCGGCGACCCGCCCGTACCCGGTCGCGCCGCCGGACGCACCGGGGGCGCCGCTTCCGGGGGCACCGGGGGCACCGCCGGCATCCCCGGCCGATCCGCGCTGGCCCGCGGTACGGTCCGGCCCGCCGGCATATCTGCCCACCGGGCCGCAGTACCTGCCGGTGCCGTACCCCGGGACCGGCGGCGGTCCGGGCGCACCGGCGCCGCCCGTACCGGCACATCCCGGCCCGGCCCGGCCCGCACCACCCCGGCAGCGCCGGCGGGACCGGCGGCGCGCGGCCGCGGCCAACCCGCCCACGCCGCCGCCCGGGTGGCGACCGCCCGCCGGGTACGTCCCGGTGCCGGTACGCCGTCGACGCCGCTGGCCCTGGGTGCTGCTGGTGCTGGTCGCCTGCTGCTGCGCCTGCCCCGGCTACTTCGGCCGGCCGCTCTGGCAGCAGTATCCGGCCACCGCCGCGCTACCCGGGCAGGTGGCGGACCTGACCCTGCGCGACGACGCGGCGAGCCGGCGGGCCAGCCAGCGGCTCGAACAGGACATGCGGCTGGCGCACACGTTCGCCGAGCAGACCTTCGCGGGGGTGTACTCGGCGCCCGGCGGCAAGCTGGTCACCGTCTTCGGTGCCACCGGGTTCCGGTTCAACCCCGACCAGGACGTCGTGGCCGAGGTGAACCGGCTGACCGACACCTACGGGCTGACCGAGATCACGGTCGTGCCGACCGACCAGCGCGGCGAGTACCGCCGGTGCGGCGTCGGTCGGGTCGGCGGCACCAGCGTCGTGCTGTGCACCTGGGCCGATCACGGGAGCCTGGGCACCGGCCTGTTCACCGGGCGGTCCGTGCCGGACAGCGCCGACCTGCTGGACCGGCTGCGGGCGGCGATCGTCACCCGGGGCTGAGCACACCACGGGTACGCCGAGGGCCGAGCACACCGCGAGCACACCGCGGGTACGCCGCGGGTACGCCGCGGGCTGAGTACACCGCGGGGCCGGGCGCCCGCGGAACTGAGTAGCCGCGGGGCGCAGCGGCTGAGCCGCCGCGCAGTACGATGCCACCGATACCCCATGTGACCATGCGAACACAAAGCAATGAAGTTTCCTTCAGAAAAGCCGCAGTCAGGTCATAATCGGGAAATGTCCCGCCGATGGCTGTTCGCCGATCAGCTCGGACCGCACTTTCTCGACGACCGCCACCAACCGGTGCTGATGATCGAGTCAAAAGCGGTCTTCCGGCGACGGGCGTTCCACCGGCAGAAGGCACACCTGGTGCTCTCCGCGCTGCGCCACCGCGCCGCGGAACTCGGCGACCAGGCCCGGTACGTACGGGCCGAGACCTACCGGGAGGGCCTGCGCAAGGTACGGGAGCCGCTGGAGGTGTGCCACCCCACCTCCCGGCGCGCCCGCACCCTGGTCCAGGGGCTCCCCCGGGTGACCGTGCTGCCGCCGCGCGGCTTCATCACCTCGCTCACCGACTTCGCCGGCTGGGCCGACGCCCGGCGCGGCGCGCTGCGGCTGGACGACTTCTACCGGTTCGCCCGGCAGCACCACGAGGTGCTGGTGGCCGGCGACGAGCCCGAGGGCGGCAGGTGGAGCTTCGACGCGGACAACCGGGAGCCGCCGCCCAAGGAGACCGACCGGCTCGACGTACCCGGGCCGCCGCGGATCACCGAGGATGACATCGACGCCGAGGTCCGCCGCGATCTCGACCGCTGGGAGGCCGAGGGGATCCGGTTCGTCGGCCGGGACGGACCGCGGTTCCTGCCGGCCACCCCCGCCGAGGCCACCGCCCGGCTCCGGCACTTCGTCCGGCACCGGCTGGCGAAGTTCGGTCCGTACGAGGACGCGATGTTGGCCGGCGACCCGTTCATGGCGCACTCGGTGCTCTCCTCGTCGTTCAACCTCGGCCTGCTCGACCCGCTCGCGGCGGTCCGGGCGGCGGAACAGGCGTACCGGGACCGCGGGGCGCCGCTGGCCAGCGTCGAGGGCTTCGTCCGGCAGTTGCTCGGCTGGCGGGACTTCGTCTGGAACCTGTACTGGTACTTCGACGTCGGCTACCGCGGCAGCAACCGGCTGGCCGCCCGGCGTACGGTGCCGGACTGGTGGCAGGAACTGGACGCCGACGCGGTGGACGCGCGCTGCCTGTCCGACGTGCTGGCCGGGGTCCGCGACCGCGGCTGGGTGCACCACATCCCCCGGCTGATGGTGCTGGGCAACTACGCGTTGCAGCGCGGCTGGCGCCCGGGCGAGCTGGTGGACTGGTTCCACCGCAGCTTCGTCGACGGGTACGAGTGGGTGATGACGGCCAACGTGGTGGGCATGAGCCAGTACGCCGACCTGGGCCAGATGACCACGAAGCCGTACGCCTCGGGTGGCGCGTACATCAACCGGATGAGCGACTACTGCGGCGGCTGCCCGTACGACCCCAGGCGGCGGGTCGGCGAGCGTGCCTGCCCGTTCACCGCCGGCTACTGGATGTTCCTCGACCGGGTCCGGGGCACCCTGCCGGGCAACGCCCGGATGGCCCGCTCACTCAAGCAGTTGGACCGGCTGCGGGACCTCGACGAGGTCAAGGCGCAGGAGAGGAAGCGCGGCGACCGGGCGCCCTGACCGCCGGACCGGCGCCGGGCGGGGACGTCGCGGGACTCCGCCGGCCGCGCCGCCGGCCTCGGGCGGCCGGGCGGGGCCGTCGGGACGTCACGCCGGGCTGGCGCCGGTGGTCGGCTCCTCCCGGCGGGGTGCGTACCGGGGGACGTACTCCTGGCCGGTCAGCCGCTGGATCTCGGCCATCACCTCGTCGGTGACCGCGCGCAGCGAACTGCGGTCGTCGGAGCGGCCGGTGAAGTCCAGCGGCTTGCCGAACCGCACCACCACCCCGCGCACCCCCGGCTTGGGCACCCGCTTGCCGATCGGCTGGACCTTCTGGGTGCCGGTCACCCCGACCGGGATGATCGGCACGCCGGCGGCCAGCGCCAGCCTTGCCACTCCGGTACGGCCGCGGTACAGCCGGCCGTCCGGGGAACGGGTGCCCTCGGGGTACACCGCCACCAGGTCGCCGGCCCGCAGCACCGGGATGGCCGCGTCGAACGCGGACAGCGCGGCCCGGCCGCCGGCCCGCTCGACCGGGATGGCGCCCAGCCCGGTCAGCACGAACTTCGACACCCAGCCCTTGAACCCGGTGCCCGTGAAGTAGTCGGACTTGGCCCAGAAGGCCAGGTGGCGGGGCACCACCGCGCCGAGGAACAACTCGTCGGCGACCGACAGGTGGTTGCTCGCGAAGATCGCCCCGCCGGTGGCGGGCACGTTCTCCAGGCCCTCCACCGTGGGTCGCCAGGCCACCCGCATGCTGGTGCCCACGGTGAGCTTGCCGATCGTGTAGAGCAGCGGCACGGGTCCTCCGACGTTTCCGGGAGACGGGAGAGGTGGGCGGGAACACGGTAGCGGACGCGGTCGCAGGATCACACCCGGCGGACCGCCACCACCACCCGTTCCCCGTCGCCGGCCTCGCCGCCGAAGCCGTCCACGCTGTTCACGCCGTCGACGACGGCCACCGAGTCGGCCAGCACCTCGCGGGCGAGGAAGTCGCGGTGCGCCTCGACCGCCGCCCGGACCTCGGGACCGACCCCGAGGCGCACCTCGATCCGGTCGGACACCTCCAGGCCGGCGTCCCGGCGGGCCTGCTGGACCACCCGTACGACGTCCCGGGCCAGCCCTTCGGCGGCCAGCTCGGCTGTCACCGCGGTGTCCAGCACCACCACCCCCTCGGCGTCCGGCAGCGGGGCCGAGTGCTCGGCGTCGGCGGCCACCAGACGCAGCTCGTACTCGCCCTCGACAAGTGCGACGCCGGCGGCCACCGGCGCCCCGTCGACCAGTTCCCAGTCACCGGCCTTCACGGCCCTGATCACCGCCTGCACCTGCCCGCCGACCCGCGGTCCGAGTGCCCGGGGCACCACGGTCAGCACCTGCCGGCAGTGGGCGGCCAGCTCGGCGGTGAACTCCACGGACTTGACGTTCACCTCGTCGGCCACCAGGTCGGCGAACGGCCGCAGCCGGTCCGCGGCGCCGGTGGCGACCACCAGCCGCGGCAGCGGCAGCCGGACCCGCAGCCCGTGCGCCTTGCGCACGGACAGCGCGGCCGAGCAGACCTCCCGGACGGCGTCCATCCCTGCGACCAGGTCCGGGTCGGCCGGGAACCGGTCCGCGGACGGCCAGTCGGTCAGGTGCACCGACCGGCGCCCGGTCAGCCCCCGCCAGACCTCCTCGGCCACCAGCGGGGCGAGCGGGGCCATCACCCGGCACACCGACTCCAGCACGGTGTACAGGGTGTCGAAGGCGTCCCGGTCGCCGGCCCAGAACCGGTCCCGGGACCGCCGGACGTACCAGTTGGTCAGCGCGTCCAGGAACGACCGCACGGCGGCGCAGGCGCCGGAGATGTCGTACCCGTCCAGCCGCGCCTGCACGGTGCCGATCAGCCCGTGGGTCTTGGCCAGCGCGTACCGGTCGAGCAGGTCCGTCGCACCGGTGCGGGCCGTGGCGGTGTGGCCCTCGGCGTTGGCGTACAGCGAGAAGAAGTACCAGACGTTCCACAGCGGCAGCAGCACCTGGCGCACCGAGTCCCGGATCGCCGCCTCGCTGACCACCACGTCGCCGCCTCGCAGCACCGGGGAGGCCATCAGGGTCCAGCGCATCGCGTCCGAGCCGTACCGGTCGAACATCTCGTAGACGTCCGGATAGTTGCGCAGGCTCTTGGACATCTTGCGGCCGTCGGCGCCGAGCACGATGCCGTGCACCACCGCGTTGCGGAACGCCGGCCGGTCGAACAGCGCGGTGGCCAGCACGTGCATGGTGTAGAACCAGCCGCGCACCTGCGGCAGGTACTCCACGATGAAGTCGCCCGGGTAGTGGTCCTCGAACCAGTCGCGGTTCTCGAACGGGTAGTGCACCTGGGCGAACGGCATCGCGCCGGACTCGAACCAGCAGTCCAGCACCTCCGGCACCCGGCGCATGGTGGAGCGGCCGGTCGGGTCGTCCGGGTTGGGCCGGGTCAGCTCGTCGATCTCCGGCCGGTGCAGGTCGGCCACGGCCACCCCGAAGTCCCGTTCCAGCTCCGCCAGCGAGCCGTACACGTCCACCCGGGGGTGGGCCGGGTCGTCGGAGCGCCACACCGGGATCGGCGAGCCCCAGAACCGGTTGCGGCTGATCGACCAGTCCCGGGCGCCGGCCAACCACTTGCCGAACGAGCCGTCCCGGACGTGTTCGGGGGTGAAGTTGATCTGCTGGTTCAGCTCGACCATCCGGTCCCGGAACCGGGTCACGGCCACGAACCAGGACGACACCGCCTTGTAGACCAGCGGGGTGTCGCAGCGCCAGCAGTGCGGGTACGGGTGGGTGTAGGTGTCCTGCCGCAGCACCACCCCCCGCTGGCTCAGCTCCCGGATCACCGGCCTGTTCACGTCGAAGACCTGCTCGCCCCGGTACGGCGGGACCAGCGAGGTGAACCGGGTGTGGTCGTCCACGGTGACCACGGTGGGGATGCCGGCCGCGGTGCAGACGTTCTGGTCGTCCTCGCCGAACGCGGGTGCCAGGTGGACGATCCCGGTGCCGTCCTCGGTGGTCACGAACTGCGCGCCGAGCACCTGGTACGCGTGCTCCCCCGCCGGCTCGACCAGGAAGTCGTACAGCGGGGTGTAGCGGCGTCCGACCAGGTCCCGGCCGCGGACCGTCCCGACCCGCGCGAAGTCCGCCAGCTCCGTCGCGTACGCCGCCAGCCGGGCCGCGCCGACGACGTACCGCCGGCCGGCGGGCTCGCCCTCGGCCCGGCGCTCCAGCACGGCGTACTCGATGTCCGGGCCGACCGCCAGGGCCAGGTTGGACGGCAGGGTCCACGGGGTCGTGGTCCAGACGCCCAGCCGGAGCGGGCCGCGGACCGGTTCGGCCGCGGTCTCGTCCGCGGCCAGGTCGAACCACACGGTGAGCGTCGGGTCGTGCCGGTCCCGGTAGACGTCGTCCATCCGGGTCTCGGTGTTGGACAGCGGGGTCTCGCACCGCCAGCAGTACGCCAGCACCCGGAAGCCCTCGTAGATCAGACCCCGCTCGTGCAGGGTCTTGAAGGCCCACATGACGCTTTCCATGTAGTCCAGGTCGAGCGTCTTGTAGTCGTTGGCGAAGTCCACCCAGCGGGCCTGCCGGTTGACGTACCGCTCCCAGTCCTGCGTGTAGGTCAGCACCGAGCGGCGGCAGGCGTCGTTGAAGGTGGCGACGCCGAGCTTGAGGATTTCGGCCTTGCTGGTGATCCCGAGCTGCTTCTCCGCCTCCACCTCGGCGGGCAGCCCGTGGCAGTCCCAGCCGAACCGCCGCTCGACCCGCCGCCCGCGCATCGTCTGGTAGCGCGGGACCAGGTCCTTGGCGTACCCGGTCAGCAGGTGCCCGTAGTGCGGCAGGCCGTTGGCGAACGGCGGCCCGTCGTAGAAGACGTACTCGTTGGCGCCGCGCTCGCCCGCGGGCCGCTGCTCGACGCTCGCCGCGAAGGTCCCGTCGGCCGCCCAGTGCTCCAGCACGGCGGCCTCGACCGCGGGCAGGTCGGGGCTCGCCGGTACGCCGGCGGCACCGTGGTCGTGCATCGGGTAGGCCATCGCGGGTCGGTCTCCTCGGCAGCTCACTCGTCGTGGTCTGCGAGGACGAGCCCCGGTACGCCGTGCCGGCGCACCGCGGACCCGCGGTACCACCCCGCTTGGCGATCATGGTCGACCGCCCGCTCGTTGGCCGGCTGTGACGGGCCGGACCCGTCCGGTTCTACTCGGGCGGGTCCGCCCTTTCTTCCGGAGGCTCGCCGGTGATGGCCGGGTCGTCGCCTGGTGCCGCCAAGAATACCCGCCGGCCCGCCCGGCGGGCCGGCATTCCGGCCCCGCCCAGCCCTGCCGGCCCACCCTGCCCGGCCCTGCCCGCCCGCTCCGCCCGGCCGGGTCAGCCTCGGGCGGCCGGCAGCGTCGTGCTCCACAGTGACGCGCCGTCCCGGTCCCGCAGGTGCACGGTCAGCGCCCCCGACCCGCCGTCGATCGACACCTCACCGAAGTGCTGGTACCCCTCGGCCGGGGAGGTGTTGGCCCGCGGCGGCGCGTGCACGAAGACCGCCTCCGGGCCGAACGTCCCGTCCAGGGCGTTCGGGCCGAAGGCGCCGGCGTGCGCCGGCCCGGAGACGAACTCCCAGAACGGCGCGAAGTCACCCACCGCCGCCCGGGCCGGGTCGTAGTGGTGGGCCGCGGTGTAGTGCACGTCGGCGGTGAGGAAGACGATTCCGGTCACCCCGGCCCGGTGCGCCTCGCGGAGCACCTCGGCGAACTCCAGTTCCCGGCCGAGCGGCGCGCCGTCGTCGCCCTGCGCCACGCCCTCCTGGGCGGCCGGGCCGTCGGGCACCACCAGGCCGAGCGGCAGGTCGTTGGCGATGATCTTCCAGGTCGCCCGGGACCGCTTCAGCTCCCGGATCAGCCAGGCGCGCTGCTGCGCGCCGAGCAGGCCGCGGCGCGGGTCGGGGTAGGTGTTTCCGTCGTTCGGGTCCTTGTAGGTGCGCATGTCCAGCACGAACAGGTCCAGCGACCGGCCGTACGACATCCGCCGGTGGATGCGCTCGCCGGCGGGACTCGGCACCCACTCGGCGAACGCCTGGCGGGAGCGGGCGGCCAGCACGTCGACCCGCTGCTGGGTGTACCGCGGGTCGTCCAGGATCTCCCCCGGGTACCAGTTGTTCAGCACCTCGTGGTCGTCCCACTGGTTGACCTGGGGAACCTCGGCCGCGAACGCCCGCAGATGCTCGTCGAGCAGGTTGTAGGCGAACTGCCCGCGGTACTCGGCGAGCGTCTCGGCGACCTTGCTCTTCTCCGGGGTGACCAGGTTGCGCCAGACCCGCCCGTCGGGCAGGGTCACCGTCTCGGCCAGCGGGCCGTCGCTGTACACCGTGTCGCCGCTGCACAGGAAGAAGTCCGGCCGCCGGTCCCGCATGGCCCGGAAGATCCGCAGGCCGCCGAAGTCCGGGTCGATCCCCCAGCCCTGGCCGACGATGTCGCCGGTCCAGACGAACCGTACGTCGGCCCGCCGGCCGGGGGCGGGAGCGGTACGCAGGATGCCGGTCAGCGGCTCGCTGCACAGCCCCGGCCGGTCCAGGCTGGCCGCCCGGACCCGGTAGTGCAGGCGCTCGCCCGGCGGCAGGTCGGTCAGCCGGAGCTTGCCGGTGAAGTCGGACCCGGGCGCCAGCAGCGGTCCGCGCAGTCGACGGGCGCCCCGGAAGTCCGGCCGCCGGCTCACCTCGACCAGCAGCCGGCTCGGCCGGTCCGCCCGGGTCCAGACCAGCGCCGAGTCGGCCGTGGCGTCGCCGGACTGCACGCCGTGGGTCAGCACCGGCCGGTCCCGCGGGATCCAGGCCGGTCCGGCGGCGGGACCGGCGAGGGACCCGGCCGCGGAACCGGCGGTGGCATCGGCAGCGGATCCGGCGGCGGATCCGGCGCGGGCGAACAGGCCGGCACCGGTCAGTCCGACGCCGGCCGCCAGGCCGGTGCGGAGCAGGGTACGTCGATCGAGAGAGCTCATTCCGGTCCTCCGGGGGCCGTCGATGGCGGACCCCAGAGGTCTATCGAGCCCAGGTGCACCGGTGGCACGCGCCGGATGGCCGGCGGCGGAACCCGACGGGAACGGCCGGCGGGCTCAGCCCAGGTCGGGGAACCAGAGGGCGATTTCCCGCTTGGCGCTGTCGGGCGAGTCGGAGGCGTGCACCAGGTTCTCCCGGTTCGACAGGGACAGGTCGCCGCGGATGGTGCCGGCCGCCGCCCGCCGCCCGTCGGTGGCGCCGACCAGGCCGCGGATCACCTCGATCACCTGATCGCCGCCGACCACCAGCGCGACCATCGGACCGGAGGTCATAAACTGCTTGAGCGGCGGGTAGAACGGCTTCTCCAGGTGCTCGGCGTAGTGGGTGTCGGCGAGCTGGGCGTCCATTTCCCGCAGCGTCATCGCCTGGATGGAGAGGCCCTTGCGCTCCAGGCGTCCGATGATCTCGCCGACCAGCCCGCGCCGCACCGCGTCGGGCTTGATCAGTACGAGCGAGCGCTCATCCGAGCTGCTGGGCGCCACGGGGATCCTCCTGTCGGGCGGGACGGCTGCGGCCAGCCTACCGAGGCACCGGCATCGGCCGTACGGCGGGCGCGGGAGCCCCGTCGTACGGCGGGCGCCGGAACCCGGTGCGGGCGGCTGACCGGCGCCGACTCGCCCGCGGCACGCGGTGGTCGGTCTTTTCATTCCTGGCGCGGCGGGCCTAGCCTGGCATCAACCAGGGAGGTCCATTGTGGCGAACGGCCGCCGAGATGTCGCACCTGTGCGCAAACTGATCGCCGCGGTCCTGGGTACCGTGGCCACCTTCGTGATCCTGTTCGGCGCCGGGATGACCAGTTGGGCGATCGTCGCCCTCGGCGGCGCCCTGCTCGCGCTGGCCGTCGGGCTGGTCGCGGTGACCGCGGTCCGGACCGGCGCCCGGGCCTGGGTGACCGGTTTCGCGCAGGTCCACCAGGTCTCCGAGCCGCCCGCCGGCTACGCGTTCGGCCGGTGCGAGCTGCAGATCGTGATCGACGCGCCGGGGCTGCCGGCCCGGTCGGTGAAGGTGATCGACCCGCGCGTTCCGGTGGCGAAATGGCCCACTCCGGGGCAGATGCTCCCGATCCGCGTGGCGATCGACGACCAGCGGCACGTGCGGATCCTCTGGGACGACATGCCGACCCACGCGGAGGCCGCGGCCCGGCCGGACCTGCCGTCCGACTACGAGTTCGCCGGCCACGACGACGACCTGCTGATCGAGCGGGAGCCGCCGCCGTGGCTGCGCCGTGATCCCGACGACGACCTGCCGCTGGGCGACCCGGACACCGCCGACCTGACCGACGACATCCGCCGGTTGCACGGGGACCCGGTGGTGCTGCGGCACGGCCCGGGCGGCGCCCTCGTGCTGGAGGGCACCCTGGTCGAACACCCGGCCGCCCCGCTGCCCCGCCGCCCGCGGTCGGATCCACGCCCGTACCCGGAGGACGATCCGGCCGCCACGGAGTCGGCGGAGCAGTCGGCGGAGCAGTCGGCCGCTCTCGCGGAGTCGGCAGAGTCGGCGACGCAGTCGGCCGCCGCGGAGTCGGCCGCCGCCGCGCCGGGTGACACCGTGGGGACGGCCGCGGCCGGTACCGCCGCGGCCGGCGCCGGATCCCGGGACGGCGACCCCGACCTGGACCTGGACCGCGCCGAGGCCGCACAGTCCGGCGGCGACCCGGCGGCTGCCGGCGCCGATGTGACGGCCGGCGCGGCGGCTGGCGCGGCGGCGCCCGTCGGGCCGACGGTCCCCCGGCCGGCGCCGCCCGCCGACGACCTGGATTTCGACCTGGACCTGCCGATCGACGACCCGACCCCGCCGCGGACCGTCACCGGGACGCACCCGGTGCTCGGCACGACCGGCACGACCGGCACGGCGGCAGGCGGCACGGCGGCTCCCGGCACGGCTGCGTCGGATCCCGCGGCGGACCCGGCAGCGCCGGTCAACGGTGCCGAGCCGGTCAACGGCACCGAGCCGGTCAACGGCACCGGGGCCGCCGGCACCGGCGGGACCGGCCCGGTGGATCCGGCGGCCGGCCCGGCCGCGGCGGCCGGCGCGGCCGGCACCCCGGCCGAGACCGCCGACGGCGGCCCGATCAGCGGCGTGGGCGTCACGCTGCTGGTCACCGACCTGGACCGGTCGGTCAACTTCTACCGCGACATGCTCGGCTTCCGGGAGGTCGACCGGGGCGACGGGAACGTCGTGCTCGCCTCCAGCGGCACCCGGCTGGTGATCCGCGCGATCCCCGAGGTGGCTCCGGTGAACCGCCGGCTCGTGCACCTGAACCTGGACGTCAGCGACGTGGAGGCGACGTACCAGGACCTGCGTGCCCGGGGCGTCCGCTTCACGTACGCGCCGCGCACGGTCAACCGCGGACGCCGTACCGAGGTGGTGGCCGCGGCCTTCCGCGACCCGGACGGGCACGGCATCGCGCTGACCCAGTGGCGCGAGCGGCCCGCCGCCGCGCCCCGCTGACCCCAACTCCCCCGACCCCCGCGACCCCGCGCTGACCTCAGCTCTCCCGACCCTCGCGGCCCCGCTGACCCCGGGTCCCCCGACCCTCGCGCCTCGCCGAACCCGCTGACCCCCTCGCCCCAGGCGTTCCCGGCGGTCGCCGCGACCCGGCCCGGCCGACCCCACCCCGAGCGCACGAGTGTCGCGTCCAGGGCAGCAGAGCAAAGCGACTCGAACAGGCCCGTCGTGGGTGCCGCGACACGCCAGTTGGCGCAGCCCCAGCTGGAACAACCGCGGGCCGATGCCGGACACCCGCCGGGCGGACCACGTCCACCAGACGAAACGACGCCACGGGCCGGGACTAGCCGAGGATCACCCGGCGTACGTACAACACGTACGCCCAGACCCCCGCGAAGATCAGCCCCAGCACGCCCAGCGACCAGTGCAGCAGGCCGGCGAGCAGGAGCAGCCCCTGCACGGCGGTCCCGACGTGCCAGGCCCAGCCGCGGCGCAACAGCCCGGCGACCACGAGTGCGAGCACCGCGAGCCCGAGGATCACCGCGATGGTCGTTCCGGTCAGCCGACCGCCGAGCACCCGGATCGGCTGGATCGCCAGCAGCAGTACCAGCGCCTCCAGCCCGAGCGTCGCCGCGCCGAGCCCGCGCGTCGCGGCCACCGGGTTGCGCAGCCCGGACCGGCGTACTCCCGGCACCCGGCCCGCCGATTCCCGGCCGGCCGGCTCCCGGTCCCCCGCATCCCGGCCGGCCGCATCCCGGTCCGCCGGCGCTCGGCCCGCGGGCGCCGCCGTCCCGCGCTCACCGGCCGGATCACGCACCGGGCCGCTCATCGCTTCAACAGCCGTCGCGCGTCGGCCACCGTGACCACCGAGCCGGTGACCAGCACACCGACGCCGCTCAACCCGCTCTCCACGCCCTCCTCGGCGTGCACCACGGCGGACTCGATGGCGTCCGGCATCTCGGCCGCGATCTCGATCCGCTCCGGGCCGAAGATCTCCTCGGCGATGGTGGCCAGTTCCTCCGGCGGCATCGCCCGCGGCGAGCTGTTGCGGGTGAGCACGACGAAGTCCGCCACCGGCTCCAGCAGTTCCAGCATGCTCGCGGCGTCCTTGTCGGCGAGGACGGAGACCACCACCACCAGCCGGCCGAACGCGAACTCCTCGGCCAGCGCGGTCACCGTCGCGGCCATGCCCTGCGGGTTGTGCGCCCCGTCCAGCAGGATCGTCGGCGCGCCCCGGACCCGCTCCAGCCGGCCCGGGGAGCTGGCCGCCGCGAACCCCTGCCGGACGGTCTCCACGTCGAGCTGCCGGCTCGCCCCGGCGCCGAGGAACGCCTCCACCGCCGCGAGCGCCACGGCCGCGTTCTGCGCCTGGTACGCCCCGTGCAGCGGGACGAAGACCTCGTCGTACACGCCGCCCAGCCCCTGCAGGGTGAGCACCTGGCCGCCGACGGCCACCGCCCGGTGCAGCACCCCGAACTCGCCGCCCTCCCGGGCCACGGTGGCACCCACCTCGACGCAGCGTTCCAGGATCGGCCGGGCGGCCTCCTCGGACTGCGCCGCGGTGATCACGGTGGCGCCCCGATGGATGATCCCCGACTTGGCCACCGCGATGTCCTCGATCCGGTCGCCCAGCCACTCGGTGTGGTCGAGGCCGATCGGCGTGATCACCGCGACACCGGCGCCGAGCACGTTCGTGGAATCCTCGGCCCCGCCGAGGCCCACCTCGACCACCGCCACGTCGACCGGGGCGTCCGCGAACGCCGCGAACGCCAACGCGGTGGTCAGGTCGAAGTACGTCAGCGGCTCGTCGGCCTGCCGGTCCACCAGCTCCGCCAGCGGGGCGACCTCCCGGTACGTCGCCGCGAACCGCTCCTCGCTGACCGGTTCGCCGTCCAGCGCGATCCGCTCGCGCACGGTCTCCAGGTGCGGGCTGGTGTACCGCCCGGTGTGCAGGCCGAACGCCCGCAGCAGCGAATCGATCATCCGGGCCGTGGAGGTCTTGCCGTTCGTACCGGTCAGGTGGATAGACGGGTACGCCCGTTGCGGGCTGCCCAGCAGGTCGAGCAGTTCCTGGATGCGGCTCAGGTCGAAGACCATCCGGGTGAAGCCCCGGGCGTTCAGCTCCGCCTCGGCCTTGACGTACTCGACATTGCTCACGTTACCGTCCTCTTGTTCGCGACTGCGGGGCCGGCGGAACCGGCCAGCTCCTCGCGCTCACAGCGACTCCAGGGAGGCGCGGATCCGGTCCAGTTCGGCCTCGGCGGCCACCAGCCGGTCCTTGATCTTGTTGACGACCTGTTCCGGCGCCTTGGCCAGGAACGCCGGGTTGTCGAGCTTGGCCCGGGACTGCGCCAACTCCTTCTCGGCGGCGGCCCGGGCCTTGGCGAGCCGGGCACGCTCGGCCGCCACGTCGATCGAGCCGCGGGTGTCCAGGGCGACCGCGACGGTCGGGGTGACCGCGAGCGTGGCGGACGCCTCGAACCCGGCGTCCGCGTCGTCGAGCCGGGCCAGGGACCGCACCAGCGGCTCGTGACCGGCGATGCCGGCCCGGTCCAGCCCGTCGATCCGCGCGGCCACCCGCTGCGTCGGCCGCAGCCCCTGGTCCGAGCGGAACCGCCGGATCTCGGTCACCACCCGCTGCAACGTGGCGATCTCCTCCTCGGCCGCCGCATCCACCCGGTCCGGTTCGGCCGCCGGCCATGCCGCCGCAAGCAGGGTCTCCTCCCCGGTGAGCGCGGTCCACAGCTCCTCGGTGACGAACGGCGTGATCGGGTGCAGCAGCCGGAGCAGGTGGTCGAGCACGTGCCCGAGCACCCGCCGGGTGACCGCGGCCGGTTCGCCACCGGCCGCCAGCACCGGCTTGGCCAGCTCCACGTACCAGTCGCAGACGTCGTCCCAGGCGAAGTGGTACAGCACGTCGCACACCTTGGCGAACTCGTACGCCTCGAACTGGTCGTCGACCTCGGCCACCACCCGCTGCAACCGGGACAGGATCCACCGGTCCACCGGGCCCAGCTGCGCGGTCGGCGGCAGCGGACCGGTCACGTCGGCCCCGTTCATCAGGGCGAACCGGGTGGCGTTCCACAGCTTGTTGCAGAAGTTCCGCGACCCCTGCACCCAGTCCTCGCTGACCGGTACGTCGGAGCCGGGGTTGGCGCCGCGGGCCAGGGTGAACCGGGTGGCGTCGGCGCCGAACCGGTCCACCCAGTCCAGCGGGTCCACGACGTTGCCGAACGACTTGGACATCTTCTTGCCGTGCTCGTCGCGGACCATCCCGTGCAGGGCGACGACGTGGAACGGCGGCCGGCCGTCCATGGCGTAGAGCCCGAACATCATCATCCGGGCCACCCAGAAGAACAGGATGTCGTACCCGGTGACCAGGACGCTGGTCGGATAGAACTTCGCCAGGTCGGGCGGCTCCGCCGGCCAGCCCAGCGTGGAGAACGGCCACAGCGCGCTGGAGAACCAGGTGTCCAGCACGTCCTCGTCCTGCCGCCAGCCGGCCCCGGTGGGCGGCGTCTCGTCCGGCCCGACGCAGACGATCTCGCCGTCCGGCCCGTACCAGACCGGGATGCGGTGCCCCCACCAGAGCTGCCGGGAGATGCACCAGTCGTGCATGTTGTCCACCCAGGCGAAGTACCGCTTGGCCAGCTCGGCCGGCTCGATCCGGACCCGGCCGTCCCGGACGGCGTCCCCGGCGGCCTGGGCCAGCGGACCGGTGTTCACGAACCACTGCAGCGACAGCCGCGGCTCGACCGTCGTGCCGCAGCGCGAGCAGTGGCCGACCGAGTGCAGGTAGGGGCGCTTCTCGGCGACGATCCGGCCCTGCTCCCGCAGCGCGGCCACCACCGCCGGTCGGGCCTCGAACCGGTCCAGCCCGAGGAACGGTCCGTGCGCGGTGATGACGCCCCGCTCGTCCATGATCGTCAGCGCCGGCAGGTTGTGCCGCTGCCCGATCTCGAAGTCGTTCGGGTCGTGCGCCGGGGTCACCTTGACCATGCCGGTGCCGAAGCTGGGATCCACGTGCGCGTCCCCGATGATCGGGATGCGCCGGCCGGTCAGCGGCAGTTCCACCTCGGTGCCGATCAGATGCCGGTAGCGCTCGTCGTCGGGGTGCACGGCGACCGCGGTGTCCCCGAGCATCGTCTCGGCCCGGGTGGTGGCGACCACGACCTCGTCGCTGTACCGGATCGAGACCAGTTCGCCCTCGTCCTCGGTGTGCTCCACCTCGATGTCCGACAGCGCCGTGAGGCACCGCGGGCACCAGTTGATGATCCGCTCCGCGCGGTAGATCAGGCCGTCGTCGTACAGCCGCTTGAAGATCGTCTGTACGGCCCGGGACAGTCCCTCGTCCATCGTGAACCGCTCACGGTCCCAGTCGACGGAGTCGCCGAGCCGGCGCATCTGGCCGAGGATCTTGCCGCCCGACTCGGCCTTCCACTGCCAGACGCGTTCCACGAACGCCTCCCGGCCCAGGTCGTGCCGGGACAGCCCCTGCGTGGAGAGCTGCCGCTCGACGACGTTCTGGGTGGCGATGCCCGCGTGGTCCATGCCGGGCAGCCACAGCGCCTCGTAGCCCTGCATCCGCTTACGGCGTACCAGGCTGTCCTGGATCGTGTGGTCGAGCGCGTGACCCATGTGCAGCACGCCCGTCACGTTGGGCGGCGGGATGACGATGCTGAACGCGGGCTTCTCGCTCTGGGCCGACGCCCGGAAGACGCCGGAGGATACCCACCGCTCGTACCGTCGCTGCTCTACCTCGCCCGGCTGGTACTGGGCGGCGAGGGTCGGTGCGTTCGGCTGCGGAGCGTTCGGAGTCCCGGTCACTTGCAAAAGTCTACGGAGCGGTCCGGCGGACTCGACGCGCGCCACCAGCCACTCGCGTACGGTGGCGGCTATGGCCGCCCTACCGTACCCGGAACCGGACCGGCCCGAGCACGATCCGCTGTCCGTGGACGTCTCGGCGCTGGCCGTGGATTCCGGCACCAGCGCCGACGCCAGCACCGGGTCCGTACCGCTCGGGCCGGACCAGGCGGCCCGGCAGGGCTGGTCCCGGCGCCGCAAGGCGGTGCTCGGCGGCCTGCTCGGGGCGGCGGTCATCGCGGTCGCCAGCGCGGGTCCGACGGCCTGGCAGGTGGCCAGCCAGCGCAACGCGACGCTCCGCACGCCCACCACGGTGGCCGGCCTGACCCGGGACGACGGCCAGCGGGCCGCGGACACCGTCGACTACCTGCGCACCGGCCTGGCCGCCGACGTCCGGCTGGACACCAGCATCGGCGCGGCGTACGAGGATCCGGGCGACCGCCGGCACAGCGTGCTGCTGATCGGCGGCACGGCCCTGCTCTGGCGCCCGGACAGTGCCCTGGACACCGCCTTCGACCTGCTGTCCGACTCGACCGGAACGGTGAGCGGGGTGCGCGAGGTGCCGGCCGGCGAGCTGGGCGGCGTGATGCGGTGCGGCAGCACCGCGATCGACGACGCGACCCTGGCGGTGTGCGGGTGGGCCGACCATGGCAGCGTGGCGCTGGCGATGTTCCCGGGCCGCGGCGTCAGCGAGGCGGCCACCCTGCTGCGCCGGATCCGCGCCGGCGTCCAGTCCCGCGGCTGAGCGTCCTCGCGGCAAGGCATGGGCCGAAATGCGGTCAGGGCCACCCCGAGATGGGGTGGCCCTGACCGTTGAGGTATGTCCGGCGGTGTCCTACTCTCCCACACCCTCCCGGGTGCAGTACCATCGGCGCTGGTGGGCTTAGCTTCCGGGTTCGGAATGTGACCGGGCGTTTCCCCACCGCTATAACCGCCGTAACTCTATAAACCTGTCAAACAACCCAACCCCTGGCCCCACCCTCGCGGGTGGGTGGGTGGTGTCTGCTGGTTCAGAGTTGCATAGTGGACGCGTAGCATCTTTGTAGGTCAAGTCCTCGGCCTATTAGTACCGGTCAACTGAACCCGTTACCGGGCTTACATCTCCGGCCTATCAACCCAGTCGTCTAGCTGGGAGCCTTACCCCCTTCACGGGGTGGGATACCTCATCTTGAAGCGAGCTTCCCGCTTAGATGCTTTCAGCGGTTATCCCTTCCGAACGTAGCCAACCAGCCGTGCCCCTGGCGGGACAACTGGCACACCAGAGGTTCGTCCGTCCCGGTCCTCTCGTACTAGGGACAGCCCTTCTCAAGTATCCTACGCGCACGGCGGATAGGGACCGAACTGTCTCACGACGTTCTAAACCCAGCTCGCGTACCGCTTTAATGGGCGAACAGCCCAACCCTTGGGACCTGCTACAGCCCAGGATGCGACGAGCCGACATCGAGGTGCCAAACCATCCCGTCGATATGGACTCTTGGGGAAGATCAGCCTGTTATCCCCGGGGTACCTTTTATCCGTTGAGCGACACCGCTTCCACACGCAAGTGCCGGATCACTAGTCCCGACTTTCGTCCCTGCTCGACCCGTCAGTCTCACAGTCAAGCTCCCTTGTGTACTTACACTCAACACCTGATTGCCAACCAGGCTGAGGGAACCTTTGGGCGCCTCCGTTACCTTTTAGGAGGCAACCGCCCCAGTTAAACTACCCACCAGACACTGTCCCTGAACCGGATAACGGCCCGAAGTTAGATACCCAAATCAACCAGAGTGGTATTTCAAGATTGCCTCCACCCCAACTGGCGTTGAAGCTTCACCGGCTCCCACCTATCCTACACAAGCCAATCCGAATACCAATGTCAAGCTATAGTAAAGGTCCCGGGGTCTTTCCGTCCTGCCGCGCGTAACGAGCATCTTTACTCGTAGTGCAATTTCGCCGGGCCTGTGGTTGAGACAGTAGGGAAGTCGTTACGCCATTCGTGCAGGTCGGAACTTACCCGACAAGGAATTTCGCTACCTTAGGATGGTTATAGTTACCACCGCCGTTTACTGGCGCTTAAGTTCTCAGCTTCGCCCCGAAAGACTAACCGGTCCCCTTAACGTTCCAGCACCGGGCAGGCGTCAGTCCATATACATCGAATTACTTCTTCGCATGGACCTGTGTTTTTAGTAAACAGTCGCTTCCCCCTGGTCTCTGCGGCCATACCACGCTCCACCCGCAAAGGGGCATCACGCGTCCGGCCCCCCTTCTCCCGAAGTTACGGGGGTAATTTGCCGAGTTCCTTAACCACAGTTCACCCGATCGCCTTGGTATTCTCTACCTGACCACCTGTGTCGGTTTAGGGTACGGGCCGCTCGGGAACTCGCTAGAGGCTTTTCTCGGCAGCATAGGATCACTGACTTCACCTGAATCGGCTCGGCATCACGTCTCAGCCACACAGTGCGCGGATTTACCTACACACCAGCCTACACGCTTACCCCGGCACAACCACCGGCCGGGCTCAGCTACCTTCCTGCGTCACCCCATCGCTTGACTACTACCCGCCAGGATCCCACGCTCCCCCAACACGATCCGAAAACCGCACCAGGCTCGGGTGGTTAGCACAACGAGGTTCATCACGGGCGCTCCCACGCGGGTACGGGAATATCAACCCGTTATCCATCGACTACGCCTCTCGGCCTCGCCTTAGGCCCCGACTCACCCAGGGCGGATTAACCTGGCCCTGGAACCCTTGGTCATCCGGCGGAAGGGTTTCTCACCCTTCTTTCGCTACTCATGCCTGCATTCTCACTCGTGCCCCCTCCACAACTGGGTCACCCCGCTGCTTCACCACGGGCACGACGCTCCCCTACCCATCCACACACCTGCACACAACCCCACAAAGAGATCGCACGAGGCACACGCGTGAATGCCACAGCTTCGGCGGTGTACTTGAGCCCCGCTACATTGTCGGCGCGGAACCACTTGACCAGTGAGCTATTACGCACTCTTTAAAGGGTGGCTGCTTCTAAGCCAACCTCCTGGTTGTCTAAGCGACCCCACATCCTTTTCCACTTAGCACACGCTTAGGGGCCTTAGCTGGTGATCTGGGCTGTTTCCCTCTCGACTACGAAGCTTATCCCCCGCAGTCTCACTGCCACGCTCTCACTTACCGGCATTCGGAGTTTGGCTGATTTCGGTAAGCTTGTAGGCCCCTAGACCATCCAGTGCTCTACCTCCGGCAAGAAACACGCAACGCTGCACCTAAATGCATTTCGGGGAGAACCAGCTATCACGGAGTTTGATTGGCCTTTCACCCCTAACCACAGGTCATCCCCCAACTTTTCAACGTTGGTGGGTTCGGCCCTCCACGCGGTCTTACCCACGCTTCAGCCTGCCCATGGCTAGATCACTCCGCTTCGGGTCTAGAACACGCGACTCAACGCCCTTATCGGACTCGCTTTCGCTACGGCTCCCCCACACAGGTTAACCTCGCCACATGCCACTAACTCGCAGGCTCATTCTTCAAAAGGCACGCCATCACCCACCCAAAGGCAGGCCCTGACGGATTGTAGGCGAACGGTTTCAGGTACTATTTCACTCCCCTCCCGGGGTACTTTTCACCATTCCCTCACGGTACTATCCACTATCGGTCACCAGGAAGTATTTAGGCTTACCAGGTGGTCCTGGCAGATTCACGGCAGATTTCAGGAGTCCGCCGCTACTCGGGAACACCCACAGAAGACCACACACTTTCACCTACCGGACTCTCACCGTCTACGGTCAGCCATTCCAGACCATTCAGCTAGCATGCGGCTTTATCACTCCTCGCACGACTGTCAGACCGTGCCACAGGGTCCCACAACCCCGACCGCGCAACCCCTGACAGGTATCACACACGACCGGTTTAGCCTCAATCCGCTTTCGCTCGCCACTACTCACGGAATCACTATTGTTTTCTCTTCCTACGGGTACTGAGATGTTTCACTTCCCCGCGTTCCCTCCACACACCCTATGAATTCAGGTGCAGGTGACACCACACAACTGGTGCCAGGTTCCCCCATTCGGACACCCTGGGATCACAGCTCGGTTGACAACTCCCCCAGGACTATCGCGGCCTCCCACGTCCTTCATCGGCTCCTGGTGCCAAGGCATCCACCGTCCGCCCTTGACAACTTGACCACAAAGATGCTCGCGTCCACTATGCAATTCTCAACCAACAACCCACGCCACAACCCACAGCACCACACCCAACAACCACCCACCCCAGCCCACCCCCACACACCACACCCACCAACAGCGCAGTACACGAGAAACAAGCCACCAACAGCAGATGATCCGGTATGCAACACCAGGCCACGCCAGGCAACAAGACAACAACCACACCCACAACACACAGACACACACACGCGTCCACGCACCGCACGCACAGTCATTCCCTCAGAACCCCAACAGGGTGCCCCATCCAACCAGTGTCTCCGCCCCACAAGACCGCCACACCCAACCAGCAACACCCACCACCACCCCACCCCCACAACAGGAGGCAAGACACCAGCAGACACCACCAACCAGACACAACAACCTCATCGACCAACCCACAACAGGCCAGCCCGGACGCTCCTTAGAAAGGAGGTGATCCAGCCGCACCTTCCGGTACGGCTACCTTGTTACGACTTCGTCCCAATCGCCAGCCCCACCTTCGACCACTCCCCCGGAAAACCGGTTAGGCCATGGGCTTCGGGTGTTGCCGACTTTCGTGACGTGACGGGCGGTGTGTACAAGGCCCGGGAACGTATTCACCGCAGCGTTGCTGATCTGCGATTACTAGCGACTCCGACTTCACGGGGTCGAGTTGCAGACCCCGATCCGAACTGAGACCGGCTTTTTGGGATTCGCTCCACCTCACAGTATCGCAACCCATTGTACCGGCCATTGTAGCATGCGTGAAGCCCTGGACATAAGGGGCATGATGACTTGACCTCATCCCCACCTTCCTCCGAGTTGACCCCGGCAGTCTTCGATGAGTCCCCGGCCGAACCGCTGGCAACATCGAACAAGGGTTGCGCTCGTTGCGGGACTTAACCCAACATCTCACGACACGAGCTGACGACAGCCATGCACCACCTGTGACCGCCCCCGAAGGACCCCACATCTCTGCAGGTAAAACGGCCATGTCAAACCCAGGTAAGGTTCTTCGCGTTGCATCGAATTAATCCGCATGCTCCGCCGCTTGTGCGGGCCCCCGTCAATTCCTTTGAGTTTTAGCCTTGCGGCCGTACTCCCCAGGCGGGGCGCTTAATGCGTTAGCTGCGGCACAGAGAACCGGAGAGGCCCCCCACACCTAGCGCCCAACGTTTACAGCGTGGACTACCAGGGTATCTAATCCTGTTCGCTCCCCACGCTTTCGCTCCTCAGCGTCAGTATCGGCCCAGAGACCCGCCTTCGCCACCGGTGTTCCTCCTGATATCTGCGCATTTCACCGCTACACCAGGAATTCCAGTCTCCCCTACCGAACTCTAGCCTGCCCGTATCGACTGCAAGCCCACAGTTAAGCCGTGGGTTTTCACAGTCGACGCGACAAACCGCCTACGAGCTCTTTACGCCCAATAAATCCGGACAACGCTCGCGCCCTACGTCTTACCGCGGCTGCTGGCACGTAGTTGGCCGGCGCTTCTTCTGTAGGTACCGTCACAAACGCTTCGTCCCTACTGAAAGAGGTTTACAACCCGAAGGCCGTCATCCCTCACACGGCGTCGCTGCATCAGGCTTCCGCCCATTGTGCAATATTCCCCACTGCTGCCTCCCGTAGGAGTCTGGGCCGTGTCTCAGTCCCAGTGTGGCCGGTCGCCCTCTCAGGCCGGCTACCCGTCACCGCCTTGGTAGGCCATCACCCCACCAACAAGCTGATAGGCCGCGAGCCCATCCCAAGCCGAAAAAACTTTCCACCCCCACCATGCGGCAGAAGGTCATATCCGGTATTAGCCCCCGTTTCCGAGGGTTATCCCAAAGCCTAGGGCAGGTTACTCACGTGTTACTCACCCGTTCGCCGCTCGAGTACCCCGAAGGGCCTTTCCGCTCGACTTGCATGTGTTAAGCACGCCGCCAGCGTTCGTCCTGAGCCAGGATCAAACTCTCCAACAAAAATCAGAGAAAACCCCAGCAACAAAATAAATGCTGCCAAAAACAATAATTGGCACTGGCTAAACAAAACACCCTGTTGAGTTCTCAAAGAACAACCACACACCACACCACCACCCAAAAGGGTGGCGATCCGGGGTGATCGCGTCATCCTGCCGGTCGGCTTCGCGATCATCGATCGCACCGCCCGACGATCTCCGTGCGGACGCCCACCGTTACCGGCGAGGTCTGTCGGAGGGAGTCAGCAGACCGGCCGATCCTCCGCGTTTCGCGGCGATCCGCCCGGCTCCTGCCGGCTCGGAACACTCTACACGGTCAGCTTCGCAATCTCAAGTCCGGGTTTCCCCGGCGAGTGCACTGCCCGCGCCCCGGTCCAGATCCGCCGTAACGTCTCCGGCCCGGCGCCCGCGTTCTCCCGAATGTTTTTCCGGTGTCCCGCGTGCAGAGAGAAAGTTACGCGCCCTCGAATCGGCGTGCAAATCGGCGCCGGTCACTCTTTCCGGGTTCCGGTCCGGACAGATCGCGTTGACCTGCGCTAACAGCGGAAGACGGGCCATCCGGGCAACACCGGCGTGACGCCGATCTCATGTGGAGACCCGGCTCGGACCCCGGCACGCCGCAAGGCGTACCGGCGGCGCACCTCGGCACGGAAGCAAAGACGTGGGAGAGTGACGGCATGGCGGTTCCGGTGGTCCTCGCGTCCCCGCCCGACGAGGCGATCCTCGCGTTGCTCCTCCCCTTCTGGCAGCTGGTGATCGGCACCGTGGTCCTGGTCGTGCTCGTGCTGTCGGTACGCCGGCTCGCCCAGCGGGGTCCGTCCAGGATGTCGACCGCGCTGCTGGTCACCGGTGGCGCGATCGTCGGTCTCGCCGTCGCCGGCCTGCTCCTGCAGGGCCACTAGGGCCGCGAGGGCGTCCACGCCGGCGCGGCGTGATCGACGAGTCGACCCTGCTAGCGGATGCGCCGGTTGGCCAGGCTGGGCAGCTCCGTGCGGATCCGGTCCAGGCGGTCCAGGTCGAGGTCCGCCACGGTCACACCGACCGTGTCCGGCGCCTGGGCGATGACCGTGCCCCACGGGTCGACCACCATGCTGCGGCCGAAGCAGGTACGCCCGGGATCGTGATCGCCGATCTGCGCCGCGGCCAGCACGTAGCACTGGTTCTCGATGGCCCGGGCGCGCAGCAGCACCTCCCAGTGGTCGCGCCCGGTGTGCAGCATGAAGGCCGCCGGCACCACCAGGATGCGGGCACCGAGATTGACCAGCCGCCGGTACAGCTCGGGGAAGCGCAGGTCGTAGCAGATGGACAGGCCGACCGGGATTCCGTCGACCGGAAACACCGCCGGGTCCGTGCCGCGGGCGACCGTCCGGGACTCCAGGTAGGAGACGCGGTCGGGGATCTCCACGTCGTACAGATGGATCTTGCGGTACGTGCCGGCCAGCGCACCGGTCCGGTCGAACAGCAGGGAGGTGTTGTAGGTGCGGGCGGGATACGGGCTGGCCTCGTGGAAGGAGCCCGCGTGCACCCACATGCCGTGCCGGCGCGCGGCCGCCGCGAAGAACGCGGCGAACTCGCCGTCCGCAGGCTCAGGGTCGGGCAGGGTGGCCGCCGGCCCGAGGTGGTCGACGTACTCGGGAAGGACCGCCAGGTCGGCGCCGGCCGCCGCCGCCCGGTCCAGCAACTCGGCGGCCGCCTCAAGGTTGGCCTTCCGGTCCGCCCGAGAATTCACCTGACACACCGCGACCCGCATGTCCCGAGCCTACGGGTCGACCACGAACTCGGCTACCGCGTCGATGCGTACGGCGGCGGCCCCGGTCGGGTCAGGCCGACTTCTCCTCGCGGTCGCGCCGGCGCCGGCCTGTGAACTCGCGCGGCACGATGGTGGGGTTGACGTTCTCCAGGACCACCTCGCGGGTGATCAGCACCCGGGCGGCGTCGGGGTTGCTCGGCACCTCGTACATCACCGACAGCAGCACCTCTTCGAGGATGGCCCGCAGCCCGCGGGCACCGGTGCCGCGCAGCATTGCCTGGTCGGCGATGGCCTCCAGTGCCGGCTGCTCGAACTCCAGCTCCACGCCGTCCAGCTCGAAGAGCCGCTGATACTGCCGGACGAGGGCGTTGCGGGGCTCGGTGAGGATCTGCACGAGCGCGCGGCGGTCCAGGCTGCGGACGTTGGTGATCACCGGGAGCCGGCCGATGAACTCGGGGATCAGCCCGAACTTCAGCATGTCCTCCGGCATGACCTGGCCGAAGATGTCATCGGTCGAGCGCTCGGAGACCGCCCGGAGCCGGGCACCGAAGCCGAGCCCGCCCTGACCGGTACGCGACTCGATGATGCGGTCCAGACCGGCGAAGGCTCCGCCGCAGATGAACAGCACGTTCGTGGTGTCGATCTGGATGAACTCCTGGTGCGGGTGCTTGCGGCCGCCCTGCGGCGGCACGTTCGCGACCGTCCCCTCCAGGATCTTGAGCAGCGCCTGTTGGACACCCTCGCCCGAGACGTCCCGGGTGATCGACGGGTTCTCCGACTTGCGGGCGATCTTGTCGACCTCGTCGATGTAGATGATGCCGGTCTCGGCCCGCTTGATGTCGTAGTCGGCCGCCTGGATCAGCTTGAGCAGGATGTTCTCGACGTCCTCGCCCACGTAGCCGGCCTCGGTCAGGGCGGTGGCGTCGGCGATCGCGAACGGCACGTTCAACATCCGGGCCAGGGTCTGCGCCAGGTGGGTCTTGCCGCACCCGGTGGGCCCGATCAGCAGGATGTTGGACTTGGCCAGCTCGACCGCGTCACCCGAGCCGGAGCCGCCCGCGGCCTCGGCCTGGATCCGCTTGTAGTGGTTGTAGACCGCGACGGAGAGCGCCTTCTTGGCCTGGTCCTGCCCCACGACGTACTGGTCGAGGAACTGGCAGATCTCGATCGGCTTGGGCAGCTCTTCCCACTTGACCTCGCCCGACTCGGCGAGCTCCTCCTCGATGATCTCGTTGCAGAGGTCGATGCACTCGTCGCAGATGTAGACACCAGGTCCCGCGATGAGCTTCTTGACCTGCTTCTGCGACTTGCCGCAGAAGGAGCATTTCAGTAGGTCGCCACCGTCGCCGATCCGTGCCACCTACGTTCTCCCTGCCGTCGTCGGCCCGGACGTCGCCCTGGCCTGAGGTTGGTGCCGCTTTGATGCCGATCGCTGGGCCGGTCACGCCGCCGAAGCGGTGCAGACCCGACGTTACCCCCTCACGGGGGTTTCTCCGACCCCCAAAAGGGGTGTGTCCGGAGCCGGCCGGCAGCTTACCGCCGGACGGCCCCGGACCGCGCGTCAGCTGTTCGCGTTCGCCGCGAGCAGCCCCTTCTTGCGGGTGGACAGGACGGTGTCGATGACCCCGTACTCGCGGGCCTCCTCGGCCGTCATGATCTTGTCCCGGTCGATGTCCTTGCGGACCTTCTCGACCGCCTGGCCGGAGTGCCGGGCGATCATCTCCTCCAGCTGGGTACGCATCCGGAGGATCTCCCGGGCCTGGATCTCGATGTCCGACCCCTGCCCGTAGCCGCCCTCGGTGGCCGGCTGGTGAATGATGATCCGCGAGTTCGGCAGGGCCATCCGCTTGCCCGGCGTACCGGCCCCGAGCAGCACCGCGGCGGCGCTCGCCGCCTGGCCCAGGCAGACCGTGACGATGTCCGGCCGGACGTACTGCATGGTGTCGTAGATCGCCGTCATCGCGGTGAACGAGCCACCCGGGGAGTTGATGTACATCGTGATGTCGCGGTCCGGATCGGTGCTCTCCAGCGTCAGCAACTGGGCCATGATGTCGTTGGCCGACGCGTCGTCCACCTGGACGCCGAGGAAGATGATCCGGTCCTCGAACATCTTGTTGTACGGGTTGGACTCCTTGACCCCGTACGACGTGCGCTCGACGAACGACGGCAGGATGTAGCGGTTCTGCACCGGCGAGAAGCGCGGCGGCTGCGTCAGGTCACTCATCGTCAAGCTCCTCAGCTCAGGGTCCCGGCACCGTCCGGAACCTGGGCGGCCCCGGTGATCACCTTGTCGATGAAGCCGTAGTCGAGGGACTCCTGCGCGGTGAACCACCGGTCCCGGTCGGAGTCGGCCTCGATCTGCTCCTGGGTCTGGCCGGTGTGGTGCGCCACCCGCTCCTGGAACATCCGCTTGGTGTACAGCATCTGCTCGGCCTGGATGGCGATGTCCGCCGCCGTGCCGCCGACGCCGCCGGACGGCTGGTGCATCATGATCCGCGCGTGCGGCAGCGCGTAGCGCTTGCCCCGGGTGCCGGCGCAGAGCAGCAACTGGCCCATCGAGGCCGCCATGCCCATCGCCACGGTCATCACATCGTTGTCGATGAACTGCATCGTGTCGTAGATGGCCATGCCGGAGTAGACCGAGCCACCCGGCGAGTTGATCCAGAGGTTGATGTCGCGGTCGGGATCCTCCGCGGCGAGCAGCAGCAGCTGCGCGCAGATGCGGTTGGCGACCTGATCGGTCACCTCGCTGCCCAGGAAGATGATCCGTTCCTTCAGCAGCCGGTTGTAGACCGAGTCGTCGAGGTTGCCAATGGCTTCCCCACCACGGGCGTCGGCCGCCCGGAGGGGCATCGCTGGGACGTGCATTTCGGTCATGGCAGCCCTTCGCTCTCCGTACCGTCTCAAGAACCGACACTATCCGTTCGGTGGCCCCGTAGCGCCCCGGTAGGGCACCTGTTCGCTATCAGCGCACCCACTTCCGTCCCGGCTCCGTCCCCACCGGGCGCGGCCGGAGCCGGAACGTGCGGGGCCGAACACCGGGTGGCATCCGGAGCCCCGCGAGCCATCCGCGGGGCTCCGGAGCGCCGAGGCCCTGCATGCGACGCGACCGAGGGCCTGCCACGGCGCGGCGCTCGCGCGGGCGTACCGGAGAGGCGGCCCCGGCCACCACGGCGCCGGCAGTGGCGCGCGGCGGCCGACCGCCGCGGCGCTCAGTGCTCGTGCGCGTGCTCGGCGTCCCCGTCCTCGGCCCGCAGCGCCTCCAGGCTCACCGGGTTGCCGGCGCTGTCGGTGATCTTGACCTTTTCCAGTACGGCGGCCAGCGCCTTGCCCCGGCGGACGTCGCCGAAGACCGCGGCGGCGGCGCCCGAGCGGACGAGCTGGTCGTAGTACTGCTGGGGGCCATGCCGGCGCGCTGCGCCCGGTGCACGATCTCGTGCCCGAACTCGTCGTCGGAGACCTGGACGTCCTCGGCGTCGGCCAGGGTGTCCAGCAGGAGCTGGATCTTGACACCCTCGGTGGCCGCCTCGGCCAGCTCGGTGTCGATCTGCTCCTCGGTCTTCTCCTCGGCGGCGAGGTACTCCGACATCGAGGCGCCGATCCGCTCCAACTGGTCGACCATCGCCTGCTTGCGGTGCTCGACCTCCTCCTTGACCACGCCCTCCGGAGCCGGCACCTCGGCCAGCGCCACCAACTGCTCCAGCGCCTTGTCCCGGGCCGCGTAGATCTGCTCCACCCGCTTGCCCCGGGCGACCCGCTCCCGCAGGTCGTTCCGCAGCTCCTCAAGGGTGTCGAACTCACTGGCCATGCCGGCGAACTCGTCGTCCAGCTCGGGCAGCTCCTTCTCCTTGACCGTGCGCACGGTCACCTCGACGTCGGCCTCCCGGCCGGCGAAGTCACCCCCGACAAGCTCGGTGGTGAAGGTCCTAGTCTCGCCGGCCGACATGCCCACCAGCACCTCGTCCAGCCCCGGCAGCAGCTGCTTGCTGCCCACCTCGTGCGAGATGTTGCTGGCCGAACCGCCCGGGACCTCCTCGCCGTCGACCGTGGCCGCCAGGTCGATCTGGGTGTAGTCACCCTCGGCCGCCGGACGCTCGACGGTCTTCAGCGTGGCGAACCGCTCGCGCAGCCCGTTCACCTGCTCGTCGACCTCGCTGTCGTCGATCTGCAGTTCATCGACGGTCACCTCGACGCTGGACAGGTCCGGCAGCGTGATCTCCGGCCGCACGTCCATCTCGGCGGTGAACTTCAACGACTCCCGGTCGGCGAAGTCGGTGATCTCCACCTCCGGCCGGCCGAGCGTCTTCAGATCGTGTTCCCGGACCGCGGCCAGGATGTTCTCCGGGATCGCGTCCTGGACCGCCTCGTTGAGCACGGCGCCCCGGCCGACCCGCTGGTCGATCACCGCGGTCGGGATCTTGCCGCGCCGGAAGCCGGGGACCGTGACCTGCTGGCTGATCTCCCGGTACGCCTTCTTCAGGCTCGGCTCGAGCTCGGCGAACGGCACCTCGATGGCGAGCCGCACGCGGGTCGGGCTCAGAGTCTCGACGGTGCTCTTCACAGGCGTACTCCTTGAAACGGATCTGAAAATCTTGACTAGGGCGCTATTCAGCCCATCGAGTGTAGTCGGACCCGGATTCGGCCCGCCGACGACCGCCACCCCGGCCGCGGGTCAGAATCCAGGGCCGGGGACGGAGGACAGTCGGGGTGGCGGGATTTGAACCCACGGCCCCTCGCTCCCAAAGCGAGTGCGCTACCAAGCTGCGCCACACCCCGTGGCGTTCAGAGTGTAAGCGCTGAGCGCCCCGCCGGTCCGTCCCGGCTCCCGGTGCGCCGGGATTGCGACCCGACTCACGTCCCGCGCCCGGTCACCCTGGTCGCTCCCCACCCCGTCGGCCCGCCAGCCGGTTTCGCCCGCCAGCCGGTTTCGCCCGCCTGCCCGTCTCGCCCGCACCCGGTCTCGCCCGCACCCCGTCTCGCCCGACTTCGGCGGTCCAGGGGTGTCCCGCGGCCTGGATGCCCCTGGATCGCCGAAGTTGTGTTGATCTAGCGGGCGGGTGCCGTCAGCGACCGGCGGGCCGGTTGGGTCGCCAAGCATCGACCCGGTACGCTGATCAGCGCGCCCCGGTCCCCGGGGCGTACGCGGGCGTAGCTCAATGGCAGAGCTTCAGTCTTCCAAACTGACGGTGCGGGTTCGATTCCCGTCGCCCGCTCCACACCCTCCGGCCCAGGCCAGCGGCATGATCGGGATCCCAGTGTTCACGCCCGGGGTGAGCTGATTGCGGCTTCGATGCGCAGCCCGATCCCGGTGGCGACGAGAAGGCCCGCCAGGATGTGTGGCTCGGCCGTCCCGCTGTCACTCGACAGCGTGATGACCGAGACCAGCAGTCCGGCGGCCAGGGCGACGTTGCCGATGATGCGGACGGCGGCGACGCGCCTCGAATCGGGGCTCATCGGCGGACCGTACCTCAGACGCTCTTCCGGCCAGACCTCAGCTCCGGCCAGACCTCAGCGCTGGTCCGGCCAGCGAGGCTCGGCGGGTCTGGTGGAAATGGGGCACGCGTGCCGGGCGACGGTTGGGTAGCGTCACCGGGCGTGATCGATCTTGTCGAACGGCACACCGCGCTCGCCGTGGTGGTCGGGTCGCGGGCGTACGGGCTGCACGGCCCGGGGTCCGACCACGACCGGCGTGGGGTGTTCGTGGCGCCGACCCGCGCCTTCTGGCACCTGGACAAGCCCCCGACGCACCTGGACGGACCGGCGGCGGAGCAGTTCTCCTGGGAATTCGAGCGCTTCTGCGTGCTCGCCCTGCAGGGCAACCCGACGGTTCTGGAGGTGCTCTGGTCTCCGCTGGTCGAGAAGGCCAGCGCGGACGGACAACAGTTGCTGGCGACGCGTGGGGCGTTCCTGTCCCGCCAGGTGGCCCAGACGTACGGCGGCTATGCCCGGGACCAGCTCGACCGGGTGGCGGCCCGCCGGGAACGCACCGGCGAGACCAATCACAAGCAGGCCATGCACATGATCCGCCTGTTGGTCGCGGGGGCGCACGTACTGCGTACCGGGGAGGTCCTGGTCGACGTGCGGCACCTGCGCGAACGGCTGCTCGCGGTGCGGCGCGGCGAACTGTCCTGGGAGTCGGTCACCGCCTGGGCGGCCGACCTGCTGGCCGAACTCGCCGACGCGGCGGCCACCAGCGCGCTGCCGGAGCAGCCCGACCGGGAGGCCGTGGACGTGCTGCTGACCACCGTCCGGGAGAGGAACCTGGCGTGAGCATCGAGGTGCCCTCGTGGGCGGCGCAGGTCGCCCTCTCGCTACCCCGGCCGCTGCTGTTCGCCACCGTCAGCGGCGCCCACCTGTACGGGTTCGCGTCCGTCGACTCCGACCTGGATCTGCGGGCCGCGCACCTGCTGCCACCTGCCGAGGTGCTCGGGTTGCGCACCGGACCGCAGACGTTGCAGCAGGGCGGCTTACGCGATGGTGTCGAGTTGGACGTGGTCAGTCACGACCTGCTCAAGTTTGCCAAGCTGTTGAACAGCCGCAACGGGTACGTCCTGGAGCAGGTGCTGTCACCGCTGGTCGTCGTGACCACCCCGGTACACGCCGAGCTGACGGCGCTGGCTCCGCGGCTGGTCACCCGCCACCACGCGCACCACTACCTCGGGTTCGCCGCCACCCAGCAGCGGCTGTACGCCAGCACCGGAGCGCTCAAGCCCGCCCTGTACACGCTGCGGGTCCTGCTCACCGGGATCCATCTCATGCGGACCGGCCGGCTGGAGACGGATCTCGGCGTGCTCGGGACGGGACTGGCGTACGTGCCGGATCTCATCGCCGCCAAGCGGGAGGCCGAGCACGGACCGCTCCCCCGGGGTGCCGAGAAGCGACTGGCTGTCGACATCCCGGTGCTCCGTGCCGAACTGGAGGCCTCCCGAGACGCCTCCGCGCTGCCCGACCAGCCGCCACCGGCAGCCGTGGATGCGCTGCACGATCTCGTGGTGCGCACCCGCCTGGGATGAGGTGGCCGCCCGAGCAACCTCAGTCGAAGGCCGCGTCGCGCAGCGGGCGGGACAGCGCCCGGTCGAGGTAGCTGCTGGTCCCGCCGTCGCGCAGTTCCGTGGCGGCGTGCACGAGTGCCCCGTACGCCGCCCATGCCAGGCTGCCCCCGGTGGACACCCGGCGCACGCCGAGGTCCGCGAGCTGCGGCACGGTGGGGCCGTCGCGCAGCGCCAGGACGTTGACCGCGACGCCGACCTCGTCGACCACCCGGGCGATGTCGGCGTGGTCAGCCAGCCCGGGGGCGTACACGCAGGTCGCGCCGGCGTCCCGGTACGCGGTCAACCGGGCGATCGTGTCGGACAGGTCGTTGATGCCGTAGAGGTGGTTCTCCGCCCGGCCGGTGAGGACCATGCCGTAGCGGTTGCACACGCTCGCGGCGGCGGCGACGCGTTCGACGGCGGCCTCGAAGGGCGTGATGCGGCCGGTGCCGGGGTCGTAGTCCTCGATCGACACGCCGCTGGCACCGGCGTCGGCGAGCAGTTGTACGGTCTCGGCGACGCCCGCGGGATCCTCGGCGTACCCGCGTTCGGCGTCGACGGACACCGGCACCCGTACGGCCGCGGTGAGGGCGCCGACGTGTGCGACCAGTTCGTCGCGGGTCACGTGCTGGTCGGCGCGGCCCAGCGAGGCGGCGAATCCGGAACTCGTCGTGGCCAGGGCCGGAAAGCCGAGGTGCTCCAGCAGCCGCGCCGAGGGCACGTCCCACGGGTTCGGTAACACGAAGGTGCCGGCCGAGTGCAGCAGGCGGAAGGCGGCGCGAAGGTCCTCGATCACGCCGCACGATGCTACCGGGGCCACCGGCACGGCTGGTCCAGGCCGCCCGCCCGACCGCCAAGCCGCCAGACAGGCCGCCAGAACCGCCAGGCCGCGGGCCGCTGCGCGGCCGGTGCCGCTCAGCTGTCGTCGGGGTGGACGACGCCCGCCAGGCCGTGCCGCCGGTCGCCCATGACCTGCTCACAGTTCCGCGCCTGCGCGCCGGCCGAGAACGGCGCGTTGTACGCCCGTACGGCCTGCCGGGTGTCCTCGGCGATCAGGTCGGCGTTGATCGCGGCCGCGACGAGCGATCCCGAGTTGGCGCAGGCCAGTACGTTGGCGTGCGGGTCGGCGACGTTGCCGGCCACCCACACGCCGGCCGCCGGCGTCTGACCGGTCGGGTCGGCGGCGATGTACGCGCCGATCCCGCTGGCGTGGGCGGTGGGCGTGACGCCGAGCGCGGTGAGGATGTCCGACCGCGGCGCCGGATCGGGCGCCACCGCGAGCGCCCGGACCGCCAGCACGCCGCCGCCGCTCAGGCGTACCCCGGTCAGCCGGTCCCCGGTGACGTCCAGCCCCGCCACCTTGCCGCGGACCACCGCGATCCCCCGGGCGGCCAACTGCTCGGCCTGTTCCGGGGTCGGCTCGGGCGCGGTGTGCAGGAACAGGGTCACCGATGCGGTCCACTGCCGGAACAGCAGCGCCTGATGCACCCCGAACGGGCCGGTGGCCAGCACACCGATCGGCTGGTCGCGGATCTCCCAGCCGTGGCAGTAGGGGCAGTGCACCACGTCTCGTCCCCAGCGGGCCGCCAGGCCGGGGACATCGGGCAGTTCGTCGGTGACGCCGGCCGCGACGAGCAGCCGGCGCGCCCGTACCGTCCGGCCGCCGTCGAGGCCGACCGCGAACCCGGCACCGTCGCGCGCCGCGCTGGACGCCTGGCCGGTTACGACGACGACGCCGTAGCCGGTCGCCTGCGCGCGGCCGGCGGCCAGCAGCTCACCCGGTGGCACGCCGTCGCGGGAGAGAAAGCCGTGCAGGTGCGCCGCCGGGGCGTTGCGGGGGTGGCCGGCGTCGATCACCAGTACCGACCGGCGGGCGCGACCCAGCATCAGGGCCGCGCTCAGCCCGGCCGGGCCGCCGCCGATCACCACCACGTCGTACGCGTCCCCGCTGTCGTACCGCTTGTCCTGGGCCATCGCCCATCACCTCCGGCCCCAAGGTTCCGCCTTCCCGCCAGTTTGACAAGTTTGTTTGCGGAAAACGCAAGAATGCAGCACAGTGGGCCCATGACCGACGACCTCGACACGGTGCTGGCCGCGGTCGGCCCCCGGCTGCGGGAGCTGCGCCGCCGCCGCAACATCACGCTGACCGCGCTGTCCGAGACCACCGGGATTCCCCTCAGCACCCTGTCCCGGCTGGAGTCCGGCCAGCGCAAACCGGGGTTGGAACTGCTGCTGCCGCTGGCCCGGGCGTACCAGATGCCGATCGACGAGCTGATCGGATCCCCGTCCGGGCTCGACCCGCGGGTGCACTCGCAGCCGCTGACCCGGCACGGCAGGACCGTCATCCCGCTGACCCGCAAACCCGGCGGCCTCCAGGCGTTCAAGCACATCCTGCCGGCCGGCCTCACCGACGGCCGCGAGCCGGACCTCCGCTCGCACGAGGGCTACCACTGGCTGTACGTCCTCAGGGGGCACATGCGGATCGTCCTCGGCGAGAACGACTTCGTCCTCAGCGAGGGCGAGGTCGCCGAGTTCGACACACACCTGCCGCACTGGTTCGGCAACGCCGACGACCGGTCCGTCGAGTTTCTCAGCATCCTCGGCCCGCAGGGTGAACGCATGCACGTCAAGGCGCGCTACCGCCCCGAGGACGCTCCCCCGCGCTGAGCGCCACGCGGCGGCCGGTCAGGAGCGGCGGATCAGCCGCCACCACAGGGGCGGGTCGGCGATGGCCTCGACGGCCCGCAACTCGACCCGACTGCCGGCGGCCTCCACCGAGCCGACCACCTCACCGGCGCCGACCAGCGGGCCGGGAACGGCGGTCACCGCCTGGACCGGAACCGTCAGGCCGGGCCAGCCGACCACCTTCAACGGGGCCGCCGGGACCACGTCGGACGTGGCGTCCCAGGCCGTCCGGATCCGGCCGGCCGGTTCCGCGGTGAGCAACGTGAACTCCTGAACCGTCTCGCGCAACGCGGCCAGCAGCAGGCGGACCACCTTGTTCACGGCGGCGAGCTGTTCCGGGGTGTGCGCCCCCGGCTGGTTGAACACCGCCCCGACCACGGTCAGGGTCCGCTCGCCGACCTTGAGCCGGGAGGCGAAGACGAGGTTGCCGCCCGCCTCGTCGGTCGAGCCGGTCTTGATGCCGAAGACGCCGTCGACGCCGAGCAGGTCGTTGTAGTTCCTGATCCGCCCGACCACCGGAATGGTGGCCTCGGGCAGCGCCACGATGGTGGCGAAGACCGGCATCTTCAGCGCCGCCCGGGCGAGCGTGACCTGGTCGGCCGCCGTGCTGACGGTGCTCGGGAGGAAGCCGCTCGGGTCGGTGTAGTGGGTGTCGGTGAGCCCCAGGTCCTCCGCCGCGGCGTTCATCTTGTCGACGAAGGCCGATTCGCTGCCGGCGTCCCAGACCGCGAGCTGGTGTGCGATGTTGTTCGCCGAGGGCAGCATGAGCGCCTCCAGCGCCTGCCGCTCGGTGATCTTCTCCCCGGCGACCACCCGCACCAGGGACTGCCCGCTCGGGATGCGCGCGTTGTAGTCCGCCACGTCGGCGTCCGTCACGGTCAGCGTGGGACCCTGTTCCGAGCCGTCCAGCGGGTGTTCCTTGAGGATGACGTACGCCGTCATCACCTTGGCCACGCTTCCGATGGGCTCGGCGGGGCCGCCGCCGGAGCCGCCGACCCGGCCGAGGCCCTCGATCATCAGTTCCGCGGAGCCCGTGCCGGGCCAGGGCAGCGACGGCGCCTCGCCCGGGATCCGCATGCTGGCCGGGATCGAGGTGGTGATGCTCGCGCTCGGCAGGTCCCGGGTGAGCTGCACCGCGACGCCGGACCCGAGCAGCGCGACGAGCACCAGCGTGAGCACCAGCGGAAGCACCCGCCGGCGCCTGCGGGGCGTACCGGTCGCGGTGCCGCCCGACCCGGGGCCGGGCGCGGTGGTGCGGTCGTCCCGCGCCGGGCCGGCAACCTGGCCGAACGGCTGGTCCCCGGGCCGGTTCCCCGGGTGTCCGGGGGTGGCCGGCGGGTTTCCGGGGGGTGCGGCCCAGCCGCCGGCGTTGCCGGGCCCGGCGGGCCGACCGCCGGGCGGCACGGGCGGCACGGGCGCGCCGGCCCGTCCAGCGGCCCCGGGTACGGCGACCCGGCCGCTGCCGGTGGCAGGCGGCGCGCCACGGCCGCCGCCGTTCGCGGGCGGCGCGGGCCGGGCGCCACCGGCCCCGGGGGCGCGGGCCGGGCGCCACCGTTCTCGGCGGGTGTGGGTCGAGCGCCACCGGCCCCGGGGGGCGCGGGCCGGGCGCCACCGTTCTCGGCGGGTGTGGGTCGAGCGCCACCGTTCGCGGGGGGCGCGGGCCGGCCGCCGCCGGTTCCGGGTACGGCCGCACGGCCACCGGCTGCCGGCGGAACGACCGCCCGGCCGGCGCCCGAGCCGGGCCGTCCCGGGCCGGCCGGCGGGCTCGGACGCTCGGATCCGGCCGGCGAGGTCGGTTGGTCGGGTCGGTACTCCGGCGGGCGGGGCCGCTCGGGCGCGGGTTGACCGCCGCCACCGCCGTACACGGTGCCGCCGGAGCGGCGCGGGGGCGGCTCCGGCCCCGCGCGGCCGCCGGACGACGAACCGTCCGGCGCGGTGCTTCCTGGCTCCCCCGTGTGCGGCACGTCCCCGGCCACCTTCCTCGCTTGGCAGTACCCAACGACAGGCAGTACGCAACGACAGAAGGTAGCAACCGAAGGTGTCACCCCGCGTCACTCGGTCGGGACGACGTCAGGACGTTCACCCGATGAGCTACGGTAGCGAAGCCATAATATCGACGAACGTCGAGCCGAGCTTCGATCCGGCTCGCCCCGCCGCCGGAGGTGCCCCCGTGCCGAGAACGACCGCCCGCCGCCGGACCGCCCTGCCCGCCGCGGTCGCCCTCGCCGCCCTGTCCGTACCGGCGCTGGTGGTGGCGGTCGCGCCGGCGCCGGCCGTGGCCGCCGGCGAGCTGACCGCGACCTTCAGCCAGTCGTCGGTCTGGGGCACCGGGTACGGCGCGGACTACGCCCTGCGCAACCAGAGCAGCGCCACGGTGACCTCGTGGGTGGTCGAGTTCGACCTGCCGGCCGGGTCGACGGTCAGCAACTCGTGGAACTCGGTACGCACCCGGGACGGCCAGCACTACCGCTTCGACAACGCGTCCTGGAACGGCACCCTGGCGCCCGGGGGCACGCAGGGCTTCGGCTTCAATGTCGCCGGGCTGGGCACGCCGGTCAACTGCACCGTCAACGGCGCCCCGTGCGCCGGCGGGTCGACCCCGAGCACGCCGCCGGTCTCCGCCAGCCCGACGCCGACCCCCACGGCCAGCCCCACCGGCAGCCCCACGACAAGCCCCACCGGCAGTCCCACGGCCAGTCCCACCGGCAGCCCCACGCCGGTGCCGACCGGCTCCGTCGTCCCGGTCTCCACCGCGGCGGAACTGTCCGCCGCGCTCGCCGCCGCGCTGCCGGGGCAGACCATCCGGCTGGCCGCGGGCACGTACCACGGGGTGTTCCGCAGCCAGCGGCCCGGCACCGCCGCGGCGCCGATCACGCTGGTCGGGCCGCAGGACGCGGTCCTGGTCAACGACGGGCCCTCGGGCAGCGGGCCGAGCTGCCCGGCGCCGGTGGACGGGTGGGATTCCGGTTACGGCCTGTGGCTGTACGCGGCGCCGTACTGGAACCTGACCGGCTTCGCCGTCGCCGACTCGAAGAAGGGCATCGTGCTGGACCGGTCCCCGCACGTGACCATCGACGGGGTGACGGTCCGGCACATCGACGAGGAGGGCGTGCACTTCCGCAGCTCGTCGGCGGACGGCGTGATCCGCAACTCGACGGTCACCGACACCGGGCTGGTCCAGCCCGGCTACGGCGAGGGCATCTACCTCGGCTCGGCCCAGTCGAACTTCACCTGCTACGCGGACTCGACCGGCACCGACCGTTCGGATCGGGTGCAGGTGCTGAACAACCGGATCGGGCCGGATGTCCGGGCCGAGCACGTCGACATCAAGGAGGGCACCACCGGCGGGGTGCTGCGCGGCAACGTCTTCGACGGGCAGGGGATCAGCGGCCAGAACTCCGGCGACTCGTGGGTCGACGTCAAGGGCAACGGCTACCTGCTGGAGGGCAACGTAGGCACCTTCACCGCCCCCGGCACCTTCGCCAACGGCTACGAGACGCACAACCTGCTGGACGGGTACGGCTGCGGCAACATCTGGCGGGACAACCGGTCGGACCTCGGCGGAGTCGGCGGGTACGCGATCCGGGTGTCCTCGGTCTCCCGCTGCGCGGACAACCCCAACGTGGTGTACGCATCGAACACCGTCACCGGCGCGGTGAGCGGACTCACCAACATCACCGTCACTGACTGAGCGGCCGGTACGGCCGACGCGCCGCGGTGCGGGCGCCGCGTACGATGCGGGGCCGAGATCACCTGCGTTGCGGTGGAGGTACCGGCGGATGGCCGACCAGCACGACGGTTTCGCCCTGGCCGTCGACCTCGGCACCTCCAACACGGTGGCGGTGTTGCGCCGCCCGGACGGGCGTACCCGCCCGCTGCTGTTCGACGGGCGGCCGATCCTGCCGTCCGGTGTGTACGTCGACGCCGCGGGCCGGTTGCACGCCGGCGCCGACGCGCAGCGGTTGGCCTCGGCCGACCCGACCCGGTTCGAGCCGTACCCGAAGAGCCGGATCAGCGAGCCGGCCATCCGGCTCGGCGACACCGACCACCCGCCGGCCGAGCTGCTGGCCGCGATCCTGCGGACGGTGGCCGAAACCGCGGTGGCCGCCATAGGCTTCCTGCCCCCGGCCATCGTCACCTGCCCGGCCACCTGGGAGGCCGGCCAGCGGCACGTGCTGGGCGACGCCCTGGTGCGGGCGGGCTGGCCGCCGGCCGCCGAACACACCATCTCCGGCCCGGTGCCCCGGGGTACCCGGCTGCTGCGCGAGCCGGTGGCCGCGGCCCGGTACTACGTGCAGTTGCTGCGCCGCCCGGTGCCGGTGGGCGGCGCCATCGCGGTCTTCGACTTCGGTGGCGGGACGCTGGATGTCGCCGTGCTGCGCAACGAGGGCGCCGACCCGTGGGGCGACTCCGGCTTCACCGTGCTGTCCGTCGGAGGTACCGAACTCGGCGGGGTGCACCTGGACGCCGCGCTGGCGCAGCGGCTGGGCGCGGAGATCGCCGCGGCGCATCCGGCCGAGTGGTCCCGGATCGCCACGCCGGCCAGCGCGGTCGCGTGGCGCGACCGGCACCGGTTCTGGGAGAACGTCCGGGGCGCCAAGGAGATGCTGTCCCGGACGGGCACCGCGCCGGTCGTCGTGCCCGGCCTGGACGAACCGTTCGAGCTGACCCGGGACGAGCTGGAACGGGTGACCGCCCCGCTGTTGTCCCGGGCGGTGGCCGAGACCCGCAAGGTGATCGCCGCGGCCGGGCTGGCGCCCGCGGACCTCACCGGGCTGTTCCTGGTCGGTGGATCCTCCCGGATGCCGCTGGCCGCCCGGCTGCTGCACACCGAGTTGGGTGTCGCGCCGACCGTGCTGGACCAGCCGGAACTGCCGGTCGCCGAGGGCGCGCTCACCGACCTGCCGACGCCGGCGCTGGCACAGGTGCGGGCACCGGTGCCGGAGGCCGTGCAGGTACAGGTGCCGGCGCCGGTGCCGGCGGCCGTGCACGCACAGGTGCCGGGGGCCGTGCACGCACAGGTGCCGGGGGCCGTGCACGCACCGGGGGCGGGGGCGGGGGCCGTGCCGCCGGTCCCGAACGGGTACACCCCGAACGGTCCGGCGGCTTCCGGGACGCCGGCCGGCGCCGCCGCACGACCGGCGGCGCGCCGGGCCTGGTGGATCGCGGCGGCGGCGGTGGTCGCGCTGGCCGGGGTGGTCCTGGCCGGCGTGCTCTACCTGACCCGGGAACGCTATCCGGACCTGGACTTCCGGCCGATCTCGCCGCTGCGCCCGATCCTCGCGGGCGAGGACCGGCCCACGGACATGTTCACCGCGCTGCTGGAGGATCGGGCATACCTGGCCTACCCGGTGGACCGGACCCGGATCGAGGTGATCGCCGCCGACGCCGGGACCGGGCAGGAGAAGTGGCGGCACCGGACGATCTCGACCGGTGCCGACCGCTGGGCCGGGGTGGTCGCCCTGCCCGGGGCGGTGGCGGTGCTCGCCGACGTGTACAGCGACGACACGCCGCGCGACCTGATCATGCTGGACGCCGGGACCGGCGCCGAACGCTGGCGGCGGCCGATCCGGGGCGACGACGGCGTGCTGTACGGCGCGCGGACCCTCGTCCTGGTGGACCGGAACGCCGGCCGGCTGGTCGGGCTGGACCTGCGCACCGGCGACCAGCGGTGGACGTTGGACAGCCCGCAGGACAGCAGCGGGTCCACGCGTACCTCCGTGTATCCGGTCACCCGGGACGCGGCCGTCGCCGGACCGTCCGGGTTGACCGGCGGACCCCGCTACCCCTGGCTGGGCGACGCCGGCCAGCTCGTCCAGGTGGGCGCCGACCGCTCGGTCCGGTTGGTCGACGTGGACAGCGGCACGGTGGTCCGGCAGCGCAGGAACGTCGCCCGGTACGACGACCTGATGGCGGTGCACGAGGACCGGCTGTTCGTGGCCGACGACGACGGCGGGTACCGGCTGCTGGCCTACGACCTGAACACGCTGGCCGAGCCGCGGGTGCTGTACACCGCGCCGGACGACGACCACCGCCCGAAGGCGCTGGTGCCGTGCGGGAAGGCCCGGGCCTGCCTGCTGGAGGTGGCCGGCTACGACGCGGCCACCGCCGAGGTGGTGGTCGCGGCCGAGGGAACGACCGCCCGCCGCTGGGCGGCACCCGACGCCGACACGCTGGTGCCGGCGGGCGACCGCCTGCTGGTCCAGGGGACCTCGTCCGAGGTGTCCGGCACGCTGTTCGACGCCGACGGCAAGCCGCTGCTGCGCGACCGGCGCGGCGTGGGCGTCCGGCTCGACGAGGGCAACCTGCTGTTCTTCTCCGACCAGCCGAACTCGTCGACCGTCGACCTGAGCGTGGCCGGCGTCTGGTCCCGGTCGGGCAAGGTGACCGAGCTGGGACTGCTTCCGGACGTACGCGGCGAGAGCTGCTCGTGGAATTCGGCCCTGATCGTCTGCGGCGGCGAGAAGACGTTCACGCTCTACCGCCTCACCGACGACTGACGCGGACGTCAAGGCGACGGACCTCAGGCGACGGACCTCAGGCGGCAGACGCGATTCCGCGCCGGTGGGACGCCGCCGGGCCACTGACCGGGCCCGACAGCGTCCCGCCCGACGCAGAGGGCGTTTGACGAGACCATGCCCTCCTGCGCCGGGCCCTCTCAGGCGGGCGACTCGGTCAGGTCCGCGGCCCACTGGGTGTGGAACGACCCGTCCCGGTCCACCCGGCGGTAGGTGTGCGCGCCGAAGTTGTCGCGCAGTCCCTGGATGAGCGCGGCCGGCAGCCGGTCCCGGCGCAGCCCGTCGAAGTACGCCAGCGACGAGCCGAAGGCCGGCGCCGGCACGCCGTACCGGGCGGCGTCGGCGACCACCCGCCGCCAGCTGGGCACCCCGTCCGCGATGCCCTTGGCGAAGTACGGCGCCACCATCAGGCTCGGCAGGTCGGGCTGCTCGTCGTACGCCTCCCGGATGCGGTCCAGGAACCGGGCCCGGATGATGCAGCCGCCCCGCCAGATGGTCGCCAGCCGGCCCCGGTCCACGTTCCAGCCGTACTCGTCGCTGCCGGCCTGGATGTGGTCGAAGCCCTGCGCGTACGCGACGATCTTCGAGGCGTACAGCGCGCGCCGGACGTCCTCGATGAAGGTCTCCCGGTCGCCCGTCGCCCACGGCGCGGGCGTGGACTCCAGGTCGGCGAAGGCGCGCCCGGCCGCGGAGCGCTGGTCGGCGTGCCCGGACAGCGAGCGGGCGAAGGTGGCCTCGGCGATTCCGGTGATCGGGATGCCGAGGTCCAGTGCGCTCTGCACCGTCCAGCGGCCGGTGCCCTTCTGCTCGGCCTGGTCCAGCACGATGTCCACGAACGGCCGTCCCGTGGCGCCGTCGGTGTGCGCCAGCACGGCCGAGGTGATCTCGATGAGGAACGACTCCAGGTCGCCGGAGTTCCAGCCGGAGAAGATCTCCGCGATCTCCGCCGGCTCGGCGCCGAGCCCGGTCCGCAGCAGGTCGTACGCCTCGGCGATGAGCTGCATGTCGGCGTACTCGATGCCGTTGTGCACCATCTTGACGAAGTGGCCGGCGCCGTCCGGCCCGATGTGCGCGCAGCACGGCGTGCCGTCCACCTGCGCGGCGATCCGCTCGAAGATCGGGCCGAGCTTCTGGTACGACTCGACCGAGCCGCCCGGCATGATGCTCGGGCCGAGCAGCGCGCCCTCCTCGCCGCCGGAGACGCCCGAGCCGACGAAGTGCAGCCCGTGCTCGCGCAGCGCCTCCTCGCGCCGCCGGGTGTCCGCGTAGTGCGCGTTGCCGCAGTCCACCACGATGTCGCCGGCCTCCAGCAGCGGCACCAGCTCGTCGATCACCGCGTCGGTCGGGGCGCCGGCTTTGACCATGACGATGACCGCGCGGGGCCGTTCGAGCGAGGCCACGAAGTCGGCCAGCGACTCGCTCGGCACGAACGTGCCCTCGCCGCCGTGCTCGGCCACCAGGCTGCGGGTCCGCTCCGGCGACCTGTTGTGCAGCGCCACCGCGAAGCCGTTCCGGGCCAGGTTCCGGGCCAGGTTGCGGCCCATCACGGCCAGTCCGGTGACCCCGATCTGCGCCGTGGGGCGGCCGGGGGTTGCCTGTTCGCTCATTCGTTTCGCCTGCCTGTCGCTCGTCGTCGATCGCCGCCGGGGCGGCGGAAGAACGTCACCCACCCACCCTAGGTACGACCGGATCCACCGGACAGATCACCCCGCCGGGCGTCCCGGATACCGGCCGGGATCGCCCCCGGAGACGGCCGGGATCGCCGACCAACCGGCGGGGATCGCCCGACCGGGCGCCGGGTCGCCGGAGCCGCCGGCCGGGACCACCGGCCGCGCGGGCCGGGCCGGAAGTCCCTGCCGGTACGGCCGCGGCCGGGCCACGCTTGAGGTGCATTCGAGGAGGTTGCCATGACCACCCTGCCGATCCTGGTCGGATATGACGGATCCGCCGGCGCCGATGCCGCACTCGACTGGGCCCTGGACGAGGCCACCCGCTCCGGCGCGCCTGTCGAACTGGTCTACGCCCTGCAGCTGCCGACCGTTCCCGGGCCGATCGCGCCGCGCCCGACGTACTGGCCCGACCCGGCGGCCCGACCGGCCGCCGAGAATATGCTGGCCGCGGCGGTGAGCCGGGTCGCCGAAACCCGGCCGGAGGCGATCGTCCGGGCGACGGTGGCCGACGGTTCGCCCGGCGAGGTGCTGCGGGAACGCTCACGCGAGGCCGGCATCCTGGTGCTGGGTCACCGCGGTACCGGCGGCTTCACCGAGTTGCTCCTCGGCTCGACCCCGGTGACCGTTTCGGCGCACGCCCACTGCCCGGTCGTGGTCATCCGCCCCGGGACGCCGGCGGCGGACCGGCCGGGGCACGTGCTGGTCGGCGTCGACGGCTCCCCCGGCTCGGTGCTGGCCCTCGGCTTCGCCTTCGAGCAGGCCGCCGCCCGCGGCCTGGGTCTGCGGGCGGTGCGCGGCTGGGCCATGCCGGTGGCGGTCTGGCAGTTGCCCGCGCTGGACCTCAGCGACGTGGCCGAGGAGCAGCGGCGTTCCCTGGAGGAGCTGGTGGCCGGTTGGCGGGAGAAGTACCCGTCGGTGCCGGTGGAGACGGCCCTGCTGACCGAGAGCCCCGGCCCGGCGCTGGTGGCGGCCAGCCGGGACGCCGCGCTGGCGGTGGTCGGCTCGCGCGGCCACGGCGGCTTCACCGGCCTGCTGCTGGGCTCGGTGAGCCAGCAACTGCTGCACCACGGCCGCTGCCCGGTCGCCGTCGTGCGCGAGCGGCAGTCCGGCGAACCGGCCTGACCCCGGGCCGATCCGACCCCTCTCCCCGCGATCGAGGTCCGGCGACCGCCGGCCAACCCGGCGACCCGCGCAGCTTCCCCAGCCCAGGACGCGGTCGCGGGGAGAGGATCAGCCGCGCCCACGGGACCGGCGCGCGCCACCCTTCGGGTACGTCACCGAGGGGTGGCGCCGGTTGTCCCGGCGCATCGGGTATGACGGACCTGTGGCGACGTACCGGATGAACCGCCGCGGCACCACGGCGGTGGCCGCGGGCGGGCTGCTCGCGCTCGCCGGCGGCCTGGCCCACGCGCTGCCGGCGGCCACCGTGCTGCCGACCGTCCGGCTGCGGTGGTTTCCGCGGCTGTCCGGGCGGGGCGCGCCGGACCACGTGGCGCTGACCTTCGACGACGGCCCCGACCCGGCCTCGACGCCGGCCTTCCTGGAGGTGCTGGCGGCGCACCGGGTCCGGGCCACGTTCTTCCTGCTCGGCCGGATGGTGGCCCGCTCACCGGCGCTGGCCGGGGAGTTGGTGGCCGCCGGGCACGAGGTGGCCGTACACGGCTGGTCGCACCGCAACCTGCTGCTGCGCGATCCCGGCACGACGTACCGGGATCTGGCCCGTGCCCGGGACGTGATCGCCGCGGCGAGCGGGCGGCCGCCGGTGCGCTACCGGCCGCCGTACGGCGTGCTGACCGGGTCCGGCTGGACCGCGGCCCGGCGGCTGGGCCTGCGGCCGGTGTTGTGGACCTGCTGGGGACGGGACTGGACGGCCACCGCCACCGCCGGATCGGTGCTGGCGACCGTCCGGGCGGGGCTGGCCGGCGGCGGCACGGTGCTGCTGCACGACTCCGACTGCACGGCCGCGCCCGGTGCGTGGCGGTCCGCCCTCGGCGCGCTGCCGGACCTGTTGGCCGGCTGCGCCGCCCGCGGTTGGCGGGTCGGACCGCTGGCCGAGCACTTCGGCACCGGTCAGGGGCCGAAGACCCAGTGCCAGGCGGACATCACCCAGTCGGTCTGGCGCAGGTAGGCGATACCCACGCCGGCCAGGAACAGCCCGGTGATCAGGTGGGAGCCCCGGGCGGTGCGGCGGGGCCGGCCGAGCTGCCGTTCCCAGACCAGCCGACCGAGCAGTCGGGCCAGCGCGAACAGGCCGACCGCGACCAGCAGTGTGAGCACGAACGCCGCGACCGGGCTGCTGAGGTCGCCGCGGGAGGAAATCGCCCAGACGCCCCAGCAGACGAAGGCGAAGAGGCCGCCCGCGACGCTCCACTCGCCGCCGCGGCGCAACTGGGCCAGGTGATGACCGAGCGGGCGGCGCACCTCCGGCTCGTCCTCGCCCGGCCAGCCCGTGCCGGTCGGTTCCTGGGACACCGCCGGGAAGCTCTCGGTGCGCGGTGTTCGTGGGCCGACCGACGCCACTCCCCGGCGAAACTCCTGCTGCTCGGGCGGCAGTTCCACCGTCCGTTCGGCCCACGGCTGAGACTGGTCCGACATGGTTCCTCCCCATCGGGAGCGGTTCGACCCCCGTCGCCCCTCCCGGTTCCGAGGGTAACGACCCACCCAAGGCGCCGACGACGCCGCCCGTACATCCGTACGCCCGCCAGGTACGGTCGGGTTCATGGCGGAGGCGGAGCGACGACGGCGACGGCACCGGCACCCGGTCGAGCCGGGACCGGGCGCGACAGGGCCGACCGATGCGGCACCGGTCCCGGCGGGGGATGTCGATGCGGGATCGGGCGCGGCGGGATCGGGCGCGGCGGGGCCGCCGGAGTCCGGCCCGGACGGGCCGGAGACCGGCTGGCGTGGCCCGAACGTCGAACCGGAGGGCCGCTCGGCGGTCACCGCGCCGGTGCAGGACCCGGTCCCCGAGCCGATCCCCCGGCGCCGCGGCGGACCGGCCGCGGAGGACCGGGACAGCGAGCGCGGGCTGCGCGGCCTGGTCGGCTCCGGCTCCTCGCAGGTCAACCCCGGCGCGGCGCTACGGGCCCGGGACGCCACCCGGCCCACTGCGCAACAGCTCGCCGAGGCCGAGGCCGACCTCGTCATCGTCCGGCGGAACTGGGTCCCGCGCGAGGAACTGCCGCGTCACTCCCGCTGATCAGGGCAGCGGCGGCAGCTCGTGCCCGCGCTCGTACTCGGCCACCTGGGCGATCCGGCGCGCGTGCCGCTCGCTCTGCGAGAACGGCGTGGTGAGGAACGCCTCCACGATCCCGGTCGCCTCGTCGAGGGTGTGCTGCCGGGCGCCCACCGCGACCACGTTGGCGTCGTTGTGCTGGCGGGCCAGCTGGGCGGTCTCCACGCTCCAGGCCAGCGCGGCCCGCACCCCCGGGACCTTGTTCGCGGAGATCTGCTCGCCGTTGCCGGATCCGCCGATCACCACGGCCAGGCTGCCGGGATCGGCCACCGTCCGGGCACCGGCGTGCAGGCAGAAGGTCGGGTAGTCGTCGTCCGGGTCGAAGGCGACCGGCCCGACGTCGACGACGTCGTATCCGGAGTTCGCCAGGTGGTTGGCCAGGTGCACTTTCAGCTCGAAGCCGGCGTGGTCACTTCCCAGGTAGACGCGCATACCGCGCAGTCTGTCAGCCCGCCCGGCGGCCCCGTACCGCGGGCGGGCCCACAGCTAACGCGGGCGGGACCACCGCCTACAGCTCGGCCAGCACCAGGCCGCCGCGCGCCTTCGGGGTGAACCAGGTGCTCTTGCGGGGCATCTTCCGCCGGTCGAGGTTGACCGTCACGAAGTCGTCCACGGTCACCGGCGCGATCAGCACCGCGAGTTCCGCGCGCCCGGCGTCCACCTCGCCGGCCAGCCAGCTCGCCGGGTAGTCGCCGCCCACGTAGGTGATCCGCTTGTCGCCCGGGTCCAGCCCCAGCACGTCACGCAGCAGCACCCGCTCCACGAGCGCGTGGTCGAGGTTGTCCACCCCGCCACCCGGGCCGGCCGGCAGGCGCACCTCGTACGTGCGACCGCCCGTGTACAGCCGTACCGGTTCGCCGGGCGCGGGCACGGCGGGCCGGGCGTCGGACTCGACCACCTCGGCGCCGGCCGCCCGGAGCCGGTCCAGGACCTCGTCCGGCCCGGCCGTCAGCTCGCTGACGAGCCGGTTGTACGGCTGGATCGCCACCGAGGCCGGGGTGGTGACCACGGCCAGGAACCGGGACAGCCCGCCGGTCTGCGCGGCCAGGCTGCGGTGGTTGCCGTCCGCCACCACCAGGTCACCCCCGCTGGCCAGGGCGAGCAGTTGGTCCTGCGCCGGGCCGGGACCCAGCGACCAGATGGCATGGGTACGCCCGGCCTGGTCGACGTCGGTCGCGGCGGGTGCGCCGGCGGCCTCGGTGGCCGCGGCGAGGGCCGCGTGCAGTCGGGCGCCCGAGCCGGTCTGCAGCAGCAGCACCGGGGAGAGCAGATGCCCCACGGCCTCGGCCAGGGCCACCCGTTCCCGCACCTTCTCCACGAAGACGTCCTCGTTGCGGATCACCAGGCCGGGCTCGGCGGCGTTGGTGGAGATCTCCGCGGTGTCCACCATGGCGAACAACCCGTACGCGGGCTCCTCGACCGCCGAGCTGATCCGGTAGAGCACCACGACGTCCTCGGCCGGCGTGTAGCTCCCGTCGGCCCGCGCCTCCCGCAGCCGGGCCGCCGCCGCCGGCAGCGCCTCGGTGAACGACCGACCGAGGCTGTCCGGCGCCCGGTGCGGCATCTCGATGGCCAGGGCGCTGTGCGGGTTCGCCTCGATGATGGCGGTGATCTCCGCGTCGTCGGCGAACTCGTCGTAGTTCTGCGCGCCGGTGCCGCCCGTGGTGATCCAGGCCCGGTTGATCGGGTGTACGACCGTCATGCCCCGAGACGCTACCGGCGCGACACCCCGCGGTTCGCGCATACCCCGCGGGTGTCCACGGGCTGACCTGCCCGGATCGGCATCAGCACGGGCCGGCCGGGCGCGATGTGGCGGACGGCACACGGCCGGTGGCCGCCGCCGGGGTCAGTTCCGGCCGGCGACCGGGACGGCGCCCACCACGATGGGCGGGGCCAGCAGTTCCACCAGGCTGTCCGGAAGCCCCGGATGCAGCCCGGACCACGCGCAGTCGTCCACCGACCAGTACTCGGCGCCGAGGTTGCAGGTCACCTCGTCACCCGGCTCCGGCGACTCCTCGGCGCTCACGCGGCGATGCTTGGCCATTCGACGCCTCCCGTACGGCGGGAACCGCTCCCGCACGCTCAGCGCGGGTGGCCGACCAGCGATCGACGGCCGGGCCACCCGGACACGGTCACGATATCGACTGTCGCGAGGGTGTCCGGGTGGTTTCCGGGAATCCGGCCCCCGCAGCCCGCGGGAATGCGGAGAATCGGCCCCCGTGGTCGCTCAGTCGAAGATCGGGTCCTGTTCCCGGGAGCGCTTGAGCTCGTAGAAGCCGGGCGTGCCCGACACCAGCAGCACGCCGTCCCAGAGCCGCCCGGCCGCCTCGCCCTTCGGCGCCGGGGTCACCACCGGGCCGAAGAAGGCTACCTGGGTGCCGTCGGGGCCGGGCGCGTGGATCACCGGCGTGCCCACGTCCGTGCCCACCGGCTTCATGCCGGCGTTGTGGCTGGCCCGCAGCGCCTCGTCGTACTCGCTGCTGACCGCCGCCTTGACCAGGTCCCGGTCGAGTCCCGCCTCGGCCAGCGCCTCGGCGTACAGGTCGATCCCCCGCTCCTGGCCGGCGGGGTGGATCCGGGTGCCCAGCGCGGTGTACAGGTCGCGCAGCACCGGCGAGCCGTACCGCTGCTCGGCCGCGATGCAGATGCGCACCGGCCCCCAGCCGGTCTCCATCAGCTTCTGGTACTGCTCCGGCAGATCCCTGCCCTCGTTGAGCACCGACAGGCTCATCACGTGAAAGTTCACCCGGACCGGTCGAACCTGTTCGACCTCCAGCAACCACCGCGAGGTGAGCCACGCCCACGGGCAGATCGGGTCGAACCACATGTCAACGGTCCCGCGTTCGGTCACGGCAACCCCTCCCACAGAAACACCCCGGACGCCGGCACGGCGTCCGCTATCAGGCCGATCATCACCCTGCCGGTGGCACCATGCACCCCAAACCTGCCGGTGACCTCCGACACGTAAGAGGCGTCCACCGTGCGAGACTCCAACGGAGGCCGCCGCTCCTTACCAGCAGCGGGCGGTCTACCGGACAACGGTGTCCGGTCGATCAGCGAGACGGATGGAGACCACACGTGCCGGGAGTGCATAACCTGACTCAGGTCGAGGCCACCGAGCGGGCGCGCCTGCTCGACGTCATCAGCTATGACATCAGTCTCGATCTGTCGAACGCCGTCCAGGTCACCGGCGGTGCCACCTTCCGGGGGACCACAACCGTCCGGTTCCGATGTGCCGAACCCGGCGCGGAAACCTTCATCGACCTGGCGGCGGCGTCCCTGCGCGCCGCCACGCTGAACGGCGAGCCCGTCGACCCGGCGGCCTGGACTCCGGAGCAGGGACTGCGGCTGGCGGGGCTGGCCGCGGAGAACACCCTGGTCGTCGAGGCCGACTTCGCCTACTCCGGCAGCGGCCAGGGCATGCACCGCAGCGTCGACCCGGTCGACGGGGAGACCTACCTGTACAGCCAGTTCGAGACGAGCGACGCCCAGCGGGTGTTCGCCTGCTTCGATCAACCCGATCTGAAGAGCGTCTTCACCTGGCACGCGACGGTGCCGAACCACTGGCGGGTGCTGTCCAACATGCCGCAGGAGCGTGAGGAGCCGGCCGGCCCGGACACCAGGACCGTCCACTTCGGCGAGTCGATCCGGATGAGCACCTACGTCACCGCGCTCTGCGCCGGCCCCTACCACGAGGTGCGCCAGACGCACGACGGGATCGACCTCGGGGCGTACTGCCGGGCCTCGATGGCGCCGTACCTGGACACCGACGACATCTTCCTGATCACCCGGCAGGGCTTCGACTTCTTCCACGAGAAGTTCGGGGTGCGCTACCCGCTGTCCAAGTACGACCAGCTCTGGGTGCCGGACTTCAACGCCGGTGCGATGGAGAACTTCGGCTGCGTCACGCACGCCGAGGCGTACTACCTGTTCCGGTCCCAGGTCACCGACCACGAGTACGAGCAGCGGGCGAACACGATCCTGCACGAGATGGCCCACATGTGGTTCGGCGATCTCGTCACGATGCGCTGGTGGAACGACCTGTGGCTGAACGAGTCGTTCGCGGAGTGGGCGAGCCACTGGGCCAACACCCGCGCCACCCGCTTCGCCGACGCCTGGGTGACGTTCCTCTCGGTACGCAAGAACTGGGGCTACCGGCAGGACCAGCTCTCCTCCACGCACCCCGTCTACTGCGAGATGCCGGACATGGAGTCAGTCGAGGTCAACTTCGACGGCATCATGTACGGCAAGGGCGCGAGCGTGCTCAAGCAGTTGGTCGCCTACGTCGGGATCGACCCGTTCCTGGCCGGCCTGCGCAGCTACTTCGAACGGTACGCGTGGAGCAACGCCACCTTCGACGACCTGCTCACCGAGCTGGAGGCGGCCTCCGGCCGGGAGCTGCGCAAGTTCGCCGCGCAGTGGCTGGAGACCGCGCAGGTCAACACGCTGCGTCCGGAGGTGACGATCGACGCGGACGGCCGCTACGAGCGGGTGGTCGTGCGGCAGGAGGCGCCCGCGGACCATCCGACGCTGCGCACCCACCGGATCGGCGTCGGCCTGTACGACCGCACCGGCGAGGGCCGGCTGGTCCGGCGCGACCGGATCGAGGTGGACGTCGCCGGCGAGAGCACCGAACTGTCCGAACTGGCCGGTGTCCCGGTACCGGACATCCTGCTGCTCAACGACGACGACCTGACGTACGCGAAGCTGCGCCTGGACGAACGGTCGATGGCCTGCGTGGTGGAGCACATCGCCGAGTTCGCCGAGCCGCTGCCCCGGGCGCTGTGCTGGAACGCGGCCTGGGACATGGTCCGCGACGCCGACCTCGCCGCCCGGGACTACGTGGCGCTGGTGCTCGCCGGCCTGCCCCCGGAGACCGACATCAACCTGGTCACCCAGACCCTGCGCCAGGTCGCGGCGACGCTGTCCATGTACGCGGATCCGGCCTGGGCGCCGCAGGGCTGGGCGGCGCTGGCCCGCACCTCCTACGGCACGCTGCGGACCACCGAGCCGGGCAGCGGCTTCCAACTGGTCTGGGCCCGCACGTTCGCCTCGGCCGCCCGGTCGGACTCCGACCTGGCCATCCTGCGCGGCTGGCTGGCCGGCACCGAGGTGCCGGCCGGGCTGACCGTGGACACCGAGCTGCGGTGGTACCTGTTGCAGGCGCTGGCCGCCAACGGTGCGGCGGGTGTCGAGGAGATCGAGGCCGAACTGGCCGGCGACCGGACCGCCAGCGGCGAGCGGGAGGCCGTGCTGACCCGCTCGCTGATCCCGACGGCCGAGAACAAGGCGCGGGTGTGGCGGGAGCTGACCGGCGAGGGATCGCCGCCGAACTGGCGCAGCCGGGCCCTGCTCCAGGGCTTCCAGCACCCGACGCAGGTCGAGCTGACCGCGCCGTACGCGGAACGGTTCTTCGCGGACGTGGACGCCGTCTGGGCGCGCCGGGACAGCGAGGAGGCGCAGGAGTTCGCGCTGCTGGCCTATCCGTCCTACCAGGTCAGCGAGGACACGGTGGCCGCCACCGACACCTGGCTGGCCGCCTCCGGCCACCCGGCGCCGCTGCGCCGGCTGGTGGCCGAGGGCCGGGACGGCGTGCTGCGTGCGCTGCGGACCCGCGCGCGGGACGCCCGCGCCGGCTGACGAACCGCCCGGCGTCGGCCCGGCCCGGGGCTTCCCCGTGCCGGGCCGGCGCCCTCAGGCGCCCCTGCCGACCCGAAGGAGGCCGGCGCCGGCCGGTCAGGCGCTCCGGGCCGCGGCCCGCCAGGGGCCGGCGCCGGTCAGTCGCTCTTGCCGGCCCGGGAGGCGAGCTGGTCGAGGCCGGACACGATGCCGCCGGTCAGGTCGCCGCCGCCGAAGGCGGCCACCATGGACAGCGCGGCCAGCTTCGCGTCGCGGTCCGGGATGCGGCGCCGGGCCTGCGACCCGGTGACCACCTCCAGCCGGCGCTGGTTGGGCGACAGCGCGATCAGCACGGCGCGGTCCGGGTCGGCGAGCTGCCGGTGCAGCCGCTCGGCGTGCTCCCGGATCGGCTCGTCCAACGCGCCCACGTAGATCGAGAAGACCAGCCCGGTGGCCCGGTCGGCGGTGCGCAGCGCCTCGTCGATGCGCAGCAGCTGGCGGGTCGTGAACGGGCCGTCGAGCACGACCGGCCGGTCGGAACGCTGCGTCATCTCACCAACGGTCACTTGCGCCTCCCGTCGCGCCGGTCCGGGCCGCGGTCTCGGGCCGGTGCTGGACCTCGTTGCTGGTCAGCGCCGGAGCCTGGGCACCGGGCGGCAGCGCCACCCCGGCCGTCTCGGCGAGCTGCTCGGGCGAGGAGAGGAACCACACCGGCGTGAAGTCGAAGGGCCGGCCCGGCCGGTACCGCCGCACCGTGCCGCCGCGGCCCCGGCCGGCGAGCACCAGAGCGGCGATCACGAGCACGACGAGGGCCGGGATGCCGACGAAGGTCAGCAACGTCTCGGTAACAGACAACCTCAACGCCCCCAGGCGAAGATCTGAAAGGTTCGACATGGTCGGTCGGGACCGTCGACGGCACCGTCGCCGCGCCCGCCTGCCGTACCTCACGTTAGCGGAGTGCACGCCCGGTCCTGTCTCCGGGTGTCGATCCGTCCCGCCGGACCGGCAGGCCGCGGGCCGTGGTGGTGTTCCCGCCCCGTGCTCGCCTACACCCGTCCGGGGCTCGCCACACCCGCTCGGGGCTCGCCTGCGACCGTCCGGGGCGTCAGCGGCCGAGGAAGCGCAGCGCGTTCCCGCGCAGCAGCCGGTCCCGCTGGTCGGCGCTGAGGAAGTCGGCCCGCCGGACCACCGCGCCGGCCGGCCGTTCCCCCAGCGGGTACGGGTAGTCGCTGCCCACCACGACCCGCTCGTCGCCCATGGTCTCCACCAGCAGCCGCAGCGCGGCCGGTTCGAAGACGACCGAGTCGACCAGGAACCGGTCCAGGTACGAGCTGGGCGGGCCGGCCGAGGACCCCCGGCACAGGTCGCCGCGCCGGTGCCAGGCGTTGTCCGCCCGGCCCAGCCAGAACGGGAAGCTGCCGCCGCCGTGTGCGAAGCAGATCCGCAGCGAGCGGGGTACCCGGTCGAAGACGCCGCCGAGGATCAGCGACAGCACCGACAGGTGGGTCTCGGCGGGCATGCCGGCCAGCCAGCGGGCCATCCAGCGGTCCAGCCGCGGGCCGCCCGGCATGTCCCACGGGTGGACGAACACCGGCGCGCCCACCCGGGCGCAGTGCTGCAGGAAGGTCACCACGGCGGGGTCGTCCAGGTCCCGGTCACCCACGTGGTTGCCGATCTCCACCCCGGCGTGCCCGGCGGCCAGGCAGCGGTCCAGCTCGGCGCAGGCCGCGTCCGGGTCCTGCAACGGCACCTGGCAGAACGGCACCAGCCGCCCCCCGCCGGCGGCGGCGATCTCCAGGACCCGGTCGTTGAAGATCCGGGCCACCCTGGTGGCCTGGTCGGCCGGCCGGTCGTAGCAGAAGAACACCGGCGTGGGCGAGATCACCTGGAGGTCCACCCGGTCGGCCGCCATGTCCGCCAGCCGGGTCGGCGCGTCCCAGCAGTCCGCGCCGACCGGCCGGAACTCGGTCTCACCCACCATGATCATGGCGGCCCGCTCCGAGTCGACCCGCAGCCACGGCCAGCCCGAGCCGCCGCAGACCGCGGCCAGGTCGGGCCAGCCGCGCGGTACGACGTGCGTGTGCACGTCGACCGCGGCGGGACCGGCCGGCGTCACCGCGATCCCCGGCCGGCGTCCGGCACCATCAGCCCTTGCCCGGGTGTACGGTGCCGCACCGGTCGCAGGCCCGGGCGGCCTCGTCGGCGTAGAACGCGGCGAACACCGGCGGCAGGTCCGCGGCGATGTCCCGGACCTGAAGCTCCACCTCGTGCACCTTGTTGCCGCACTCCGGGCAGTACCACTGGAACTTCTCCAGCGTCCCGTCCTCGCGGATCCGCTCCACCACCATGCCGATGGAGCCGGCCTCGCGCTGCGGCGAGTGCGGGGTGTTCCGGGGCAGCATCCACATCTGGCCCTCGCGGATGTCCACCCGGCGCGGACCCTCGGGCAGCATCAGGTTGACGTGCATGTCGCCCTTGACCTGGTAGAAGAACTCCTCGTACGGGTCGACGTGGAAGTCGGTGCGCTGGTTCGGGCCACCCACCACCATGACGATGAAGTCGCTCCCGCCCGGGAACATCTCCTTGTTGCCGACCGGCGGCTTGAGCAGGTGCTGGTTGTCCGCGATCCAGCCGGGGAAGCTGAACGGCTCGGCGATCTCACTCACGACCTACCTCCTTGGGCAGTACGGCGACGGCCTGGATCTCGATCAGCAGGTGCGGGTGCGGCAACTGGTGCACCGCAACCGTGGTCCGGGTCGGTCCGGTGGCGTCGAGGAACTCGCCGTAGACCTCGTTGTAGCCCCCGAAGTCGTTCATGTTCACCAGGTACGTGGTGACCTGCACCAGGTCACCGAGGTCGGCGCCGACGCAGCGGAGCAGGTCCCGCACGTTCGCCAGCACCGCCCGGGTCTGCGCCCGGATGTCCAGCGTGGTCGTGCCCATCGCGTCCACCTCGGCGCCGGCGATGGTGTTGTCCGGGCGGCGGGCCGACGTACCGGAGACGAAGACGAACCCGCCGGCGACCTTGACGTGCGGGAACGCCCCGCGCGGCACGGCCTTGCCGGCCACCACCCGCGCCCCCTCGCAGCTCACGACGAGGCCCGCAGCGACGCGCTGCCCAGCTTCTCGACCACGGCCCGGACGTGGGCGCCGGGCGGCAGCGGTACGGCCGCCGTGGCGGCGCCGGCCAGGAAGACCCAGCCCGCTTCGAGCCGCACCCCGTACCGGCCGGCCAGCAGCGCGCCCTCGGTGAGCGCCCGGCGCGGGTCGCCGAGGATGGCGGCCGTCGAGCCCACCTGGGCGACCCGGCCGTCGATCTCCAGCAGGACTCCGAGGTTGTCCAGCCCGTCCGGCACCGGCGACCAGGGGCCGACCACGAAGGCCCCGGCCGAGGCGTTGTCGGCGATCACGTCCGGCAGCGAGAACCGGAAGTCCGCGAACCGGGAGTCGATCAGCTCGACCGCCGGCGCGACCGCCCGGATGGCCGAGGTCAGCTCCCGCACCGGCTCCCCCGGCCCCGGCACCCGGTCCAGCAGGAACGCCACCTCGGGCTCGACCCGCGGGTGGATGAAGGCGGCCGGGTCGACCGTGCCGCCGTCGGGCACCCACATCGCGTCGGTGAGCCGGCCGCAGATCATCTCATCGACGCCGACCTGCGCCATCTTGGCCCGGCTGGTCAGCCCCATCTTCAGCCCGACCGGCCGCTCGCCGCGGTCCAGCCGGCGCCGGACCAGGGCCTCCTGCACCGCGTACGCGCCGTCCACGTCCAGGCCGGCGGCCTGGGCGAACCGGGCCGTGGGCGTGGCCGTGTCGGCGGCGACGCCGAGGCGTTCGGCGAGCGCGGCGTGCCCGCCCGGGTCGCGACCGCTGGCGTCGTGACCGCCGGCGTCGTGACCGCCGGCGTCGTGACCGCCGGCGTCGTGACCGCTGGCGTCGTGGGGGTCGGTCATGCCGGTTCACCGTCCGGGAGATGGGTCGGGTTCGCTGTGCCGTTCATCGTCATGAGGCCCGCCCGGATCGTCCGGACAGCCGTTCGGCGGCCCGGACGGCGGCCAGCCGCTCCCCGGTGCGCAGCGCCGCGGAGGTCATCATGTCCAGGTGCCCGGCGTACCCGGGCAGGTGGTGGCCGGCGCCGGCGACCTCCAGGGCGACCGACACGCGCAGCCCGGTGAACCGCTCGCCCAGGGCCGGCACCGGCGCGTCCACCTCGTCGATCCGCACGTCCTGGCCGAGCCGGTAGCCCGGGACGTACCGCCGCACCTGCGCCACCATGGCCTGCACCGAGTCGACGATGGCCGTGCGGTCGGCCCCGGTGTCCGGGCAGAGGCAGTGCACGGCGCCCCGGGCCGCCGGCTCCGGTCGCGCCGGGTCCAGCGTGAGGCTCGCCGCGCCCCGGCCGGCGCCGCCGACCGCCTCGATCGCCCGCGCCGTGGTCGCGGTGAGGCCGTCGAGGTCGACCGGGGTACCGGGGCCGGACGGCCCGGCCGCCACGGACGCCACCAGCTCGCCGTACGCGACCGGGGTGATCCGGCGCACGGCCGCGACGATCGGTACGGCGGCCTGGCCGCCGCAGGTCACCATGTTGACGTTGCGCTCCCGCAGGTGGGCGTCCAGGTTGACCGAGGGCACCACGTACGGGCCGATGGCCGCCGGGGTGAGGTCCACCACCGTGCGGCCGTGCGCCGCGAGCAGCGCGTCGTTGTGCGGGTGCGCGTCGGCGCGGCTGGCGTCGAAGACCAGCTCGACGTCGGCGAACTCGGGCAGCGCCACCAGTCCGGCCACCCCGTCCGCGGTGCCGGCCACGCCGAACCGCCGGGCCCGGGCCAGCCCGTCCGAGGCCGGATCGGTACCGGCCAGGGCCACCATCCGGAGCGTCTCCGACACCCGCAGCACCTTGATCATCAGATCGGTGCCGACGGCGCCCGAGCCGATCACGGCCACCCCGTGCGTCACGTCTCCTCCAGGGTCGGCGCGGACCCGGCGGACCCTGCGGACCCGGCGGACCCGGCGGAGCGGGCGGAGAAGCAGGTGCGCACCGAGCCGACGCCGGAGATCCGCGCCTCGTACGCGGCGCCCGGCGTGACCGGCACCATCGGCCCCAGCGCGCCGGAGAGCACCACGTCGCCGGCCCGCAACGGATCGCCGGCCCGCACCAGCATGCCGGCCAGCCAGCCCAGCGCGCTCAACGGGTTGCCCAGGCAGGCCGCGCCGGCACCCACCGACACCGGTTCCCCGGCGTGTTCCAGCACCATGCCGCAGAGCCGCAGGTCCACGTCGGCCAGCCGGCGCGGCACGGTGCCGAGCACGAACAGCGCGCTCGACGAGTTGTCGGCGATCGTGTCCACGATGGAGATGTCCCAGCCGGTGATCCGGGAGTCGACGATCTCGATCGCCGGCAGCACCGAGTCGACCGCCCGGATCAGGTCCACGGCGGTCGCCCGCTCGTCGGTGAGGTCGGCGCCGAGCACGAACGCCAGCTCGGCCTCCACCCTCGGCTGGATCAGCCCGTCGAGGTCCACCTCGGCGGCGTCCGGGACCGCCATCACGTCGGTGAGCACGCCGAAGTCCGGCTCGTACACGCCGAACTCCTCCTGCACGACCCGCGAGGTGAGGCCGATCTTCGCCCCGACCCGGCGGGCTCCGCCGGCCAGCCAGCGCCGCACCTGGTGCCGCTGCACCTGGTACGCCGCCGCCACGTCGTCGGCCGGCAGCAGCCGGTCACGCAGCGGCGGGCAGGGGACACCCCGCTCCCGGGCGGTGTCCAGCTCGCCGGCGGCCACCGCCGCGTCGAACGGGTCGGCGGCGATGACCCATTCGTTGGGTTCGTTGGTCATGACAGGTCCACGCAGACGTTTGTGAGTTCGGAGTAGAAGTCCAGCGAGTGCACGCCACCCTCCCGGCCGATGCCGCTGGCTTTCACGCCACCGAACGGAGTCCGCAGGTCGCGCAGGAACCAGGTGTTCACCCAGACGATGCCGGCGTCGAGCCGGGCACCGGCCCGGTGCGCCCGGCCGACATCCCGGGTCCAGACGGTCGCCGCAAGACCATAGTCGCTGTCGTTGGCCAGCGCGAACGCCTCCTGCTCGTCGTCGAAGGGCGCGACGTGCACCACCGGCCCGAAGATCTCCTCCCGGTTGGTCCGGGCGTCCGGGGGCAGGCCGGTCAGCACGGTGGGCCGGACGTACGCGCCGCCGTCCCGGGCGTCGCCGAAGTGCGGCGTGCCGCCGCCGGCCAGCACCTGCGCGCCCTCGACCCGGGCCAGGTCGTGATAGCCCAGCACCTTGTCCCGGTGCTGGCGCGAGATCAGCGGCATGTTCACCGTGCCGGGGTCGGCGGGCCAGCCGTAGGCCAGCCCGTCGGCGCGCCCGGCCAGCCGCGCCACGAACTCGTCGAAGACCGGGCGCTGCACGTACAGCCGCTCGGTGCACAGGCAGACCTGGCCGCCGTTGGTGAAGCTGGACCGGACGCAGCCGTCCACCGCCGCGTCGAGGTCGGCGTCGGCGAAGACCAGCCCGGCGTTCTTGCCGCCGAGTTCGAAGCTGACCGCCTTCACCCCGTCGGCCGCGGCCCGCATGATCGCGCTGCCGGTGGCGGATTCGCCGGTGAAGGTGATGGCGTCCACCCCCGGATGCCGGGTGAGGAACTCGCCCGCCGAGTCCGGGCCGAAGCCGTGCACCAGGTTGAACACCCCGTCCGGTACGCCGGCCGCGGCCATCACCTCGGCCAGCAGCGTGGCCGAGGCCGGGGTCTCCTCGCTGGGCTTGACGACCACGGCGTTGCCGCAGGCCAGCGCGGGGGCGACCTTCCAGGTCAGCAGCAGCAGCGGCAGGTTCCACGGGACGATCACCGCGACCACCCCGACCGGCTTGCGGACCGCGTAGTTCAGCGCCCGACCGCCGGCCGGGCCGACCGTGCCGAACGACTCGGTCGGCGCGGTCGCCACGATCTCGGCGAACGCCCGGAAGTTGGCAGCGCCCCGCGGGATGTCCAGGGTGCGCGCCTGCGAGATGGACTTGCCGGTGTCCGCGACCTCGGCCGTGACCAGGTCGTCGAACCGGCGCTCCAGCTCGGCGGCGATCCGGCGCAGCAGTTCGGCGCGGTCCCGCTCGCCGGTCCGGCCCCAGGGTCCGCGCAGCGCCGCTCGGGCGGCGCCCACCGCGGCGTCCACGGTGGACCCGTCGGCCTCGGCCACCTCGAAGATGGTGGCACCGGTGACCGGGCTGGTCTTCGGGAAGGTCCCGGCCGGCTCGACGAACCGGCCGCCGACGAAGTTGCGCAACACGCCCCGGGCACCGGCCGGCCGGCCCGCCATGAGACCCGGATCCCAGTCGACCCGGTGCCGCGCCGGGTTCATCGGCGCGCCGCCCGACGCGGATTCCACGGCGCTTCGCGGCGCCGATTCCACGGGGCTGCCCGGCGCGGATTCCACGGCGCTTCGCGGCGCCGATTCCACGGGGCTGCCCGGCGCGGATTCCACGGCGCTTCGCGGCGGGGTTCGCGGCCCGTCCCGCGGCGCGGGCCGGCCAGCGCCGCGACCGCGAGCAGGGCGCCGCCGAGGGCGACGCCGGCCGCCGCGCCGAGCAGCCGGTGCTGCCGGCGGACCCGGGCGACCACCTGGGCGTACGGCACGGTCGAGAACGACACCAGTTCGTACCGGGAGACGTACCGGCCGGGCAGCAGCCGTTCCAGGGTGTGTTCCACCCGCCGGCCGAGCTGGAACAGCGGCGAGGTCACCTTGTCGCGCATCTCCACGAAGTTGTCCAGCGCCATCCGGGCGATCGCCTCGGCGTTGTCCGCGCGGCGGTCCTGGAACAGCGGCAGCGCCGCCGCCCAGTCGTCGCCGGTCTCGTCCAGGCAGCGGTCCAGTTCCACCACGTCCTCCAGGGCGCAGTTCGCGCCCTGGCCGTAGAACGGCACGATCGCGTGCGCGGCGTCGCCCAGCAGACCCACCCGGCCGTACGCGTGCCACGGCGTGCAGCGCACGGTGCCGAGCACCCCCACCGGGTTGCGCTGGTAGTCCGCGACCAGGTCGGGTGCCAGCGGCGGCACGTCCGGGTACTCGGTGGCGAAGTGCCGGCGGATGGCCTCCGGGTCGGCCAGCGCCGCGAAGCTGCCCGGACCGGTCTCGGGCCAGAACAGGGTGCAGGTGAACGTCCGGTCCGGGTTGGGCAGCGCGATCATCATGGACGTGCCGTGCGGCCAGATGTGCAGCGCCGCCGGGTCGAGCGCGAAGTCGCCGTCCCGGGGCGGCAGGGTCAGCTCCTTGTAGCCGTAGTCGAGCAGTTCCACGTCCTCGGCGAGCAGTCCCCGGCGCAGCAGTTCGGCGCGTACCGCCGAACCGGCGCCGTCGGCGCCGAGCACCACCGCGGCGGTCGCGGTGGCCGGGCCGGCGGGGGTCGCGAAGGTCATCGCCCCGGTCGCCGGGTCGAGCGCGGTGAGCCGGTGCTCGAACACGACCCGCACCCCGGGGCACGCCTGCGCGGCGTCCAGCAGCGCGTTGTTCAGCGCGCCGCGGCTGATCGAGTTGATCGCCCGGTCGCCGCCGGCGCTGTACGGCTGGAAGCCCTGCGCGCCGTCGACGGAGTGGATCATCCGCCCGCGTACCGGCAGCGCGTCGGCCATGGCCTGCTTCTCCAGGCCGATCCGGCGCAGCGCGTCCAGCCCCCGCTCGGACAGCGCCAGGTTGATCGACCGCCCGCTGTCCACCCTGCCCGTACGCGGATCCGGGCGCCGTTCGTAGAGCACCACCCGGTGCCCGCGCCGGGCCAGATAGCACGCGAGCAGGCAGCCGGCGAGCCCGGCGCCCACGACCGCGATCTCACCGCCGGCGGCCCCGTCCCCGGCCTGGACGCCGTCGTCCCGCCGGTCGGTGTCGTCCCGCCGGTCGCCGTCGTCCTGCCGGTCGGTGTCGTCCTGCCGGTCGGTCACGGTCGTCCTCCCGTCCGGGGCAGCACCGCCGCCAGCGCGTCGGCCACCCGCCAGCAGTCGTGGTACGTCGAGTACAGCGGCACCGGGGCGAACCGGACGATGTCCGGCTCCCGGGCGTCGGCGATCACACCGTGCTCGTACCGCAGCCGCCTGGTCAACTCGGCCGCGCCGACGGCCCCCACCCGTACCGAGAGTTGGCAGCCGCGCCGCCGCGGATCCCGCGGGGTGACCACCGCGAGCGGCCGGCCCCGGCCGACCTCGGCCAGCAGCCGGTCCAGTTGTCCGGTGAGCCGCAGGCTGCGCTCCCGCAGGGCCGGCATGCCCACCGCGTCGAAGAGTTCCAGCGAGGTCCGGACCGGCCCCATGGCCAGGATCGGCGGATTGGATATCGCCCACGCCTCGACCGTGGCCGGCGGCCGGGACACCGGGGCCATCGCGAACCGCGTGGCCGCCTCGGTGCTCCACCAGCCCTCGAACCGGGGCAGGTCGCCGCGGCCGAGGTGGCGTTCGTGGACGAAGACCCCGGACAGGGCGCCGGGACCGGCGTTGAGGTACTTGTACGAGCACCAGGCGGCGAAGTCCACGTCCCAGTCGTGCAGCCGCAGCGGCACGTTGCCCGCCGCGTGCGCGAGGTCCCACCCCACGGTCACCCCGGCGGCCCGCGCGGCGGCGGTGACCGCCGGGATGTCGATCAGCTCCCCGGTCAGGTAGTTCACCCCGCCCAGCAGCACCAGCGCGGTCCGGTCGGCCGCACCGGCCAGGTGGTCCACGATGTCCGCGGTCCGCAGCGTGTCCTCGCCGGGTCGCGGCCGCAGCCGGACCACCTCGGTCTCCGGGTCCAGGCCGTGGAACCGGACCTGGCTGCGCACGGCGTAGCTGTCGGACGGGAACGCGCTGTCCTCGATGACGATCCGGGTCCGCCGGCCGGCCGGCCGGTAGAACGACACCATCAGCAGGTGCAGGTTGACCGTGAGCGAGTTCATCACCACGGTCTCCGCGGGCCGGGCGCCGACCAGCCGGGCCGCCGGCCCGGTGAGCCGCTCGTGGTACGACAGCCAGGGGCGCTCGGCGTCCAGGTGCCCCTCCACGCCCAGGTCGCGCCAGGCGTCCAGGTCGGCCAGGAGTTCGTCCCGGACGGCCCGGGGTTGCAGGCCCAGCGAGTTGCCGGCCAGGTACGCCGTCTCGGCGTACCTGCCGCCGGCCGCTGGCGGCACGTGGAACAGGTGCCGGTGGCCGGGGTCGGCCTCGTCCAACCGGCGGGCTTCGGCCTCGCCCGCGGCGAGGCGCAACGGCCCGGCCTCGCCCCCGGCGAGGCGCAACGGCCCGGCCTCGCCCCCGGCGAGGCGCAGTGGCCCGGCCTCGCCCCCGCCGGTGCTGGTCACGGGCTCCGTCCCTCCGCTCACATGCTGGTCCGGGCCGACCACAGCTCGGGGAAGACCACCCGGCCCATGCTCCGTTGCAACCATGCCAGCCCGTTCGAGCCGCCGCTGCCCACCTTGGCGCCCATGCTGCGCTGCACGGCCTTCACGTGCTGGTAGCGCCAGTCGCCGAACTGCTCGGCGACCTCGGCCAGCGCCTCGCCGAGCAGCCAGAGCGGGTCGCGCGGCCCGCCGTCGGCGTAGATCCTCACCCAGGCGTTCTCGACGGCCGGTGCCGGTTCGTGCTCGGTGGAGTAGTCCCGGTGCAGCACCTCGGCCGGGATGCCGAACCCGCGCCGGTCCAGCAGTTCCAGCACGTCGTCCCAGAGGCTCGGCGCGGCCAGCGTGACCACCAGTTCGTCGTACTGGTCGGTCTGCCGGTGGAACGGGCGGATCAGCGCGGGGTTGCGCAGTCCCAGCAGGAACTCCAGTTGCCGGTACATCGCGGACTGGAAGCCCGACGCCTCGCCGAGTTCGTCGCGGAACCGGTTGAAGTCGGCCGGGGTCATCCAGCGCAGCGCCCGCCAGGCGCCGTTGAGCCCCTCCAGTTCCAGCGCGGCCCGGTGCAGCGGCGCGAGCGCGGCCCAGACGTCGTCGGCGCGCAGCAGCCGGGACGCCTCGCGCAGTTCGACGCAGATGAGCTTGAAGTACAGCTCCATGACCTGACTGACCACCAGGAACGACATCTCGCCGGGATCCTCGGTGATCGGGTGCTGCATCCGGTGCAGCGTGCTGGCCCGCACGTACGCGTCGTACGGCACCTGGTCGGCGAATTCGAGGGTCGGGCCGCCCCGGTTCGCCGCCGCCCGGGCCGCCCGCTGCGCCTCGTTGACCGGGCGCACCGGGGCGGAGGTCCGCGGCTCCGTGCTCTTCATCGCTGGCCGTCCCTCCTCGCCGCTGCCGGGTACCGTTCATCGTCGCGCGGGCGGATCGCCGGATGGAAGGTTCGATCCACGGCGGGAGGGCCGTCCGACCGTCAGATCCGCTTTGCTTGGCCGGGAACGCTTAACGAAGGAAAGGTGCCCGCGTGGACGAGATGGACTGGGCGCTGCTGCGTGAGCTGCAGGTCGATGCCCGGCTGTCGTACAGCGAGTTGTCCCGGCGGGTGCACCTGTCCCCGCCGGCGGTGGCCGAGCGGGTACGCCGGATGGAGGAGTCGGGCGTGGTGACCGGCTACCACGCGCACGTCGATCTCGCCCGGGCCGGCCGCAACGTGCTCGCGCTGATCCAGATGTCCTGCTACGGGGCGCGCTGCGTGCTCCGGGACCCGGAGGTGGAAACCTGGCCGGAGATCCTGCAGATCATGCGGGTCACCGGTGACGCGTGCAGCGTGCTGAAGGTGGCCGCCGGATCCATCGACTCCTTCGAACGACTGATCGACCGCCTCGCCCCGTACGGCCGCCCGGCCAGCACGATGGTGCTGTCCACCCCGCTGCAGTGGCGGCCGGTTCTTCCGCCGATGCCCCCGGACCACACCGCCTGACCGGTTCCGGCCGCGGCCGGTGCCGGTCCGGACCCTCGGCCCGGCACCGCCCGTTCCGGGCCGGACCGCGCCGCGGGCGGGCCACCGGCCGGCAGATCACGCCGGGCGCGGGGTGTCCGATGGGCCGTGCCGGGAACACAGGCGGCACGTCGAGAGCACCCACGCACGAGCCGGCCGGCGGCCGGAAGAGGGGGATCATGCGGGGTCTGACGTTCCTGCGCCGTGCGCTGCGCGCGGTGGCCACGGCGCTGACGCTGGCCGGCGTACTCACGCTGCTGGCCACGGGTCCGGCACGGGCCGGGCAGAACACCACGGTCGAGGTCACGCCGAACACGGCCGAGCCGGGTACCCGGGTGAACATCCGGGCCGACTGCGGCGACGCCAACAACCGGCAGGGCACCGTGCAGTCCGACGCGTTCGGGCGGGTGACGGTGCGACCGGACAACGGCATGCTCACCGGTTCCGCCACCATTCCCGCCAACAAGCCGCCCGGTGACTACCAGGTGACGCTCACCTGCGCCAACAACACCACGGCCAGCACCACGGTGACCGTGGTGAACATGAGCAAGCCGTCGCAGGGCCCGGCCACCGGGGGCGGCGGCACGGCCGGCGGCGGCGCCGGCCTGCTGGTGCTCGCCGGCGGGGTCGGCATCGTGCTGCTCGGCCTCGGGTTCGCGCTGTACGGCCGGCGCCGGAGCGGCCCGCCGGCCCGCTGAGGCGGGAAGGGAGAGACCGGAATGGACCGGTCGGCCCCGACTCCCGGATCCCTGGATCCGCCGCCCCGGCGCGCCTGGACGGTGCTGCGCCAGGTGGTGCTCCAGTCCGGGGCGGCGAGCGTCAGCACCCAGGACAGCGCGGACTACGTACCGCCGGGAACCCTGCCGGTCCGGCCGCCGGGCGGACGCGAGCGGCGGCGGGCGGGCGGGCCGCGCGGCGGCTCCGGCCGGCGGGCCGGGCGGTCCCGGGCCGGCGCACGACCCCGCGCCGGCCTGCCGCGCCTCCCGGTGGCCGCGCTGGTGATCCTGCTCGGCCTGGTCGTCACCGGCGTCGGCTACCAGCGGGTGACCGGGAATTCGCTGGTGCCCAGCGCGCTCTATCCGGACCTGCGGCCGCCGCCGCGGAAGTATCCGCTGCTGGCCGCGAGCGAGCCGAACCGGGTGGCGATCCGCTCGGTCGGCCTCGACGCGCCCGTCCAGCCGGTCGGGCTGGCCGCGGACGGCACCATCGCGACACCGCCGGACGACCGTCCGGACGTGGCGGGCTGGTACAACCAGAGCCCCACCCCGGGCCAGTACGGGCCGTCCGTGCTGGTGGGGCACGTGGACACCCGTACCGGCCCGGCGGTCTTCCACGACCTGAGCCGGGTGCGCTCCGGCGACCGGGTGGAGATCGAACGGGCGGACGGTTCGACGGCGGTCTTCCAGGTCGACTCGACCCGCAAGTACGACAAGTCGCGGTTCCCGGCCGATCAGGTGTTCGGCGACTTCGACCGGCCGGGGCTGCGGCTGATCACCTGCGGCGGCCGCTGGGTGGGCGGCGAGACCGGGTACGCCGACAACGTGGTCGTCTACGCCACCCTGGTCCGCGCCCGCGGCGGCTGAGCGCCGCCCGGACGCATCAGGCGGCCTCGGGCTCGCGCAGGTCCAGCCAGTCCGCCCAGCGCGGATCCGGGGTGCGGTGGCCGAGCACCCGCCAGGCCGCACCCTTGGGCGCCGCCGGCACGGTGTGCAGCCGCCAGCCCAGTTCGGCGGGGGTACGGTCGCCCTTGGTGTGGTTGCACCGCGCGCACGCCGCCACCACGTTCTCCCAGGCGTGCCGGCCGCCGCGGCTGCGCGGGAAGACGTGGTCGATGGTCTCGGCCGCCCCCCGGCAGTACGCGCAGCGCCAGCCGTCCCGGGCGAAGATCGCCCGGCGGGAGAGGCCGACGTGGGTGCGGTAGGGCACCCGGACGAACCGGGTCAGCCGGACCACGGACGGCACCGGGAGCGCGTTGCGCGCGCTGTGCAGGATGCCCTCGCCGTCGCACACGCAGACGGCCTTCGCGGAGAGAACCAGGATCGCGGCCCGACGCACCGACACGACACACAGCGGCTCGTAGGTGGCATTGAGCACCAACGCACCCGAGCCCGCCACGGGTCGTATGTCAGGCATCGCGCTCACCCTCCCGGTCGAAGACTCCCCCGCACCCCCGTCATCTGCCCGTCAGCCGCGGCCCGGTCCGGCCTTGGACCGCGACCGACGCCGGCAGATCACCGGCGCCCGTGCGCCCATCGTCCCCGATAGGTGGCCCGATTGCACGTACTAATCCGCGCCCACCGGATGAACCTTGGCCGACCGGGCCGTCCGAATCCGGTGGCGGGTCGCCGGGACGCGGCGCCGGCCGATGGGGTACGAAGACACCTGTGCCCGTCATGTCCCCCCTTTTCCTGCGGGGTCCGTTCGTCCTGGCCCCGGTCCCGTCCGGCTCGCCCAGCCCGGACCCCAGCCACGACTGTCTCGGCGACGCCTTCTGCAAGCAGGTGTGGGACCTGACCGGATCGGCCTGGTTCGCCGACGGCAGCTACTGGATCATCGTGAAGCCGCTGCGGATCATCCTGATCCTGCTCGGCGCCATGCTGATCCGGTTCCTGTTGAACCGGTCGATCAGCCGGCTGGTCCGCACGACGAGCCGCAAGGCCGTACCGGGGATCCTCCGGCCGTTGCGCGAGCGCCCGCCGGCCGGCGCCGCGGAGCCGGGGCCGGTGCTGCCGGAGCGCCGGCGGCAGCGGGCCGAGGCGATCGGTTCGGTGCTGCGCAGCGGGGTGACCGCGGTGGTCTTCGCGATCGCGGCGCTGACCGTCCTCAGCGAGCTGAGCATCGACCTCGGGCCGCTGCTGACCACGGCGGGTATCGCCGGCGTGGCGATCGGGTTCGGGGCGCAGTCGCTGGTCAAGGACCTCATCGCCGGCCTGTTCATGCTGATCGAGGATCAGTACGGGGTGGGCGACACGGTGGACCTGGGCGAGGCGACCGGGGTGGTGGAGTCGGTGGGTCTGCGGGTCACCACCGTGCGGGACGGCCGCGGCGTGCTCTGGTACATCCGCAACGGCGAGATCGTCCGGGTGGGCAACAAGAGCCAGGGCTGGGCGATGGTGGTGGTGGACCTGCCGGTCGGCTTCGGCAACACCGAGGAGGCCCTCACGGTCCTGCACGACGCCGCCGCGCAGGTGGCCGCGGATCCCGCGCTGGCGCCCTCGATCGTGGAACCGCCGGAGGTGCTCGGCGTCGAGCAGGTGACCGTCGACGGCCCGGTGATCCGGACGGTCGCGAAGACGACGGCCAGCGGCCAGATCGCGGTCGGCCGGCGGCTGCGCCGGCAGCTCGCGGAGGCGCTGGACGAGGCCGGGATCACCGCGCGGATGGCCGGTGGACGCGGCCGTCCGCGGCCGGCGGTGCCGGGCGGATCGGCCGGCGCGGCACCGGAATCGCCGCCGGTTGCGGCCCGGGGTTCGGCGGTCGGGGACGAGCCCGGAAACGATGAGTATCCGGGTGATACACCGGGCGTTACGCCGAGCGGATCATCAGATGAGTTCCTGAGCGGTCCGTCGGCTGATTCCCCGGACGAACCGCTGGCCGAGGAGGATGAGGACGGATCGGGCCGAGCGAGCTGACCGGGAGATCAGCATCGATCGGCGACGGTGGGGTCGCGCTCCGCACAGTGGCTCAGGTATCGTCCGTTCGTTCAGTCGAACATGCGACGAACCGCCCGTTCGCACTAGCCAGTCGTTGGACGATCGGGCAGAATTCGGGAGGCGGCTCCGTTTCGGAGCGTCATGGAACCCTCGCTGATCGGTACGTCTGACAGCGTTTTTCGACGGCTCCCGCGCGAGTGGTCAGCGGTCGGGAACGATGGAGGCCCTGTTGCCGGATAAGACGCACGGTCGAGAACGGCCAGCCACCTTCCGCGAGGTGTTCGCCGGGTCCGAATACCGGGCGCTATTCGCCGCATCGGCCCTGTCCTGGATCGGCGACTACATCACCAAGGCCGCCGTGATGGTGCTGGTCTACCAGCAGACCTCGTCGGTGGCGCTCTCCGCCGCGGCCTTCGCGGTGAGCTACCTGCCGTGGCTGGTGGGCGGGCCGCTGCTGGCGGCGATCGCCGAGCGGTATCCGTACCGCAACGTGATGATCATCTGCGATCTGCTCCGGATGGTGCTGGTCGCGCTGGTCGCCATTCCCGGCATGCCGGTCTGGAGCCTGCTCGCGCTGCTGTTCACCACCACCCTGCTCACCGCGCCGGCCCAGGCCGCCCGGTCGGCGACCATGCCGCAGATCCTGCCGGGCGACCGGCTGGTGGTCGGGCTGTCCCTCAACACCAGCACCGGCCAGGCCGCGCAGGTGCTGGGGTACGTGCTGGGCGCGGCGATCGCCTCGGTGCAGCCGCACTACGCGCTGCTGCTGGACGCGGCCACCTTCGCCGCGTCGGCCACGCTCATCCGGTTCGGCATCCGCTTCCGGCTCCCGGCCACCACCGGCCGGGCCCGGCGGCACCTGCTGCACGAGACCGGGGACGGCTTCCGGCTCGTCTTCGGCCGCCCCGTGCTGCGGGCCATCGCGATCCTGGTCTTCGCCACCACCCTCTTCGCGATCGTGCCCGAGGGCCTCGCGGCGGGCTGGGCCGACGAGCGGACCACGACGGAGGCCGGCCGCGGCCTCGCCCAGGCCCTGATCATGGCCAGCAACCCGCTCGGGTTCATCGTCGGCAGCCTGTTCGTGGGCCGGCTGCTGCGGCCGGAGGTACGACAGGCGCTCGTGCGCCCGCTGGCCATCCTGGCGCCGGTCGCCCTGGTGCCGGCCCTGCTGGACCCGTCGCCGATCGTCGTGGCCGGTCTGTCGGCCGTGTGCGGTTTCGCCGTCGCCGGCCTGACTCCGGTCGCGAACGGCCTGTTCGTCCGGGCGCTGCCGGACGGCTACCGGGCTCGGGCCTTCGGGGTGATGGCGACCGGCCTGCAGATCACCCAGGGCGGCGCGGTGCTGGTCACCGGCCTGCTCGCGGACCACTTCCGGATCCCGATGGTGGTCGGGGTGTGGAGTCTGGCCGGCGTGCTCCTGGTCGGCCTCGCCGCCCTGTACTGGCCCAGCCCCGAACGGTTCGACCAGGCCATCGCCGCGGCCCAGCGCGAGGCGCCGGGGCCGGAGGCCCCGGTCCTGCCCGGCCAGCCCAACGGCACGGACCAGGGCCGGCCCGGCCGGCAGACCCGGCCGCCCGGCTCCCCCGCGGACGCCCCGGCGCACTGACCCCCGGCGCACCGATCCCCCCGGCGCACCGACCCCGGCAGACCCGGCGGGGTCGGGCCACGGTCGGCGATCCGGGCATCGCCTGGCAGGATGGAACGGTGAATCCGTACGGGGAGAGCGCGCAGCCGGCGCCGACCGAGAACTTCTACGAGGCGGTCGGCGGCGAGCCGACCTTCCGCAAGCTCGTCGACGAGTTCTACGCGGGAGTGGCCCGGGATCCCCTGCTGCGCCCGATGTATCCGGAGGAGGATCTGGCGCCCGCCGCGGACCGGCTGGCGCTGTTCCTGATCCAGTACTGGGGCGGGCCGGGCACCTATTCGAGCCAGCGCGGCCACCCCCGGCTGCGGATGCGGCACGCGCCCTTCCAGGTCGACGCCGCGGCCCGGGACGCCTGGCTGCATCACATGCGGCGGGCGGTGGACAGCCTCGGGCTGCCGCCCGAGCAGGACCGCACGCTCTGGGACTACCTGGAGCGGGCCGCGTACTTCATGGTGAACGTCGCGCCGGAGGTCTGACCCGGCCGCCGCTCAGAGCAGCGCGCCCTCGTCGTGCAGCCAGTCGACGAACTCGGTCGCCGAGCGGGCTCCGCACTCCACCACCTCGACCAGCAGCGCGTCGTGCGCACCGGCCGCGAACGGGACCTGCAACTCGACGTAGATGGGCAGGTTGCCGCGGTCGGTGGGGTCGCCCACGTACGCCTTGCAGAACCGCCCGGTGTGGTTCCACTCGTTGACCGCGCGGTAGGCCCGGTCCGCCCAGTCCGGCGGGACGGTCGAGTGCGGCCGTGCCCGGATCACCAGGATCTCGTCCTCCGGGCCCTCCAGGCTGAACAGCAGCGCGTGCCGTTCCCAGGTGGCCAGCAGGCTGTCGCCGCCGTCGGCGAGGTAGCACATGTCGAGCCGGTCCAGCGCCATGCCGACCCGGGCGAGGGTGATCGGCGCGACCCCGGACGGCGCCTCCCGCAGTTGTGGCCGGATCACCAGGTCGGACCGGGCGCGGTCGGACCGTGCGGTCGGCGGACAGTCGGTCATCCCGGCGCCGGCCCGACCGCCGGCACCACCGTCGTGGTCGGGTTCACGGGGTGCGGGAGGACCGGTCCGGAGAACGCTGTCGACCGACGTCATGCTGCGTGTTTCCGGTTCGTCGCCTCCGGGCTGACCGGGACGCCAAGCCCACCACGGCATCTCGTGCACCTCACTCCCCAGCGGATCCAGCCGCGTACGTTGCGTGGGATCCGAGGCACGACGGTACCCGGATAGCCGGCCTGAGGCATCCCCCCAACGAGTGCACCAAACCATATGGACTACTGGGGATCGTCCGTTCGGTCAGTTAGCGAGATTCCTCGGCGCCGGTTCTCGGCCGAAGGGTGAACGGGCCGACCGGCGCCAGCCAGGCGACGCCGTACGGCGCCAGTAGACCGGTCCACCCTCCGGCCACCCGGACCAGCACCCGGTCATCCGCGCCCGGCCGATCGGCGCCGAGAAAACCCATCCGGGTCACGGCCTGCACCAGCCGCTGCGGCACCTGCACCGGGGCCGCGCCGGCCGCCGCGGGCGCCACCACGATCGGTACGTGGTCCAGCAGCGCGTCCCGGAGCGCCCGCTGGCCGACGGCCCGCCCGCGGACGCCGTGCGCGGCGGCGGCCCGCAACGCCTCCTGGGCGGCGGCGGAGACCCGGCGCAGCTCGCCAACCGGCAGTTCCTCCACGGTCCGCGCGCCGGACGGCGGCAGCGCCCATCGCCAGTCGGCGTCCCGGCGGACCGGCAGTTGCGGGGCGCCGGCTTCGAGCCGGGCCAGCAGCTCGGCGGCCAGCACCGTGGCGTCCGACCCACCAGCCGAACCGGCCGGTGCCGATCCCGCGGCCGATGAGCCGGCCGGCCCCGCCCCGGTGGTCGGTTCGTCGCCAGCCACTTCGACCTGCCGGCCGGCGACGGTACGGCCGACCAGCACACCCCACGGCACCCGGCACCACAGCTCGATCCGGCCGGCTGCGGCCGGCCGGAGCCGGACCAGCGCCGCCGCGTCCAGCCGGACCAGCCGGGACAGCAGCGCCCCCGCGTCGGCCGTGCCGGCGATCCCGTGCTCAGCCATCGACCCGGACCGGCTCGACGACGTACCGGGACAGGAAGTCGCGTTCCTCCGCGCTCAGCCGGCGCGGCGCCTGACGGACCAGGTCGTACGGCACCAGCACCGAGCGCGCCCGGCCGGCCAGCACCAGCCCCGGATCGGCGGAACCGGCAGAACCGGCGGAGCCGGCAGCACCGGCAGCACCGGTTGGCGGGGCGGGTGCGAACAGCTCGTAGCCGATGGTGAGCCGGGCGGCCCGCAGGTCCTCCACCCACAGCTCGATCCGGACGGTGGGCGCCCGGTCCGGATCCGGCCAGCTCATCGGGTAGTCGACCGGACGCAGGTAGTCGACCTCGTGCCGGCGGATCACCATCCCGGCGGCGAACGAGTCCAGCCCGGCGGCGCGGCCGCCGGCGAACAGCATCGCCACCCGCGCCTCCTCGTAGAGGGTCAGGAAGCGGGCGTTGTTGACGTGACCGTAGGCGTCCAGGTCGGACCAGCGCAGCACGCAGTCGTGCACGTAGCGCCGGTCCGACCCGGCCACCGGTTCAGTCACGGGTCAGCTTGCGGTACGTCACCCGGTGCGGCCGGGCCGCCTCGTCCCCGAGCCGCTCGATCTTGTTCTTCTCGTACGCCTCGAAGTTGCCCTCGAACCAGAACCACCTGGCCGGATTCTCCTCGTCGCCCTCCCAGGCGAGCATGTGGGTGGCCACCCGGTCCAGGAACATCCGGTCGTGGGAGATCACCACGGCGCAGCCCGGGAACTCCAGCAGCGCGTTCTCCAGGCTCGACAGCGTGTCCACGTCCAGGTCGTTGGTCGGCTCGTCCAGCAGGATCACGTTGCCGCCCATCTTCAGGGTGAGCGCCAGGTTGAGCCGGTTCCGCTCGCCGCCGGACAGCACCTTCGTGGGCTTCTGCTGGTCCGGACCCTTGAACCCGAAGGCCGCGATGTACGCCCGGGACGGCATCTCGACCTTGCCGACCATCAGATAGTCGAGCCCGTCCGAGACCACCTCCCAGACCGTCTTGTCACCGGCCAGGCCCTGCCGGTTCTGGTCGACGTACGACAGCGAGACCGTCTCCCCGACGCGGACCGCGCCGGACGTCGGCTCCTCCAGCCCGACGATGGTCTTGAAGAGTGTGGTCTTTCCCACGCCGTTCGGGCCGATCACCCCGACGATGCCGTTGCGGGGCAGCGAGAAGCTCAGGTCGTCGATCAGCACCCGGTCGCCGAACGCCTTCCGCAGCTCCTGCGCCTCGATCACCAGGCTGCCCAGCCGGGGACCCGGCGGGATCTGGATCTCCTCGAAGTCCAGCTTGCGGGTCTTCTCGGCCTCGGCCGCCATCTCGTCGTACCGGTCCAGCCGGGCCTTGGACTTGGTCTGCCGGGCCTTGGCGTTCGACCGGACCCACTCCAGTTCCTCGCCGAGCCGCCGCTTGAGCTTGGCGTCCCGGCGGCCCTCGACCGCGAGCCGGGCGGCCTTCTTCTCCAGGTACGTCGAGTAGTTGCCCTCGTACGGGTAGGCGCGGCCGCGGTCCAGCTCCAGGATCCAGTTGGCCACGTTGTCCAGGAAGTACCGGTCGTGGGTGATCGCGATGACCGTGCCGGCGTACTTGGCCAGGTGCTGCTCCAGCCACTGCACGCTCTCGGCGTCCAGGTGGTTGGTGGGCTCGTCCAGCAGCAGCAGGTCGGGCGCCTCCAGCAGCAGCTTGCACAGCGCCACCCGGCGGCGCTCCCCGCCCGAGAGCTGGGTGACGTCGGCGTCCGGCGGCGGGCAGCGCAGCGCGTCCATCGCCAGTTCGAGCTTGGAGTCGATGTCCCAGGCGTCGGCGTGGTCCAGCTCCTCCTGGAGCCGGCCCATCTCCTCCATCAGCTCGTCCGAGTAGTCGGTGGCCATCTGCTCGGCGATCTTGTTGAACCGCTCCAGCCGGGCCTTGGTCTCGGCGACCGCCTCCTCGACGTTGCCCAGGACGGTCTTGGCGTCGTTCAGCGGGGGCTCCTGGGCCAGCAGCCCCACGGTGAACCCCGGCATCAGCCGGGCCTCGCCGTTGCTGGGCTGGTCGATCCCCGCCATGATCTTGAGCAGGCTGGACTTGCCGGCGCCGTTCGGACCCACCACACCGATCTTGACGCCCGGCAGGAAGTTCAGCGTCACGTTGTCCAGCACGACCTTGTCGCCGTGCGCCTTGCGCGCCTTGTCCAGCACGTAGATGAACTGAGCCACGGTGCGGACTACCTCCGTACGTCACGTCTGATCGGTGGGCCTGGCCCGCGGGCGGGTCGGGCCGCCGCGGTGAGCCGGCGAGCACGGGCGGGGAGCACTCCCTCGCCAGCGATACGCACGCCGAGGTCAATCCTGACAGGTACGGCGCGCTCCGCCCACATCACCCCACCCCTCACGACCCAACCACCCCGCCTGGTCTGATCAGGGCGGATTCCCGACGAAGCCCATGGGGTAGGAACTCCGGCACCGGAGACCTGAGGCCGCTGCGCGATTCAGTAGGCTCAGCGGTGGACCCGTAATCACCGGAGGTGTGCGGAGCGTGGCGGAACGTAGCTCATTCGTGGTCGTGGCCAATCGTCTACCCGTGGACGAGGTGACCACCCCCGAGGGAAAGCAGTGGCGCCGCAGCCCCGGCGGTCTGGTCACCGCCCTGCATCCCGTCCTCGTCGAGCACCAGGGCACCTGGGTCGGCTGGGCCGGGGGCGTGGGTGCCGCGCCGGAGCCGTTCCAGCTCGACGGCATCGGTCTGCACCCGGTCCCGCTCAGCGCCGAGGAGCTGGAGCGCTACTACGAGGGCCAGTCCAACGCGACCATCTGGCCGCTCTACCACGACGCCGTGGAGACCCCGGCCTACAAGCGCCGCTGGCGCGAGGCGTACCGGCTGGTCAACGCCCGGTTCGCGGAGGCCGCGGCGGAGGTGGCGGCCGACGGGGCGACGGTCTGGATCCAGGACTACCAGCTCCAGCTCGTCCCGGCGATGCTCCGCGAGCTGCGCCCGGACCTGCGGATCGGGTTCTTCCTGCACATCCCGTTCCCGCCGATCGAGCTGTTCATGCAGATGCCGCTGCGCGCCGAGGTGCTGCGCGGCCTGCTCGGCGCCGACCTGGTGGGCTTCCAGCAGCGGCTCGCCGCGCAGAACTTCGTCCGGCTGGCCCGGCACCTGCTCGGGCTGCGCTACGAGGGCCAGATGATCCAGGTCGACGGGCGGCAGGTGAAGGCCGGCGCGTTCCCGATCTCCATCGACGTCAAGGAGATGGAGCGGATGGCCGCCGACCCGGCCGTACAGGCCCGGGCCAAGCAGATCCGCGCCGAGCTGGGCGACCCGAAGACCCTCATCCTGGGCGTCGACCGGCTGGACTACACCAAGGGCATCGAGCTGCGCCTCAAGGCGTTCCGGGAACTGCTCGCCGACGGCAAGGTCACCGTGCCGGAGACGGTGATGGTCCAGGTGGCCACGCCCAGTCGGGAGCGGGTCGAGCACTATCAGGCGCTGCGGGTCAAGGTCGAGCGCGAGGTGGGTCGGATCAACGGCGAGTTCGGCAAGGTGGGTGTGCCCGCGGTGCACTACCTGCACCAGTCGTACAGTCGCAGCGAACTGGCCGCGCTGTACTGCGCGGCCGACGTGATGATGGTGACCCCTCTGCGAGACGGAATGAACCTGGTGGCCAAGGAATACGTCGCCTGCCGCGCCGACACCGGTGGCGCGCTCGTGCTGAGTGAGTTCGCGGGCGCCGCGACCGAACTGCGGCAGGCATTTCTGTGTAACCCGCACGACCCGGACGGCGTCAAGGACGCGCTGCTGCGCGCCGTGCACGTGGACAGCGTCGAGGCCCGCCGGCGGATGCGGCTGATGCAGCGGCACCTGCGCTCGCACGACGTCGGCCACTGGGCCCAGTCGTTCCTGCGTGAGCTGGGCGTCCTGGAGACGGAAGCGGCGTGACCGGTCCCGCCCTGGACTCCAGCCGCCGGACGATGGGCATGGATCCCGCCCTGCGCTCGGCGCTCGGCCGGATCGCCCGCTCCCCGCAGCTGCTGGTCGCCTGCGACTACGACGGCACCCTCGCGCCCATCGTCGAGGACCCCACCAAGGCCGTGCCGCTGCCCGAATCGGTGGCGGCCGTCCGCGCCCTGGCCGCGCTGCCGCAGACCACCGTGGCGGTGATCTCCGGCCGTGCGCTGCGGGACCTGGCCACGCTCTCCCGGCTGCCCAGCGAGGTGCACCTGGTCGGCAGCCACGGCTCCGAGTTCGACATCGGCTTCGTCGAGCGGCTGGCCCCCGAACTGATCGAGGTACGCGCCCGGCTGCGCAACGAGCTGCGGCAGCTCGTCGCGGACCGGCCCGGCGTACGGCTGGAACGCAAGCCGGCCAGCGTCGCCGTACACGTGCGGGGTGCCGACCCGGCGGTCGCGGCGGAGGTCGTACACGCGGTACGGACCGGTCCCGGCTCGTGGCCGGACGTCACGGTCACCCAGGGCAAGGAGGTCATCGAGCTGTCGGTGATCCCCACCAACAAGGGTGCCGCCGTCGACCAGCTGCGCACCCAGCTCTCGGCCAGCGCCGTGCTGTTCGTCGGCGACGACGTCACCGACGAGAACGTCTTCACGAACCTGCACGGCCCGGACGTGGGCGTCAAGATCGGCGCGGGCGAGACGGCGGCCGACTACCGGGTCGGCGACCCGGTCGAGGCGGCCCGGCTGCTGGGGCTGCTGCTGGACATCCGGCGCAACTGGCTGTTCGGCGAGCGGGCCGTGCCGATCGAGCGGCACTCGATGCTGGCCAACGGCCGTACCGTCGCGCTGCTCACCCCCGAGGCCCGGGTCACCTGGCTCTGCCACCCCAAGCCGGACTCCTCGGCCATCTTCGCCGACCTGGTCGGCGGCGCCCCCGCCGGCCACTTCTCGATCGCCCCCGAGCGGGGCGGCATCCCGCTGGGGCAGCGCTACCGGCCGAACACCATGACCGTGGAGACCCGCTGGTCCGGGCTGACCGTCACGGACTGGCTGGACCGGCCCACCGCCGAGGAGCTACCCACCGCCTCCAGCGTGGTCTCCGGCGACTCCACCCTGGTCCGGCTGCTCACCGGATCCGGCCGGGTCCGGCTGGAGTTCGCTCCCCGGCCGGAGTTCGGCCAGGTGGCCGTGCAGCTCCAGCCGCTCGGGGACGGGCTGCTGGTGCTCGGCTCCAACGAGCCGGTCAGCCTCTACTCCCCGGCGTGGAGTGGGAGATCGTCGAGGACGGCAACTTCGAGACCGCGCGGGCGGTGGTGGACCTCTCCGCGGCCGGCGGGAGCGTCACCTGCGAGCTGCGGTTCGGCTCGCACAGCCTGGAACACCACCGGCTCAGCGTGCACGAGCGGCAGTCCCGTGCGGAACGCCCGTGGCAGGACTGGGTGACCAAGCTGCAACTGCCCAGCGTCGCCCGGGACATGGTGGTCCGCAGCGCGCTGACGCTGCGCGGCCTGTGCCACGAGGCGACCGGCTCGATCCTCGCCGCGGCCACCACGTCGCTGCCCGAGGAGGTCGGCGGGGTCCGCAACTGGGACTACCGGTACTGCTGGCTGCGGGACGCCGCGATGAGCGCGCGGGCGCTGGTCGACCTCGGCTCGCTCGCCGAGGCGGAGGCCCTGCTGCGCTGGGTCGACGGGGTGGTCGAGCGCACCGGCGGGCATCCCGAGCGGTTGCACCCGCTCTACACCGTCGACGGCTACGAACTGGGCGCCGAGGCGGTCATCGACACCCTGCCCGGCTGGGCCGGATCCCGGCCGGTACGCGTCGGCAACCTGGCCAACCACCAGCTCCAACTGGACGTCTTCGGGCCGATCGCCGACCTGCTGGCGGCGGTGGCCGACCAGCGCGGCACGGTCCGCGACGAGGAGTGGCGGGTCCTGGAGTCGATGGTCGAGGCGGTACGCCGCCGCTGGCACGAGCCCGACCACGGCCTCTGGGAGGCCCGCCTGCCCCCGCGGCACCACGTCTTCTCCAAGGTCATGTGCTGGATGACCGTGGACCGGGCGCTGCACATGGTGCGCCGGCACGGCACCGGCGACCGGCCGGAGTGGGCCGAGCTGCGCGACCGGATCGGGCAGAACGTCCTGGAGTACGGCTGGCACACCGACTCCGAGGCGTACTCGGTGGCCTACGGGCACGAGGAGATGGACGCCTCGTCGCTGTGGATCGGCCTGTCCGGGCTGCTGCCCAACGACGACCCGCGGTTCCTGTCCACGGTGCTGCGGATCGAGGCGGACCTGCGCAGCGGCCCGGTCGTCTACCGGTACCACTGGGACGACGGCCTGCCCGGCCGGGAGGGCGGCTTCCACATCTGCACGGCCTGGCTGGTCGAGGCGTACCTGCGCACCGGCCGGCGGTCCGACGCCGAGGAGCTGTTCCGGCAGATGCTGGACACCGCCGGCCCCACCGGGCTGCTGCCCGAGCAGTACGACCCGCTGGCCGAGCGCGGGTTGGGCAACCACCCGCAGGCGTACAGCCACCTCGGCCTGATCCGCTGCGCGCTGCTGCTGGACGGCCAGCCCAGCGCCTGAGCCACTGCCGCTCCTGCGGCTGACGGGCCGGCAACGCCCGTCGCCGCAGGATCAGGCGGCCGGTCCGGCCGGGTCGTCCACCGCAGGATCGTCCACCGCAGGATCGTCCACCGCAGGATCGTCCACCGCAGCGTCATCCGCCGCCGCGTCATCCGCCGCCGCGGCGTCGCCCGCCGATGGGTCGCCCGCCGCCGGGTCGCCCGCCGCCGGGGCCAGGGCCTCGACCACGTCGCCGAACACCACCACCGCGGGCGGGCGTATGCCGGCCCGCAGCGCGTCCGCGGCCACCGCCGCGAGGGTGGAGCGCAGCGCCCGCTGGCCGCCCGTGGTGGCCTCCTGGACCAGTGCCGCCGGGGTCTGCGGCGCCCGGCCGTGCGCCTGCAACGTCGCGGTGATGGCGGCCAGGTTGCGCAACCCCATCAGCACCACGAGGGTGCCGCGCAGCCGGGCCAGCGCCGGCCAGTCGACCAGCGAGGCCGGGTGCTCCGGCGCCAGGTGCCCGGAGACCACCGTGAACTCGTGCGCCACCGCCCGGTGCGTCACCGGGATGCCGGCCGCCGCCGGGCCGGCCAGCGCGCTGGTCACCCCGGGTACGACCGTCACCGGCACGCCGGCCGCGGTGCAGGCCAGCAGCTCCTCGCCGCCGCGGCCGAAGACGTACGGGTCGCCGCCCTTGAGCCGGACCACCGCGGCGCCGGACCGGGCGCGGTCGACCAGGATCCGGTTGATCTCCTCCTGGGTACGGGCCGGACCGTACGGGATCTTGGAAGCGTCGACCAGTTCCACCTCGGGTCGCAGCTCGTCCAGGAGCAGGCCGGGCACCAGCCGGTCGGCCACCACCACGTCGGCCTCGGCGAGCAGCCGCCGCCCCCGCACGGTGATCAGCTCGGGGTCGCCCGGACCGGCGCCCACCAGCGCCACCCGGCCGGGGTGGCCGCCGCTGCGCGTGCCGGCCGGCCGGCCCTGCGGCACCGGATCCGCCAGCAGGGTGCCGTCGCGCTCCAGCAGGGCCGCGACGGCGTCCCGGACCGCGACCGCCCGGCGCGGATGGCCACCGAGCACCGCGACCGTCACCGGCCCCTGCCGGGTCACCGCCGGGGTCCAGGCGGTGGCCGCGGTGCGGTCGTCGGCGCGGACGCAGAACACCCGGCGCTCGGCCGCCGCGGCGCTCACCTCGGCCGCCGCCGCCGGGTCGTCGACGGCCGTCTGGACCAGCCAGGCGCCGTCCACGTCGGCCGGGACGAACCGCCGGGCGGTCCAGCTCAGCCGCCCGGCGTCGGCGTGTGCGCGCAGCGCCGGGGTCAGCTCCGGCGCCACGACCTCGACCCGGGCACCCGAGGCGAGCAGCGCGGGCACCCGGCGGGTGGCGACGCTGCCGCCGCCGACCACCAGCACCCGCCGGCCCGCCAGCCGCAGCGCCAGCGGATACACCTGCTCGCCGTCCGGACTCACTTCTCGGACACCCCCGCCGCGTCGAACGTCGCCACCTCGCGCAGTACCCGGACGGCGCCGGCCAGTACCGGCAGCGCGAGCAGCGCCCCGGAGCCCTCCCCGAGCCGCATCCCGAGGTCGATCAGCGGGTCGAGCCGTAGCTGCCGCAACCCGATCGTGGCGCCCGGCTCCACCGACCGGTGGCCGGCGACCAGCGCGGCCCGGCTCTGCGGCGCCAGCGACACGGCGGCCAGCGCGGCCGCCACCGTGCTCACGCCGTCCAGGATGACCGGCGTCCGGCGCGCGGCGCCGGCCAGGATGAAGCCGGTCAACGCCGCGTGTTCCAGCCCGCCGAAGGCGGCGAGCACGCCCAGCGGGTCGGCCGGGTCGGGCCGGTGCCGGGCCAGCGCGGCGTCGACCACCGCGACCTTGCGCCGGTACGTCGGGTCGTCGACCCCGGTGCCCCGGCCGGTCACCTCGGCCGCGCCGGTCCCGGTGAAGGCGGCGATCAGCGCGGCCGCCGGGGTCGTGTTGGCGATGCCCATGTCGCCGGTGAGCAGGACCGCCACCCCCGCGTCGACAAGCTCCGTGGCCGTCGCGGCGCCGGCCGCCACCGCGGCCAGCACCTCGTCCCGGGTCAGCGCCGCCCCGGTGGTCATGTCCCGGGTCCCGGCCCGCACCCGGGCCGGCACGAAGCGGGCCGGCGCGACCGGATCGGCCAGAGACGGACCTGGCGCGACCGGATCGGCCACGATCGGGTCCGGCACGGCAGGGTCCGGCGCGGCAGGGTCCGGCGCGGCAGGGTCCGGCGCGGCAGGGTCCGGCACGGCGGGGTCCGGCGCGGCGGAGTTGGCCGTGACCGGCTCCCCGGCGTCGGCCAGCGGCGTGGCCACCCCGACGTCGACCACCCGGACCGCGGCCCCGGCCTGCCGGGCCAGCGCGTTGACCACCGCGCCGCCGGCGAGGAAGTTGGCCACCATCTGGGCGGTCACCTCCTGCGGCCACGGGGTCACCCCCTGGGCGTGCACGCCGTGGTCGCCGGCGAACACCGCTACCGCCGCGGGGGCGGCCAGCGGCGGCGGGCAGGTCCCGGCCAGGCCGGCCAGGCGTACCGACAGCTCCTCCAGGGCCCCGAGCGAGCCGGCCGGCTTGGTCAGCCGGGCCTGCAACTCCCGGGCCTGTGCCATGGCCGCCTCGTCCGGCGGGCGGATCGCGGCCAGGATCTCCGACAGCATGGCGGGTGTCTCCTTCCGTTCGCGGCGGGTCCGCGACCGCGGGCTCGTTCAGTGTGTCGCCCGGCCAGGACCGATGAGGTCCGCGAGCACGGTGACGAACGCGTCGGTGGTGGCAGTGTCCCGCACCGCCACCCGGAACCAGTCGGCGCCCAGCCCGGGGAACGTGTCGCCGCGCCGGACCGCCCAGCCGCGCTCGCGCAGGGCGAGCCGCACCCGGTCGGCACCGGCGAGGTGCACGAGGACGAACGAGGCGGCCGGTACGCCTTCGACGCGTACCCCGGGCAGCCCGGCCAGCCGGTCGACCAGGTGCCGCCGGTCGGCCGCCAGCGCGGCGGCGATCTCGCGCTCGGCCGCCACCGCGACCGGGCTCGCGCAGGCCCGCGCGGCGGCCAGGGCCGGGGTGGAGACCGCCCACAGCGGTTGCACCGCGGCCAGCCGGTCCACCAGGTCGGCCGGGGCCAGCAGGTATCCGACCCGCAGCCCGGCCAGCCCCCAGGTCTTGGTCAGGCTGCGGATCACCACGAGGCCCGGCAGGTCGGTGCGGTGCGCCAGCGACTCCGGTTCCCCGGGCAGGCCGGGCGCCGTGGTGCTGTCCTGGAACGCCTCGTCCACCACCAGCACCCGCCCCGGGCGGGCCAGCGCGGCGATGTCGGCAGCGGGATGCAGCACCGAGGTGGGATTGGTCGGGTTGCCCAGCAGCACGAGATCGGCGTCGGCCGGCACCAGCGCGGGGTCCAGCCGGAAACCGGTCCCGGCCGGCAGCAGCACCCGGTCCACCCGGTGTCCGGCGGCGCGCAGCGCGGCCTCCGGCTCGGTGAACTGCGGATGCACCACGACCGGCCGGCGTACCCCGGCCAGCGCCCGGGCGAGCAGCACGAACGCCTCGGCCGCACCGGCGGTGAGCAGCACCTGGTCCGGCGGCCGGCGGTGCCGGGCGGCCACGGCGGCCCGGGCCGGCGCCGGATCGGGGTAGCGGGCCAGCTCGCCCAGGGCCGCGGCGACCGGCCCGGCCAGCCACTCCGGTGGGGGCGCCCGCCGCACGTTGACGGCCAGGTCGACCAGCCCCGGGGTCGCCTCGGCGTCGCCGTGGTGGCCGAGGTCGGGATCGGGCATGGGACCGATCCTGCCGGGTACGCACCGGCGATCGATCCGCGGGTCCCGGGCGGGTCGACCGCGTCACCATGATTATGAATAATTCTCACAAATCGCCTCGGTCCGCCCTAGCGTGAGGAGGTGATGACGCAGCCCGACCCCTCCTCCTCGTCCCGCCTGGCCCCCGTCCTGCGCGCCGGCCTGATCGCCGGGGTCGCCCTCGCCGCGATCGCCTTCCCGCTGGTGGGCGCCGGTGGGCTCGGCGCGAAGGCGTTCTCGAACGCCGTCAGCGACCATCCGCAGGACCTGCGGCAGGTGCACCCCGCGCAGACCACCTACGTGTACGCCGCCGACGGCAGGACGCTGCTCACGATGTTCTACGAGGAACACCGCAAGTACGTGCCGATCAACCAGATCTCCCCGTACATGCAGCAGGCCATCGTGGCCGCCGAGGACTCCCGCTTCTACCAGCACCACGGCGTCGACGCCAAGGGCGTCGTCCGGGCCTTCGTGGCCAACCAGCAGGCCGGCGGGGTCTCCCAGGGCGCCTCCACGCTGACCATGCAGTACGTCCGGATGGCGCTGCGGGACGGCGCGCAGACCCCGAAGGAGGCGCTGGAGGCCACCCAGCAGACCAGCGTGCGCAAGGTGCGCGAGATGGAGATGGCGGTCGAGGTCGAGAAGGAGATGACCAAGTCGGAGATCCTGGAGCGGTACCTCAACTCCGCGTACTTCGGCCACCGGGCGTACGGCATCTACGCCGCCGCGGAGATCTTCTTCTCGAAGCGCCCGGCCGACCTCACCCCGCTGGAGGCGGCCACCCTCGCCGGCCTGGTCAAGGCGCCCAGCGAGTACGACCCGGCCAGCTCGGACCAGAAGGAGGCCACCGACCGGCGCAACTACGTGGTCGAGCGGATGCGGGTGATGGGATACGTGTCGGCGCAGGACGCCGCGGCGTACAAGACGCAGCCCATCACGCTGCGGCTGACCACCCCGCCGAACGACTGCGTCTCGATCGACAAGCAGTACAACAGCTGGGGCTTCTTCTGCGACTACCTCAAGGCGTGGTGGGGGCAGCAGCCGGCGTTCGGTGACAACTACTACGAGCGCGAGGACAAGCTGCGGCGCGGCGGCTACAACATCGTGACAAGCATCGACCCCCGGGTGCAGAAGATCGCCGAGGAACAGGTGGCGTCCCGGGAGTCCACCGGCAGCCCGTTCGCGCACGGCGTCGTGGTGGTGGAGCCGGGCACCGGCCGGGTCAAGGCCATGGCGGTCAACCGGATCTACTCCCTCGACCAGAGCCAGAACAGCCCGAACTCCAACGCGGCCCTGCGCGGCAAGGTCCCGGGCAACTACCCGAACACGGTCGTACCGCTGCTCGGCGGCGGCGACCTGCCCGGGTACCAGGCCGGCTCCACGTTCAAGATGTTCACCATGCTCGCCGCGCTGAACGCCGGCATACCGCTGAGCGCGTCCTTCAACGCGCCGTACAAGATCACGAGCATCTACCCGGACGGCAGCGGCGGGCCGACCGACTGCGGCGGGCTCTGGTGCCCGTCCAACGCCAGCGGCGCGATGACCGGCAACCAGACCATGTGGTCCGGCTTCGGCAAGTCGGTGAACACGTACTTCGTCTGGCTGGAGCAGAAGGTCGGGGTGGACAAGGTCGTGGAGATGGCAGAGAAGCTCGGCCTGAAGTGGCGTACCGACATCGACAAGACGCTCGCCTCCCCGATGAAGCGCCGGCTGTGGGGCTCGTTCACCCTGGGCGTCTCGGACGTCACGCCGCTGGAGATGGCCGGCGCGTACGCGGCGGTCGCCGCCGACGGCCGGTACTGCGAGCCGCTGCCGGTGCTGTCGGTGAGCAACCCGGACGGTACGCCGGCCACCTACCAGACCGCCGACGGCACCACCGTGCCGGTCGCCAAGGGCCGGTGCCAGCAGGTGTTCAGCCCGGACGTGGCCCGCGCCGCCACCGATGCGGCCCGCTGCCCGACCGGCGACAAGCCGGCCCGGGGCGGCTGCGGCGGCTGGTCCACGGCCGACAGCGTGCGCGGCACGGTCGGCCGCCCGGTGGCCGGCAAGACCGGTACGACCGACAGCACCCGGTCGGCCTGGTTCGTCGGCTACACGCCCGAACTGGCCGCCGCGAGCTTCATCTCCGATCCGGACAACCCGAACAACGCGGTCGGCGATGGTCAGTCGAACAAACCGGTTGATACCGTCGCCAACACCCTGAAGGGCGCGCTGAAGGACCAACCCGTCCGCCAGTTCTCCGCACCCTCCGACGCCATGGTGGGCAGTTGACCGTTGCCCGGCCCGCCGGCCCGTGCCGGCGGGCGCCGGACGGACGGCGGGTGCCGGACGGCGGGTGCCGGACGGCGGGTGCCGGACGGCGGGTGCCGGACGGCGGGTGCTGGATGGCGGGTGCTGGATGGACGGCGGGTGCCGGACGGCGGGTTGCTGGATGGCGGGCGGTGCTCAGCCCAGGTCGGCGGCCACGAAGGACCAGACCTCAAGGTCGACCCGGCCGCCCTGGACGTACCCGGCGTTGCGCAGCAGGCCCTCGTAGCTGAACCCGGCCTTCTCCACCACCCGGCGGGCCGGGGTGTTGCCCGGCGCCACCCGGACCTCGACCCGGTGGAACCCGTGCTCCAGGATCAGCGCGATGGCCGCCGCGTCCACCGCCTCGGCCGCCAGGCCGAAGCCGCGCGCCTCGGGCGCGATCGCGTACGAGACCTCGGTGACCCGGCAGGCCCAGTCGGTCCGCTTGGTCCACAGGCAGCCGACCAGCCGATCGTCCTCGCGCCTGACGACCCCGTAGTGGTCGCCGCTGCCGCTGTCCCGCCGCTCCTGGGCCGCCTCGGTGCACCACCGCACGGCGTCGACCGTGCCCGGCTGCGGCAGCGGCAGCCAGCGCAGCGTCAGCTTGTCCCCGAAGACCTCCGCCACCGCGTCCGCGTCGTGCCCGGTCAGCGGTCGGACGTGCGCCCGCGGGGTGGAGACGGTCAGCCGCGGAAAGCGACGTACCGCCACGTCACCGGTCACGCCGGGGGCTCTCCGTTCGCCGGCGACCCGGGCGTCGCGCCGCCGTTGGCCGCGGGCATCGCACCGGCCGGCGACACCTGACCGGCGCCGAGGCCCGCCGGAGACACCGGGTCCGCGCCCGCCGGTGAGACCGGACCGGCACTCGCCGGCGAGACCGGACCGGCCGCCCCGGGTGCCGGGATCCGCCCGACGCCCGCACCACCGGACACAGGGGCACCACCAGGCACAATGGCACCACCGGACACAGGGGCACCACCGGACACAGGCGCACCACCAGGCACAGGCGCACCACCAGGCACAGGCGCACCACCAGGCACGGCAGCACCGCCGGGAGTGGCGGCACCGACCGGCCGGCCGGCGCCGCCCGGTGGCACGGGGGCGGCGGGGCCGGCCGGGAGCACCGGGGCCGCCGCGGACACCCGGCCGGCCGGGTCCGGCGGGGCCGCCGCGGTGACCAGCCGCCCGGCGATGCCGGGCACCCCGGCCCAGTGCAGGGTGAGCTGCGAGGCGTGCACGCCGCGCCAGACGTACCCCTCGTCGGTGCCGCCCCACCGCCAGGCCGGCGCCTGACCGGCGCGCGGATGGATCACGGCGCGGTGTTGCTTGTAGCCCACGACCCGGTCGTCGGCGGCGGCCACGACGCTGGCCGACCGGGCGGTCGCCTCCCGGTAGCCGACCACGACCGTGTCCAGGCTGCCGCCCTCGGCGTCCAGTACGCCGCACATCGGCTGGCCGTCGAACTCGCGGATCAGCCACAGCAGGCCGGCGCCCTCGGCCACCACCGGGTGCCCGGTACGCGCCAGCTCGGCCACCGCGATGCAGAGCCGGCGGTTGGCCGACAGCTCCGCCGCGTACGACTCCGGCAGGCCGCCGCCGACGACCAGCGCGCCGGTCCCGGCGGGCAACGCCTCGTCGCGCAGCGGGTCGACGGTGACCACGTCGGCGCCGGCGGCGGCCAGCAACTCGGCCGTCTCCGGGTGCGAGTAGGAGCCGGCGCTGCCGCCTGCCACCGCGACCACCGGCCGCTGCCCAGGGGCCAGCGTCAACTGGTTGCCGGTCGGCCCGGTGACGGCCGCGTCGGCGATGGACCACGCTTCGGCCGACAGCCGGGGCGCCGAGGCCGCGAGCCGGAGCAGCCCGTCGAGATCGACCGTGCCGCCCACCGCCTCCCCAGCCGGCGCACGCCCTGGGCTGCCTCGGAACTGCCGCGCAGCACCGGCACCACGCCGTGCTGCCGGGACGGCAGTACGGCCGGCAGGTCCCGGCGGCGCAGCGCGCCGAAGACCGGCACGCCGAGGTCGTCCAGCGCCTCGCGCAGCAGTTCCTCGTGCCGGTCGGAGGCCACCCGGTTGAGGATCACCCCGCCCAGCCAGAGCAGTTCGTCGTAGGCGCGGAAGCCGTGCACCAGCGCGGCCACCGACTGACCCATCGCCGCCACGTCGATCACCAGGACCACGGGTGCCCGCAGCGCGGTGGCGACCGCCGCCGTCGAGTCGGTGTCCGGGCGGCCGGAGAGGCTGTCGTACAGCCCCATGGTGCCCTCCACGACGGCGATGCCGGCGCCCGCGGCACCGTACGCGAACAGCGGGCCGACCCGGTGCGTACCGATCAGCCGGGCGTCCAGGTTGCGGCCCGGCCGGCCCGCGGCGAGCCCGAGGTACGCCGCGTCCGTCCGATCCGGGCCGATCTTGAAGCCCGCGGCGTCCAGCCCGCGGGCCGCCCAGGCGGCCAGCAGCCCGATCGTGATGGCGGTCTTGCCATGCCCGGACGATGGTGCGCTCACGACCAGGCGCGGCACGGCGGTCATCGTCGACTCCTCGTGTGATGTGCGGCGGTGATGTGTTGCTGTGAATGTGTGGCTGTGGCTCTGTGGGTGTGACGGTGCAGGTGTGGCTCTGTAGCTGTGCGGTGGCGTAGGGCTCTGGCGCGCGGCCGGGACAACCGGGCGAACCCGGGACAAAGCCACAGACCGGGACAGGCCCGACCCCACTGGCGGACGTCCGGCGTGACGATACCGGGCAGCTGGGACAGAACGCACCCCCGTCGACAGGTGTTTACCGGATCTGACGGCGGAAGATCCACCGACCCCACCCGTTGGCCCCGGACCGCCGTCCCCGCACCCGGTCGCCGGCCGAGCGACTGCGGCCGCGGCCGGCGGCGGTCGGCGCGGCCGGCGCGGCCGGCGGCGGATCGAGGGCGTGCCCGGCGGTGCCGGTCGGTGTCGCGGGTGCGCCGCCGCCGGCCGGGACCGCCGGGCGCCCGAGTAGCCTCGGGTCGTGTACCGCTTCCTGCTGACGCCGCGCTGGCTGGGGTATCTCGCCCTCACCCTGGCCGCCGCGGCGGTGATGGTCCTGCTGGGCGACTGGCAACTGCACCGTTACCAGCAGCGCGCCGCGATCAACGGCCGGATCGACGCGTCGGCCACGGCCGCGCCGGTGCCGGTCGACCGGGTGCTGCCGCCCGCCGGTACGGCCGCGGGCAGCGCCGGGGCGGAGCCGCCGGCCGACGCCGAGTGGACCCGGGTCACCGTCACCGGCGAGTACGACCCGGCGAACCTCATCCTGATCCGCGGTCGCACCGTCGACGGGCAGGTCGGGTTCGAGGTGCTCACCCCGCTGCGGACCGCCGGCGGCCACGCCGTCCTGGTCGACAGGGGCTGGATCCCGCCGGCGCCGGGCGCCGCCACCGTGCTGCCGCAGGTCCCCGCGACACCGTCCGGCGCGGTCACGGTGCTGGCCCGGGTACGCCGGTCGGAGAGCCGGCCGGACACGGTGCAGCACCGCGGCGGCCGGCTGGAGAGCCGGCGGATCTCGGTGCCGCGCCTCGCGGCCGAGCTGCCATACCCGGTGTACGGCGGATATCTGCTGCTCGACGAGCAGACCCCGGCGGCGGATCCGGCGTTCGTGGCGATACCCGTGGAACACCAGAACGACTGGCAGAACGCCGGCTACGTGGTGCAGTGGTGGCTGTTCGCCGGGATGGCCCTGTTCGGGTACGGCTGGGCGGCCCGCCGGGAGGCCCGCGGCGGCCCGACCGCCGCCGGACCGGACGCCGACCGGGTGCCGGCGGTCGCCGCCGGCCCCTGACCGGCCGCGGCCGGCGTCGCCGAACCGGCCTGCGCCCGGCGTCGGGCCGGCAACCCGGGCCGCAGCCCGGCGCGGAGCCCACCACCGGTCGCAGCCCCGTGCGGAGCCCACCACCGGTCGCGGCCCGGCCTCAGCCCGGCGGCCGGCCGCCGTGGATGGCCCGGACCGCGTCGATCGTGTCGGCCTCCGCGGCCGTCTTGTCGTCCCGGTAGCGGACCACCCGGGCGAACCGCAGGGCCATCCCGCCCGGATACCGGCTGCTGCTCTGCACCCCGTCGAAGGCGATCTCGACGACCTGTTCGGGGCGGACCCGGACCACCCACTCGCCGCGCTCGACGGCCAGGTCGAGGAACCGCTCGGTCTGCCACCGCAACAGCTCGTCGGTCAGCCCCTTGAAGGTCTTGCCCAGCATCACGAACCCGCCGGTGTCCGGGTCGCGGGCGCCCAGATGCAGGTTGGACAGCCAGCCGCGGCGCCGGCCGCTGCCCCACTCGACGGCCAGCACCACCAGATCCAGGGTGTGCCGGGGTTTCACCTTGACCCATGCCGCGCCGCGCCGGCCGGCGTCGTACGGCGCGTCGGGCGCCTTGATCACCACGCCCTCCTGGCCGGCGTCGATCGCGGTCGCGAAGGCGGAGGCGGCCTCCTCGGCGGAGTGCACCTCCAGCCGCCCGACCACCAGGGCGGGGGCGACGGTCGCCGCGAGCGCCGCCCACCGGTCCCGGCCGGGCGCGTCCAGCAGGTCCGTGCCGTCCAGGTGCAGCAGGTCGAAGAAGTACGGGGTGAGCGTGGTCGTGCCGCTGCCGGGGGCGCTCGGGGCCGGCGCGGCACTGGCGGCGCCGGCCGCGAGCCGACGGCGGGCGCCTCGGGTGGCGGCCCGGCTGGCGGTCTCCTGGAACGGCCGGGGCCGCCCGGTGGCGTCCAGCGCGATCGCCTCGCCGTCCAGCACCAGCTCCCGGGCCGGCAGCGCGCGGACCGCGGCCACCACCTCGGGCAGCCGCACGGTGATGTCGTCCAGGCTGCGGGTGAAGACCGAGATGTCGTTGCCGGAGCGGTGCACCTGGATGCGGATGCCGTCGAGTTTGACGTCCACCACCGCCGGGCTGCCGGTCGCCCCGAGCGCCTCGTCGACCGAGGAGGCGCTCTGCGCGAGCATCGGTGCGAGGGGCCGCCCCACCCGCAGGCTGAACTCGCCCAGCGCGGCGGCTCCGCCGGTCAGCGCGGCCACCGCCACGGCACGCAGGTCTCCGGCCATCAGCAGGGCACGGCGGACCAGCGGCAGCGGCACCTGCGCCGCCCGGGCCACCGCGTCGGCCAGCAGGCCGGCCTGGGCGCCCTGGCGCAGCTCGCCGCTGAACAGCCCAACGAGCATCCGCTGCTCGTCCGTGGTGGACCGGGCGAACAGCGCCGCGAGCAGCGCCCGGCGGCGCTGCTGCGAGCCGGAGCCGGCCACCGCGGACAGCTCTTCGATCGCCGCGTCCACCTCGGTGACGCTCAGCTCCGGCTCGGCGGCCGGCGGGGGCAGGTCGCGCAGGCTCGCGTAGCCCACCCCGGTCTGTCGCTGCCGCAGCTCGCCCGCGAGGTATGCCGCGCCGATGCTGATCTCGTCGATCCGCAGGTCACGCAGGGCGGCGGCGAGCAGGTCGACCTTGGCCCGCCGGCCGGAGATCGCAGTCACGGCGGCCGAGGTGGCCGCCAGGTCGAGGAACCGCACGTCCCCATCCTGGCAGCCACCACCGACAGCGAGCGCCGGTCGGGAAACCCCGGCGGCTCAGGCGGCGACCGGTTCCTCCACCCGCAGGCCACGGGCCCGGATACCGTCGGCCACCCGGGACAACGCGGCGTCGAGCGCCACGAGCGCGGTGGAAAGCTCGGCAAGCTGGTCCTTCAGCATGTCGTCGGACCACGTGGAGACGTCGACGTCCCCCAGCGCACTGACCGCGGCGTCCAGCCGCGCAATGGCGTCTTTCGTACTCATGTTCGAAAGCTTACCGTACCGGGTGGCCCGATACGGGATGTTCGGCAAACTCCCGCCCGGGTGTCGCCGGCTCAGCCCGGGTGTCGCCGGCTCAGCCGCGCCCGGCCTCGGCCACCTTCGCCAGCAGCAGCGCCTCGGCCAGACAGACCCGGGCGAACTCGCCCAGGTGCAGGCTCTCGTTGGGTCCGTGCGCCCGCGAGTCCGGGTCCTCCACGCCGGTCACCAGGATCGCCGCGTTCGGGAACATCTGCTGGAACGTGGCGATGAACGGGATCGAGCCGCCGACACCCATGTCCACCGGCTGGGTACCGTCCCAGGCCGCGGTGAAGGCCGCCCGGGCGGCGTCGTACATCGGGCCGGAGCTGTCGATCTCGCAGGCGTCGCCGTCGTGCTCGAAGGTCACCGTGACCTGCGCGCCCCACGGGGCGTGCTTCTCCAGGTGGCCGACCAGGGCCGCGTACGCCCGCTTCGGGTCGTCTCCGGGTGCGAGCCGCAGGCTGAGCTTGGCCTTGGCCACCGGCACGATCGCGTTCGGCGCCCCCGTCGTGGGCGGCGCGTCCACGCCGAGCACGGACAGCGCCGGCTTGGTCCAGATCCGGTCGGTCAGCGCCCCGGTGCCGATGAACTGCACCCCGTCCACCATGCCGGCCTCGGCGCGCAGCCGGTCGTGCGGATAGTCCACGGTGGCGCCGGTCCGGGCGACCAGCCCGTCCACCGCCACGTCGCCGGCGTCGTCGTGCAGCGTGGCGAGCAGCCGCGCCAGCGCCGTCACGGCATCCGGTACGGCGCCGCCGAACATCCCGCTGTGCACCGGGTGCGTCCCGGTACGGACCTCGACGAAGCAGTTGACCATCCCGCGCAGCGAGGTGGTCAGCGCGGGCCGGCCGATGTCCCAGTTGCCCGAGTCGGCGATCACCATGACGTCGGCGGCCAGGTCGGCCTGGTGCTCGGCGATCAGCCGCTCCAGCGACTCGGAGCCGAACTCCTCCTCGCCCTCGATGAACAGCACGACGCCGACCGGCAGCCGATCCCCGTACGCCCGCAGCGCCGCGACGTGCGCCATGATCCCGGCCTTGTCGTCGGCGGCGCCCCGGCCGAAGATCCGGCCATCGCGCTCCACCGGCTCGAACGGCTCGCTCTGCCACAGCGACAGGTCACCCACCGGCTGTACGTCGTGATGCGCGTACAGCAGCACCGTCGGGGCTCCGGGCGGCGCCGGACGGGTGCCGATGACCGCCGGCTGGCCGCCGGAGCGCACGATGCGCACGTCGAGCGAGCATCCGCGCAGCAGTTCGGCGACGGCCTCGGCGGAGCGCTCCACGTGCGAGTGGTCGAACCCGTCGAAGGCGATCCCCGGGATGCGGACCAGCCGCTCCAGATCGGCCCGGACGCCCGGAAACTCCCGCTCGATGGCGGCACGCAGGTCGGATTCGGTCGGCATCGGTGAGATCATGACGGAGATCGTAGGCCGGCCGTACGGGCTCCCGCCGACCGTCTCCGGCTCAGTCCGCCGGCTCGGCTCCGTCGCGCGGACCCGGCCAGCCCTCGTCGCGGGCGGCCCGCCCGGGGCGGCGAGCCCGGGCGGCGCGGGCCGCGGCCTCGCCGGCGGCGCCGGTCCAGGCCCGGGCGCGGCCGATGCCGCCGCCGACCAACGTGCCGACCTCGCCCGCACCGTCGCCCAGCCGGCGCAGCAGCCCCACCAGCGGGTCGGACGAGGAGTTGAAGCTTTCCCGGTACGACTCGGCAGCCGCCTTGATCTCGTCGGTCACCGAGGCAGCCTCGTCCTCGGAGCGCCGGGGATAGTCGCCGGACAGGATCCGGGCGTACTCGCCGGAGTCCACTTAGCGACGCAGGTCCGCGGCCCGCGCGACCGGCGCCGGGTGGCTGTTCCACGCGGTCATCCGCAGCTTGTGCACGCTGTCCCGCAGGTCACCGCCGCCCTCGTACTCGCTGGCCTGCTCCAGGAACGCGGCCGTGTCGATCTGGCTGAGGTCCCCGCCGCCGGCCAGTTTGATCAGCAGCCGCACGGCGGCGGCCGGGTCCTGGCCGGCGAGCAGGCCGGCCCGGTCCGCCGACAGCTCGGCCTTGCGCCACCACTCCAGCATCGCGGCGATGATGGCCCGCAGCGCCAGCGCACCGACCGGCAGCCAGCTCAGGTTCGCGGCCCACCGGGTGAGGATCGTCAGCATGGTCTTGTAGATGGCGTGGCCGCTGCCCACGTGCCCGAGTTCGTGGCCCAGCAGGCAGCGCAGCTCGTCGTCGTCGAGCTGGTCGACGGCGGCCGAGCCGAGCACCACGAACGGCCGGTCCAGCCCCACCGCCTCGGCGGTGATCCACGGTGACTGGGTGACGAAGAGTTCGGGCAGCTCCGGCAGGTCGAGCACGCGGGCCGCCTCGGCGTACCGCTGGTGCACCCGCGGGTACTGCCGGTGGTCGACCCGGATGCCGGCGGCCAGGTACGACAGCCGGAAGGAGCGTTCGTTCCACATCCCCATGAAGGCCTTGACGACCTCGTCGAAGCCGCGCAGTTCGCGCAGCGCGGTCAACGCGCCCCGGTCCGCGGGGTGCTCCCAGGCCCGGGACGAGATCCCGGTGAGGACCACCCGACGCCGGGCCGGCGGTCCGGCCGTGCCCTGCTGGGCTTCTGTCATGGCCCACTCCCCCCATCGCCGGCCGGTCCGCCGCGGATGGGGTCGCCGGCTGGCCCGTCCCGATCGTGCCCCAGCCGGGCCGTCGCGTCCATGCCCGGGGACCAGGCTTCAGCACAATCTCTGGTACTGATCCCCCAGCTACGCCCTTCCCCGGCCACGCCGTCGATGACCAGGTCGACGGCCGCGGCGGTGCGGTCGGCGGCGAAGTGCTCGGCCTCGGCCGCCCGCCAGCGCAGCAACTGTGGGCGGATCCGCGCGCCGTCGCGGGCCAGCACGCGGTCCAGCCGCAGCCGGTCGGGGGCGGTCACGAACACCGCGAGGGTCAGCTCCGGCCGGATCGCGGCGCGGGCGGCGCTCACCCCCTCCAGCAGCAGCACCCCGGCCGCCGGGACCGGCACCAGCGCCTCGGTGAACCGCCCGCTGTCCCAGTCGTACCGGTGGTAGCCGCCCGGCCGGCCCGACCGCAGCGGCCGGAGCACCCGTTCGTCCAGCCGGCGCCAGAAGGTGAACTGGTCGGACCAGCCGTCCAGCAGGTCGTCGGTGTGCAGCACGGTGACCGGCTCCGCCGTACCCGTCCGGTTGTCGGCCCGGCGCAGGGCCGCGGCCAGCCGCTCGGTGAAGTAGGTCTTGCCCGCCCCGCTCGGCCCGTCCACGGCCACCAGCCGCACGGCGCCGAGCCGGGCCGGCGCCGACCGGATCCGCCGGGCCAGTTGCGGGTACGTCTGTCCGCGGCTCATCGCCGCGCGTACCGGCTGGTCGGGCGCGGGTCGCAGGGCACGGTCGGCGGCACGTGGCCAGTATGCTCCGCCGTTCGAGGGGTGCCGGACGGTCGGGCCGCCGGGTGCGCGGGGGGCCGGTCACACTGGGCCGGTGCGACAGTCCTCAGACCGCGGCGTGGACGCGCTGCTGGCCCGGGCCCGGGCCGGGATCCGCCGGTTGAGTCCGCGGGAGACCCTGGTGGCCCGCGAGCGGGGCGCGCTGGTGATCGACACGCGCACCGAGACGCAGCGCGCGGAGCAGGGCGAACTGCCGGGGGCGCTGGTGATCGACCGTACCGTCCTGGAGTGGCGCGTCGACCCGGACAGCCCGTGGCGGATCCCCGAGGCCACCGACCACGACGTCGAGATCATCGTGGTCTGCCACCAGGGCTACAGCTCCAGCCTCGCCGCGGCCACGCTGCGCGCCCTCGGACTGCACCGGGCGACCGACATGGTGGGCGGTTTCGCGGCCTGGCGGGACTGCGGTCTACCCGTCAGTCCCGGTCCCGCCGACGTTCGCCGCTGATCCGGCCGCCGGCGCCGGTCAGACCGCCGCCGCTGATCCGGCCGCCGCTGATCCGGCCCTCGCCGCCGACCGGGAGGTGGCGACGACGACCGCCCCGAGCGCCGCCGCAAGCCCGACGGCCCGGGAGATCCGGACCGCCCGCCGGATGTGCCGGAACTCCGGTCGAGGCCCGTCCCCGAGGTACGGGCGGACCTCCACCCGGCCCGCGTAGACGTTGCGGCCACCCAGGCGTACGCCGAGCACCCCCGCCATCGCGGCCTCACACTGACCGGCGTTGGGGCTGGGATGATCGGCCCGGTCCCGGCGCCACACCTGCCAGGCCCGGTGCCGGTCGCCGTGCGCCACCGGCCCGAGCAGAATGGTCAACAGCCCGGTCACCCGGGCCGGCGCCAGGTTGAGCAGGTCGTCCAGCCGGGCGGCCGGCGTACCGAACCGGGCGTACCGGGCCGACCGGTGCCCGACCATGGCGTCCAGGGTGTTCGCCGCCCGGTAGGCCAGCAGTCCCGGCAGACCCGCCACCGCACCCCAGAACAGCGGCGCCACCACGGCGTCGGAGGTGTTCTCGGCGACCGACTCGACGGTCGCCCGCGCCAGTTCGGCCTCGTCCAGCGCCGACGGGTCCCGCCCGCAGAGGTGACCGAGCCGGCCCCGCGCGGCCGGCAGGTCGTCCCGGCTCAGCGCGTCCGCCATGGCCCGCCCCTCGACGCCGAGGGTCCGCCCGCCGAGCACCGCCCAGGTGCCGGCCGCCACCAGGGCGGCCCGGGCCACCGGGCGCCGCCGGGTCAGGGCGGCACCGGCCGCGCCGGCCAGCACCGCCGCGCCGACGGCGACGGCGGTGTGCGCCGCACCGGCCGTGCGGGAGTCCCGGTACAGCCGCCGTTCCAGGGCGGAGGCGGCGGTGCCGAAGCCGGCCACCGGGTGCCACCGGCGCGGGTCGCCGAGCGCGGCGTCCAACGCGTACCCGGCGGCCAGCCCGACCGCGTCGGCCAAGCTCGGAGGTACCCCTCGTGCCACCACGCGCTCCCGTCCGTCGGCCCGGTCCGTGCGGGCAGCCTAGTCATTGTCCGCTGCCCGGGATCCGGACCGTCGGACTCACCGGACCGTTCATCCTGGCCAGAAGCGCAGTCGGTGAATGGACGGGCAACCTGGAGACGCAGCTCGGCGGGACGCTTGTCGACAAGCTCGAAGAACTGGATACCCTGCTGTCGAGGTGGGAGGCGGTCCGCAACGAGGCAATGTCCCACCGTCAGCCGGTCGAACGGATGAAGGAAGTTGTGAAGTCATGGACCTGAGCGACGCGTCCTGACGCAGAGCCACCCGCAGCGGGGCAGGTGGCGGTGACTGCGTCGAGGTTGCCGACAATCTGCCCGGCATGGTGCTGGTCCGCGACAGCAAGAACCGCCACGGCGGCATGCTGACGATCAACCCCGTCCGGTGGCAGAGCTTCGTCGAGCGGGCAAAGCAGATCGGGCCGGTCGGCTGACCGACCCCTACGAACTGCACGGCGCGCACCCGGCGCGCCACCCGTTGCCGCGGGCGGCGCGCCGGGCCCGTGGTCAGACGCCGGCCGTTGCCCGCGTCCGACCACGGCGACCCCGCGGACCGGACCCCTCCACCGGTCCACCGGTCGTCTCGTCGGCGTTCCCGGTCTCCCCGGCCGGCGTACCGGCGAGACCTCGCCCGTCGCCCTCCGGCCCGGACCGGACCGCCCCGCCGCCCCCGTCCCACTGCGCCAGCGCGGTCGCGTCGCCCTCCGCGGTCGCGTCGCCCTCCCCGCTCGGTCCCTCGCGCCGCGCACCCGGATCGCCCCGGTCGACCGGGGACCCCGGCTGGAGCGGGGACCCCGGGTCGGCGGCCAGCACGGCATCGAGGTCGATCGGCGGCTCGTCGAGGTGGTGGGTGCTCCCGTCGTCCTCGCGCTCGTTGCCCTCGCGCTCGTCGTCCGCGCCGAATCCCATGGGTTCGTAGCCCAGCAGGCGACGGTCATCGGCGCCGACCAGCCGGAAGCCTCCGGAGGGCGGAACCGGCTCGTCGACCAGGTCGTCGTCCTCCCCCGGCACCTCCCCGGGCCGGGCCGGGGCCTCGGAGAGCGGAACGGACTCGCTGGCCTCGCCGCGGATCCGCGCGTCGGCCTCGGCGTCCTCGACGCTGCTGGTGGCCAGGTTGGGCCGGTTCCGGACGAAGGTCGCCCGGCCCCGCGACAGGTCGTGCCCCACGGCGACGGCCTCCAGCTCGTACAGCGTGCGGTGGTTGCCGGCCTCGTCGGTCCAGTCCCGGGTGTAGAGCCGGCCGACGACCACGATCGGGTCGCCCACCATCACCGAGGAGGCCACCCCCTCGGCGAGCCGCCGCCAGCAGTTCACCCGGACCCGCAGGCTGTTCCCGTCGATCCACCTGCCGCTCTCCCGGTCCAGCCGCCGGGCCGTCGAAGCGATCTTGAAGTGGGCGACCAGGGCGCTGCGCTGCGTCGTACGCCGCCAGGCCGGAGCCGTCAGGACATTGCCGACGATGGTTATATAGGTATCGAACATCTCGTCTCCACTGCGTCGAGGCTTGCGGGGTCCGAGCCGACTCGCCATCCAGCCTCGACCCGGAGTTCGCCACCGGCCAGCACCAGGTTCCGCGCTGTGGACAGCCGGGCGCCCTGTGGACAAAGACCTGATCAAGCAGAAACCTGCTATGGGGCCGACCGGCCCGCAGCGGTACCGTCGACCGGGTGGAACCCGATGTGCTCGGCCCGCCGTACGAATCCCAGGTCCTCGACCTCGGCCACGACGACGAGGGACCGGTGGTGGCGACGCTGGTCCGGCGGCGGGCGGCGGACCCCGGCGGACGGGCGGTGCTGTACCTGCACGGCTTCGTCGACTACTTCTTCCAGACCCACCTGGCCGACTTCTTCGTGGCCCGCGGCTGGGATTTCTACGCCCTTGACCTGCGGAAATACGGTCGCAGCCTGCTACCGCACCAGACCCCCAACTTCTGCCGGGACCTGAGCGACTACTTCCCCGAACTGGACGAGGCCGCCCGGATCATCCGGGCGGACGGCAACGAGGTGCTGCTGGTCAACGGGCACTCCACCGGCGGGCTCGTCGCGGCCGTCTGGGCCGACGCGCGCCGGGACCAGGGGATCGTGCACGGAATCTTCCTGAACAGCCCGTTCTTCGACCTCAACGCACCCTGGCTGGTCCGCCGGCCGCTGGCCGCGGCCGTCGCCCGGATCGGCCGCCGCGCGCCGTACCGGACCGTCCCCCGCAACCTTTCCGCGGTGTACGGCCAGAGCCTGCACGCCGACCACCACGGCGAGTGGCGGTACGACCTGGCGTGGAAACCGCTCGCCGGGTTCCCGGTCCGGGCCGGTTGGCTCGGCGCGATCCGGACCGCGCAGCGGCGGCTCCGGGCTGGCCTGGACATCCCGGTACCGATCATGCTGGCCTGCTCGACCCGTACCTTCCGGGGATCGACCTGGCACGAGTCGGCGTCGCTGGCCGACGCCGTGCTCGACGTGGAGCACATGGTGCGCTGGGCGCCGCGGCTGGGCCGGCACGTCACGCTGGTCCGTCTCGACGGCGGCCTGCACGACCTCACGCTCTCCGGACCGGCGGTCCGGGACCGGCTGTTCAGCGAGTTGGGTCGCTGGGTGGACGCCTTCGTGGTCCGGGACGACGCTCTGCGGGACGCTCCGGCGGCTCCAGCCAGCGTTCCCGCCGGTCGGCGGCCCTTCGCGGCTCCGGCGGACGGTACGTCCGTGCCCCGCGACCGTAGTCCGGATCGTACGGCGACCCGCGACCATAGTCCGGCTCCGGCGCGTACCCCGGCTCCGGACCGTACGACGGCTCCGGATCGTACGACGGACCGTAACCCGGGTCCGGACCGTAACCCCGCTCCGGCCCAGGATCGTACGGCGGCTGCTCCGGCGGCTCGAACGGCGGCGGATCCGCCTCCTCCTCCGGCGCGTACGGCAGCCACCTCCCCCGCCGCCACACCAGCAGATCCCGGCTGAGCAGGTGATCGTTGCCGGCGAAGAAGATCCGGTCCACGGCCCGGCGGGTCCGCTCCAGGCCGGGAGGCGACCCGCTGCCGGTGAGGATCACCACGTCCCGGGCGGGTACGCCCACCACCGGATCGCCCGGCACCGCATTGCTGAGGTCGAGCCAGACCTCCTCGGCGAGCAGCGCGGAGGACTCCAGGCCGCGTTCCAGACCGGTGAAGGAGAGCATCGGCGCCGGCGGCTGCCCGTCGACCTGCAACCGGGCCAGCGCCCGGTCCAGATTCTCCTGCGCCGTCCGGCGCAGCGTCCGTCGCGGCAGGCCGAGCTCGTCGAGATCGGGCCAGGTCACCAGCCTCTGCCCGTACGGCGGCCCGAACGAGTAGGCCACCCCCAACTCGTCGGTGAACTCGTCTATCACCAGGTCACGGCCCACCTGAGGGTCGGTCGCCGACACCAGCACGGGCAGGAACCGGGTACGCGTCACCTTCACCCGGAAAAACCTAGTATGGGCTCGCCGGATCGGTCATCCCCTGCTAAGCAGGTATCTCCGGCCGGCGGGCGCCGGGTACCCTCTTGGCGCATCACCGGGCGCCCGTAGCTCAGCGGATAGAGCAGGGGACTTCTAATCCCAAGGCCGCAGGTTCGAATCCTGCCGGGCGCACCAGCCAAGACAGCGGGAGACGCTGCGGACAGCGGTGATCGCCAGGCCCGCTGACGTCGGGACCCTTGACGAACAGGTGACCGGCCGGTTGTGGCCGCTGCTGGCCGATGCCCCACACATCGGGCAGGCACGGCCCACGGTCGGGCACGTCGACGCGCGGCGGCGGGTGCTGACCGGGGCGATCTTCAAGTGCCTGATCGGCGGCCTGTCGCACCGCACCGGTCGGCAGCATGGCAGAACCCGACACCGGAGCTTTTGGTTGGCACATGTTGATCTGGTCGATCCATGTCCTACCAGGAGTTTCTTCACGTCTCGTACCCGACCCACGCCCATCCCGAAACTCGCACCAATGCCGACAAGACGACCAAGTTCAGGTCAGTGTCCCATGCGCCCTTCAAGGGCTTGACAATATTTCCTGTCAAGGGTTCCATGGTGCCAATGGACGATGTGCGAGTACTCGCGGACGCAGCCGCCGTAGAGGTGGCGCTCGATCCGATCCGGGCCGCGATCCTCGACGCGCTGGCGGAGCCGGGGTCGGCGACGACAGTCGCGGCAACGGTCGGGCTCACCCGCCAGAAAGTGAACTATCACCTGAAGGCGTTGGAAGCTCACGGACTGGTGGAGCTGGCCGAGACCCGCGTGTGGGGAGGGATCACGGAGCGGTTCCTGCGCCGCTCTGCACGGCATCTCGTCGTGGCACCCGGGGTTCTGCAGGGCTCTGTGGTTGATCCGAACGAGATCGCAGATCAACTATCGGCCGCCTACTTGATAGCGGTGAACGCGCGGGCGGTGTCGGAGGTCGGAGCGATCGCGAGCGACGTGGCGGGCCGGAAACGGTTGCCGACCCTGACCGTGGACACCGTGATCGGATTCGCCTCACCCGAAGCCCGGGCCGCATTCACCGCTGACCTGCACGCAATGGTCGCCGCCCTGGTGTCCAGGTATCACCACGACGACGGGCGACCGCACCGCCTGAGCATCTCGTCATACCCACAGCCGAAGGAGTCATCGTGACCGATCGCGAGCAGCACGAACGAGTCGAACACCGGGCCGAGCGCACCTACACGGTGCCCGCGACCCCGGAGCAAGTCTGGGAGGTGATCGCCACCGCCGAGGGAATCTCGTCCTGGCTGGTGCCGACCCGACTGGAACCCCGCGTCGGCGGTGAAGTGGTCTTCGACCTCGGTGGCGTCACCTCAACCGGGGTCGTCACTGACTACACGCCGAACGAGCGGTTCGCTATCGAGGAGCCCTGGCCGATCGCTGATCGGGCCGAGGATGTCGCGCCCGAGATGGCTCAGTGGTTCGACAGCATCGGCGTGCCGTTGCCGGAGGTGTTCGAGAGCTTGCCGCAGGTGAGCCCCATCGCGACGGAATACCTGATCGAAGCGGCATCTGGCGGCAGCTGCGTGGTCCGCATCGTGACCAGTGCCTACGGAACCGGAGCGGACTGGGAGAACGAGTTCTTCGCCCAAATGGCAGCCAGCCTGGCTCCCATGCTCGACAACCTCATCACCCGCTTCTCCACAAAGGGCTGACCTGTGTCCTCACAGGTCGTTGTCATCGATGTCCTGACGGTTGCGGGATGTTGCGACGTGGCCACCCTGAGGGCGTTCCGCGACGCCAAGATCGACTCACCTTCGGCGAAGTTGGGGGGTCCCGGCGGTCAGGAGCCCCCGACTTCGGCGAAGTCGGGGGTGACGGCGGAGTCGGGGGTGACGCGGGCGATCTGCTCGCGCGAGCGCCGCAGGATCTCGGGCGCGAAGTACGGGTCGGCCCCGTACTTCGCCGCGAAGGCCTCATCGACGCGGTCACGCAGCCGCTCGTCGAGGACGTGGTCGAAGCGGACCGCGAGGCGGGCACCGGCGCTCTCGGCGATCCCGGCTCGCTGGGACCTGGCGGCGGCGAACCAGCGGGAGGCGGGGTTCGCGCTGCGGACGAAGACGCCGTCGTCGACGACGGCGGACCACACCCAGATCAGGGTGCCCGGCGTCACCCCGTCGGCACGAAAGGGTGCGATCCTGAAGTCGTCGCGGCTCGCGATGGCGCGGAGCTGATCTTCCGACCATGGCATGACGTCCTCCCGCGGACCGCGGCGCCCATCCTTCGACGGGAAATGTGGAGCGTTGCTCCGCCAAGCATACGGAACGCGGTTCCGCTAAGCAAACGCCGCCGGCGACGCGGGATCAGGCGGCGACGCGGGATCAGGCGGCGACGCGGGATCAGGCGGTGGCGCGGCAGCCGGCGAGCAGGCGGAACACCATGTCCTTGGCGTCCGCGCGGTCGTAGCCGGGGCCGAGGATGCACAGGTTGCCCACCGCGCGCATCAGGGCGTAGGCGGTGACGCGCCGGTCGATCTCGCCCGCGGCCGCCGCCGCCTCCACCAGGGTGCCGCACGCCGGTACGAGCGTGTCGAGCATCAGCGAGTGCAGGGTCTGCAGGCTCGGGTCCTCGGACTGGAGCGCCACGCCGAGGCCGTGTTTGGTGACGAGAAACTCGACGAAGACGTCGATCCAGCGGGCCAGCGCCTCGCTCGGCGGGATCGGCTTGGCCAGCAGTTCCGGGGCCAGGGACGCGCACTCCTCAAGCTGGTGCCGGTAGACGGCCACGACCAGCTCGGCCCGGTTCGGGAAGTGCCGGTAGACGGTGCCGACCCCCACGCCGGCCCGGCTGGCGATGTCCCGGATGGGCGCCTGGACGCCCTGTTCCACGAAGACCGCCGCGGCCGCCGCGAGGAGCCCCTCGCGGGTACGCCGCATCCCCGCTTCCCGTACGCCCGTCGACTCGGACACGCCATCCCTCCTTGTTGACGGAACAATGTTCCGCTACCGTTGGCGGAACGATGTTCCGTCAAGTATGGCAGAACCGGACTCCCAGAGGAAGCATTCACATGCACGCGAACCGGACCGCACCACAGCTCATCGCGGTCAAGCCCGTCCCCGTCCCCACGGCCCCCTCCTCGGGCCGCGACATCCAGTTGCAGGTCAAGGTCACCGCGCCCGCGGCCGGCCGGGACCTGCCGATCATCGTCTTCTCGCACGGTAACGCCTGGTCGATGGACGGCTACGAGCCCCTCGTCGACCGCTGGGCCGCCGCCGGCTTCATCGTGGTCCAGCCGACCCACCTCGACTCGCGGCGCAACCGCATCGGGTTCGAGGATCCGCGCTTCGCCGGCATCTGGCGGGTCCGGATCGAGGACCTGCACGCCGTACTCGACAGCCTGCGCGACATTCTCGCCGCGGCCGGTGGCTTGGACGTACGCGCCGACCTCGGCCGGGTCGCGGCCGTGGGGCACTCCTGGGGCGCGCAGAGCGTCGGGACCCTCCTCGGCGCCCGCGTGCTCGACGCCGACGGCCACCCCGGCGAGGACTTCACCCACCCCGCGGTGCGGGCCGGTGCGCTCATCGCGGCCACCGGCACCGGTGACTCGCTGACGCCGTTCGCCGTGCGGCACCTGCCGTTCATGCGGCCGGACTACTCCAGCATGGTTGCGCCGGCCCTGGTCATCGCCGGCGGCAGGGACCAGTCCGCGATGTCCACCCGCGGACCCGACTGGTTCACCGACGCGTACCACCGCAGCCCCGCTCCCAAGAGCATGCTCACCATCGACGAGGGCGAACACACCCTGGGCGGCATCGCCGGCGAGGCGGTCGCCGAGACCACCGACACCGATCCGGACCGGGTCGCCCTGGTCGCGGACGCGGTCTCCGCGTACCTCCGCGACGCCCTGGCCCTCGACGGCGGCCCGTGGGCGGGCCTCCGCGACCGGGCCGCGGCGGGCGACGGCGGGTACGGCGTCGACACGAAGTAGCGCGGGCGCGGCACCGAGCGGGAGAGCCCTCAGCCGAGGGTCACGGTGGCGGCACGAAGCTCCGCCAGTGCCGCCAGCGCATGCGTCGCGAGTCCCGTCCCGTCCTCGGGATCGGCCTGCGACCATGCCGCATAGCCGCGCTTGAAGGCGAGGATCCCGAGTTCGGCCGCCAGTTGTGCGGTCGCCTCGGGAACCTCGCGCGCGATCAGCGCGCCGGTCATCGCCGCCGCGAGCCCCACACTCTTGAGGGCGTCCCGCTCCTGAAGCTCGCCGCTGGCCGCGACGGCGGCCTTGATCCGCGGGACCATCTCGCGGTTTTCCGGCCCCAGCGCACCGGAGGCGCGTTCCAGGCCGGCGGCGACCGCCTCCAGCGGGCTGGCCCCCGCCGGCGCCGCGGCGATTCCCTCGACCAGCAGCCGGCTCAGCGTGTCCTGACCGGCGACCAGCACCTCGCGCTTGTCCGCGAAGTGCCGGAAGAACGTGCTGCGGGTGACCCCGGCCCGTTCGGCTATCTGGGCCACGGTGGTCGCGTCGTAGCCGTTCTCGGTGAAGAGGTCGACGGCGGCGGCGACGAGCCGCTCCCGCGCTCCCGGTTCCCACCTGGCCATGCGCCCATCCTACTGATGCGACTCCTGTCCCATCACGCTGTATGGTGATGAGACACGAGTCGCATCACTACGGGAGGATCCCATGCGCGTCTTCGTCACCGGCGGCACCGGCACCATCGGCTCGGCCGTCGTCACCGAACTGCTCGACCACGGACACTCCGTCCTCGGTCTCGCCCGCTCCGACACCGCCGAGCGGACGCTGCGGGCCGCCGGGGCGGACGTGCTGCGCGGCGGGCTCGCCGACCTGGACGTCCTGCGCTCCGGCGCATCCGGAGCCGACGGCGTGATCAGCCTGGCCTTCGGCCGCGACTACAGCAGCGCCGAGGCGCTCGCGGCCTCCGTCGCCGAGGAGAGCGCGGCGATGGCAACCCTGGGTACGGCGCTGGTCGGCAGCAACCGCCCGATCGTCACCGTCTCCGGGACACCGGCCGTACCCGGGCGCGCCGCCACGGAGGCCGACCCGCTCCCCCTCGAAGGGCCGGTCGCCGGGCGCACCCGCTCGGTCAACGCCCTGCTCGACCTGGCCGCAAAGGACGTACGCGCCAGCGCCGTACGCATGCCGCGCACCGTGCACAACCAGGGCAGGGGTGGATTCGCGGGCCTGCTGACCCAACAGGCCGAGCGCTCCGGCGTCGCGGGCCACCCCGGGGACGGCACCCAGCGCTGGCCGGCCGTACACGCCCTCGACGCCGCGGCGCTCATCCGGATCGCCCTGGAATCCGCACCGGCCGGGACCTCCTGGCACGCCGTCGCCGACGAGGGCGACGCGGTGCGCGACATCGCCACCGTCATCGGCCGGCGGCTGGGGCTGCCGGTCGAGACCGTCCCGGAGGAGACCTTCGGACCGTTCGGCCCGATCTTCGCCACGGACCAGCCCGCCTCCAGCGCCCACACCCGGGCGACCCTGGGTTGGCAGCCCACCCACCCCAGCCTGCTGGCGGACCTGGAGAACATCGGGTCCGACTGATCCGGACCCGTGGTTGCCGTCGGGGCGGCACTTGCCGGCACGCTGTACAAGCGTTTAGTCTTCTGAACATGAGTTCAGTCGAGGACGAGGGCGACCTCACCGGCCGGGCGAACATCCGCAACGCCGCGCTGCGTCTGTTCGCCGAGCGGGGGCACGACGCCGTGACGATGCGGGAGATCGCCGCGGCCGCCGGCGTCTCGCCCGCGCTCGTGGTGCACCACTTCGGCAGCAAGGACGGGCTGCGGGCCGCCGTGGACGGCCATGCCGCGCGGGCCTTCGACGCGCTGTTCGAAATGGACGGACAGGACCTGGCCGGCGCGTTGAGCGGGGACGGCGCGGTGTCGGTGGCCGAGATGATCGCCCGCGCCTTCCCGCACGGCTCTCCCCTGCCGGCGTACCTGCGCCGCCTGTTGCTGGTCAACGACCCGGCGGGTGCGGCGTTGTTCGGTCGTTGGTACGCCCTCACCCGCCGGCTGCTGGACACCATGACGGAGCTGGGCGTCGCCCGACCGGCCGGGGACCCGGCCGTGCGGGCGGCGTTCCTGCTGGTCAACGACCTCGCACTGATCCTGCTGCGAAACCAGGTGGCCGCGGCGATCGGGGTCGATCCGCTCACCCCGGAGGGTGTCACCCGCTGGGCCGAGGAGGTCACCGCCGTCTACACGCAGGGCGCGTTCCTGTCCACGCCCGGTGAGGAGCGCTCGTGAGCCAACCCGCCGCCGTCATCGAAACCGGGTAGCTGACCAAGACGTTCGGGAAGGTCCGCGCCCTCGACGGCCTGGACCTCACGGTGAAACCGGGCGAGGTGCACGGTTTCCTCGGCCCGAACGGGTCCGGGAAGTCCACCACCATCCGCATCCTGCTCGGGCTGATCCGCGCCACCGGTGGCCGGGTCGCCCTGTTCGGCGCCGACCCGTGGCGGGACGCCGGCCGACTCCACGGGCGCCTGGCGTACGTCGCCGGAGATGTCGCGCTGTGGCCCGGCCTGACCGGCGGCCAGTGCCTCGACGTGCTCGGCGCGACGCACGGCGGGGTCGACGAGGAGCGCCGCCGGCAGTTGATCGACCGCTTCGATCTCGATCCGACCAAGCGGATCCGGGACTACTCCAAGGGCAACCGCCAGAAGGTCGCCCTCGTCGCGGCGCTGTCCGCGGCGGCGGAACTGCTCATCCTCGACGAGCCCACGTCCGGGCTCGACCCGCTGATGGAGCAGGAATTCCAGCGGTGCGTACGCGAGCGGAGCCGGGACGGCGTCACCGTGCTGCTCTCCAGCCACATCCTCGGCGAGGTGGAGGCGTTGGCCGACCGGGTGAGCATCATTCGCCGCGGTCGCACCGTGGCCGCCGGCAGCCTGGCCGACCTGCGCCGGCACACCCGCACCTCGGTGCACGCGGTCACCGCCGGCCAGCCCGGCGGGCTGGCCGGCGCACCGGGGGTGGCCGACCACACCTGCGACCGGCTGGACGGGCAGGTCGACACCCGGTTCACCATCGACGCGGAGCACCTGGACGCGACGATCGGCCGGCTGCACGCCGCACGGATCCACACCCTGACCGTCACCCCGCCGAGCCTCGACGCGCTGTTCCTGCGCAACTACGGGGACGCGCTCGACGCCCCGGAGACCGCCGGCTCGGCCGCCGAGGCCGGGCGATGAGCACCGCGTACGCCGACGGCGGATCCGGCTGGCGCACCGCGGGCACCATGGTCGGCATCGTCTGGCGTACCCGCAGGCGCGGCATCCTCGTCCGGGTGGCCGCGCTCGCCGCCGGCCTGATCGGTACGGCCGCTGCCGTGGCCGGCCTCTACGACACCCCTGCCAAGATCCGCGGCTATGCCGAGGCGGTCACCTCGGGCAGCGCGCTGGCCGCGATCAACGGCCGCGTCGAGGGCATCGACAGCCTGGGCGGGGTGATCCAGGACGAGTTCGGGTTCCTCGCCGCGTTCCTGCTCCCGCTGCTGGGCATCGGGCTGGTCGCCGGCTCGACCCGGCGGGAGGAGGAGTCGGGCCGGCTGGAGACGGTCCTCGCCGGCCGGATCCGCCGGTACCAGCCGGCGCTGGCGGCCCTCACCGTCGCGACCGCGGCGATCCTCGGCACGTCCGTGCTGTTCGCCGCCGGCCTGGCGGTCACCGGGGTCGGGATGTCCGGCGCGATCCTCTACAGCGCGGCGCTCGGCGCCCTGGCCTTCGTGTTCGCCGGGTTCGCGGCGCTGTGCGCGCAGTTCGTCCGGCACACCCGCGCGGTGTACACGGCGACCCTGATCGTGCTGGCCGTGGCGTACGTCCTGCGCGGGGTCGGCGACACCGCCGGTGACACCGCCGGCAACGCCACCGGCGCCTGGCTGACCTGGCTGTCCCCGCTGGGTTGGGCGGAGAAGACCGCGCCGTTCGGGGACCAGCGGTGGTGGGTGCTCGCCCTCCCGGCCGTCGTGGGCCTGGCCTGCGGCGGCGCGGCCGTGTGGCTGGCCGCCCGCCGCGACGTCGGCAGCGCCCTGCTGCGGGGCCGCGCGGGTCCGGCCCGCGCGGGCCGGTCGCGGCGCGGGGCGCTCGGGTTCGCGGCCCGGCTGCACCTGCCGGCGGCCGCCGGCTGGTTGGCCGGCGGGCTCCTGCTGGCCGGGATGATGGGCGCGCTGGCCCGGCAGTTCCTCGACGCGATGGCCGGCAACCCGGCCCTGGCCGAGGTCATGGGGATCGACGGTGGCCGGCCGCTGGCCGGCTTCGTCGCCTCGACCCAGCTCTACCTGGCGATCATCGGCGCCGGGTACGTCGTACAGGCCGTCGGTGCGCTCCGCGGCGAGGAGACCGAGGGCCGGCTGGAGACCCGGCTCGCCGGCACGCTGTCCCGGCCGCGCTGGCTGGCGGCGCACGCCGTCGCGGTCGCCGCCGGGCTGGTGCTCATCGTCGCCGGTTCCTCGACGGTCCTGGCGCTCTCGACCACCTGGTCGGTGGGGAACGCCGACGAGTTCGGCGCGACCATCGCGGCGGGGCTGGCCTACCTGCCGGCGGAACTCGTCTTCGCCGGTCTCGCGCTGGCACTGTTCGGGCTGTGGCCGCGCGCCCTGGCCCTCGGCTGGGTCGGGTACGCCGGGACGACCTTCATCGCCCTGCTCGGCCCCGGCCTGAACCTCGCACAGTGGGCACTCGACCTCGCGCCCACCACGCACGTCGGCAGTCCGCCGCTGGGCACGGTCGACCCGCTCGGGCTGGCCACGCTCGCCGGCGTCGCCGGTGCGCTCACGCTGACCGGGTTCGTCGCGTTTCGTCGCCGGGACGTACCGCGGACCTGAGCGCCTCGGGCCGGGCCGAGCCGGCGCGCGCGGCGGTGGTCCGGGCTCGGGTCAGGGCCGCCGGCCGGACCGCGGTGGTCCGGGCTCGGGTCAGGACCGCTGGCCGGACCGCGGCGGCGTCCGCCCGAGTGCCGCGGCGCGGGCGACGAACAGTTCGCGTTCGCGAGCGTTGCGGGTCAGCGCGGCGGCCCGCTCGAACTCCCGACGCGCCTGCGCGACGCGGCCGAGCCGGGCCAGCAGATCGCCCCGGACCGCCGGCAGCAGGGCGTACCCCGGCAGGTCCAGACCGTCCACGATGGGCAGCGCGCGCTGCGGACCGTACGCGTTGCCGACCGCCACGGCCCGGTTCAGCTCCACCACCGGCGAGGGTGAGACGTGGGCCAGCACCGCGTACAGCGTGGCGATGCGGTCCCAGTCGGTGTCGGCGGCCGTGGCCGCCCGGGCGTGGCAGGCCGCGATCTCGGCCTGTAGGACGTACGGTCCGAGCGTCCCGGCGGCCCGGTCGAGGGACGCCAGGCCGCGCCGGATGAGCAGCCGGTCCCACCGGCCACGGTCCTGGTCGGGCAGGAGTACCGGGTTGCCGTCCCGGTCGGTACGCGCCGCCGTGCGGGACGCCTGGATCTCCATGAGCGCCACCAGGCCGTGCACCTCGGGCTCGTGCGGTGCCAGCCCGGCCAGGATGCGGCCCAGCCGCAGCGCCTCGCCGCAGAGGGTGGGCCGCATCCACTCGTCCCCGGCGGTGGCCGCGTACCCCTCGTTGAAGATCAGGTAGATCACCTCAAGCACCGAGGCCAGCCGCGCGGCGGCCTCGGCCGGCGGCGGCAGTTCGATCGGGATCCGCCGCTCGGCGAGGATCCGCTTGGCCCGGGTGATCCGCTGCCCGACGGTGGATTCGGTCGCCAGGTAGGCCCGGGCGATCTCCGCCGTGCTCAGGCCGCCGAGCAGCCGCAACGTGAGCGCCACCCGGGCCTCGGTCGAGAGCACCGGGTGGCAGGTCGTGAAGATCAGCCGCAGCAGGTCGTCGCCGACGTAGTCGTCGAGGCCGGCCGCGAGGTCGGGCTCGACGGCCGCGGGCGTGGCCCGGCCGACCTCTTCGAGCTTGCGCCGGTAGCGGGCCTGCCGGCGCAGCAGATCCACCGCGCGGTGCCGGGCCGTGGCCATCAGCCAGGACGGCGGATGATCCGGTACGCCGTCGGCCGGCCACTGTTCCAGCGCGATGACCAGGGTGTCCTGGGCGAGTTCCTCGGCCAGGCCCAGGTCGCCGACGATCCGGGCCAGCGCCGCGACGATCCGGGCCGACTCCATCCGCCAGACCGTCTCGACGACGTGGCGCGGATCGGCGGCCGGTCCGGCAGCCGATCCGCCCTCGTCCATGGGCGCGCCGGACCGGGTCAGGACGCCGGCCCGGGACCCGGCGGGTCAGCCGGCCCGGATCCGGGTGCGCCCGGCGCACCGGCAGCGCCGGGCATGTCCTCCGGACCGAACACCTTGAGCACGTCCACCTCGCCCTCCCAGCCCGGCCACAGGTCCCGGTGCAGCTTCATGAACCGCGATGCCCACTCCACGGCCTCGGCCCGGGACCGGACCTCGTACAGGGCGTAGCTGATCGTCTCCTTCGCCTCGGCGAACGGGCCGTCGGTGACGCTGAGCGCGCCACCGTGGACCTCCACCCGGGAACCCGTGGCGCTGGGTGCGAGGCCGGCGGTCTCCAGCAGCGCGCCCACGGCGGTGGCCTCGGCGCCGAGTTTCATGATGGCGTCCATCAGCCCGGGCGGGGGCGGGGCGGCCGGGCGGGGGCCCTTCAACAGCGTCAGGTAGCGCATGACGCAGATCCTCTCACTCACGAACGGTCAGATCTTGCCTGGTCAGCCAGGGGATGACCAGATCTCTACCTGGACCTCGACCGGCGGCCGCCGGATCCGACAGGGCGGTGGCGGATTTCCGGGACGTTTTTCCGGCGGGCCGCCGGGCCGGTCCGCCGGGTGACACCGCGCCACGATGTTTAAGGCTTGACTTATATAAGCGCCGGCTGTCTACTGGGCGGCGTGCACGCGTTCGATGTGCTCGGCGATCCGGTGCGGCGGCGGATCCTCGAGTTGCTCGCCGAGGGCGAGGCGACGGCCGGCGCGGTCGGCGAGGTGGTCCGGGCGGAGTTCGGCATCTCCCAGCCGGCCGTCTCGCAGCACCTGAAGGTGCTGCGGGACAGCGGCTTCACCACCGTCCGGCCGCTCGGCCCGCGCCGCCTGTACGCGGTCGATCCGGCACCGCTGCGCGAGGTGGACGCCTGGCTCGACCAGTTCCGGCGGTTCTGGACGCCGCACCTGGCCGCCCTGGCCACCGAACTGGCCCGCGGGCGCCGCCAGCGCCGGCTGGCCGCCGAAGGGACATCAAACGAAGAGGATGAAGAATCATGATCAATATTGATGTCGACCACCAGCTCAGCGCGGTCGAGCGGCGGTTCGGCAGCCGGGTGCTGCCGGCCGGGGAGGCCCGGGTGGTCACCGTGAGCCAGACCTACGACGCCGAACTGGCCGACGTGTGGGAGGCGTGCACGAACGCCGAACGCATCCCCCGATGGTTCCTGCCGATCACCGGCGACCTGCGGCCGGGCGGAAAATTCCAGCTGGAGGGCAACGCGAGCGGCACGATCGAGAGCTGCGACCCGCCGAACTCCTTCACCACCACCTGGGAGAACGGCGGCGAGGTGAGCTGGATCGAGCTGACCCTCGTCGCGGAGGCTCCGGAGCGGACCCGGCTCCAGCTCGAACACGTCGCGCACGTCGACGACGAGATGGCGGCCCAGTTCGGTCCGGGCGCCATCGGGATCGGCTGGGACATGGCGATGGTGGGGCTCGCGCTGCACCTGACCACCGACGAGGCCGTCGACCCCGCCGCCGGCGTCGCCTGGGCAGGCTCACCGGAGGGCAGGGAGTTCATCCGGGGCTCCAGTGAACGGTGGTACGCGGCCAACGTCGCCGCGGGGACGCCCGCCGAGGAAGCCCGGGCCGCCGCGGACCGGGTGACCGCGGCGTACACCGCCGAGCCGCCGGCCGATCCCTCGGCCGAGCCGCCGGCCTGAGCGTGCGCGGGCCCTGCGCCCGGGCCGTCACGCCCGGGTCGCGGCCGCCGGTTGGAGCAGTGACCGGGGCACGAACAGGCCCAGGCGCAGGGCCCGCAGCGCGGCCATGGTCCGGGTCGGCACCTCCATCTTGACCAGGATGTGTTCGATGTGGGCCGCGACCGTCCGCTCGGTGACGAACAGCGTGGCCGCGATCCGCCGGTTCGAGCAGCCGTCCACCAGCAGACCCATCACCTCCAGCTCACGCGGCGTGAGGCCCCGGGTGTTGCCCGCCGGGGAGAGCAGGATGGCGACGGAGCCGAGGTACGGCGGTTCCGCCGGGCAGGGCACGACGGTGGCGCAGAGATGGTCCGCACCGGACACGCCGGGCACCAGGAAGGCCCGGTACAGCCGGCCGTCGCGCAGGGTGACCATCGCCGTGTCCAGCAGCGGCGCGGCCGGTACCAGGAACGGATGACCGGGCAGGCCGGGCAGCGGGAGGATCCGGCCGCCGGTGGTGAGCACGGCGCCGGCGCACACCCGGGGAATGGCCATGACCAGCCCGGTCGCCGGGCGGAGCGGGTCGACCGCGTTGGCGATCGTCGGGGACAGCCGGCCGAGCACCTCCAGCGGCGCGTCGTCGAGCCCGACGACCCGGCGGTGCAGGGCCAGCAGACCCACGCACCGGCCGTCCGAGGTGGTCAGCGGGACCCCGACACCCTCCGGAAGGCCGACCGCCGCCAGTCGATCCCGCAGTGCCCGGCCGGGTGCCCCGGTCAGGTCGCAGAGCCGGCGGGGCGGACCGGGCCGGTCCAGCCGCACGCCGGCAAGCTCCTGGTAGGTCGCCTCCGGCCGCGCCGGCGGCCCGGTCCGGGCCGCCGGCAGCGCCCGGTAGCCCGTCACGGCCAGCGGAAGAGCGACCGACCGGTCCGGGTCGAACAGGATCACCGCGCCGGCGTCGAACGGCAGCAGCCGGCGCAGCGCCCGCAGTACCGCCGCGCCGCGTCGCCGGGCGCCTCCCGCGGACGACGCGATGAGACCGACCGAAAGCGCGACACTGAGTGGCCGATCAGCGGAATCGGCGTCGATGTCCGTACTGGGCAAGGCTTTCACCTCCCGCGAATCGGCAGAGCTGCCAATCGACAGCGCTCCGACCGACCTGTTGTGATCAAGGAGGGATCGCACGAACGCCGGTCGCGTCGACGACCGGCCACGGTGAGAAGGCTGCGGCCAGTTCCCGCCTGCCGGGCAGGTGAGGAGGTGATTCGGTCACGGTACGGCAGTCGGAATGAGGCCGCCACATTCCTGACGGGCGCGCGGCGAGGCCGGGGGGCCAGGGTGACACCGCCGCGACGCGTCCGCGGGCACGCGCAGGAAGCCGTTTCCATCTCCTCCGGGGGACCAGATGAGCGGTACCACCAGCCAGGCGATCGCGGTCCGTGCCGCGGTCCGACGCTTCTACCGGCTGGTCCAGCTGGACCAGCAACTCGCACCCCGATTCGCGGACGCCGACCTGACCCGGCTGAGCGAGTCGCTGAGCACGAGCCTGATCGGCGCGCTGGACGGACCCGACCCGGTGCTTCCGGCCAACCTGGTCGACGCGCACCGCCGGCTCGGCCTTTCAGCGGACGACTACGACCTGCTCGGCCATCTCCTGCTGACCACTCTCCTACCGTTACGACTCGGTCCCGACCTGCTGGTACGGGTGGGAGCCGGGCTGACCCGCGCCCGGGAGCGGGTGCTCGGATGAGCACCCTCGGTCCGGGCGACGAACAGCTGCACTACAGCGACGGATCACACCGGTGGACCTCACCGCACGGCAGGAAGGACCAGAAGCTCTGGGAGGAGCGGGTACGCGAGCACCAGCACCGGCACCGGGAACGGCTGGGCAACCGTCCGGCCACCGGCCGCGCCGGGCAGCCGGCGGGTCGGATCAGCCGATCCGGCCGGCCGGGTACGGGTGCGGCTCGGCGCTGAACGGGTGCGCCCGCTGCCAGCCGCCGCCCAGGTCCGCGCTGTCGTCGTAGCCCGCGGTCAGCTCGTCCAGCACGGCCACCACGCCGGGCGTGGCGGCCACGAACCGGGCGGCGATCCGCGCCGTGCTGCTGCGGTCCAGTTCACCGCTGAGGCGGACCACGCCGCGCTCGACCGCCACGGTCACGGTGTCCGGTCCGATCCACAGTGCCCGCAGGGTGTCCAGCACCGCCGCCCGGATCTGGTCGTCGGGACGGGCGTACAGGGACAGCAGGTCCCGGCGGGACAGCATGCCCACCAGCCGGCCGTGCTCGTCGACCACGGGTAGCCGCTTCACCCGGGCGCTGTCCATCAGCCGGGCGGCGGCCGACACCGACGCGTCCCGGCTGATCGTCACGGCCGGTCCCGTCATCAGGTCGGCCGCCGTCTCGCCGGTGGCGTCGTGCCACCCCGGGCGGCGTCCCCGGCCGGCGAGCGGACGGCTCGGCGCGCGGTCCGGATGTTCCAGCTTCGGCAGCAGGTCGGCCTCGGAGACGATCCCGAGCACCCGGTTCTCCGGGTCGACCACCGGCACCGCGCTCACCGCGTGTCCCACCAGGAGGTCGGCGATCAGCCGGTAACCGGTGTCCGGTGCCACCGTCACCACCTCGCGGGTCATCACGTCCTCGACGCCCCACTGTTTCATCGCGACCTCCCACGGTTTCGCCGTCGGATCCAGCCAACCGCGCCGGCGGGCGCAACGTCAGGGCCGGCGGCCCCGGCCGGGCCGGGCCGGACGTCCCGACCGGCCGGAACCGCTGGTCCGCGGGGTCGGACCCGGGCATCGGCCACGGCCGGTGACCGCCCGTTATGCTATTTTCCCGCGTCGATGTGCACCGCCGGGCATCGGAGCACGCGGTCCGCCACCGACCCGGAGGAACAGCGCGTGACCCCGTTACCCGTGCCCGTCGCCGGGAAGCTCCCGGCGCAGTCGGGCACGGATACGGACGGCGCCACCGGTGGCGGAGCCGGTGGCGGCAGCGGCAGCGGCAGCGGCGCCCCGGTGGGCGGCGGGCCGGCACCGCGGCCCGACGCACCGGCCGGCGCCGCGCTGGGACGGGTCTTCGGGACCTTCTGCGCCGCGCTGCACGCCAGCTCCGGCCTCGCCTGCGCCGCCGCGGCGCTGGCCGTGCCGGAACCACCCGTCTCGGTGCCGCTGCTGCTGGTGGTGGTCCCCGTGCTGACCTGCTGGTCGCTGGTCTTTGCCGGGCTGGCCGTACGCCGTGGGCTGCGGCCGGTGCCGGTCGCCGTGGACGTCGGGCTCACCGTGGTCACCTGCCTGCTGATCGGCCGGCTGGTGGCCGCCGAGGTGCTGCCCGGCGAGGTGAGCTGGATCGCCATCATGGCCAGCACCACGGTGATCGTGGCCCAACTCGGCCTGCCCGCCCGGCTGTCGATTCCGGCCGGGCTGCTGGTCACCGTCGCGTACGCGGTCGGCGCGCACCTGGCCGGCGACGACGCGGAGGCGACCGCGCACGCCGCCACGCTCGCCGTGCAGACCTTCTCGGCGGCCGGCCTCGGCTGGCTGGCCCGCCGGGGCAGCCGGAGCGCGGACGCCGCCTTCGCCGGCCACCAGCAGGCGGTCCGGCAGGCCGTGCTGGCGCGGGCGGCCCGGGCCGCCGAGCGCCAGCAGAACCGCGACCTGCACGACACCGTGCTGTCCACGCTGACCATGGTGGGCCTCGGCGGCGCCGGCGCGGACGGCCGACTGCGCGACCGGGCCGCCGCCGACCTGCGCACGCTCGCCGGGTTGGCCGGCGCCCGCGGTGGCGCCGACGCGGAGCCGGTGACGGAGCGGCTGGACGAACGGCTGCGCGAGGTGCTGGCCTCGACCGGGGGGCACGCCTGCGGTGCGGAGCTGGCACCGGTGACCGTGCCCGGGCCGGTCGCCGCGGCGATCGCCGCCGGGGTGGCGGAGGCGCTGGCCAACGTGGACCGGCACGCGCCGCAGGCCAGCGTCCGGATCACGCTGCGGGTGACCGGCGGCACCGTGGCGGTCGAGGTGGTCGACGACGGTCCCGGCTTCGACCCGGGCGCGGTGCCGGCGCACCGGTACGGCCTGCGCGAGTCGATCCGGGGCCGGCTGGCCGCCGTGGGCGGTCGGGCCGTGGTCGACTCGGCGCCCGGCCGGGGGACCCGGATCCGGCTGGAGTGGCCGGCCGCCGGAGTGGAGCGGTGACCGGCGGCGCGGCGGCCCGGGACGGGTCGCGCAGCCCGCAGCAGGCGGCCGCGATCGTCGCCGCGACGGCCGACCGGGCCACCCGGATCGCGGCGGTGGTCATCGCGTTCGGCTGGCACCTGGCCATCAACCTGCCGGCCGTGCTGGGCAGTTGGTCGGTGTACCGGTGGCCGTGGGCCGAGGGGGCCGGCTGGCTGGTCTTCGCCGCGGTGGGACTGGTCGCCGCGTACGCGCTGCTGGCCGACGTACCCGTGCCGGCCTGGCCGCTGCTGGCGCTGCTGCTCGGCGCGGACGCCGTCTCCTTCGCGTTCGTGCCGGGCGACCTGCTGTTCCATGCCGCCAACTGGGGCTGGGGCACCCTCGGCTGGTTCGTGGCCCTGGTGCTGTGGCGGCACCGGATCGCGGCGCTGATCGGGGTGCTGGCGGCGGGCGCCGGCATCGCGCTGGTCGCGCTGCTGGCCGCCGGCGCCACCCGGGCGGCCGACCTGAGCCGGTTCGGCATGTACGTCTACGGCACGGTGACCCTGCCGATCATCCTGGTGGTGGGTGCGCACGCGCTGCGCCGGCTGGCCACCGGCACCGCCGGCACGGCCGCGGCGCAGACCGCGCTGGACGCCGAGCAGTCCGCCGCGGTGCTCACCCGCCGGGAACGCCAGGAACGGCTCGCCCTGGTCAGCCGGACCGCGGGCACGGTGCTGGCCGAGTTGGCCGACGGCCGCGCCGATCCGGCGGATCCGGCGGTGCGCCGCCGGTGCGCGCTGGCGGCGGGCCGGTTGCGGCGGCTGATCGCCGAGGCGGACGACGCGCCGGACCCGCTGCTGCACGAGTTGCGGGCGTGCGCGGACCTCACCGAGCGCCGCGGGCTGGCCGTCGAGTTCGTGGTGGTCGGCGAGTTGCCGGCACTGCCGGTGCAGGCGCGCCGGCAACTCGCCGATCCGCTGGTGGCGGCCCTCGCCACCGCGCGGGACTGGGCACGGTTGACCGTGGTGGGCGGACCGGACGAGGTGGTCGTGAGCGTCACCACCGGCCCGTCCGCCGACCCGGATCCGGCCGCCGACACTTCCGGCTCCGACGGACATGGGGTGGAATGGTTTTCCGAGCACGACGAGGAGATGGTGTGGACGCAGACGCGGTGGCGGGCCACCTGAGCCCGACGGAGCCGCGGATCACGGTCGCGATCGTCGACGACCATCCGGTCGTGGTCGAGGGCGTCCGGTCCTGGCTGTCCGTCGAACCGCGCCTGGAGGTGGTGGCCACCGGCGACGACCCGGACGTGCTCTACTTCGGCGCCGGCCGGACCGCCAAGGTCGTGCTGCTGGACCTGCGGTTGCACGGCCAGCTCGCGCTGGACCGGGTCGCCGAGCTGAGCGCGGCCGGGCGTCGCGTGGTGGTCTACTCGGAACACACCGGGCAGGAGACCATCCTGGCCGCGCTGGACGCGGGTGCGGTGGCGTTCCTGGCCAAGCACGAGGGCCGCGAGCACTGTGTCCGGACCGTGCTGGCCGCCGCCGACGACCGCCCGTACGTGCCTCCGGCGCTGGCCGGCGCGATCGTCGGGGATCGCCGCTCGGACCGGCCGACCCTGTCCGACCAGGAGCGCGAGGCGCTGCTGCTGTGGTTCCAGTCGATGTCCAAGGCGTCCGTGGCGCGCCGGATGCAGATCAGCGAACACACGGTGAAGCAATACCTCGATCGGGCGCGGATCAAATATGCCCGGGCGGGCCGACCGGCCGCCACCAAGGCGGCGCTGCTCGCCCGCGCGATCGAGGACGGACTCATCCGGCCGGAAGAGATTGGGACCTATCGGTCGTACGCGTCGACCGACCGGCCGACCCCCCAACGACCGTCATGACACCCGTTGATGGAGCCGGCAACCTGGCATGCAGGTAGCTCCTCGACGGGAGGCCCTTGGACGATGAGTCCCGACACCGCTCCCTTTTTCGTACAGCCGTACCGGATGGACGCCCCGGAGGACGGCAGTTCCCCCCGGCTCGGCTGGCGCCGGGAGCTCGTGCTCGAACCCGGCGAACGGGTGGTGTGGCGCGGGCTGGCGGAGATCGCCGGCTATCTGCTCCGGCCGCGCTGTGTCGACCGGGAGCGGGTCTGGGCGCTGCCGCGGGCCGCCGAGGTCGCGGTGACCGACCGGCGCCTGGCGTACGTCTGCGCCGGCTGGACCCTGGCGGCCGCCGAACCGATCCCCGGCGGACCCCGGCACCGCCGGCAGGAGCCGTCCGCGCGGATCGCCACCGGGCAGGTGCGCTGGCAGTGGCCGTCCCGGCTGCACGTCCTGCCGCCCAGCGTCGAGGCCGACCGGCCCGGTCAGCTCATGCTGGTGTCCGACTCGCTGCGCACGATCCGCCAGCCCGCCCTGGCGTTGAGTTCCGGGGACCTCACCGACGGGGACGCCCGGCTGGGGCTGGCACACCTGATCCGGCGGGCGGTGGCCCGGTTCCGGCTCGCCGACCCGTCGGTCACCGACCTGTCCCCGCCGGAGCGGGACGCGCTGCGCGCCCGGACCCACGCCGCCGGCTTCGCCGCGGAGCTGATCGACCCGCGGGGGGTCGACCTGCCCGGTTCGCTGCCGGTGGAGTTCCTGCACCGCGACGACTACTACCGGCGGGCCGAGCCGGGCGAGCGGACGGGCCGGCTGGCGGAGATCGCCGGCTGGCCGACGGCCGACGGGCTGGCCACGCCGGCCGCCGGTCCACAGCCGTGGAGTTCGGCCGCGCCGGGCTGAGGTACCCGGTGGCGTGCCGCGGCGTCGCGGCTCAGCCCCGGCCGGGCACCGGCAGGTCCCGGCCGGCGGGCAGCACGACGTACTGCCGCAGGCACAGGTCGCGGTAGGTCACCGGGCCGCGCGGGCCGGGGACCCGGTCGATGTTGATGCCGGTCTCCGGCAGGGCGAGCAGCTTGAACCCGTCCAGCAGCCGGGTGGTCGCGTTCCAGAACCCGCCCGTGCCGGCGTACCGGCCGAGGAACTCGGCGGCGGCCGCCGGGTCGTCGGTGACGATGGCGGCGGCCAGCCCGGAGGTCTCCTCGTTGGCGACCCGGGCCGCGGCGGCCGGGCCGTCGACCGGTGCGATCGTGACGGTGGCCTCGTTGCCGTCGTCGAGCGCCCACTCGTAGCCCAACGGGTGCGGGTGCGGCGGCAGCGACGCGGCCACCTTCGGCTCCCGCCCGCCCAGCAGGTCCACCATGGCCGGGGCGAGTTCGTCCCAGCGCGCCGTGTCGATGAGCAGCAGGTTCAGCCGGTTGCACACGCCCAGCCGGTCCAGGCCGCGCTCGACCAGGTCGGCGGCCATCGCCCGGTCGGCGGCGGCGTGCAGGTAGAGCACCCCACCGCCGTCGGCGTGCGCCAGCGTGCGCACGCCGGACAGCGCCGCCTGCCGGGCCAGGTGCCGGGTGCTGTCGCCGCTGCCCCGCAGGATCACCAGCGGCACCAGCTCCGGCAGCCGGACCAGTGCCTCGGCGGACTCCCGTCCGGGCCGACGGACCAGTTGGATGGCGGCGGGGTCGATGCCGGCCTCGGCCAGCGCGGGGGCGACCACCCGGTCGAGCAGGGCCACCGCCGAGCCGAGCGCCGCCGAGCCGGTGCGCAGCACCCCGGCGTTGTGCGACTTGACCAGTTGGGAGGCGATGTCCACCACCACGTTCGGCCGGGCCTCGAAGTTGGCCCCGATCACGCCCACCGGTCGCCGCCACTCGTGCAGCGCGAGCCCGCCGTCCAGGTCGCGCAGCCACCGGCGGGTCGGCTCGGACTGGATCCCGGCGAGGGCGGTGAGCTGCTCGGCCATGCCGCGCAGCCGGTCCGGGTCGAGGCGCAGCCGGTCGAGCAGGCCGCCGCCCATGCCGCCGTCCCGGGCCGCGCGCTGGTCCTCGGCGTTGGCGGCCAGCACCGGCTCGGCGGACTCGCTCAGCAACCGGGCCATGCCGCGCAGCGCCGCGTCCACCTGGTCGTCGCCGGCGTTGGCGATGGCGTCGCTGGCCGACCTGGCCGCCGTCGCCGCGGCGGCCACCGCCGCCGCGGTCTCCTGGTCGCTCATGGTCGCGGATCCTCCCGTCGCCTCGTGGCGTAGATCGTTGGATGTCGGTTGTCCTACAATCGACAACGATACGTCACGGCGGCCGCCCGCGGTCGACGGAATAACGGTCGATTGTTCAACAGGAGAAGAGATGGCCCACCCGGACGACCGTCGCTCGGTGGGGCGGCCCCGTTCCACGCCGGCGCTCGACCTGCCCTCCCTCACCCCGCTGCCCACCGCCGCCGAGCGGGCCGCCGAGGTCATCCGGGAGAACATCTTCGAGGGACGCTTCCCGCCCGGCGTCGCGCTGCCGGAGAGCGCCCTCGCCCAGGCCCTCCAGGTGTCCCGCAACACCGTGCGGGAGGCGTTCCGGACGCTGGTCCACGACCACCTGCTGACCTACGAGCCGCACAAGGGCGTCACCGTGCGGGCGCTCACCGCCGGGGACGTACGCGACATCTACCGGCTGCGCCGGATGCTGGAGCTGTCGGCGATCGACCTGCTCGCCCGCGGCGAGGGCACGCTGGACCGGGCGACCCTGACCGACAGCCTGAACGCGGCGGACCGGGCGGCCGCGGCCGACGACTGGGTCACCGCCGGCACCGCCAACCTGCGCTTCCACACCCTGCTGGTCGCGGTGCACGCGAGCCCGCGCATCGACGAGCTGTTCCGGCGGCTGATGACCGAGATGCGGCTCGGCTTCCTCGCCCTGACCGACCCGCACGCCTTCCACGAGCCGTACCTGAGCCGCAACCACGAACTCACCGACCTGCTCGGCGCCGGCCGCTGGGACGAGGCGCGGGCCGACCTGGACCGCTACCTGGACGACGCCCTGCGGCAGGTGGTCGCCGCCGTGGACGCCGACCGGTGAGCCCGGTCCGGGCACTGCCCGTGGGCCGCTGGTCCTGGCTGCTGGAGGTCGCCACCAGCCCGGCCGCCCGCTCCCTGCACCGCCACCTGACCGACCGGCAGGCGGCCGGCCTGCTGTCCGGGGTGCTCGACATCGTTCCCGGCGCCCGCACCGTGCTGCTGGACGCCGGGCCGGACGGGCCGGACCGCAACCGGTTGGCCGCGCTGCTCGCCGGCTGGGCCGAACCGGCCGGCGACGCCGCGCCGACCGGGCCGGCCGTCGAGATCCCGGTCCGGTACGACGGGGACGACCTGGCCGAGGTCTGCCGGCTCACCGGGCTGACCCGGGACGCGCTGATCGCCGCGCACACCGGCGCCGACTTCACCGTCGCCTTCTGCGGGTTCGCACCCGGCTTCGCGTACCTCACCGGCGCGCCGGAACCGCTGCGGGTGCCCCGGCGCGGCACCCCGCGCACGGCCGTACCGGCCGGGGCCGTCGGGCTGGCCGGCGAGTACACCGGGGTGTACCCCCGCCGGTCCCCCGGCGGATGGCAGCTCATCGGCCGCACCTCGCTGGTGCTCTGGGACGAGACCCGGCCCGAGCCGGCCCGGCTCACCCCCGGCACCCGGGTCCGGTTCACGGCGGTGCCGCGGTGAACCCGCCGGACCCCGGACCGGCACGGCGGCCGCAGCTCGTGGTGCACCGTCCGGGGCTGCTGAGCACCGTGCAGGACCTCGGCCGGCCCGGCCTGGCCCACCTGGCCGTACCCCGCTCCGGCGCCGCCGACCCGGACAGCCTGCGACTGGCCAACCGGCTGGTGGGCAACCCCGAGACGGCCGCCGGGGTGGAGACCACGCTGCTCGGCGCCGAACTGCGGCTGACCGCGGACCGCTGGATCGCCGTCACCGGGGCGCCCGGCCCGCTCAGCGTGCAGGGCCGGGCGGTGGACCCGGACCGGGCCATCCACCTGCCCGCCGGCCGGCTCCTGCGGATCGGGCCGGCCGAGCGCGGGGTGCGCCGCTACCTCGCGGTGGCCGGCGGCGTGGCCGTGCCGCCGGTGCTGGGCAGCCGGGCCAGCGACCTGCTGTCCGGGATCGGCCCACCGCCGCTGCGGGCCGGCCAGACACTGCCGCTGGGCGAGGAGACCGGCCGACCCCCGGCGGCCGTGGACGTGGCGCCGCGCCCGGGGCTGGACGGGGAGATCTGGCTGCGGCTGCTGCCCGGACCGCGGCACGACCGGTTCGGCGCCGCCGCCACCGCGGCGCTGGCCGGCGGCACCTACCGGGTCAGCACCGAGAGCAACCGGATCGGGGTACGGCTGGCCGGCCCGGCCGTGGTCGCGACCGAGGATGCCGAACTGCTCAGCGAGGGGATGGTGCTCGGCTCGGTGCAGATACCGGCCGGCGGCCAGCCGCTCATCTTCCTGGTCGACCACCCGACCACCGGCGGATACCCGGTGATCGGCGTGGTGCATCCGGACGACATGTGGCGGGTCGCGCAGGCCCGCCCGGGTGACACCGTGCGATTCCGCTGGCAGCCCGCGCGGGCCGCGATCAGCTGACGCCGCCGGCCGGCTGTTCCGGCCCCGCCCGGCCGGGGCCGTCCAGGCCGGTCTGGTCGATGTCGCCGTCCTTGGTCCGGACGGTCTGGTAGCGGAACCGTTGCGGATCCCGCACGTCGACCCGGCCCCGGCCGAAGGCGTCCACCCGGCCCCACCGGCCGGGGATGTCGAGCAGTTCGATCCGGCCCATGCTGACCGGCAGCGCCGGATCCACCGCCAGGTGACCCTCGTGCGGCTCCAGCCCGAGCACCGTACGGATGAGCAGCAGCGGCGCCCCACTGGACCAGGCCTGCGGGCTGCACGCGGTCGGGTACTGCACCGGGTACTTGGTGAGTTCCCGATCGTACCCGGCGAACGCCTCTGGCAGCCGGCCGTGGAAGTACTCCGCCGCCTCGATGATGCCGTCGGCCACCCGCGCGGCCTCCTCCACGAACCCGTACCGCCGCAACCCCCACGCGATGAACGAATTGTCGAACGGCCACACCGTCCCGGTGTGATACCCGATCGGGTTGTACCGGCCCTCCCCCTCGGCCAGGGTCCGCACCCCCCACCCCGAAAACAACCTGTCACTCATCAGATGCGCCGCCACCATCGGCGCCCGCTCCGGCGTCACGATCCCACTCCACAACAGATGCCCCATATTCGACGACAGGCAGTCCACCTGCCCACCCTCGGCATCCAACGCGATCGCGTAATACTCCCCGTCGGCCACCCAGAAATCCCGGTTGAACCGCTCCTTCAACGCCGCCGCCTCAGCCTCCAACCGATCCGCCCACTCCGGATCCCCCACACCAACCGGGCCAACCGCGCACCCCGCATCTTCGCGTCGTACGCATACCCCTGCAACTCACACGTCGCCCGCGGAAACCCCGGCAACCGCCCATCGTGATACGAAATCGAGTCCCACGAATCCTTCCAACACTGGTTCTCCAACCCGTTACGCGTGTTCCGCCGCTCGTACCACACGTACCCGTTACCCATCAGATCCGCGTACTCGTCAATCCACCGCAACGCCTCCCGCGCCTCGAACTCCAACTCCCGCACCAACTCGACGTCACCACTCCACCGCTCGTACTCATCCAGCAACACCACGAACAACGGCGTACTGTCCGCCGCACCGTAGTAGGGGGTGTGTGGCTGGTCCTCGAACGAGGCGCTCTCGCCGTACCGCATCTCATGCAGGATCTTGCCGGGATCCTCGTCCCGGAAGTCGTCGAACCGGGTGCCCTGGAGGGCGGCGAGAATCCGCAGGCAGGTCTTGGACAGTCCGGGGGTGAAGCCGAGCGTCTGCAGGCAGGTCAGGATGCTGTCCCGGCCGAACATCGTCATGAACCACGGCAGTCCGGCCGCCGGCAGCGCCTGCCCGGCCAGGGACAGCGGGGAGAAGCGCAGCGCCGCGAGATCGGCCAGGCTCCGGTCGTACGCGCGGGTCAGCGAGGTGCACTCGCAGGTCACCTTGGGCGCGGCGGCCAACCACCCGCGCAGGTCCTCCTGCAACGCCCGCCGCTCGGGGCCGTGCGACTGCACCCCCATCCGCAGGTCCCGCCCGCCGGGACCGACGGCCGCGGTCTGCACCAGCACCTCGGTCGACCACTCGCCGCCGCTCTCGATGTGCAGGTCGAAATTCAGCCCCCGCTCGTCCAACCGCACCGGCTCGCTGGAGGAGATGATGGTCTCCCGCTGGAAGTGCTCGCGTTGGTAGCCGAGGCGCAGCAGCTCGGGCTCCACCTTGACGTAGTACTCGCCCTTCTTGTCCAGCGCCTCGTCCTTGATCTCGAACAGGTCCGCGAAGTCCGCGGCCGCCTCCAGCCGCAGCGTCGCGGTCATCGGCTCCTCGTCATGGTTGAGGATGGTGATCCGCTCCCGGAAGCTGCCGCCGATCTCCCGCTGCCGGATCACCGAGACCTTGGCGTCGGTGTAGTGGCTGGCCACACCCGGTACCAGGAAGAACCGCGTCTCGTAGTACTGGAGGTCGTCCACCGAGAGCCGGGTCATCCGCTCGCCGTCGAGGGTGAGCACCCAGGTGGACAGGTAGCGGATGTCCAGCGAGAAGAGTCCGGTCGGCGTGTTCGGCAGTCCTTCGATGTCGCCGCGGCCGTCGCAGACCACGAACGTGTTTCCGTCGAGGATGCTGACCAGATCATCACTCATCCGGTGGCCCCCTTCGCGATCCGCCGCCGCGGCCCGAGGGAGTTCGGCGGTCCCGGAAAGAGCCGCTCGATCCGCAGGATGAGCAGCGCGTTGCCGGTCACCGTGATCGCACCCCGCAGCAGCGCCGCGATCGTGTTCTCCTCGCCGCGGACCAGCTTCTCGAACATGCCCGGGCTGCTGTTGACCACCAGGTCGGTCTCCCGGTCCTCCCGGGACACCCGCACCTTTCCGCGGTCGATCTCCAACACCCAGTGTTCGGTCCGGGCCGCCTCGTGCAGGTCGAACCGCACGCTACCGACGACCTTCTGCAGCAGCGGCTCGTGCTGACTGCGGTTGAGGTCCTCGAAGAACCTCGTGGTCGCGTTGACCTCGCCGTACATCGGTCCCCCCGCCCGCCCCACCGGTCCCGCCGCGCGGCGGGACCGGTCGCGCGTCAGTTGTTGGGTTCGTCCGCGCTGATGTCGGCCAGCACCGACTGCGGCTCCCGTTCCACGGCGAGGTCACCGATGGACACCAGGCCGATCAGGCGGCCCTCCTCGATCACCGGCAGCCGCCGGACCCCGTAGGTCCGCATCAGGTCGGCCGCCGCCACGGCGTCGTCGTACTGGCTGACCGTCACGATGTCGTTGCTGGTGATCTGGTTCAGCCGGGAACTGTCCGGATCCATGTTCTCCGCCACACCCCGTACGGTGATGTCCCGGTCCGTCACGATCCCGATGACATCGTCGCCGTCGGTGACGATGACGTCCCCGATCGCCCGGTCCCGCATCTCCTGGGCGGCGGCGGTCAGCGTGTCGTTGCCGTCCATCGTGACCAGGCGCGTGGTCATGAAGTCTCCGACCGTCGTCATCGCGTGGCTCCCCTCTCACTGACAGTGGTCAGCAGCGGGGTACCCGGAGACCCTGGACGGTAACGTCCGGCGTCCGACCGGTCGGTCCCGGCGGTCAGCCGCGCGGCGGGATGCCGTAGACGCGCTCGATGTGCAGCCGCAGCACCAGCCGCCGGTCGGCCACCATCGCGCGCCGGTAGTCGTCCCAGTCGGGGTGTTCGCCCTGAACCGCCCGGTACAGCGCGATGAGTTCCTCGACGGTCGCGTCGTACCGGTCCGCGGCGACCGGGGTGAGTTCGGCGGTCGCCTCCACCACCGCGTACGACCAGCCGTCGGCGCTGCTCACCTGGAGGCTCGCCCGCGGGTCCCGGCGCAGGTTGGCGACCTTCGCCCGGCCGTCCGTGACGGAGACCCGGATGACCGCCCGGTCCGGGGCGAGCGCGTAGTTGACGTTGGACAGTTGCGGCCGCCCGTTCCGCTTGATCGTGGCCAGCACCCCGAGCTCCCGGCCGGCGACCAGGTCGAGCAACGCGTCCCCGGCCATCTCAGCCCTCCGCCGCGACCAGCTCGGCGATCTGCACGGCGTTGAGCGCCGCGCCCTTGCGCAGGTTGTCTCCGGCGCAGAAGACGGCCAGCCCGTTGCGGGCCGTCTCGTCGCGACGGATCCGCCCGACGTACGTCGGGTCCTGGCCGGCCGCCCCCAGCGGGGTCGGCACGTCGGCGAGCACCACACCGGGCGCCGCGGCCAGCAGCTCGCGGGCGCGTTCCGGGCTCAGCGGGGCGGCGAACCGGGCGTTGATCTGGAGCGAGTGGCCGGTGAAGACCGGCACCCGCACGCAGGTTCCGGAGACCGCCAGGTCCGGGATGCCGAGGATCTTCCGGCTCTCGTTGCGCAGCTTCTGTTCCTCGTCGGTCTCGCCGGAACCGTCGTCGACGATCGAACCGGCGAGCGGCAGCACGTTGAACGCCACCGGCCCGGCGAAGACCCGCGGCGCCGGCATCGGCACGGCCGACCCGTCCATGGTGAACTCCGCCGCCTGCTCGGCGACCTTGCGCACCTGCTCGTCCAGCTCGGCGACGCCGGCCAGGCCGGCACCGGAGACCGCCTGGTACGTCGAGACGACCATGCCGGTCAGCCCGGCCTCCTCGTGCAGCGGGCGCAGCACCGGCATCGCGGCCATCGTCGTGCAGTTCGGGTTGGCGATGATGCCCTTCGGTCGGACCGCCGCGGCCTGCGGGTTCACCTCCGACACCACCAGCGGCACGTCCGGGTCCATCCGCCAGGCCGAGGAGTTGTCCACCACCACGGCGCCGGCGTCGGCGACCCGCGGGGCCAGTTCCCGGGAGGTGCCCTTGCCCGCGGAGAAGAGCGCGAGGTCCAGCCCGCGGTAGTCGGCCGTGGCCGCGTCCTCCACCGGGATCTCGATACCGCGGAAGGACAGCGTGCGTCCCGCGGACCGGGCCGAGGCGAACAGCCGGATCTCGTCGACCGGGAAGTCCCGTTCGGCCAGCAACCGCCGCATGACCCCGCCGACCTGACCGGTGGCGCCCACAATGCCGATCCTCATGACCGCAAGGCTACCGAGGATCCGGCCGGTTCAGACTGCGACATCGACCACCTCGCCGATCCCGCTGGCCGTCAGCTCGTCCCGGATCACCGCCGCGTCGCCCTCCACCACCAGCGTGAGACCGTCCGGGTGCAGGTGCGTCGCGGCCGCGAGCGACACGTCGGGCACCGAGGCCGCGAGCAGGTCCGCGCGCAGCCGGGCGTGGTAGTCGTCGGGCAGGTCGTGCACGACCAGCGCCACCAGCGCACCGGCGATCGCCGCCGGGGTCTGCAACTCCACCGAGAGCTGCCCGGCGCGCCAGGACCGGGCCACCGCCAGTTCCTCCTCGGTCACCCCGTCGGCCCGGGTACGCGCGATCTCGCCGACCGCGTCGACAAGCGCCGGGGCGGTCACCGCGGTCTGCACCGCGGCGGCCACCACGAACCGGCCGAACCGGCGGGACTGCCCGAAGTCGGCCCGGATCCCGTACGTGTAGCCGCGCACCTCGCGGATCAGGTGGTTGAGTCGGGACGTGAAGGCGCCGCCCAGCACGGTGCCGGCCAGCGACATCGGCACGAAGTCGGGGTGCCCGCGGTGCGGCGCCGGGTGCCCCAGCCGGAGCGTGGACTGCACCGACCCGGGCCGGTCGACCAGCACGATCCGGCGCTGTGTCCGGACCGCGGTCTCCAGCGGCGGCTCCTCGGGTGCCGGCCCGCCGGTGGCACCGCCGAAGGCGGCCCGGCCGAGCGCGTCCAGGTCCAGCCGGTCGAGGTCGCCCGCGACCACCAGGGTGCCGGGCCGGGTGAACCAGTCGGCGTGGAACCGGGTGACCTCCTCGACGGTCACCGCGGCGACCGAGTCGGGATCGCCGTCCATCGGCCGGCCGTGCCGGTGGTCGGCGCCGTACAGGTCGGCCCGCAGCGCGGCGTCGGCCCGCGGGCCGGGGTTCGCCCAGTGCATCCGCAGCGAGGTCGCCTCGTCGTCCCGGACCCGCTCGACGTCGGCCGGGGCGAGCCGGGGGTGCGCACCGCCTCGGCCAGCAACTCGACGGCCGGCAGCAGCCGCTGCACCGGCACCTGCACCCGGGCCCGGAACGAGTCCCAGTCCAGGTCCACCGACAGGCCGGTGCCCAGGCCCTCCAGCGCCAGCGCGTACGCGCCCGCGTCCCGCGCCGTGGTGCCCTCCTCGATCGCCTTGGCCAGCACCCCGGCCACGCCCTCGCGGCCCGCCGGTTCGCGCAGCGCCCCGGCGTCGAGCAGCAGCACGGCCACGGCCAGGTTGTGCCCCGGCAGGTCCGCGGCGACCACCTCGCCACCGGCGACCCCGCGGCGGACCACCCGGGGGAACCGGTACGGCCGGGTGGCCCCGGGGCCGGGACGTTCGGCGATCAGCTTCACGCGTTCTCCTCGGGCAGGTAGGTCAGGGTCACCCGGTCGGCGGGCCGGAGCAGCTCGGCGGCCACCGCGGCCACCTGCTCCGCGTCGACCGCGAGCCAGGCCGGCAGCCGGTCCGCGGCCCGGCCCGGCTCGCCGAACTGGGTGGTGTACCGGCCGAGCAGGTCGGCCCGACCGGCCAGGGTGGCCAGTTGGCGCCACCACGCCGTGCTGAGCAGCGCGCGGGCGCGGTCCAGTTCCGCCGGGGACGGCGGCTCGGTGACCACCCCGTCCAGCACCTCGGCCAGCCCGGCCGCCAGTTCCTCGCCGGTCACCCCGGGCCGGGCGGTGGCCTCGGCGATCAGCGGCGCGGGAGCCCACCGCAGGTCCACCCCGTACGCCTCGACGCTGTCCGGCTGGGCGAGCCGGCGCCCGTCGGCGATCCGCTGGTAGAGCCGGCTGCCCCGGCCGGAGCCCAGCACCGTCGCCAGCACGGTGGCCGCGTCGTACTCGGGCGTGCCGAACGGCGCGATGCGGTGCGCCAGGAAGACCTTGGGCGCCGGTACGTCCGCGACCACCGTCTCGCCGACCGGCTCCCCGGCCGCCGGCACCAGCAGGCCGTCCGGCGCGGCCGGGATGTCCGGCCGCGGATCGAGCCCGCCGAAGTACCGCTGCGCCAGCTCGAACACCTCGGCCGGGGTGGTGTCGCCGGCCACCGTGAGCACGGCGTTGTTGGGTGCGTAGTACGTCTCGTGGAACGCCTGGAAGGTCGCCAGGTCGGCTGCGTTCAGGTCGGCCATCGACCCGATGGTGGGGTGGTGGTACGGGTGGCCGGCAGGGTAGAGCAGCGGCAGCAACCGGAGCCAGGCGTCGCCGTACGGCACGTTCTCGTACCGCTGCCGCCGCTCGTTCTTGACCACCTCCCGCTGGTTGTCCAGCTTCTCCGTGGTCAGCGCCGGGACCAGGCCGCCCATCCGGTCGGCCTCCAGCCACAGGGCCAGGGCGAGGTGCTCGGCCGGCACGGTCTCGAAGTAGTTGGTGCGGTCCGAGTTGGTGGTCGCGTTCAACGATCCGCCGGCGCCCTGCAACAGCCGGAAGTGCTCGGTCTTGGCCACGTTCACCGAGCCTTCGAACATCAGATGCTCGAACAGGTGCGCGAAGCCGCTCTGCCCGTCCGGTTCGTGCCGCGCGCCGACGTCGTACCAGAGGTTCACCGCCACCACGGGCGTGCTGTGGTCCTCGCTCACCACCACCCGCAGGCCGTTGTCGAGGCGGGCTTCGTCGATCGGCCAGGGGTAACCGGTCTCGGGCATGCCCCGACGTTAGCCGATCACCGACGGCGACGACGGGCCGCCGTTCGCGGGTGTCGTGCCGGCCGGGTCGCGGGTGTCGTGGCGGCCCGGTTCCGGCCGGCGCCGGGAGTGGGTACGACGGCCGTGTTCGGGGTACATCGACGGGTCATGAGTGACCACAGCAGCAGTGCCGACGATCGGGTGGAGTCGCGGGCCGAGCACCTGCTCCCGGAGGAACGGGCGGTGGGCAGCGCGGACCCCGAGGCACAGGCCGAGGCGATCCTGCGCGAGTCCGACGCCCGGGAGGCCGACCAGCGGGCGGCACCGGACACGATCCTGGAACACCGCACCTCGGCCGAGGCCGCCGCGGTCGAACCGACGGACTGAGAGGGCGTCCGACAGGAACCATGCCCCACTGCGCCGGAATCCGACCGGCAAAGCAGGCGCCGCCCATGGCCTCGTGAGCCATGGGCGGCGCAGGTGTCGGTGTGCAGGTCGCCTCGCGGCGAGTGGCGCGACGTGGCTCCAGCCGGACGGTATTCCACGACGGCAATTTCAGATGCGGCCCGGGGACACTGGTCACACCGACAGTCGTTTCAACCGCGGGGACCGCCGTGATGTTCCGGACCGGGGTGTAACCGGCGTCACTGCGCTCGGTTTGTTCGCCCAACCGGCGGGTAGCCCTCAGCCGTGACCGACGAGACCTCCCGACAGCGCCTCGACGACCTGCTCGATGACCTGTGGTTCGGGCAGGAGCGGATGACCCAGTCCGAGATCCACCGGCGAGCGGTGGCGGCCGAGGTGCCCGCGGACCTGCTGACCCGGATCACCGCGATGCCCGAGGGCGAGTACGCCGCGGACGAGGCCGCCGAACTGCTCGGCGGCAACGCCGGCTGAGCCGAGGGAGTTGGCCATGAGCATCAGTGACCTTCCCGACCACGATCCCGCGGACGAGAGCCTGCCGGCGATCGGTCAGCCGCGCGAGGATGCCGACCCGGCCGGGGACCCGGACTTCGCCGACGAACACGACGAGACGGCGGTCTCGACCGACATCATCACCGACGCCGACGCGCGGGACCGGGAACCCGAGGCACCGCGCGGCTGGTCGGGCATGCAGCGCTGACCGGCCCGGCCCGCGGGCCGACGGGACGCCACGCGGGCCGACGGGCGCCACGGGCCGACAAGAACCCGGGTCGACGGGCACCCCCGGGCCGACAGGCACCGCGGGCCCACAGGCCGCGGCCGGTCAGGCCGCGTCGCCGTAGTCGTGGCCCGGCCGCCCCGGGTGGCCCTCCGCGGCCTGCTGGGCGGCGGCGTATCCCATCTGGAGGAAGTCCGAGGCGGCGACCGCGGTGAGCGCGGTGGCCACCAGCCGGGTCAGACGGGGCGCGAGCACGAGACCGCCGGTCAGCCCGGTGGCGACCCAGACGGCCAGGCAGAACGGGCAGCTCAGCAGCTCGCCGATGGCGTGCCGGGTGCCGCTGCCGGAGTCCCGCACCTGCTCCATGACCTCGCCGCTGCCGATCGGACGGTCGTACCGGGTGAACGGCGCGCGCAGCGGGCTGGTGACCGCGTCCTTGGCCAGCAGCCGGCTCAGCTTGTGGGTGGCGATGGACAGCAGCACCACGTCCGAGGCGGCCGGGCGGTCCGGGATCGGCCGGCCGGTCACCCTGGCCAGCCCGGCGATCGCGGCCGTGACCCCGCCGTAGGTGGTCATCGAGAGCAGGTAGCCGCCCAGCGGGCGTTGTTCGTGCGGGGCGTACGCCCGGCGGAGCCGGCCGGCCCTCTCGCGCAGACCCATGTCTTTCGCCGCCCCCTCAGCCCGTGGTCGGGTTCTCGGCAACCTCGCGAGCGAGGTCGGGACCGGTGTGGCCGGTCATCGGCCGTCCCGGAGCCGGCTCGGGTCCACCTCCCGGCCCGGGAACCGGGCCAGGTACTCGGTCTCCAGATCGGCCGTCCGGCGCAGGTGGTTGGCCAGCGCCGAGTCGGCGGCGTGCCGCAGCGTGTCCAGCCGGGTGCGGTGCAGGCTGTGCAGTTCGCGCAGCACGTCCTCGTCGCTCAGGTCGGTCGGGTCCACCCCGACCAGGTCGAGGTCCTCCGGGCCGAGGTCCGCGGCGACGGCGGACCGATCGGCCTCGTCCCACTCCGTCATCCGCTGCTCCGGGCTGCCGTCCACCGGCCGGGCGACGCCGGTCGGCGGGAACTCACCGCGTGCGGGCTCGGTCATCGTCTCTCCCGGTGTCTCGTTCGGCGTACCGGCTCGGCCGGTGTGCGCCGGAAAGCCCGGCCGGCCCGTGGCCGGATCGGCCGGGGGCCGTGACGCACCCCTGGAACGTTGCCCGCGGGTGCCGCCGCCAAACCCGCCGCCAAACCCCGCGCCGGTCCCGCGCCGGGCCCCCGCCGGCCCGGCGCCGGGCCCCCGCCCGCACCGCTACGACGCGGCGTCGGAGACCGGCCGGGCCGCCGGTACCCTCGACGGCATGAGACGGCTGCTGACCCGGGCGTGGTTGGTGCGGCACGCACTGACCGCGTTACTGGTCGCCGCCTTTCTGGGACTGGGCTGGTGGCAGGTGGACCGGGCGGCGGGCGGCAACACGCTCAGCTGGGGGTACGCTGTCGAATGGCCGGTCTTCGCCGGTTTTGTGCTGTTCATCTGGTTCCGCGAGGTCCGGCACGCGGTTCGGGGTACCGGCGGGACGCCGCCGGCCGGCCGTGGCTCCGCCGGGGCCGCACCCGACGGCGTGGACGGCACGGACAACACCGCCCGCCCGGACGGCACCGCCGAGCCGGCACCGGTGGGCGCCGCCGGTTCGGGGTTGGCCGGCCACGCCGAGCCGGCACCGGGCTTCCGTCGACCGGTCCGGGCGGCCCGGCGGCCGGTGGAATCGGCGGAGCCGGCCGAGGACGGCGCGCTGGCCGCGTACAACGAATATCTTTCCTGGCTGAACGCCAATCCCGGCGCCCGGCCGGGCGACTATCCCGGCCGATGAGCCGGCGGAAGGGAACGGACCGACGTGGGCGCTGCGCTGACCCGATACCGCCTGATCGCGTACGTCGTCGGCGTCGTGCTGATCGTGCTCGTGGCGATCGGCATGCCGCTGAAGTACCTCGGGCACGATGACACGGTGGTGGCCACCGTCGGCCCGGCGCACGGCTTCCTGTACATGATCTACCTGGTCGCGGTCTTCGACCTGGGCCGCCGGGCCGGCTGGTCGCTGCGCCGGATGGTGCTGGTGATGCTGGCCGGCACGATTCCGTTCGTCTCGTTCTACGCCGAGCGCAAGGTCACCGGCTGGCTCCGCGGCCCGGACCGGGCACCTGCCGGGCCGCCGCTGGCCCGGCAGCGGAGTTGAGGGCACCGCCCGAACACGCGGGGTTTCCACCCCGGTACGACCGGTAAGGGTGACATTTCTCCGATCGGCCCTAGCTGGCGCGAATCGCCCATATCAAGCTGACGTCGCCCGGATTCCGGGTTAGGTTGGGCCGGCTGGACCGGCGGTACGTCGCCGTCGGGGTGACACCGGTCCGGTACCGCCGCATCGCCGGCCCTCCTCCGCGGCCTCCCCGCCGCCGGAGCCGGGCCGGACCCCCTCGCCGGGACCGCCGGGCAGCCGGCCGGACCCGGCCGATCGGCGGTCGGGAGAAGGGTTTGCTTCTTGTCGCCAGTGCGTGTCCTGCTGCGCACGATCGCCGTGGCCGGCCTGTCGGCCGTGCTGGTCGCACCGGCCTCGCTGGCCCAGGCCGCACCCTCGGCCAGCGAGCTGACGCAGCAGATCAACCAGGAATCGGCCAAGCTGGAGAAGACGGTCGAGTCCTACAACCGGCTCACCGAAGACATCAAGAAGACAAAGGCCGACACGGCCACGCTGAACGCCAGGCTCGGCCCGCTGCAACAGCAGGTCGACGCGGCCCGCGCCGAGGTCGGGCAGTTGGCGGCCACCGCCTACAAGACCGGCGGGCTGCGCACCGCCGGCGTGCTGCTGGGCAACGCCGACCCCGCCGATCTGACCGGCAACCTCGGCACCCTGGACCAACTGGCCCGGGACCGGCGGCAGAAGGTCTCCAGCTACGACCGGTCGCAGCGGCAGTTCCTCGCCGAGAAGGCGGAACTGGACGAGACCCTGGCCCGGCAGACCGCCCAGGCCAAGGAGCTGAGCGCCGGCAAGAAGAAGATCGAGGCCGACCTCAGCAAGCTGTACAGCAAGCGCAAGGCCGCGTACGGCGCCGCGCAGTCCGCGGGCAGTTCCTACACCGGTACGGTGCCCTCGGTCTCCGGCAAGGCCGGGGTCGCGGTGCGGTACGCGTACGACGCCATCGGCAAGCCGTACGTCTGGGCCGCGGACGGACCCAACGGGTACGACTGTTCCGGCCTGACCATGGCCGCCTGGCGGGCTGCCGGGAAGTCCCTGCCGCACAACGCGGCGATGCAGTGGGACTCGGTGTCACACATCAGCCGCGGTTCCCTGCAGCCCGGTGACCTGGTGTTCTACAGCGGACTGGGGCACGTCGCGCTGTTCGTCGGCAGCGGCAAGGTGATCCACGCCCCGCAGGCCGGCGAGAACGTGAAGCTCGCCAGCGTCGACATGATGACCCCGTACGGCTACGGGCGGGTGCGTTAGCACCGCCGCGCCTCGCGACCGGATACGGCGAGCGGCCGGCGTCCCCCTATCGGACGCCGGCCGCTCGCCGTCATTCCTACCCCATCGCCGCCGGTCAGGCCGCATCGTCGCCGGTCAGGCCGCCTGCAACCCCTCGGCCCGGGCCAGCTCACGCAGCCGGCCGAGCGCCTGGATCTCCAGCTGCCGGATCCGCTCCCGGGACAGCGAGAACCGGGACGCGACCTCGGTGAGCGAGTGCTCCCGCCCGTCCTCCAGGCCGTACCGGGCGCGCATGATGCCGGCCGACCGGTCGTCCAGGTGGTTGAGCAGCCCCTCGATCCGCTGCCGCTCCAGCGCCGTGAGCACGACCTCCTCGGGCGACGGCGCGTCGCTGTCCGCGACCAGGTCACCGAGGTTGGTGTCGCCGTCGTCGCCGACCGGCGTGTCCAGCGAGACGGTGTCCTGGGACCAGCGGACCAGCTCGTGCACCCGCTCGACCGGCACGCCCAGGGCCTTGGCGATCTGCTCGGGCTCCGGGTCGCCGCCCAGCTCACGGGTCAGCTGCCGGGCCACGTTGCGCATCCGGTTGACGTCCTCGACCAGGTGTACCGGGAGCCGCACGGTGCGCTCCTGCTGCGCGATGGCCCGGCTGATCGCCTGCCGGATCCACCAGGTCGCGTACGTGGAGAACTTGTACCCGCGCTCGTAGTCGAACTTCTCGACGGCGCGCACCAGACCGGTGTTGCCCTCCTGGATCAGGTCGAGCATCGGCATGCCGGACCGCACGTACCGGCGGGCGATGGAGACCACCAGCCGCAGGTTGGCCCGGATGAACAGGTCCTTGGCCCGCTCGCCGTCGGCCACCAGCCGGTCCAGCTCGTCCCGGCCGACCCCGTCCGGGATCTGGTCGGTGTCCAGCAGGTGCTCGGCGTAGAGCCCGGCCTCGATGGCCTTGGAGAGGTCAACCTCCCGGGCCGCGTCGAGCAGCGGTGTACGGGAGATCTCGTGCAGGTAGACGCCGACCAGATCGCGCTCCTCGGCGACCTCGTCGGTTCGCATGACGATGTTCTTATCCACGTTGCCCACGATCCCCTCGTTCGCGCCGGTCGCCCGGTTCCTTGCCGTCCGCACTCCGTCAGCCCCTCCCCCGGTAACCTCCGCAGTGCCCCCCGGTGCTGACATCTACACAACAGATGAGACGCATCAGGGATTCCGGGTGCCGAGTCGAAAGTGTCACGAATGCCTGGGTAGTTGCTGAGAGCACGATCCGCGTTCGCTGTCAGGGGCACCCGATCGGGCCGTTCGATGCGCCGGCACCGCTGCCGGCGGGCCGCCGATGGGCGCGCGCTACCCAATGCAAGCCCGATAACACCATGACGCTTCCCGTTCCCGCAGCGACGCGCGTCACCACCGGATTGCGATGCGCGTCACGTTCCTCCGCGCGGGCCTGTTGGTTCGCCGGCACCGCAGATTACCCCGGGCTCCGGGGGCCAATCCGCCCCGGCGGAGCCCGGGCGGGTCAGGAGGCGAGCAGCGCGAGCGCGCCGCGGACCTGGTGCGCCGAGCGGGCCAGCGCCGCCCGCGCGTCCGCGACCCGGGCGCCGGACACCAGCGCCACCAGCGCGGGCTTGACCTCGCCGTCGGCCTCGGCGAGCGTCCGCCGGGAGGTCTCCTCGTCACACCCGGTGGCGTCCATCAGCATCGAGATCATCCGACCCCGCAGCTTGGCGTTGGTGGCGACCATGTCGATCATGAAGTTGGAGTACACCCGGCCCAGCCGCACCATCACGGCCGTGGAGAAGGAGTTCAGCACGAGCTTCTGCGCGGTGGCCGCCTTCATCCGGGTGGACCCGGTGACCACCTCGGGGCCGGTGTCCACGCCGAGGAACACCCGTACCTCGTCCGCCGCCGCGGCGGCCGGGTCCGCGCAGAGCAGGACGGTCTCGGCGGCCAGCTCCCGGGCCGCCCGCAGCGCGCCGAGCACGTACGGCGTACGGCCGCTGGCGGCCAGGCCGAGCACGATGTCGCCGGGGTGGACGCAGGACAGCGCCTCGGCGCGCCCGGCCGCCTCGTCGTCCTCGGCGTTCTCCACCGCGCGGGCCATCGCCTCCGCGCCGCCGGCCAGGTGGGCGCAGAACCAACCCGCCGGGGCGTCGTACGTCGGCGGCAGTTCGGCCGCGTCGAGCACGCCCAGCCGGCCGGACGTGCCGGCGCCGAAGTAGTGCACCCGGCGGCCGGAGCGCAGCGCCTCGACCGCGAGTTCGACGGCCACCGACAGGTCGTCCAGGACCGCCGCGACGGCGGCCGGCACCCCCCGGTCAACGTCGTTGATCAGGCCGAGCACGTCCCGGGTGGACATCAGGTCGAGGTCGGTGCTGAGCGGGTGGCGCAGCTCGGTCGGGGCCGCGACCCGCACCACCGGTCGTTCCCCGTGCACCCGCGCGACGTCGTCCTGACAGTGCGGCGCCGGATCCACCGGCGGCCTCATGCCCGCCTCCGGCCGCCGACCCGGTGCGGTTGCACCGCGTCGGCTGTGGCCTCCAGTGCCTTCTTGGCTCGCGCCCGGTTGCGCGCCGCCACCCCGACGAACAGGCAGTCGACCACGGTGAGCTGGGCCAGCCGGCTGGCCATCGCCCCGGACCGGTAGGTGGTCTCCCGGGCGGCCGTGGTCAGCACGAAGTCGGCCACCTCGGTGATCGGCGAGCGGGGGAAGTTGGTCAGCGCCACCGTCGTGGCGCCCCTGGCCCGCGCCTGCTCCAGCACCTCGATGACGTCGCTGGTGGCGCCGGTGTGCGAGATGCCGACCGCCACGTCGCCCTTGCCGAGCAGGGCCGCCGAGGTGAGCGCGGTGTGCACGTCCGGGAAGTAGAACGCGGTGCGGCCGATCCGGTGCAGCTTCTGCTGGAAGTCGCTGGCCACGAAGCCGCTGGCGCCGGCGCCGTAGATGTCGATCCGGGCGGCGCCGCCGATCGCCTCCACCACCCGCTCGCAGACCGCCGGGTCGAGCTGCTCGGCCGTCTCCTCGACGGCACGGGCGTCGTTGAAGGCGATCGTCGCGATGATCTGGTCGAGTTCGGCGCCCGGCGGGATGTCCCCGCCGACCACCCGGGCGTCCGGGGGTTCGACCCGGCGGGCCGCCTCGGCGGCGAGCCGGATCCGCAGCTGGGGGTAGCCGTCCATGCCGACGGAGCGGCAGAACCGGATGACCGTGGCCTCGGAGGTCTCCGCGGCGGTGGCGAGATCGGTGATCGTCCGCCGGGCCGCGTCGGCCGGATCCGCGATAACCAGGCGTCCCACCCGCTGCTCGGCGGGTGAGAGGGAGGGCAGCAGGCCGCTGATGTGGACGATGAGCCCACCCGTGGATGGTGTCGCAGAAATCTTCGCACTCTTCGCCACGGATGAAACTTACTTTCACCAGGCCCGGAGCGTCAACCATGACACGATCGGTGCCGATTCGGACGTTCCCGGGTCGGCGGCCCGCGGGCGGCGTCCGCGGTCCGAGTGTGCCATTTGCGCAGCACGATCGCCGCATGACCGGCCATCGAATCACCCGCCGGGAGGACAACCTGCCGCCGGCTCGGCGGCCGATTCCGGCCGGGCGGTGCGCGAACCCGGTCCGGGCGGCGGGTTACGGTGCAACCCATGGCGAGCGTGGACAGCGAACGGACGGGACGCACGGCTCTGGTCACCGGCGGGCGGGGTGCTCTGGGCACCGCGGTCGTCGCCGACCTGGTCGCCGCCGGCTGGCGGGTCGTCGTACCCGTGCGGCCCGGCCCGGCGGACACCGGCGCCGGCGCGGACCCCAGGCCGGCGACGGAGGCCGGCACCGACCCGCGGTGGCCGGCCGGCGCGGTGCTGACCGTGCCGGCCGAGCTGACCGACCCGGACCAGGTCGAACGGGCGGTCGCCGTCGCCGCCGGGCAGCCGGACGCCCCGCTGCGCGCGGTGGTCAACCTGGCCGGCGGGTACGCCTCCGGCGGGCTGGTGCACGAGACCCCGCTCGCCGACTTCGAACGCATGCTGACCATGAACCTGCGGCCGACGTACCTGGTCACCGGCGCCGCCCTGCCGCACCTGGTGGCCGCCGGCGGCGGTAGCGTCGTCTGCGTCGCGGCCCGCGCGGCGCTGGCCCCGTTCCCCGGCGCCGCCGGTTACGTGACCGCGAAGGCCGCGGTGCTGGCCCTCGCCTCGGCCGTGGCGGTCGAGTACCGGGCGCAGGGGGTGCGCTGCAACACGGTGCTGCCCAGCATCATCGACACGCCGGCGAACCGGGCGGCCCAGCCGGGGGCCGACCACTCCCGCTGGGTGCCGCCCGCCGAGATCGCGACCGTGATCCGCTTCCTGGTCGCGGACGGGTCCGCGCCGACCAGCGGCGCCGCCATCCCGGTGTACGGCCGGGCCTGACCCCTCCCGTGCCACCCGGGCACGGCCCACGTGTGAACGGGCGCGCTGCCGGGTAACGGGGTATCTCCACCCCGGCGACGCGGATCGTACGGGTCGCCAGCGCTGGGCGAGCGGGAGATGACCTGATGGCAGAACGCGGGGACGAGAGTCTGGTGCACACCCTGAAGAAGGTGGCCGCCGTCCTCAAGCAGACCGAGATCCCGTTCGCGCTCGGCGGCAGCTTCGCCGTGTACGCCCACGGCGGGCACTCCAGCGACCACGACGTCGACTTCCTGATCCGCCAGCAGGACGTCGACCACGCGCTGCGGGCGCTGGCCGCGGCCGGCTTCCGCACCGAGCGGCCGCCGGAGGACTGGCTGGTGAAGGTCTACGACGAGGACCGGATGGTGGACCTGATCCACCGGCCGATCGAAACCCCGGTCATCGACGAGACCTTCGCCGACACCGTGGTCCGGCCGGTGGACGCCATCCACATGCCGGTGCTGTCGGCCACCCAGTTGATGGTGCACAAGCTGCTGAGCTTCTCCCAGCACTACTGCGACTTCGCCCGCGGCCTGCCGCTGGCCCGCTCGCTGCGCGAGCAGATCGACTGGGACCGGGTCCGCAAGGAGACGGAGCACTCGCCGTACGCGGAGGCGTTCCTCATCCTGCTGGACCGGCTCGGGGTGGTCCCGCTGCCGGGGCCGGACCGGATCGGCAGGAGGGAGCCGGCATGACGGACAGCTATCCCAGGCCGGAGGCGGCGGAACCGCCGGCGGAGTACCTGGAGGCGGCCGTGCAACGGCTGCTGACCGAGAACGCCGACGTCGCGGAGCAGGGCATCACGGCGACCCGCCGGGACAACACCCTGGTGCTCTGCGGCGAGGTGGAGAGCGCCCAGCGCCGGGACGAGATCCTGCGCCTGGTGGTCGAGCGCTTCCCGGACGTCCCGGTCACCGTCGACATCGGGCTGGTCCGGTCGCACACGCCGACCGACGCGGAGGAGCTGCGGTGAGGGGGGACGCACGGTGATCAGGATCGCCGCCGTCGGGGACGTCCACCTCGACGAGGACGTGGTGGGCCGGTTCCGGCCGGCGCTGGAACGGCTGCCGGAGCACGCCGACGTGCTGCTGCTGGCCGGCGACCTCACCCGGCACGGCACCGAGGGCGAGGCGCGCTGCGTGGCGACCGAGTTCGGCGGGCTGGCCGTGCCGGTGGTGACCGTGCTGGGCAACCACGACTACCAGTGCGACGAGGTGCCGCGGGTGATCCGGGTGCTGGAGGACGCCGGGATCACGGTGCTGGAGGGCACGAACACCGTGCTGGACCTGCCCGGCGGCCGGCTCGGCGTCGCCGGCGCCAAGGGCTTCGGCGGCGGCTTCGCCGGCCGGTGCGCGAGCAACTTCGGCGAGCCGGAGATGAAGGCGTTCGTGGGCACCACGATGGCGATCGCCGACCAGCTCAGCGAGGCGCTGCACGACATGGAGTGCGACCTTCGGGTCGCGCTCACCCATTACGCCCCGGTGCCGGACACGCTGGCCGGCGAGCCGCTGGAGATCTATCCGTTCCTCGGGTCGTACCTGCTCGGCCAGGCGATCGACTCGGCCCCCACGGCGCTGGCCGTGCACGGCCACGCGCACGCCGGCACCGAACGCGGGACCACCCCCGGCGGGGTCCGGGTGCGGAATGTCGCGCACCCGGTGATCAAGCAGGCGTACAGCGTCTATCACCTGCACAACGAGTCCGGATCAACGAAGGTTTCCGCCGGCAACGGCTCGGGTACTTCGTAGCCATGCACACGCTTCTCTGGATTCTCGCAGTCGTACTTGTGGTCGCCGGCGTCCTTGCGCTGTTCCGGCGGCAGATCCTCTGGGGGATCGTGCTCATCATCGTCGGCCTTCTCGTCGGCCCCGGCGGTGTGAGCATCTTCACCTGACCCTGCCCAGCCCACCGCCACGGAACAAGCCCGCCGGGGCCGTACCCGGGGGTCGACGTCCTCCCGACGGTCGACCCCCGGGTACGGCCCCGGCGCCCGTGCGCGCCCCCTGGACCGCCCGCGACGCAGTCCCGGACCGTCCCCGCCGTCGGGTCCGTGCCCGTCCCGCCGGCGCGTCCCGTTCCGCCCCGGCGCGGCCCCGGACACCGGACCTTCGGGTATCCACCGGACATCGGCTGACCAGCCGTGGGAGCGTTCCCGCGGATCCGCAAGCGGATGGCCGGCAAAAGCAAAAATGGTTGTTACCTCGACGTTCAATCGTTATGGACTCGATCAACTGGTAACCATTGCGCAGTCGTCCAGACACGGTTTGACTTGCCATCGAGTGTCCCGTCCCGGGCGATGCGCAGCCGCGTGCCGCCCGGGTCCGTGAAGCAAAACCAGAAAGGAAGGGCGTATGTCCCTCCGCCCCACGAGGCCGCGAATGGCGGCCGCGTCGGCTGGCGCCCTCGGCCTCACCCTCGCGCTCACCATGTCGGCGTGCGGCGGTGGCAAGTCAGATGACGCGTCCGACCAGCCCAACGTTGATTGCAGCCAGTTCTCCCAGTACGGCGACCTGTCCGGCAAGACGATCTCGGTGTACACCGGCATCGTGACGCCGGAGGACACCGCGTACATCAACTCGTACAAGCCGTTCGAGCAGTGCACGCACGCCACGATCAAGTACGAGGGTGACAAGTCGTTCGAGACCCAGATCCTGGTCCGGGCGCAGGCCGGCAACCCGCCGGACATCGCGATCGTGCCGCAGCCGGGCCTGCTCAAGCAGCTCGTGGCGACCGGCAAGGCCAAGGAGGCCCCGGCCGCGGTGAAGGAGAACGCCGCGAAGGGGTGGGGCGAGGACTGGATGTCCTACGCCACGGTGGACGGCAAGTTCTACGCCGCGCCGTCCGGTGCCAGCATCAAGTCGCTGGTCTGGTACTCCCCGCAGGAGTTCAAGGACAACGGCTACGAGATCCCCAAGACCCTGGACGATCTGAAGGCGCTGACCGACAAGATCGCCTCCACCGGCAAGAAGCCCTGGTGCGCCGGCATCGGCAGCGGTGAGGCCACCGGCTGGCCGATCACCGACTGGATGGAGGACTTCATGCTCCGGCTCTCCGGGCCGGAGGAGTACGACAAGTGGGTCAACCACGACATCGCGTTCAACTCGCCGGGACCGACCGCCGCGCTGGACGCCGTGGGCACGTACCTGAAGGACCCGAAGTACGTCAACGGCGGCCTCGGTGACGTGAAGAGCATCGCCACCACCACCTTCCAGGACGGCGGCCTGCCGATCCTGGACGGCAACTGCTCGCTGCACCGCCAGGCCAGCTTCTACGCGGCGAACTTCCCGGCCGACACGAAGGTGGCCGAGGACGGCGACGTCTTCGCCTTCTACCTGCCGGGCAAGACCGCCGAGGACAAGCCGCTGCTCGGTGGCGGCGAGTTCAACCTGGCCTTCTCGGACCGGCCGGAGGTGCAGGCGTTCCAGACGTACCTCTCCTCCGACCTGTGGGCCAACACCAAGGCCAAGCTCTCGCAGGGATGGGTCAGCGCCAACAAGGGCCTCGACCCGGCCAACGTGAGCAACCCGATCGACAAGCTGGCTGTCAGCCTGCTGCAGGACCCGAACGCCGTGTTCCGGTTCGACGGTTCCGACCAGATGCCGGGCGCCGTCGGCTCGAACGCGTTCTGGAAGCAGGCCACCAACTGGATCACGGGGCAGAGCACCAAGGACACCGTCGACAAGATCGAAGCCGCCTGGCCCAAGTGACCTGAGGCTTCTCGCGGCCGGCCGGCGCCCGCACTGGGCACCGGCCGGCCGCCTGGCTTTCGAAAGGAGGTGGGGAGGGCATGATCACCGGCGAGAAGTTTCTGACCATGTGCGGCGCGGTCCTCCTCTTTGTCGCGGTGGTGGGGGTCATTCTCTTCATCGCGAGCCGCTTCGGCGGGCGCCGGAGCGACGGGCCGGTGGCCTACCTCTACCTGCTCCCGACCCTTGCGATGCTGGCCCTCGGGCTCGTCTACCCCGGCCTGCGCACCATCTACCAGTCCTTCTTCGACGCGGCGGGCACGTCGTTCATCGGGCTGGACAACTATCAGACGATCTTCACCACCGAGGACCAGATCACGGTGCTGCGCAACACGGTGCTGTGGGTGGTCGTCACGCCGTTCGTGGCGACCGCGGTCGGCCTGATCTACGCGATCCTCGTGGACAAGGCCCGGATGGAGGCGTTCGCCAAGGCGCTGATCTTCCTCCCCATGGCGATCTCGTTCGTCGGCGCCGGCATCATCTGGAAGTTCATCTACGAGTTCCGGCCCGACCAGGTCGGCATCAAGCAGATCGGCCTGCTCAACCAGCTGGTGGTGATGGCCGGTGGGAAGCCGCAGCAGTGGCTGGTCAACCAGCCGTGGAACACCCTGTTCCTCATCGTGGTGATGATCTGGATCCAGGCCGGGTTCGCGATGACCGTGCTGTCCGCGGCCATCAAGGCCATCCCGGACGACATCGTCGAGGCCGCCCGGCTGGACGGCGTCGGCCCGTTCGGCATGTTCCGGTTCATCACCCTGCCGAGCATCCGGCCGACGCTCGTGGTGGTACTCACCACCATCGGCATCGGTACGCTGAAGGTGTTCGACATCGTCCGCACCATGACCGGCGGTCAGTTCTTCACCAGCGTGGTGGCCAACGAGTTCTACAGCCAGAGCTTCCGGGCCAACAATCAGGGCCTCGGCGCCGCGCTGGCGGTGCTGCTGTTCATCCTGGTGATCCCCATCGTCGTCTACAACATCCGGCAACTGCGGGCATCGGAGGCACGATGACCACGACGAGCGAGCCGCTCACCACCACACCACCGGTCGTCCCCACACCGGCCAGCCCCGCGCGGCGCGCCCGCAAGGCGCTCACCTCCCCGCTGGCCTCCCTGATCGCGATCGTCATCGCGGTGCTGTGGACCCTGCCGACCTTCGGCCTGGCGATCTCCTCGTTCCGGCCGGAGCGGCAGATCAAGACGACCGGCTGGTGGACGGCGTTCACCGACCCGCAGTTCACGCTGGACAACTACCGCAGCGTGCTCGGCATCGGCGAGAACGCCGCGTCGAGCAGCCTGTCCGACTACTTCGTCAACTCGATCGTGATCACCATCCCGTCGGTGCTGATCCCGATCTCCCTGGCGACGCTCGCGGCGTACGCGTTCGCGTGGATGAAGTTCCCGGGCCGCAACGTGCTGTTCGTGGCGGTCTTCGCGTTGCAGATCGTGCCGATCCAGGTCACCCTCATCCCGCTGCTGCGGCTGTACGTCGACGTCGGGGTCGCCGGCACGTTCTGGCCGCTCTGGCTGTCGCACTCGATCTTCGCCCTGCCGCTGGCCATCTTCCTGCTGCACAACTTCATGCGGGAGGTGCCGGCCGGCCTGCTGGAGGCCGCTCGGGTGGACGGCGCGGGGCACGTGGCGATCTTCTTCCGGGTGCTGCTGCCGCTGCTCACCCCGGCGTTGGCCGCGTTCGGCATCTTCCAGTTCCTCTGGGTCTGGAACGACCTGCTGGTGGCGCTCACCTTCGCCGGCGGCGGCACCGATGTCGCCCCGATCACCGCGGCCCTGGCGAACCTCTCCGGCACCCGGGGCACGGCCTGGCACCTGCTCTCCGCCGGCGCGTTCGTCTCGATCATCGTCCCGGTGCTGATCTTCGTGGCGATGCAGCGGTACTTCGTGCGCGGTCTGCTCGCGGGCAGCGTCAAGGGCTGAGCACGGCGCCGCCGCGCTCCGCCTTCCTCCTTCCGCCCTCGGACCGCTACCGGGTCCGAGGGCGGAACGCTGTCCGGACTCACCCAACTGGTTCACCCCCCGGCCGGCCGGGCAGACTGGGAACGACCCGATGACCTGCGACGAACCCTGGAGAACACCCTGAACGCCAACGAGACGACCCCGTACCCGGACCGGGCCGGCACGCCCCCGGGCTGGTGGCGCGACGCGGTCATCTACCAGATCTATCCCCGCTCGTTCGCCGACTCCGACGGCGACGGCGTCGGCGACCTGCCGGGCATCACCGCACGGCTCGGCCACCTGGCCGACCTGGGGGTGGACGCCGTCTGGCTGTCCCCGTTCTATCCGTCCCCGCAGGCCGACGCCGGGTACGACGTGGCGGACTACCGCGACGTCGACCCGCTGTTCGGCCGGCTGGAGGACGCGGACAAGCTGATCGCGCAGGCCCGCGCGCTGGGCCTGCGGGTCATCGTCGACCTCGTGCCCAACCACACCTCCGCGGCGCACCCGTGGTTCGCGGCGGCGCTCGCCGACGCGCCCGGCGGGCCGGCCCGGGGACGCTACGTCTTCCGCGACGGCCGGGGTCCCGCGGGCGACGAACCGCCGAACTCCTGGCAGAGCGTGTTCGGCGGGCCGGCCTGGACCCGGGTGACCGAGCCGGACGGCACGCCCGGCCAGTGGTACCTGCACCTGTTCGACGTCGGCCAGCCGGACCTGAACTGGGACAACCCCGAGGTCCGCGCGGAGTTCCTGGACATCCTGCGGTTCTGGCTCGACCGCGGCGTGGACGGGTTCCGGGTCGACGTGGCGCACGGCCTGATCAAGCAGGCCGACCTGGCCGACTGGTCGGGACCCTCGGAGATGCTCTCCGGCGAGGGCATCGACAAGCCGCAGCCGCCGATGTGGGACCAGGACGGCGTGCACGAGATCTACCGGTCCTGGCGGGCGCTGCTGGACAGCTACCCCGGGGACCGGATCCTGGTGGCCGAGGCGTGGGTCGAGCCCGCCGAGCGGCTGGCCCGGTACGTCCGGCCGGACGAGATGCACCAGGCGTTCAACTTCGAGTACCTGCTGGCGTCGTGGACCGCACCGGCCCAGTACGCGGTGATCACCCGCTCCCTGGAGGCCGCCGACGCGGTGGGCGCGCCGACCACCTGGGTGCTGTCCAACCACGACGTGATCCGGCACGCCTCCCGCCTCGCGCTGCCGGTGGGCACCCCGCGGCCGAACGGCATCGGGATCGGCGACCCGCAGCCGGACCCGGCGCTCGGGCTGCGCCGCGCCCGCGCGGCCACCCTGCTGATGCTCTCGCTGCCCGGCTCGGCCTACCTCTACCAGGGCGAGGAGTTGGGGCTGCCGGAGCACACCACGCTGCCCGACGAGGCCCGCCAGGACCCCACCTGGACGCGCAGCGGGCACACCGTACGGGGTCGGGACGGCTGCCGGGTGCCGATCCCGTGGGACGCCGACGCCCCGTCGTACGGCTTCGGCCCGACCGACGCGAGCTGGCTGCCGCAGCCGCCGGTCTGGGCCGAGTACGCGCTGGACCGCCAGCGCGGCGTGCCGGGCTCGACGTACGAGCTGTACCGGTCGGCGCTGCGGCTGCGCCGGGAGTCCGGGCTGGGCGGCGGCGAATGCGCCTGGCTGCCCAGCGGCGACGACGTGCTGGCCTTCCGCAACGGCCGGCTCGGGGTGCTGACCAACTTCGGCGCCGACCCGGTGCCGCTGCCCGACGGCGCCCGGGTGCTGCTCTCCAGCGGTCCGCTGGACCCGCGCGGCGTACCCACCGACGTGACCGCCTGGTACGTCTGAGCACCGACCCCCCGGTCGCCGCGTCCCGGCGGCCGGGGGCCGGGGGCCGGGGGCCGGGGGCCGGGGATCGCCTGCCGGCGGCCCGGACGCGGCCGGCGGCCCGGACGCGGCCGGAGGGCCGGGGCGCCGCGGCCGGGGCGCTCAGTCCTGGTGCCCGCGGCGTTCGAGCAGCCGGTGCACGCCGACGATGTCCGCGGGCGCGGTCCGGGAGGCCAGCCAGTACATGATCCCGGTCGGGATGAAGAACAGCTGGAACGCGGCCAGCCCCACGGCGAAGTTCAGCGGCGGCGGGAACGCGCCGCGCAGCGCGGTGAAGGCCACCCCGACCAGCCCGTTCCCGGCCGCCCGGCCCACCCCGTTCACCAGGTTGCCGAGGCTGTAGACCGTGCCGCGGTGCTCCGGCGGGTTCACGTCGGCGATCAGGGCGAACCAGTTCGGCGCGTTGGCCGAGGTGAGCCCAAGGGCCAGCACGGCGGCCAGCAGGCTCAGCCCCACGGTCGGCTCGGTGAACACGCTGCCCAGCACCGCACCGACCACCGCGCCCGCCCCGGCACCGTCCGGCACGTCGACCCGCAGCGGAACGAAGAACAACACCAGGTAGAACGGCACGGCCGCGAGCACCCCGACGGCCGCGACCAGGGCCCGGCCCCGGGCGGTACGGCGTTGCAGCGCGTCGCCCACCAGGCCGCCGACGATCGAGAGCACCCCGCCCAACTGGAACAGCGTGGCGAACACGCTGCCCACCACGATCGCCGTGGCGGACGAGTAGCCCTGGGCCAGCGCCCGGTTGCTGAACAGCGCGGGCAGCCAGACCAGCGAACCGAACGCGAACTGGGCGGTCAGCCCCTGCAACACCAGCCAGACGTTTGTCCGCCGGCCCAGGATGCGCGGCAGGTCCGAGTGACTGATCCGGTAGTCGTACTCGCCGCCGGCCGCGAGCGTCGCCGCCAGCTCCGGCTGGCTCTGGCCGCGCCGGATGTCGTAGGTGAAGAAGTAGGCGATCGTGGCGAGCACGCCGGCGACCGCGAGCACCAGGAACGGGCGGTGCCAGTCGGTCGCGCCGAGGATCCCGCCCACCAGCGTGCCGGCCAGCGTGCCGACGCCCTGGGACAGCCCCCAGAAGCTCATCACCAGGCCGCGGCGGCGCGGTGAGATCAGGTCGGTGACCACCGAGAAGCCCACCGACCCGACGGCGCCGAGCCCGACCGCGGCGACCAACTGGGCCGCGAAGAACAGCTGGTAGCTGCCGGCGAGCGCGCTGCCGGCCATCCCGGCCGCCCAGATGAGCGTGCCGATCATCAGCAGCGGCTTGCGGTCGGTGCGGTCGCCCACGTACGCCCAGCCGACCGCCGCCACCGCGCTGACCAGGAAGGAGGTGGCGGTGACGTACCCGATGTCGCGCTGCGGCACCGCGAACGCCCCGCTGACGGCGGTGTACAGCGGCGGCACCAGCCCGATGGCCACGTTGTCCAGCGACGCCAGCACGATGAAGACGACGACGCTGTAGTAGCGGTGCGCCGGGCTGCCGCGCAGCCACGGCGTCCTGCCGCCGGGCCGGGCCGGAGCCGTCGTCCGCTGGCCACCGCGCCCGGACTGATCGCCCGGTGCCATCCCGCCGTTCGTCACGTCGGGCAGTCAACCAGCATCGCGCCAGGAATGACAGCAATGCCCCGACGTGGCACGGCCGGCGCGCCGGACCGGGATCAGCCGGCGAGGCGCTCGACGGTCAGGTCGCGTGCCTGCGCGTACCGCTCCCGGATCGCCGGCACCGGGTCGGCGGCGTACTCCCGGGCGGCGGCGAGGGTCCAGGCCGGCGGCTCGGCGCCGCCGAGCGCGACCCACGCGGCCTGCCGGGCGGCGCCGTCGGCGACGTACTCCCCGGGCTCGGGCACCGCGACCGGGCAGCCGAACACCTCCGGCGCGATCCGGCGGACCGCGGCCGACCGGGCTCCCCCGCCGACCAGCAGCACCCGCTCGACCCGGGCGCCCTGGCCGACCAGCGCGTCCAGGCCGTCGGCCAGCGCGCAGAGCATCCCCTCCACGGCGGCCCGGGCCAGGTGTTCGGCGGTGGCGGTCCGCCCGGTCAACCCGTGCAGCGAACCGGTGGCCAGCGGCCGGTCCGGGGTGCGCTCGCCCTCCAGGTAGGGCACCAGCACCAGCCCGTCGGCGCCGGCCGGCGCGGCGAGCGCCAACTCGGCCAGTTCGTCGAGGCCGACCCGGAGCATCGCCGCCGCCGCGTCCAGCACCCGGGCCGCGTTGAGGGTGCAGACCAGCGGCAGGAACCGGCCGGTGGCGTCGGCGAAGCCGGCGACCGCGCCCGACGGGTCGGCGGCCGGCACCTCGGCGACGCTGGAGACCACGCCCGAGGTGCCGAGCGACACGATCACGTCGCCGGGACCGGCGGACACCCCGAGGGCCGCCGCCGCGTTGTCCCCGGTGCCCGGACCGAGCGGCGCCCCGGACGGCAGCCGGCCGGCGATCCCGGTCGGCCCGAGCACCGTCGGCACCTGGGGCGCCCGGCCGAACGCGTGCTCCAGCAGATCCGGCCGGTAGTCGCCGGTGGCGGTGGACCAGTAGCCGGTGCCGCTGGCGTCGCCCCGGTCGGTACGCAGCGCGGCCAGGTCGCCGCGACCGGTGCCGAGCCGCCAGGTGAGCCAGTCGTGCGGCAGGCAGACCGCGGCCACCCGCGCCGCCGCCGCCGGCTCGTGCCGGGCCAGCCAGCGCAGCTTGGTCACGGTGAAGCTGGCCACCGGCACGCTGCCGACGGCCTCGGCCCAGTACCGCCGGCCGGTCTCACCGCCGCCGAACTCGGTCACCAGGTCGGCGGCGGCGCCGGCCGAGCGGGTGTCGTTCCACAGCAGCGCGGGCCGCACCACGGCGCCCGCCTCGTCGAGGCAGACCATCCCGTGCTGCTGCCCGGCCACCGCCGCGGCGGCCACGTCGTCCAGGCCGCCGGCCTGGTCCACCGCCTGTGCGAGCGCGGCCTCCCAGGCCGCCGGATCGACCTCCGTGCCGTCCGGATGGGCGGCCCGGCCCTGCCGGACCAGCTCACCGGTCTCGGCGTCCCGGATCACGACCTTGCATGACTGGGTCGACGAGTCGACCCCTGCGACGAGTGGCATCCGCCGATCCTTCCCGGTCCGCCGTGAAATCGCTGTCCCGGGCGCTCAGCGCGCCCCGAGCAGATGCTCGACGGCCAACTGGTTGAGCCGGACGAAGCCGAAGCCGCGCGCCCCCAGCGCGTCCGCGTCGGCCTCCGGGGCGGCCAGCAGGTCCGCGTACGTCTCGCCGTCGTCCAGGGTGGACCGCCCGAGCTCGGCCACCTTGCTCGCGGCCAGCGCCTGCTGCACCTCCGGGTCCGCGCGGAACGCCGCGGCCCGCTCCTTGAGCAGCAGGTACGTGCGCATGTTGGCCTCCGCGGAGGCCCAGACCCCGGTGATGTCCTCGGTACGGGAGGGCTTGTAGTCGAAGTGCCGCGGCCCCTCGTAGCTCGGCCCGCCGCCGGGTGCGCCGTTCTCCAGCAGGTCGACCAGGGCGAAGGCGTTCAGCAGGTCGCCGTGGCCGAAGACGAGGTCCTGGTCATACTTGATGCTGCGCTGCCCGTTGAGGTCGATGTGGAACAGCTTGCCGTGCCAGAGCGCCTGGGCGATGCCGTGCACGAAGTTGAGCCCGGCCATCTGCTCGTGCCCGACCTCGGGGTTGAGCCCGACCATCTCCGGGTGGGCGAGGCTGTTGATGAAGGCCAGCGCGTGCCCGATGGTGGGCAGCAGGATGTCGCCGCGCGGCTCGTTGGGCTTGGGCTCCAGGGCGAACCGCAGGTCGTAGCCCTGGTCCAGGACGTACTGCGAGAGGACGTCCACGGCCTCGCGGTAGCGGTCCAGCGCCGCCCGGACGTCCTTGGCCAGGTCGTACTCGGCGCCCTCCCGGCCGCCCCACATGACGAAGGTCCGCGCCCCCAGTTCGTGCGCGAGGTCGAGGTTGCGCAGCGCCTTGCGCAGGGCGAACCGCCGGACCTCCCGGTCGTTGCTGGTGAACGCGCCGTCCTTGAAGACGGGGTGGTTGAACAGGTTGGTGGTCACCATCGGCACCGCCAGCCCGGTCTCCTTGAGGGCCGACTGGAACCGGGCCACGATCCTGTCCCGGGTCGCGGCGTCCGATCCGAACGGGATCAGGTCGTCGTCGTGCAGGGTGATGCCGTAGGCACCGAGCTCGGCGAGCCGGTGCACCGCCTCCACCGGATCCAGGGCCGGTCGGGTGGCGTCGCCGAACGGGTCGCGGGCCGGCCAACCCACGGTCCAGAGCCCGAAGGTGAACTTGTCGGCGGGGCTGGGTGTCGGTGCCATGGGAGCCTCCGGACTGGGCTGTGTGACAAATTTGTTTAACGGCTGAATTATTTCGGCGCCGTTATGGCATTGTCAAGGCATGCCCGCACCCGCCCCCCGCGGACCGGTCGGCACCGGTACGCCCATCCGGCAGTCCGGCCTGCGCGCCCACAACCTCGCGCTGGTGCTGGACCGGATCGCCCATGCGGCCCGGCCACCATCCCGGGCCGACCTGGCCGCCACCACCGGCCTGACCCGGGCCACCGTCTCCGCGCTGGCCGACGAGCTGCTGCGCGGCCGGCTGGTGGCCGAGGTGGAGCCGGCCCGGCGGTCCGGCGCCGGCCGCCCGGCCGCCGGGTTGGTGCTGGCCGGCCACGCCGCCGGCCTCGGGCTGGAGATCAACGTGGACTACCTGGCCGCCTGCGTGATCGACCTGACCGGCCGGGTACGGCACCGGGAGGTACGCCGCCAGGACCTGCGCCCGGTCTCTCCCGGCGTCGCGCTGGACCGGCTGGCCGACCTGGCCGCCAGCGCCGGCGACGCCGCCCGGGCCGCCGGGCTGGCGCTGGCCGGCACCACCCTCGCGGTGCCCGGCCTGGTGGACCCGGCCGGGATGGTCCGCCGGGCGCCCAACCTCGACTGGCACGACGTGGACGTGCCCGGGATGCTGGCCGACCGGATCGCCGGGCTCGCGGTGGAGAACGAGGCCAACCTGGCCGCGCTCGGCGAGCTGCACGCGGGCACGGCGCCCAACAGCTTCCTGTACGTCTCCGGCGAGATCGGGGTGGGCGCCGGCGTGATCCTCTCCGGTGCCCTCTACCGGGGATCCCGGGGCTTCGGCGGCGAACTCGGGCACCTGCCGGTCGACCCGGGCGGCCGGCCCTGCCGGTGCGGCTCCCGGGGCTGCCTGGAGCAGTACGCCGGCCAGGAGGCGATCCTCGCGGCGGCCGGCGGCATCGGCGAGCGGCCGGCGGCCCGCGGGCGCAGCGGGACCGGCGAGCAGCGAGCAGCCGGCGGGAACAGCGGGCGGTCCGCGGGCGGCGGCATCGGCGAGCGGCCGGCGGGCGGCGGCGCGGGCCAGCCGGCGGCGCCGCTGCACCGGGTGGCCGAGCTGGCGCGGGCCGGTGACGACGCGGCGCTCGCGGCCCTGGACCGGGCCGGACGGGCGCTCGGGGTGGCGGTGGCCGGGGCGGTGAACCTGCTGGACCTCGGGACGGTGCTGCTCGGCGGCGGCTACGCCGAGCTGGCCCCGTGGCTGCTGCCCGCGCTGCGGGCCGAGCTGTCCCGCCGGGTGGTGACCGCCGGCTGGGCACCGCTGGAGGTCCGCGCGGCGCTGCTCGGCCCGGACGCCGCCGTGATCGGCGCCGCCGGGTCGGTGATCCGTTCGGTGCTGGCCCAGCCCGCGCACTGGCTCACCCGCGCCGCCTGACCCGCACGGGCTGGCCCGCACGGGCTGGCCCGCACGGGCTGGCCCGCACGGGCTGGCCCGCACGGGGTCGACCCGCAGGGGGTCGACCCGGGCCGGCTGACCGGGGTCGGCGGATCCGGCCGGGTCAGCCGGGCCGGGTCAGGCGGGCCGGGTCAGGCGCTGAGCGAGGTGGGCGCCTCGTCGGTCTGGGCGACGGCGTCGAACTCGGTGAGCCCGCGTACCAGCGCCTGCCGGCCCGCCGTGCTCATCTCGGACAGCACCCGGCTGAGCCGCTCCCGCCGCTCGGTGCGCATCCCGGTCAGCAGGGCCCGACCGGCGGGACTGAGGTGCAGGGAGATCTCCCGCCGGTCGATCCGCCCCGGCTCGCGCTCCAGCACACCGGCCGCCACCAGCCGATCGACGAGCCGGCTGGCCGAGGAGAGCAACATGCCCAGGTGCCGGGCCAGGCCGCGGAGATTGATCCCGTCGTTTCCATGCACCACGATCAGGGCACGTAGTTGCGAGCCGGACAGCTGGCCGGTCACGCCCTCCCGGGCGGCGTCCCAGATTCCCAACAACGCGGCGGCCGCGCCGTCCACCGCTGTGGCGGCGGCCGCCACGGCCGTCGGATCGTCCTCGGCGGCGGGGCCACCTCCAGCATCGAGTTTGCCCTGTTCAATCATGGTGGCTACGACAGTACCGCGCCCGCCGGCAGGTCCGCACCGACGAGAGGACCCAGATGGTCAACCGGATGACCGAGATCCGCAGGTGTCTGCTGGAGGCGCCCGCCGACCAGATCGTCGAGCGCCTGGCCGACACATTGGAACGCTTGTACGATTGCTCGGCCGCGCGACTCTTCCAGGTCGACTACCGGTTGGCGGCCCTGCTGCCGTTGGACGGCGGCACCCCCGGACCCGGCCCGGCGATCCGGCCTGGCGGTGCTTCGACCACCAGCAGCGGATCCACGAGGACGGCGTGGCGTACCTCCCGGTGAGCATGCGCGGCGAGCGCATCGGCGTGCTGGCGGTGACCGGCGCCGGCGCGGATCGGGACACGGAGCTGGCCGAGGTGGCCACGCTGCTGGCGCACGAGTTGGCCGCGGTGCGCGCCGGCACCGACCGGTACGCGCTGGCCGCCCGCAGCCGCCGGCTCACCCTGGCCGCCGAGATGCAGTGGGAACTGCTGCCCGGTCGCAGCCGGGAGCGACCGTCGTTCGGCCTCGCCGGCCAACTGGAGCCGGCCTACGCGGTACGCGGGGACAGCTTCGACTGGTCCGACGACGGCGACCGGCTCTGGCTCTCGGTGATCAACGGGATGGGCGACGAGGTGACCGCGGCCAGCCTCACGGCGCTGGCCACCAACGCCCTGCGCAACGCCCGCCGCGCCGGGATATCGCTGGCCGACCAGGCAGCCCTGGCCGACCAGGCGATCTACGCGTACCACCAGGGCGCGCAGTACCTGGGCACGCTGCTGCTGGAGCTGGACCTGGCCGCCGGCGCGGTGACCGTGATCGACGCGGGTTCACCCCGGCTGCTGCGGCTGCGCGACGGCGAGGTGCGCCACGAGAAGCTGGATGAGCAGTTCCCGCTCGGCATGTTCGAGGGCTCGATCTACCGGCCGCAGCGCTTCCGGCTGGCCCCCGGCGACCGGCTGTACCTGGTCAGCGACGGCGTGTATGACGCCGCGGCCGAGGCCGGACGGTACGGCGTGGCGGCGCTGGAACGCTTCGTCCGCCGCTCCGGGGCGCTGGCGCCGTTGCAGGCGGTCCGCTCGCTCCTGGCCGACCTGCGCGCGTTCGTCGGAAGCGATCTGGTCGACGATGCCGTGGCGGTGTGCCTCCAGTGGTACGGCGGGCAGGCCGAGGCCGCCCGGTAGGCGCCCCGGCCGTCGGTGGGCGCCCCCGGCCGTCAGTGGGCGCCCCCGGCCGTCAGTAGGCGCCCCGGCTGCCGACCACGGCGCCGACGGTCTTCCACAGGATCGTGAGGTCGCTGGCCAGGGACCAGTTCTCCACGTAGTAGAGATCGAGCCGGATGCCGTCCTCCCAGGGCAGGTCGGACCGGCCGCTGACCTGCCACAATCCGGTCATGCCGGGCTTGACCAGCAGTCGCCGGGCCACGTCGCCGTCGTACTTGGCCACCTCGGAGGGCAGCGGCGGGCGCGGGCCGACGAGGCTCATCTGACCGCGCAGCACGTTGGCGAACTGCGGCAACTCGTCCAGGGACCACCGGCGCAGCAGCCGGCCGACCCGGGTCACCCGCGGGTCGTCACGCATCTTGAACAGCAGTCCGTCGGTCTCGTTGCGGGCCGTCAACTCGGCCAGCAGCGCGTCGGCGTTGACCACCATGGTGCGGAACTTGTAGACGCCGAACTCCCGGCCGCCCATGCCGGTCCGGGTCTGCCGGAAGATCACCGGCCCCCGGCTGTCCACCTTGATGGCCAGCGCGATCAGCAGCAGCACCGGCAGCGCCGCGACCAGGGCGGCAAACGCCATCGTCCGGTCCACCAGCTCCTTGACGATCTTGCGGATGCCGCGGAACTCCGGCGCCTCGACGTGGATCAGCGGCAGCCCGGCGACCGGGGTGGTGTGGATCCGCGGACCCGCCACATCGGTCAGGGTGGGCGCGACCACCAGGTCGATCCCGGTCCCCTCCAACTGCCAGCCGAGCCGGCGCAGCCGGGTGGCGGTGAGCTCCTTCGACGCCGTGACGGCCACGGTGTCCGCCTGCGCCCCCGCCGCGGCCTCCATGATGGAACGGAACGACCCGATCACCGGTACGTCGCCGAGCCGCTGCGGCACCGGCGCCAGCAGGGCGTCCGGGATGCACGCCCCGACCACCTCGTACCCGGCGTACGGCTCGCGGCGCAGCGTGCCGACCAGTTCCAGGATGTGCGCGGCGTCGCCGACCACCAGCACCCGGCGGGACCAGCCCACCCCCCGCAGTCGGGCGTGGTGCAGCACCTTGCGGGCGGCGAACCGACCCGCCACCAGCCCGGCGGTGCCGGCCACGAAGGAGATGCCCAGGAAACCGCGGGACACCCCGACGTCCGCGATGTAACCGATGATGGCGATCGCACCGGCCAGCCGCAGGCTGGCCGAGACCACCCGGCGGTACTCGTCGGCGCCGTACCCCACCACCCGGTCGTCGTAGCAGCGCTGCAACCGGAGCGCGACGAGCCAGACGGCCACCAGCGCGGGTGCCAGCAGTGCGTACGGAATGTCCGAGCCCCGCGGTTCGCTGCCGCGGAACCGGGCGACGTAGCCGCCCAGCACGGCCAGCCCGATGATCCCCGTGTCGACCAGCACCACCGCACGGAGATAACTGCGTTTGTGGACCTGCCGCCGCCCGTCCTCGGTGCGGCCCGGCCCGGCGGCCGGCCGCGTCGAGACGGGGCTGAGCATGGTCGCTGCGGTCACCGATCCTCCCCTGCTCCCGTGGGGAAACTCGCCCGGGTGCCTGCCCCAACCCCCGGTCTTGTCCCGGAACCTGGGGAACAGTTTGACCGATCGATACCGCCGGGAAAGCCATCCGACGGATTAATGTCATCGACTTGCGATTGGACTCTGCTGGACGTACCGGTTGACGCGACGGTCCAGGCTGACCGCGACGGCGTCCGGATGGCCGATCAGGCACCGTCTGTATCGGCTTCCACACCATACGTGCCGGGCCGGTCGCCGACCGTGCGCGACACCGCCGGATGCGGCCGGATGCGACGGCCGGACGGCCGGGTCTCGGCCGCCGGGCCGGGGCGGACCGGGCGCGAAACGGCGCCGGCCGGTCCGTCGCGTCCACGGCGGCCCGGCCGATCGGCCCGGTGCCGGTACGCCGCCGGCCGGCGCCGCTACACCGCCGGCCGGCGCCCGTACGTGGCCGGCGCGCCGCGGGCCGGTGCCGGCCCGGCGGCGCCCGGCCTCAGCGGGTCGCCGGCGGGCGCAGCGCGATGGCCTTGAGGAAGATGTCGCCGATCTTCGAGGGGTCCTCGGTGACGAAGACACCGCCGCCGGTGACCTTCACGATCGCCTTCAGCTCGTCCTGGTTCACGTCCTTGCCGATGCCGAGGATCACCATCTGGATCGGCCGCTCCGGATCGGCGGCCTTCTTCAGCTCGGAGAGCAGCCGCTGCTGGCTGATGCCGCCCGGGTTCTCGTTCTTTCCGTCGGTGAACAGCACGACGGAGTTCACCCGACCGGCCTGCCAGCCCTCCTGCACCGTCTTGTACGCGGCGAGCGTGGTGTCGTAGAGACCGGTGTCACCGTTGCTCGGCACCACCAGGGGCAGGGCCTTCTGCAACTCGTCCCGCTGAGAACTCAGCGGCCCGATCGGTACCAGTTGGCGCCAGGGCCGGCTGCCGACCAGGTTCGTGGAGAAGGTCCAGAGTCCGACCTCCCAGGTGTCGTCGAAGAGCGACAGACCCCGCGCCGCGGTCTGCACGGTCACCTGCTCGCGGTTGACGTTGGTGCCCGGCACCTGCTCCTTCATCGAACCGGAGACGTCGATCACCGCGAGCAGCCGACCAGGCTGGGTGGAGACCGACCAGCTCGACAACGCCCGGTCGACCACGACCGGGTCCAGACCCGCCGCCGCCGTGCCGCCGGAGTTCGGGGTCGCGGACGGTGGGTTGGTGCCGGCCGGGCTCGGCGCGCCCTGCGGCGCCGCGAAGCCCGGGGTGAAGGTGCCGTCCGGCGCCCGCAGCCCCTGCTCGCCCAGCCGGTCGCGGAAGGCGTCTGTGCCGAGCACCTTGAACAGACCCTGCGCCGCCTTGCCCTGCGCCGCCTGGATGCCCGGCAGCACCGCGTACGGGTAGTCCAGCGACAGCGGCGCGGGCTCCGGGTAGATCGCCGCGAGCCGGATCGGCGGCTTCTTCGCGTTGTAGGCGATCACGTCCTCCTCGGACAGCGACGCCGCGGAGAGTGCCGAGGCGATCGCCGCCGGGTCCGCCGAACGCGGGAACCGGGCCAGCAGGTCGTCGCGCAGCTGTGAACGCCCGGTGGCCAGCGCCCGCATCGCCTTCGTGCCGCTCTGCTGCGCGTCGGCGCTGGCGTTCGCCGCCTGGCCGAGGGAGAGCAGCCCGGACAGCCCGGCGGCGTCCCGGGTCGGTTCGACGATCCCGGTCCGCAGGCCGGAGCCGGTGGTGATCTGCTTGAGCAGGGCCGTCCAGGTGAGCTTCGTGTCCGGCCAGCCGACCTTCGCGGCCACCGGCTCGGGCATGGCCACCACGACGGGGCTGCGCGCCACCGACGCCCGGTTGGTCGGCTCGAAGCCGGACGCCACGCTCTGCAACCGCAGCAGCCAGGTCGACGAGTCCGCGATCCAGACGTCCGGCGGCACGTCCGAGCCGCTGGCCTGGCCCACCCCGGGCAGGCTGACGCCGTGCTGGGTGGCGACCCCGGCCGCCACGTCGACCGGCTGCGCGGCGTCGACCTGCGCCACGACGCAGACGCCCTCGACCGCCGCGCCGTCCCGGGTCCACTGGTCCGCGACCGACTGCACGGCCGGCGCGATCTCCGGGGTCGCGGCGACCCTGAGCCTCAGCTCTCCGGAGCACGCTGGCTGGACGAGCCGCTGGTAGCCCAGCCACGCCCCGGCCACGACGACAAACAGCGCGGCCGCCGCGGCGACGGCGGTTACTCCATGGCTACGTCCACGATTGCGATGACGGCCTGACACGAGGACGATTCTGCGGATTTGACCGGCGAACTGCCACGTACGTTCGGACCATAGTTACTCACTAGAAATCGTTCACCGGCAAAAACTCACTCCGTGTGCTTACGCCCTGGCTATCCGTTCGACAATTCGGTGCAATCGCGGCCTCCCCCTAGATCCAGGGCAGCACGCAGGTGGGGCTGCCCACCTCCAGCGGCTCGCCCACCGGCGCCGGCACCCCGGTCTCCGCCGACACCGCGAAACAGGTCACCCGGTGCGCCCGCTCGTCGGCCACGTACAGCCGGTCGCCGGCCAGGGCGAAGTGCCGCGGCCAGGTGCCGCCGCTGGACACCTCCGCCCGGTGCACCGGCGGCCCGTCCCCGTCCAGCGCGAAAACGGAGATCGTGCCCACTCCCCGGTTGGAGACGTAGAGGTGGCGGCCGTCGGCCGAGACGGCGATCTCGGCGGGCTGCACGTGCCCGGACCGCTCGCTGGCCGCGACCCGGTCCCGCACCTCCAGCCCGCCGTCGCCGCCGCGGGCCAGCACCGAGACGCTGCCGTCCAGCTCACCGCTGAGGTACCAGCGCTCGACGTCGGGCCTGCGGGCCAGGTGCCGCGGGCCGGTGCCGGGCCGCACGTGGGTACGTCCCCGGGGCAGCAGCCGCCCCGCCGCGGGGTCCAGCTCGTACCGGTACACCGTGTCGGTGCCGAGATCCACCGCGTACAGCACGGCCGGGCCGTCCGGGATCACGAAGTGCGCGTGGGCGCGCTCCTGGCGCTGCGGATCCACGCCGTGCCCGTCGTGCACCACGAGATCGCTGCGCGCCGCCGGCACCCCGTCGCCGTCCAGCGGGTGCACCGAGACGCTGCCGCTGGCGTAGTTGGCCGCGTACAGGTGGCGGCCGTCCGGCGCGACGGCCAGGTGGGCCGGGCTGTCCCCGCCGGTGTCCCGCACCGCCAGCTCGGTCAGCCGGGTCCGGTCGCCGATCTGCCACGCGGTGACCGTGCCCTCGGCCAGCTCGTTCACCGCGTACAGCACCGGCAGCGTGGGGTGGCGGGCCAGGAACGACGGCGACGGGGTGACCGCCACCGTCTCGACCGAGTCGAGCAGGCCCGTTTCCGGGTCCCGCCGGGCCGCCGCCACCCCCTCGCCACGACCGCCGCCCTCCGCGGTGTAACAGCCGATGTACGCGATGCCGCCGCCACTGGTCACCGAAACTCCATTTCCGCGCAGGACCGGATCATCTTGATCCAATCACCCGCAACCGCGGCCCGCGGCCCGGACAGCGGAACGCTACGTGACGGAGACCAGCTCGCCGCGCCGCTGCGCGACGTGCTCGACCAGCGCGACCAGGAGGTCCCGACCGGACTGCCGGTCCCGCGCGTCACACCGCAGCACCGGCACCTCGGGGCCGAGGTCGAGCGCCTCGCGCACCGCCGCGACCCCGAACCGGGGTACGCCGTCGAAGCTGTTCACCCCGACGACGAACGGGATGTTCCGCTCCTCGAAGTAGTCGATCGACGGGAAGCAGTCGGCCAGCCGCCGGGTGTCGGCCAGCACGACCGCGCCGAGGGCGCCGTAGGCCAACTCGTCCCAGAGGAACCAGAACCGGGCCTGGCCCGGGGTGCCGAACAGGTAGATCTGGAGCTGCTCGTTGATGGTGATCCGGCCGAAGTCCATCGCGACCGTGGTGGTGGTCTTGGCCTCCACCCCGGTGAGGTCGTCGGTCCCGGCCCCGAGGCTGGTCAACACCTCCTCGGTGTGCAGGGGCCGGATCTCACTGACCGCGCCCACCAGGGTGGTCTTGCCCACCCCGAAGCCACCGGCGATGAGGATCTTCAACGCCACCGGCAGCCGGCGTACCCCGGCACCGTCCGCCGGGTCCAGCGCGTTCATCGATCACCCACCTCGCTCGGTTCGTGGCACAGGATATGCGGCCCGTACCGCCCACGGGGGCCCGGGCTCGCCGGTAGCTGGCGTCCGGGCCGTAACCGGTGCGGACCGGGAATTCCCTCCGGTCGGTGATCCGGTACGCGAGCGCCCCCTCACAAAGTGCGGGAAAGTGCCGCGGACCGGGATTGGTGACCACCTCTCGGCGGGAATACCCAAGACGCAGAAGGAGGAGCCATGTCGTCCATAGCCATAGTCGTCATCGTCATCGTCATCGTCATCCTCGCCGCCGTGGTCGCCGCCGCGGTGGTCGCCACGCGCCGCCGCGCGCTGCGCAGCCGGTTCGGGCCGGAGTACGACCGGGTCCTCGCCGAACAGGACAGCCGGTCGGCGGCCGAGCGCGAGTTGCGGGGCCGGGAGCGCCGGCACGCCGAACTCACCCTCACACCATTGACCGACGAGTCCCGCGAGCGGTATGCAAGCGCCTGGGAGGAAATCCAGGCACGCTTCGTCGACGAGCCGACCGAGGCCGTCGGCGCCGCCGACGAGCTGGTGACCCGGCTGGTCGCCGAGCGTGGCTACCCCACCGAGGACTACGAGGACCAACTCGCGCACCTGTCCGTCGAGCACGCCCGTACGCTGACCCACTACCGCGACGCGCATGAAATCAACCTTGCCAATGCCCGGGGCGAAGCGAGCACCGAGCAGCTGCGCCAGGCCGTCGTGCACTACCGGACGCTCTTCGCCGAACTGCTCGGCGAGGATCCCGTCCCGCACACCCGCCCGGACGAGCCCCGTCCGGACACCCCTCAGGACGCACCGAGCCGGTGAGGAGGCCCACCAGCATGCGCCACCACGACCAGATCAACGACGAGCACCCCGACGTGGTGAAATCCGATCCCGTCCCGGTACCACCGCCCGCCCGTGACGGCATGGACGACCCGAACGATCTCGACGACCGGGACACCGACCTCGCCGACCGGGACACGGACCTCGACGCCGAGGCCGCGGAGCGGCCGGAGCACGGGCCGGAGCACGGCGACTCCTTCGACGACCCGGTGCTGGCCGAACCGGTGGACGGCCCCGACGCCGGGACCGAGCGGCTGGACGACGGGGACGCGGACGGGCACGACCCGGATGGCGCGGACGCAAGCCTGGACGACCGCCTCGACGAGGCCCGGAACAACGACCTGATCGACGACGAGCCGGCACCGGGCGACCGGACCGCGGAGACGGCCGTCGACGCGCCGCTCTACGGCGAACCGGCCGACGAGCGGGACGCGGACGGGTTCGCCGAGCCGGCACCGCAGCCCACGGCGTTCGGCGCGGGCAGCCCCGGCGGTGCCGTGGCCGCCTCGGCGATGGCCGGCGACGGCCGGCCGACCGAGCACGACGTGGACGAGACGGACCTCGACCGGACCGAGGACGGCGCCCTGGACGACGACGTGGACGCCGACGCGACGGTGGCCGAGGCCGGGGACAACGCCGACGCCGACGCCCTGGACAACGACGCCGTGGACAACGAGGCCCTGGACGACGACGCCGTGGACGTCGAGCCGGTCGCCGCGGCGGAGGACGACCCGGACGCGCGCACGATGCCCGACGAGACCGCCGCCGGCACCGACTCGCCCGAGGACGGCACCGACTCGCCCGAGGAGGCCGCCGACGTGCTCGCACCCGCCGACATCGTCGAATCCGACACCGACACCGTCGCGCACCCCGACACCGTCGAATCCGACACCGTCGTGCCCACCGACACCGTCGACACCGGCACCGTCGACACCGGCACCGCGAGCCCGACCGGAGACGGCGCGCTGCCCCCCGGCGCGGTGCCGACCGAACCGGTGACCGCGCTCATCGGCGACCGGGCCGGCGACTTCCGCGACCGCTGGCGGGACGTCCAGCTCCGGTTCGTCGACGACCCGCAGGCGGCGGTCGGCGAGGCGCAGGGCCTGGTGGACGAGGCCATCGAGGCGCTCGCCGCGGCGCTGTCGCGCCAGAAGGACGAGTTGGGCACCTGGCGGCAGGACGGGACGAACGACACCGAGCAGTTGCGCGTGCTGGTCCGCCGCTACCGGGACTTCCTGGACCGCGTGCTGGGTCTCTGACCGCATCGACACGATCCACCACTCCCCGGCGCCCGAGGCATGGGTGCCGGGGAGTGCGTTCCGCGCGCCGCAAACGGGCGTAACGGGGTGGGGACGGGGGTAGTAGCCGGCACGCGGTTCAACGTCCATCAAAGTGGATTGAAGGTGACGGCGTGGATGGCGGCGGCCTGAGACTCGACATGAACGTGCTGGACTACGTCCTGCTCGCGCTGTATTTCGCCACGGTGCTCGGTGTCGGCTTCGCGGCCCGCCGGGCGATCCGTACCAGTGTGGACTTCTTCCTCTCCGGCCGCTCCCTTCCCGCCTGGGTGACCGGGCTCGCCTTCGTCTCGGCCAATCTCGGGGCGCTGGAGATCATCGGGATGGCGGCCAACGGCGCCCAGTACGGCATGATGACCGTGCACTACTACTGGATCGGCGCGGTGCCGGCCATGGTGTTCCTGGGCATCGTGATGATGCCGTTCTACTACGGCTCCAAGGTGCGCAGCGTCCCCGAGTACCTGCGGCTGCGCTTCAACCGGCCGACCCACCTGCTCAACGCGATCAGCTTCGCCCTCGCCCAGGTGCTCATCGCCGGGGTGAACCTGTACGCCCTCGCGCTGATCATGCAGGCGCTGCTGGGCTGGCCGCTCTGGGTCGCCATCGTGGTGGGCGCCGCGATCGTGCTCGCGTACATCCTGCTCGGCGGCCTCTCCGGCGCGATCTACAACGAGGTCCTGCAGTTCTTCGTCATCCTGGCCGGTCTCATCCCGATCACCGTGATCGGCCTGGTCAAGGTCGGCGGCGTGAACGGCCTGCTCGACGCGGTCCGCGGCAGCAAGCTGGGCGAGGCCGGCCTGCACGCCTGGGCCGACACCGCCGGCACCGACAACCCGTTGGGCGCGCAGTGGTGGGGCATCGTCTTCGGCCTGGGATTCGTGCTCTCCTTCGGCTACTGGACCACGAACTTCGCCGAGGTGCAGCGGGCGCTGTCGGCCCGGAACATGAGCGCGGCGCGGCGCACCCCGATCATCGCGGCGTACCCGAAGCTGCTGATCCCGGCCGTGACGGTCATTCCCGGCCTGATCGCGCTGGTCACCGTGAAGGGCCTGGGCGCCGACACCGGCGACCTGCAGTACAACAACGCGATCCCGCTGCTGATGCGGGACCTGCTGCCCAACGGCGTACTGGGGGTCGCGGTCACCGGCCTGATCGCGTCCTTCATGGCCGGAATGGCGGCCAACGTGAGCGGCTTCAACACGGTGGTCAGCTACGACATCTGGCAGGCGTACATCCAGCGGGACCGGACCGACGACCACTACCTGCGGGTGGGCCGGGTGGCCACCGTGGTGGGTGTGCTGATCGGCATCGGCACGGCGTTCATCGCCGCCGGGTTCAGCAACATCATGAACTACATCCAGGCGCTGTTCTCGCTGTTCAACGCCCCGTTGTTCGGCACGTTCATCGTGGGCATGTTCTGGAAGCGGATGACCGCCTGGGCCGGCTTCTGGTCGCTGCTGGTCGGCACGCTCGGCGCGCTGGCGACGTACCTGCTCTACCAGGGCGGCGTCATCGACTTCAACTCGGACCTGGAGGAGAGCTTCTGGGGCGCGGGCATCGCGTTCCTGCTGGTGCTCGTCGTGGCCGCGGTCGTCACCCCGATGACCAGCCCGAAGCCGGAGCGCGAGCTGCGGGGCCTGGTCTCCGGCCTGGGCGGTGTCGACCTGCACGGCGACACGCTGGTGGGCGACCGGGTCTGGTACCGCAACCCGGTGCTGCTGGGCGTCGTCGCGGTGGTGCTGGCCATCCTCTTCTACATCCCGGTCTTCTAGGAGGTCCCGGACCATGGACGACAACACCGGACGCGCCCCCGAGGTCGAGGAGGGCGCCGAGGACACGCTGGTCGAGGAGACCGAACAGGAACAGCGGCGGTCCGCCGCGGCCCGGCTGTTCGACATCCGCCGGGTGATCGGTGGGCTGTTCGCGGCGTACGGCCTGATCGTCACCCTGATGGGCGTCTTCGACAGCAAGACGGAGATCGACAAGGCGCAGGGGCTGCGGATCAACCTCTGGGCCGGCCTGGCCATGCTCGCCTTCGGGCTGTTCATGCTGGGCTGGGCCGTGCTGCGGCCGGCCGAGGCGCCGGAGCCGCGCGACGGCGAGGACGCCACCGCCGGGGATTGAGCCCGGCGTCGCCGGGTAGCCAGGTAGACGACAGCGGAGAAAGACGACGGAGGGCGACAGAGATGACCGATCGCGAGCCCATCCGGCCGGTGGAGGACGATCCGGCCTTCGCGGACGCCGTCGACGACGACACGACGGTGCCGCAGCTCGCCGAGCGCGGGCCGGCGGACCCCGACACGCCCACCTTCACCGAACCGGGCGCCGGGTCCGGCGACTTCCCACCCACCGACGACCTGCTCGGCGATCCGTACGGGGCGGGCTCGAACAACGCGGCCGACTACCGCACCGGGGCCGAGCAGCCGTGGGAGGCCGAGGATCTGGCCAGGGCGGAGGGTCGGGACCCGACGCCGGAGAACGTGTCGCGGGCCCAGCGGGAACTGGACGAGGACGGGCCGGCGGCGGTCGAACGAACGGTGCCGTGAGGTCGGGGTTGCGCACACCGGCAGCGCCGGCCGGATGAACCCGGCAGCGCTTGGCCGCCGGACGAACCCGGCAGCGCTGCCGGATGAACCCGTGGAGCGGGCGCGGTCGCAACCTGCGACCGCGCCCGCCCCTGCGCCAGGCGCCGCGCCGGAGAACCAGCGCCTGGCGAATCCCTATCTCAGGACAACGGCGGGTAGGCGTTCTGCATCAGCTGCTGGAACTGAGCCGGGAACCAGGCACCCGAGATCGGCGCGTTGGGCAGCGCACCGGTCGCGCTGTTGCCGTTGCGGGCGTTGCCGGTGTACGTCGGGTCGCACATCCGGTCGAAGCCCTTGCCCTCGTCGTTCGGGATCTCGGTGCTCGAACCGTCGGACTCACCCGGCGGCTTGATCCAGACGTAGGCGTCGATGCCCGAGGCGGGCGCCGCGGTCGGCCGCTCACCGAGGCCGGCACCGGACTGGTTGCACCAGTTGCCGGCGTGGATCCGCCGGTCGATCCGGCCACCGTCGACGTACGCGTCAACGCTGGTCGTCGGGCCGGCACCGGTGGGCCGGGCGGAGCCGCCCCAGCCGTTGCGGGAGGTGTCGATCAGCATGCCGATGTTGGAGTTGAAGCCGACCGAGACCAGCTTCTGCCGGAACGCCTGGGCGAACGACAGCTCGTCGACGTACTGGTTCCAGTCGACCCACTTGGACTGCCGGACGCTGGTGCCGTTCACCGTGTCGGTGATCTTCACGTACGGCTCCTGCAGCGCGGAGTAGTTCGCCGTGTTGGTGATGAACCCGGCGACGTTGTTCACGGTGCTGCCGGAGGCCGTGGCGGCCTGGTGCAGGATGTCGGCGGTGGGACCGAAGTTGCTGTCCCAGCCGATCCAGCCGTGGTGCGCGGAGTCGATGTAGTTGTAGACGTTGTTGATCGCGCCGAGCTTGGCCAGGGCGTAGCCGACGCCGTTGACGTAGGCGCCGTTGGCCTTGACCGTGTCACACATCGCGGTGCCGCCGGCCTGACCCGAGGTGTTCGTGATCAGGTTGGGCAGCGAGTCGATCTCGATGATGTTGATGATGCGCAGGCCGGCGTACTTCGAGTCGGCCTGGATCGCCGCGATCGGGTCGATGTACTCGGACTTGTACCGGGGCAGCTCGTCCGGACCCAGCTCGCCGTTGGAGGCAAGCGCGGCGCAGTCGCGCCCGGGCAGGTTGTAGATGACGAACTGGATGTAGCCGGCACCCTGGGCGAGCGCGGCGTCCAGGTGGTCCCGGACCCCCATGGCCCCGTTGGAGCTGCTGCCCGAGGTGCCCTCGATGGCGGCGATCCGGTCCAGCCACACGGCGGTCGGGTTGTTGGAGACCCGGCTACCGCCGGACACCGACTCGGCCTTGGCCTTCCACTCCGGGTTCACGTAGCCGCGCGCCCCGACGTACGGGTTGTCCACCTTGCCGCCGGTAGGCGGCGGGGTGGTGGGGCCGCCGGTGGGGCTGCTCGTCGGCGACGAGGTCGGGCCGCCGGTCGGGCTGCTGGTCGGGCTGCTGGTCGGCGACGAGGTCGGGCCGCCCGTGGTCGGGTTGGTGGTTCCGCCCGTGCAGGTCACCCCGTTGAGCGTGAACGAGGTCGGCTTCGGGTTGCTGCCGCTCCAGGAGCCGTTGAAGCCGATCGACGTCGAGGCACCGGTGCCGAGCGAGCCGTTGTAGGACAGGCTCGCCGCGGTCACCTGCTGGCCGCTCTGCGTGTAGGTCGCCGACCAGCCCTGGTCGACCCGCTGGCTCGAGTTCGGGAAGGTCCAGCGCAGCGTCCAGCTGCTCATCGGGTCGCCGAGGTTCTTGATCGAGATGTTGGCGGTGAAGCCGCCCGACCAGTCGTTTGTGGTGTATTGGACGTCGCACCCGGTCGCGGCCTGCGCCATGGTGGCCGGCAGGGCCACCATGCCGCCGGCGACCAGCGCGCCGACGCTCGCCAGCACGGCGCCCTTGCGCCTGCCGGTGAGATTGTTCCAAGCGTTCATTTCCACGGATCTCCTTGGGCCAGCCCGGGCCAATAGGCCCGGCACGGCGTCGCGACCGCGGGATCGGGCCGCGGCAGACGCCGCGTGAGGGGATGTGTATCGCCCGGCCCGGACGGGCGTAACGTGGGGGCGCGCGGGGACGCCGGCGGCGCAATCCCTACGCCTGCCGGTTCGCACCGGCTGCCCTCGGCGTTGGGGTCGTGCCGCCCCCCGGTAACCGGGGGCTGGTCGAATTCTTGCATGGGAGCGCTTCCATGACAACGACGCACGACTATTTTATCCGCAACCAACGCCGAACGGGAGACCAAAGGTCCGGGCCCCGCTCCTCGCGGGACCCGGACCCGATCGTTGGAAATGCCGTGCCGACCTGCGGAAGAACCCTGCCGGCCCGATGACCTTGCGCCGAGGCCGGCGCGCGGGTCACCGGTCCCAGACGTCCCGGACGATGTCCGCGGCCTGCTGCTCCCACTGCGCGTACGCGAAGGGGAAGGCCGACACCTGGACCCGCTGCGCGGCGTCGGTCAGCGGCAGGTTCTGCCAGTCCGGGACGTTCCGCAGCCCGTTGAAGAACGCCATGGCCGCGTACTGCGGGTCGGTCACCTGATCGGGACTGCCCCACCCGGCCGACGGGCGCTGCTGGAACAGACCCAGCGAGTCGTGGTCGTTGGCGGCGCCCAGATGGCCCAGGTTGTCCAGCTTGGACTCCTGTAGCGAGGTGGCCACGCCGATCACCGCGGCCCGGTCCGGCAGGTTCATCCGGCGCGCGGTCCGCACGATGGTCCGCGCGTTGTCGGTCTGCTCGGAGGTCAGGTTCACCCGGGACTGCGGACCCTGCGTGCCGTACGGGATCAGGGCCTGCAACGACGGGGCGGCCTCCGGCTGCGCGGCGTCCTCGCCTGCCGCCGCGGCGCCGTCGTCCGCCGCGGCGCCGTCCGCCGGCTGGGCCGGGTCCGCGGGGGGTTGCACCGGTACGCCGGCCGCCGCGCCCCGGTCACCGGGGTTGCCCGCGTCCGCCCCGCCCGGTGCGGCGGTGGCCGCGTCCGTGAGCGCGGCAGGGCGGGCCGCCTCCGGGGCCGCGCTCTGGGCGCCGGCGAGCGGTTGCCCGGCCAGCGCCGCGGCGGCCGTCAGGCCGGTGGCCGCCAGGATGGCGCCGCGCGGAACGGGATAGCGCGCCATGGCCGGAACCGTCCGGGTGGCGGCGGAGGCGTACCGGGCGACCCGACCCGAACGGGCCAGCGCCGGCACCCGGAACAGACCGGGGGCCGACCGGCGCAGGGTCGTGCGGGTATGCGCGATGGCCGGAAGCCATCGACTGAAGGGGGGCTTCACGATGGGGTCCTCTCGGTCGGGGGGCATACGCCTCGGTCCAACCGGCCGGCCTTGTCCGACATTCCGGAACCATCCGGCAGCCGGACCGGAGGTGACCCAGGTCATCGCAGCGCCGGGGACGGGCGGGACGGGCGGCCGCAGAGAGCCCCAGGCCACCGCTTTCCGCCCGGACGGGGGCGTATTTCCCGGCCCGGTTCGGTGCCGTCGCGACGGGCACTTGCGGCCCGATCACGCTCAGACCGGCCGCATCGGCGCGCTCGCCCGATAACACCCCTCGATATCACTAAAAAGATGAACACCCATAAAAGCGATAAAACCTCGCAAAGTAGGTAGCGTCGGTCACGGCTCGGCTCCCGCCGGGCCGGAGGAAGAAGCGGAAGGAAGTGACGAGGAGTCATGGCGAAGAAGTTCCTCGGCAAGGTCGTCGCCGGCGCGGCCCTCGGCGGCGCGGCACTGCTCCTGGGCGCCCCGGGCATCGCGCTCGCCGACGCCGCGCCGACGCACGACCCCGACGCGCACGACAAGTCCGGCACCGTCTGGGTCAACCCGCGGGTCGTCCGGCCCGGCGAGACGGTCGACATCGGCGAGGTCTGCACCGAGGCGCAGGCCAGCCCACGCGCCTGGTCCAAGCTCACCGGCCAGCTCACGCTGCACGAGGTGCCGTACGACCCGGAGCGGGCGGCCGAGCACGCCCGCCTCGGCGCCCAGTACGCCGGCACCGGGGACAGCGACGAGGCCGGCCCCGACGCCGGTCCGCCGGTCACGGCGTCCCCCGCGGCCTCGCCCTCGGCGTCGGCCTCGGGCGGCACGGGTGGCGGCGTGCTGGCCGACGACGGCCACGGCAAGGGCCCGCGGCCTCCCATGGAGGACGGCGCGGCGCAGGAGATGTCCAGCGACGCCGACCCGCACGTGTACGTCGTCGAGCACGAGCTCAGCGAGGACGCGCGCCCCGGGCACTACACGGTGTACGCGGCCTGCGGTGAGGCCGAGCTGATCGTCTCTCCGGACGGCCCGGTCAACGGCGGTGACGGCGGCGCGGCGGTGAACAAGGGCCTCGCCACCGGCGGGGCGGGCGCGCTGGCCGCGGCCGCGATCACCGGGGTGGCACTGCTGCGCCGGCGTCGGACCCATGGTTCGATCGCCTGAGCGGGCGAGCCGGTTCGCCGGCGGCCGCCGCGGGGTACCGCGGCGCGCCGCCGGCATCGCCCTGCTCTCGCTGCTCGTCCTGATGCTCATCGCCGGCGCCGGGATGGTCACCGCCGCGTTCACCGTCGACTCGGCGGCCCCGCCCCAGCCGGCCGCCGAGTTCGCGCCCGCGCCGACCGCGGCCTCGACCGCGCAACCGTCGGCCACCGCCGGCCGCGCGGCCACCCCGGCACCGCCCGCCGTGTCGCTGGGTCGCTCCACACCGACCCGGCTGGTCATCCCGAAGATCAAGGTGGACACCAAGCTGCTGTCGCTCGGGGTGAACAAGGACGACACCATCCAGGTGCCGGACGTACGGAAGCAGCCGAAGCTGGCCGGCTGGTACAAGCTCGGGCCCAGTCCCGGGGAGATCGGCAACGCCGTCATCGTCGGGCACGTGGACAGCAAGGCGGTGGGTCCGGCCGTCTTCTTCCGGCTCGGCTCGCTCAAGCCGGGGGACCAGATCAAGGTGACCCGTGCCGACAAGAAGGTGGTCACCTTCCGGGTGGACGCCGTCGGGTCGTACCCGAAGACGGCCTTCCCCACCGACCTCGTCTACTCCCCCTCGGACCAGGCCGGTCTGCGGCTGGTCACCTGCGGCGGCACCTTCGACCGCAAGAAGCACAGCTACCAGAACAACATCGTCGTCCTGGCCACCGCGGTCTCGGCCAAGTGACCGGGCCGGTACCGCGGCGTCCCGATCGGGATGCCGCGGTACCGGCCCGCACGTCGTACCCCGGTCAGCTCGCCGAGGACGTCCGGACCAGCGTGCGGATCTGCCGCAGCAGCACCGACAGCGCCGCCAGGTCGGCCCCGGACTCGTCGAAGTCGCCCATCGCCTTGCGGGCCCGGCCGATCGACACCCGGTTGGACTGTTCCCAGGCGTGCACCCGCTCCTCCGCGCTGGCCGTGGCCGGCGTGGAACCCAGCACCTCGGCGGTCAGCGCCGCGAGGGCCGCGTACAGGTCGTACCGCAGGGCCATCCGGGCCAGCGTCTGCCACCGGTCCTCGCGGGGCAGCAGGGAGATCTTCGACAGCAACGAGTCCACCCGGAAGCGGTCGGACAGGACGAAGTAGACCGAGGCGACCTCCTCGACCTCCCGCCCGGTCGTCGCGGCCGTCTCCACCACGTCCAGCAGCCCGAAGCTGTACATCAGCCGGGTGACCTGCTGGGCCAGTTCCCGCGGCAGACCCTTGCCGGCCAGCATCTCGATGTAGCCGGTCAGCGCCTCCTGCTCGCTGCCGTAGAAGAGGTCGTCCAGCTCCGGCAGCAACTGGGCCACCCCGTCGCGCAGCCGGGCGATCTCCCCCGGCACGTCCAACGGCGAGCGCCGGTTGGTGACCAGCCAGCGCACGGCCCGGTCCAGCAGCCGCCGGGTGTCCAGGTAGACCGCCGTCTGCACGTCCGCCGGGACGCGGTTGTCCAGCGCCTCGATCCGACCCCAGAGCTGGTCCAGCCCGAAGACGTCGCGGACCACCACGTACGCCCGGATGGCGTCCGCCGCGGTGGCGGCGGTCTCCTCGCAGACCCGGTAGATGAACGAGATGCCGCCCCGGTTCACCGCCTCGTTGACCAGCGCCGTGGTGACGATCTCCCGGCGCAGCCGGTGCCCGGTCATCAGTCCGGCGTACCGCTCCCGCAGCGGGGTCGGGAAGTAGCTGGCCAGCACGCCGGCCGTCCACTCCTCGTCCGCGATCCCGTCGCTCAGGATCTCCCGCTCCAGGCTGATCTTCACGTACGACAGCAGCACCGCGAACTCGGGCGCGGTGAGCCCGGAGTCGGTGCGCACCGCCAGCTCGTCGTCCGGCGGAAGCGCCTCCAGCTCGCGGTTGAGCTGCCCCGACCGTTCCAGATCGATGATCATCCGGCGGTGCACCGGCAGCAGCGACGCCGCCTGCGCCTGCGCCATGCCCAGCGCCCGGGCCTGGTCGTAGTTGTCCCGCAGCACCAGCTCGGCGACCTCGTCGGTCATCTGGGCCAGCAACTCGTCCCGCTGCGGCAGCGCGAGGTCGCCCTCGGCGAGCGCGTCGTGCAGCAGGATCTTGATGTTGACCTCGTGGTCCGAGCAGTCCACCCCGGCCGTGTTGTCCACGAAGTCGGTGTACATCCGCCCGCCGCCCACGGCGTACTCGATCCGGCCCACCTGGGTGAAGCCCAGGTTGCCGCCCTCGCCGACGACCTTGCAGCGCAGGCTCCTGCCGTCCACCCGGATCGCGTCGTTGGACTTGTCGCCCACCTCGGCGTTGGACTGGGTGGACGCCTTCACGTAGGTGCCGATGCCGCCGTTCCAGAACAGGTCGACCGGCGCGGTCAGGATCGCCCGCATCAACTCCTGCGGCGAGAGCATCTCCACCTGGTCCGGCAGGCCGAGCGCCGCCCGCACCTCCGGCGAGATCGGCACGGACTTCGCCGTACGCGGGAAGATGCCGCCGCCCGCGGAGATCAGCTCCGGGTTGTAGTCGGCCCACGACGAGCGCGCGGCGTCGAACAGCCGGCGCCGTTCGGCGTACGAGCTGGCGGCGTCCGGATCCGGGTCCAGGAAGATGTGCCGGTGGTCGAAGGCGGCCACCAGGCGGATGTGTTCGGACAGCAGCATCCCGTTGCCGAACACGTCGCCGGACATGTCGCCCACCCCGACGACCGTGAAGTCCTGGGTCTGGGTGTCGAAGCCCAGCTCCCGGAAGTGCCGCTTGACCGACTCCCAGGCACCGCGGGCGGTGATGCCCATCTTCTTGTGGTCGTACCCCGCCGAGCCGCCCGAGGCGAACGCGTCGCCGAGCCAGAAGTCCTTCGAGGTGGAGACCTCGTTGGCGATGTCGGAAAAGCTGGCCGTGCCCTTGTCGGCCGCCACCACGAGGTACGGGTCGTCCCCGTCGTGCCGCACCACGTCGTCCGGCGGCACGATCCGGCCGCCGGAGATGTTGTCCGTGACGTCCAGCAGGGCGGAGATGAACTCCCGGTAGCAGACCACCGCCTCGTCCCGGTCCCCCGGCTTCTGCTTGAGCACGAAGCCGCCCTTGGCGCCCACTGGCACGATCACGGCGTTCTTCACCATCTGCGCCTTGACCAGGCCGAGCACCTCGGTACGGAAGTCCTCGCGCCGGTCGGACCAGCGCAGGCCGCCCCGGGCCACCGGCCCGAACCGCAGGTGCACCCCCTCGAACCGGGGCGAGTACACGAAGATCTCGTACATCGGTCGCGGCGCCGGCAGGTCCGGCACCGCCTGCGGGTCCAGCTTGAAGGCCACGTACGGCTTGGGCCGCCCGTCGGTGCGCCGCTGGTAGATGCTGGTCCGCAGGGTGGCCTGGATCAGCGTGAGGTAGGAGCGCAGGATGCGGTCCTGGTCCAGACTGGCCACGTCGTCGAGCCGTCCGGTGATCTCGTCGACCAGCTCGCGGCTGCGTTCCTCCCGCTCCGCGGTGCTCAACGACTCCGCGGGCGAGAACCGGGTCTCGAACAGCCGCACCAGCAGGCCGGCCAGCTCCGGATAGGCGATGAAGGTGGACTCCATGTAGTCCTGCGAGAAGACCGTTCCGGCCTGGCGCAGGTACTTCGCGTACGCGCGCAGCACCACGACCTGACGCCAGGTGAGCCCGGCGCGCAGGACCAGTTCGTTGAAGCCGTCGATCTCCGCCTCGCCCCGCCAGGTGGCGGAGAAGGCGTTCTCCATGTTGGGGCGAACCTCGACCAGGTCGCGGGACGCCTCGGGGAGTTGGAGGCCGAAGTCGTACAGCCAGATCCGGCCGTCCACCCGATCCACCTGGTACGGGTGCTCGTCGACCACCCGGACGCCGAGCGAGTGCAGCACCGGCAGCACCGCCGAGAGGATCATCGGCTCGCCGTACCGGTAGACCTTGAACCGGACGTCCATCGCGTCCGGCCGGTCCGCGTGCTGCTTGCGGAACAGGTGCATCTCCAGCTGGCCGGGCTCCTCCAGCAGCTCCAGCTTGGCCAGGTCCTTCATCGCCTCGTACGGGGTGTGCCCGTCCTTGTAGCCCTCGGGGAAGGCGTCGGCGTACCGCGTGAACAGGTGCTTGGCCTGCTCGTCGCCGAGCTTGCGTTCCAGCACCAGCCGGTAGTCGTCGTCCCACAGCCGGGTGGCGTCGGCCAGTTCCTCGGCCAGCAGGTCGGCGTCCACCTCCCCGGGTGGGCTGGTCGGGTCCGTACGCACGATGAAGTGCACCCGGGCCAGCATCGACTCGGTCACCCGGGTGGTGTAGTCCACCCCGACGCCGTTCAGCCGGCGCAGCAGGATCTCCTGCATGCGCAGCCGGTTCTGCGTGGTGAACCGGTCCCGGGGCAGGTACACCAGGGCCGAGATGAACCGGCCGTAGCCGTCCCGGCGCAGGAACACCCGCAGCTGCCGGCGCCCGGCCATCCGCAGCACGCCGATGACCGCGTGGTACAGGTCGTCGGTCTTGATCTGGAACAGCTCGTCCCGGGGGTAGGTCTCCAGGATCTGCAACAGGTCCTTGCCGGAGTGGCTGCGCGGGCTCAGCCCGGAACGGTCCAGCACCTCGGCCACCTTCCGCCGGACCACGGGCAGTTCGCGCACGCTGGTCCGGTAGGCCGCGGTGGAGAACAGCCCGAGGAACCGGCGCTCCCCGACCACGTCCCCGGCGTCGTTGAAGATCTTGAACCCGATGTAGTCCAGATAGGCCGACCGGTGCACCGTGGCCCGGGAGTTCGCCTTGGTGATGATGAGCAGGCGCCGCTCCAGCACCTTCTCGTGCGCCTCCGGCGGCAGCGAGGACAGCGACCGGGCGTGCGTGGAATCCTGCCGCAGGATGCCCAGACCGGTGCCGAGCACCGCTTCCAGGGCCTGCTCCGCGCCGCCGGTCCCGCCCGCTCCCGCCGTGCCGGTGCCGGTCGCTCTCGCGGTGCCGGTGCCGGTGCCGGTCGCTCTCGCCGTGCCGGTGCCGGTCGCTCTCGCCGTGCCGGTGCCGGTCGCTCTCGCCGTGCCGGTCGCTCTCGCCGTGCCGGTGCCGGTCGCGGTGTCGGCCGGGACGTCGACCAGCCGGTACTCCCGGTAGCCGAGGAACGTGAAGTGCTCGTGGGCCAGCCAGCGCAGCAGCTCCACCGAGTCGGTGATGTCCTTCTCCGGGACCGGCGGCCGGGTCTCCGACGTACGCGCCGCGGCCAGCTCGTCGGCGAGCGCCAGGGCACGCTGGCGCATCTTCGGCCAGTCCTCCACCGCCTCGCGGACGTCCGTGAGCACGCGCTGCAACTCGCGCCGCAACTGGTCCCGGCCGGCCACGTCGCGGATCGGATCGATCTCGATCCGCATCCAGCTTTCGATGATGTCCCCGGCGATCGCGTCGTCCGGCTCGACGTCCGCGGCCACCTCGGTCAACTTGCCGAGCGGCTCCCGGCGCACCACCACCAGCGGGTGCACCAGCAGGTGCACGTCGAGGTGCTGCGCCGTGAGCAGGGCCGTCACCGAGTCGACCAGGAACGGCATATCGTCGGTGACGATCTCGATGACCGTGTGCTGCTGTTCCGGCGCCGGCTCGTGGATGCGGAGCTTCAACTCGCCCGGTACGCGCTGCTGGGCCAGGTCACGGTGGGCCCGCGCGGCGTCCAGCATCTCCTCCGGGGTGAAGCCGATCAGTTCCTCGTCCGGCGCGAACCGCCAGAACCGGTCCACCAGGGTCGCCGCGTCGTGATCGTCCCCGGCGAGCGCCACCGCCTGCGCGACCAGCCGCTCCGCGTTGGGCACCGGCTCGTCGAGATCGGAGTCCTCGGCGTCGTCGGCGAGGGCACCGGGCGGCAGGCCCAGGTCGTACAGGGTGTCGATGCTGGCTCCCGCCACGCCCGTCACCTCGGTGTCCAGCCGGGCGCTGGTACCCGCGACGATCACCTCGTCGCTGTCGGCCGCGGTGTCGAAACTGTCCTCCGGATCGGTGCCCACCTCTCGGGTGTCGGGTACCGGTTTCGTCGCCGGACGCCGGTCCATGCGTGCCACTCCCCTCGACCCACAGCGTCGTGGGTCACTCGCGGCCCAGCCTATGCCCTCCCGTGCGCCGCCCCCGTCGGTGGATCTGGGGCGGGTCGCGGGGCCGGGCAAGCGACCGATCGCCTGTTGCGCCGCTGATGGACGTTCGGTGTGTACCCCGGCTGTACCCGTCATCACACCCGCCGTTGCGCCAGTTGTGACCCGAGCCACCGCCGGTCGGGCAACGGCGCTGGACGGCGCGTACTACGGTCGGTTCGGCCCCGAGCAAGGTCGACTTTTCGCCAGACGCCCGAAAGGTGTCCCCATGCGTGCCGCGTACCTGGTCCGTGCCGAATCTCCGCTTCGGCGCGGGCGGTTGCGCGCGAAGCCGGCCGGAGCGGGACATCGGGTACGACCCGCCCGGCGGCCGCCCGCGTGGGTACGCCCCACCCGGCGGCTGCCCGCGGCGCTCGCGGGGCTGTCGCTGCTGGCCGCCGGGCTCAGCGGCTGTTCGAGCCCGGGGCCGGAGTCGGCGCTCGACGCGTTCCTGGCCGGCTGGCGGGACGGCACCCTGGACAAGCTCGCCTTCATCGACCCGAGCGGCCGGAAACTGCCCGCGACGGACGTCGCCGACGAACTCAAGCACCTCACCGGTGACCTGGCCGGCGCCGTCCCGGGGTTGCGCGTCGACGGCAAGGTCACCGGGAACGGCGGGTTGGCCACCGCCACCGTCGCGGTCGACTGGCCGCTGCCCGGCGACGGCCACTGGACCTACCCGACCACGGTACGGCTGAAGCAGGGCCAGGACGACGCCTGGCAGATCATCTGGGAACCGAAGCTGGTGCAGAACGATCTCACCAGCGGCGACCAGTTGTCGGTCACCAGGCTGCCGGCCAAGCGCGGCGACGTGCTCGACGCCGCCGGGAAACCGCTTGTCACGTCCCGTCCGGTGGTCCTGGTGGGGGTCGACCCCGGGCAGGTGACCGACGCGAAGGACCTGACCCGCAAGCTCGACGAGGCGTTCCGGGCGATCCGACCGCCGCTCACCCCGCCGATCGACCTCGGCGACCTGCCCGAACGGATCGCGGCCGGCACGCCCGGCTCCCGGGTGGAGGTCGTGACGTTGCGCAAGGACGCCTACGACCAGATCCGGTCCCGGATCCGGCCGCTGCCCGGGACCGTGTTCCTGACCGCCGAGCGGGAGCTGTCGCCCAGCCGCGAGTTCGGCCGCGCCGTGCTCGGCACCGTCGACGACGTACAGAAACAGGACATCGACGCCGACCCGGCGACGTACGGCTACGGCGACCGGGTCGGCCACGGCGGCATCGCGGGCGCCTACGACAAGCAGTTGCGCGGCGTGCCCGGCGCCAGCGTGCAGATCATGCGCCAGGACCCGGAGGGCGCGCTCAAGCCGATCAGCGAGGTCTTCCGCCGGGAGCCGCAGCCCGGCGCGGCACTGCGGACACGGCTGGACACCGGTACGCAGACGGCCGCCGACGCGGCGGTGGCCACCCAGCCCGGCCACCGGACCGCCCTGGTCGCGCTGCGGATCAGCGACGGGTCGATCCTGGCCGCCGCCAACGGTCCGGGCGCCGCCGAGGAGAACCTCGCCTTCACCGCGCAGGTCCCGCCCGGCAGCACCTTCAAGATGGTCACCGCGCTCGGCCTGCTGGACGCCGGGGCGGTACAGGCGGAAACGCCGGTGGACTGCCCGAAGACCTTCCTGGTCGAGGGCCGTACGTTCAAGAACTCCGACTTCTTCGAGCTGGGCACGGTGCCGTTCCGCACCGACTTCGCCAAGTCGTGCAACACCGCCTTCGCCGCGCTGGCCCCGAAGCTGGGCGCCGACGGTCTGGCGGCCGCGGGCCGTACCCTCGGGTTGGAGGGATCCTGGCAGGTCGGGCTGGACGCCTTCACCGGAAAGGTCTCCACCGGCGGTCCGGGCGTGGAGCGGGCCGCCGCCGCGATCGGCCAGGGCACGACGCTGGTCAGCCCGCTGGCGATGGCCTGCGCGACCGCCGCGGTGGCCCGCGGGCAGTGGTCCCAACCCACGCTCGTCGCGCCGGACACCCCGGACGTCCCGGCCGCGGCCGGGCCCGGACCGCAGCTCAAGGCCGGCTCCGTCGAACCGCTGCGGGCCATGATGCGCGAGGTGGTCACCGCGGGTACGGCCACCAGCCTGGCCAAGGTGCCGGGCGACCCGGTGTACGGCAAGACCGGCACCGCGGAGTACGACAACGACCCGGCGCACGCCCACGCCTGGTTCGTCGGCTGGCAGGGCGACATCGCCTTCGCGGTCTTCGTCGAGCAGGGCGGATCGAGCACCGCCAGCGCGGTGCCGATCGCCGAGAAGTTCCTCCGCGCCCTGCCCGCCCGCCGCTGAACCGACAGCCGCGCACCGCCGGCCCGCCGCTGAACCGACGGCCGCGCTGAACCGACGGCCCCCGCCGCTGAACCGACAGCCGCGCTGAACCGACGGGCGCGCGCCGCCGGCCCGCTGGCCCGCCGCTGAACCGACAGCCGTGCCGAACCGTCAGCCGCGCCCCTGCCGGGCCTCGTCAGTCGGGCCGCTGCGCGACGAACACCATCTCGCGGCCGGGCCGGTCCGGCGCCTGCCGTACGTCGCGCACCGCGAAGCCGGTCGCGGTCAGCCCGGTGCTCACCTCGTCGCGGTGCCGGAAGCGCAGGGTGGACTCCGAGGTCAGCCGCGCACCGTCGGCCGCGAAAACGTAGCTCCCGCGGAACGAGACGAGGTCGCCGTGCACGCCGAGCAGGTCCACCCAGGACTCGACGGCACCGACGCCGGGTACGACCGTACGCTGGTGTGACCGGTCGTGGTTCCACTCCAGCCAGGCCCGCGCCGCCGGGTCGCGGGTTTCGAAGACCAGCCGGCCGCCCGGCCGCAGCGCCGCGTACGCCGCCCGCAGCACCGCCGTCCAGTCCTCGTCGGTCAGGAAGACCTGCGCGACGTTCGCGGTCATCGTGACAAGATCGACTTGAAGCGCGGGCAGGTCGGTGACGTACCCGTGGATCCAGCGCACCCGGTCGGCGCCGGGCTTGGCGCGGGCGACCTCCAGCGAGGCCGCCGCCGGGTCCATCCCGATCACGGCCAGGCCGCGTTCGGCGAGCAGGCAGGCGAACGTACCGGTGCCGCAGCCGACGTCCAGCACGCTGCGCGCACCGAACTCGTCGGCCATGGCCAGGTACGCGTCCAGGTCGCTGCGATCCGGGTCCAGCGGATCGTAGATCGCGGCCAGGCGTCGTTCCGCGAAGATCGGATCGGGCATCGGCCCAGCCTAGGCCCCGCGGCCCAAGAGCAGCGGTCCGTCGGCGGAGTGACCCGCCTGTCTCATCAGGGCGGTCGTGTTCATCAGGGTGGTCGGGTTCATCACGGCGATCGAGGTCATCAGGGCGGTCGGGTTCATCACGGGGGTCGAGGTCATCAGGGCGGTCGAGGCGAGGCGGAGGCCGGGCGGCGGTCCGGGCTGCCCCTCCGGCAAGCCCTTGAGCCCGCGGGCACCGCAACGGACGGCACCCGGTGCCGCGTCGCAAGGCAAAGCCCGCGGCAGTAGGGGCAGGCGGCCGGCGTGGTGCGACGCGACGCGGTAGGTCTCCCGACGGTCTGCGGACATCGACGCCGGCTCAGGCCACGAGCCGTCGTGTCGGACCCGGCCGCCCCGACTCGCCGGCGCCGCGGCCGACTGGTTCGCTGACGCTGCGGCCCGCTCGCGGCGCTGCTGTCCGGTGGCCGCCCGGCTCGACGCCCGGCTCGACGACCGCGGGCCGGTCGGAGTGGCGGCGGTGTGCCGGGGTCGCCGGCGGCACGACAGCCCCGGACGAGCCCGGTCGGCGTCGGTCCGCCGGGGACGCTGGGCGTGCGGCGGTCCCGACAGACGCCGGCTGGCCTCGGTCCACCGGGGGTACCGGCGGCACGACAGTCCCGGGCGACGCCGGTCGGCGTCGGTCCATCGGGGGTACTGGGCGTGCGGCGGTCCCAGGCGGGGCCGACTGGCGTGGGTATGCCTGCGGGGCGGCGGCCCCAGGCGGGGCCGACTGGTGTCGGTGTGCTGCTGATGGGCTCTTGCCGGTCGGAGCCGGACTTCGTCGGTGGTGGGTGTTGCGCACCGGTTGTTGCCGCGGATCCAGCCACGGTGGCGGTACGAATTCGGGCAGTCGGTCGCCGGCCATCCGGACCACCCAGCCGTCGTGATGCACCACCCGGTGATGCCGCCCGCACAACAGGACGCCGTTGTCGGCGGCGGTCGCTCCGCCCGCCGACCAGTGCACGATGTGGTGGGCCTGAGTCCAACTCGGCGGTCGGTCACACCCGGGGAACGCGCAACCTCCGTCGCGGAGCAGCAGGGCCCGGCGGACCGGACCGGTGAACAACCGGCGCTGCCGGCCGAGGTCCAGGACCTGGCCCGGACCATCGAGGACGGCGGGCAGGATCGCCGCGTCACAGGCCAGCCGCCGTACGGACTCGGCGGACAGGCGCTCGCCGCTGTCCAGCGTGCCGGTCCCGAGCTGCCCGGCGAGCGGATCGAATCCGGTGGTCACCACGACCTGCGCGGGTTCACCGCCGCCGTCGGGCACCTCGCCGCAACGCAGCACGAGCCGGCACACATCCGCGAGCGCATCGTGCCGACGCTGCGCAGGCGTACGGTCGTCGTCCCGGCCGTGCGGTCTGCTGAGTGGATCCAACGCCGCACGCAGCAACGCGCCCGTTTCCGTGTCGAGGAGACCGGACAGGCGCAGCCGGCCGTCCCCGGTCGGGGACAGGTTGAGGTGCCGGTCGCGTCGGGCGCGCTGCTCGGCCCTGGCCACGGCCTCGGCGTCGGCCTGCTCGGCGACCTGCGGGGCCACGTGATCGAGAATCCGCTGGCTGAGTTTCCGCAGACCCTCGGGGTCGAACTGGCCGGCCCACTCCAGCAGAACCCCCACCGCCTTGTCGGCGGCCATCGCACCGGCTTGCGCCCGTACCGTCGCGACGGCGGTGGCCACGACTCTCGCCTGCTCGGCGTCGACCGCCCCCGACCGCACGGCGTCCCGTACCAGCACCGGACCGGAGTCGAGCGCCTCCGCATCACCGACCAGCGTCCGGGCCACCCTGGGCGAGAGCCGCAACCGGTGCCGCAGCCATGCCGTCGTGGAGGTGGCACCCTGCTGTCGGGCCACCCCCACCCGGTCGACCTCGCGGACCAGCCCGAGCACCAGGGCCATCGCCCTGCGCTGCACCAGCACCGCCGCGTCCAACGCCGCGACCAGCTCCGGCTCCGTCAAAGACCACAGTGGCAGGTCAAGGCAGTCGTCGACCGCCTTCCCCGCCCGTACCAGCGCCCCCCGCATGCCAGCAGACTCGCATTGCCGTACGACAGTCTGGCGTCGCGTCGGCGTGCCGTTGCCGCCATCCGCAGCAAGGCGCATAGCGCCCGCGCCGGACCGCGGGTCGGACCGCTGGGCGGCTGGCGCACGACGGAGTCGGACCGCGAAGTCGGACCGCGGTATCGGACTGCGGAGGCGGCTGGCCTGAGACCGGGTCAGACCGCGGAGTCGGGCCAAGGGTCGGCTCGGCCGCGGGGCGACGCCGCCCAGCCGTCAGGCGATACCTCTGGTGGACCGCTCGTCCCGAGCGGGCTCACCATCATCGGCCGCCGGCTCGGTGGGCTCGGCCACCGCCGGTCGGCGCAACCGGCCCGGCCCGGCGTCCACGGCCGATCCCACGGGATCTCCGGCCCGGCGCAACCGGCCGGGACCGGCATCCGCGGCATCGCCCGCGCGGCGCAACCGGCCGGGGCCGGCATCGGTGACGCTTGGCACCACGGCGTCCGCGGCCCTGGCCGGCCGACTGTCACCGCGGCGCGGACCCAACCAGTCGTCACCCCAGTTCCGACGTAACGCGGCCGGCACCCCCGAGGCGCCGTCGGCGTCCTCCCGGTCCCGGTCTGGACCACCGGACCGTCCAGCTTCGAGGTCGCCGCCGGCTTGGCCATCCGGCTGGTCGCCGCGCTCGATGTCCAGGTTCGCACCTGTCTCCGGGGCCCCGGTACGCGGAGCCGGCGGGACGGGTGGCAGCGGGCGCTCGGCGTGCGCCGCGGGCTCAGCGGACGCCGCCGACTCAACGGACACCGCCGACTCAACAGGCGCCACGGATGCCACGGGCTCGACAGGCGCCACGGGCTCGACGGACACTGCGGGCTCGACGGGCAGCGGGTCCACGGCGGCCAGGGGGTGCACCGCGACCGGCGCCGGCTCGGCGACCGGCGCAACCGGCGGCACCAGGCCGAGGGCACCGTCCGGGGACGGGAAGGAACCCACCCCACGATCGGCCGAGGCACCGCGGTCAACCGAACCACCAGGATCGGCCGAACCGCCACGATCGGCCGGACCACCGCGATCGGCCGAACCGCCACGATCGGCCGGGACACCACGGTCAACCGAACCGCCACGATCAGCCGGACCACCACGGTCAACCGAACCACCGCGATCGGCCGGACCACCACGGTCAACCGAACCGCCACGATCGGCCGAGGCACCACGACGGGCGGACCCGCCGCGGCCGGAGGGCACGCCGCGACCGGCCGACACGGCGCGGTCGGCCGGCGACTGCCGGGGACCGAACCGTACGTCGGCGGAGGCGCCGGCCGGCTCGGCGGCCGTGCCCGGCCGGAAGACCGGCGTCAGGCCGGCGACCAGGGTGTCCACGATCTCGGCCGCGTACGCCCCGTCCTGGTCGTAGTCCGGGTCGAACACGGTGATCTCAACGCCCAGGCAGTGTGGGGTGTCGACCAGCCCGCCGAGCAGCAGTTCCAACTCGGCGAAGGCGATCCCCCCGGGGTCGGGCGCGTCCACGGCGGGCATGACCGCCGGGTCGAGCACGTCGACGTCCACGTGTACCCAGTAGCCGGCGCAGTCGGCAAGTTCCTCGTGCGCCCACTGCGCGGTACGCGCCGCACCCTCGGCCCGCAACTGCGGGACCGGGCGGTGCAGGATCCCGGCGGCCTGCAGATCCAACCGGTACTCGTCCTGGGCACGGATGCCCAGCACCACCACGTCGATGTCCCGGAAGTACGGTCGGCGGCCCTCGATGGCGGCCAGGTCGGCCTGCCCGCGGCCGGTGACCAGGGCCAGGTCCTCCCCGGCCGCGGCGCCGACGTACGAGGCGTTGCCGGGGTGGCGGAAGTCGGAGTGCCCGTCCACGAACACCAGACCGACCCGGCCGCCGACCTCCTCGCCGAGCCGGTGCATCGCGAGGGCGGAGCCGAGCAGGATGGAGCAGTCGCCGCCGAGGACGACCGGGAACTCGCCGGCGTCGATGATGGCGCCGATCCGCCCGGCCAGCGCGACCGAGTACGCGGAGATCGAGCCGGCGTGGCACACCCCGTCACCCGGCCGCCAGTCGCCCGGGTCGTACCGGGGTGGGGTGAGGCAGCCCGCGTCGCGCGCCCGCAGCCGGGCGATCAGCCCCTGGTCGCGGAGCGCGCCCGGGGCCTTGGCGCAGCCCGGCACGGCGCTCGCGGTCGGTGGCCGGAGGCCCAGGTTGGAGGGTGCGTCAAGGACCGCGATCCGGCGCATCAACTTCTCCCGTCCCTGGTCGGCCGGGCTGCACACCCGCGCTCTTCTTAAATATCAGAAGAGAGCGCTGGCCAGGGCCCGCCGAGCGGCGGCAACAGCCGGGTCATCCGGTCCGGCGACAGTGAACAACGAGACGAGGTGCTGCCGGACCTGCTCCCGCTCGTCGCCGGCGGTCCGCCGCACGACGCCGACCAACCGCGCGTACGCCTGCTCCGCCTGGCCGCTGAGCACCTCCACGTCGGCCGCGAGCAACTGCGCGGGTACGTCGTCGGGGTTGGCCGCCGCGGCGGCGAGCACCTGGCCGGGGTCGACGCCGGCGACCCGCCGGGCGAGTCCGACCTGCGCGAGGCCGGCCTCGGCCGCCGCGTCCGCCGGAGCCTCCGCGAGAATCTTCCTGTACGCCCGCTCGGCGGCCTCCAGGTCGCCGCTCATCAGGGCGTCGTCCGCCTCGGTCAGCCGCGGGTCCTCGGGCTCCTCGGTCGCGACGCCACCGGCCTTGAGCACCGCGCCGATCCACTGCCGGAGCTGGGCCTCGGGCACCACGCCGGAGAACGCGTCGAGGGGCTGCCCGCCGACGACGGCGTACACCATCGGGATGCCCTGCACCCGGAACATCTGCGCGATCCGCGGGTTGGCGTCGACATCGATCTTGGCCAGCACCCACGCGCCGCCGCCCTCGGCGGCCAGCCGCTCCAGCACCGGGGAGAGCTGCTTGCAGGGCTCGCACCAGGCGGCCCAGAAGTCGATGACCACCGGGGTCGTCATCGAACGTTCCAGCACCTCGGACTGGAATGTCGCCTCGGTGACGTCGACCACGGCCACGCCGCCGGCCCGCGGGCCGGTCCCGGCGCCACCGGGCACACCGCCGGCGGCTCCGCCGGGCGGTGTCGCGGCCCCGGCCGCGGGCCGGGCGGCCGGGGCGTTCGTACTGGGGCCGCGCAGCGCGCTCAGGTCTACCGCGCCGCGGGTGAAGATCGACGGGCTGGTCCGTGGGTCGCTCATGGTTACCTAGTCTCGCACGCTCCGCCGCCGTCGCCGACCAAGCCCGGGGCGGCACGCATCACTATCGAGCCCGCCACCGGGCAGCGGCGTGTTGACGCAGGTGGGACGGAACGCAACCGCTTCCTCCCGCGATCCGGAAGCGGATCGGAGACCGCACAGCGGCTCGGAAGCTGCTCGGAGACCGCACAGCGGCTCAGAAGCGGGCCGGCTCCCGGTAGACGCCCCACTCGGCGCGCAGCGCGTCGCAGATCTCGCCGAGCGTCGCCTCGGCGCGCACCGCGTCGAGCATGGCCGGGATCATGTTCTCGGCGGTCCGGGCGACCTCGACCATCCGCTTCAGCGCGGCCTCGACTGCCGCCGTGTCCCGCCCCGACCTGCGGTCGGCGAGCGCCCGGCGCTGTTCCACCTCCACCTCGTGCGAGATGCGCAGGATCTCCAGCTCCTTGGCGACCGTACCGGTGTGGCAGTTGACCCCGACGATCTTCTTGTCGCCCTTCTCCAGCGCCTGCTGGTAGACGAAGGCCGCCTCGGCGATCTGCGCGGTGAACCAGCCGTCCTCGATGCCCCGCAGGATTCCCGAGGTCATCGGGCCGATCCGGTGCGGACCCTCGCCACCGAGTTGCCGGATCCGGGCGAAGATCTCCTCCGCCTCCGCCTCGATCTTGTCGGTGAGCGCCTCCACGTACCAGGAGCCACCGAGCGGATCGGCGACGTTGGTGACGCCGGTCTCCTCCATCAGGACCTGCTGGGTGCGCAGCGCGATCTCGGCCGATTCGTCGGTGGGCAGCGCCAGGGTCTCGTCCAGGGCGTTGGTGTGCAGCGAGTTGGTGCCGCCGAGCACCGCCGCGAGCGCCTCGACCGCGGTGCGTACCACGTTGTTCACCGGCTGCTGCGCGGTGAGCGACACGCCCGCGGTCTGGGTGTGGAAGCGCAGCCAGAGGGCACGCTCGTCGGTGGCGCCGTAGACGTCGCGCAGCCAGCGGGCCCAGATCCGGCGGGCCGCCCGGAACTTGGCGATCTCCTCGAAGAAGTCCACGTGCGAGTCGAAGAAGAAGCTCAGCCCGGGGGCGAAGCGGTTCACGTCCAGGCCGCGGGAGAGCCCCAGCTCGACGTACCCGAAGCCGTCGGCCAGGGTGTACGCCAGTTCCTGCGCGGCGGTCGAGCCGGCCTCCCGGATGTGGTAGCCGGACACCGACAGCGGCTTGTAGCGCGGGATCTCCCGGGCGCAGTACTCCATCAGGTCGCCGATCAGCCGCAGGTGCGGATCCGGCTCGAACAGCCACTCCTTCTGGGCGATGTACTCCTTGAAGATGTCCGTCTGCAGCGTCCCGTCCAGGGTGGACGGGTCGGCGCCCTGCCGCTCCGCGGCGATCAGGTACATGCAGAAGACCGGTACGGCCGGGCCGGAGATGGTCATGCTGGTGGTGACGGCGGCCAGGTCGATGCCGTCGAACAGCGCCTGCATGTCGGCGGCCGAGTCGATGGCCACGCCGCAGTGGCCGACCTCGCCCAGCGACTGCTGGTCGTCGGAGTCGCGGCCCATCAGGGTGGGCATGTCGAACGCGACCGACAGGCCGCCCCCGCCGGCGCCGAGGATCATCTTGTACCGCTCGTTGGTCTGCCGGGCGTTGCCGAAGCCGGCGAACTGCCGGATGGTCCAGGTCCGCCCCCGGTACCCGGTGGGATAGAGACCCCGGGTGTACGGGTACTCCCCCGGCCAGCCGATCCGCTCGAAGCCCGGATGTCCGGTGCCCTCGGGCGGGCCGTACACCGGATCCAACCGCAGCCCGGACAGCGTGGTGAAGTCGGCGTCGCGCTTGCGCGCCGCGTCGTACCGGGCCTGCCAGCGTGCGCGGCCGGCGGCGATCTCGTCGGCGTTCATCCGCGGGCTCCTCCTTGCGGTCATCGACTCCCGATCGAGTGTAGAGGAGCGGACTGAACGATCGCTAAGGCACCGCGTACCTGACAGTAACCTGACCATCCGTACGAGTGGGACCATCCACGCGTACCGCCCAGCAGCGCGGACCGACGCCGGACCGACGCCGGACCGACGCCGGACCGACGCGGGCCGACGCGGGCCGACGCGGGCCGACGCGGGCCGACGCGGGCCGACGCCGGACCGACGCCGGACCGACGCGGACCGACGCCGGACCGACGCGGACCGACGCGGGACGGGTTATCCGCGCGGGCCGGGCGTGGCGCGCAGCCGGCTCGGCCGCAGCAGGGCCGCCGCGGCGGCCCGGCTGGCCGGATTGCCCGTCGCCGCCCGGCTGACCTCGCGCAACAACAGCACCGCCCAGTACGCGAGCACCGGGCCGAGCCGGTGCCGCCGCCGGTAGAGCCGGATCCGGTTCAGCGTGAGCAGGGTCCACAACCATGGTGACCGCTTCGAGTCGCCCTCCAGGTGCACCGCGCGGGCGCCCGGCGCCAGCACGGTCGCCAGGCCGGCGTCCCGGGCCCGCAGCGCGAAGTCCGTCTCCTCGGAGTAGAGAAAGAAGGACTCGTCCCACGGCCCGCAGCGGCGCCAGCACTCGGCGGCGATCAGCATGGCCGCCCCGGTCGCCCAGTCGGCCGTCGACTCGGTGCGGTAGTGCCGCTCGCCCAGGACGAGTTCGCCGAGCGACAGCCGGCCGGCCCGGTGGCCGCCGAGCACCGCGTCGCCCAACGCCCGCAGCAGGGTCGGCTCCCGGCGCAGCGACGCCAGGGCCGAGCCGTCGGCGCGCTCCAGCCGTGGCACCGCGATCCCGGCCCCGGTCCGGCGCAGCACCGAGAGCAGTTCCGGTCCGCACCGCGGCGCCAGGCGCACGTCGGGGTTGAGCACCAGGATCGCCGTGTACGCCGCGGCGGCGGCCACCGCCGCGTTGATCCCCGCGGCGTATCCGGCGTTGCGCCCCAGGTCGACGATCCGCGCCGTGGGCGCCAGCCGGCGCAGCGTGGCGAGCGCCGCCGGGTCGGCCGAGTTGTCGGCGATGGTCAGGTGCCAGGACAGGCCGGCGAGGCCCGGTCCGAGCGAGTCGAGCAGCTCGGGCAGCACCGCCTCGCTGTGGTACGTGACGACGACGACCGCGATCGTCTCCTGATCACCGTTCACTGCCCACCCCGGCCCACCGATCACCGTGCGCGACGTCCACGCCACCGCCGGCGACGCTACGGACAAAACCGGACAGTAACCGCCGGAGTGTCGGTTACCCGATCAAGCCCGACCGCCCGGGGCAGGCCAGACACCCCGGAAGGGTGCCGGAGGCTCCGACCCCGCAGGATCAGTCAGACACGCAGGATCAGTCAGGCCTGACCGCCCTGAGCGGACGGGTTCCCGGGCACCCCGTCGAGCGCCACGTCGTCGACCTCGACGTTCACGGCCGTGACCCGCAGGCCGAACCGGCGGATGGCGTCGGCGACGCGGGCCCGAACCGCCTCGGTGACCTCGTGGACCACGTGCCCGCCGTCGATCACGATGACGATGTCGACGGCCGCGTCACCACCGTTCACCGTGGCCGAGACGCCCCGCCGGGCGTCTCCCAGCTCGGTGAGGCCGACCCGGTCGAGCACCGAGTTCACGAACCGGGCCACGTCGCCACCGAGCTCGACCACCCCGGGCACCTCCTTGGCGGCGGCCGCGGCGATCTTCTCCACCACCTCGCCGGAGATCCGGGTCGCCCCGCGGGCCGGGTCGGCCTCGTCGATCACCGGTCGCAGCGGCTCGACCCGGCCCATCGCCGGGTCGTCCACCGGCGCCAGTTCCAGGGTCTGGTCGTGGTTCACGGCCTCGCTCACGCTGATCTCCCTCGCCTTGCCGCCCGTACCGCAACCGCCGGGCAACCGTCCCGGTGACCCGGGTCCGGGCGACCGTACCAGCCACAGTGGATCGGCCGGGGCCGGCGAAGGTGTCGAAGACAGCGCTAGTGCTCGATCTCACCCAGCAGTTGACGGGCCGCGGCGTACGGGTCCATCGAACCGTCGGCGACCTTCGTGGCCAGCGTGCCCAGCGCCGTACCGTCGCGCAGTGCGGCCATCCGGGTGCGGAGCACGCCCAGCACGATCGCCTCGACCTCGGCGGCGGCCCGGGCCTCCCGGCGGCGGCGCAGCTCGCCGTGATCGTCCAGCCAGCGCCGGTGCTTGTCGATGGCCGCGGCGATGTCGTCGATCCCCTCGCCGCGGGACGCCACCGAGCGCACCACCTGGGGCCGCCACTGCCCGGGGGCACGCTCGCCCAGCGCGATCATGCCCTGGATGTCCCGGATGGTGGCGTCGACGCCGTCCCGGTCGGCCTTGTTCACCACGAAGACGTCGGCGATCTCCAGGATGCCGGCCTTCACCGCCTGGATGGCGTCGCCCATGCCCGGGGCGAGCAGTACCACGGTGGTGTCCGCCAGGGAGGCGATCTCCACCTCGGCCTGGCCCACCCCGACGGTCTCCACCAGCACGACGTCACACCCGGCGCCCTCCAGCACCCGGACCGCCTGCGGGGCGGCGGCGGCGAGGCCGCCGAGATGTCCCCGGCTGGACATGGACCGGATGTAGACCCCGGGGTCGGTGGCGTGGTCCTGCATCCGGACCCGGTCGCCGAGGATCGCACCGCCGGTGAACGGGCTGGACGGGTCCACGGCCAGCACCCCGACCCGGTGACCGCCCCGGCGCAGTGCCCGGACCAGCTCGTTGGTGGTGGTCGACTTGCCCACCCCGGGCGACCCGGTCAGGCCGACGACCTGCGCCGTCCCGGTGTGCGGGGTGAGCGCCACGGCGATCTCCGGCAGCAGCTCGTCGCCCGACTCCACAAGCGTGATCAGCCGGGCCACCGCCCGGGGGTCGCCGGCGCGGGCCGCGTCGACCAGCGCCGGCACGTCCCGGCTGCGCCGCAGCGATGGGCTCATACGGCCGGGACGTCGATGATCAACGCGTCGCCCTGGCCGCCGCCGCCGCACAGCGCCGCGGCGCCGGTACCGCCGCCGCGGCGGCGCAGTTCCAGCGCGAGCGTGAGCACCAGCCGGGCACCGGACATGCCGATCGGGTGGCCGAGCGCGATCGCGCCACCGTTGACGTTCACGATCTCCGGGCGTACCCCGAGGTCCCGGGTGGACTGGATGCCCACCTGCGCGAACGCCTCGTTGATCTCGATCAGGTCGAGGTCGGCGACGGTGCGTCCGGCCTTGCCCAGCGCGTGCCGGATGGCGTTCGACGGCTGGGAGTGCAGCGAGTTGTCCGGGCCGGCGACGTTGCCGTGCGCGCCGATCTCGGCCAGCCAGGTGAGTCCCAGCTCGGTGGCCTTGGCCCGGCTCATCACCACGACCGCCGCCGCGCCGTCGGTGATCGGCGAGGAACTGCCCGCGGTGATCGTCCCGTCCGGGGTGAACGCCGGTCGCAGCTTCGCCAGCGTCTCCACCGTGGTCTCCGGCCGGATGCCCTCGTCCTCGCTGATCACCACCGGCTCGCCGCGGCGCTGCGGGATCTGCACAGGCACGATCTCCTCGGCGAACACGCCGTTCTTCTGCGCCGCCGCCGCGCGCTGGTGGCTGGCCACCGCGAACTCGTCCTGCTCCTGCCGGGTGATGTTCCGGGTCGTGCCGTGCCGCTCGGTGGACTCGCCCATCGAGCAGCAGTCCCACGGGTCGGTGAGGCCGTCCAGCGCCGCATGGTCCTTCATCGTGACGTCGCCGAACTTGTAGCCCTGGCGCTGGCCGATCAGCAGGTGCGGCGCGTTGGTCATCGACTCCATGCCGCCGGCCACCACGATGTCGAACTCGCCGGCCCGGATGAGCTGGTCGGCCAGGGCGATCGCGTCCAGGCCGGAGAGGCAGACCTTGTTGACGGTCAGCGCCGGCACGGTCATCGGGATGCCGGCCTCGACGGCGGCCTGCCGGGCCGGGATCTGGCCGGCGCCGGCCTGCAACACCTGGCCCATGATCACGTATTCCACCTGCTCGGGCGCGACCCCGGCGCGCTCCAGCGCGGCCTTGATGGCCACCCCGCCGAGCCGGGTGGCGCTCAGGTCCTTCAGGTTGCCCGACAGTCGGCCCATCGGGGTACGGGCGCCCGCCACGATCACCGATCCGGCCGCCCGCCGCGTCCCGCGGGACTCGCCACGTTCGCTTCCTGCGCTGACCGTGTCCATGGCTTCTGCCTCCGAGGGGTGCCGACCTTACGCCTGAACGACTGTTCGGCCAGACTAACGCCATGGCAGACAACTCCCGGACCGAGCCCGCTGCGGACTGTGTCACAGACATCGGCCTGGTCCGCATCGATCACGTGGGGGTCGCGGTCGCCGACCTGGACGCGGCGATCGAGTTCTACCGGCGCGTCTTCGGGATGCGCTGCGTACACGTCGAGACCAACGAGGAGCAGGGCATCCGCGAGGCGATGCTGCAGGTCGGGCCGGATCCCGCGGGCGGCTGCGTGCAACTGCTGGCTCCGTTGTCCGACTCGTCCACGATCGCGAAGTTTCTCGATCGCAACGGTCCGGGCGTGCAGCAGGTCGCGTACACCGTGGCCGACGTCGACGCCGCCTGTGCGGCACTGCGCGACCGGGGCGTCCGGCTGCTCTACGCCGAACCGCGGCGGGGCACCGCGGGATCGCGGATCAACTTCGTGCACCCGAAGGACGCGGGCGGTGTACTCGTGGAGCTGGTCCAGCCGGCGCCGCACTGAGCGCACCGGCGGTCCGCGCCCGGCCGGCGCCGGCCACCAGCAGCTCCGGCGGCAGCGGCGCCAGGTCCGACATCCGGCGGAAATCGCCCAGGGTGCTGCCGGTGCACTCCGAGTCGAGGTTGCGGGCACCCGCACCGGCCTCGACGTCCCGGCGGTGCACCACCCGGAAGTCGATCGAGAACCGGGTCCGGCCGGAGGTGTTCGGAACGGTGGTGTGCAGCTGCGCGCCGGAGAACGCCAGGATCCCACCGGGCGGGGTGATCACCCGCAGGTCGGGGTCGAGCGGAAGCTCCGCCACCAGCCGCGGCTGCGGCCGGGTCTCGGTCTCCACCTGCCGGGCGGCCGCCGTCCGTCCGTGCGCCAGCCATTCCGCGTAGTCGTACTCCCGGGAGCTGTTCGGCGCCGCCGCCGCGAAGTACGCCGGGTGGAAGGCCATCACGTTGTCCTCGGCCACCTCGTACACCGGCAGCCAGTAGTTCACCTGGCACATCGGCGCGGAGAACCAGGTGTCCCGGTGCGGGCTGAACTGGAGGGTCAGCCCGGCATTGAGGTACTCGCTGGTCATGGTCCGCAGCCGGGGTACGTCGAAGTACGTCTCGGCCGGATCGGCGCCCAGGTCGGCGAGGATCCCGCGGACCAGGTCGGTGCTGCGCGGGTGGTTGGTGAAGGCCGGCTTGAGACCGGCCAGGATGTCGACGTACGCCTGCCGGCCGAGATGCCGCTGCGCCAGCGGCGGCGGATGCGGCGCGAAGGCCCGCTCCACCATCTCCCGGGCGAACGCCACCAGCGCCATCGAACGCGCGGTGGCCGGGTACACCACGAGGTCACCGCCGAACAGCCGGGACCGGCGTTCGTCGTCGCTGAACGGGGGGTCGAAATACAGAACGGTCATCGCCGCCTCCGGGACGGGACCCGACTCCGCGCCGGCCCCCGCCGGTCGTCGCGTCAGGCACCGACGGTCACGCTAGGCACCCGACCGGTCACCCGGTAGCGGCAGCGCACCGATCGGCACACGATGTCGGTCATCCGACTCGATCGGGGCCGGGACGGTCGCCGCCCGGCTACCGTCGCTGCGCGGCCACCAGCAGCGGATGGCCGGGGACGGGAGGACGAGATCGGCACCCAGCAGCAGGTCGAGTCGGTACCGGCGGCGCGCGCCGGGGCGCGGCGGCCACGCCCGTTCCGGTTCACCACCGGCATGCCGCCGCTGGATGTCGCCCCGCCGCGCTGGCGGGCGCGGCTGCGCCGGATCGAGGACCTCGGCTTCAGCTCCGTGTCGGTCTCCGACCACTTCACCGCCGGTTGGACCCTCGACCCGGTGGTCGCGATGACCGTGGCGGCCGAGGCGACCAGCCGGCTTCGGGTGCTCGGGCTGGTCCTCTGCAACGACTTCCGGCACCCCGCCGTACTGCATCGGGCGCTGGCGAACCTGGACGTGTTCTCCGGCGGCCGGCTGGAGATCGGACTGGGCGCCGGCTGGCAGCGCGACGACCACGACGCGCTCGGCCTGCCGTTCGATCCCCCGGCGGTCCGGATCGACCGGCTGGCCGAGTCCGTGCGCCTGCTGCGCGACCTCTTCGGGGACCGGCCGGTCACGGCGGCCGGCCGGCACTACCGCGTCACCGCTCTGGCCGGGCTGCCCCGCCCGGCGCAGCGACCGCACCCGCCGCTGCTGGTCGGCGGCGGTGGGCGCCGGATCCTGGAGCTGGCCGGCCGGTCCGCCGACATCGTGGGCATCAACCCGCGGCTGGCCGGCGACGTGGATCCGCTCACGGCCGCCGCCGACCTGGGCGCCGAGGAGTTGGACCGGAAGCTGGGCTGGGTACGCGCGGCCGCCCGGTCGGCCGGACGCGATCCGGCCGGACTGGAATTCCAGCTCCGGATGTTCGACGTCCGGGTGCGGCACCGCGGGTCGGAGCACCGCTGCACGTCCAGCCACGCCCGGCGGCTGCCGGCCGAGGCGCTGGCCGGGTCGCCGGTGGTGCTGCACGGCGACGTACCGGCCTGCGTGGATCGGCTGCTGGCGCTGCGCGACCGGTTCGGGATCAGCTACCTGCACCTGGGCGGCAACCTCGACGCCGCGGCGCCGATCGTGGCGCGGCTGGCCGGACGTTGACGCCCGCATCGGGCCACCGGCACCCACACCCGGCCGCACCAGCCGCGGGCCGCCGGCACCCGCACCAGGCCCGGGCCGCCACCGGCACCCGCAGCCGGCCCGAGCCGCCGGTGGCGGCACCGGCGGGGCACGGAGTGGGCCGGGACGTGATCGACGGGTTTCTCGGCGGGTGTGCGGATGATCGCCGGCCGGTGCCGGCGATCGCCCGGCCCCGATCATCCGAACGTCCGGCATTCACTTTCCGGCAACGCTTTATCCGGCCGATCGGCTTATCCGCGAGCATCCATTCCGGCCCGAAAGCGTCGCGCCGGCGATTTCGACCGCCGATGCGGCGCCGGCGGACGGGTCGACGATCGCCGCCAGGCCGCCTCGGTACGGCCCGGAGCTGCCAAGATCGTCCGAACGGCGGGTGCGGGATCCGCCGCACAGCCGGGTCGACACGAACCGGCGGCGCGGTCTCCGTACGCTTGGGATAGCGCCCACACGGCTCTTGCGAAGCCCCCTGGGGCGTCTGCAAGTATGTGCCAATGCCCCAGCAGCAGTCCTCCCCTCTGGCGTTCTTCGATAACGCCAACACACAACCTGACTTCACTATCCAGCTCCGCGGATACGACCGGGCGCAGGTCGACGACTTCGTCGGCCGGCTGAACGGCGCGCTGAGCCAGTCCGAACAGGCCCGCGGCGAGGCCGAGCAGCGGATGAACGACGCGCAGCGCCGGCTGCGCCAGGCCGAGCAGCGGTTGGCCGCGGTCGAGCAGAAGCTCACCGAGACCAACAAGCAGCTTGAGGAGAACAGTCGACCCACCCTCGCCGGTCTGGGCACCCGGGTCGAGCAGATTCTGCGGCTCGCCGAGGAGCAGGCCAACGACCACCGCGGCGAGGCCAAGCGCGAGTCCGAGGGCATCCTCTCGGCCGCCCGCCTTGAGGCCCGCGAGATCACCGACAAGGCCCGCGCCGAGGCGACCGCCATGAAGGCCAACGCCGAGCGCGAGGCCGGCGGCCTGCGTACCGCGGCCGAGCGGGAGGCCGCGGAGGTCCGGGTGCAGGCCCGGCGCGAGGCCGACACGCTGCGCGCCGACGCCGAGCGCGAGACCAAGCAGTTGCGCACCGTCACGGCGCACGAGGTCGCCGAGCTGAAGTCGATGGTGGAGCGCGAGGTGTCGACGCTGCGCGCCACCGCGGAGCGCGAGATCACCCAGTTGCGGGCGAAGGCGGCCCGGGACGCCGAGGAGAAGCGGGCCGAGGCGACCAAGCTGCTCACCGACGCGCGGGACAAGCGCGACAAGGACCTCCAGGCCCTCGAACTCCAGCTGGCCGAGCGGCGGGAGCGGGCCGAGCGGGAGGAGTCCGAACGGCACGCGGCCCAGGTTACCCAGACCCAGCGGCTGGTGGCCGAGGCCGAGCAGCGGGCCACCGCGGCGCAGGAGCGGGCCAAGGAGATCGAGCAGCGCGCCGAGGCACGGCGGGTGGAGTCGGAACGGTCCTCCGCCGAGATGCTCGCGAAGGCCCGGGCCGAGTCGGAGCGGACCCTGGGCGACGCCCGCAGCGAGGCCAACCGGGTGCTCAACGAGGCCCGCACCGAGGCCGAGCTGACCACGCAGGCCGCCCGGCGCGAGGTCGAGGACCTCACCCGGCAGAAGGACGCGGTCACCTCGCAGCTCGGCCAGATGCTCTCCGGCCTGGCCGGGATCGTGCCGACGGTGGGCAAGGCCGCCGACGGGTCGGCCGACCAGCAGGCCGCCGAGGGCAAGGGTGACAAGCCCGCCGCCGAGGCCGCCAAGCAGGCCGCCGAGCAGAAGGTCGCCGCCGAGACGGCCGGCTGAGCCCGGGGGCGCCCGGCCGGAACGTTCGCCGTACGGCCGGCGCCGAGGACGACGCTGGGTCCCGGTCGGCGGTGGTCATACCACCGCCGACCGGGGTCAATTGGGACAAGAGGGTCGTTACGGGAAAGTCCGGGAACCACCCACACCGGTAGCGCCGCGAAAGCGCCTGATCCGGCCCAATTCCACGGTGACCTACGTCGCATCACGGACGTCCGTATCGCCGCGCGACGGGACGAGACGTGTGAGGATGGGAGGCATGTCGCACGGCGAGGAACTGTTCGCCCTTGGCGGGGAAGTCACCACGGAGCCAAGCTTCGAGCCCGCCTTCCGGGGCTATGACAAACGGCAGGTGGACCGCTACGTCGCCCGGGCGGAGCACGAGATCGCCACGCTCGCGACCGAGCGCGAACAGGCGTACACACAGGTCAACGCCATGGCCGGTCAGATCGAACAGCTACAGCGGGATCTGGTCAACGTGCGGCGCCAGGTGGGCATGGTGGACCGGGCGTCCTTCCGGCACCTCGGCCCGCGGGTCGAACAGATGCTCGCCATCGCCGAGGAGCAGGCCGAGGCGATCATCGGAGCGGCGCAGGAAGAGATCGACAGCCGTCGGGCCGACGCCGAGCGGGTGCTGACCGAGGCCCGCGAGCACGCGTCGAACGCGTTGCGCGACTTCGAGATCGCGCTGGCCGCGCGGCGTGCCGACGAGGACAAGGCCACCGCGGACCGGCTCAAGGAGGCCGACGACGCCGTCCAGGCCGCCGCCGACGAGGCCGCCCGGCTGCGTACCGCCGGCGAGGAGGCCCTCGCGCGGGCCGAGCAGGAGTCCCGCGAGCTGACCGAGCGGACCACCGAGGCCAACCAGCGCAAGCGGGCCGAGACCGAGAACTACGTCCAGCAGAAGCGGACCGAGGTCGACGAGTACGTCAAGCGGCTGCGGGCCGAGACCGCGCAGTGGGTCTCCGAGCAGCGGGACGAGACCGACCGGTACGTCCAGGAGCAGCGCACCGAGATCGACGAGTACGTGACCCAGACCCGCGAGCAGGTCCAGCGGGAACTGCGGGTCTTCCGGGAGCGGGTCGAGCGCGAGGTGGTGCAGCGCAAGACCGCCACCGAGCAGGAGATGGCGCAGCGGTGGGCCGCCACCGAGCAGGACATCGCCAACCGGTTGGCCATCGCCGACCGGGAGGTGATGGCGAAGCGGGCCGCCGTCGAGGGCGAGTTCGCGCAGTGGCGGGCCGGTCTGGAGCAGCAGTACGCGGAGCAGCGGACCGAGGCCGAGCAGGCCGCCGGCAAGATCCGCAAGAAGGCCGACGCGTACGCCGAACAGGTCCGCCGGGAGGCCGACGAGCACTCCACCGACACCCGGCGGAGCCTGGAGGAGGAGATCACCCGGCTGCGCACCGAGGCCGAGCGGCACGCCGGCGACGTCCGGGAGCAGGCCGACGGGTACGCCGCGCGGGTGTGCCGGGAGGCCGACGAGCACGTCGCGCAGTCGAAGCGGCAGTTCGAGGAGTACGCCGCGACCGCGCAACAGCACCTGGCCACCACCCAGCAGCATCTCGCGGCCACCCAGCAGGAGGCGGTGACCGGCCGGCAGCAGCTCGCCGAGGTGATGCTGGAGATCGCCCAGGCGCAGCAGCAACTGGCCGACCTGCGGCAGGAGACCTGGGCGTCCCGCCAGCAGTCCGACACCATCCAACGGCAGCTTGCCGAGGTCCAGCGCCAGTTGGCGACCGAACGCGAAAGGCTCGGCGGCACCCAACGCTCGGCCGAGACGGCCGAGCGGCACATCGCCCAGGCGGGTGCCGGGGTGCAGCGGGCGACCGCCGGGGCCGGCGACCCGGGCACGGACGAACCGGCGGGCGTGGGCGAGACGCTCGGCGCGACCGCGGGCGGGCCGGCGCCGGTGACCGCCCGGGACACCGACCCGGCGGAGCCCGCCCCCGTGCCGGCAGGCTCGACGGCGAACGGCAGGGCCCCCGGCGCGATCAGCGATGACGACCCGGACGGCACCGCGGCGGTCCCGGCGAACGCCGACGAGACCGTCGCGCTGACCCCGGTCGCCGACGAGACCGTCGCGCTGGCCTCCGTCTCGGACGAGACGGTCGCGCTGGCCTCCGTCCCGGACGAGACGGTCGCACTGGCCTCCGTCCCGGACGAGACCGTCGCGCTGGCCTCCGTCCCGGACGAGGAGGAGACCGTGGCGCTGAGCGTGACCGCCGACAACGCCGGCACGCCCGAGCCCGGCGACGGCGAGCCGGTACCGGCGAAGGTCACCGGCCGTACGGAGCCGATCGGCGACGTGGCCCGGCCCGGTCCGGACGACCGGTCCCACAAGCACAAGCGGATGGTCGACTCGCGTCGCCGGCACCGCTGACCCGCGCGACACACCTTCGGCGTACTCGGGGCAACGGGGATACCCGGACCCCGGGTGCGCCGACGTTGTGTCGGTCTTCCCGGTAGCTGATCTTCCATTCCGGGGTGACTACCGGGCGCCCGTCCGGCTACCCTGCCGACAGTCGGCACAGCGGGGAGGCGCGGGTGGAACGGGCGTACCCGGCTGGCGAGGGCCACGGAGTCACGGCGGACCCCGAGCACGAGGGCCACGGCGCCGCGGCGGACCCGGGCGGCGAGGACCGGCCGGCCGCCGAGGATCCGGTCGACCACGCGGGTCCCGGCGGCGGGGACGGGTCCACCCGGGACGCCCGGCCCGGACACACCGGAGGCGGTGTCCACCCGGATGACCCGGGCCGGTTCGGGCGACCGGGCCGGCCGCTGCGGCGCAGCCCCTTCCTGGTCGGATTCACCTTCGGCCTGGGTGTGCTGCTGGCGTACGCCGGTTTTCTCGCCCTGCGCAACGCCGCCTCGCTGCTCGTGCTGGTCTTCATCGCGCTGTTCCTGGCGATCGGCCTGCACCCGGCGGTGGCCCGGCTCCGGTCCTGGGGTCTGCCCCGCGGCGCCGCCGTGGCGCTCGTCGCGCTCACCGTGGTGCTGCTGCTCTGCGGCGGCGTCGTGGCCCTGGTCCCGCCGCTGGTCTCGCAGTCCGCGCAGTTCCTGGACCACCTGCCGCACTATCTGGACGAGTTGCGCCGCAACGAGACCATCAACGACCTGGCGGAGCGGTACCACCTGGCGGAGCGGCTCTCCTCGGCCGCGAACGCGGAGACCGCGGGCCGGGCGTTGGGCGGCGTGCTGGGCGGTGCCCGGTTGATCTTCGGCACGCTGTTCGGCCTGCTCACCGTGCTGGTGCTGACGATCTATTTTCTGGCCGCCTTCGACCAGATCCGGCACCTCGGCTACGCGCTGGTGCCGGCCTCCCGGCGGGAGCGGGTGCAGCTGATCGGGGACGAGATCCTGGACAAGGTCGGCGCGTACATGGTCGGGGCGCTCTCGATCGCCGTGCTGGCCGGCGGCAGCGCCTTCGTCTTCGCCATGGTGGTGGGGCTGGCGTACCCGTTCGCGTTGGCCGTGGTGGTGGCCGTTTGTGATCTCATCCCGCAGATCGGCGCGACCATCGGTGCGGTGATCGTGAGCCTGGTGGGGTTCGCCTCGTCCTGGCGGGTCGGCCTGGCCTGCGTGGTCTTCTTCGTGGTCTACCAGCAGATCGAGAACTACCTGATCTATCCGATGGTGATGCGCCGGTCCGTGAAGGTGAACGACGTGTCGGCGATCGTCGCCGCACTGCTCGGGGTTGCGCTACTCGGAGTGGTCGGCGCGCTCGTTGCGATCCCGGCGGTGGCGGCCCTCCAGCTCATCGTGCGGGAGGTCGTCCTCCCCCGCCAGCAGGCACGATAGCCGCGCCCGGGACCAACCTGTCCACAATCCGTCTCATCGGACTCTGCAACCAGCCAGTCACTGAGGGTAACGTTGACCCATGACGACGGTGCCCTCGGGCACCGCGCAACCCGCGGTTCCGCACCGGCCGGACCCGGGGGTATGGGAGCGAGCAGACCGGCTTCCACTTTGTCTGGCAGGGGGACGCCATGTCCACCATCCAATCCGGGTCGCCGGGTGGGGTCGGCCGACCGGCGACGCGACGCGAACTGTTCCGGCCGGCCTGGCTCGGCGGCCTGACCGCGCTGGCCGTCGCCCTCATCGTCAGCGGCGCCTACCTGGCCACCGACGGACCCGAACGGCCGCCCAACTCCGACCAGGCGGTCATCGGCACCCCGTCACCGGCGACGGCTCCGCCACCCACCGCGGCCCGCAGCACGCCGCCGGCGCGCAGCCCCGACACCAGCACCCCGCCCACCCCGATCGACTACTGGCCCGGTCCCGACTCCACCGGTGTTCCACCGGGTACCACGCTGCACAACCAGAGCGGAACGCTCAACCTGCGCAAGGCCGGACAGGTCATCACCGGCCTCAACCTGACCGGCTGCGTCAACGTGTACGCCAGCGACGTGCAGATCCTCAGGTCCCGGATCACCTGCAACAGCACCACCTTCGCGGTCCGGGTGATGAACGGCGCGTCCGGGCTGATGCTGCAGGACGTCGAGATCAACGGCCGGGGCGGTACGGCGGTGGCGGTCTGTTGCAGCGACTTCACCCTCGATCGGGCGAACATCTACAACACCATCGACGGCGCCCGGCTGGGCAACAACACCCGGGTGCTCAACTCGTACCTGCACGACCTGGCCCGGCTGCCCGGCACGCACAACGACTCGCTGCAGACCACCGGCGGCAGCCGGATCCTGGTCCAGCACAACCGGATCGAGACGTACAACCCGCAGTTGCAGGACCCGTTCAACTCGTGCCTGATGGTCGGCTCGGAGACGGCACCGGCCCTGACCGACCTGCTGTTCACCGACAACTACTGCAACGGCGGCAACTACTCGATCGGGATCCGCAGCGATCTGGTCGCCAGCGACGTCCGGTTCATCAAGAACAAGTACGGCCGGGACTACCGGTACGGCGTCATCGCCCGACCCTCGCAGCCCGGCATCTGTTTCGAGCGGTCCACCAACGTGTGGTTCGACAACGGCCAACCCGTGCTGCCGTGACCGGCGCGCCCGTCACGCCTCGATCAGGACCTTCTCGCACCGGTACGCCTCGGCGTAGCGCGACCGGCACTCCACCCCGCGCAACCGGGCCAGGCCGCGGAAGACCTCCTCGTCCCACCAGTCCCGGGCCCGCTGCGACGGGTAGTGGGTGGTCAGCAGCTCCACCTTCCGTGCGAGCCGCTCGGCGGACAACGGCAGGTACGCGTTGCGCCGTCCCAGGTCGCCGTCCCACTTCGGGATCTCGTAGTGCAGCGCCGGTGCGCGCCGGAACGCGGTGGCCACCAGCCGGGCCAGCGTCCGGTGGTCCTGGTGCGCGTCGTCGGCGCCGGGGGCCAGCACCAGATCGGCGTCGAGCAGCCGGGCCGCCTCCTCGACGATCCGCTTGGCCGCCGCCCACCTGGCCGGCACCCGGCCGTCGGGCAGGGCGTGCAGCGCGAAGCTGAGCCGGGCCGCCGGCAGGAACGCCGCGGCGGCGGCCCGGGCCTCGGCGTGCCGCTCGGCGCTGCCGGTGAGCAGCACGTAGTGCACCCGCAGGTCGGCGCGGGCGCCGAGGGCGAGCAGCAGGCCGCCGGCGCCGATCTCGATGTCGTCGGGATGGGCGCCCAGCAGCGTCACCGCGCGGACCTCGGCCAGCCGGAGGCGGGGCATTCAGCGCGCCAGCACCGTGTCGGCCGGCCGGATCCGGTGCGGGTCCCAGAGCATCCACGGGCAGCGGTCCGAACGGTAGAGGTCCTCCAGTTCGGCCCGGTCCTTGAAGGTGTCGGCGGCCCGCCAGAACCCGGTGTACCGCTGCGCCATCAGCCGGCCGGACGGCAGCAGCCGGTCGAAGGCGTCCGGCACCAGGTCCTCGCCCTCGCGCAGCGCGGCGAAGATGCCCGGCCGCAGCACGAAGTAGCCGCCGTTCTCCCACTGCATCAGCTCGCGGATCGGGCGGATCCGGCGTACCCGGTCGCCGGGGGCGGCGATGTCCAGGACGTGATGGGTGGACTGCACCGGCACCGCCAGCACGCTCGCGGTGGCGGTGCTGCCGGCGAACCGTTCGATCATGTCCGGCAGCGGCGCGTCGGTGAGCGTGTCCGCGTAGTTGGCCAGGAACATCTCCTCGCGTTCGACGTACCGGCGTACCCGCAGCAGCCGCTCGCCGATGCTGGCGTTCCGGCCGGTGTCGATGAACGTGATGTTCCAGTCGGTGATGTCGGTCGAGAACAGCCGCAGGTCGCGACCGCCGCGGGCGAGCGTGAAGTCGTTGGTCCGGGTCTCGTCGTAGCGCAGGAAGTACTCCTTCACCGCCGCCGCGCCGTAGCCGAGGCAGAGCACGAAGTCCATGTGGCCGAAGTGGGCGTAGTAGCGCATCACGTGCCACAGCAGCGGCCGGTCACCGATCATCGCCATCGGCTTGGGCGCCGAGGCCGCGTCCTCGCGCATCCGCATGCCGAAGCCCCCGCAGAACAGCACCACCTTCACTCACACCACCGCCAACCGCGGGATCGGGAACACCAGCCGACCGCCCCAGTCCCGCACGTACGCCAGTTGCCGGGACAGTTCGCTGCGCAGGTTCCAGGGCAGCACCAGCACGTAGTCGGGCCGGTCGGCGGCGATCCGCTCGGGCGGGTGGATCGGGATGTGCGTTCCGGGCAGGAACCGGCCCTGCTTGTACGGGCTGCGGTCCACCGTGTACGGGAGCAGGTCGGCCCGGATGCCGCAGTGGTTGAGCAGGGTGTTCCCCTTGCCCGGCGCGCCGTACCCGACCACCCGCTCCCCCCGGCCCCGCGCGCCGTGCAGGAATTCCACCAGGTCGCGTTTGACCGCGAAGACGCTCTCGGCAAACCCCCGGTACCCGTCGAGGGTGTGCAGGCCGGCCCGGGCCTCCTGGTCCAGCACCGCCTTGACCGCGGCGGACGGCTCCCCCGCCGCCGCGGCCGGTCGGGCGTGCACCCGCAGCGAGCCGCCGTGCGTGGTCAGTTCCTCCACGTCCACCACCGCGAGGCCACCGGCGGCCAGCGCCCGCTGCGCGGTCAGCAGCGAGAGGTACTGGTAGTGCTCGTGGTAGATGGTGTCGTACTGCCGGCGCTCGATCAGCCGCAGCAGGTGCGGGAACTCCAGGGTGACCAGCCCGGTCCGTTTGACCAGCGCGGCGAGGCCCTCGGTGAACCCCACCAGGTCCGGCACGTGCGCGTACACGTTGTTCGCCACCACCAGGTCGGCCCGGCCGTACGTGGCGGCCAGGTCGACCCCGGTCTCCGGGCCGAGGAACCGGACCTTGGTCCGGATCCCGTGCCGCCGGGCGACCGCCGCGACGTTGGCCGCCGGCTCGACGCCGAGCACCGGGATCCCCCGCTCGGCGAAGTGCCGCAGCAGGTAGCCGTCGTTGCTGGCGACCTCCGTGACCAGGCTGTAGGGCCCGAGTTCCAGGGCCGACACCATGGTCTGCGCGTACCGGCCGGCGTGCGCGACCCAGGAGTCGGAGTACGACGAGAAGTACGGGTAGTCGCGGAAGATCTCCTCACCACCGACGTACGCGGGCAGTTGTACCAGCAGGCACTCGGGACAGATCCGCACGTGCAGCGGATAGAACGTCTCCGCGGTGTCCAGCCGCTCCACGCTCAGATAGCTCTCGCAGAGCGGGGACATGCCCAGGTCGACGAAGGATTCGGTCAACTCGGCCGCACAGAGCCGGCAGGTGGCCATGATCATGCCTCACCCCCATAACACCCGAACCTTCCGGTCCGCCCGACCAGTCACGCTAATCAGGACATATGCCGGTACGACTGTTCAGTCCAAAACCTGACTGTCACCTCTGGTAGTCGTACGATCACTCCTAGACTCGGCTCGGCTACCCCGCCGACGACGGGAGGATGCACCGTGCGCGTGCTGGTGACCGGCCACCACGGATACCTCGGCAGCGTGCTGACGCCGCTGCTGACCGCCGCCGGACACGAGGTGTCCGGACTCGACAGCGACCTGTACGCCGACCAGCTGCTCGGCCCGGCGCCGCCCGAGGTGCCCGGGCGGCGGATGGACCTGCGGGACGTCGGCCCCGCACAGTGCGCCGGGTTCGACGCGGTGGTGCACCTCGCGGCGCTCTGCAACGATCCGCTGGGCGACCTGGATCCCCGGCTGACCGTCGAGATCAACCACGCCGCGACCGTCCGGCTGGCCCGCGCCGCGCGGGCCGCCGGCGTGCCCCGGTTCGTCTTCGCCTCCTCGTGCAGCCTGTACGGCACCGGCCGGGCCGGCCAACCCGGCCAACCCGGCCCAGCCGGCACCGCGGCCACCGGGTTCGCTCCGCTCACGGAGCAGGCCGGGTTCGCTCCGCTCACGGAGCAGGCCGGGTTCGCTCCGCTCACGGAGGACGCCGGGTTCGCTCCGCTCACGGTGTACGGCGAGACGAAGGTGGCGGCCGAGCGCGACCTGGTGGCGCTGGCCGACGACGACTTTTCACCGGTCTTCGCCCGCAACGCCACGGCGTACGGGTTCTCCCCCGGCTGCGCGCGGACCTGGTGGTGAACGACCTCGTCGCGCACGCGCTGCTCACCGGGCAGGTGCGGCTGCGGTCCGACGGCCGCGCCTGGCGCCCGCTGGTGCACGCCGAGGACATCGGGTACGCGCTGATCGCGCTCGTCGAGGCGCCCCGGGAGGTGGTCCACGCCCGCGCCTACAACGTGGGGGCGACCGGCGAGAACCATCTGATCCGGGACGTCGCCGCGATGGTGGCCGAGGTGGTCGACGGGGCGCGGGTGACGTTCGCCGCCGGGGCCGGAACGGACGCCCGCGACTACCGGGTCGACTGCGCGCGGATCGCCGCGGAGGTCCCGGCGTTCCGGCCCCGCTGGACGCTGCGCAAGGGCATCGAGCAGCTGGTCGAGGCGTACCAGCGGCATGGGCTCGGCCGCGCGGACCTGGCCGCCCGGTACCAGCGGCTGGCCCGCATCCGCGAGCTGCGCGCGGCCGGACGGCTCCGCCCCGACCTGCGGTGGGTCGGGTGACCGGGCGGGACGGCGCGGCGGCCGGCGTCGTACCGCGGACCGGGGACCCCCGGCCCGACCCGCACCTCGACCCGGACCGGGACCCGACCCGGGACCCGCACCGCGATCCGGACCGGGACCTGGACCGGGACCTGGACCGGGACCCGGCCGGCGGGAGCCGGACCTGTGTGGCCTGCGGCGGCGGTCCGCTGGCCCCGGTGGCCGACCTGGGCGAGGTGCCCGTGGAGTGCGGCGTGCACTGGCCGGACCGGGCCGCCGCGCTCGCCTCCCCGCTGGGCCGGATGCGGCTGGCCGTCTGCCCGGACTGCGCGTACGTGCGCAACCTCGCGTTCGACGCGGCGGCGCTGAACTACGACACCGGCATGGACACCAACCTGCACCACTCCGCGGCCTTCCGGGACTTCTCCACCGGGCTGGTCCGGTACCTGGCCGGGCGCTACCGGCTCGCCGGCGGCACCGTGCTGGACGTGGGTTGCGGGCAGGGCGAGTTCCTCCGCGAGCTGTGCCGGACCGCCGGCTGTCACGGTGTCGGCTACGACGCCATGTACGCCGGGATCGAGGGGCCGGACCCCTCCGGCGCGGTGCTGCACCGCGGCCACGCGCCGCCGGACGGCGACCTGCCCCGGTACGACCTGGTCACCTCCCGGCACTGGCTGGAGCACCTGGACGACCCGTACACGTTCCTGCTCCGGCTCCGCGAGCACGCCGGGGCCCGGCCGGTGTACGGCTACCTGGAGGTGCCGGACGCCGAGTACGACCTGGCCACCGCCGGCTGGGAGGTGATCTACCCGCACGTGTCGTACTTCGCCGGCTATCCGCTGTGCCGGCTGGTGCAGCGGGCCGGCTGGCGGGTGGTGGCCACCGGCCCGCTGTTCGACGGCATGTTCCGGTACGTGGAGATCTCGGCGAACGCCCCGGCGCCGACGGCGGCGTCCCGGCTGCCGGCCCGGGACGACCGGGACCGGCAGCTCACCGCGGTCGGCGGCTTCGCCGAGCGGCACGCGGCCGAGCGGCGGCGCTGGCGGGCCACCCTGGCCCGGCTGGTCGCCGGCGGCGACCGGCCGGCGCTCTGGGGCGCCGGATCGCGCGGAGTGCAGTTCCTGAACCTGATCGACCCGGAGCGCCGGCTCGCGGCCGTGGTGGACGTGAACCCGCGCAAGTGGGGCCGCTACCTGCCGGTGACCGGTCACCGGGTGGACCCGCCGGGCACGCTCGCGGGGCTCTCGCCCCGCACGGTGGTCATCACGAATCCGGCGTACCGGGCGGAGGTCTCCGACGCCCTGCACGAACTCGGCGTCGCCGCCGAACTGCTGGTCGCCTGAGCCCATTCCGGGAGGAGACGCATGGCCGCGCCCCCGCGGGTGACCCTCGGCATGCCGCTGTTCAACGCCGAGCGGTACCTGGCCGAGAGCCTCGACGCGCTGCTCGCCCAGGACTATCCCGACTTCGAGCTGGTGATCAGCGACAACGCCTCCAGCGACGGGACCTGGGACATCTGCCGCCGGTACGCCTCGCGCGACCCGCGGATCCGGCTGCACCGCAACGAGCGCAACCTGGGCGGGCCGGTGAACTACGCGCGGGTGGTGCAGCTCGCCCGGGGTGAGCTGTTCAAGTGGGCCGCCTACGACGACATCTGCCGGCCCCGGCTGCTGAGCGCCTGCGTCGCGGCGCTGGACGCGGCCGGCCCGGAGACCGTGCTGGCCTACCCGCGCACCGTGCTCATCGACGACCACGGCCGGTCCATCGGGCCGTACGACGACCGGCTGGACCTGCCGGGCCGCCGGCCGTGGCGCCGGGTGGCCCGGGTGGCCGACCGGATCAACCTGTGCCACGCCCACTTCGGGGTGTTCCGGCTGGCGGCGCTGCGCCGGACCGGGCTGATCCGGCCGTTCCTGGGCTCGGACTACACGCTCGTCGCCGAGGTGGCCCGGCTGGGCGGCATCCACGAGGTGCCGGAGCGGCTGTTCCTGCGCCGGCTGCACCAGGGGTCGACCCGGCAGGCCGGCGGCACCGGCACCGCCGCGGTGGCCTGGTACGCCCCGGACCGCCGGGACGAGCGGATCCGCTCGCCGCACCGCCGGATGGTGGTCGAGACGCTGCGCACGCTGGCCGGCGGGGACGCCCCGGCGCTCACCCGGCTCAGCTGCGCGGCGGCCTTCCTGGCCGCCTGGGAGGTGCGCCGGGTCCGGGTCCGGATCGGCGCCTGGCGCCGCGGGCAGCGCCGCCGGCCGCCGTCCACGGCGATGCCCCGGGGTGCGGCGTGACGGCCGCCGAGCGGACCACCGGCCCGAGCCCGACCGGGCACACCGAGCGGGTCCGCTCGGCCATCGGCTGGTCGTACCTGCTCACGGCCGGACGGTTCGGCTCCTCGGTGCTGGTGACGTTCCTGCTGGCCAAGCTGCTGGGTCCGGCGGAGTTCGGCATCGTGGCGATGGGGACGGTGCTCATCATGATCGTCCAGACCGTGCTCCAGCAGGGTCTGACCTCGGCGATCGTGCAGCGCGAGGGGCTCACCCCGGACCAGGTGGACACGGCGTTCGTGGTGCTCGCCGTCGGCGGCGTCGCGCTCACCCTGCTCACCATCGCGATCGCGCCGGTCTGGGCGCTGGTCAACCGGGAACCGCAGCTGACCGCGGTCACCATCGCGCTCGCCCCCACGGTGCTGTTGCAGGGCCTGTCCGTCGTACCCGAGACGCTGCTGCGCCGGGAGTTGCAGTTCCGCGCGGTGGCCATCCGGACGCTGCTGGCGGCGACGCTGAGCGGGCTGCTCGGGCTGGGTCTCGCGCTGGCCGGCGCCGGGGTGTGGGCGCTGGTCGGCCAGCAGGTCGCCAGCGCCCTGATCAGCCTCGTCGTGCTCTGGCTGGTCTGCCCCTGGCGGCCGGGCCGCCGGCCCCGGCTCGCCGCGCTGCGCGAGCTGTGGGCCTTCTCGGCGCACGCGGCCAACGCGGGACTCGGGGCGATGCTCAGCTCCCGGATGGACCTGATCGTGACCGGTCTGGTCTTCGGTCCGGTCGCCACCGGCATCTACCGGCTGGCCGCGCGGCTGCCGGACGTGATCGTCGACATCACGGTGCGGTCCCTGCAACAGGTCGCCCTGCCGGCGCTGTCCCGGCTGCAACACGACCGGGTGTCCTTCGCCCGGTACCTGGCCCGGCTCCAGCATCTCGGCGCCGTGGCCGGGCTGCCGGTGCTCGGCGTCCTGGCCGCGGTCGCCGGGCCGCTGGTGCGGTTCCTGGGTCCGCAGTGGGCCGGCACCGAGCTGCCGCTGCGGCTGCTCTGCCTGTTCGGCGCCGTCAACGTGTACGGCGTACTGCTCGGGCCGGCGCTGCAGGCGATCGGCCAGCCCGGTCGGCTGGCCGTCATCACCTGGACCCGCGGGCTGACCGGCGCGGTGGTCCTCGTGTCGCTCGGCAGCCTGCTGCACGGCTCCCGGCCCCCCGTCCAGGCCGCCGGGGTGGCCGCGGCCGGGGTGCTGCTCCAGCTCGCCGTGAACGCGGTCGCGCTGCACGTGACGGTGCGCCGCGCCGCCGGGGCGTCGCTGCGCCGGTTCGTGCTGCCGACGCTGCCCGCGCTGGCCGCCGCCGCGCTGGCCGCCGCCGCGCCGCTGCTGGCCGGCTGGCTGGGGATCGCCCGGCTGACCCCGACGCTCGGGCTGCTGGTCCTGGGCGGGGGCGCGACGCTGGCCGCCGGCGTCGTGCTGCTGGCCGCCGACCGGCCGCTGCGCCACGCGCTGTCGAACCGGCTGCGCCGCCGCGCGGCCGGTACCGACCTGGCTTACCGTTGAGGCATGTCCCGGGAAGCCTGGCTCCTCCTGCTGACCCTCGGTGCCCTCCTCCTGCTGGCCGGCATCGTCGTTGCCGCCGTGCTGGCCGTCCGGGTGTGGCGGACCCGCCAGCTCCTCACAGAGCTGGGCGCCGCCGGCAAATTCGCCTTCTACGGCGCGCTGATCTACACGATCTTCCCGATCGACCTGCTGCCCGACCCGATCTACCTGGACGACGTCGGCGTGCTGACCGGCGCGCTCATCTACCTCACCAAGCTGGTGCGGCAACACCGCGCCGCGCAGGCCGCCATGCCGGCCCCCGGCACCGGAAACTGGCCCGATCCCCGGCGCTTCGCGGTGCCGCGGGTACCCCGGCCGGGCACCCTTTCCCAGCCCGGTGGCCCGGTGCCCGGATCGCCGCCGCCCGGTCAGCTTCCGCCCGGCCCCGGTCGCTGAGGGCCGCGGGCGAAACTGTCGGTGTCCGGTGTGAGAATGCCCCTCCACACCGGACATCGGGGCGCGGAGGAATGGATGAGTGTCGAGACCTGCTGGCGGCGGATTCCGGAGGGAGCGATAGGCGGGCTGGACCCGCGCCAGCTCCGCGGGTTGGCGCCCGGTGGGTCCGGCGGGGAGTCTCCGGTGCTCACCCGATCCGGCCGGCTGCTGGTCGTCGAGGACGGCGCCGCGCTGATCGGTGAGCTGCTCCAACTCGGCGCGGCGCAGGGGCCGTCCTCGGGCGTCGCCAAGTGGCTCGCGGCCGGCCCGCCGGACTGGGACGACCGGCATCTGGTCGGCGTCTTCCGGCCGGAGTTCGTCCGGCAGGCCGCCGAGTTCCTGGCCGCCGCGCCGATCGACGAGTGGTCCGACCGGTTCCGGCCCGACCTCGCCGCCTTCGCGGGGTCGCTGGACCCGGCCCGGTGCTACGACGACGAGCGGCACACCGCGCTGCGGCGCCACGCCGCGGCGCTGGCCGAGCTGTTCGGGCGGGCCGCCGAAGACGGCGAGGCGGTGATCGAGAAGCTGTCGGCGTAGGCCGTGCCGAGCCGGCAGGCGTAGGCCGTGCCGAGCCGGCAGCGCCCGGGATGCTCGTCCAGGACGGCCGGGCGCTGCCGGGATCCGCTCAGGCCGGCCGGAACACCACCGCCTGACCGTCGGCCAGCACCGCCTGGTTGTACGAGTGCTGCACCGCGGCGGTGCCGGCGGCGTTCTCCAGGCCGACCGTGGCGCTGTTGCCGCGCTCCCGGGCATCCTTCGTGGACAGGCCGGCGTAGTTGAACGCGATCTCGCCGTTCTCCGCGAACACCACCTGCACCGACAGCCGGGCCGAGGACGAGCCGTAGTAGGCGATGTTGTGCCACTCCACCACGAAGCTGCGGTTCGGCGTGGCCCCCAGCACGGCGGTCCGGACGCTGCCGTCGGAGAAGATCCGCAGGTCGTCCCAGAAGGGGCAGACGGCCGCGTTCGGTACGGCGGTGTCCGGGATCGGCCCGTTGATCGGCGACGAGCCGCCGGGGTCGGTGAACGTGACGATGCCGTTGCTGGAGACCCAGGCCGAGTCGTACGTCCGGCCGTACAGCGCGATCGGGAACGGCAACGCCGTGCGGGTCACCACGTCGTCCCCGGTGAGCGGCAGCACCGTGCCGCCGTCGGTGGGCACGAAGGCCCGCGCCTCGGTGGTCCGGGTGTACCCGCCGCCCGGTGGCGCGGACGTCCCCGGCGGCGCCGAGGGCGAGGGGGTCCGCGGCGTCGCCGAGGGCGAGGGGGTCCGCGGCGTCGCCGACGGCGACGGTGAGGGCGAGGGCGACGGCGAGGCGGACACCGCGACGAGCGCCAGGTTGACCCGTACGGTGCCGCCGGCCGACACCCGGACCGCGGCGGTCGCGGCGCGGTCGCCGGGCGCCGAGGCCGTCAGCGTGTACGCCCCGGCCGGCACCCCGGCCAGCGCGTACGAGCCGTCCGTCGCGGTCATCGTCGACCGGCCACCGGGGCTGAGGTTCACCGCCGCACCCGCCACCGCCCGACCGGTGGCGGCGTCCGTGACCGTCCCGGCGACCGTGCCCGTGCCGGCCGGCGGCGCGCCGGGTGGGCTGAACACGATCGCCCGGTTGTCGGCCAGGACCGGCTGGTTCAGCGAGTACTGCAGGGCCACCGTGCCGGCGGCGTTCTCGATGCCGACGGTCGCGCTGTCGCCCTGCTCGCGGGTGTCCCGGCGGTAGAGGCCGGCGTAGTTGAAGGTGATCTGGCCGGTCTCGGAGATGGCCGCCTCGACCGACAGCCGGGCCGAGGCGGACCCGTAGTAGCCGATGTTGCGCCACTCGACCAGGTACCGCCGGTCCGGCGCGGTGCCCAGCACGGCGGTCCGGACGCTGGAGTCCGGCCACACCCGCAGGTCGTCCCAGAACGGGTACAGCGCGGCGTTGGGCGCGGCGGCCGACGGGATCGGCCCGTTGATCGGCGCGGACCCGGCCGGGTCGGTGAAGGAGATCACGCCGTTCGTGGAGATCCACGCCGACCGGTAGGACCGGCCGTACAGCGGCACCGGGAACGGCAGCGTCACGGTGGTCACGGCATCGTCCCCGGTGAGCGGCAGCACCGTGCCCTCGGCCGCCTCGAAGGGCCGGTCGGCCACCACCGAGCAGGTGTACCCGTACCCGTCCGAGCAGCCGTCCGTGCTGGTGAAGGCGGCCGTCCAGGTGGTCGCCGCGGTGGGCGCGGTGATCACGTGCGTCTGGGCGCCGCCGTCGGACCAGCGCCGGAAGGAGTACGTGGCACCGAGCCCGACCTGCGGACTGGCGGTGCTTATCGTGTTCGTGGAGCCGACGATCACCGGCACGGTGGCCGGCCCGGTGCGGTCGGCGCCGTTCACGTTGACCCGCAGCCCGGCCGGTTCGGTGGCGACGGTCAGGTTCACCGTTCGCGGGTCCAGCCGTACCGTGGTGCTGCCGGTCAGCCCGGCCCGGTTGGTCGCGGTGAGCGTGAGTTCCAGGTGCGACGGATACTCGTGGTCCGGCGCCAGGAAGCTCCCGTCGGCCACTCCGGTCGAGCTGAGCACCACGTGCGTGTGGCAGCTGCCGGCGAGGTCGCAGTGCCGGTTGATCAGCTGCCAGGAGAGCGCGCTCGCCGGCAGCGTGCCCTCGTGCGGGTCGGTGGCGTGGCCGGCGAAGCTCACCCGCTGGCCGACCACCCAGCGCACCGCGGCGGTCGGGCGCTCGATCACCGGCACCGGCCCACCCATCGAGACCAGGATCCGGGTGGTCGCGGTGGCCGCGCGGCCTCCGCTGTCGGTCACCTGGAGCCGGGCGGTGTAGCTGCCCGCGGTCGGGTAGGTGTGCGTGGCGGTCGGGCCGGTGGCGTCCACCGTGCCGTTGTCGTCGAAGTCCCACCGGTAGCTGAGCAGGTCGCCGGCGTCGGGATCGGAGGAGCCGGAGCCGTCGAACGCGACGGTCAGCGGGGCGCTGCCGGCGGTCGGGGTGGCGGTGATCGCGGCGACCGGCGGCGTGTTTCCGGCGGTGTAGTGGAACCGGCGGATGGTCCCGCCGGACAGGTCCACGTAGTACAGGTCGCTCTCGGGGCCGATCTCCAGGTCCACCGGCGAGGCGGCGTTCGGCGCGAACGAGACGATGTCGGCCGGGTTGGGCAACCCGTTGCTGCCCGCGCGCATCGCCCAGATGCACCCGCGGGAGTAGTCGGCGAAGAACAGCGCGTTCGCGTACCCGAGCGGATATCCGCCCTCGCTGCCCGGGTAGAAGGCCATCCCGCTCGGCGCGGAGCCCCCGGTGCGGCAGCTCTCCCCCGGCACGACCTGCTGGCTGTGCTGGTAGGTGTAGTACGGCGCGGTCACCGCCGGTGCGCCGGCGCCGTACAGCGACTCGCACAGGTTGAGGTTGGCGGCGTCGTACCCGCTCTGCCGGCTGTTGCCCTCGTAGCAGGGCCAGCCGTAGTTGCGGACCGGCCCGGTCAGCGGGTCGGGGATCCGGTCGATCTCCTCCCAGGTACGCCAGCCCACGTCACCGGCCCAGACCTCGCGGGTGCCCGGCCGGAAGGTCCAGCGGAACGGGTTGCGCAACCCGTACGCGACGATCCGGCGGGCGTTCGGGTCGGCGTTGCCGGCCAGCGGGTTGTCCCGCGGCGCCGCGCCGGTGGCCGGGTCCACCCGGATCAGCGTGCCGGAGAGCCCGGTCGGGTCGCCGGGGGTGCGCAGGTCCTGCGCCCGCAGCGCGCCGCCCTCGGCGGTGGGCGGCGTCATGGCCCCGCCCGCGGCGGCCGGCGGGTCGCCGCAGGGATTGCTCGGATTTCCGGCCTGGCCGTAGTCGGTGAAGGTGCCCGAGGCGCCCTCCCCGCCGCTGATCCAGAGCGCGCCGTCCGGCCCGAAGTGCAGGTCGCCGATGGAGTGGCTCTCGATCTGCTGGCACCAGTCGTGCAGCAGCACCTGCTCGGTGCCGGTCATCACGTTCCCGTCGGCGCGCAGCCGGGACACCCGGCTGCTGGTGATGCAGTTGCCGATGCTCGGGCAGGCGTCGTGGTACGTCGGCGCCGTGCCGCCGATCCGGCCGTCGTAGGTGTAGCTGACGTAGACGTACGGGTCGGCCGGGAAGCCCGGCGGCAGCGCCAGGCCCATCAGCCCCATGTCCTCGTAGTTGTAGACCTCGTCGCGCAGGTCGGCGAAGACCGTGGGGGTGGTGTCGGTCAGGCTGTCGAAGACCTTGATGACGCCGTCCTTCTGCGCCACGAAGACCCGGCCGTCCGGGGCGAAGACCAGCTTGGTGGGCAGGGTGAGCCCGCTGAACACGACCTGTTCGGTGAAGCCGGGCGGCGCGGCGGCGGTGGCCGGCGCGGGATGCTCCGGCACCACCGCCAGCAGCATCGCGGCCAGCAGCGTCGCGGCCAGCAGGGCGCAGCCGAGCGCCCGGGACATTCTGCGTCGTGAGGCGGTCATGATCGGTCCTCCGTCCGCCGCCCGCCGGTGCCGCCGGCGGAGCCTGCGGTCCAGCATCCGCGCAGGTCAGCGCCGCGAGCTGTCGTAACGCCGACCTGTCCGGCCGGCCGTCGGGACACTTCCGGGACGCCGATCGACGCCGGCCGCGGACCGAACCGTCCGGTCCGCGGTACGCCCGGAACGTCCGGTACGCCCGGCCGACCGACCCGGCGCGGTACGCGCGTACGGCACCGGGCGGCATTGCACCGGAAAATGCGAGCGACAATTAGGTGCAGGGATTTTTCAGGTGCCTCGTGGAATTTGCCACCACCGTCGGTGGGGGGCGATTCGTAAATCACTCTCAGGAATCTTTTTCAGATTCCCCCGATGATCGCCCGCCCGCACCCACACACGCCGCCCTAATTCACAAACCTGCTGCTCAAGACCACTCTTGCCGTGTAAGGAAACCGACATTAACAATGGGCTACGGTCCTTGCCCGACCACCCGCCGATGCCGCAGTGTCTTTCCTCGGGCGTCGCCGAAATGACAATTTCCAGACCGGGGCACGCGCGTCCGCACAGCGGGACGAAAAGTGAGGTGTTAATGGCTGAGCGACGGGCGCACGTCGTCATCGTGGTTGTCAACCTGCCCGCCGAACGGGACCGCCGGGTGATCCGCGAGTGTCAGGCGCTGGAGGCCGCCGGCTACCGGGCCACCGTCGTGTGCCCGCGCGGCCCCGGCCGGCCGACCCGGCTCCCCGGCACCGCCGCCACCCGGATCCGCTCGTTCCCGCAACCGTTCGCCGGCTCCGGGGTGCTGTCCTTCGCCGCGGAGTTCGCCTGGGCGCTGGTCGCCGTCACCGCCCGGCTGGTCGCGCTGCTGCTCACCGACCGGGTGGACGCCGTGCAGGCGTGCAACCCGCCGGACGTGTTCTGGGTGCTGGCGCTGCTCATGCGGGCCCTGCGCCGGCCGTTCGTCTTCGACCACCACGACCTGAGCCCCGAGCTGTACCAGTGCAAGACCGCCCAGCCCCGGCCGGGCGTACTGCGCATCCTGCTCGCGTTCGAACGGCTCTCCTGGCGCTGCGCCACGGCCGTGGTGGCGACCAACGAGTCCTACCGCGAGCTGGCGATCAAGCGGGGCGGCTGCGACCCCGACCGGGTGGTGGTGGTCCGCAACGGCCCCTCACTGGCCGAGGTCAGCCGCGAGCGGGCGCCGGCGGCCGAACCGGCGGCGGACCGCCGGCATCTCATCGTCTACCTCGGCGTGATCAACCCGCAGGACCACGTCTGTGCCGCGGTGCTCGCCGCCGAACGGCTGGCCCGGCTGCGCGGCGTGGCCGACTGGCGGATGGTGATCGCCGGCGACGGGGAGAGCCTGCCCGACCTGCACCGGCTGGCCACCGACCGCGGCCTCGACCAGGTCGTCCGGTTCACCGGCTGGCTGGACGCCGACGCCGTGGACGGGTTGCTCCGGGTCGCCTCCATCGGCATCCAGCCGGACCCGCCGACCCGGATGGCCGAGCTGTCCACCATGGCCAAGACGGTCGAGTACCTGGCCCGGGGCCTTCCGGTGGTCGCGGTCGACCTACTCGAAACCCGGCGTACCGCGGCGGGGGCGGCCGTGTACGTGCCCACCGGAACCCCGCACGAGCTGGCCGTGGCGCTGGACCGGCTGCTCGACGACGAGCCGCGGCGTACGGCCATGCGGGACGTGGCCCGGCGGCGCTTCCGGCACCACCTCGCCTGGGACCACCAGGCGGTGACCTATCTGGAGCTGTGGCGCCGGCTGCTCGGCACGCCGGACCGGCCGGCCGCGCAGCCGACCGGCCAGCCGACCGGCCACGTGGCGGGCCAGGCAACACGCCAGCCAACCGGCCAGGTGGCCGGCGAGGCGACCAGCCAGGTGGCCGGCGAGCCGGCCGGCGGCACCGCCGGAATCGGCCGGCTGCCGGCCCCGGTCGCGCCGCCACCGGTCCCGCGGATCGGGCACTCCGACGACCACGCGGCGAGCACCGCACCCCCACGCCGGCCATGACCGCCGTCGACCCTGCCGTTCCGCCACTTCGAAGGGGCACCCGATGGACCTGCTCGACCTGCTGAGACTCATGCTGCGCAGGTGGTACGTGACGGTGCCCGTGCTGCTGCTCACCCTGGCCGGCGCCGTGGTCGTCGGGCAGCGGATCGACCCGGAGTACAAGACCAGCGCCGCCATCGTGCTCATCCCGCCCACCACACCGGCGCCGGAGCCGGAACGCGGCACCGCCCCGCGGCCCGGCAACCCCTGGTTGGCCATCGGCGGCGACCAGATGGCGCAGGCCGTGCAGATATCGGTCTCGGCGCGGCCGGCCCAGGAGCGGGTGGTCAGGGCCGGCGGGCAGGCCGGCTACAAGGTCAGCGTGGTGGCCCGGACCTCGATCCTCAGCGTCGACGTCACCGCCTCCAGCCGGTCCCGGGCGCTGGCCACGGTCACCACCGTGACCCGGCTGATCGGCGAGGAGGTCGCGGCCCGGCAGGCGGAGTACCGGCCCCGGGCCGGCGAGCAGATCACCACGAAGGTCCTGGACGCCGGCCTCGACATCGGCCAGTCCCGGTCCAACGTGCTGCGCGCGCAGCTCGTGCTGCTGGTGCTCGGACTGCTGGCCGCCGCGGCCGGCGCCGCGGTGCTCGACGCCGTGCTCCGGCACCGGTCGGCCCGGCGGACACGGCGCCCGAGGGCCCAGGACGACGCCGTGCCGGCCACCCGGGCCAGGGTCGAGCCGGCGGCGCTGGACGCGGCCCCACCGGAGCCTGCGCCCGGCGCCCGGACTCCGGTGCCGGTGCCGGCGCCCGCCCGGGCTCCCGGCGGGCCGGACCGCCGGGCTCCGGTGCCGGCGGACTGGGACGTGGCGCCGGCACCGGACGACACGGTCGTGCTCACCACGGTCCGCCGGGTGGGCCGGGACGACCGGTGAGCACGGTCGACTCGCCACCCACCCGCGCACCCGTCCGGCCGGCCACCGTCTACGACGGCCTGACCTCGACGGTACGGCGTGGACCGGACGCCTCCGGCGCGCTGATCGTGGTGCTGATGCTCTGCTACCTGCTGCCGGCCCGGCTGATCTTCCCGCCGCTGGCCGCGATCGGCCGGCCGGGCGTGGTGGCGGCGATCCTGCTGTTCGTCTGCTGGGCGCTGACCCGGTTGCACCCGTTGCTGGCCAGCCACGGCCGGCAGCCGATGCGCTGGGCACTGGCCGGCTACCTGGCCACGGTCGGCGCCTCGTACGTCGCGGCGCAGTTGCGCGGCATGCCGGCGCTGGAGTCCAACGGGGCCGACCGGAGCATCCTGCTGGCGCTCGCCGGGGCGGGCGTGCTGCTGTGCGCCGCCGACGGTGTGCTCACCCGGGCCGGCATCGACCGGGTGCTGCGCTGGCTCTGCTGGGGCTGCGGGTGCATGGCCGTCGTCGCGCTGGGCCAGTTCGCCCTGCACCGGGACATCACCACGGTGATCCGGCTGCCGCCGCTGCTGGTGTTCCAGCGTGACCTGGTCGGCTTCGTCGACCGGGGCGGTGCCGGGCTGTTCCGGGTCGCCGGCACCGCCGGGCACTACATCGAGTTCAGCGTGCTGATGGTGATCGGGCTGGTGATCGCGACACACCTGGCCAGGTTCGCGCCGCTGCGCCGGGACCGGCAGATCTTCACCGCCCTGGCCGCCCTGCAGGCCGTGGTCATCCCCATCTCGCTGTCCCGCACCGGCGTGCTCGCGCTGGCAGCCGCCGTCCTGCTGCTCGCGCTGACCTGGCCGCTGCGCACCACCGTGACCGTGCTGCTGGCCGGCGGGATGCTGGCCACGCTGCTCCAGGTGGTCCGGCCCGGCCTGCTGGCCACGCTGCGCGCCCTGCTCTTCGCCGGCGGGCGGGACCCGAGCGTGCAGGGCCGGCTGGAGGACTACGCGTACGTGGCGCCGTTCATCCGCCAGCGGCCGTGGTTCGGCCGCGGCACCGGCACCTGGCTGCCGGAGCTGTACCAACTGCTGGACAACCAGTGGCTGCAGGCGCTGCTGACCACCGGCGTCGTCGGGGTGGCCGGGCTGGTCGGGCTCTTCGCCACCGGCGCCGTGCTGGCCGGCCGGGTCCGCCGGCTGGCCACCTCGGCGCGGGACCGGGATCTGGCCGCGGTGCTCGCGGTGGTCATCGGCGTCGCGGCGGCCAGCGCGCTCACCTTCGACGCGTTCTATTTCACCACCTACTTCCTCACCGTGCACCTCCTGCTGGGGCTCACCGGAGCGCTCTGGCGGGTCACCCGCGCCGAGCGGATGAACCGGGCGGCGGCGGGGTGAACGCGGGACCCGCACGTCCCGCCCGGTCAGGCAATCGGGAACGAGAGGCGAGATCCATGGGTGGCATCGACATTCTGCTGATCACCTACAACCGGCCGGAGTACGTCCGGCTGTCCCTGCCCAGGCTGCTGGAGACCGCCACCGCGGACACCCGGATCTGGGTGTGGCACAACGGCACCGACCGGGAGACCCTGGCGGCCGTGCAGGAGCACCGCAACCATCCGCGGCTGCACCGCTTCCACCACGATGCGAGCAACCCCGGGCTGCGCGAACCCACGAACTGGCTGTTCCGGGAGGCCGGCGGGGACTACCTGAGCAAGGTGGACGACGACTGCCTGGAGGAACCGGGCTGGCTGGAGACGCTGCGCAAGGCGCACGAGGACGTGCCGCAGTTCGGCGTGATCGGCGCCTGGCGGTTCCCGGACTGCGACCTGGACCCCGAACTGTCGGCCCCGAAGATGGCCGACTACCCGCACGGGCACACGTTGCTGCGCAACCACTGGGTGCAGGGCAGCGGTTTCCTGGTGAAGCGGGCCGTCGTCCGGCAGCTCGGTCCGCTGCGGCCCGGTGAGTCGTTCACCCGGTGGTGCCTGCGCGCGGCGCGGGCCGGCTGGATCAACGGCTGGTACCACCCGTTCATCCCGGAAGATCACATGGACGACCCGCGCAGCGCACACACGATCTACCGCACCGACGCGGACCTGCGGGCGCGCTGGCCGCTGACCGCCCGGGAGGTCGGGGCCGCCACCATCGCCGAGTGGACCGCGGAGATGGTGCACTCGGCCCGGACCGTCCAGGGCGCCTCGCTCGACCTGGACGACTACTTCGGCTGGCGGCTGAAGCGGTACAACCTCGGTCGCCGGCTGCGCCGGGCGCTCACCGGCCGGGCACCGTGGTGAGCACCCCGGTGAACACCCCGGCGAACACCCCGGCGAGCAGCGTGGTGATCGCCGCCCACGACGAGGCGGGTCGGATCGGCGGCACCCTGCGCGCGCTGCTGGCCGACGCCCGGCCGGCCGAGTTCGAGGTGGTCGTGGTGGCCAACGGCTGCACCGACGAGACCGCGTCGGTGGCCCGGTCGGTGCCCGGGGTCACCGTGCTCGAACTGGAGACGGCCAGCAAGCCGGCGGCGCTGAACGCGGGCGACGCCGTGGCCACCCGGTTTCCCCGGCTGTACCTGGACGCGGACGTGCTGCTCAGCACGTCCGACGCCCGCGCGGTGCTGGCCCAGGTCGGCACGCCCGGCGACGGCCGCCCGGCGGCACTGGCCGCGGCGCCCCGCCGGGTCCTGGACACGACCGGCCGGCCCCTGCTGGTACGGGCGTACTACGCGATCAACGGGCGGCTGCCCGCGTTCCGGGGCGCCCTGTTCGGCCGGGGCGCGATCGCCGTGTCGGCCCAGGGCCGGCGGCGCTTCGACGTCTTCCCGCAGGTCGTCGCCGACGACCTGTACCTGGACTCGCTGTTCCTGCCCGGGGAGAAGCGGGAGGTGCTGGCCAGCAGGGCGGTGGTGGCCACCCCCCGGCGCACCCGGGACCTGCTGCGCCGGCTCGGCCGGGTCCGGGCCGGCAACGCCATGCTGCGGACCACCGGCCAGAACGTCGCGCCGAGCCGCCGGGGTTCGTGGTTGGCCACCGTGGTGCTGCGGCGGCCGTGGCTGCTGCCCGCCGGCGCCTGCTACGCCGCGCTCAGCGTGCTGGCCGAGCTTTCCGCGCGCCGGCCCGCGACCCGCAACGGCTGGGGCCGGGACGAGTCGAGCCGCTGGGCCGGGCCGTAGCGGGCCGACGCCGCGGCCACCGGATCGCCGGGGCGGACCGGAGCCGCGGGCCGGACGGGCCGGACGGGCCGGACGGGACCCTCAGTCCGGCTCGTCGCCCGCCGCGGGCACCGGGCCGGGCACCGGACGGTCGGCGAACGAGGCGACCGTGCGGTCGGCGTACGCGCTGGCGTCGCCGGTCTCCATCGGCCCGTCCCAGGTCCGCGGCAGCGGCACCGGCACGGCCGGGTTGACCCGGCGCACCACCTCGTCCAGGACGTTCTCGGCGTCGCCCACCCACAGGTGCTTGGCGCCGGCCATCGCGACCACCTCGGCCTGGCCGACCGCGGCGAACCGCTCCCGGGCGGCCTCCGGCCGCAGGTAGTCGTCGAACTCCGGGACCAGGGCGACCAGCGGCTTGCCGGACGCGGCCCAGTTGGCCAGGTCGTCCGGCGTGCTGAAGCGCAGCGGCGGGGAGAGCAGGATCGCGCCGCGCACCACCGGGTCACAGCCGTACCTGATCGTCAGGTCGGTGCCGAACGACCAGCCGAGCAGCCAGACGTTCGGGAGTTCGGCGAACTCGGCGTACTCGATCGCGGCGGCGACGTCGTACCGCTCCCCCACCGCGTTGTCGAACGCGCCCTCACTGGTCCCGCGCACGCTTGTGGTGCCGCGGGTGTTGAACCGCAGCACCGCGAGGTCCGCCAGCGCCGGCAGCCGCCAGGCGGCCTTGCGGAAGACGTGGCTGTCCATCATCCCGCCGTGGGTGGGCAGCGGGTGCAGGCAGATGATCGTGGCGGCCGGGTCGCGGTCGGCCGGCAGGGCCAGCTCGCCCACCAGGCGCAGGCCGTCGGCCGTGTGCAGTTCGATGTCCTCCCGGCGGGCGGGCAGGATCGACGAGGCGCGGATAGCGGTCACGGATCAAGGATAGGAACCTGCCCGTCCTGCCCCGAAACGACCCTTCCCGGTCCGTCGCCCGCGGGGCGGCCGGCCGCTCGGCACGGTCGGCGGCAGCGCGGCCGGCGCGGTCGGCCGCTCGGCGCGGTCGGCGGCAGCGCGGCCGGCGCGGTCAGCCGTAGCGCGGGGCGTTGCGGGAGCGCTGCACGACCGGCCCGCGCCGGTCCCGGGCCCGCCAGCAGCCACCGTGCCAGTGCCGCCGGTCACCCGGGTCGCCCCAGCCGTCGGCGGGCCAGGCCACCACGTGCGGCACGCCGGGCCGGATCTCCTGCTCGCAGCCGGGACACCGGTACGTCTTCTCGGCCGCCGCCCCGGAGATCCCCCGAACCAGCCACTCGCCGTCCCGCCACGCCTGGACGCCCTGGTCGCCCTGGCGGGCGCGCTCGCCGTCCAGCGGCGATGCCTGGTCACGGCGGGGACGGTTGCGACGGGGACTCACCTTTCCAGGGTACGACCACCGGTTTGACGTGATGATCGCAATGCATCACTGCATTCAGTATCTTGTCGGATCACAGTCAGTCATATCGGGTCGCTCGACTGACCGGTTTACGGTGAGCCGCAGAGCCGCCGCTGGGCCGGTGGCGCCCTCCGGGGAGGGATCATGTCGATCCGCGTCCGCACGGTGATCCTCTGCACCGCCGTCCTCGCCACCGCCGGCGCGCTGCCGGCGCCACCCGCGCACGCCGACACCGCCGGCGAGCCGATCATCGCGGACCTGACCGGCGACGGCCTGTCCGACCGGGCCTACCTCGGCGCCACCGCTGCGGACTACTGCTCGGTGGTCCTGCAACCGGGCCATCCGCCGGGCGTCTTCGTCCCGCCCAGCGCGTACGTCTACCTGCGCCCGGTGCCCGGCGGCGGGCCGGAGTCCTGCCCCGACATCGGCACCGCGTTCGACTGGGACGCCGACTCCGCGCAGGAGCTGTGGATCGGCTGGAGTCGCGGGGCACCCGCGGGCCTCGGCTACAACCGGCTGATCCTCGACCACTACGGCACGGGTTTCCGCCCGGTCGGCACCTTCACCTCGCCCATCACCCCGGTCCGGATCGACACCGCCGTCTTCACCCCCGGCGCGGTGCCCACGCCGTACTCGGTGGGCCTCGGCGGCTTCGCCAGCTACGCGATCGACGGGCCGACCACCGGGCTGCACCCGCAGCGGTGGTGCTCGGCCGACACCCCGGCGCTGCAACTGCGCGACGTCGACCACAACGGCGCGGTGGACGCGCTGCTGGCGTACACCGACGGGTGCGCGGACCACGCGAACGGGGTCGTGCTGGTGTTCGACGACGGTCGGACCAGGCAGCTCGAACACGGACCGGACATCTGGTCGGCCCGCTTCGCGTACGGCAACGCCGACCGGGCGATCGACATCCGCACCGAGAACCGGGTCAGCGGGCAGGTGCACCAGTTCATCGGCCGGGACGGCGGCACGTTCGTGCTCGCCCCGGTGGCGGTCGCCGAGACCGTGACGGTGCCGGCCGGCCGGGCCAGCACGATCGACGTGCTGGCAAACGACGTCGCCGGCGGCGCCGTGCGGGTGGTGGTCACCACCCCGCCCCGGTACGGCACGGCCACGGTGAACGGAGACGGGCGGATCGTCTACCGACCCGCGGCGGAGCACGGCTCCACAGACCGGCTGGGCTACCGGCTGGGCGAGGAGGGCCGCTCCAGTGGGGCGACCGTCACCATCCGGATCAGCGGCTGATCGGGGAGGTTGCCATGCCCAGACGTTCCGCTGCCACCGCCGGGTTGGCCGTCCTGCTCCTGACCGCCCTGACCGCCCTGACCGCCCTGGCCGCCGGGCCGGGTGCCGTGCCGGCGCCGGCCGCGGCGCGGGCCGGCGGAACCGGCACCACCCTGGCCGCGAGCCCGCTGAGCCCCGGTACCCGCCCGGCCGGCGCCCGCGGGCGCGGCGACGCCATCTTCGGCCGGCTCAACGACGACCGCTATCCCGACGAGGCGTACCTGGGCACGGTGGGCAGCACGCTCTGTTCGGTGATCGTGCAGTACGGCACCCCGGACGGCGGCTTCGGCTACCCGGTCGCCTACGTCTACCTCCGGCCGGGGCTGGACGGCGGCGGCGCGGTCAACTGCCCCGACATCGGGGTGGCGGTGGACCTGAACCGCGACCGGATCGACGAGCTGGTGGTGGGCTGGTTCGCCGGGCCGCCCCGGGCCGCGCCGTTCCCCCTGCTGGTGCTCGCCAGCGGGACGTTCCAGCCCACCCGGACCCTCAGCACCGCGACCTTCGAACCGAGCTGGATGGGTGTCGCGGAACTCAACGGGGACGGCCATCCCGACCTGTACCTGCTCAACGACCAGGGGGACGGCTACGAGACGTACCTGGCCGGCGGCGCGGACGTCCTGACCCGTGGTCCGGAACGCTGGTGCGCCACCCCCGAGCAACTCGACCTGCGCGACTTCGACGCCGACGGGGCGCAGGACGTGCTCGTCTCGTACATCCTGGAGTGCGCCGACGAGTCCAGCGGTGTGGTCGTGCTGCTGGACGACGGGACGTTCCAGCGGCTGCACCGCGATCCCACCGGGGCCGCCACCTGGTTGGCCTCCATCGTGGACGCCAACGGCGACGGCCATCCGGACGTGCGCACGGTGGAGACCGCCACCGGGGCCGCGACCTGGTTCATCAACACCCACAACGGACGCTTCGCGGCGGCCCCGACGGCGGTCGACGACCAGTTCCGGGTCCCTGAGCACGGGTCGACGGGTCTCGACGTGCTGGGCAACGACCTCGTCACCACGGCCACCCGGATCGACCTGGTGCGGCCACCCCGGTACGGCACGGCCCGGGTCACCTCCGGTCGAACCGTCACGTACGTACCCCGGCCGCAGCACGAAAGCAGCGACTCGTTCGTCTACCGGCTGACCCTGGACGGACGTACCAGCGAGGCCAAGGTCAGCCTCCGAATCACCGGGTGACCGGCGCGCCCCCCGCCCGGCCGACCGGCACGGCCCGGCGGCGGGGCAGCCGGTCACCCGGGCACGCCACGGCAAGAGCAGCGGCAAGCGCAGCGGCAGGAGCAGCGGCAGCGGCAGCGGCAGCGGCACGTCCGCGGTACCGCCTCCGGCACGGCCGTCGCAGGTCCGCGGCCCGCGGCGCCGCCTCCGGTCCGGCCGTCGCGGGTCTGCGGTGTGACCTGTCAGATGCCCGCCACGACCCGTTGTACCCACCCACGACATCGTTATGGTCTTTGAGGAATTAAATCCCATTAAGGGGATATTCCGAATTCATCCGCAGTTTTGCCGCCAACATGCGGCGACGGGTCGTACCACGGAAAGGGGCGGTCATGGTGGGACCAGGCACGGTGGGACCAGGCACGGTGGGGGCGCTGGTCAGGGCGGCGGCGGTCGTCATCCTGACCGGCGCGACGATTCTCGGCATCGCGGCACCGGCCCGGGCCGGCGGGCCGGGCGAGTCCATCACGGGGGACTTCAACGGGGACGGACGGGCCGACAGCGCCGTCCTGACCGCCGTCGCCGCCCACAGCGTCGACTGCCAGATCACCGTCTCGGCCAGCGGCGAGCCACAGCGGACATACACCTACCTGTCCCTGGCCGACGGGCAGTACTGCCCCGACATGGGCACGGCGGCCCAGGTCGACGGCACGGGTCCGGACGAGATCGTGCTCGGCTGGTTCGCCGGTCCCCCGCCGTCGATCGACTACGAACTGCTGACGCTGCAACTGTTCGCGGTGATCGGGACGGCGCGGGCGATCTGGCAGCCCTGCTTCCTGGGCCGGGCCGACTTCAACGGCGACGGCCGGGACGACCTGTACGAGTGGACCGACCAGGGTGAGGGCTACCGGACGTACCTGAGCACCGGCACCGGCACCTTCGAGCCGGGACCCCAGCGGCACCCCGGCACCCCGTCCCAGCTCGTCATCCGCGACCTGAACCACAACCGGGCGATGGACACGCTGTTGAGCTACGTCGACTACGACGCCTCCGGGGTCGCCGTGCTGCTCGACGGCGGCAGCGTGCAGGACCTCCAGCGGGACCGGACCGCCGGGACAAGTTGGACGGTACGGGTGGTGAACGTGAACGGAGACCGCTATCCGGACGTGCTCACGATCGACCGGAACACGCACCGGCGTACCTACTTCGTCAACACCGGTACCGGCCGGTTCGTCCGGGTGCCCGGCGTGTAGCCGGCGTGTGGCCGGCGGTCCCGGCCGACCCGGCACCACCGGCGTCGCGGGGTGCCGGGTCAGCCGGCGGGGTGTTCGCGGAAGCCCCGACCGGACGCGCGGCCCAGCCGGCCGGCGGTGACCAGTTGCTCCAGCAGCGGCGCCGGCGCGAGGCCGGGCTCGCGCGTCTGCCGGTAGAGCGCCCGCTGGACGCCCAGCGCGACGTCCAGCCCGACGCGGTCGAGCAGTTCGAACGGCCCGGTCGGGTAGCCGCAGCCCAGCCGCATCGCGTGGTCGATGTCCGCGACCGTGGCGTAGGACGCCTCCAGCATCTTCACGGCGTCGTTCAGGTACGGGAACAGCAGCGCGTTGACGACGAAGCCGGCCCGGTCCTCGCAGACCACGCCGGTGGCGCCCAGCGCCGCGCAGACCGCCCGCGCCGTCGCCACGGCCTCGTCCGAGGTGCGGACGGTGCGGACGATCTCCACGAGCGGCTGTCCCGATCCCGGGTCCACGACGTGCAACCCCAGCACGTCGCCCGGCCGCCGGGTGGCCATCGCGATGTCCACCACCGGCAGCACGGAGGTGGTGGTGGCCAGCAGCACGCCCGGCTTGCAGATCTCGTCCAGCCCGGCGAGCAGCGCCTGCTTCGCGCCCAGTTCCTCGGCCACCGCCTCCACCACGAGGTCGGTCTCGCTCAGCGGATCCAGCGTCTCCGACCAGGTGATCCGGTCGAGCGCGGCGTCCCGGTCGGCCGGGTCGAGGCCGCCCGCGGCCACCCGCCGGTCCAGCGATTCCCGCACCGCCGCCCGGGTCGACACCGGTCGCTCCGCCTCCCGGGGCACCGCGACCACGTCGTACCCGGCCGTGGCGAACAGCTCGATCACGCCGGTCGCCGTGGCGCCGGCGCCGACCACCCCCACCGCGCCGACGCCGCGGGCGCCGGCCGGGGCATCCGGCGCCGGGGTCCGGTCGTCGGGTACGACCACGGCCGAGCCCGGCCGCTCGTACGAGTAGAAACCGCGCCCGGACTTGCGGCCGAGCAGTCCGGCGGTGACCAGTTGCCGCAGCAGCGGGGCCGGCGCGTGCCGGCGGTCCCGGCCGCCGTGCCGGTACATCGTGTCGAGGATCTGGTACGCGGTGTCCAGGCCGATCAGGTCCAGCAGGGCCAGCGGACCCATCGGCAGCCGGCCGCCGAGCTTCATGGCGGCGTCGATGTCCTCCCGGCCGGCGTACCGGGACTCGTACATCCCGACGGCCTGATTGAGGTAGCCGAACAGCAGCGCGTTGGCGATGAAGCCGGCGCGGTCGGCGATGGTCACGCCCACCTTGCCGAGCCGGGCGCACAGCGCCGCGACGTCGGCGACCACGTCCGGCGCGGTGACCACGGTGCGGATCACCTCGACCAGCTTCATCACCGGCGCCGGGTTGAAGAAGTGGATGCCGATCACCTGTCCGGGTCGGGAGGTGGCCACGGAGATCTCGGTGACGCTCAGCGACGAGGTGTTGGTGGCCAGGACGGCCGACGGCTTGCAGATCCGGTCGAGGTCGGCGAAGATCCGCCGCTTCAGGTCCAGTTGCTCGGGGGCCGCCTCGATCACCAGGTCCACGCCGTCCAGCGCGTCGAGCCCGACCGCGAACCGGACCCGGGACAGCAGCGCGTCGCGGTCGGCGGGCGCGAGCTTGCCGCGGGACACCGCCCGCTCGGTGGACGCGGTGAGCGTGCCGCGGCCCCGCTCCAGGGCGTCCGCGGAGATCTCGACGGCGACCACGTCGATGCCGTTGCGCGCGAACACCTCGACGATGCCGGCGCCCATCGTGCCCAGTCCGATGACACCGATGCTGGCGAACTCGCGAGCCAAGGCCGGCCTCCCACCTGGTCGGGGGCGGCCGGGTGAACGACCGCTCAGTCTTGGCCGCGAGTCTGCCACGTGCGGCCGGACTGTCGAGGCGCCGTGGGCGATCTCACCCGGACCCGGCCGGCCGGGCCTCACTCGGCGCGCGAACCGACCCCCGCCACGTCGCTGACCAGATCGAGCAGTTCGGCCGTGAATTCGCCGGCGCGCTCGACGTTCGGGCTGTGCCCGCAGCCGGCGTACACCACCTCGCGGAAGCTGCCGCCGGCCGCCGCGTACCGTTCCAGGACCGCCCGGGTCTGGCCGACCATCGGCTGCGGCGGGTACGCCTGCGCGCCCGGCCAGCCCGGCAGCAGCCCGAGCGCGCCCAGGTGGGCCAGGTCCATCAGCGCGGCGTCCGAGACGATCACGTCGGTGTCGCCGCGCACCCAGCGGATCGGCGGCGCGGACGGCCCGTCGGCGACCGCCACCAGTTCGTCGGCCACCCGGAAGTACGCGGGCGACAGCGCGTTGGCCACCCCGCGGTCCCCGGGCGCCATGCCGGGCCAGTTCGGGCTGGGCACCGACGTGCCCGGGTAGTTGTCGTCGCCGACGGCGGTGGACAGCACGCTGTCCAGCAGCAGTTCCTCGTCCTCGCCCAGCGCGGCCGGGTTCGCCACGTAGGTCGCGCGCAACACCCCGCGCGGGCTGCCCGGGTCGTCGCTGCGGTCGCCGGCGGCCAGCCGCGCCACGAAGTCGGTGTTCACGGTGCCGCCACCGGTGCCGGCGAAGTCGGGGGTGGTGGGCGTGCCCACCAGGTCCCGGGTGCCGCCGTAGCCGTACGGCGAGACCGGCGCCACCAGCATCAGCCCGGCGATCCGCTCTGGCCGGGCCACGAACATCCGCATGGCCACCCCGCCGCCGAACGAGTGGCCGACCAGCACCGGGCGGGCCGGCGCCGGGCCGTCGAACACGGCAGGCTCGTCGAGCAGCGCCGCGACGTCGGCCGCGACGTCGGCCAGCCCGCGGGTGGCGTCCACCGGCGCGGTCTCGGTGGCCCCGTAGCCGCGCAGGTCCGGCGCCACCACCCGGAGCGTGCCGGGCAGCCGGCGCAGCAACGGGATCCAGAACGCCGACGAGGAGCAGTTGCCGTGCACGAGCAGCACCGGCGTGCCGTCCGGCGGCCCGCCCACCAGCAGGCTCTGGTCGAGGCCGCCGGCACGTACGGTGATCCGCTCGAAGTCCATCCGCGGCATCCTGCCATCCGCCGCGACGGCACACCAGGGCGGCGGGCACCATGATCTGCCAGGACCGCCCCGGGGCTACCGACCGGTCACTGGAAGATCTGGTACGCCACGGCCAGCCCGCCGCCGAGCGCCACGCACCCGCCGACCAGCATGGCCAGCCGGGTGCCGCCGCCGCGTACCGCGGTGTCCATGGCCTGCGTCGGCGCGGCCAGCGCCGCCCGCGGACCCTGGCCCGGCTTCACCGCCCGGTCCGCCCGCGGCGCCCGACCGGGCAGCATGACCAGCGTCCCCACCGGGTCCGTGCTGGCCATGGCCGGGTCGAAGAACCGCAGCCGCACGTGGCCCAGCCGCAACCGGTCGCCGTCGCACAACCGGACCGGACCGGTGATCCGCTCGTCGTTGCGCCACGTGCCGTTGGTGGAGCCCACGTCGCGCAGCACCACCTCGCCGCCGGCCACCACCACCTCGGCATGCCGGCGGCTGACCTTCGGATCCTCCAGCAGGATGTCGGAGCCCTCCTGCCGGCCGACGGACCAGGTACCGGTCCGGAGTCGGAAACTGACGCCCTGCCACCCACCGCTCGTCACGGTCAACACCGGCAACAGGCCAGGTTCATCTTTCATGATCACACCCCATCGTCGGCGCCCGCATCGCCGATCCCCCCGCCAGCCTGCCAATGATCGGCTGTGTCTTCCAGCAACCCGGAGGACCGACTTTCTCCGCCCAATGGGCGGATCTGGATTAGCCGGTTCGGAGATGACCGAGGTGAACTCCACTCGCAACGCGGATGACCTGGGTGCGACATCCCGCCGAATTCTCCGCCGGGAAGGATTGGATGAATCTTTTTCATCACCGGTCCGTGACGGACGCTACCTGCGGGTAACGAGCGGGACTAGACTCCCGCCATGACGGCTGTGCGGACGCCGGGCGTACCGGTCATCGACAACGGCGAACTGGTCTCGACCAACCCGGCCAGCGGCGCCCTCGCGGGGCGGTTCCCGATCGCCGGGCCCGAGGACGTGGCGGCGGCGGTCCGGCGCGGCCGGGCGGCGGCCGCCTGGTGGTCCGGGCTGGGCTTCGCCGGGCGGCGCGCCCGGCTGCTGCGCTGGCGGGCGCTGCTGGCCAACCGGATGAACGAGCTGGCGCAGCTGTGCCACCTGGAGGGCGGCAAGCCGGTGCCGGACGCGCTGATCGAGATCGTCTCGGCGATCGACCACCTGGACTGGGCGGCGCGCAACGCCAAGCGGGTGCTCGGGCACCACCGGGTGCGGTCCCGGCTGCTGGTCGCGGAGTTCTCCGCGCACCTGGAATACCAGCCGTACGGCGTGATCGGGGTGATCGGACCGTGGAACTACCCGGTGCTCACCCCGCTCGGCTCGATCGTGTACGCGCTCGCGGCCGGCAACGCCGTGGTGCACAAGCCCAGCGAGTACACCCCGGCCGTGGGCCAGTGGCTGTCCGACACGTTCGCCGAGGTGGTCGACGAGCAGCCGGTGTTCCAGGTGGTGCACGGGCTGGGTGAGGTGGGCGCCGCGCTGTGCCGCTCGGGCGTGGACAAGCTCGCGTTCACCGGCTCCACCGCCACCGCGAAGAAGGTGATGGCGACCTGCGCCGAGACGCTGACCCCGGTGCTGCTGGAGGCCGGCGGCAAGGACGCCATGATCGTGGACGCGGACGCCGACGTGGCCGCCGCGGCGCAGGCCTGCGTGTGGGGCGCGCTCACCAACGCCGGCCAGACCTGCATCGGGATCGAGCGCGTCTACGCGGTCGAGCCCGTCTACGACGCGTTCGTCTCGGCGGTGGTCGAGCGGGCCGGGCGGCTCACCGTGGGCGAGGACGGCGACATCGGCCCGATCACCATGCCGGGCCAGCTCGACACGATCCGCCGGCACATCGAGGACGCGGTGGCCCGCGGCGGGCGGGCGGTGCTCGGCGGGCCGAGCGCGGTCCAGCCGCCGTACGTGCACCCGACCGTGCTGGTCGACGTCCCGGAGGACGCGGCGGCGGTGCGCGAGGAGACGTTCGGGCCAACCGTCACGATCCGCCGGGTACGCGACGCCGACGAGGCCGTGGCGCTGGCCAACGCCCTGCCGTACGGGCTGGGTGGCTCGGTCTTCGGCCGGCGCCGGGCGATGGCGGTCGCCCGGCGGCTGCGCGGCGGCATGACCGCGGTCAACTCCACCCTCACCTTCGTCGGGATGCCCTCCCTGCCGTTCGGCGGCGTGGGCGACTCCGGCTTCGGCCGGATCCACGGCGACGACGGGCTCCGCGAGTTCGGCCGGGCCAAGGCCATCACCCGGCGCCGCGGGCCGTCCCCGCTGCCCGCGATGACCTTCGAGCGCACACCCCGGCAGGTCGCCCGGATCGCCGCCATCGTCCGCCGGCTCTACGGCCGCTGAGCCACCGCCGCGGGGGTCGGGCCGGCCGATCGGGCCGGCCGGATCGGGCCGGCCGAGCCGGGCATGTCGGCGGCCCGGCGCTCCGCCCAGCCGTTACCCTCTGGCGAATGGACCTGCACTCTTGGCGATTTCGCCTGGTAGACGGGCCACACTCGTGGGCCGCGCGGCGCCGGGAACGGCGCCGGGGCTGGCTGCTGCGCTGCTTCCCCGACCTCGCCGAGATGTCCGTGCTCGACCTCGGTGGCCGGCTGTCGAGCTGGCAGCGCGCGCCGGTCCGGCCCAAGCGGCTGCACGTGGTCAACCTCGAACCGGCCGGCGGGCTGGTGCCGGACTGGGCGCAGGTCGACCAGGCCGACGCCTGCGACCTGCCCGCCCACCTCACGCTGGGCCGCTACGACCTGGTCTTCTCCAACTCCGTGCTGGAGCACGTCGGTGGGCACGAGCGGCGGCTGCGGTTCGCCGAGACCGTGCACGCCCTGGCGGACGCGCACTGGATCCAGACGCCGTACCGGTACTTCCCCGTCGAGCCGCACTGGATCCTGCCGGGGATGCAGTTCCTGCCGGTGCCGGCCCGGGTGGCGCTGGCCCGCCGCTGGCCGCTGGGGCACACGCCGGTACGGGAACGCACCGACATCGAGCACGCCGTGCTCTGGACGGAACTGCTCAGCCAGGCCGAGATGCGGCACTACTTCCCGCGCTCGCGGCTCGTGGTGGAACGGCTGGCCGGGCTGCCCAAGTCACTCATCGCGATCCGCGGTGCCGTCGCCCCGGCCCGCCGGCCCGTACCGAGCCTCAGCCACTGGTAGCCCCCGGCGGCTCCGGTCCGGCCGACTCGGTCCGGCCGGCTATTCGGCCAGCACGAGGTGGGGCGAGCTGGCCTCGACCGCCCATTCGAGGGCATGGTCGGCGACCTCCTCCCAGCCCGGCTGACCCACCGTGAGGTGGCACCGGTCCGGGAACTCGCGGTAGCCGGTCACCGCCGTCGACCTGCGGTACAGCTTGGCCGCCGAGCGGACGGTCGAGGGCGGCGTGAGGTGGTCCGACCCGCCTGCCACCAGCAGCAGCGGTGCCCGGCCCTCGTTGCCGAAGTTCACGTCGAACGGGCTGTGCGGCTCCCAGTTCGCGATCGCGTTGCCGAACAGCACCCCGCCGGCGCCCGGGACGTGGTACCGGTCGTACGCCGCCCGCGAGTCCGCCTCGTCCAGCACGTTCGCGAACGCGTAGTGGAACTGCTCCGGGGTCAGCGGCACGGCGCGGTGCCGGTTGCCCGGGTTGTGCAGGATCGGGAACGCCGCACGCAGCGTGGTCAGCGGCAGCCGCACCACCCCGCGCACCGGCGCCGGGTGTACGGCCACCCCGGCGGCGCCCAGTCCCCGGTCCAGCAGCACCTGGACGAACGCGCCGCCGAACGAGTGTCCGATCAGGATCGGCGGCCGGTCCAGCCCGTCGACGATCTCGGCGTAGTGGTCGATGATGCGGCTCGGGGCCAGCTCGGCGATCGGCGCCGGGTCGGCCCGCAACGCCTCGACCTCGGCTTCCATCCCCGGCCAGGCCGGCGCCAACACGCGGAAGCCGGCCCGGGAGTACCGGTCCACCCAGCGTTCCCAGCTGCGCGGTGTCATCCAGAGACCGTGAATCAGCACGATCGTGTCGGCCGTGGATCGTCGCGCCTGCTGCGGCGCCGGTGAGCTGGCCATCTCGTCCTCCCGTGGCAAGCCGTCGTCGGGACGTACGCCCTGGTCCGCGGGCCGGTGCGGCGCGGACCTGGTGGTCTACCCGAAGCCTGCGGGCACATTCCGCCAGCCGGTCCGGGGATCCGGACCATGCACGCGCAACGGCACGGAAGGGCACGAACGCCCGGGGCGCCGGCGTCAGAACAGGGTCAGCTCGTCCCGCTCGATGCCACGCAGCCGGTCGTAGTTCACCACCACGCACCGGATCCCGCGGTCCAGGGCCAGCACCCGGGCCTGCGGCTTGATCTCCTGGGCCGCGAACACGCCGCTGACCGGCGCCAGCAGCGGATCGCGGTTGAGCAGTTCGAGGTAGCGGGTGAGCTGCTCGACGCCGTCGATCTCGCCGCGCCGCTTCACCTCCACCGCCACGGTGGCCGCGGCGCCGTCCCGGCACAGCAGGTCCACCGGACCGATGGCGGTCGGGTACTCCCGGCGGATCAGTGTGAAGCCCGCACCCAGCACCTCCGGGCTGGCCGCCAGCAGTTCCTGCAGGTGCGCCTCGACGCCGTCCTTGCGCAGCCCGGGATCGACGCCGAGTTCGTACGAGGTGTCCTGGAAGACCTCCTCCAGGGCGATCCGCAGTTCCTCGCCGGCCTTGTTGACCACGCGCCACACCCCGGGCGCCTCCTCCAGCCGGCACGGCGGGCTCATCCAGTTCAGCGGCTTGTACGCCCGGTCGTCGGCATGGATCGAGACCGATCCGTCGGCCTTGACCATGAGCAGCCGGGTGGCCGGCGGCAGGTGCGCCGAGAGCCGTCCCACGTAGTCCACCGAGCATCGCGCAATCACCAGTCGCACCCGATGCAGGGTAGTCGAGTCCCCGGCCACCGCCGGCGGGCGGGACTGGCGCGTCGATGCCATCCTTGGATCGTGTTCGAAGCCCTCACCGGAACCGGCCTGGCCGCCTCGGCCGGTCTCAACGCCTACATCCCATTGGTCCTTTTGGGACTGTTGTCCCGCTACACCGACATGATCGACCTGCCGGCCGGCTGGCAGTGGCTCGGCAACGGCTGGGTGATCGTGATCCTGACGGCGCTGCTCGCCGTCGAGGTGGTGGCCGACAAGGTGCCGGTGGTGGACCACGTCAACGACGTCGTGCAGACGATCGTGCGGCCCACGGCCGGCGGCCTGGCGTTCGGGGCCGGCTCCGAGTCGCAGACGGTGACCGTGAGCGATCCGGGCCAGTTCTTCGGCTCCAAGCAGTGGATCCCCATCGCCGCCGGCGTGCTCATCGCGTTCAGCGTGCACGGCATCAAGGCGGCGGCCCGGCCGGTGATCAACGCGGCCACCGTCGGCATGGGCGCCCCGGTGGCCAGCACCGCCGAGGACGTCACGAGCGTGATCATGTCGCTGGCCGCGATCATCCTGCCGGTCCTGGTGCTGGTCTTCCTCGTCGCCATGGTCGCGTTCGTGGCCTGGCTGCTGCGGCGGCGCCGGGACCGCCGCCGGGAACGGCTGGCCGCCCGCGCCGCCGGCTACCCCGAATGACCGGGACCGGCACGCCGAACGACCGGCCCGACTGAGCCGAACAGCCCGGCGGAGCCGGCAACCGTCGGGCACCCGACGGCGACGGATCGACGACTGACCCGGCCCCGCCCGGCGGCGCAGACTCGGATCCGGGTCGTGGTGGTAATGGGGGCCACCCCGGCCCACATCACCTGGGCGCCCGGACGCATAGTTGAGGGCATGCAGACGGAAGTCGCCATCGCCGTACGCGGCCTGCGCAGGTCGTACGGCGGGACGGTCGCGGTGGACGGCATCGACCTGGACGTGGCCCGGGGCGAGGTGTTCGCGCTGCTCGGCCCCAACGGTGCCGGCAAGACCACCACCGTGGAAATCCTGGAGGGCTACCGGCGGCGCGATGCCGGCGACGTACGGGTGCTCGGCGTCGACCCTGCCGCGGCGACCGCGGACTGGCGGGCGCGGGTGGGCATCGTGCTCCAGGGCACCGGCGAGTTCGAGGAACTCACCGTGCGGGAGGTGGTCCAGCACTTCGCCGGCTTCTACCCGGACGGCGACGATCCGGACAAGGTGATCGAGCGGGTCGGGTTGACCGGAAAGGCCCGATCCCGGACGCACGCCCTCTCCGGCGGCCAGAAGCGCCGGCTGGACGTGGCGCTCGGCATCGTCGGCCGGCCCGAGCTGCTGTTCCTGGACGAGCCGACCACCGGCTTCGACCCGGCGGCCCGGCAGGAGTTCTGGGAGCTGATCCGGGACCTGGCCGCCGCCGGGACCACGATCGTGCTCACCACGCACTACCTGGACGAGGCCGAGGCGCTGGCCGACCGGGTCGGCGTGATCGCCGCCGGCACCCTGGTCGAGGTCGCCCCGCCGAGCCGGTTGGGCGACCGGGAGGCGGCCCCCGCCACCGTGTCCTGGCGTACCGCCGAGGGCGGTTCGGAGCAGACGACGAGCACGACGCCGACGGCGCTGGTCGCGGAGCTGGCCGAGCGGTTCGGCGGGGAGGTCCCCGGCCTGACCGTCACCCGGCCCACGCTGGAGGATGTCTACCTGCGGATGATCGGACACCGATGAGCACGACGACGGACACCCGCGCCCGTACCGGCGCACCGGTTGCCGGAGGGCGGCGGCGGCTCGGCCCGGCGAGCCTGGCCCTGCGGCAGGGCCGGCTGGAGATCCGGCAGTTCCTGCGCAGCCGGGAGTCGGTGGTCTTCACCCTGGGCTTCCCGGTGATCATGATCCTGATCTTCGCGTCGATCTTCAGCGGACAGATCGCGCCGGGCGTCAACTACACGCAGTACTTCATCACCGGCATGATCGCCACCGGTCTGATGACCGTCAGCTTCCAGAACCTCGGCATCTGGATCCCGGTCGAACGCGACCGCGGGGTGCTGAAGCGGTTCCGCGGCACGCCCATGCCGAAGTGGGTGTACTTCGCCGGCAAGATCATCATGGTCATCGTGATCGGCACGTTCGGCACCGCACTGCTGGTGGCCATCTCCGCGGGGCTGTTCGACCTGCGGCTGCCCACCGACGCGGGGCACTGGCTCACCTTCGGCTGGGTGGCGGTGCTCGGGGTCACCGCCTGCACGCTGTGCGGCATCGCCATCTCGTCGCTGGCCCGGACCGCCCGCAGCGGCTCCGCGGTGGTCACCCCGGTGGCGCTGGTGCTCCAGTTCATCTCCGGGGTGTTCTTCGTCTTCACCGACCTGCCGCCGTGGATGCGCCAGGTGGCCGCGATCTTCCCGCTCAAGTGGATGTGCCAGGGCCTGCGCGCGGTGTTCCTGCCCGAGTCGTTCGGCGCACGGGAGCCGGCCGGGTCGTTCGAACTCGGCCGGGTGGCCCTGGTGCTGGCCGCCTGGTGCGTCATCGGCCTGGTGATCTGCCTGCTCACCTTCCGCTGGACCACCCGGCGCGACGGCTGAGGCCGACCGAGGCCACCGTCCGGACACCTCGGCCGCCGCCCCGCCGGTCTCAGTACGTGTAGAAGCCCCTTCCGGTCTTGCGGCCCAGGTCACCGGCGGTCACCATCCGCTGCAACAGCTCCGGCGGGAAGAACTTCTCGTCCGCGGTGTCGGTGTAGATGTTCCTCGCGGCGTGCAGCAGCACGTCCGCACCGGTCAGGTCGGTGGTGGCGAGCGGACCCATGGCGTGCCCGAAGCCCAGCCGGCAGGCGGTGTCCAGATCCTCGGCGGAGACCACGCCGGACTCCACCAGCTTGACCGCCTCGACCACCAGCGCCGCGATCAGCCGGGTGGTGACGAAGCCGGCGATGTCCCGGTTGACCACCACCACGGTCTTGCCGATCCCCTCCGCGAAGGTCCGCGCGGTGGCCAGCGTCTCGTCGCCGGTCTTGTGGCCGCGGACCAGCTCGCAGAGTTGCATCATCGGCACCGGCGAGAAGAAGTGCGTGCCGACCACCGACTCGGGCCGCTGGGTCACCGCGGCGATCTGGGTCACCGGAATCGCCGAGGTGTTGGTGGCCAGCACCGCGCCCGGCTTGCAGATCTTGTCCAGCGCCCGGAAGACCTCGTGCTTCACCTCAAGCCGCTCGAAAACGGCCTCGACCACCACGTCGGCGTCGGCCGCGGCCTCCAGTTCGGTGGTCGGGGTGATCCGGTCCAGCGTGGCCGAGACCTCGGCCGCGTCGATCTTCCCCTTGGCCGCGAACCGCTCCAGCGACGTCCGGATCCCGTCCAGACCACGGCCGGTGGCCGCGTCGTCCAGGTCCCGCAGCGTCACCCGCCATCCGGCCCGGGCCGCCACCTGGGCGATCCCGGAACCCATCAGACCTGCACCGATGACCGCGAGCCGACCCGACATCTGCTTCTCCCTCGCCCTGGACGAACTGGTCTGCCAGCACCTTAGCTCCCCTGAACGATCGTGCAGGACAGCCGGGCGGCCCCGGTCGACCGGTCAGAGCGAGTAGGCGGGCTCCTCGGGCGCCAGCGCCCGTTCGACAGTCACCCCGAGGCAGCGCAGGTCGGAGACGAAATCCGGGTAGCCCCGGTCGATATGGTGCACGTGCGACACCTCGGTGATCCCGTCCGCGCAGAGGCCGGCGATCACCAGACCGGCCCCGGCCCGGATGTCGGTGGCCCGGACCGGGGCGCCGGAGAGCCGCTCCCGGCCACGGACGACGGCGTGATGGCCGTCGGTCCGGATGTCGGCACCGAGCCGGGACATCTCGTTCACGAACATGAACCGCCCGTCGAAGATGTTCTCGGTGATCAACGAGGCGCCCTCGCTGATCGACGCCAGCCCGATCGCCATCGGCAGCAGGTCGGTGGCGAACCCGGGGAACGGCAGCGTGACCACGTCGACCGCGGTGGGCCGGCGGTCCATCCGGACCCGGAACGCGTCCGGCCGGCTCTCCACCAGACCGCCGGCCGACACCACCTTGTCCAGGGCGATCTCCAAGAATCCCGGGGTCACCCCGGTCACCGTCACGTCGCCGCGGGTCATCGCCGCCGCGAACGCCCAGGTGCCGGCCACGATCCGGTCGCCCACCGTGGCGTGCCGCACCGGACGCAGCGTGTCCACCCCCTCGATCCGGATGGTGGAGCTGCCCGCGCCGGAGATCTGCGCGCCCATCTCGGCCAGCATCGCGCAGATGTCGACGATCTCCGGTTCCCGGGCCGCGTTGTCGATCACGGTGACGCCGTCGGCCAGCACGGCCGCCATCACCAGGTTCTCGGTCGCACCCACGCTCGGAAAATCGAGCCAGATCGTGGCACCCCGCAGCCCCTTGGGCGCGGACGCCACCACGAAGCCGTGCTCACCGGAGATCTCCGCACCCATCCGGGCGAGCCCGGCGACGTGCATGTCCAGTCCCCGGGAGCCGATCGCGTCACCACCGGGCAGCGCGACCCGCACGTACCCCCGGCGGGCGAGCAACGGACCGAGCACGCAGATCGACGCGCGCAGCTGGCGTACCAGGTCGTAGTCCGCCTCCGTACCGGGCGAGTCCGGCACGTCGATGGTGACCGACCGGGACCGCGGCGGCGGAGCCGGCGGCACCGCGCCCGCCGGCCCGCCGGCGACGATCTCCCGGGCCGGCGACACCGCCACGTCGCTGGCGGGGGTCACCGCGATGTCGCTGGCCGGCGGCGGGGCGGCCAGGTCGGCCGCCGCGGGTGCCTCCAGGTCCGCCGCCGCGGCGGGTGCGACCAGACCGGGCCGGGTCGGCGGTACGACCAGACCGGAGCCGCTCGCGCTGACCGGCAGACCCGGCCCGCCCATCGCCAGCCCGGCGCCGTCGCCCGGGGCCGGGTCGTCGTCGCCGAAGGTCACCTCGCAGCCGAGCCGGCGCAGCACCTCGCCCATGATCGCGATGTCCGTGATCCGCGGCACGTTGGTGATCACGCTGCGCCCGGGTGCCAGCAGCGCCGCGGCCATCAGCTTGAGCGCCGAGTTCTTGGCGCCCACCACCCGCACCTCGCCGGCGAGCCGCGCGCCACCGCCAACCCTGATCACGTCCATGTCGGTCATCGTATGGTCACCGCCGTCGGTGGGCTCGGCGCCGCCGTCGACGGCCGGGACCGGCCGCTCGGGCGACGACCGGCCGGTCGTCCGTACGCTGTGCGTCATGGCCGTTCACCTCACCCGCATCTACACCCGGACCGGCGACGCCGGTACGACCAGGCTGGTCAACAACGAGGAGGTCGCCAAGACCCATCCGCGGATCACCGCGTACGCCGACGTGGACGAGTGCAACGCGGCGCTCGGAGTCGCCCTCGCGCTCGGGCAGCTTCCCGACGACCTGCGCTCGGTGCTCGGCACGATCCAGAACGACCTGTTCGACGTGGGGGCCGACCTGGGAAACCCGGTGGAGCCCGAGCCGGCGTACCCGCCGCTGCGGGTGACGCAGGAGTACGTGGACCGGCTGGAGAGCTGGTGTGACGAGTACAACGAGCGGCTGGGCAAGCTGGACTCCTTCATCCTCCCCGGCGGCAGCCCCGGCGCGGCGCTGCTGCACGCCGCCCGCACCATCGCCCGCCGGGCGGAACGATCGGCCTGGGCGCTGATCGGCAGTGATCCGGAACGAACCAGTGATCTCCCGGCAAAGTATCTCAATCGCCTCTCCGATCTGCTGTTCATCCTGGCAAGATCCGCCAACCCGGACGGCGATGTGCTATGGGTACCGGGAGCCAACCGTTGACCGGTGACGGTTGCGCGCCGGCGTCCCCGGGCGGACTGCACCACGTCGAAATCTGGGTACCCGACCTGGCCACCGCGATCGAGGACTGGGGCTGGCTGCTCACCGAGCTGGGCTGGCAGCCGTACCAGGACTGGCCGGCCGGACGCTCCTGGCGGCACGGTCCCAGCTATCTGGTCCTGGAACGGTCGCCCGCGCTCACCGGCGACCGGCACGACCGGCGGGCACCGGGCCTCAACCACCTGGCCTTCCACGCCGGCGCGCGGGCCGCGGTGGACCGGCTGGTCGAACTGGCCCCGGCACACGGCTGGTCACTGCTGTTCCCGGACCGCCACCCGCACGCCGGCGGACCCGAGCACTACGCGGCCTATCTGGCCGAACGGCAGGGCTACGAGGTCGAACTCGTCGCCGACGACGACCATCGGTACCCGACGTAGCCGGTCCATCGACCGGCTCAGGCGGCGGGGCGGTCCTGCGGGGCCAGACGCGGCGAGGCCGCCCCGGGCGGGGCGGCCTCGATCCATGACAGGAATCCGGTGACCGTTGAGCGGGCCATGGCGATCTCCACCGGAGCGTGGTGGCTGGTACAGCGGAGGATCACCCAGTCCTCGGGCATGGACAGCCGCTCCTGACCCTCGGGGGCACGGCGGCTCTCCACCGCGAGCCCGCGGCGGGCCAGCACCCGTTTGGGGCGCAGCGCGAAGCTGAACATGCGGTACCAGCGCAGCTCGTCGTCGGTGAACCGGCCGAACCCGGGTGACCAGCCACGCTGGTTGAGAAGCGTGGAGACCCGGACGCTGAGCCGGATGATGCCGCCGGAGCGGGTGAACAGGGCACGACGGACAAAGAGCACCGCGAGGAGGACGAACAGGACGGCGATGCCGATCCCGACCCCCTCAACGAACTCCATCTCCGCCCCCGCTCAGCGGGACTGGGCCGGGCTGACCGGGCTGGCGCTCTCCGCCAGCACCGTCACTCCCTCACCGGTCACCGACAGGAATCCGCCGGTCACCTCGTAGGCGAGCTGCTCGCCGCCGGCCCGCTTGATGCGTACCTGGCTCGGCTCGGCCAGCAGGCCCAGCAGCGGCGCGTGGCCGGGCAGCACGCCGATCTCGCCCTCGGTCGTCCGGGCGACCACCATCTCGGCCTCACCCGTCCAGAGCTTCTCCTCGACGGACACCAGCTCGACGCTAAGCTGCTTTGCCACGCTCTCTCCTTACAGCGGCGGGGTGTGATGAGTCTAGTTGGCGACCGGACGTCACCCCAACGCGGGTACCCGGCGACTCGATCCTGACACCAACCCGCCGGGCGGGGTCAGCGGTCCTTGTTCCGCAGGTCCGGGTGCTCGGCGAGGAATTCGCCGACCCGATCGGCCCGGACGGACGCGAAGAAGTCCTTCGCGACCGGCAGCAGCCGCTCACCGCGATAGCCGGAGCCCTGGCCGATGGCCTCGCCCGGCAACCTGATCATCTCGATCGAACTCGCCCGCAGGTCGCGCAGGGCCAGCGCCCACTCCGCGACGTCGTTGCCCCGGCCGTTGAAGATCAACGACTCGCCCGCGGCGCGCAGCACGGCGTCCAGCTTGAGCGGGTTGCTCAACACGTCCCGACCGAACGCCTGCGCCACCATGGCCCGGACGAACTGCTGCTGGTGGCGCTGCCGGTCGTAGTCGCCGTGGGGCAGGCCGTAGCGCTGCCGCACGTAGTCCAGCGCCTGCCAGCCCTTCAGGTGCGCCGACCCCTTCCGGTACGTCGCCTGCGGACCGGTGTAACCGCCGCCGCCCGGCCGCAGGGTCCGCAGGCTCCCGTCCGGCTGGCGGTGCTCGGACTTCACGTCCGTGTCGATGTACAGGTCGACCCCGCCCATGGCATCGACGATCCGTTGGAACCCGCCGAAGTCGATGATGGCGCCGGCGTCGAACCGCTTGATTCCGGTGTACGCGCCGATGGTCTTGGAGAGCAGTTCGAAACCCCGGGCCGGATCGGGTTCGGCCTGACCGGGAACCTGGCTGCCGTACGCCATGGCGCCGTTGATCTTCCCATGGCGGCCCCGGAAGCCGGCCTTGGCGAACGCCGGGATGTCCACCACCAGGTCGCGCGGGATGGAGAACAGGTACGCCCGGTCCAGCGACCGCTCGACGTGCAGGATCATGATCGAGTCGGACCGCGGCGGCTCGTTGACCTGGCCCGCCCGCGGGTCGATGCCGACCAGCAGCAGGTTCAGCGGCCCGCGGATGTCGCTGGTGGGGGTCGGCGAGCCGGCCGCCTCCTCGCCGAACAGGTCCGCCTCGACCACGGTGTTCTCGTACCGGCCGACCAGGGCGTGCGCTCCGAGCGCCGCGCCGCCGCCGAGCAGTGTCAACAGCACGCCCGCGATGAGGCAGATCCGCACCCACCGCGGCCGCCGACGCCGCGCCGGAGCACCGGCGTTCTCCTCCGACCCGCCGGTCCCCGCCTCTGCCACAAGGCCGAAGATACCTCGCATCCGTCACATCGGCGCGTCGAGCGGATGTCGGGACGTCGATGCCGGGCCGTCGATGCCCGGCCGTCGACGCCGGGCCGTCGACGCCGGGCCGTCGGTGCCGGACGCCCGCAGACGGCGACGGGCCGCGCCGGCGGGTGCCGGTGCGGCCCGTTGCATGTCGCTGACGGGTCGGGCGTCAGTCCTTCATCAGGTCCTTGGCCTTGCGCTCCAGGTCGTCCAGGCCACCGCACATGAAGAACGCCTGCTCGGGGAAGTGGTCGAACTCGCCCTCGCTGATCTTCTTGAACGCCTCGATGGTCTCCTTGATCGGGACCGTCGAGCCCGGCACGCCGGTGAACTGCTCCGCGGCGTACGTGTTCTGGGACAGGAACCGCTCGATCCGCCGCGCCCGGGTCACGGTGAGCTTGTCCTCCTCGGACAGCTCCTCGATGCCGAGGATGGCGATGATGTCCTGCAGGTCCTTGTAGCGCTGCAGGATCCGCTTGACCTCGGAGGCCACCGCGAAGTGCTCCGCGCCGACGTACTGCGCGGAGAGGATCCGCGAGTACGAGGCCAGCGGGTCCACCGCCGGGTAGATGCCCTTGTCGGAGATCGACCGCTCCAGGTTCGTGGTGGCGTCGAGGTGGGCGAACGTGGTCGACGGCGCCGGGTCGGTGTAGTCGTCGGCGGGCACGTAGATCGCCTGCATCGAGGTGATGGCCTGGCCCCGGACCGAGGTGATCCGCTCCTGGAGTTCGCCCATCTCGTCGGCCAGCGTCGGCTGGTAACCCACGGCGCTCGGCATCCGGCCGAGCAGGGTGGAGACCTCCGAACCGGCCTGGGTGAAGCGGAAGATGTTGTCGATGAAGAGCAGCACCTCCTGCTTCTGCACGTCCCGGAAGTACTCCGCCATGGTCAGCGCGGACAGCGCCACCCGCAGCCGGGTGCCCGGCGGCTCGTCCATCTGGCCGTAGACCAGCGCGGTCTTGTCGATGACGCCGGACTCGGTCATCTCGGCGATGAGGTCGTTGCCCTCACGGGTCCGCTCCCCCACGCCGGCGAAGACCGACGTACCACCGAAGTTGTTCGCGACCCGGGTGATCATCTCCTGGATGAGCACCGTCTTGCCCACGCCGGCGCCGCCGAACAGGCCGATCTTGCCGCCCTTGACGTACGGCGCGAGCAGGTCGATGACCTTGATGCCGGTCTCCAGCATCTCGGTCTTCGGCTCCAGGTCCGCGAAGGCGGGCGCCTTGCGGTGGATCTGCCAGCGGTCCTTGACCTCCAGCTTCTCCCCCGGCTTGAGGTTGAGGCACTCGCCGATGGCGTTGAACACGTGCCCCTTCACCGCGTCACCCACCGGGACGGTGATCGGGGAGCCGGTGTCGCGCACCTCGACCCCGCGGACCAGGCCGTCGGTCGGCTGCATCGAGATCGCCCGGATCATGTTGTCGCCGAGGTGCTGGGCGACCTCCAGGGTCAGCGTCTTCTCGCCGCCGGAGAGCGACACGTCGACGTGCAGGGCGTTGAACAGGTCCGGCATGGCGTCGCGCGGGAACTCTGCGTCGACGACCGGGCCGATGACCCGGACCACGCGACCCGTGGCCGTCTTGGTCTCTGCCGGTCCCCCGGCAGCGGTGGAAACAGTCATCACACTTCACTTCCCGCCGCGGCCAGCGCGTTCGCGCCGCCGACGATCTCGCTGATCTCCTGGGTGATTCCGGCCTGGCGAGCCGAGTTCATCTCTCGGGTGTACTTCTCGATCATCTCTTCGGCGTTGTCGGTGGCGCTCTTCATCGCCCGCCGCCGGGCCGCCGACTCGCTGGCCGCCGAGTCCAGCAACGCCGCGTAGATCCGCGTGTTGATGTACTTCGGCAGCAGCGCGTCGAGCAACGCCTCCGCCTCCGGCTCGAACTCGTACGCCGGAAGCAGGCCCTTGGCCTCCGACCGCGGCCGCTCCTGCACCTGCATCGGTCCGAGGATCCGGGCCACGGGCGTCTGCGTCATCAGCGACTTGAACTCGGTGGCGACGATGTGCAGTTCATCCACGCCGTGCACGCCGTCGGCGCCGGGATGCCCGTCGGTGTCGTCGGCGCCCGCGATGAACGCCTTGATCAGCGTCTCACCGACCTCGCGGGCGTTGGCGAACTCCGGCTGCTCGGAGAAGCCCGTCCAGCTCGCCTCGATGGGCCGGTTGCGGAACCGGTAGTAGCCCACGCCCTTGCGGCCGATGACGTACAGCACCGGCTCCTTGCCGTCGGAGCGCAGCCGCGCCATCAACGACTCGGCGGTGCGGATCGCGTTGGAGCTGTAGCCGCCGGCCAGCCCGCGGTCGCTGGTGATCAACAGCACGCCCGCCCGCCGCACCCGCTCGCGCGCGGTCAGCAGCGGGTGGTCGATGCGCGCGTTGGACGCCAGCGCCGTGAGCACCCCGGTGATGGCTTCGGCGTACGGCAGGGACGCCGCCACCCGCGCCTGGGCCTTGGCGATCCGGCTCGTCGCCACGAGCTCCATCGCCTTGGTGATCTTCTTCATGGACTTCGCCGCGCGAATCCGTCCGCGAAGAACGCGTACCTGTGCCGCCATGTCCGCAGCCCTACTGCTCGACCGGGCGGTCGGTGGTGCCGCCGCGGAACCGGGTCACGGTCTCCCGGGCCTGGTCGCCCTCCAGCGGCTTGGCGGGAGCGTCGTTGACCACGCGCTCGTCCTCCTTGCCGAGGAACATCTGCTTGAACCGCGCGACGGCCTCGTCGAGCGACGAGATCAGCTCGTCGTCCCACTTGCCGTCCGCGATCGCCGCGAGCGTGCCCTCGTGCTGGTGCCGCAGGTACTCCAGGAACTCGGACTCGAACCGCCGGACCTCGCCGACCGGGATGTCGTCGAGCTTGCCCTCGGTGCCGGCCCAGACCGAGACGACCTCGTGCGCCACCGGGTAGGGCGAGTAGTTCGGCTGCTTGAGCAGCTCGACCAGTCGCTCACCGCGGTCCAACTGCTCGCGGGAGGCCTTGTCCAGGTCCGAGGCGAAGGCGGCGAACGCCTCCAGTTCGCGGTACTGGGCCAGGTTCAGCCGCAGCGAGCCCGACACCTTGCGCATCGGCTTCACCTGGGCGGCACCGCCGACCCGGGAGACCGACGTACCGACGTTGATGGCCGGCCGGACACCCTGGTTGAACAGGTCGGTTTCGAGGAAGATCTGCCCGTCGGTGATCGAGATGACGTTGGTCGGGATGAACGCCGAGATGTCGTTGGCCTTCGTCTCGATGATCGGCAGGCCGGTCATCGAGCCGCCGCCCATCTCGTCGGAGAGCTTCGCGCACCGCTCCAGCAGCCGGGAGTGCAGGTAGAAGACGTCACCCGGGTACGCCTCGCGGCCCGGCGGGCGGCGCAGCAGCAGCGACACGGCCCGGTACGCCTCGGCCTGCTTGCTCAGGTCGTCGAAGACGATCAGGACGTGCTTGCCGCCGTACATCCAGTGCTGGCCGATGGCCGAGCCGGTGTAGGGGGCCAGGTACTTGAAGCCGGCCGGGTCCGAGGCGGGCGAGGCGACGATGGTGGTGTACTCCATCGCGCCGGCCTCCTCCAGCGTGCCCTTGATGGACGCGATGGTGGAGCCCTTCTGGCCGATCGCCACGTAGATGCAGCGGACCTGCTTCTTCGGGTCGCCGGAACGCCAGTTGTCCAGCTGGTTGATGATCGTGTCCACGGCGACCGTGGTCTTGCCGGTCTGCCGGTCCCCGATGATCAGCTGCCGCTGGCCCCGGCCGATCGGGGTCATCGCGTCGATGGCCTTGATGCCGGTCTGCAACGGCTCGGAGACCGACTGCCGGGCCATCACGTTCGGCGCCTGGAGTTCCAGCTCCCGGTAGCCCTCGTCGGTGATGTCGCCGATCCCGTCGATCGGCTGCCCCAGCGGGTCGACGACCCGGCCCAGGAAGGCGTCGCCGACCGGCACCGAGAGCACCCGGCCGCTCCGCTTGACCCGCTGGCCCTCCTCGATCCCGGCGAAGTCACCCAGGATGACGACACCGATCTCCCGGATGTCGAGGTTCAGGGCGACGCCCAGCGTGCCGTCCTCGAACTCCAGCAGCTCGTTGGTCATGGTCGAGGGCAGTCCCTCGACGTGTGCGATGCCGTCGCCGGCGTCGGCGACGGTGCCGACCTCCTCGCGGGAGACGTCGGGCGAGTAGGAGGAGACGTAGCGCTCCAGGGCGCCGCGGATCTCCTCCGTCGAGATGGTCAGCTCGGCCATCCTCTGCTTCCTCTATTCAGGGCCCGGTTAACCGGAACGGCGTGGATGTCTCGGGTCAGCGCTTTGTGAGCGCGTTGCGGGTTTCGGTCAGCCGGCGCAGGACCGTGCCGTCGTAGAGATCGGCACCGATCCGGACGCTCATACCACCGAGGATCGCCGGGTCCACCGCCTGCATGACGGTGACCTCCCGACCGTATAGCGCGGACAGACGGGCGCCCAGCCGTTGCTCCTCGGCCTCGCTCAGCGCGGCCGCGACCGTCACGTAGGCGACCTGCTGGTCGCGCCGGGCGGCGGCCAGTTCGACCAGCCGGGACAGCGCGCCGTCGAACGACCGGCCGCCGAACCCGGCGAGCGCCACCTCGACGAGCCGGATGGTGACCGGCCTGGCCTTGCCCTCCAGCAGGTTGCGGGCCAGTTCGGCCCGCTGCCGGGCCGGGGCGATCACGTCGGCCAGCACACTGGCCAGCCGCGGATCGCCGCTGACCACCTGGCCGAACCGGAACAGCTCGTCCTCGACCTCGCCCAGCTCATCGGCGGCGTCGGCGCTGGCCAGCAGGGCCTCCACGCCGAGCCGTTCGATGCCCTCCAGCAGGTCGACCGAGGTGGACCAGCGACCGCTGACCAGCGCCCGGACCAGTTCGTTGGCATCCGAACCGATCTTGCCGGAGAGCAGGTCGGTCAGCATGGCCGCGCGGTCCGCGCCGGTCCGCGCCGGGTCGGAGACCGCCCGGCGCAGCCGCGGCTGGTCGCGCAGCAGCCGCCCGACCGCGAGCAGCTCGTCGCCCGTGCTGGCCACCGCCGTGGGCTCGGCGCCTCGCGCGTACGCGTCGAGGCGCTCCGCCGCGGCGGCGTACGACTCCCGGCTGGCGGCCTGCATCAGCGGGCCCCGGCCGGGGTGCCGTTGCCGGTCCCGGTCGATTCGAGGTCGGTGAGGAACCGCTCGACGGTGCCCCGGCGGCGGGCCTCGTCGGCCAGCGACTCACCGACGATCCTGCTGGCCAGGTCGACGGCGATGGTGCCGACCTCGGTCCGCAGCTCACGGACGATGGTCTGCCGTTCGGCGGCCAACTGCTCCCGACCGGCCGCGATGATCCGGTCGGACTCCTCGCGGGCCTTGGCCAGCACGTCGGTGCGGATTCCCTCGGCGTCGACCCGGGCGTCGTCCCGGATCCGGGCCGCCTCGGTGCGCGCCTCGGCGAGCTGGGCCTTGTACTGCTCCAGCAGCTGGTTGGCCTCGGCCTGGGCGGTCTCGGCGCGCTTGATGCCGCCCTCGATCGCGTCCACCCGGGCCTGGAAGGTCTGCTCCATGCGCGGGAAGACGAACTTCGCCAGCACGATGAAGAGCAGGGCGAAGGCGATCGAGCCGACCACGATCTCCTGCCAGATCGGCAGGATCGGGTTGTGCTCGGCGCCCTCGGCGGCGAGAAAGTACATGGTGACCTCCCGGTCGAGAGGGGGGACCGGTTATGCCTGGAAGACGAAGCCGAAGGCGATGCCCAGCAGGGCCAGCGCCTCGACGACGGCGAAGCCGATCCAGACGTACGGCAGGGTCATCCGGGACGACTCCGGCTGCCGCGCGGTCGACTGGATGTAGGCCGCGAAGATCAGGCCGACGCCGATGCCCGGGCCGATGGCTGCGAGGCCGTAGCCGACGGCGCTGAGGCTGCCACCAACTTCTACGAGGTTCATTACGGGATTCCTCCTGGTTATCTCGCGTGAGAGGTTCACGCGGGACGACAAACGGGCTGTGCGGTTGTGGAGATCAGTGCTCGTCGGCGACGGCGCCCTGCACGTAGCTGGCGGTCAGCACGACGAAGACGTACGCCTGGAGGACGGCGATCAGCGCCTCCAGGAAGGTCAGCGCGATGGCCATGATCCAGGAGATCACCGAGACCGGCTTGACGAAGACGCTCTGCGCGTTCAGCAGCACGAACCCGCCGACCGTGAAGACCAGCAGGATGATGTGCCCGGCGAACATGTTGGCGAACAGACGCAGGGCCAGCGTGAGCGGCCGGAAGACGAACGTCGAGGCCAGTTCGATCGGGATCAGGATCGGCAGGATGAAGCCGGGGGCCGGCGGGATCAGCGCGTGCTTCCAGTACTTGCCGAAGCCATGGTGCCGCATGCCCACCCAGATGAACATCGCGTAGCTGATCAGGGCCATGAAGGCCGGGAACGCGATGTGCGAGTTCGGCGATATCTGGAAGAACGGGATGATGCCGAACAGGTTCGTCAGCAGGATGAAGCTGAACAGCGTGGTGAAGTACGGCGCGAACGCCACCCCGCGGTGGCCGATCATGTCGACCGCGATGTTGTTCCGGACGAAGCCGTAGAGCGACTCGGCGATCCACTGCTTCTTGGTCGGCACCAGCTGCGGGTTCCGGTAGCTCAGCAGGAAGTAGATGATCAGGACGCCGACGGCGAGCCAGACCATCAATGTGATCTTGGTGATCCAGTAGTTGTTGTGCTCGCCCCAGGGCAGGATGCTCGGGAGGTAGAAGTCCTCCACGCTGGGTGGCCACGGAAGATCACTCTTCGCGAGCGCGACCGTCTGTCCGAACACCGCGTCCCTTCCCCTAACTCGGCGTGCCCATCCGGCGGACGACCAGGATGATGCCCCCGGTCATGCCGAGCACGACGCCCACGCCGGTGGCGATGCCCCCGGTGTCGAGCCACTGGTCGACCAGCCAGCCGATGAAGCCCCAGACCGCCATGCCCGCGATGAGGTAGCTGAGCGCGGTCCACCCCTGTCCGGCATCGGGCGGAGTGTCGCCGTTGCCGTGGGGACGGGGGTTCTGGTCACCGGTCATGACGCGCCGAACGATATCAGCCGGACAGATGAGGCTGAGCGTCACCCCCCGCACAACTTGGTTGTGTGGGCGCACCGGGAGGCGGAAGTCGTTCCCTGGCACGCTACTCCGCTCCGGCCCGTGCGCAACGTCCGATCACGCACCGTTTCGATGTGGTACGCGTCACATCGCCAGCGCGGTGTGCGGAACGGGTGTTGACAGCGGCCTCGCACGCCCCGACCGGCGACGCCGCACGAACCCGCCCCACCCCCTCCTCAGCGGCGGGGATGGACCGTCGTGATCCACCAGATGTGCGCACCGGTCCAGCCCACCACGCCAGCCACGACGCCGAGGCTGAACGGAACAAGTCCGTCCCAACCGGTGGCCGCGACGGCGAAGAACACCGCGCCCACCACCGCCAGCTTCACGCCGTACGCGCCGAGGCCGACCGGCAGCACCAACCGCGGGTTCACCGCGTCGGCGCGGGCGATCACGAAGGTCGAACCGAGGTAACTCAGAGTTATCAGGATGACACCGGCGGGGGCGCCGAGCGCGCCCGGAACACCGGCCGTCAGCGCACCGGTCAGGGCGGCCAATGCGGCCACCGCGACCGACGCGACGACCAGCGCCGGCAGGTGCCGGGTCCGCCAGCCGCGGTCGCCGTCCGCGCCGGCCGTGGTCCCGGTCATCGCAGGTCACCTCGCTCCGTCGACGCCGGCCGGCCGCTGCCGGCGCGCGGAACAGTCTAGCCGCCGTCGATCATGAGGCTCCGGGGGTCAGCGCGGCGCGGCCGGCACGACCGACCGGGTCGGCGCCGGGACGAGCGGCGCGGCCGGCTCGGCCGAGGCCGGTGGGACCGGCGAAACCGGCGGGGCAGGTGGGACCGGCGAGGCCGACGGAGCGACCGGGGCAGGCGGGGCCGCGGAGACCGGCGGTGCGGGTGGAAGCGGCGAAGCCGGCGGGGCGACCGGGGCAGGCGGGGCCGATGGGGCCGGCGATACAGGCGGGGCCGGCGGGCCGGCCGTGCCGAACGCCCCGGTCGGGCTCGGCGGCGGGAAGAACACCACGGGCTTGCCGCGCAGCGCCACCTCCAGCACCGTGCCCACCCCGGCCAGCACGTCCGCCTGCACCTCCTTGCCCACGGCGTCGTGCGGATCATCGGGGTTCGCGGCGATCGCCGCGACCGCCACCTGCGGGGTGTACGCCACCACGGTCTCGGTCGCGTACCCCTCGGAACTGCCGGTCTTGCCGGCGATCGGCCGGCCCGCGACAAGCTTGCGCAACTGCTCGCCGGTGCCGCCGTCGCAGCGCCCGTACGCGGACTGGTCGCCCACCGGGCAGCGGGCCGCGTCGTTGGCCGCCCGGGCGGTGTCCGCCCGCAGCACCCGCTGGCAGGACGGCTGCGCCACCGGCAGCGACCGCCCGCTCAGATCGGTGATCGAGGTGACCGGCAGCGGCTCGCAGTGGATCCCGTCGGCGGCGACCGTGGCGTACGCGGTGGCCAGGTCCAGCGGGGTGGTGGCCGAGACGCCGAGGGTGAACGGCCCCCACTCGTCGGCGCCGTCGGCCGCCAACTGGGCGTCGCTGTCGGCCCGGAACCGGATTCCCAGCCGCTGCGCCATGTCCACCACCCGGCCGGCGCCGACCTGCTCCTCCAGGTGCGCGAAGTACGTGTTGACCGAGCGGCCGAACGCGGACCACATGGTGCGCGGCCCGTCCATGTAGGCGGGCGTGGCGTTGACCGGGCACCAGCGGCCGCCGCAGCTGCCCGGGTCGTCCACCAGGTAGTGCGTGACCAGCCGGCTCGGGGCGTTGAAGACGGTGTTCAGCGGCAGCCCGGCCTCCACCGCGGCCAGCAGGGTGAACAGCTTGAAGCTGGAGCCGCCCTGGTAGCCCACGATGCCGCCGCCCCCGGCGACGAGCTGGTTGACGGTGTTCGGGTAGTTCGCCTGGCCGGGCGGATTGTCCGCGAGGCTGTAGTGCCGGTTGACCGCGAGCGCGAGCACCTGCCCGGTGCCCGGCTGCACGACCGCGGTGGGCACGGTCCGCGGCTTGTCGTAGCCGTACACGGCAAGCGTCTGGCTCAACGCGGTGGCCTGGATGGTCGGGTCGAGCGAGCTGACGATGCGGTAGCCGCCCCGCTGCAACGCCTGCTGGCGTTCGTCCACGGTGTCGCCGAACGCCTCCTGCTCCCCCACCACTGCATCAGGTAGTCGCAGAAGAAGCCCCAGTCGTCGTGCCCCGGACGCATGGTGGTGCAGTTTCCGGGCTGCTGGCTCGGGCGCAGCGCCGGCGGGGCCAGGTCGGCCGCGTCGCGTTCGGCCGCCGAGATCATGTCGAGCTGTGCCATCCGGTCCAGCACGTACGTCCGACGGGCCAGCGCGGCATCCGCGTCACCGTCGATCGGGTCGTACTCGTCCGGTGACTGCACCAGGCCGGCCAGCAGGGCCGCCTCCGGCAGGTCCAGCTTGTCCGGCGGCTTGGAGAAGTAGCGCAGGCTGGCCGCGGCGACGCCGTACGCGCCGGCGCCGAAGTAGGCGATGTTGAGGTAGCGGCCGAGGATCTCGTCCTTGCTGATCGTGCGCTCCAGTTCGAGCGCGTACCGCATCTCCCGCACCTTGCGGTCCAGCGTCGTCTCGGTGGCCGCGGCCCGCTCCGCGGCGCTCAGACCCGGATCGCTCTTGCGGACGTTTCGCACGTACTGCATGGTCAGCGTGGATGCGCCCTGCCGGTCTCCGCCGGTGTTGGCCACCAGCGCCCGGGCCACGCCCCACAGGTCCACCCCGCTGTGCTGGTAGAACCGGCCGTCCTCGGCGGCCACGATCGCCTGGCGCATCACCGGGGCGACCGCGCTCAGCGGGACGTCCTGGCGGTTCTCCGCGAAGAACGACGTGATCAGCGTGCGGCCGTCGTTCGCGTACAGGTACGAGCGGTGGGCCACCGGCGGGTTCCGCAGGTCGTCGGGGAGTTCCGCGCCGGCCATCCGGGACATGCCGTACCCGACCAGCAGCTGCGCCGGCAACGCGCCCACGCTGAGCACCAGGCCGCCGAGGACGCCGGCCATGATCACGGTGGCGACGAAGTAGGTCCGGGAACGCGCCATTCCGGCTCACCTCACGCGTCAGGTGGCGAATGTGTTGACGCGTCCCAGGATGAGCGGAATTGGAGCGTTATCTGAGGGTTTTCCGCGAAGCTCCCTCAACCGGGGTCCGGCTACGGGAGCAGCACCGCGGCCAGCGGGTGAACCGTCTCCTCGATCTCGTCGGCCACCCGTTCGAAGCACTGGTCGCCCCGGCCCCACGGGTCGTCGAGGTCGTCGCCCGGCTGCGGCGCCGCACCCCGGCGGGCGGCGTCGACCGCGGCCACCAGCGCGGTACCCCTGGCGTACACGGCCTGCGCACCGACCGGGTCCGGCGCCCCGGCGTCGGCATCCCCCGGCGCCGGCGCGGCGTCGGGGGGCGTCGGGGTCGCGGCGGCGGCGGCCACGGCCGGCAGCGCCGCGGCGTCCACCAGCGGCAGCAGCCGGCCGAACTCCCCGAGTACGAACGTCCGGGCGGCGGCGTCCGGGCGCAGCGCCAGCACGTACGACTGCTGGTCGGCCGTCGCGGTCAGGATCAGATCGGCCGCGTCGATGTGCTCCGAGCGGAGCCGGCGGGCGGCGAACCCGGTCGGGTCGGCACCCCGGGAGCGGACCTGCCGGGCCGCGGGCGGGTTCATCCCCTCCCCCTCGTGCCAGCCGCCGGTCCCGGCGCTGTGGCTGTACAGCAGCCGGTCGGCCAGCTCGGTCAGCTCCGCGCCGCCGGCCGCGTCCCCGGCCGCCGCGGCGCCGGACCCGCTCGACCCGGCCAGGTCGCGACGCCGGTCCAGCCGTTCCCGTACGGCCTGGCTGAGCAGCCGTTCCGCCATCGGCGAGCGGCAGATGTTGCCCATGCAGACGTGCAGGACGGTGAACGGCGGCACTCAGTCCTCCCTGTCGGCGATGTCCGGCACCACGTCCCGCAGCTTGTCCAGGGGGATCGCGCCCTCCCGCAGCACCCGGGGCGTCTCGCCGGTCAGGTCGACGATCGTGCTGGCCACCGGATCCGGGCAGGGCCCCGCCTCCAGGTAGGCCCGGACCGTGTAGCCGAGCTGCTCGCGGGCCTGCTCGGCGGTGACCGCGGCGGGCTGGCCGTGCTTGTTGGCCGACGAGACGGCCATCGGACCGGTCTCCCGGAGCACCTCCAGCGCCACCGGGTGCAGCGGCATCCGGACCGCCACCGTGCCGGCGAGGTCGCCCAGGTCCCACTGGAGGCTCGGCGAATGCTCCACCACGATCGTCAGCGCGCCCGGCCAGAACGCCTCGACCAGGTCCCGCGCGGCCATCGGCAGCGAGAAGACCAGCCCGTCGAGGGTGTGCCGGGAGCCGATCAGCACCGGCGGGGGCATCTGCCGGCCGCGGCCCTTCGCGTCCTGGAGCGCCTTCACCGCGTGCGGGGTGAAGGCGTCGGCGCCGATCCCGTACACCGTGTCGGTCGGCAGGACCACCAGCTCGCCGTTGCGGACCGCCTCGATGGCGGCGGCGATGCCACGGTCACGGTCGGCCAGTGACCGGCAGTCATAGAGCATCACGAGGAGCCAGTCTGCCACGCCGCGTCACCGGAGCGCGGAGCCGGTCCCGCGTACCGGAACCGGCCCGCCGGCGGACAAGCCGGGCCGGCCGCACCGGACCGGCCGCGGGCGACGGCGCGGCGCGGCGGGGCGGGGCGGCGGGGCGGGGCGACGGCGGGGCGCGGCGCGGCGGGGCGACGGCGGGGCGCGGCGACGCCGGGCGGCGGCGGCGGCGCGGTTCAGCGACGCCGGGCGGTGGCGAACCGCGGCCGGCCCGCCAGGTCCGGGTGGTCCGCCACCTCGGTGAAGGCGCCGTCGGCCCGCAGCAGGTCGGGCAGCACGGCGGCGTGCGTGTCGTCGTGCTCGATGCCCAACGATCCGCCGGGGCGCAGCAGCCGGGCCGCCAGCGTGATCACCGGCCGGATCACCGCGAGGCCGTCGCCGCCGCCGAAGACCGCCTCCGCGGGGTCGTACCGGTCCACCTCCGCCGGCACGGCGGTGCCGGCCGGCACGTACGGCGGGTTGCACAGCACGAGGTCCACCCGGCCGGACAGCTCGCCGAGCAGCCGCGGGTCGGCCACGTCCCCGGCCACCACCCGGATCGCCGGGTCGCCCGCCGCGGCCCGGTCGGCGGCGTTGCGGCGCAGCCAGTCCAGCGCGGCCGGTGAGCGTTCCACCGCCCAGACGCTGGCGCCCGGCAGCTCCTGCGCCACCGACAGGGCCAGCGCCCCCGATCCGCTGCACAGGTCCACCACCGTCGCCGGGTCCGGTCCGGCCGCCGCGATCCCCCAGCCGGCCAGCAGCTCCGTCTCCGGGCGCGGGATGAACACCCCCGGTCCCACGGCCAGTTCCAGGTGCCGGAACGGCGCGCTGCCCAGCAGGTGTTGCAGCGGTTCGCGCCGTACCCGCCGGGCCACCAGCCCGGACAGCCGGTCCCGCTGCGCGGCGTCCAGCCCCTCGGCCAGGGCCAGCCGGCCCCGGGGCACGGCCAGGACGTACCCGACCAGCAGCTCGGCCTCGGCGCGGGCCGCCGGCACCCCCGCGGCGGCCAGCGTCGCCGCCGTGCGGGCCACCGCGACGGACGGCCGGAGTCGATCTGCCGCAACGGCCGGGTTTCGGCGAGGATCGGTCACGACATAATCATGGAACGCCGGCAACTGTCACAGCCCGGCGGGCCGCCATCGGTGAGGAGGTTGTGCGTGAGCTGGCTCGACCGGGTCACCGACCAGGCCGACGTTCTCATGCGCGCCCGGCGTCTGCAGGAGCAGGGCCGCTCGGCAGAGGCGTGCGCCGTGCTCGACCGGGTGCTCGCCACCACCAAGGACCCGTACTCCAAGGCGGACGCCCTGCTCCAGCGGGTCTCGGCCGTGATCAACCTCGGCCGCAGCGCGGAGTACACCGTCACCTCCGAGCGGGCCTTCGAGGCCGCCCGCGAGGTCGCCGACCCGTACCTGCGGGGCCACCTGCACGCGCTCGCCGCGCTCGCCGCACACGACCAGGGCGCGCTGGACCGCGGGGTCACCCACCTGGTCCGCAGCGCCCGGGCGCTCGCCGCGGTGGACGACCCCGACCGGGAGACCGCGTGGGGCTGGCACGACCTGGCCATGGCCTACTCCTACCTCAGCTTCCACGGGTACGCGCTGGGCGCCATCGAACGCGCCCGGCAGCTCGGGCAGCGGGCCGGTATCGCCGAGGAGACGTTCGCGGCCCCCGGCATCCGGCTGCGCAACGCGCTCACCCTGGACCACAACGGGGACAGCGACGGCTGCCTGCGGGTGCTGCGGGACATCGACGTCGACCTGGCCCACCTGGTGCGCAGCGGCGGGCTGGCCCGGCTGCGGCCCAGCGGGCTAGCCGCGTACGGCTACGCGCTGCTGCGCCGCGGCACCCTGGGCGAGACGTCCGAGCTGTACCGGCAGGAGGATCCGCTGGAACTGCTCTCCGGCGGCAGCGACAGCATCCGCGCCCGGCACATGGCCCAGTTGGGCGCGGTCTGCGCGGCGATCATCGACAACCGGCCGATCGAGGCGATCGCCCGGCTGGACACCGCGATGTCCGTACCCGAGGCGCTCGGCGCGGCCGAATCGGCCCGGCTGCGCAGTCTGGCGTACACCCGGGCCGGCGACCACGCGGCCGCCCACCGGGCCGACCGGTACGCCTTCCGGCTGGCCGCGCAGCGCAGCGACCGGCTCCGGGACATGTACGTGGAGGGCATCGCGGCCCGGATCGACCACGAGGAGCTGCGCCGGGAGGCCGCCCGGTACGAGGACGAGGCGCTCACCGACCCGCTCACCGGGCTGCCGAACCGGCGCAGCCTGGAACGGTACGTCTCGGCAGTGCTCAGCCGCGGCGGCCGGGCCGTGGTCGGCGTGGCCGACCTGGACGGCTTCAAGGCGGTGAACACCCGGCACGGCCACCACTCGGGTGACCTGGTGCTGCAACGCATCGCCGGGGTGATCAACCGGGTGATGCGCCGCGGCGACTTCGTGGCCCGGTACGGCGGCGACGAGTTCGTCGTGGTGCTCCCGCACGCCGGCATGGCCGAGGCGGCCGAGGTGGTCCGCCGGATCACCTCGGCGGTCGAGGAGGAGGACTGGGAGACCCTGGTCCCCGGCACCCCGGTCGGGGTGAGCGTCGGCTTCGCCGAGGTGCACGGCAGCGGTGCCGCGCTGCGGGACGCGGTGAGCAGCGCCTTCGAGGTCGCCGACCGGGAGATGCTGCGGCTCAAGGACGCCGGTCGCCGGGCCCACCCGGCCGCCATGTAGGCCGCCGGTGTGGACCGCGGCCCCGGTCTGGACCGCCATCCCGGCCGCGGAGCCGGGTCAGTTCCGGGTCAGTTCCGGGTCAGCGGCGGGCCAGTTCCGGCTCGCCGGCCAGCCGGGCCGCCCGGTCCGCCTCGGCCAGCGCGTCCAGCACGCCGTCCAGTTCCCCGCCGAGCGCCAGGTCCAGGTTGTACGCGGTGTAGCCGATCCGGTGGTCGGTGATCCGGTTCTGCGGGAAGTTGTACGTCCGGATCCGCTCCGAGCGGTCGACGGTGCGTACCTGCGACCGGCGGGCGTCCGAGGCGGCGGCGTCGGCCTGCTCCTGCGCGGCGGCCAGCAACCGGGCCCGCAGGATCCGCATGGCCTGCTCCCGGTTCTGCAACTGGCTCTTCTCGTTCTGGCAGGAGACCACGATGCCGGTCGGCAGGTGGGTGATCCGCACCGCCGAGTCGGTGGTGTTCACCGACTGGCCGCCGGGACCGGACGAGCGGAACACGTCGATCCGCAGGTCGTTCGGGTCGACCGTGACGTCCACCTCCTCGGCCTCGGGCAGCACGAGCACGCCCGCGGCGCTGGTGTGGATCCGGCCCTGCGACTCGGTCACCGGCACCCGCTGCACGCGGTGCACGCCGCCCTCCCACTTGAGCCGGGACCAGACCCCGTTCCCGGCCTCCGGCACGCCGCGGGTCTTCACCGCCAGCGAGACGTCCTTGACCCCGCCCAGGTCCGAGTCCTGGGCGTCGATCACCTCGGTCACCCAGCCGCGCCGCTCCGCGTACCGCTGGTACATCCGCAGCAGGTCGCCGGCGAACAGCGCCGACTCCTCGCCGCCCTCGCCGGCCTTGATCTCGACGATCACGTCCTTGGCGTCGTGCGGGTCGCGCGGGATGAGCAGTTCGGCGAGCCGTTCCTCCAGCGCCGGCAGGCCGGCGGCGATCGAGTCGGCCTCGTCGGCGAACGCCGGGTCCTCGGCGGCCAGCTCCCGGGCGGCGGCGAGATCGGCCCGCGCCTGGTTCAGTTCGCCCGCCGCCTTGTGTACCGGGGCCAGCTCGGCGAAGCGCCGGCCGACCCGGCGGGCCGTCACCTGGTCGGCGTGGATGGCGGGGTCGGCGAGCTGCCGCTCCAGTTCCATGTACTCGTCGAGAAGCGCGACCAACCGCTCACTGCTCATGCCTGCCTGCCTTCTCGCCGCGCCGCCGGGGAACGTCACCACCGGGGAAGAACTCCACCCGGGCGAGCTCGCCGCCCGCCCGGGAAACACCGACGGCGCCCGTGTCCGGCCTGAAACCGGACACGGGCGCCGTTGACGTCGCTACTTGGCCTTCTTGGCCTGAACCTTGGCGTACTTCTGCTGGAACTTCGCGACCCGGCCGGCGGTGTCGAGCACACGCTGCTTACCGGTGTAGAACGGGTGGCAGGCACTGCACGTCTCGACGTGGATGCTGCCGCCCTTGGCGGTGCTGCGGGTCGTGAACGTGTTGCCGCAGGAGCACGAGACCTCGGTGGTGGCGTACTCCGGGTGGGTGTTGGGCTTCATGTCGCCTCGGTCCTCTCATCGTGGTCGCCGGGTCGCCGTCGGCGTCCGCCGTCTGCGGGCGGGCTGGGCGTGAACCGGAACCGGTGGCCGATGGACCAGTGTGCCATGGGCTGTGTGCCGGCCCGAAATCGGGCTGCACACCCGGTCCGTGCTGCTCAACGCGCCCCGACCCACTCGCATTCCCGCCCCCGCGAGCCGCACACCCCGCACGCCGCCCCCGACGGGTTTTCCGGCGTCCCGTCCCGCGCCGGGATCAAGCCTGACCGCCCAGAGCGGGACGGGACGCCGGAAAGCCCCCACCCCGCCTGACCGCCCAGAGCGGGACGGGACGCCGGAAAACCTCCACCGGAGGACCGCGTCGCCCTGACGGCCCGGAACTCCATCCGGGCCGCCGGGGAACGGCGATGTCTACTCGCCCGGGGTCGACTTCGCGATCTGCATCAGGAACTCGATGTTGGTCCGGCTCTGCTTGAGCCGGTCCAGCAGGAGGTCCAGCGCGGCCTGCGAGTCCAGCGAGTGCAGCACCTTGCGCAGCTTGTGCGTGATCGCCAGCTCCTCCGGCGCGAGCAGGATCTCCTCCTTCCGGGTGCTCGAAAGGTGGATGTCGATGGCCGGGTAGGTCCGCTTCTCGGCGATCTTCCGGTCCAGCTTGAGCTCGGCGTTACCCGTGCCCTTGAACTCCTCGAAGATGACCGTGTCCATCACCGAGCCGGTCTCCACCAGCGCGGTCGCCAGGATGGTCAGCGAGCCGCCGTTCTCGATGTTGCGGGCGGCGCCGAGGAACCGCTTGGGCGGGTACAGCGCGGTCGAGTCGATACCACCGGACATGATCCGGCCGCTGGCCGGTGCCGCCAGGTTGTACGAGCGGCCGAGCCGGGTCACCGAGTCGAGCAGCACGACGACGTCGTGGCCCAGCTCGACCAGGCGCTTGGCCCGTTCGATGGCCAGTTCCGCGACCGTGATGTGGTCCTGCGGCGGACGGTCGAACGTGGCCGCGATGACCTCGCCCTTGACCGAGCGCTGCATGTCGGTGACCTCTTCGGGCCGCTCGTCGACCAGCACCACCATCAGGTGGACCTCGGGGTTGTTCCGCGTGATCGCGTTGGCCAGCGCCTGCAACACCATGGTCTTACCGGCCTTCGGCGGCGACATGATCAGCGCGCGTTGGCCCTTGCCGATCGGCGTCACCAGGTCGATCACCCGGGTGGTCAGGATGTGCGGCTCGGTCTCCAGCCGCAGCCGCTCCTGCGGGTACAGCGGGGTGAGCTTGTAGAACTCGGGGCGGCGCCTGGCCTCCTCGGAGTCCATCCCGTTCACGGTGTCGAGCCGGACCAGCGGGTTGTACTTGTCCCGCCGCTGCTCGCCGTCCCGGGTGGCCTTGACCGCACCGGTCACCGCGTCGCCGCGGCGCAGCCCGTACTTCTTGACCTGGGACATCGCCACGTAGACGTCGTTCGGGCCGGCGAGGTAGCCGGTGGTCCGGACGAAGGCGTAGTTGTCCAGGATGTCGATGATGCCGGCCACCGGGACGAGCACGTCGTCCTCGCTGATCTGCGGCTCACGACCGCCGTCCCGGCCGCCGCCGTCGCCGCCGCCGTCCCGGTCGCCCCGGCCACGCCGCCGGTCGCGGAACCGGCTGCGCCGGCTGCGCCGGCCACCGCCGTCGCCGTCGTCGTCCCCGTCGCCGTCACCGCGCTGGTTCCGGTCGGCCCGCTCGCCCCGGTCGTTGCGGTCGTTGCGATCCGCCCGCTCGGCGCGCTCGCCGCGGTCACCGCGGTCGTTCCGGTCATTGCGGTCGCCACGGTCGTTACGGTCACCGCGGTCGTTCCGGTCGCTCCGGTCGTTCCGCTCCGCGCGCTCCGCCCGATCGGTACGCTCCGCGCGCTCGCGCCCGTTGCGCGACTCGCCGCGCTCGGCCCGGTCGCCGGATTCGGCGCGCTCGGCGGGCTCGTTCTGGCGCCGCTCGTTGCCCGAGTCGGCAGGGGTCGCCGCCCGGTTGTCCGCCTCGGGTGCCTCCGCCGTCCGCTCCGCGTTGCCGGCCGAGCCCCGCGAGCGGCGGGACCGTTCCCGGCCCCGGCTCTCGGTCGCGGGCGCCTCGGTCTCCCGGGCCGTCTCGGCCCGCGGGCCGTCCGCCGGGACGTCGGCGCGTACCTCATCGCGAGCCGGAGCGGCCGCGGCCGCGACCTCGGCTCGGGGTCGCGGGGTCCCGCCTCCGGCCGAGCCGGCCTGCTGCCGCTCGGTGATCGCGGAGATCAGCTCGCCCTTGCGCATCCGGGCCGTACCGGAGATGCCGAGCGACGCGGCCAGGCTCTGCAGCTCCGGCAGCAGCATCGCCGAGAGCCCGGTGCCGGTCCGACGACGACGCGCCGGAGCGGCAGTGGCTTCGCCAGCGACGTTGGAAACATCCGACGTCACGTCGGTGGTGTCGCTCAATGGATTCCTTCCCTCGATAGGCCGGGGCTGCCCGGAGTCGGTTGCCAGGTGGCCGGGCGGCCTCGGTGCACCCGCTTCGCCTGACGCGGTGCGGGAGTCTGTGACACAGCAGCCGGCCGGTGTGCCACCCCACCAACCTCGGTGGGAGGGTGCCGCCGTCTCCGGCGCCGGGTTGATACTGCGGTGCGGCGTGGGCCTAGGCAGGGGTGAGACGGGCTGACCGCCGAAAGCTTCGGGGGTGCGCCGACCCGCAGAGATCACATGCTTCGCGGCTGTGCTCGGTCTAGAGCGTAATCAACTCTTCCGACCTGCGGCAACAGGGTCCCGCTCGGCGTGTTCAAGTCTACCCCGTTCGGCCACCGATCCGGCCACGTCCACCGACAACCGATGAACGGCCCACTCCATTCCCGCGGAAAACCCCTCGGGCGGCGTGCTCAGGGCCAGAACCGCTGGTCCAGCCCCACTGACCACGGCCGCCACACCGGCCCCGCGCAACGCCGACACCAGCGCGGCGGTGCCCGGCATGCCCGGCGCACGGTAATCCTGGTGCAGCCGATCCTCGGTGGCCGGGAACAGCAGATCGGGCGCCCCGGTCAGCGCGTGGCTCAACAGCGCCGCCCGGCCGGCGCAGTGCGCGGCGTCCGCGTGCGGCACCACGGGCGGCAGCGCAGCCCGGGCCACCGCGGTCAGGCCACGCTCCCGAGGTACGAAAACGGTCGGCTGGATCCGCTCGTCCGGCCGGAGCGACACCGCCCGCGCCCCGGAGGAGTCCGTCCAGGCGATCGTGAAGCCGCCGAGCAGGCACGGCGCCACGTTGTCCGGGTGACCCTCGATGGCCGCCGCGATCCGCAGCGCCTCCGCGTCGTCGATCGCCCGCCCACCGTCCCGCACCAGGGCACGGGCCAACTGCACCCCGGCGACGATGGCCGACGACGACGAGCCCAGGCCGCGCGCCTGCGGAATCCGGTTGCGGCAGTCGACCCGCAGGCCGCCCGGCTGGCCGCCGAGCGCGTCGAAGGTGGTCCGCATGGCCCGGACCAGCAGGTGCTCCTCGTCCTCGGGCAACTCCCCGGCGCCCTCACCGGCCACGGTCACCCGGCAGCCGTCGGCGACCACCTGGGCGCTGACCTCGTCGTACAGGCCGAGCGCCAGGCCCAGCGAGTCGAAGCCCGGCCCGAGGTTGGCGCTGGTCGCGGGGGTGCGCACCCGGACCGGGTCGGCGATGAAACGGGGCCGCATCGGTCCATGCTAGGCCGGCGCCGGTGCCGCCCGGAGAGTCGACCGCCGATCGGTCCACCGGGTGAGACGTACCGGCGGGTCCGGGCCGGCGAGCAGGGACGGGCCGGCACGTGCGCGCGGGCCGGTCAGCCGGCGACGGCGTCCGGTTCGTCGTCGCGCAGCCGCAGCGTCCGGGTGGCGATCCGCCACCCGACGGCGTACACCAGGGTCACCAGCCCACAGCCGGCGATCACGATCCGCTCGTCGACCCGGTCGACCACCGAGGCCACCACGAGCTGACTGACCGAGATGGCCAGCGTCGCCAGCATCATGTCGGCGGCGAACACCCGGCCGCGCAGCCGATCCGGCACCTCCCGCTGCAACGCGAAGTTCGACAGCACCCAGTTCGCGCCGCCGGCGAAGTGCGCGACGAACACCAACACCAGCACCAGCGGGAACCAGCGCACCACCGACACGCCGAGGTAGCCGAGGCCGTACAGGGACATCGACAGGGCCAGCCCCGGCAGCAGCCAGCTGCGGTGGCTGAACACCCGGCGCATCAGCATGGGGCCGACCAGGGCACCCGCGCCGCGCACCGCGAACAGCAGCCCGGTGCCGATCGCGCCGACCCCGTACACGCCGGCCAGCAGCGGAAAGACGGTCAGCACGCCGTTGCCGAGGCCGGCGGCGCTCTTCACGGTGACCAGCGCCAGCACCCGCGGCCGGTGTCCGATGTAGCGCAGCGCCTCGCCGATGGCCGCCCAGGTCCGGGCCGCCGGCACGGCCGGGTCGCGCGGCGCCTGCAACGGCCGGTGGATCAGCCCGGCCAGGCCGGCGGCGACCGCCAGCGCCACCGCGGCGAGGCCGAAGCAGGCGTACGGGCCGAGCGCCGCGCTGAGCACACCGCCGAGCGACGCGCCCACCACCGTCATGGTGCCCCAGGCCGAGCCGGCCACCGCGTTGCCGGCGCCCAGTTCCGCCGGTTCGAGCACGTTGGGCAGCGCGGCCTGCGCGGCCGGCGAGTAGCAGGCCTTCGCGACCGCCACCGCGCCGACCGCGACCAGCGCCAGCCAGGCCGTACCGGGGGTGCGCACCGCCAGCAGCAACAGCACCGCGACCAGCGCGGACAGGTTGGCGACCATCATGATCTTCTTGCGGTCCAGCCGGTCGGCGAGGGTGCCGGTGAACGGCAGCAGCAGCGCCACCACGCCGGTGTCGACGGCCAGCACCAGCGCGCCCAGCACGCCGCTGCCGGTCAACTGCGGCAGCAGCACCAGCAGCGGCACCATCACGAACCAGTCGGACCCGAAGACGACCAGCTCGGCGAGGAACAACCGGCGGAAGTCCCGGTTGTTCCTCAACACCGACAGCGGGGTGGACGACGCGGCCGTCCCCGGCGGCGAGTCGGGAGCCGGGGCCGTGCCCGGAGTGGTGCTGGGCGGCGGGGCGGTGCGCGGCATGCTGCCGGGAGGTGACGCATCGGGCGTTGTGGACACGTGCCGGAAGGCTACCCGCCCGCACCGACAGTTCCCGGCCCCCCGTCCCGGGACGCCGGCCCGGACGGGCGGGAAGACCGCCCGGGGTGCCCGGGACGCCGCCGGCCACGCCGACCCGACCGGGCGGACCCGGCCACGCCGACCCGGCCGCGCCGACCTGGCGCGGACCCGGCCACGCGGACCTGGCGCGGACCCGCCCGCGCTCGACGGCGGGCCGGCCGGCCTACCCGGCCGGCGGGACCCCACTCGTCCGGTCGGGACCCCACTCCGCCGGCGGGACTACCCGGCCGGCGGGTTGGGCGGCTGGGTCGGCGAGTTCCGGCTCTTGGGCAGCCGCAGCACCTCGAACTGGTCGGTGCCGTCCACCAGCGCGCCGGAGGGCGCCGGCCGGATGCCCGGACCGGGCGTACCGGGTTGGCCGGCCCGGTCCGTCGGCTCGTCCTCGGCGGCCGCGTGCCGCCCGCCCCCGGTCGACCCGGTCCCCGCCGCGCCGGCGGCCGCGGGCCGGTGCGTTCCGGCGAGGTCGCCCGGCGCCGGGACGTCCCCGGGCGGCCGGGACCCGGCGTCGGCGGACGGACCCGCGGTGGCCAGCGCCGGCTCGGGCCGGCCCAGGCGGCGCCGCAGACCGGCCTTCGCGGCCTCGACCATGGTGTAGAGCGTCGGCACCAGGATCAGGGTGAGCAGCGTCGAGGAGACCAGGCCGCCGATCACCACGACCGCCAGCGGCTGCGAGATGAAGCCGCCCTCGCCGGTCAGCCCGAACGCCATCGGAAGCAGCGCGAAGATCGTCGCGATCGCCGTCATGAGGATCGGCCGCAGCCGTCGCCGGCCGCCCTCGATCACCGCCTGCTGCACGTCCATGCCCTGCGCCCGGTACTGGTTGATCAGGTCCATCAGCACGATCGCGTTCGTCACCACGATGCCGACCAGCATGAGCATGCCGATCAGCGCCGGCACCCCGAGCGGGGTGTTGGTGGCCAGCAGCAGCGCGATCGCGCCCGTGGCGGCGAACGGGATCGAGACCAGCAGGATCAGCGGCTGGATCAGGCTGCGGAACGTCGCCACCATGATCACGAAGACGATCGCGATCGCCGCGAGCATCGCCAGCCCGAGATCGTGGAAGGCGTCCGCCTGGTCGGCGCTCGCCCCGCCGATCGTGATGGTGGCGCCGGGCACGTCGATGGCGTCCAGCCGGGTACGCAGTTGCGCGGTGGTCGTGCCGAGGTCGGCGTCGGCGGCGTTGCCGCTGACCGTGGCGCTGCGGTCGCCGTCGATCCGGGTCACCTCGACCGGCCCCTCGGTCTGGTTCACGTCCGCGACGTCGTCGAGGGTGACCGGCCCGATCGGCAACGCGCGCAGGGCGTCGGCGGATGTCGGGCTCTGGCCGGCCCGCAGCACCACGTCCCGCTGCGCACCGTCCAGATTGACCCGGCCGAGCGGGCTGCCCCGGAACGCCTGCGCGACGGCCTGCGAGATGACCTGCTCGGAGAGGCCCGCCTTGGCCGCGGCCGCCCGGTCGACCGTGACGCTCAGCCGCGGGGTGCTCTCGGCCAGGTTGGTCGTCACGTCGGTCACCTGCGGGGTGTCCGCCATGGCCGCCCGGACCTGCCCGGTGGCGTCGGCCAGCACCTGCGGGTCGGCGGCCTGCACGACCACCTGGAGCTGGCTGCCGGAGGCGCTGTCGCCGGAGAACCGGATCGCGCCGGTGCCGTCCAGACCGTCCAGCTCCCCCCGGAGCCGGTCCTTCATGGTCGCGGCCGGGACGCCGGACTCCAATGCGATGTTGTACGAGGCGACGTTGTTGCCGTTCGTGCCGGCCCACGGGGTGTCACTGCCGCCGGCCGTGACGACGTACGTCCGGATGCCGTCCGTGCGGGCCAGGACGGCCTCGACCCGCCGGGCCGCCGCGTCGGTGGCGGCCAGGCTCGATCCGACCGGAAGTTCCTGGGTCATGCTCACGGTGTCCTGGCCCGAGTCGTCCAGGAAGTTGGTCTTGAGCTGGCTGGACAGGCCGAACGTGCCGAGCAGCACGAGCAGCCCGGCCGCCACGGTGAGCCAGCGGTGCCAGCGGCGACCGGTGACGAAGTGGATCACCGGCAGGTACGACCGCTGGAGCGGGCTGCGCAGCTCCCGCTCCAGCGCCGCCTCCCGGACCGCCGTCTCGTCCTCGCCGGCGCCGCGCGGCGGGCGCAGGAACCAGTACGCCAGCACCGGGATGATGGTGAGCGACACCAGCAGCGAGGCCAGCAGCGCCACCGTCACGGTCACCGCGAACGGCGCGAAGAGCTGGCCGACGAACCCGCCGACCAGGGCGATCGGGGCGAACACGGCCACGGTGGTGAGGGTGGACGCGGTCACCGCGCCGGCCACCTCCCGCACCCCGCCGATGATCGCGGCGCGCTTGTCCTCGCCGTACCCGATGTGCCGTTTGATGTTCTCCAGCACCACGATCGAGTCGTCGACCACCCGGCCGACGGCGATGGTGAGGGCGCCCAGGGTGAGCAGGTTGAGCGAGTAGTCCCCGATCCACAGCCCGATCAGCGCCACCAGCACCGACAGCGGGATGGACACCGCGGTCACCACGGTGGACCGGATGGACAGCAGGAAGACCAGGATCACCACCACGGCCATCGCGAGCCCGAGCAGCCCCTCCGTGGTCAGGCTGGAGATGGACCGCTCCACGAACGGCCCCTGGTCGAACACCACGGTCAGCTCGGCGCCGGAGCTGCGCTGCAACTCGGCCAGCCGGTCGGCGATGTCGTGCGAGATCTGCACGGCGTTGCCGTCCGGCGCGGCGGTCACCAGTACGGCGAGGCTGTCCTTGCCGTCGGTACGGGTGAACGAGGTGGCCGGGGCGAGCTGCTGCTCGACGCTCGCCACGTCGCCCAGCTTCACCGGCGCCGCACCGGACCCGGAGACATAGAGGTCGCGAAGGTCGTCGAGCGAGGAGATCGGGCCGCCGACCTGCACCGGCAGCACCTGCTCGCCCTCGGCGACCGCGCCGGCCGGCACGGTGACGCCGGCGGACTGCAGCGCCTGGCCGACGGCGCCGGGTTGCAGCTTGGCCGCGGCGAACCGCTGCGGATCCGGCGTCACCACCACCAGCTCGTCCCGGCCGCCGCTGACCTGGACGGCGCCCACGCCGTCGATCGACTCCAGCTCCGGCACGATGTCCTGGCGCAGCTTCCCGGCCAGCGTCCGCTCGTCGCCGCCCGAGGCTGCCAGCACGACGGCCGGGATCTGGTCGGTGCTGCCGGCCAGCACCTGCGGGTCGACCCCGTCCGGCAACTGCGACCGGATGCGGTTGAACGCGCTCTCCATCTTGTTCACCGCGACGTCCAGGTCGGTGCCGAAGTCGTACTCGACCTGGAGCGTCGCCGCGCCCTCGCGGGAGGTGGAGGTGACCTTCTTCAGGCCGGCGATACCCTGCAGGCTGGCCTCGATCGGCTCGGTGACCTGTGACTCGACCACCTCCGAGGAGGCGCCCGGGTAGGTGGCCACGACGAACGCCGCCGGGAACTCCACCGACGGCAGCAACTGCTGCCGGAGTGAGGGCACCGCGAACAGGCCGAACCCGGCGACGACCAACGCCATCAGCGTGACGAGGCCGCGGTTGGCAAGGCTGAATCTGGCGAGCAAGGACATGCGGTCCATCCCCCGTGGGTGATCGGCTCGGTGGGAAGAATTCTGCCTGACCGTGATGGTGCGCCCGGTGCCGGGGCGGCCGGGGGTCGGTCTCAGCCGGCGCTCAGGCTGGTGCTCAGACCAGATCCAGGGCCCGCGCCGCGACCAGCGGGTCGTTCGCGATGGTGATCGGCGCCGGTGCCGTGGCCATGGCCCACTCCGGATCCTTGAGGCCGTGCCCGGTCACCGTGCAGACCACGGTCGAGCCGGCCGGAACCGCGCCGGCGGCGGCCTGCTGGAGCAGCCCGGCGACGCTGGCCGCGCTGCCCAGTTCCACGAAGACGCCGACCTGCCGGGCGAGCAGCCGGTACGCGGTGAGGATCTCCCGGTCGGTCACGGCGGCGATCAGCCCGCCGGAGGCGTCCCGGGCGTCCTGTGCCCCGGTCCAGCTCGCCGGGTTGCCGATCCGGATGGCGGTGGCGATCGTCGACGGCTCGGGCACGACCTGGCCGGTGACCAGCGGTGCCGCGCCGGCGGCCTGGAAGCCGTACATTTTGGGGGTGCGGGTGGCGTTGCCGTCCGCCGCGTCCTGGGTGTAACCCATCCAGTACGCGGTGATGTTGCCGGCGTTGCCGACCGGCAGGCAGTGGATGTCGGGGGCGTCGCCGAGCGCCTCGACGATCTCGAACGCCGCCGTCTTCTGCCCGTGCAACCGGTCCGGGTTCACCGAGTTGACGAGCGTCACCGGGTAGTCCTGGGACAGCTTGCCGGCCAGCGCCAGGCAGTCGTCGAAGTTGCCGCTGACCTGGATCAGCCGGGCGCCGTGCACCAGCGCCTGGGCCAGCTTGCCCAACGCGATCTTGCCCTGCGGCACGAGCACGGCGCAGGTCAGGCCGGCCCGGGCGGCGTACGCCGCGGCCGAGGCGCTGGTGTTGCCGGTGGAGGCGCAGATGATCGCCTTGTCGCCGGACTGCACGGCCTTGGACACCGCGACCGTCATGCCCCGGTCCTTGAACGAGCCGGTCGGGTTGGCGCCCTCGACCTTCAGATAGACCTCGGCGCCGGTGCGGCTGGACAGCACCGGCGCCGGCAGCAGCGGGGTGTTCCCCTCGTAGAGGCTGATCACCGGGGTGGCCTCGGTGACCGGCAGCCGGTCGGCGTATCTGTCGATCAGTCCGCGCCACATGTCGCACTCCTCGCACCGGTGGCCCCCCGGCGGCGCATTCCGCGCCCGACCACCAGCCTGCCGCACGGCCGCCCCGGATCGACAGCCGCCCCACCGATGCCCACCTGCCGGGACGCCCGTACCGATCCTCGGGACGCCCGGGGTCGGGCGCCGGCTCAGGCGTCGCCCTCCACCCGCAGCACGCTGACGATCGCCCGGACGTGCTCCAGGTCACGCAGTTCCGCCACGGTCGCCGCGAGCGCCGCGTCCGGCGCCCGGTGGGTGACCACCACCAGTTCCGCGTCGTTGCCCCGGCCGGCCTGCCGGACGGTCGCGATGGACACCCCGTGCCCGGCGAACACCCCGGCGACGGCGGCCAGCACGCCGGCCCGGTCGGCCACGTCGAGGCTGATGTGGTAGCGGGTGACCGCCTCGCCGATCGGCCGGATCGGCAGCGCGGCGTACGCCGACTCGCTGGCCGCCCGCACCCCGGCCAGCCGGTTGCGGGCCACCGCCACCAGGTCGCCCAGCACGGCGCTGGCGGTCGGCGCGCCACCGGCGCCACGGCCGTAGAACATCAACTGCCCGGCGGCCCGCGCCTCGACGAAGACGGCGTTGAACGCGTCGCCCACGCCGGCCAGCGGATGCGTCAGCGGGATCATCGCGGGGTGCACCCGGACGCTGACCGACTCGGCGCCGCTGCCGTCGGCGTCCCGCGCGGCGAGGCAGAGCAGCTTGATGGTGCAGCCCATCGCCTTCGCGCTGGCCATGTCCGCGGCGGTGACCTCGGTGATCCCCTCCCGGTGCACGTCGGCGGCGCTGACCCGGGTGTGGAACGCCAGCGAGGCGAGGATGGCCGCCTTGGCCGCCGCGTCGAAGCCCTCCACGTCGGCGGTCGGGTCGGCCTCGGCGTACCCCAGCTCGGTGGCCTGCTCCAGCGCCTCGGCGAAGCCGGCGCCGGTGCCGTCCATGGCGCTGAGGATGTAGTTCGTGGTGCCGTTGACGATGCCGGTCACCCGGGTCACCGTGTCGCCGTGCAGCGACTCGCGCAGCGGTCGCAGCAGCGGGATCGCGCCGGCCACCGCCGCCTCGTAGTAGAGGTCGGCCCCGCCCTCCGCGGCGGCGTCGTGCAGGCTGGCGCCGTCCTCGGCCAGCAACGCCTTGTTGGCGGTGACCACGCTCCTACCGGCCCGCAGCGCCTCCACCAGCCACCCGCGGGCCGGCTCGATGCCACCGACGACCTCGACCACCACGTCCACGTCGTCCCGTTTGACCAGGCCGAGCGGATCGGTGGTGAAGACCGCCGGGTCGACCGGCAGCGGGCCGCGGTCCCGGCCGATCCGGCGCACGGCGATGCCGGCGAGTTCGAGCGGCGCACCGACCCGCGCCGTCAGGTCGGCGGCCTGCTCGTGCAGCAGCCGCACCACCTCGGCGCCGACCGTGCCGCAGCCCAACAGCGCAACCCGTACCGGTTTCGTCATCCAACATCCAATGCCAGCAGGTCGTCCTCGGTCTCCCGCCGGACGATCACTCTCGCCGCACCGCCGCCCACCAGGATCACCGGGGGCCGCGGAACATGGTTGTAGTTGCTGGCCATGCTCCGGCAGTAGGCGCCCGTCCCCGGCACTGCAAGAAGATCTCCGGGCTGCACGTCGGCGGGCAGAAATTCATCCTTCACCACGATGTCCCCCGCCTCACAATGCTTTCCCACCACGCGGGCGAGCATCGGCGCCGCCGAGGACGGCCGGGAGGCCACCGTGGCCGAGTACGACGCGTCGTACAGCGCGGTGCGGATGTTGTCGCTCATCCCGCCGTCCACGCTCACGTAGGTGCGGCCGACGTCCGCCCCGTCGACACCGGCACCGAGCGACACCGGCTTCACGGTGCCCACCTCGTACAGGGTGAACACGGCCGGCCCGACGATGGCCCGGCCCGGCTCGATGGACAGCCGCGGGGTCGCCAGCCGCTCGGCCGCGCACTCCCCGTCCACGATCCGGCGCAGCCGCTTGGCCAGGTCCGCCGGCGTCGCCGGGTCGTCCTGGGTGGTGTACGCGATGCCGAACCCGCCGCCCAGGTCGAGTTCGGGCAGCTCGACCCCGCGGGCGTCGCGGATCTGCGCCTGCAGGGCCAGCACCCGGCGGGCCGAGACCTCGAACCCGTCGGCGTCGAAGATCTGCGAGCCGATGTGCGAGTGCAGGCCGCGCAGCTCCAGCACGCCCTCGTCGAGGATCCGGAACGCGGCCTGGGCGGCGGCGCCGCCGGCCAGCGAGAAGCCGAACTTCTGGTCCTCGTGCGCGGTCGCGATGAACTCGTGCGTGTGCGCCTCCACGCCGACCGTCACCCGGACCATGACCCGGGGCCGCACCCCGCGCTCCCGGGCCAGCGCCGTGAGCCGGTCGATCTCGGCGTCCGAGTCGACGATGATGCGGCCCACCCCGGCGTCCAGCGCCCGCGCCAGCTCGGCCGGCGACTTGTTGTTGCCGTGGAACCCGATCCGCTCCGCCGGCATGTCCGCGGCCAGGGCCACCGCAAGCTCCCCGGCCGTGCAGACGTCCAGGAACAGCCCCTCCTCGGCGATGATCCGCACCACCGCCCGGCACAGGAACGCCTTGCCGGCGTAGTAGACGTCCTCGTCGGGGAAGGCCGCCCGGAACTCCCGGCACCGCGCCCGCAGATCGGCCTCGTCCAGGACGTACCCGGGGGTGCCGAACTCCCGGGCCAGGTCGCGGACGTCCAGGCCGCCGACGGTGAGGGCGCCGTCCGGACCGCGGACCACCGTCCGCGGCCACAGCTGCGGCACGAGGGCGTTGACGTCCTCGGGGGTACGCAGCCAGGCCGGCCCGCGCAGCCCCAGTTCGCCGTGCAGCGCCCCCGCCTCGTGTGCGCGCATGAGCTACTCCCCCGTCACATCCGCTCGGGGGCCGAAACCCCGAGCAGGTCCAGTCCGTTGGCCAGTACCACCCGGGTCGCCTCGACCAGCCAGAGCCGGGCGCGGGTGAGGTCGGTCGCCGGTTCGTCGCCCTGGGGCAGCACCCGGCAGGCATCGTAGAACCGGTGGTAGTCGCCGGCGAGCTGTTCGAGATACCGGGCCACCCGGTGCGGCTCGCGCAGCTCGGCGGCGGTCGCCACCACCGCGGGGAACTCGCCCAGCTTCTTCAGCAGGGTGTTCTCCTTCTCATGCCGCAGCAGCCCCGGGTCGAACTCCGACCCCCGGTCGATGCGCAGCTCACCGGCGTTCCGCAGCAGCGAGGAGATCCGGGCGTGCGCGTACTGCACGTAGAAGACCGGATTGTCGTTCGAGCGCCGGGTGATCTCCTCGATGTCGAGGGTGAGCGGCGAGTCGGTGGAGGACCGGGCCAGGGAGTACCGGGCCGCGTCGACGCCCACCGCCTCGACGATCTCGTCCAGCGTGATGATGTTGCCCGCCCGCTTGGACAGCCGGACCGGCACCCCGGCCCGGACGAGGTTGACCAACTGCCCGATCAGGATCTCGATGTTGTAGTCCGGGTCGTCGCCGGCGCAGGCGGCGATCGCCCTCAGCCGGTTGACGTAGCCGTGGTGGTCGGCACCGAGCAGGTAGACGCACTTGTCGAAGCCGCGCTCCCGCTTGTTGATGTAGTACGCCGCGTCGGCCGCGAAGTAGGTCTTCTCGCCGTTGGACCGGATCAGCACCCGGTCCTTGTCGTCGGTGAAGTCCGTCGTGCGCAGCCAGATCGCGCCGTCCCGCTCGTACACGTGGCCCTGCGCGCGCAGCTCGTCCAGGGCGTGCTCCACGGCGCCGCTCTCGTGCAGGGTGCGCTCGGAGAACCAGACGTCGAAGTGCACGCCGAAGCGTTCCAGGCTGGCCCGCATCTCGTCGAGCATCAGCCGGTAGCCCTCGTCCCGGAAGACCGTCTGCGCCTGCTCCGGCGCAAGGTCGAGGACGTCCGGGCGGGCCTCGACGAGCCGCCGGGCGATCTGCGCGACGTACTCGCCGACGTACCCGTCCTCGGGAACCGGCTCGCCGTGGGCCGCCGCGTAGAGCGACCGGCCGAACCGGTCGACCTGCGCGCCGGCGTCGTTGACGTAGTGCTCGCTGGTCACCTCGGCGCCCGCGGCGGCCAGGATGCGCCGCTGCGAGTCGCCGACCGCGGCCCAGCGGGTGTGCCCCAGGTGCACCGGCCCGGTCGGGTTGGCCGAGACGAACTCCAGGTTGACCCGCTGGCCGGCCAGCCGCGTGCTGCGCCCGTACCCGGAACCGGCCTCGACGATCTCCCGGGCGAGCTGCCCGGCGGCGCTGGCCTCGATCCGGATGTTCAGGAAGCCCGGTCCGGCGATCTCCACGGACTTGATCCCCGGCGCCCGGCCCAGCTCCTCGGCCAGCGCCCCGGCCAGCTCGCGCGGCGCCACCCCGGCCCGTTTGCCGAGCTGAAGGGCCAGCGTGGAGGCGTAGTCGCCGTGCTCGGGGTTGCGCGGTCGCTCGACGGTGGCGGTGGCGGGCAGCAGCGAGTGATCGAGGCCACGCGTGGTGAACACCGCACGTGCGGCGTCGAGGACGACCTGGGCGAGCTTGGCGGGAGTCACTGAAACATGCTAGCCGGGGTAGACTCGGCGCCCCGGCGGCGACCCTGAGCTAGACGTGGACCCGGTAACCGCCTCCCCCGCGATCCACCGACCTGACGAGGCACGATGAGCATCAGCACCCCCGGTGGCGATCCACGCCGGCCGATCGTGGTCACCCGCAAGAAGGCGGTGGCCGGCGGCAAGCCCGCGACCGACGACGAGCCGGCCACCCCGGTCGAGGACGGTGAGAGCGGCCCGGACGCCGCCGCCGACGAGGCCGGTTCGGGCGCCGCGACCAGCGCGGACGCCAAGTCCGCGAAGCCGTCGAAGCCGGTCCCCGGCGCCCGCCCGGCGCCCGGGGCCAAGAGCGCGGCCAACCGCGCCGGCCAGTCCCGGCCCGGCGGCAAGCGGCCCACCGACGGCAAGCGGCCGACCGGTGGTTCCCGGCCGGCCGGCGGCGGCAAGGGCCGCAAGCCGATCGCGCCGGTCAAGGTCAGCCAGGGCCGGGCGTGGGGTCCGATCGCGCTGGGCACGGCCGTCGGGGTGCTCGCGGTCGCCATCGTCGGGTACGGCGCCTGGGCGGTCTACCAGGGTGGCCGGTCGTGGCAGGACAAGGCCGACTCGATCTCCGGCATCCTCGACGTGCGCAAGACCGACCCGGAGAGCCTGAAGTACGAGAAGCACCAGGCCGGCCCGATCAACTACACGAAGTACCAGCCGCCGGTCGGCGGGGTGCACAACGACGTCTGGCAGAACTGCATGGGCGACGTCTACGACGCGCCGATCGCCAGCGAGCACGCGGTGCACAGCCTGGAACACGGCGCGGTGTGGATCACGTACCGGCCGGACCTGCCACAGGACCAGGTCGACAAGCTCGCCGAGAAGGTGCGCGGCCAGTCGTACATGCTGATGAGCCCGTACGAGGGCCTGGACAAGCCGATCTCGCTCCAGGCGTGGGGCTTCCAGCTCAAGGTCGACAAGGCCGGCGACGGCCGGATCGACGACTTCATCAAGGCGCTGCGGGTGAACGCCGCGGCCGAGCCCGGCGCCTCCTGCTCGCAGGGCATCACCGCGACCGGCACCACCCCGCACGACCTGCCCGGCGGCGGCGACGCCAACGCCGGCGGGATGGGCGGGTAGGCACCGCAGCGGGGAGCCGAGCGATGACGATCTCCACCGATCCCGTGCTGCGGGACGACCTGGGCGGGCCGCCGGCGCCGCCGGCCGGAGCGCCGGCGGACCGCCGCTACGGCCTCCTGGCCCTGACGCTCGCCGTCGTGGTCGGGCTGCTCATCGGGTACGTCGGCGGCTGGCTGACGCCGCAGCTGGGCGCGCCCGGGGACAACTCGCCGGAGGCCGGCTTCGCCCGGGACATGTCCGTGCACCACGCGCAGGCCGTGGAGATGGGCATGATCGCGTTCCAGAGCGCGGCCACCCCGGGAGTACGGATCATGGGTGGGGACATCGCCACCGGCCAGCAGGCACAGATCGGGATCATGCAGACCTGGCTGAAGGAATGGCGGCTGGAGCCCACCGGCTCCGAGCCGGCGATGGCCTGGATGCCCGAAGGCGTCGCCGCGCTGCGGGACGGCCTGATGCCCGGGATGGCCACCCCGGAGCAGATGGCGCAACTGCGCGCCGCCCGGGGCACGCAGGTGGACGTCCTGTTCTGCGAGCTGATGATCACCCACCACCTCGGCGGGATCCACATGGTCGACGGCATCCTCGACCAGACCCACGACCGCCGGGTGGTGGAGATCGCCGAGGCGATGAAGGCCACCCAGCAGACGGACATCAACAACCTGACGGACCTGCTGGCCAAGGCGAAGGCCGGCTGACGGCACGGGGTTCACCGACCCTGCCCCTCTGGGCGGTCAGGCTTGATCCCGTCGTGGGCAAGGGCCGGCGAACCCTTCCCGTCAATGATCGAAATGTGTCCGGTTTGGTGGTTACTGACCGCATCTGCGGAGTGACAGCGTTTTTCTCCACAGATGGCGTACCGGCCCCGATCTGGGCTCGTTGTCCAGAGCATGACGGTTGTAGCGGTACGTGACGCGCGACGGTCGGTGGCCAGCTGGTGCCGGCGACACACGCTGGGCGGCGAGGGGGCCATCGCCGCGGCCCGACGCGGCAGCGAGCAGGTGGGCGAGTCCACCGTGCTCACCCGACGCCAGGAACTCGACCTGATCGCGCTCGTCCGCGACCGCTACCCCGAGGAGTTCGGGCTCGACGAGTCCGGGCCGGACGACGAGCTGTGGAGCCGGCACAGCCTCACCGAGGTGATCAACCGCCGGTTCCAGGTCTCCCTCGACCCGACCGACGTGGCCGGGTACCTGCTGGCCTGGGGGCTCGGCCCGCGCGAGGCCACCGACCGCGCCTGCGGCCTCTGCGTGGCCGAGGTGACCGACTGGATGGACCGGGAGTACCCGGCGATCGTGCGGACCGCCCGGGAACACCAGGCCGAGCTGTACTGGGTGGGGCGCACCCGGATCCACGGCGCCTCCCCCTCCGCCGACGTGCTGTCGGCGATCTCCACCCGCGGACGCACCCGGTTCCTGCTCACCGCGCCGTCGGTGGACCCGTCGCTGCCGCGCGAGTTCCTGCTCCGGCTCAGCGGCCGGGACGGCCGCACCGTGCACGCCGTGGTCGACGGCTCGTGGACCCGGGTGGAATGGCCCCGCCGGATTCCCGCCCGGATCGTGCTGCACCCGCTGCCGAGCTGCGGCCGCACGACATGACCGCGGCCCGCGGGTCCCGGACCGCCGCGCGGACCCGACGCCCGTACCCGGCCGCGCGGACCCGACGCCCGTACCCGGCCGCGCGGACCAGCCCCGGTGGACCCTGACCCGACCGGCCGGTCCATGCGCGAGCGGATGCTCGCCGGCGACCCGTACCGGGCCGACGACCCGGACCTGGTCGAACGCATGCTGCGCGCGGCCGAACTGACCGCGGCGTTCGGCGCGGTCCCGGCCCGCGACCTGCGGCAACGCCGGGCGCTGCTGGCCGACCTGCTCGGCGCGATCGGCGCCGACACACAGATCCGGCCACCGCTGCGGGTGGACTACGGCGACCAGATCCGGATCGGCGCCCGGGTCTTCGTCAACTTCGGCCTGGTCGCGTTGGACGCCGCGCCGATCACCATCGGCGACAGCGTGCAGATCGGACCCAACGTCCAACTCCTCACCGCGACGCACCCGGTGGATCCGCCGTCGCGCCGGGACGGCTGGGAGGCGGCACGGCCCATCGCCATCGGCGACAACGCCTGGCTCGGCGGCGGCGCGATCGTCCTCGCCGGGGTCACCATCGGCCACGACACCGTCGTCGGCGCGGGGGCCGTGGTCACCCGGGACCTTCCCGCCGGGGTCGTCGCGGTCGGCAACCCCGCCCGGATCATCCGGACCGGGCTGCCGGCACCGCAACGCCCGCCGGAGCGGTGACGGCGCCTCCTCCCCCGGACCGGCACGATCCCGACCGGCGCGATCCCGACCGGCACGATCCCGGACCCGTCGATGCCGGCCGCCGGCGGCGCCGTACCCGGGCACAATCCGCATGCGGCGGCGGCGCCGGCGCCGTACCGTCACCGCCCGTGCCCCGACTCGAGATCCGCCCCTTCACCGCCGACGACATCGACGCCGCCGGCACCCTGCTGGCCCGCCGGCACGCCCGGCACCTTGACCGGTCTCCGCTGCTACCGGCCCACTTCACCGAGCCGGCCGCCGCGACCGCGGCGGTCCACCGGGCGTGCGCCGGCCAGGACGCCTCCGGCTCGATCGCCACCCGCGGCGGCGAGGCCGTCGGCTACCTGCTCGGCGCGCCGAAGTCGACCGAGGTGTGGGGGCCGAACATCTGGGTGGAATCCGCAGGCCAGGCCACCATCGAGGCCGAGACCATCCGCGACCTGTACGCCGTGGCCGCGACCCGCTGGGTCGACGAGGGCCGCACCGCGCACTACGCCCTGGCACCGGCCACCGACCCGGAACTGATCGGGGCGTGGTTCCGGCTCGGCTTCGGCCACCAGCACACCCACGCGATCCGGCCGGTACCGGCGTCGCGGACGGACCCGCCCGCGACGTCGACCGCGACCGCGACCGCGACCGCGACCGCGACGACCGTACGCCGGGCCACCCGGGACGACATCGAAACGCTGGCCCGGCTCGACCTGGAACTGCCGCGCCACCAGGCGCTGGCACCGGTCTTCTCCGCCGGCCCGGTCCCCACGCTGGAAGAATGTCTCGACGACTGGGCCACCGACATCGACAATCCGGAGTACGCCGCCTTCGTGGCCGTCCGCGACGGCGAGGTCATCGGCTCGGCGATCGGGTGCCCGCTGGAAAAATCGTCGTCGCACACCGGACTGGCCCGACCCGAACGCGCCGGGTTCCTCGGCTTCGCGGCCGTCTTCCCGCAGGCCCGGGGAGCCGGCGCGGGCCGGGCACTGGGTGAGGCCGTCCTCGACTGGACCCGTACCGCCGGGTTCTCCTGCGCCGTCACCGACTGGCGCGCGACCAACCTGCTGTCGTCCCGGGCATGGCCGGCGCTCGGCTTCACCGACTCGTTCCTGCGCCTGCACCGCGTCGTCGGCTACTGATCCACTCCGCCCCCGGTGACCCGGACATCCCAGGTCACCGGGCCGGTCCGCCGACCCCACCGCGAAGCCGGGCCCGCTCGCCCGACCGGTACAGCGACCCGCCGGATACCGATTGGGCTCCCCGCGACAGGGCCTGCTACTCTTCTCGGGTCGCTGAGCCCCCGTAGCTCAGGGGATAGAGCACCGCCCTCCGGAGGCGGGGGCGCAGGTTCGAATCCTGCCGGGGGCACGTCGAACATGGGAACGACTTACAGGGGCGGACGCGCTGGCGTCCGCCCCTACTGGTTCATGTGTGGGCTGTCGTTGTCTCGGCACCGAACGGGTCGAGGCCGCTACCTCTGCTGCGGCCTGGCTGATGACGTCGACCATCTCTGAACGTACGGCTACCCGCAGCGTGATCCGCTGAAGGTGCCGGTCGTACCGGATCTCGAGCTGAAAGGCATCGAACAACTGCCGCTGCTTGTCGTCGGGTAGATCGAGCACGTTGAGATCGACATGGGGCAGCTGGTCCACCAGCTCGCGTGCTCCGGCTCCCCTGGGTCGGGTGGCCTTGGCCAGCTCCTGAAGCTCAGCGGCTAGGGTCTGCTTTCGCTTTGCGTTGTCGGCGAACTGCCGCTGAATCTCGGTTCGCCACTGTGCGTCGATCTCGGGGTCACCCGAACTTGCCATCTGCTGGAGCGACATGATCAAGTTCTTGTTGGCCGCATCCAATTCATCGATCTTGCGGGCGTAACTCGCGGCGGTCGCCTCCGCGTCGGAGCGGATCGGCTGCTCAGCCGGCCCCTCAAGGTAGTCGAGCCGGTGCAGCCCGAAGACCCGCTCGTTGAAGAACCGTGCGACGAAGGTGTCGATGACATCCTCGTTCACGGTCAGCGCCGGGGGATGGATTTCATACCACATCTCCTCTTTGTGGTGCTCGCGCTTGGTGACGCAGGCGTAGTAGGTGTCGTCGGCACGCGTCTTGCGTTTGCGGGTCTTACCGAACATACGTCGTGCACAGATGTCGCACTTGATATAGGAGCGGTACCGGTAGCTGCGCTTGGTTTCCGGGTGCGCATTGTTGGTGGCCTTCGACCGCGATCCCCGCCGGTATCGTCCCACGGGGCTGCCCGCATCGAAGTAGGCGCGAGTCGTGAGCGGCTCGTGCGTCACGCTCGGGGACCAGACCCATTCACTGGGCGGGTTGACCCGCCCCTTTACTCCTCGCTCGGGCCGCGACCGCTTACGCCGGTTCCAGACCATGTGCCCCACATACTTGGGGTTGTTGAGAATGTCGCGCACTGCCGTTGGGGTCCACGCTCCGATGGCGGTGTTGTAGGACTCCCGCTTGACCGGCACCGGCGGTGGGTAGCGGTCAAGGTCGGTGTTGAGCCGGTCGGCAATGTGCTGATACGACAGGCGCTCCAGCGCTCGCCAGACAAATATCTGGGTGACGACCGGTCCACGAGCCGGGTCTCTGACGAGCCGGTGTTTCGTGATGCCCTCCTCACGCTTGGCCTTCACCGGATGCGGATGCCGCTCCGCGAGGTAGCCGTAGGGCGGCTTCCCGATGTTCCAGCCCTGCGCGGTGTGCTGCATGAACCCCTTCCACGACAACTCCAGCATTTGAAGGACGTACCACTCTGAGATCGCCTGCTTGACCCGCCGGGTCAGGACAGAGGTGGCATTCTTCGGGCCGCCTGTTCCGCTGGGGCGGACCGCATCGCGATCGATGCCTTCGTCGGCAGCGAGGAGCACAACGCCGGCCTGTTCAAGTTCATGCTCGATCTTTGTTCCGTAATAGGTGGTCCGCGCGATGCGCTCTACGGACTCGCAGACGACAGCGACGAAGCGTCGATCGGGGCGCTGGGCCTCGGCAAGCAGGTCGGCGACGCTGCCGTCGCGGGGTACCGGGATGTCGAAGGCTTGGTACGCCTCGCTCTGGCCGCGTAGGTCCATTTGTGTGCGGAAGCGGTGCTGACCTATCTCCCGCTCGACCCCGCCAAGGTGGTCGAGCCGGCGATGCCAGCGCACCACCTCGCACACGCGTACAGCGCGTACGCGACGAGCCCATTCGCGAGCACCGACGTGCTCGTCGTTGACGAGCAGGGTTCTCGGTTGCCGGAGGGCCGTTATGAGCGATCCACCTGGTGCACCGGTGACAGCGGACCGCTCTGGGTTCGTCAGCGGTTCTTCGGCTCCGGTTCGTCGTTGAGCCTCGGCATGTTCTTCGACGTCGTCGCGGCGCTGGTCGGACTCTCCGAGGCTGGACTTCCGGCCGCTGGCAAGCTGATGGCACTTGCGGCGTATGGCCGGGATCGGCCCTGGCCCGATTTGGTTCAACGCCACCCCGACGGCGACACCGAGGTATCGCTAGCCGAGCTCGACCATTTCCTTGGCGAGGTGGCCAAGGTCCCGGTCAACCACGGCTACGATGACTGGCCGCCCAGCTCTATAGAGGACCTTCGGCTGAAGTACCGGGCGATCCGATGGTGGCTCTTCGAAGTTAAGCGGGGTTGAGGTGTCTGCGGTGGCGGCGGGTGGTGGCGGCGCGGGTGCGTAGCCGCTGGTTTTCGGGGTTACGGAATCCGTAGGCGTCGCGGGCGACGGTCTTGATGACCCGGTTGGTTCCTTCGGAGCCGGCGTTGGTGATGCCGGTGTGCAGGAACGCGAGGATTTCCGGCCACCAGGTCTCGATCGTGGTGGCGAGCCGGTGGAGTTCGGGCAGGTCAGAGTCGGCGCAGCGGGTGTAGAAGCGGTGCAGCAGCCGGGCGGTGGTTTCCCGGTTCGGGTGGGTGCGGGCGAGTGCGAGTAGGTCGAGCAGGTCTTCCTTGGCGTTCCAGGCCGTCAGGATCGGTGCGCCGATCTTCGCCGGCAGGTTGCTGAGGGTGTCGGTCAGCCGGTCGACGTGCTCGGCGCGCATGCGGGCTGCTGACCTGGTCAGCCGGTTGCGTTGCTGCCACTCCGGGTCGGTGGCCCGGCCGCGCCGGCCGCGGTGTGTGACTGTCATGCGGCGGCGGACCTCGGTGACGGCCCGGTTGGCCAGCTGGACGACGTGGAAGTGGTCCACGACCAGCGTCGCGTGCGGCAGCGCCTCGCGGACGGCGGTCTTGAACACGGTACACATGTCGATCGCGACGGCCTGGACGTGTTGACGCCAGGCGGCGGGGCGTTGGGTGAGCCAGTCGGTCACCGCCTTGCTGGTCCGGCCTTCGACCTGGGCGAGTAGACCCTGCCCGCCGACGAGATCGCAGAAGCCGACGTGCCAGCGGTCGACGATGGTGGTCCACGACGCGGTGACCTCGTCGAAGATCCAGCGAGGTTTGCCTCGGCGGACCTCGTCGATGCCCAGCACGCTCACCGGTTCGGGCTCGGCCGGCAGCACCGCTGCGGTGTGCGCGGTGAACGCGGCCGCGACGACTGGCCAGGACATGCCCAGATCACGGGCGGCCTGCACGATCGTTCGGTTGCCGTCGGCGACCGCCGCGCCGGCCGCCTGCCGCAACCGGACGGTGATCCGTGCCCGTGCCGGGATCTGTGGCACGTGTTCGGTGAACGACGTGCGCGGGCATCCGGGCTGATCGCAGTACCAGCGGCGTTTACGCCACCGCAACCGCGTGGTGCGTCCGGCCACCGGCAGATCCCGGGGCCAGGTGAACACCCAGCCCTTGACCCGGGCGGCCCGGACACCGCACTGAGGGCAGCATTGTGCCTGCTCGCTACCGGTGGACAGGTGGACGATGGGGGAACCATTCGGGTGCAGCTCGACCCGATCCACCACCAGGCCGTCCAGGCCCAGCAGCCGGGTCGTATCGTTGACCATGCTCGCAGCTCTTTACTTGTGATCATCCGAACTCGACACTCAGATGATCACCCAAGGGCTGCGAGCCCTCATCTCCGGGCCGGATCGATCAGCGCACCCCGCTCAACTTCGAAGAGCCCCGATGGTCCAGCGAGCTGGCCGCCGACCTGGCGCGCAAGGCACAGGGCGAGCTGGAACGGGCGATCCTGCACCAGGCCACAGCGCTGCGAGCTACGACCGGCGGAACCCATCTGAGCTATGCCGGCGGTGTCGCGCTAAACTGCACCGCCAACAGCCGTCTCCTCGAGACCGGCTACTCGGATGTCTTCATTCACCCAGCCGCCACCGATGACGGCTGCGCAGTCGGCCTCGCCGCGTACGGCCGGATTGAGGTGCTCGGTCATCCGCGTAGGCCTGTGCCGCGATTTTCGCCACGCCTTGGCCGCTCGTATGGCACAGGCGAGCGGCGAGCGGCGTTGAATCGCTACGGCCTCGGTCAGGTGAGCCGGCAGGTAACCCCAGCCGACATCGCCAACCTTATCGCCGGTGGATCGATCGTGTGCTGGTTCGACGGCGCGAGCGAATGGGGACCGCGAGCGCTCGGTGGGCGCAGCATCCTCGCCGACCCGTTGCGGGACGGCGTCGTCGTCGAGCTGAACCGGCGTGTGAAGTTCCGAGAACCGTTCCGCCCGTTCGGCTTGAGCGTCGCCGAGGACGCGCTGGCCGAGCTGATCGACATCGCCCAAGCGCCGGCGACGCTCGCGCCTTACATGCTGGCGGTCGGCCGAATCCGGGACGACCGCCTCAGCGCGATCGTGCACCGCGACGGCACCGTGCGGTACCAGTCGGTCACGTGCGACTACGGCCCTTACCACCAACTGCTCATGGCCTTGCGGAACCGGATTGGGCTGGCGGCCGTGCTCAACACGTCGTTCAACACCATGGGCGAACCTCTCGTCGAGACGCCGGACGACGCCGTACGCCAGTTCTTGCTGTGCGGCGCCGACGCGCTCTATCTCGACGGCGCGCTGGTCGAAGCCGATGACCTTCCGCTAGATACGCTTGCCGCCGCGCGCGAGCAAGCCTGGTCCGGCCGCGGCGTCGATCTCCTCCGCCTCGCATTGCAGCAGGAGGCGGCCGGGTATCCCGATGCAGCCCAAGAGACGGCGACGCGTTTGACGCCGTGCCGGTCCGACGGGCCGGGCCGGATCCGCGAGTCGGCCGCACTCATGATGCGCCTGGCCGAGCTAGCGGGCGCCGACGAAACTGCGGTGGAACGAGCCGAAGAAGTGCTGCAGTGGTCCGGGCTGCCGCCCGCCGCCGGCGACGCAGCGCGGCTGCTGACCGAAGTCTCCGCACAGGGGAGGGCCATCGGCCCGGACGCAGCCCGTTTCCTGGCCGCAATCGCGCCGCCGGGGCGAGCGTCCGCTATCGTCGCGCGGATGCTCTCATGACCTCGCTACCAGCGGATGTCTTGCTCGTGACCGGTCCGGACGAGGCCCGGCAAGTCCTTGATGACGACCGGACCTTCCGCGCCGCCCGAATGGAAGAGTACGTCCCTGGCGTCTCGCGCAGCTTCTTCCTGGCTACCGACGTCAGCGACCCCGAGAGCGGGGCACGCTGTCGCGAGGCACTAGCCGCGTTCCTCGCGCCCGATCGTCTGCGCGCGTTGCATCGCGACCTGATCGCCCCGGCAGCCGCTGGTCGAGTCGCGAAACTCGCCGCTGAGTTCCGAGCGACGCCGGACTATTTGCGGTCGTACGGACGGCAGGTGTCGTACGCGCTGGCTGGCATCGACGCTGCCGATGGACCGGCGATGGTCGCCAAGGTACGGCTGGCCGGTACACTGTTGGCCGAAGATCGGAGGAGCGCCGACGGGCGAGCTCTGATCAACGACGTCAAGCGGCAGTTGCGGTCGATGGCCTTACACTCGGGTTTCGCACCGGACGGGCTCCCGGGGCTCGCGCTGGCTCGGCGCCTGGCGACGGTGGACGAAGCGGTTCTGCTCGCCCTGCCGCTACTTGAGATGGCCGCCTTCGACATGAACACCTCCCTCGCCGCGGCCGCGCTGCGGCGGACCGCACAGCTGTCGCCGGCCGAGCAGCGGGAACTGCTCGATCCCGCTCAGCTGCGCCGGCTGGTGTGGGAGGCGGCCGCCGATCTGACCGACCTGCTGGCGACCCGGGTCGCCACTTGTCCCATGACAGTCGGCGCCACGCCAGTGGCGCCTGGCGACCGGGTAGTCGTGGACCTGCACGCTGCCAACCAGACCGGCCTCGACCACCTGTCCTTCGGACGCGGCCGCCACGCGTGTATGGGCCGCGAGTTGGCGATGACCATCGGCATCGCTCCGGTGAAGGCGATTCTGCGCCGGGGCTGGATCGCCGCCCAAACAGGAGGGGACCTAGTTGTGCGGATCCACCCCTGGGCTGCCTAGTCATGCCATCCGTTCCTGCCTTCCATGAGGATCGGCTCGACCGATCGGCGACGCTGACCTGGCGCTGGAACGGCACCGACTTCGGCACGCCGCAGCAATGGGGCCGCCAGTCCCGGCATCGGCGCGAATGGCGGCCCGGACAGGGCTGGTCGCTAAGCGCCGAGGAGGAAGCAGCGGGCCCGGCCGAACCGGAGTCGCAGGACATCACCGCAGCGCTATCGTCAGCCGTCCGACACCTCCATAAAGATGTATGCCTCGGGCTTCGGTCCACCACACGTCGATACCGGAACTCCGAGGGATCGAGTTCGACCATCGCACCGCTCGATGGGAACTGAGCTGGCGAAATGATCTAGGGCAGACGACGACGCGGGCGGCCGACTCCCTGCCCGACCTCGTCGCCTCCATCGACCGGAATCCGATCGTCGCCGCATCGAGCGAGCCGATGGACACCGTACGGGCGGGCGAACCAATTTTGCTCGCTCCCGGTGTGGCCGGCATTCTGCTTCATGAGCTGATCGGGCACGCGGCCGAGCAGGGCGATCTGTCCGTGGGGACACGGGTTCTTCCACCAGGAACGGATTTGCGCAGCCTGCCCGCTCGGCCGGATCTGGACGATGAAGGCGTGCCAGTGCAGGCCCACGATCTCGTCGTCGACGGCGAATATGCGATCCCCGTCCACGATCGCGCCTCCGGTGGGCCGCCGTCGGGGGACGCGTGGTGCGCCGCGCACGGTGTCGCACCCAAGGCACGCCTGATCCGTCTGACCGTGACCTCGTACATCCCGGGCCGGTCAACCTCGGACGGTCTCGTACATGTTCTGCGATCGACCGGCGGTGCGTATTTCCATGGGTTCGCCATGGTGAATGTGGCCCTCGCCCGGCGTGGTACGCGGCCGATCGCGGCTGTTCGTCTCGGGGTCAGCATCGCCGACCTGGCCCGTGGGCAATGGGGTCCTGCGGGCCAGGTGCAAATTGCCGACGGCGTCTGCGTGAAGGACGGCGAAGCGCTGCCGTCGATCATCGCCAGCCCGCCCCTGATTCTTGAGGGGGCATCTCTGTGGCCGGCGTGACGGACCACTACTGGCAACTGCTGAGCATTCGGTCGCAGACCTCATCTCGCGACCGCGGCCGGATCGGCCTATGCGCGGATCGGCTCACCGTCATTGCCGGCGGCCGACTCGGTTCCGCTGTCCGGCCGTGGCACGGCGAGCGTCGGCCGAGTATCGACGAGCTGTCCGAGGCGGCCATCCGCGCGGCGACCACCGGGCCGGCCGAGCAAGCCTTCGCTGCAGTAGCCGCCGACATGTCAGCTCTGCCCGAACGGTCCCGCCTGATGGCGTTCCCCTGGTTCGAGTACGCCGGTGACGACTATGAGAAAGTGGATTTTTCCGTACGCGACAGTCTCGGTGTGCGTGCGCACGAACACCGACACGAGCAGTGGGCTGAGTACTGCTTCGCCGGCCGACCGGTCGCCCGAGTCCCGAGTGGCGCCCCGGCGACCGCCGATCGTCCGCCGACCTGGGTGGCGGACAGCTGGCTGTGGTCTCCCTGGGCCCTGTCACAGGTTCTGCTGACACCACTGCTGGAGGCGGTTACCGGGCGGACGACCCTACGCAGGTGGCCGCAGTGCTCGCTTGCCGACCCCGCGTGGGGCGGGGGCGTTGACATGGAGGGACTCGCGCGTGCGCCGATATGCTTCGCCAGGGCCGGGCGGCCGGCAGCCATGGCCACCGACCGTACGTCCGCGTGGAGTCGTCGCGAGCCGCGAAGCGGGCACGCCGGACTGAGCGGGCCGGTTATACGTGACCTGGTCGTCGGTTCCGACGCGCCAGACTTGCCGCTGGCCCTAGAGGGTTCGATCGTGGTCGAAGCGAGATGCCTGGCCGCCGGGGCCCAAGGTGACCGTGCGGTGGTCGGGTTTCGCTCAACCGGACGTGACGGACTGCCCGGACCACCCCAGGCAGTCTCACTGGACTATCTGTCCGACCTGTTGGACGCCGGAACATGGTGCGGACCGTGGCAACGCGGCCTCGGACCGTGGACGTCGAGATGGCTTCACACCGTTGGAGGCACTTCATTATGGAATCGCCCGAGGCCACTGTAAGTGTGGCGGCCGGACCTGGGACGAGCCGACGGCGTCATTCTCCGATCCTGGCGGCGTTCGCAACGTCGGCGATCGGCGACGGCCTGCGGCTAGCGGCCCTTCCGCTACTGGCCGTCACGATCACCACCAACCCGGTGGCGATCGCCGGCCTAGCGGTCGCCGGTCGCCTTCCTTGGCTGCTCGTCGCGCTGCTGAGCGGAGTCGCGGCCGACCGCTACAACCGCATGAACCTCATGATCCTGGTGGACATCATGCGCGGCCTTGTCGTCTGCGGACTCGTCGTCTTCATCGTCACCGACGCTACCAGCATCGTCACGCTCTACGTGGTGGCACTCGCGCTCGGCGTCGGTGAAACGATCTTCGAGAGCGCCACTCAGGGACTCCTTCCGGAGGTGATCGACGGCAATCGGCTCCCCGCGGCCAACGGGCAGCTTTACATGGCCAATCTCTTCGGTACGACCTTCGCCGGACCGCCGCTCGGCAGCTGGCTGTTCGGGATCGGCCGTGCCATCCCATTCCTGACCGATGCGGCCACATTCCTCTTGTCCGCCGCTCTCCTTGGCGCCTACCGCCTCAAGCATGGATACAATCGGCGAGTCCAGGAACAGCCCGCCGACCGCGGATCGGTCCTGGTCGAGGTCGGCGAAGGGTTCCGGTGGATTCGCCGGCATCCTCTCATTCGTACATTTCTCGCGGTCTCGACCGTCGCCAACTTCACCCAGAGCCTGGTGCAGTCGTTGCTGGTCCTGCTGGCCACCCGGCACCTGGGGTTGTCGGAGTCTGCCTTCGGTCTGCTGCTTACCGCGAGCGGCGTTGGCGCTTTCCTCGGCGGCTCGCTTTCCGCTTGGGTTGGCATCCGACTCGGCGTCCATCGGGTCCTACTGCCCGCGGTGGCCCTATGTTTGCCCCTGTTTCTGGTGATGGCATGGACCGACAACTCGGTCGTGCTCGGGGCGGCGCTGGCCGTCAACGCGTTCCTCGGTGTCCTGGTCGGTGTTCAGATGTCGGCGCTACGGCAGCGGATCGTGCCAAACCAGGTCCTCGGCCGGGTCAGCTCGGTTAGCCAGTTCTTTTCGTTCGGCGTGGCGATCCCGGTGGGTGCCTTCCTGGCCGGCCTGATCGCCGATTGGTTCGGCATCGCCGCCGTCTACCTTTTCGCTGCCGCGGTCATCGTGGTACTGCTCGCCGCAGTCACCAACCAGCTCATGCCGGGCCGAGTCCGGCACGCGGTCGAAGCCTTGCAAGGAGCATGATTATGCACGGATTGGTAGCGCACGACGAGGGACACGTGCCAGTTGTGGACCTTGGAATCGCCGGCAGCCGGTCCCGTGCCCTTCTGGCGCAAACGGTCGCCGAGATCTGTGCGACGGCCGGTTTCTTCGTGGCGCTCGGGCACGGTGTGCTCACCGACGTTGTGGCGGCGATGGACGATGCGACGGCGGCGTTCTTTCACCAGCCGACCCGAGATAAGCTTGCGTTGCTGGCCGAGCCGGGTGACCCGCTGGCCCGCGGCCTCGGCCGGGACGGCAGTCTCGCTGGCCCCAACGTCAGCGCCTCGGCCATCGATCGGGCGGCCGACGACGTCCTCGAGACGTACACGATGAACCGGCTGGGCGAGCCGGAACACGCGGAGGACCTTCCAGCCCGCGTCGATCCGGTGATGCGGACCCCCAACAAATGGCCTGATCTGCCTGGCTTCCGGAGCGCCTATACCGCCTACTACGCGGCGATGGAACAGCTACAGATCTTGAATGGTCAGGTTCGTCCGATGTGGTCTGTGTGACGGCTTGGGGTTCGGGTAGATCGATGGGATGAGGTATCCCGATGGAGGTGGGTTGTCCGCGCGGGGGCGGGCGAAGCGTGAGGCGGTGCGGCGGGAGGCGGCCGGGTGGTTCGCCGAGGACGTGTCGGTGCCGGAGATCGCGCGCCGGTTGCGGGTGTCGCAGACGGCGGTGTACGGGTGGCGTAAGCGGTGGCGGGCCGGTGGTGAGCAGGCCCTCGCGTCGAGGGGCCTGGTGGGTCTCGGTGTCGGCTGGATGAGGGTCGGCTGCGGCGGCTGGCCGAAGCCCTGGAGCAGGGGCCGGCGGCGCACGGGTTCGGTAGTGATCAGCGGTGGACCCTGGCCCGGGTGTCGGACCTGATCGCCCGGATGTTCCGCACCCGGTACACGCTGCGCGGCACGGCGAACATCATGTACCGGTTGGGTTGGTCGGTGCAGGTACCGAAGCACCGCGCGGTCGAGCGGGATGAGGCCGCGATCATCACGTGGCGGCGGGAGACGTGGCCGGCGGGAAAACGGTAGCGGCGCAGCGGCAGGCGTGGCTGGTCTTCGAAGACGAGGCCGGTCAGACGCTGCGCCCACCGAAGGCACGCACCTGGGGACGACGCGGGCACACCCCTGTGGTTCCGGTGTCGGGCAAGGGCTCCGGTCGCGTCTCGATCGCCGGGCTGACCTGTTACCGGCCCGGCGAACGGTCCCGGCTGATCTACCGCACGATCACCCACCGCGGCCGCAAGAACGAACGACGCAGCTTCAGCGAACGCGACTACATCGCCCTCCTCGACGCCGCCCACCAGCAACTCGACGGGCCGATCGTGCTGATCTGGGACAACCTGAACACCCACATCAGCGCCGCCATGCGGCAGATGATCGACGCCCGGGACTGGCTTCACGTCATCCGGCTACCCGCCTACGCCCCGGACCTCAACCCCACCGAAGCCGTGTGGTCCCACCTCAAACGCAGCATCGGCAACCTCGCCGTCAACGGCGTCGACCACCTCCAAGCGATCATCAAACACCGACTCAAGAGCATCCAGTACCGCACCGACCTACTCGACGGCTTCCTCGCTCACACCGGCCTGACCCTCGAACCCGACACAACCTGACCATTCAAGATCTGTAGCGACCGCTTCGCGGCATGTTGGTATTCTCGATCTTGACGATCCGTCGAGGTCGCAGGAGCGGGCGGCTACTACCGGTCCGCCAACCGTTCTGCGCGAAATCGATCCGCCGCCGAGCAATAGTTCGCCTCCGACCAACGCGTCACCGCCGCTCTGCGCGCACGCCCGTGACCACCGGGGGCGGCGGCAGTTCTAGTCTCGCCGATGTGTCGGTGGACTATGCCAACATGACCACCATGGACATCTCAGTACAGCGCAGTGACGTTCAGGACGCCCCTTTCGATCCGAGCCTCTGGGCGCACGGCTTCCAACTTGGCTCGTCGGGTGGGATGGCCCGTGACCTCTGCGCGCGTCTCGTGCGGCAGGATCTTGGAAGCGCGAGGCACCACCTGGCGTGGCACGAACGAATTGAACGGACTGCTCTGTGACGGACGATCGGCCGTGAACAATCGCGAACTCGCGACCTTCATTCTTTTGGGAGCGGCAGCCGCCGCTTTCCTATGGAGTCGATCCGGCAGAGAAGCGTCGCCCTCGCTGGCGAGGCAGCTCTTCGCCTCAAGAATCACGCCTTTTCTTGTAGTGTTTGCAGGCATCGTGGTCGGTGTGACATGGCTTGCCGAGCGCCTATCGTTGTGGACAACTGACTTGTTGGGCTCTGTCGTCCTTTGGTTTTTGCTCGTCGGCTTCGTGTGGTTCATTAATCTTGGCGACGCCAACAAAGATCCAGATTTCTTCAAGCGTCGGTTTTTCGAGACTCTGGGCCTTACTGCGCTGCTTGAGTTCTTCATAAACGCGCAGGTGATGCCTCTGCCCCTCGAATTGGTTGCGCAGGTCATCTTACTGATCGTGGTCATCCTGAACGTTATTGCCGCAAGTGACGAAAAATACAAGCCGGCGGCAAAGCTCACGTCGGGCATCCTTTTCTTCGCAACCATGGGTCTACTGACCTACTCGGTGGCTCATCTAGTTTCCGGCTGGGATTCTCTTGACAAACGTGGTCTGCTTAACGAGTTGCTGATGCCCATCTGGTTGACGGCAGCTACCATCCCGGTCCTGTATCTTTTTGCGTTCTACATGGCATATGAGTCACTGTTCGTCCGGTTGTCGTTCTTCAACAACAGGCGGAAGCCTTCTCTGCGCGCGCGGCTCGGGATTGTTACAGGAATCCGAGGGGCGCTCGTCGACATCCAACAGTTCCGAGGAGGCCCGGCACACGACGCCGCCCAAGCCCGTACCACAAGTGATGCCCGTGCGGCAGTTCGTCGATTCAAGGAAGAACGTGCACTTGACCGAGCAGCGCGTGCTGCGGCCCGCCAAGCCTTGGTCGACAACGCTGGTCGAAAGGGGACCGACGGGGACGGTCTGCTCCTCGATCGCCGAGAGTTCGCTGAGACGAAGGATGCCCTGCGTTGGCTCGCGACTTGTCATATGGGTTGGTACCGCAACGCAGACCGGCCAGATGAGTATCGTGCTGATCTCCTGGATGTGCTGAGCGGGTCCCGGCAGTTCGAGTTCGAATCAGGCGAGCCCGTCGTTGCGAAGGTCCGCAAGGACCGGCAAGCTTGGTACGCCTACCGCCGAACGCCCTCTGGGCATGTATTCGGGATCGGCGCCTCCGGCCCACCACCTTCACAGTGGTTCTACGACGCCCCAACGCTCCCGAGCGGGTACCCGAGCACGACATCGATTGGCTGGACCGACTTTATGTCCCCGGATCGCCCCGAGTGGAGACTGGAGCCCGAGAGGTGACTGTTTTAAGGGTCGAGTCCGATGGCGAGCAATCCCGAAATGCGTCCTAGCAATGTGATGTCGTGCGTCGCCTGATGCGAGGCTTGGCCAAGCCGCAAGCCTGCCACGTCGCCCGATCCCGGCGCAACTCTTCTTGCTGAAGATCGGAGACGCCTAACATAGCCATGAGGAGATCTCGCAAGAGCTGGCGGGACATCGGCTCGTTGCTTTGCTTGGCACCGCTCCTCCACACGCACAACGGAGTCGGCCTTCCCGCGAGTCTTGGGGTTGTTCGGATAGGTTCGCAGCAAATCGATTGTCTCGGCGCTCGTACTGAGAGTGCCAGCCTGGATGGCGCTCCATATGTACAGGCACTTCATGACGGCCTCGCGATGCCCATCATTGAGAACGCCGAGTACGACCCGCGCAAGCAGATCGATCTCTTCTCGGCCCGGAGGTGCCACTTCACGATCTACAAGCCACTCCGCTGGGCGAAGCGGATAGGCTGGCCTCCCAGACCGAGCTGCCGCTCGGTACGTACGGCCCCGCGTCACCGGTAACGGCCAGGATCCCATCCAGACCTGGCCTCACGACACCTTCGTCCGCAGGAAAGACGATCCGCGTCGGCTGAACCGTGGCCATGATGAGTTGCCGAACGACCGCGGGCAACTCACCCTGCGCCGACCTACGCGCCGACCACTGATCCAAGTCAGTGCCGGTGAGCCTGAGACTCATTGGGCTCCCTGGCAGCCTCACGAACTACAGCGACATCATCCAATCTACCTGCAGCATGGCCCCCACATGCTTGAGCCTCGCTGTCGGACCCGCCGCCGAACCGGCCCGTCAGCCCACACCGCAGCGCGGGGAAGCTGAGGTCCGCGCAACCCGCCGGTTCGTGCGGTTGAGGACGCTGGCTTCGACGCGGCCGGCCCCATCACCTGGTGACCTGCCTGAGGCGAGTACAAGTCACCAGGTGACCATGAAGCACGCAGCAACGTTGACTGCCAGGCCTCCGGCCTCTACTTCGAAGGCAGGCTGTACCGGCAGGCGATCTCTACTGGATCGTCTTCGCAGCTCACCAATTGTCGCGGATGCTCGGGCCCCCTGCCCGGGGCACACAGAGCATCCGCGACAAACACCAGAATGAGCGCGTCTGGTTCTGTCCAGGGATCCGATGAACTCGGATGACGAGTTCGTGACGCCAGGCCACACTACACATCATGGGTGATCTGCTCAGCGCACTTCCCGGCGAGGGCTGGGACGACACCGCATGGATCGAGTACTACGACGGCGACCGCGGCCTAGCGGAAGGGTTTGCCAAGGCAGGGGACGCCATCCTCGTGGCTTGGCAGCGGGGTCCTCACCCGAACGACACGGTGCTCCTGCCTCTGATCTACAACTACCGCCATGGCATAGAACTCGCCCTAAAGCAGGCCATCCGCCAAGCGGCGGCTTGTATCTGCGTCGGCGGGAACGGCGAACCCGAACTGTGGGCCGATAATCTTGAAACTCATCTGAAGCGGAAGCATGGCCACAGGCTCGCGCCGTTGGCTACCCAGCTCCAGGGTCTGCTCACGAGGCTGAATCTTGGCGACCTTGGGGGCGAGAGTATGAAGGTGCTTTCGCGTATCCACCAGCTTGACCCGACGGGAGAAGCCTTCCGCTACTCGGGCCACTTGAACTCGACGGCTTACGCGGTCGATGTGAGCCGCCTCGCGGCGAGGTTCCGCGAGGCATTCGACATAATCCATGGTGGCGTGTTGACCATGCTGGACGTACACCAGGACTTCCTCTACGAGCGCTGGGAGTACGACAGAATGTGGGGGTGAACTAAGCGTCCTCATTCGAGCACGCCTACCAGCCATCCGGCCGCGGGGGGCGCGCCTTTGGGTGGTCCGCGCGCAGGGTTGCAGGTCTGGGACGGTTGCGGTTGGGAACAAGGGTCGTGGGTTCGAACCCCGCCGTCCCGGCATAAGCAAAGCCCTGACCAGCGTGATCGCTGGCCAGGGCTTCTGCGTTGGTCTACGTGTCCAGCTACTTCCGGTATCCGTCGCGGCGGACTTTCGCGTGGGTCGCGGTAACCGCCAGTTCCGGCCCCGCAATCACAGGTTGAGGGTTCGTATGCTGACAGGTTGGGTGCACAATCCAAACCTGCTCCCTTTGATCATCTGTTGTCCGTCCGGTGTGGCGGGAATCACTCGATCTGATGACTCGGTGTAATCCGCGGACCTGATTTGCTGCCCGCGGGTTGCCTCCGCCAGACGAGCCAGTTGTGCCAGCTCGGTGGTTGTCTTGGCGCTGATTTCGGCCTTGAAGGTCGCCCGGCCGGTCCGGCCGTCGTAGTGGATTTCGACGCGAAACGCCTCCAGGAACCGCCGAAGTCGCTCCGGCGGCAGCCGGTTGAGATCCACTCCGAGCTGTGGCAGGTGCTCGAGCAGGCCGGCGTCCTGCTCCTCCTCCGGTGGTGTCGCGGCCACGTGCTGTCGGAGCCGGGCCTCGGCCTGAGCGAACTCCTGTTCCAGCTCGGCCATCCTCCGTTGAGTTCGCTGGTACAGCTGGCCGTTAGGGTCGCTGGTGCGCTCCAGGACACGCATGATGGTTGGTCATGCTGCTGTCAAGGCCGGCGAGCTTCCGGCGGAGGACGGCCTCGGTTTCAAGGTGTTCGTCGCGGACGAGGTGGTTCGCCGCGGGCAGGCTGGCTTGCGCGAGCGCGAGCCGATCGGCCCGAGGACATGACGGTTGAAGAACAGCGTGACACCGTCGATCAGTCGGTCTTCCCTGACCCGGATGGCCGCGCGGTGATTTTCCGGCACGCGCACGGGCTCACCACGCGAGATGAGCGCCGTGTTGCCGGGGTCCTCGTTCAGCTTGCCGATGATCTGGCGAACGTAGTGTTCGGGATGTGGCACGGTGCGCCTCCAATACCGATGCCTGACCGTCTAGTCAGGAACGTATCGGCGGGGAGCTCCGCGCCCTATCCCTCGGGTTGACAGTCGTTCGGGCGGCGGCCGATCGCGACCGTGCAGTACCACTCGTCGGACGTCGAAGTGTGCGCCAGCAGCCCGTGGGCCGACATCGCCGCGGCCGTCAGTGCGGCCTGGCTCTCGCCGGTCTCGATGAGCAGGTGCCCGCCGGGTGCGAGCCATTGCCCGGCGTGCTCGGCGACGCGGCGGTGCACCTCGACGCCGTCGAAGCCGCCGTCCAGTGCCACCAGCGGTTCGTAGTCGCGGGCCTCCGGCGGCATCATCGCGATCTCGTCGGTGGGCACGTAGGGGGCGTTGACGATCAGGACGCCGACGGTGCCGCGCAGTTCGGCCGGGAGCGCGGCGAAGAGGTCGCCCTCGTAGACCCGGCCGCCGATCGGCTCGACGTTGCTGCGCGCGCACCGCACGGCGGCGGGCTCGATGTCGGCGGCGTAAAGCCCGATGCCGGGAACCCGGGACGCGACGGCCGCGCCGATCGCACCCGTGCCGCAGCACAGGTCGACGACGACCGCGCCCTCGGCGGTGACGGCGACCGCCTCCTCGACCAGGTAGGCGGTGCGCCGGCGGGGGACGAACACACCGGGGTCGACGGCGATGCGCAGGCCGCAGAACTCGGCCCAGCCGAGGATGACCTCCAGCGGTTCGCCGTCCACCCGGCGCTGGGTCATCACGTCAAGGTCGTCGGCCGTACGCGCGGCGTCGACGAGCAGCCGCGCCTCATCCTCGGCGAACACGCAGCCGGCGGCGCGCAGCCGCAGGACGACGGCCTCGGTGGGGTCGGTGGTGGTCATCGCGGGGCTCCCGTCGTCGTGCCGGTGGTGGCCAGGGCGGCGCGGACGGCCGGCACGACGTCGCTTCCGAGCAGTTCGACCGTACGCGCGACGTCGGCGAAGGGCAGGCTACCCGAGTCGACCTGCAGCAGCAGCCGGTCCCGGCCCAGCACCCGGTGTTGTTCCACGATCTTGGCGGCGACCTGTGCGGGGTCGCCGGCCAGCAGCGCCTCGGCGCCGGCGGCGTGCCGTTCGAAGCCGTCCCGGTCGAGCACTCGGGTGCGGGTCCCCGGCCGAGGCGGCTCCGGCGGCGGCGCAGTCGTCAACCAGCGACTGCGTCTCCAGATGGACGGCGCCGACCGAGTGCACCGGCCCGGTGCGTAGTCGTGACCGGTCGCCGTTCAGCGTGCCGAGGGCCGTGATCAGGCGCTCCGAGGCGGGCACCAGATCCTGCCCTGGCTGGTAGAGGGCGGAGACGCCGTCGCCGGTCACCGCGGAGGTCGCGGCCACCACGTCCCCGCTGCGCAACGTGGGATGGGTACCCCCGCAGTAGCCGACGCCGAGCACCGTGCGTACGCCCCGGCGGCTGGCCGCGTCGACCAGCATGGCGCACCCGGCCGCGCCGAGCACCGGCTTGGCGACACCGACCCGGGTGCCCTGGTATTCGTGGACCGCTACCACGCCGCTGCTGGCGCGGACCGGCCCCAGTGCGGCCCAGCCGCCCGCGTCGAACAGGTGCGGATTCTCCAAGGGTACGAGTAACACCTCGGGGAGCTCGATCTTTTCGTCGAAGAGCCAGCCGTCGACGATGTCGGCGATCCGGGTCTCCCAAGGGGTGGTCATCCGCGTGGCCCGGCCGGGCCAGTGTCGACGGCGGAGAGCTGACGCTCCACGTACCGCTCGAACCAGTACTGGCGGGACTCGCAGAAGAGGTCCCGGTGGTTGACGTCGCCATACTCGGCGTGGGTGTGTCCGGGTGAGCCGGAGCCGCAGAGGGCCACCCAGTCGCAGGACCGGCACTCGGGATAGCCTCCGGGCGGGCCCGGAAGGAGGCTACGCAGCGCCAACGTCGGACTGCGGGCTGGTGGCCAGGCGGTCGCCGCTCCGTCGGAGAAGGTGTTCTCGCAGCCGCCGGCGCAGGTGACCGACCGGTCCGGTGGCGCCGAGGCGGCGCAGGAAGTCCGGCACGCTCCAGGTTACGAGGGCGCCCTGGCGGGACAGGTACAGGCCGACCCGGTCAATGCTGTACCGGTCGTCGTAGTCCAGCAGCAGGTAGCTGGCGAGCTGGTAGATCTCGTCGCGACCCAGCCGGCGGGGTTGGATGGCCGCCTTGCAATCCAGCAGCAGGCCATCGAGGATGAAGTCGGCGTCCGCTCCGCCGATGTCCTGGCTGCCGACGAACGTCGGACCGCAGACCCGGGCGGTGGCGGGCAGTTCGAGGAAGGGCCCGAACGACTCCTCGGCGATCGCCAACTGCCGGTTGACGTCCTCGATGGCGTAGTCGGGGACCGCCGTCAGGAGATCGTCGAGAGTGGTGGCCGGGGTGGCGCCGGTCAGCATGCTGTACCGCCGGACCTCACCGGTCCGGTAGATGTCCTCGTAGTAGGCGGCCACGAAGCACAGGCGGCCCAGGATCTCCCCGTCGAGGTCGTCGTCGCCGTGCAGGTACGCATCGGCCATGGAAATCAGGTCGCGTCCGGCCCGGTGCAGGGCGTCCCGTACGGGTGGCGCGGGTGCACCCCGAAGGGGCAGGCCGCTGCCGACGGCGTCGACGCCGATGTCGACCGGCGCGCCGAACGGACTACCCAGGCAGAGTCTGAGCCGGAAGTCGATCGCGTGGCCGAGCGCCGACCAGTCGGGGTATTTCACGTCGAGTGGCTGCACCGGGCGGGGCAGCTCGCAGATCCGCCGGAGGTAGTCCTGCACGACAGCCGCGCTGTTCGGCAGGTGCTGGGCCACGAACTGCGACATCGGGGAGTTCGGATACCTCAGCTGGCGGGTCAGGCTCAGCTCGATCATCGGCCGCCCGGCCACCGTGCCGTCGCCGGCCGCCTCCGTGGCCTTCTCGTAGTCGTCGATCCAGTTGATCCCCGCCGGGTCGAGGTGGTGGCGGGCCCGGGTGACCGCCACATAGATCAGGCGGGCCTCACCGGCCCGTAGCGGGCGCGGCATCCCGTCGTCGTCGACCGACGGTGCCGCGAAGCCGTCGCCGATCCGTACCCGCGACCACTCCCGGCCCTTGGCCTTGTGCGCGGTGGACACGGTGACCTCCGCAGTGCGCTCCTCGGAGAGACGGTCGACCGCGTCGATGATCACGTCCGGCCCGTACGTGTCGACCAGCGTCACGATCGCCTTGAGGTCCTGACCGGCGGTGTCGTTCTCGGCGTACTCCTGCACGTCGGCCCACGAGGTGAACAGGAACAGCTCCGGATGACTGGTACGCCGACCGGACTTCAGAGCCTGGGCAGCCTGCGCGATGTTCCGCAACGCGCCACCGCCGCCCGTGAGCGCGACCGGTACACCCCGCTCCAGGAAGCCGAGGACCTCCTGCATCGCATCAGCGTTGCCCCGGCACAGCACGGCATCGATCTCCGCCGCCGACCCGACGCGGGAGTCGGTGGCACTGTTCCCGGTCAGTTGCAGATCCGACTCGGCGTGCCGGAGCCACCGGTTGGCCGTCCGGGCGATACGTGGGCCGAACCGAAACGACTTCGTCAGGTACAGGTGATCCGCCGGGAAGCCGGTCATCACGTCCCGGGCGTTGCGCCAGGCGTAGATCTGCTGGGCCGGGTCGCCGACACACACCCGCTGCGCGTTCTGGGCGAGGAAGACCTCCTCCAGGACCGGGTTGGTGTCCTGCGCCTCGTCGAGCAGGACGAAGTCCGCCGCCAGCGTGGGCTCGGTCAGCGCCCACATCTTCAGGTAGTGGTCGTGTTCGAAGCGCAGTTTGCCATCCGGTGAGCAGATATCGTCCCAGGCCCGGCACGCGTACGGCAGGAGCACGCGGGCGACGTGGTCCTGGGCCGCCGGATCCAGCCCGTTGACCGGTTCCAGATGCCGGGCCATCAGCTGGCGGTCGGTGCTGTAGCAGAACCGGCGGATCATGCCCATCACCAGGCGTGCCTGGTGTCCGCAGGTGATCGGACGGGAGCTGACCCACAGATTCTGGTGGATGCTCAGCAGCCGCGCGGTCTCCTTCGAAGGTATGCGGGCCGACCGGTTCAGACGCTCCTGGTAGTTCCGCCCGACGGCGCGGTGTGCCAGCGAGTGCGCGGTACGGCAGTCGACGTTCGCCCCGAAGCGCTGCCTGGCCTCGTCGGCGATTGCCTTGTTGAACGCCACGTAGAGACCGCGCTTTCTGGTGACCCCGGCCATCAGTACCAGCGTGGAGGTCTTACCGGTGCCGGCCCCGGCCACTAGGGCCAGTTCCCTGCCCGCGAGGAACGTGTCCCGGGCGGCGAGTTGTTCCTCGGTCGGCTTGACGTCCATACGCCCCTTCCAGGACCGATTCCCGTGCTCACACCGTCGTGATCCTTTGTAAACCTTCGGATTGCTCCGCCCCGGCCCGGAAGCTGCTCGCGGAACCAGTGGAGCCTACTTCGAAAGCGAGCACGGTGTGATCACTCCACTACCGCCATCCGAGCGATCCGCAGGCTCACCAGGCACTCGGTGGGCCAAGAATCTCGACGGCGATGCCGAGACACGTGCCCCACCCCGTCCTCGTGGTCAGCAGGGGCAGCTTCGACGCCTACAGGCCGCGCAGGATTCCCAGGTCAGCCAAACTCCCACACGTCTCACCCAGTCCAGGCAGTCCCGCAGTTAAGAGCCGGCGTCAAACACTGCTCTACTGCCCCGATAGTCCCACCAGTCCATATTCGGGTCAGTTTCGCCTGGTTGCACTGCACGAACATGCCCTATGGACCATGGAGAGCGAACCCTATCCACCCACGGTCGAGCACCCGCCGAGCACCCCGATGTCGCCCGCTCTGGAACTTCCAGCGATGAGGACCGACGCCGTTACATGCCAGTGACTGTCTTCTTGCTGCCCGAAGTCGCACAACGGCGGCGTGTGGAAAGTCCATCTATCCGGTGGCGCGACACCCCGTCCCGCCCATGCCAGCCCGGTCCAACGGCTCCCGAGCACCAAACGAGCAACCGACCACCGGCACGAAACCGAGAAAGGCCCTGACCCAGGATGAAACCCCAGGTCAGAGCCTTGCTGCTGGTGCGCCGCCACGGACTCAAACCCCGAACCCGCGGATTAAGAGCCAGCGTTGATCAATGCTCTCCCGTCCCTTCAGGTCTCACCAGTCCCACGCTCTGCCTAGCTTTGCCCGTTCATGCGACACCGATGTATCCCGCGGTCTACCCTGAGCGGAGCCTGTCCATGGCGACCGAGCACCCGGGGAGCACCAACATGACGGCGTCGAGCTCGATGATGCCTACTGCCGTGTTGGGGAGGAATCATCGGCGAGGCTCAGGCCCGACGTGACCCCGAGGGGTCAGGCCTCGGGGTAGCTGGGCACGACCGATGCAGCCGAGCTTTACCGCAGCACTCCGCGCAAGCCTCCGACCGGACGTCACGGCCTCGGCTCGCTGGTACCAGGCTTCGGGATGAACACCCGACGCGTCGGCAACGGTCGTTACCGCCCGTCCTTCGACTCGGCGGCCAACTCGTCGAGCAGCCGGGTGACCCCGTACTCCTCAACCTGGGCCAAGGTGGTCTTGTCGAGGCCCGGCGCGCCGTTGTTACGGCGCACCGCGACCCACGCCCGCCACAATACTCTGCGGAAGACCGCTGCGAGACAAGGAGTAGACCGCATGCTGCATGGCACGGACCGGATCCAGGATCGATCCACCAGCGGCGGGACTATTGTAGCCGATCGAGGACCCGGCGAGGCGGCCACTGTGCCGTTCAGCGATCGCGGAAAGGGCTCACCCGTACAGTAAACGTCATGGCTGACGGTGTGCGCCCTGTGATCGACAGTCTTGTGCAGCCTGAACACTTGATAGAAGGAGTTCAGGAGGCGAGCCACGATTTGCTCCAGCGCCTCGCCATCGCGACCGAAGTGTCCGGCGAACTCCAAGCCTACGCCCGCGAACTGGTCCAACATTTCGTTGAGCAAGCGCGCGAATCCGGCGCCTCATGGGCGCGGATCGGGCTCACCATGGGTATCAGCAAACAGGCGGCTCAGAAGCGGTTCTCATCAAACCGTCAACATTAGGTCGTCGAACAACACCCGCCACCGCTGGGCGTCTACCCTGTATCCGGCAGCCACCGCTGCGTCATGGTCAGTCCACACAACCGTCCATGATCGACGGTGGCTGCCCTCGTACCCCCACCGCAGGAACCGCAGCACAGCCGAGGTCAACATCCCCGGCTAAAGTACTAGGCTGCACCGGCCGTGTAGCTGCGCGTGTCGGAGCTATTCGGGCGAGGGATCAGGTGATCGCACTGTCTGTCTGTTGTTGTCGGTCGTGGTGCACGGCCCCGCCCGCGACAGCGCCCGCCCCCTGGCACTGCTCGGCATAACCTGACGACTTTGCCAGGCCCTGCCGGCGGCCGTCCACCGCCGCTAGGTCACAGCCAGCCTGCTCGTCCCGTCCCCCTCAACGCCTCGCCCGGTCTCCTTCGCAGGGCTTCCCGTGCGGAAGCCTCTTCCAGCGAACGTTCAGCGGACTGGCGCGGGCGCCGGTCTCATCGGGAATCGTCCCAGTCGCCGGTCCGCATGAAACGCTCCAAGCGCAGCGTGGGCTCGGTGAGGTCCCAGCGCTTTCCGGCGACCCACTCGTCGTCGTAGTAGGAGCGACGGTACGGCTCGGCACCATCGGCCGCCACGATGACCACCGCACCCGACTCGCCCGCCTGACTCATACGGTTCACCAGGTGACACGCGCCCCACAGACAGGCGCCGGTGGACGGTCCGGCCGCCACGCCGCCTGCCGTGGCGAGAAATCGCATGGCGGCCACGCTCGACACGTCCGGCACCGGGATGACCAGGTCGACGACGTCGGGATCGAAGGCCGGCTCCATCCGCGGCCGCCCGATGCCCTCGATGCGCGACGGCATTCCGGTCGCGTAGTCCCGGCACTCGGTGGCCCAGCCGGGGAAATACGCCGAGTTCTCCGCGTCGACGACCGCCAGCCGGGTGGCGTGCCCGTGCCGCCGCAGGTAGCGGCCGATCGCCCGGGAGGTGGCCCCGGTGCCGGCGCCGGTCACGATCCACGCGGGCTCCGGCCGGCCCTGGGCCGCGAAGTCGCGCAGGATCTCGTCGGGCAGGCCGGGCACGCCATCGTCGAGGTCTGCGTCGATGGCCGGCCCGAGCGTGGACAGGCAGTCCAGGTAGTACCCGTTCGACCGGCCGGCCAGCCGCTCGGCGTTCTCGTACACGGCCAGCGGCGGATCGACCCGATAGGCGGTCCCGCCCTGCGCGACGATCCGGGCGATGCGGTCCGGCGACGACTTGCCGGGCACGACCGCAGTGAACGGCAGCCCCAGCACCCGGGCGAAATGCGCCTCCGCGACCGCCATGTTCCCGCTGGTCGCCTCCACCAGCTGCACTCCCCGACGGATGACGCCGCGTGAGAGCGCGTGACGAAAGAGGCTGCGCGCGAAGCGGTATTTGACACTGCCGGTGGGGCGCGCCGACTCATCTTTCACAAACATCGCCGCCAAAGATTCACCGGGGAAGGATAAGCGAATCAGGGGCGTCGCTTTCTCAACGATACGGTCGGCTTCAAGAACAGCCGCAGCTCGGCGACTCCAATCATCTTCCGAGAACTCTGGAAGAAGTCCCGTCAACGCCATCTGAATCCCATCAGCGCTCGTGGCCAAAGGCTTCCGACAATTGCGCAAGGCGATCCCGGACCGAACTCACCAAAACGCCGCCGCTCGCTTTGTCCCGCCGCAGCTTGCCGCGCCTGACAAGATCATGGACGCCCTGCCGGGTGATGCCGAGCATCGCGCTCGCCACCGTCAGCGAGACCGCCTCGGCGGCCGGATGGCCGAACCGGCGCGCCACGAGCGCCCCGAACGGCGTGCGCCACCACTCGAACGGCGGCGCAAAGACATCGCCGGACTGGTAGATCTCGGCGACTAGGCGCCGGACGGTCTCGGCGGCGAGCCGCTCGTCCGGACCGAGCACCTGGGCCGCCCAGACCTCGGCGGCGATCTCCAACCGCCTGCGGAGCACCGAGGACACGGGCATGTCGTGGCGGTCCGTGCCCAGAAGCCGGTCCAGCGGATCGAGCAGGCGCGCCCCTACGTCGCACGCGAGCTGACGGACGATGGCCACGTGAACCGCGGTCGGCGCTGCGCCCCAAGCGGGCCCGCCGTCCACGAGACCGTTGCTACCTGCCGGTTCGCCGCCCATCCGTGCACCTCCGCCCCTCGCACCCATTCTAGCAGGCACTTGACACCAGCAGTAAAGCTGATAGACGTTTCAGACGCTAATTATCAACAACCGTTGCACCCCCACCCCACCCAAGGACTTGACAGACATCGTTAAGTGGGCGAGCATATTCGTCGGTGCCGATTTGCTACGGGGTAGCTCAATGGGTGTGGACGTTCGCCAAGACTTGTCGGCCAATCCCCACCACTCAAGCAGCGTTGAAACAATGCTCGCCGATGCTACGCTCCTCATCCAAAAAGCACTTGCCGTTCACGAAGGAACACGCCAGCCCTACTCATCGACAGCTGAGGCTGTGTATTCCGAGTCCGAAACCGCGGCCATCATGCACCACTACCTGGTGCGGCAGGCCGGCCGGTCACCCCACATCCGCTACATTGCCGGGTTCACCGCTGCCGGGCACGAGGTGTCCGCCGGTGCGCTGGAGCAGTCGCTGCTGCAGGAGTCCGCGTCCATGCAGGCGCTGATCGACGCCGACATGACCGCCCGACTGTCCGGCACCGACGAGTACTTCGAGCAGATGCTGGGCCACCACGTGCGGGCCCGCACCGTGAATCGGCGGCTGCCCCGGTTCGCCGTGCTGGACGGCGCGATGCTGCTCCTCCGCACCGACCACGCCAGCGTGCCTCGCTTCCTGATCGTCCGCGAGTCGCACCTGGTGCGCTCCATGGCGACGATCTTCGACGCGATGTTCGAGCGCGCGGTCGACCTGTCCGTCGCCGCCCGCTTCACCGGCCAGCCCGGTGAGGCGGACGACACCGAGAACCGGCTCATCCGCGTCCTGACCATGCTCGACGCCGGATACACCGACGAGACCGCCGCCCGTAAGCTCGGCGTCTCCGTCCGCACCTACCGCCGGTACGTCGCGGAGACCATGGCCCAGCTCGACGTCTCGTCCCGCTTCCAGGCCGGCGTTCGTGCCGCGACTCTCAACCTCATCCCGGCTCCCCGGTCCGTCCGGTACCACTGAGCGGTGCCGGTGCGGCCACCCGTGGACGGCGTGCCCGCAGCCGCACCGGCATCGACTCGTACCCCCTGATTAGGTTCGAGTGCAGCCGCACGGCCGGGCCGGCCGGCTCCGGTAGACACACTCGGTTGCAAAGCTCCTCGAACATCACGGTCAGCTCCATCTCGGCCAGCGCGGCGCCGAGGCAGTAGTGCTCGCCGGGTGCGAGCGCCAGGTGCCGGTTCGGTGACCGGCCGGCGTCGAACACGTCCGGCCGGTCGAAGGCTCCCGGGTCCCGGTTCGCCGCGGCCAGCCACACCGCGACGCGTTGGCCGGCCTCGATCCGCACCCCCTCGAGGTCCAGGTCCGCGGTGGCGACCCGGGCGACGTGCATGGCCGGGCTGGTGAATCGGAGGATCTCCCGCACCGCCGTGTCCATCGGCACCTTCCCGCCGGCCATCCGGGCCCACTCGTCCGGATGGGCCATCAGTGCCCGGACGCCGCCGACCGTGGCGTGCCGGCTGGTCTCGTTGCCGCCGGACACCAGGCCGTCGCAGTTCAGGTAGATCTCCTCGTCGGTGAGTGGCTCGCCGTCGACGCGACCGTTGACGAGAGCGGTTATCACGTCCTCGCCCGGCTCCCGGCGCCGCCGCTCGACCAGCTCGGCGTAATAGCACAGAATGTCCGTGTGGGCCTGTGCCATCGCGGCCGGGTCCGCGCCCCGGTTGCCGTGTCCGAACGCGGTCATGGTGCGGTCCAGCATGAAGTCCCAGTCCTTCGGCGGCACGCCCAGCAGGTCGCAGATCACCGACACCGGGAGCCGGGCCGCCACCCGGACGAGGTCGCAGGTCTCCCGCTCCAGCGCCTCGTCGAGCACGAACCGCACGGTCGCGCGCATCGTGTCGCGCAGCCGGGCGACCATGCGGGGCGTGAACGCGGCGTTCATCACGCGCCGCAGCTGGGCGTGCCGCGGCGGGTCCGTGACGATCAGCATGCGGTTCGCCGAGGACCGGACCGCGGCCGGGTTGTCGTCCAACCGCATGCCACCGGCGGAGGAGAACCGGGCGGCGTCACGGAGCACGGCCAGGGCGGCGGCGTGACCGAGGACCGCCCAGAACGGCTCCCCGTCCCGCCGGTCGATCCACTGCACCGGCCCGGCGGCCCGCATCCGGTCCCAGAGGCGCTCGGGCTCGCCGTCGCGGTAGAGGCCCGGATCGGCCAGGTCCCGCAGCCCGTACGTCACCGTGGTTCCGGGCTCTGCATGGACTCGGCCAGGCTCCGGGGCCGCATGTCGGTCCAGGACTGCTCGACGAAGTCCAGACACTCCTGGTGGGTTCCGGCCGCCCTGGCCACCGTCCAGCCCGCAGGCACCGCCGCGAATGACGGCCACAGGGAGTGCTGGTTCTCCTCGTTCACCAACACCAGGTACTCGCCGTCCGGGTCCTCGAACGGATTGGTCATCAGTTCCCCTCTCATAAGCGGTCACGCGGTCCCGGGCAGCCGGGGCCGCAACACGGCGCTGATCCGCGCCAGCTCGGCCGGGCGGGTCATCCGCCCGTGCGTCGTGTCCACCTCGTGGATCTCGATCCCACCGCTCACGTACGGCTGCCAGGCACGCGGATCCGGCGGTGGACCGGACCACCCGCGAGTCGCGCGGAAGAACAGCAGGTCCCCGTCGAAGACCGGCGGCCGGTACGCGCGCGCGGCCGTCGACGCGGCCGGCAGGATGCGGGCGACCGCCTCGACGTGCGCCTCGCTGAGGTCCGCGACACCGGCGGCACGCAGCAGCGCGGTGGCCGCCGCCGTGTCGAGCACCGCGCCGGTCGGCGGTTCCACGCCGAAGTACTCGCGTAGCACCAGGCGCAGGATCTCCGGCCGGTCGAGCGCCGGGGTCTCCGGAAGGGTTTCCGGCGGATAGGAGTCCAGCATGACGAGCAGGCCGGGCCTTGCCCCCTCGGCCTGGAGGCGGGCCGCGGCCGCGTGCGCCAGCTGGCCGCCGAGCGACCATCCGAGCAGCGAGTACGGTCCGGGCGCGCCCATCGCCCGGATTCGGCGAACGTACTCGGTGACCATCTCGTCGGCGCTGTCGGCGACCCGCGCCGGATCGGTCAGCCCGCGCGCCTGCAATCCGAAGAGCGGCTGGTCCGCCGGCAGCTGTCGCAGCAGGCCGGTGTAGCACCAGCTGAACCCACCAGCCGGGTGGAAGCAGAACAACGGCGGACGGCCGGAGACGTCCCGCAACGGCAGGAGAACGTCGAGCGGGTCGCGGCCGGTGTCGCCCAGGCGGGCGGCGAGCCCCGCCGGGGTCGGCGTCTCGAACAGGCTGCGCAGCGTTACCTCGGTGCCCAGCGCGGACCGGATGCGCGCGATCAGCCGGGTGGCCAGCAGCGAGTGGCCGCCCAGGCCGAAGAAGTCGTCGGCCGGTCCCACCGCCGGGAGGCCGAGGACCTCCTCGAACAGCTCGCAGAGGACTTGTTCGCGCGGTCCGGCCGGCGCGGAGACCCCGGTCGTCCCCGGGCCCGGGTCCGGCAGCCCGCGCCGGTCGACCTTGCCGTTCGGCGTGCGGGGCAGCCGGTCGAGCACGACCAGCACGCTCGGCACCAGCGCCGGGGGCAACAGCGTGGCGACGTACCGCCGAAGATCAGCCGGGTCCGGCACTGCGCCGGGGGCCGGCGTCACGTAGCCGACCAGCACCGGGTCACCGCCGGGTGGCCGCCGGACCGCGACGGCGGCGGCCGCGGTCGTCGGATGCCGGGCGAGCGCAGCCTCCACCTCGCCCGGTTCGATACGCACGCCGCGTACTTTGAGCTGGCCGTCCGACCGTCCGAGATGGATGAGCTTGCCGTCCTGTCGACAGGCCACCCGGTCGCCGGTCCGGAACATCCGGGCTCCCGGCGGGCCGAAAGGGTCCGCGACGAACCGTTCCGCGGTCGCGCCCGGCCGCCGCACGTAACCGCGCCCGACCCCCGCACCGCCGTAGTAGAGGTCCCCCGCCACCCCGGTGCGGACCGGGCGCAGCGCGCCGTCCAGCACGTACGCGCGGTTGTTCCACAGCGGGGTACCGATGGCCCGGTCGTGCACGTCGCAGAGTGCGAACACGCTCTCGCTGCTCACCTCCGTGCACCCGCAGAAGTTGACCAGGCGGGCGTCCGGGCTCTCCACCAGCAGCCGCGCGGGCAGCTCGGCCGGCATCGGCTCACCGCTGCTGAGCACCAGGCGCAGCGACGACAGCCGGCCGGGCGGGCCGGCGGCTGCTTCGTCGAGCAGGGCCAGCAGCAGGCTGGGTACGGCCGTCAGCACCCGAACGTCGTGCCGGGCGACGAGATCGGCCAGCGCGGTCATGTCGGCGGCAGCGGCGTCGTCGGCCATCACCACCCGGCCGCCGTGCGCCAGGGTCTGGAGGAGCTCGACCGTACCGTCGATGAAGCTGATCGAGCTCTTGGCGAGGAGCGCCTCGTTGCCGGTGAACGGCTGCAGCTCGGCGAACCAGGCGAGCCGGTTGAGCAACCCGGCCCGCGTGCCGGCCACGCCCTTCGGCGCGCCGGTCGACCCGGAGGTGAAGATGATCGACGCGAGGGAGGCCGGATCGTCGGTGGGCGCTGGTGCCCGGCGGGCGGCCGGAACGTCCGCGAGGTGCAGCGCCGGCGCGCCACCGGGCGGCTCGCCGTCGGTCAGCACCAGGGCCGGGCGGGCCTCGTCGATCATGTATCGGAGCCGTCCGACCGGGTACTGCGGGTCGAGCGGCAGGTACGCCGCACCTGACCGGACGATAGCGAGCAGCGCCACCACCAGGCCCGCCGACCGCGACACGTGCAGGCCGACCGTACGCTCCGGTCCGGCACCGCGCCGCGCCAGCTCGGCCGCCAGCGCCGCCGACCGCCGGTCCAGCTCGGCGTAGGTGAGCCGCCTGTCACCATCGATCACGGCCACGTCCGTGCCGAAGCGGAGGAGGGCCTGCTCCAGATAACCGGCCAGACCGGTCGGTGGTGCCGGGTGCGCGGTGTCGTTGCGCTCCTCCAGCTGCCGGCGGCCCTGCTCGCCAAACGGGTCGACGTGGCCCAGTCGCCGGTCCGGCTCCGCGGTCATCGTGGCCAGCACGGAGACCAGCGCGGCGAGCACCGCCCCGGCGGGCTGTCCCGGCGCGTGGTCGAGCCGCAGCCGCAGCCGGTCGCCGGGCACGACCGCGAGCATCAGCGGATAGTGCGTCGCGTCCGTTCCGTGCACGCCGGTCAGCCGCAGGTCGCCCGCGTGCACGCCGAGGTCGCCGGAGGGGTAGTTCTCGAAGACGACGACCGTGTCGAAGAGCTCACCGACGCCGACCGCGGCCTGGATCTCGGCCAGCGACAGGAACTCGTGCGGCTCCAGGTCGAGGCGCTGGCCGCGCAGCCGCACCGGCACCTCGTTCAGCGTGGTCCGCGGAGACAGGCGCACCCGGACCGGCACCGTGTTGATGAACAGCCCTGGCAGCTCCTCGATGCCGGCGATCTCGGCCGGGCGCCCCGCGGTGACCACGCCGAAGACCACGTCGTCCCGGCCGGTGAGCGCGCCGAGTACCACCGCCCAGGCGCTCTGCACCACGTCGCTGAGCGTCACACCGAGTGATCGAGCCAGCCGTACCAGCGCGTCCGTGTGTTCGGCGCCGAGCAGCGTGCCGGTCTGCCGGGGAGTCGTCGGTGGCGTACCGTCCGCGGCCACCAGCGTCGGCTCGTCGACGCCGGCCAGCGCGGCGCGCCAGGCCGTGGCCGCGGCCTCGGTGTCCCGCCCGGCAAGCCAGGCGAGGTAGGCCCGGTACGGCACCGGCGGCGGGAGCGCCGCCGGTGCACCGCCTGCCGCGTAGAGCGTCAGGAGCTCGCGTACCAGGATCGGTACCGACCAGCCGTCCATCAGGATGTGGTGGCTGGTGATCGCCAGCCGGTGCCGGGCAGGGCCGGTGCGGGCCAGCAGCACGCGGATCAGCGGCGGCTCGGCCGGGACGAAGCGCCGGGTCCGGTCCGCGTCCAGCTCCCGTGTCATGGCCGCGTCCGGGTCCTCGCCAGCGCCGGTCAGGTCCGTCTCCCGCCACGGCGTGAGCACGCCGCGCGAGAGGATCTGCACCGGACGGTCGAGTCCCTCGTGGACGAAGGCCGCGCCGAGATGCGGGTGTCGGGTCAGGACCGCGTCCCAGGAGCGACGCAGCACCGCGCGGTCCAGGTCGCCGGACAGGTCGAGGACGAGCTGCGTGACGTAGACGTCCGGGCCCTCCCGGTGATAGAGGTGCTGGAACAGGAGTCCCTCCTGCAACGGAGAGAGCGGAAGGACGTCGATCATCCCGGACCTGCTCACCGTGGTGACCTCCACATCGACTCAAGGTGATCGATCTGCGCCTGGTCGAGCCCGGCGAGGTGCAGATCGGACGGTGTAAACCCGCCGTCGTCCGCTCCCAGCTCCGCCAGGCTGCGGGCCCGGTCCTGCCACGCGCCGGCCAGCGACCGGACCGCGTCCTCGGTCAGCAGCGCGGCCGGCCACGTCCAGGTCGCCCGCAGGATTCGGCCGCCCGGCCGGTCCTCGGCCACCACGTTCAGCGCGAGCGTGTGCGCGACCGGCAACTCCGGGTCGGCCGCGCCGCCGAGCGCGTCGAGCCCCCAGTCGACAGGCTCACCGATCCGGAAGACCCCCAGGTAGTTGACCGCGATCCGGGGCGCAGGCAGCGCGGCGAGCCGGGCGGACGTGCCGGCGTTCAGGTAGCGGAGCAGCCCAAAGCCGAGACCGTCGCCGGGTGTGGCCCGCACCTGCTCCTTGATCCGCTTGACCGCGTCGGCGGGGTCCCGGCCGGGCCCGGCGTCCAGCCGCACCGGGTACGTGCTGGTGAACCAGCCCACGGTCCGGCTGACGTCGGTGCCCGCGATCGTGCCGCGCCCGTGGTTCTCCAGCTCCACGACCAGGCCCGCGTCCGCCGCCGCGCCGAACGCCGTACGGCTCCGGACGGCCAGCGCCAACGCGGTCAGCACCAGGTCCTCCGTACCGCAGCGGAAGGCGTCGGGAACCGTGCCGAGCAGCGGTTCTGCGACGTCCGGGCCCAGCTCGACGGTGAGGTGCCGCAGTGTGCCGGTCGTGTCCCGGTCCGGCACCGGCGTCAACTCCGGCGGCAGCGCCGCCCCGTCGAGCACGCCGGCCCAGTACGGCAGCTCGGCCACCCGCTCCGGGCGCCGCGCCTCCTCGGTCAGCAGGTGAGCCCACCGGCGGAACGACGTGGCCACCGGAGGTACAGCGGCCGTGGAACCAGCCAGGTCCTCCAGGAGGATCCGCCAGGAGACGCCGTCAATCGCGAGGTGGTGGACGGCCAGGAAAAGCCGGCCAGGCTCGTCCGGGCCCGCATCGAACCAGACCGCAACCGCGGTGCGGCCCTCGTCCGGATCCATCCCGCCGACGACACGGCCGGTCTCCTCGGCGAGCACCTCGGCGCGCCGCGCGTCCGGCAGCCCGTGCACGTCGACCCGCTCCACCGCGATCGGCGCCGCGCCGGCCGGTCGTACCTCCAGCGTCCAGTTCCGGCGGCGCAGACGCAGCGCGTCGTGGCGGTCGGTGAGAGCGCACAGCATGCGGTCGAGCTGTTCCTGCCCGGTGTCGGCCGGCACGCTGATCAGCGCGGACTGGTGGAAGTGCGCGGTCGGGCCGCCCAGCTCGCGCAACCAGTGCATGACCGGGGTGAGTGGCAACGACCCCGTGCCGTCGTCGTGGGCCACGGCCGGGAGCGCGGGGGCGGGCGTGGCCACGGCCGCGAGCCCGGCCACGGTACGGTGCCGGAACACGTCGCCGGGCGTGAGCACCAGCCCGGCCCGGCGGGCCCGGCCGCTGAGCCGGATCGCGCCGACGCTGTCGCCGCCGAGCGCGAAGAAGTCGTCATCGATACCGACGCCGGCCACACCGAGCAGCTCGGCGAACGCCTCGCGCAGCGCGGTCTCGGCGGGCGTACGCGGTGTCCGGCCGGGACCGGCCGGAGCGAACTCCGGCTTCGGTAGCGCGGCCCGGTCGAGCTTGCCGTTCGGCGATCTGGGCAACTCCTCGAGGAACATGATCAGGTCCGGGACCATGTGGCCGGGCAGCGACCGCGCGGCGATCGCGCGCAGCTCCGCCGGGTCGGGGGGGCCGTCCACGGCCACGACGTACCCCACGATGTGCTGGGCGGTGCCGCGGTGGACCGTCACGGCGGCCTGCCCGACCGCGGGATGCTCCTGCAGTACGCCCTCGATCTCGGCCGGCTCGATGCGGTAACCGCGCACCTTGACCTGCTCGTCGGCCCGTCCGACGAAATCGAGCTGCCCGTCGGCCCGTAGCCGAACCAGGTCCCCGGTCCGGTACATCCGGGAACCGGGCGGGCCGAACGGGTCGGCCACGAACCGCTCCGCGGTGGCGCGCGGCTGGTGGCGGTACCCGCGCGCCACACCGGGCCCGGCCAGGTACAACTCGGCCGGCACGCCGACCGGCACCGGACACAGTCGCTCGTCGAGCAGCCGCAGCCGGACCCCGCGCAGCGGCGTGCCGATCGGAGCGCCACCTTCGGGGGTCAGCGGACCACCGACGGTGGCGGCGATCGTGGTCTCGGTCGGCCCGTACGCGTTCAGCACCCGGCACCGCCCGGCCCACCGCTGCAGCAGGTACGGCGGGCACGGCTCGCCGCCGATGACGATTGTGGTGCCGTCCGGCAGCGCGTCGTCGGGGAACGCGGCCAGCACCGACGGCGGCACCGCCAGGTGGCTCACCGCGTGCGCGGCCACCAGCGGCGCGAGGTCCTCCGCGACGTTCCATGCGTCGGTCCGGGGCAGCACGACCCGGCCGCCCGCCAGCAGCGTCACGCACATCTCCCAGTACGCGGTGTCGAAGCTAGGCGAGGCCGACTGCAGCATGCGGGTGTCCTCGCCCAGCCGGCCGAGCCGTTCCCGGGAGCCGGCCACCAGATTGACGACGCCTCGGTGCGGCACCTCCACGCCCTTCGGCCGGCCGGTCGAGCCGGAGGTGTAGATGACGTAGGCGGGGTGGTCCGGATGCGACCGTACGCGCGGGTCAGTGTCGTCCGCGGCCCGCAGTTCGGCGCATACCCCGGGGTCGTCCAGGTCCAGCACGGGATGCGTATCCGCCGCCGCCGCGCGCGCCAGCACCAGCACCGGCGCGGCGTCCTCGATCATGTATGCGATCCGCGCGGCCGGGTAGCCGGGATCGATCGGCAGATACGCCGCGCCCGCCTTCGCGATCGCGAGCAGCGCCTCGACCAGCGCGATCCCGCGCGGCAGTCGCACGGCCACCACGGTCTCCGGTCCGGCGCCGCGCGCCATCAGAAGCCGCGCGAGCCGGTTCGCGGCCCTGTTCAGCTCGGCGGCGGTGCGGGTGACCGACCCGGCCACGGCCACGATCGCGTCCGGATCGGCCGCCACCCGCGCCTCGAACAACGACGCGACGGTGTGCGGCGAGCCCGGGTCCGGCGCGGCACCCCCGCCGGTGGCCGTCCAGACCTGCTCGTCCGGGGTGAGGATCTCCAACGCGCTCACGGCCACGTCGGGCTTCACGACGATCTGGCGCAGAATCATCAGGAGCCGGACCGCCAGCGCTTCCACGGTCGCCGGCCGGAACAGCTCGGTGCGGTACTCGAGGCTGCACTCGACGCCGTCCGTGCCGAAGTCGCCGAGCACCCGCTCGCTCAGGCCGAGGGTGAGGTCGAAGCGGGCGATGCCGCTCGGCAGCGGCTCCGGACTGGTCCGCAGGCCGGGCAGGCGCAGGTCGAGGCCCGCGTTGTTGTCCAGCGCGAGCATCACGTTGAACAGCGGATTGTTCCCGGCGGCCCGGTCGGCGCCGACCGCGTCGACCAGGCGCTCGAACGGCAGGTCCTGGTGTGCGAACGCCGCCAGGTCCGTCCCGCGCACCCGGCCGACCAGCTCCCGGAAGCTCGGATCGCCGCTCACGTCCGTCCGCAGCACCAGCGTGTTCACGAAGAAGCCGACTAGATCGTCCAGCTTCTCGTCGGACCGTCCGGCGACCGCCGTGCCGATCGGGATGTCCGTGCCCGCGCCGAGCCGCGAGAGCAGCACCGCGAACGCGGCCTGTACCACCATGAACAGCGTCGACCGGGTCTCCCCCGCCAGCTCCAGCAGGCGCGCGTGCAGGTCGGGGCCGATGACGAACCGGTGGGTGGCGCCCGCGTAGCCGAGTTCCAGCGGCCGAGGATGGTCGGTGGGCAGCGCGAGCCGCTGCGGCATGCCGGCCAGCGTCTCCCGCCAGTACGACAGCTGCGCGCCGGCCGTGCTGTCCGGATCTCCCGTGTCGCCGAGCAGGTCCCGCTGCCATGCCGCGTAGTCCGTGTACTCGACCGGTAGCGGCGGCTGTACCGGTGCCCGACCGGCCCGACGCGCCTCATAGGCCAGCGCCAGGTCGGCCAGCAGCGGGCGCAGCGACCACCCGTCCGCCGCGATGTGGTGGATCAGCAGGAGGAGCACGTGCTCGGTCGCCGACCGCCGCGACAACCAGGCCCGGATCGGGAACTCCGTCGCCAGGTCGAACGCGTGACCGGGATCCCCCTCGCCGACGGCCAGCCGGACCAGTCCGGGACCCGGCGGCGTCACCACCATAAAGGGCTCGCCGTCCCGCTCGACCACCGTGGACCGCAGCGGCTCGTGCCGGCACACCACGTCGTTGACCGCCGTGCCAAGTGCCTCCGCGTCGACCTCGCCCGACAGCCGCAGCAGCAGCGGCACGTTGTAGGTCGCGCTCGCGCCCTCTAGCCGGTGCACGAACCACAGCCGCCGCTGGGCGAAGGACAACGGCACCATTCCCTCGCGGGTACGCCGCCCCAGCGCCACCCGATCGGCGGTACCCAGCCGGCCCGTCAGTCCGGCGGGCGTCCGCGCATCGAACAGGTCTTGAAGGGACACCGTCAGGCCCAGCAGCCCCCGGATCCGGCTCACCACCTGGGTCGCCAGCAGCGAGTGGCCGCCCAGCTCGAAGAAGTCGTCGTCGATGCCGACCCGCGGCACGCCCAGCACGTCCGCGAAGACGCCGCAGACCAGTTCCTCGCGCACCGACCGCGGACCGCGGTTCCCGGCCGGCGCCGCGACCCGCGCGGCCGGCAGCCGGGACCGGTCCACCTTCCCGTTTACCGACAGCGGCAGCTCGTCGAGCACCATGAGCAGGCCCGGCACCATGAACTCCGGCAGTCGGGCGCGCAGGTACTCCCGCACCTCCGCCTGGAGGGTGGCGTGCCGGGACGCGCGGGCCGGCACGTTGGTCCACGGCCCGTCGCCGTCGCCCGGCCGGTAGGCGCCCGTCACCGGCGTGCCGTCCGCGGCGCCGGCGACCAGGACCGCCTCGCAGACGTCCCGGTCCTCCGCCCAGGTGACGACGGTCAAGTACCCGTGCCGGCGGCCGGCCGCGACCACGTGCTCGCGCCGGTCGCCCGGTACCCCGGTGATCCTCAGGCGGTCCGGCGCGTCGGCCAGGCCGTCGACCACCTTGTCACGGTCCCAGGACAGCCCCGGTACGTCTCCGAGGTCGATCGGCACGGTCGGCGCGGTGTACAGCACCGCCTCGTACCGGTAGCGGGTCAGCTCGTTGTCCCGCCGCCCCCGCTTGACGCGGATGTCGACGCCGGACGTCCCGGCGAGCCCGATCAGGAACTCCGGCGCCACCAGCAGTTCCCGCTCCTCCGCGGCGAGCCGCTCGGCCAGCACCGCGGCCTCCCCGGGATCCGCGTCCTGGCCGAGCCGGACGGCCGCGACCGCCGCGTAGAGCGCACGGGCCGCGCGCGGGTCCCGGAGGTCGCCCAGGTAGATCGCGCCGCCCGGCGCGAGCAGCCGGACCGCCTTCTCCAGCACATCGGTGAGGTACTCGGCACTCGGGAAGTACTGCACCACCGAGTTCAGGATGATCGTGTCGAAGCCGGCACCGGGCAGCGTGTCGATCGCGTCCGCCGGAACCGGGTGCAGCCGCACCCGGTCCCGGAGGCCGGGCCGCGCCACCACGTGCCGCCGCAACCCTTCGATCGCCTCCCCGGAGAGGTCCGTCCCCCAGTACGTCTCGCAGTCCGGCGCGAGCGGCGCGAGCAGCAGGCCGCTGCCGACGCCGATCTCCAGCACCCGCCGCGGGCGCAGCCGCCGGATCGCGGCCACCGTCTCGGCGCGCCACTCCCGCATGTCGGGCAGCGGGATCGGCGCCCCGTCCAGTGCGCTGTGCCAGCCGGAGAAGTCCTCGCCGAAGCCGGCGTCGGCACCGGTCTCCTCGTACTGGCTGCGGAACACGTCCCGCCACGCGTCCACCTGGGCCGCCTCACCGCCGGACGGCGCGTCCGGGGCGGGCACCAGGTAGCCGATCAGGCCCTGATCCCGTACGGTGACGGCCGCTGCCCGCACCCGCGGGTGCGCGGACAGCATCGCCTCCACCTCGCCGGGCTCGATCCGGTAGCCGCGCACCTTGACCTGGTCGTCCGCCCGCCCGGCGAAGCCCAGCGTGCCGTCCGCCGACCAGCGGGCCAGGTCGCCGGTGCGGTACATCCGGTCGCCGGGCGCGCCGAAGGGGCAGGCGACGAAGCGCTCGGCGGTGAGGCCAGGCCGGTGCAGGTACGCGTCGGCGAGGCCCGGACCGGCGACGTACAGCTCCCCGGTGACGCCGGGCGGCACCGGGCGCAGCCGCGCGTCCAGCACATACACCCGCATGCCGTGCACCGGCCGGCCGATCGGCGGCACCCCGTCCCCGGTCAACGGTGAGCTGATCGTGGCACACACCGTGGTCTCCGTCGGGCCGTACGCGTTGAACATCGTCCGGCCCCGGGACCAGCGGCGCACTAGATCCGGTGGGCAGGCCTCGCCGGCCACCACCAGTGTCGTGACCGAGGGCAGGTCACGGTCGCCGAGCGCGACCAGTGCGGAAGGCGGCAGCGTCAGGTGGGTGACCCCGAACTCGGCAGCCGTCGCGGACAGCGGGTCTCCGGGCAGCAGCCGGGCGGCCGGCACGGTGACCAGCGTCGCGCCGGTCAGCAGCGCCATCACCAGCTCCCAGAACGCCGCGTCGAAACTCGGCGACGCGAACTGCAGGACCCGGCTGCCCGGTCCGGCGCCGAACCACGCGCGCTGCGCCTCGGCGAGCGGAGCCGCCCCACGGTGGCTGACCACCACGCCCTTCGGTCGTCCGGTGGACCCCGAGGTGTAGAGCACGTAGGCGGGCGCGTCCGGGGGAACCGCGACGCCGCCCGGTCCGGCGGGCGCGGCGGCCAGCTCCGCCACGATCTCCGGATCGTCCAGGAACAGGTCGGCCGGGCGCCCGAGCTCCGAGGCACGCGTGGTCACCAGCAGCGTGGGCCGGGCGTCGTCCAGCAGGTAGGCGATCCGGGCCTGCGGGTACGCCGGGTCGACCGGCAGGTACGCGGCGCCGGTCTTGCCTACTGCCAGCATCGCGGTCACCAGGTCCGGCCCGCGGTGCAGCGCGAGCGCGACGATCCGCCCCGGCCCGACGCCCCGGCCGCGCAGCAGGTACGCCAGGCGGTCGGAGCGCTCGTCCAGCTCGCGATAGGTGAGCCGGCCGGCGTGGGACAGTATCGCCGGCGCGTCCGGCCGGAGCCGGGCCTGCCGGGTGAAGAGCTCCGGCACGGACGCCGCCTCGGGCACCGCGCGTCCGGTGGCGTTCCAGGTCTCCAGCATGAGCCGGCGCTCGGAGTCGTCGATCAGGCTGAGCGCGCCGATGCGCCGGTCGGGGTCGGTGGCGAACCCGCGCAGCAGCCGGTCGAGCCGGGTGGCGAGGCGGTCGACGGTGTCCGCGTCGAACATCGCGGTCGAGTACTCCAGGTATCCGTCGAGACCCCGCGGCCGGCCGTCCGGGGCGTACGCCTCGTTGAGGCTCAGCGACAGGTCGAACTTGGAGACGCCGGGCGTGGTGTCGACCGGCTCGACCCGCAGGCCGGGCAGCGAGTAGTCCGCGGCCGGAGCGTTCTGCAGCACCACCAGAACCTGGAAGAGCGCCTGGTGGGACAGCGACCGCTCCGGGTTCAGGTGCTCGACCAGGAGGTCGAAGGGCAGATCCTGGTGCGCGTACGCGTCGAGCGCGGTAGCCCGGACCCGGTGCAGCAGCTCCCGGAAGGTCGGGTCGCCGCTGGTGTCCGTGCGCAGCACCAGCGTGTTGACGAAAAACCCGACCAGGCCCTCCAGCTTCTCGTCGGTACGACCGGCGATCGGCGCCCCGATGGGCAGGTCGGTGCCCGCGCCGGAGTGGGTCAGCAGCACCGCGAACGCCGCCTGCACCACCATGAACAGCGTGGTGTGTGTCCGCCGGGCGAGGTCCAGCAGCTCCGCGTGCAGCCCGGCGTCGAGGTGCACGGGGAGTACGTCGCCGACGAACGTGTTGATCGCCGGGCGCGGCCGATCGGCCGGCAGCGTGAGCTGTTCGGGCATGCCGGCCAGCGTGTCCCGCCAGTGGGCCAGTTGCGCCCTGGCCACGCTCGCCGGGTCGTCCGGGTCGCCGAGTAGGTCCCGCTGCCAGGACGTGTAGTCGGCGTACTCCACCGGCAGCGGCGCCCACGCCGGAGCCCGGCCCGCGCGACGCGCCTCGTAGGCCGTGGCCAGGTCGGTCAGCAGCGGGCGCAGGGACCAGCCGTCCGCCGCGATGTGGTGCACCAGCAGCAGGAACACGTGCTCGGTCGCCGAGACGGAGAACAATGACGCCCGAACCGGGAACATCGCGCTCAGGTCGAACGGGTAGCGCACCGCCTCGTGCAGCACGCCGGGCAGGTCGTCCTCGTCGACCTCGCGGACGTCCAGGCGCACCAGGCCGGCGGCGGGCGGGGAGACCACCATGGCCGGCCCATCCTCGCGACCTTCCACCGTGGACCGCAACGGCTCGTGCCGGCACACCAGGTCGTTGACGGCCGCGCTCAGCGCCTGCACGTCGACCGCACCGGACAGGCGCAGCGCCAGGGGCACGTTGTAGGTCGCGCCCTCGCCCTCCAGGCGGTGCACGAACCAGAGCCGGCGCTGGGCGAAGGACAAGGGCACCGTCCCCTCCCGGGCGTGCCGGCCGAGCGCCGGACGATCCGCGGTGTTCAGCCGGTCCGCCAGGCCGGCGGGCGTCCGTACCGCGAACAGGTCCTGGATCCGCAGCTCCAGCCCGAGCAGGCTCCGGATCCGGCTGACCACCTGGGTCGCCAGCAGCGAGTGGCCGCCCAACTCGAAGAAGTCGTCGTCGATGCCGACGCGTGGCACGCCCAGCACGTCCGCGAAGACGCCGCAGATCAGCTCCTCGCGTACCGACCGGGGGCCGCGGCCGCCCACCGCTGCCTCGCCCGTCACCTCGGGCAGCCGGGACCGGTCCACCTTCCCGTTCACCGACAGTGGCAGTTCGGGCAGCACCGCCCACAGCCCAGGGACCATGAACTCCGGCAGCCGGGCGCGCGCCGCCGCCCGTACCCGTCCGGTGTCGATCGGGTTGCCGGCCGCGGGCACGAGGTAGGCCACGAGCCGGCGGCCGACGGCCGGGTCCCGCACCACGGTCACGAACGCCTCCGCGACCGCGGGGTCCTCGGCGAGCACCGACTGAATCTCGCCGAGCTCGATCCGATGGCCACGGATCTTGACCTGGTCGTCGTCCCGGCCGACGAACTCCAGCTCACCGTCGGTCCGCAACCGCACCAGATCCCCGGTGCGGTACATCCGCCCGCCCGGCGCACCGAACGGGCATGCCAAGAACCGCGACGCGGTCAGGCCCGGCCGTCCGAGGTATCCGCGCGCCACGCCGTGGCCCGCGAGGTACAGCTCGCCGGTCACGTTCGGCGGCACCGGGCGCAGCCGTGCGTCCAGCACGTAGCCGCAGTCGCCGTCGAGGGTCCGCCCGATCGGCACGGTCTCGGCGTCGTCCGGGACGTCGGTCACCACGCCGGCGTACGCGAAGGTGGTCGTCTCCGTAGGGCCGTAGACGTGCACGACCCGCGTCCGCGGGCAGCTCCGCACTGCGCGCCGAACCGTGCTCGGCGACACCAGCTCTCCGCCGAACCAGATCTGGCGCACGCCGGCCAGCGCGGCGGGCCGCTCCTCGATCAGGTGGTTGAACAGCGCGGTGGTGAGGAAGACCGCCGTCACCGCCCGGGACTCGAGCAGGCCGGCGAGGCGCAACGAATCCGTTGTGCCGGACGGCGCGAGCACGCACTGCCCACCGCGCAGCAGCGGCACCCACATCTCGTAGGTCGAGGCGTCGAACGCGTACGGCGAGTGGACCAGGACCCGCTCGTGGCCGTCGTCCCAGTGCCGGTCACCGGCCAGGCTCAGCACGTTCGCGTGGGTGACCCCGATACCCTTCGGCTCGCCGGTGCTGCCGGAGGTGAACATCACATACGCCAGGTCGTCCGGGCGGCCGGTGTGCAGCCTCACCGGCTGTGGTATCGACGACGCCGGGTCGCCGATCCGGACCACGGGTCTGCCGCCCGCCTCCTGGTGCGCGGTGTCCACCAGAAGCGCGGTAACGCCGGCCCGGTCGAGGACGAACTCGCGGCGCCGCGGCGGGTCGCCCGGATTCAGCGGCACGTAGGCGGCGCCCAGCCGCAACACCGCGAGGGTGGCCGCGATCAGCGCCGGCGAGCGCTCGACCAGCACCGCGACCCGGTCGCCGGGACGGACCCCGGCGTCGCGCAGCCGCGCAGCGAGCACGGCCGCCGCCTCATCCAGCCGTCGGTACGTCCAGGTGTCGCCGTCCGCGGCCCGGATCGCGACCGCGTCTGGCGTCCGCGCGGCCGTCTCCGCGAACCGTTGCTGCACGGTGGTGCCGGGAGCGGTGCCGAGCGGGCCGCCGTTCCACTCGTCCAGAATCCGGGCCCGTTCCGCCGGGGAGAGCAGCGTGATGTCGCCGACGCGGACCTCGGGATCCCGCACGGCCGTGTCCAGCACGCGCACCAGCCGCTCGCCGAGCAGCGCCACCGAGGCCGGGTCGAACAGGTCGGCGGCGTACTCGATGACGCCGCGGAGCCCGGCGTCCGGCTCCTCGTCGAGGCTCACCGTGAGGTCGAAGCGGGAGGTACCGGTACGGATCACCTCGGCGCGCGCGCCGAGGCCGGCCGGCACGGTGGGGCGGGCGTGTTGTTCAGCACCAGCATCACCTGGAACAGCGGCTGGTGGGACAGCGACCGCTCCGGGTTGAGGTCCTCCACCAAGCGCTCGAACGGCAGGTCCTGGTGCGCGAACGCCGCCAGGTCCGCCGCGCGCACCCGGCCGATCAGCTCCCGGAACGTCGGGTCGCCGCCCAGGTCTGTCCGCAGCACCACGGTGTTGACGAAGAACCCGACGAGGTCGTCCAGCTTCTCGTCGGTCCGGCCCGCCACCGCGGTGCCGATCGGCACGTCCGTGCCCGCGCCCGACCGACAGAGCAGCACCGCCAGCGCGGCCTGTACCACCATGAACGGCGTCGACCTGGTCGCCCGCGCCAGCTCGACCAGCCGCGCGTGCAGTTCAGCGCCGATGACGAACCCGTGGTTGCCGCCGGCCTGGTCGCGCACGGCCGGGCGCGACCGGTCGGCCGGCAGCGCGATAGCCGGTGGCAGCCCGTCCAGCGCGGCACGCCAGTGGTCCAGGTCCGCAGCCCACGCCCCGTCCTCCTCGCCGGCCAGGTCCCGTTGCCAGAGCGCGTAGTCCGCGTACTCGACCGGCAGCGGCTCCCACACCGGGGCCCGGCCCGCCCGACGCGCCGCATAGGCGATCGCCAGGTCGCGCAACAGCGGCCCCACCGACCAGCCGTCCGTCGCGATGTGATGCATCAGCAGCAGAAGGACGCGCCCGTCGAAGAACAGCGCGCGGATCGGCAGCTCCGAGGCCAGGTCGAAGGCGTACCCGACCGCGTCCTCCGGCGCGCCCCGGCCGGCGACGATCTCGACCAGGCCCGGCCCGGGCGGGGTCACCACCAGGTACGGCTCACCGTCCCGCTCCGCCACGGTCGAGCGCAGCGGCTCGTGCCGGCACACCACGTCGTTGACCGCCGCGCCCAGCGCCCCGGCGTCGACGTCACCGTCGAAGCGCAGCGCCAGCGGTACGTTGTAGGTGGCCCCGGCACCGGCCAGCCGGTCGACGAACCACAACCGTCGCTGCGCGAAGGAGAGTGGCACGCCGCCGTCCCGGTCGCGCCGCCGCAGGCCGCCCCGGTCGATGGCGTCCAGCCGCTCGGCCAGTCCGCCCGGCGTCCGCAGGTCGAAGAGTTCCTGGATGGACACCTCGACGCCGAGTTCCGCGCGCAGGCGGATGATCAGGCGGGTGGCCAGCAGCGAGTGGCCGCCGAGGTCGAAGAAGCTGTCGTCCGGCCCGACCTGCGGAACCCGCAGGACATCGGCGAAGAGCCGGCAGAGGTTGCGCTCGAGATCGGTCTGGTGCCGATCCTGCGGTGCTGCTGGTGCCACTCGGTCGGTCCCCGGGGCGGGCAGCGCGGCCCGGTCGACCTTGCCGTTCGGCAGCAGCGGCAGCTCGCCGAGCACTACGAACGCGTCCGGTACCAGGTATTCCGGCAGCCGGGCCGCCGCGAACGCCTTGAGGCTGGTGGTGTCCCGGCCCGCGGCCGAGGCCGGCACCACGTAGGCGACCAGCGCGTCGTACCGGGCCACGGCCACGATCTGTGCCACGTCGGGGTGGCGGCCGAGCACGGCCTGCACCTCGCCGGGTTCGACCCGGTGGCCACGGATCTTGACCTGGTCGTCGTCCCGGCCGACGAACTCCAGCTCACCGTCGGTCCGCAACCGCACCAGATCCCCGGTGCGGTACATCCGCCCGCCAGGCGCACCGAACGGGCACGCCAAGAACCGCGACGCGGTCAGGCCCGGCCGTCCGGCGTACCCGCGGGCGAGGCTGTTGCCGGAGACGTAGAGCTCGCCGACGGCACCGGGACGGACCGGGCGTAGCGCATCGTCGAGCACGTGCACGGCCGTGCCACGCACCGGGGTACCGAGCGGCGGCGGCCCGTCGCCGGCCAACGGCGTGCTGATGGTGGCGCACACCGTGGTCTCGGTCGGGCCGTAAGCGTTCATCATCCGGCGTCCCGGCGCCCATCGGCCGGCGATCGCCTCGCCGATCGCCTCGCCGGCGACCAGGAGCGTACTGACGCCCGGCAGCGTGGCTTCGCCCATCGCGGACAGCGCGGAGGGTGGCACCGTCAGGTGCGTCACGCCGTGCGCCCCAGCCAGCGCGGCCAGCTCGTCGCCGGGGCGCAGCCGGTCCTGCGCGGCCACCACCAGGGTGGCGCCGGCAAGTAGCCCCATCGCGGTCTCCCAGAAGGATGCGTCGAAGCTGGGCGAGGCGAACTGCAGCACCCGGGCGCCGGGGCCAGCGCCGAGCCGGTCCCGCTGCGTGGCGACCAGGTCGCCGACGCCGGCGTGCGTGACCACCACTCCCTTCGGCCGGCCGGTCGAGCCGGAGGTGTAGATGACGTAGGCGGGATTGCCAGAAGCACAGGTCCGGGCCGCCGTCACGGCTTCAGCCTCGAGGTCGAGCTCGTCGAGCCGGATGACCGGCGGGCCGGCCGACTCGTACGCCTGGTCGGTCAGCACCAGCAGCGGGTGCGCGTCGGCGAGCATGAACTCGATCCGGTCGGCCGGGTAGGACGGATCCACCGGCAGGAAGGCCGCGCCCGCGTGCCACGTCGCGAGCATCGCCGTCACCAACGCCCGCCCGCGCGGCAGCATCAGGGCGATCACCGTCTCGGCGCCGGCACCGCGGCGGGCGAGCACCGTGCCCAGCCGCTCGGCGTCCGCGCGCAGGTCCCGGTAGGTGACCACGTCGCCGCCGGCCGCGTCGTCGACGAGCGCCAGCAGATCCGGCCGGGCGTCCGCCGCCGCGGCGAAGTGCGCCCACGCGGTCCCGGTCGGACCCGGCGACTCCGGGCCCGGGCCCGACAGCCGCGCACCCGCCGCCGCGTCGGCCAGCCGTTGCGCCACGTCCGCCGCGTGCCGGGCCACGCTGGCCTCGTCGTACACGCCGCCGTTCGCCCACAGTTTGAGCTGCAGCCCGCCGGTCGCGGACTCCTGCAGCATCACCTCCAGATCGTCCACCGGACCGATGGCGATCCAGTGTCGGACCGCGGCCCGGCCGCCGAACGCCGGCTCGGCCGCGAAGGAGAGCACGTTCACGATCGGCCCGAACAGCTTCGGCCGGTCGGCACCGCCGCGCAGCTCACGGCTCAGCCGCTCGTACGGGTAGCGCTGATGGGCCGCTGCGCCGCGGATCCACCGGTCGACCTGCCCGGCGAGGTCGTCCAGGCCGGCCCCCTCCGCGATCCGCAGCCGCATGGGCTGCATGTTCGCCAGCATGCCCGGCACTGCACGCGCCACCGGCGTGGTCCGGCCGGTGACGGGCAGCGTCAGCACCAGGTCCGTCCGGCCAGTCAGCGCCCCGACCCAACTCGCGACGGTCGCCACAGCCAGCCGTGACCAGCGGATCGACAGCCGGTCGGCCCGCGCCCGGAGACCGTCCAGCACCGGCACACCGAGATCCGTCCGGTGCAGCACAAACTCCGGTTGCGCCGGGGCGGACCGGCCACCGAGGAGGATCGGCGCGGGCACCGGACTGAGCAGCCCGGTCCAGTGTCGCCGGTCGTCCTCCGGCGCCGCGGAGTTGAGGTAGGACGCGTCCTCGGCCAGCAGGTCGCGCAGCGAGCCGAGTGCCGGGCCGACGTCGCGGCCTGCCAGTAGCGCGTCGTAGACCTCCGCCGCGCGCCGGGTCAGCAGCCATACGCCGTACCCGTCCAGGACGGCGTGGTGGTAGCGCTGGTACCAGAGGTACCGCTCGTCGCCGACGCGCAGCAGGGCCTGGGCGTGTGTCGGCCCGGTCGAGAGATCGACCGGCCGCGACAGCTCGGCCCGCATCCAGGTCTCCGCTTCCGCGATCGGCACGGCCGCGGACCGCAGGTCGACGACCGGCACCGGCGTCTCGGCCGACGCCGTGAGGTATTGCGCGGGTCCGTCCGCGTCGGCGCGGAAGCGGGTGTGCAACGCCTCCGTCTCGCGCACCGCCGTGCGCACCGCCGCGATGAACTCGGTGACCCGGATCGGCCCGTGGATCTCGAGGTACGAGGCCTGGTTGTACCCCCAGCCGGTCGGATCGAGCTCATGCCCGTAGTAGGAACCCAGCTGCGCGGCCGTCAACGGCCACCGCTCCCCCGTGTCGAACATCGATCTCACCTTCGCTCGGGTCAGTCCGTCAGCCGAGCCAGCCCGTCGGCCAGCTGTCGCAGGGCGTCCTTGGCGGCGGGCAGGCCCATCGGGTCGTCCGCCTCCATCGCTTCCCGGTACGCCTCCGGTTCGTCGCCGAAGAGCAGGCTCGTGGCCGCGCGGAAGCGCAGCGCGGCCGGGTCGTCGCCGAAATGGTGGCCGCCGAGGACTGCGATCCCGCACCTGCGCAGCAGCTCCCGCTCCAGCGAGGCGGAGTCGTGCACGCCCTGCCGGGCTAGGTCACCGGCGAGCTGACGGAAGTCGGGGTAGATGTAGAAGCCCCGGACGGCGCCCGGCAGTTGGCACCGGCAGCCACCACCACCTGGTGCACGGCCTGGGTGGCGGCCGCGTGCATCCGCGCGCCGGCCCGGACGTAGTCGGCCAGGTCGGGCGGCTCGCCGAACGCGTACTCGACCACCGACTGCACCGGCCCGGCCAGCGACGACCACACCTCGCTCGCGGTCGCCAGCACGCGCGAGCGCAACAGTTCTCCCCGCGCACCGGCCGGGAACCGGGCCGCGCCGGCCCGCCAGCCACCGAGCGCGTGCGTCTTGCTCAGCCCGGTCGTGATCACGGTACGGTCACCGGCCACCTCGGCCGGACTCAGGTAGTCGCGGTCCGGATCGTGTGCCAGGTCCCGGTAGATCTCGTCCGCCACCAGCACCAGGTCGTACGCGTCCGCGACGTCGCAGATCCGTCGCACCACGCCGGGCGGCGCGGTGGTGCCGGTCGGGTTGTCCGGCAGCGCCATGATCAGCAGCCGCGGGTGGCCGCCCTCGGCGCGCGCCCGGTGCACGGCGCTCGCCAGCAGGTCCGGGTCTGGGACGCCGCCGCACTCGGCGGGGACGTCGACCCAGAAGACCCGCCGGCCGAGCAGGCGGGCCTGTGGCGCGTACGTCAGCCAGCACGGCCGGGGCAACAACACGTCACCGTCCACGGCCGCGATCAGCGCGAACAGCAGCGGCTTGCTCCCCGGTGCGAGGACGACCTGGTCGGACTCGGTCGGCAGCCGGCGCCGTCCGAAGTAGCCGGCGACCGCGGCCCGCGCGGCCTCGTCGCCGGCGACCGGCCCGTAGGCACGCCGGTGCGCGCCGGCCAACAGTGCTTCGACCAGGCCGGAGTGCAGGGGCAGCCGCGCCTCACCGAAGCCCAGGTGCAGCAGCCGCTCCCCACGGGCACGCCGGCGGTTGATCTCCTGGTCGAGCGCGAGGTTGGCCGACACGGCCCGGGTGATCATGCGGTCACCTCGGTCTGCGGGTGCGCCAGCGCGTGCCTGAGATCCGCCGGGGTGTCCGGGCGCGGGGTCAGCTCCGTGATCCAGGCCGCGTCCGGCGACCCGTCGGCACGGAACGGGCAGCCGACCAGGTCCGGGTTACGGGCCTGTAGGAACCTCAGCTGAAAGACCCCTCCGTCGGCGCCGTCGACCACGACCTTTCCCGCCTCGGTGGACATCACCGGACCGCGGACCGTGCGGGCCAGGCCCGGCAGCCGGCGGTACGCCTCGGCGAAGATCTCGGCGGCCCGCTGCAGCGGCACCCGGAAATAGTCGTGCGGGCCGGTGTCCCGCGCGACGAAGAGGTAATAGGGAACGCAGCCCGCAGCAATCTGGGCCCGCCACAGCGACGTCCACACGTCCGGGTCATCATTGACATGGGCGATCAACGGTGCCTGGCAATAGATGACGGCACCGGTCGACCGAATACGGGAAATTGCTTTCTCGGCCATCGGCGACGCAATTTCGCGGTCATGGCTGAAATGGGCCATGACCGCCATCGTCCGGCCCGATTCCACGACCTCGGCGAATAGCCGCAGCAGGTCGTCCGCGTCCGGGTCCGTGACGAATCGCTGCGGCCAGTACGCCGGCGCCTTCGTTCCCATCCTGATCACCCGCAGCGTCGGCACCGCCAGCAGCGGCCGCAGATGACCGCGCAGCCGGTCCGCGGACATCACGGCTGGATCGCCGCCGGTGACCAGGACGTCGTTGACCTCGGGGTGTTCCCGCAGATATCGCACCAGAGCGTCCGGGCCGGGCGCGGCGAACCGCAGGTCGGCGTCGCCCACGAACTGCGCCCAGCGGAAGCAGTACGTGCAGTACGCGTGGCACGTCTGCCCCTGGCTAGGGAAGTAGAGCACGGTCTCCCGGTATTTGTGCTGGAGACCGGGGATAGCGACGCCGTCGCGGCGGGGCACGTTGAGGTCGAGCTGCCCGCCCGGGTGCGGGTTCAGCTCCGCACGGATGCGGCGCACGACGGCCGTCACGCCGGGGTCCGCGTCGGCGCGGCCGTCCAGCGCGCGCAGCGCGGCGGCGTGCTCGTCGCTGAGCATGCCCGGTTGCGGGAAGACGAGCTGGAACATCGGGTCCGCCGGGACCCGGGACCAGTCGATGAGTTCATCGAGCACGTACTCGTTGATCCGGAAAGGCAGCACGCGGGAGAACATCCGCACCGTGTCGCGCACCTCGGCCGCCATCGGATAGCGGCGCACTATCTCGTCCAATTGACGTGGCCCGAATGCACGGAAACGGGACCCGCTCTCGATCGTCCGGTACACGTGTGGCGTCCCCCGTAAGAGCTCGACTGCCGATGCAGCGGTTCCGATCGTACGGAGACGGGAAGCGTACCCGTCCGGTTTGGCAATTTACGGACGTCAAGGTGGCAGCTTGTGGTCACTCCACTGCTCAGAGCGCTGTCGCGCCGTTTCGCGCCGCTAGCCTCGAGATCACCGGCTGGGAGCACCGCCGGTCATCTCCGTCCCTCTTCCGTGAGGAGCTGCGCTGCGATGACCCACTCCGTGGGGCCCGATGCGGGACCCGACCTCGCCATCGCCTCCGACGATCCACCCCGCCCCCCGACCGGGGTCGGCGACGGCCGCGCGTTGGGTGCCTGGCTCGACGTCATGCGCGCCTCCCACCCGGTGTGGCGCGATCCGCTGACCGGTTCCGCCCACGTGTTCCGGTACCACGACCTGCTGCACGTGCTGTCCACTCCGGAGGTCTACGGCTCGGACTTCACCGGCGTCATGCCGCCGTCCGACCCCAGCGCGCCCAACTTCGCGGAGGGCGTGCTGACCATGATCGACCCGCCGCGGCACGGCAAGCTCCGGCGCCTGGTGTCGCAGGCGTTCACCCCGCGGGTGATCACCGCGCTGGAGCCGCGCATCATTCAGCTGACCAAGGAACTGCTGGACACGGTGGCCGACCAGGACGAGTTCGACCTGGTCGCGGTCATGGCGCACCCGCTGCCGGTCATCGTGATCGCGGAGATGCTCGGCATCCCGGCCGAGGACCGGGAGCTGTTCCGGGCCTGGGGCGAGGCGCTGCTCTCCACCAACTACGAGTTGGAGACCGGGGAGGTACCGGACAACTCCGCGCTGCCACCGGACGTGGTCGCGCAGCTCACCGAGATGCGGGACTACCTGCTCCGGCACGTCGACCTGCACCGCCGTGACCCGCGGGACAACCTCACCAGCCGCCTGGCCTTCGCCGAGGTGGACGGCGACCGGCTCACCGACCAGGAGATCGTCAGCTTCCTCAACTTCCTGCTGCTGGCCGGCCACCTCACCACCTCACTGCTGATGGGCAACTCGCTGCTGTGCTTCGCCGAGGCGCCCGAGGCGGAGGCCGCCGCCCGGGCGAACCGCGCCCTGATCCCCGGGGCGATCGAGGAGGTGCTGCGGTTCAAGCCGCCGGTGGTGATGCAGGCACGGCTCACCGTGGTGGATACCGTGCTGGCCGGCGTCGAGCTGCCCGCCCGCACGCCAGTGATGGGCTGGCCGATGTCCGGCAACCGGGACGAGCGGCAGTACCGTTCGCCGTCCACGTTCGACATCACCCGCAACCCGAACCCGCACCTGACGTTCGGGCACGGCATCCACTTCTGCATCGGCGCGCCCCTGGGCCGGATGGAGGCGCGCAGCGTCCTCAACGAACTGTTCGACCGCTACCGGTCGATCGAGATCGGCGAACCCCGCTACTACGACCGCAGCCCGGACGTGTTCGGCGTCAAGGCCCTTCCCGTCACCGTCAAGCACTCCTGAGGACGACATGACTTCCGCATCGCACGACGAGGCACTCCAGGCCGGTCCGCCACCCGTGGTCGGCGATGGCCGCGCGCTCTACGACTGGCTGCGGCGCGCGCGCGACGCCGGCCCGGTCTGGCACGACACCGCCAACGACGCGTACCACGTGCTGCGGCACGACGAGGTGGTCGGTGTGCTCTCCGAGCCCTTGATCTTCTCGTCCGACTTCAGCTCCCTCGCGCCGCCACCGGAGCCGGGCATGCCGAACTTCACCGAGGCGTCGCTCAGCGTCACCGACCCGCCCATGCACACCCAGCTCCGGAAGATCATCAGCCAGGCGTTCACGCCACGCATGATCGCCGGGCTGGAGCCACGGATCACCGCGCTCGCGACCGATCTGCTCGACGCGATCGAGGGCCGCGACACCATAGAGATGGTCCAGGACCTGGCCGCGCCGCTGCCCGTCGTGGTCATCGCGGAGATGCTCGGCATCCCCAGCGACGACTGGGCCACGTTCCGCCGCTGGGCGGAGTACCTGCTCCCGGACGCCGCGGACGTCACGGCCGGACAGTTCGAGGAGGGCGGATACGCCAAGACCCGGGCCGCCGAACTGAACGAGATGGCCGACTACTTGCTGGCGCACGTGCACGACCGGCGCAGGAGCCCCAAGGACGACCTGTTCACGCGTCTGGTCGAGGCCACCGCGGACGGGGATCGCCTCACCGACAAGCAGGTAGTCAACTTCTCGGTCTTCCTGCTGTTGGCCGGGCACCTCACCACCACGCTGACGCTCACCAACGCCGTGCTCGCCTTCAACGACAGCCCCGGCACGCTGGAGAGGGTGCGCGCGGACCGGTCGCTGGTGCCCGGCGCGCTCGAGGAGGTGCTCCGCTTCCGTCCGCCAGTCTCTTTCCTCTACCGCTTCACCACGCAGGATGCCGTGATCGCCGGCACGCCGGTGCCGCCCGGGAAGATCGTCGTCAATTGGATCCACTCGGTCAACCGGGATCCGCGGCGGTTCGTCGAGCCGGACCGGTTCGACCCGGGCCGCTCGCCGAACCCGCACCTGACGTTCTCCCACGGGATCCACTACTGCCTCGGGGTACCGTTGGCGCGGTTGGAGTTCTCCGTGGTGTTCGGCGCGATCCTAAACCGCTACCGCGCCTTGGAGTGCGGCACGCCCGAGTTCCACCAGCGGCCGGACATCTTCGGCGTCACCCGGCTGCCCGTCACCCTCCACGCGGCCTGACGACCGGTGGAGACGACGACCGCGCACGGTCAGCGACTACGCCGGATGATCCAGGGACACCTGCTCTCTCGGGCCGTCTGCGTCCTCGCTGACCTGCGCGTACCGGACCTGATCGGCGAGGGGGCGCGCGACGGCCCCGAGTTGGCCCGGCTCACCGGGACCGACCCGGACGCGCTGATCCGGCTGCTGCGCGCCCTCGTCGCGTTCGAGGTGCTCGACGAGCGGGACGACGGATTCCGGCTGACCCCGCTCGGCGCCGGCCTACGCACCGACGCTCCCGCGTCCGCGCTGCCCTCGGCGCTGCTGGCGCACGGGGAGATCGGAGAGGCGTGGCAGCACCTCGGCACCGCCGTACGCACCGGCAACCCCTCCTTCCCGGACCTATACGGCACGGACTTCTTCCGCTACGTCGACCGGAATCCGGCATTCCGGGAGACCTTCGACCGCTCGCAGGCGGACGGCCTGGCGCTGGACGACCTCGCCGACGCGGTCGACCTCACCTGCGTCCGGCGGATCGTCGACGTCGGCGGCGGCGACGGCACGCTGCTCGCCGCGCTGCTGACCGGCCACCCGCACCTGCACGGCACGCTCCTCGACCTGGCCGCGCCGGCCCACCGGGCCCGGGAGCAGATGCGCGCGGCCGGTCTGGACGGCCGGTGCACCGTGGTGACCGGTGACTTCTTCACCTCGGTCCCGGCCGGCGGCGACCTCTACCTGCTGCGTCAGATCATGCACGACTGGGACGACGCACGATGCGTGACGCTGCTGCGCAGCTGCCGCCGGGCAATGTCGCCCGGCGCCCGAATCGTCGTGTCGGACCTCGTGCTGGACACCGGCCCGTCCGCCGTGCCCGACGAGTCGGCGGCGCTGATGGACCTGTACATGCTGACCGTCGTCGGCGGCCGGGAACGCACGCTCGCACAGTTCCATGACCTGTTCGCCCGCGCCGGCCTCACGGTCCGACGGGTGACCCGCCTCGCGGGTCGCACCGCCGCGATCGAGGCGGTCGCCGCCCGATCGGCGCACGAGGAGTAGACATGTTGCTAGGGCTCAGCGGCCTGGCGCTGTGGTCGCCGGCCGAGGTCGCCGATGGAAGGCTCATCGGTCCGGAGCAGCTACCCGCGCTGCGCGAAATCGCCACGTGGGCGGAACGGTTCCTCACCTATGGACACCCGGACCTGGGCCGGCAGGGGCCGGTCTGCCCGTACACCCGGCCCTCGCTCAATCGGCGGCTGTTCCACCTGACCTGCCTGGACCGCGACCTCCACGACGACAGCGTGCCCGAGACGCTGCTCGGCTACCGCGACCTGCACCGGGAGCTCGCCGCCGAGCTGCGGGAGGAGGACCGGCAGTTCCTCACCATCCTGATCGTCTTGCCGCGCGTGGACAGATCGGACCCGGAGCCGCTCAACCGGCTGCAGGCCCGACTGAAAACCGACTTCGTGCAGGAGGGACTGATGATCGGACAGTTCCACCCGGAGTGCGCGGAGCCGGGCCTGTGGAACCGCGACTTCCGCCCGCTCCACTCGCCGGTCCCGCTGCTGGCCATCCGGCACATGGTGGCGTTCGACCTGCCGTTCCTGCAGGCCTCGCAGCAGCACCTCGAGGCATACCTGGCCACTTTCGCACCGGCCATCCCGACCGCCGTCCGGTCCCGACTGGCGGAGTTTGCCACCCGGGAGATCCCCGCACGGTCGCCGGGCAGCACCGTGCAGGCCACCGCCTGACGGCACTGCCCACACGCGTCGTCGCGGGCGGCCCACCGGCCGCCCGCGACGACCCGTCAGCGAGGTCAGCGCGCGGCGTGCGCCTCCAGCTCGTCCGCGGCACGCGGCACGCCACCGGCCGCCTCGATCTCGCCCCGCATCCAGGCCAGCCGCTCCGCGACGGCCCGGTCGCCGATCAGATCGAGCACGGCGTCGCGAAGCCCGTCCGGCGCGGCCAGGCGGCCGAGACCCAGCTTCGCCAGCTGGAAACCGGTGATCCGGGCGGGGAGAGCGGGCGGCACGACCACCACCGGACGGCCTGCGGCGAGCGCCTCGGTCACGTTGCCCACGTCACCCTGGCTCACCACGACGGCCGCGTGCCGCAGCACACCCTGCGGGAGCGAGGCGTGCACCTCGACGTTCGGCGGCAACTCACTCAGGGACGCAGGATCGGCGCCCGGGCCGGGTGTCAGGACGACGTGCACCGGTGCTCCCACGAAGGCGCGGGCCAGGTCGGCGCCCTGCGGTGCGGACGGCACGAGCACGACGGGAAGGCCGTCGGCGGGCGGCTGCCAATCGTCGCGCGCCGGCTGCTCGCCCACGCACGGCCCGACGAACCGGAAGCGGTCGTCGAAACTGTCGGCCGCGGGCTGCAACGCCTTCGGCACGTACACCAGGTTGAACTCCTGCACGACCTCGAGCAGCTCGGCAAAGGTGACGTCCGTCAGCCCGTGCGCGGTGAGCAGCCGCTCGGTACGGTCCACCCAGGGCTTCAGCTCCGAGCGGGCCGCCCACCCGGCCGGGCTCAGCGGCTCGCCGAGCGCGACGCCGTCGTCGTCGAAGGGCTGCGTGTACGCGAACTCGTCGTTCTGCGCGAAGTCCGCGTACAGCTGGGCGGCCGGGAGTCCCCATTTGCGCGCCAGCACCCTGCCGGCCGTGCCACTGGCCACGTCGTACGCGATCAGGTCGGGCCGCTCGTCGCCGTAGGCCGCCTCCACCGCGTCGATCATGGCGGCGGAGTCGTCGACGCTGAGCGCGAGCATTGCGGCCTCCGCGCTCATCTCCTTCTCCTCGTGGACGGGGATCGACCCGTACGCCGACCCGTAGACCAGCGGCTCGACCCCGTACGACCCGACGAGTGCGGCCATCGGCTCGACGGTCACGAATTTTACGCTGTGCCCGCGCCGCACCAACTCCTTTCCGATCGCGAGATGCGGAGAGAGGCGACCGGGGTCGGGAATGCTGATGAACAGGAAGTGACTCGGCACGACAGTGACCCCCAGGCAGATCTTCGGCGGATTCGGCGCGAGACGCCGGAAATTGGCGTGATGCCGAGGTCACGGCCTCACGGCATCGATCGCAACCCGCATCCAACTCTACTTGACAGCTGCTGTCAAGTAGTGTGAGAATCGGCGCCGAAACGGGACCAGCCAATCCGGAGGAGTGCATCGTGAGCCAGCCAGCCGTGCGCCAGCCTGCTAAACCGATCGACCGCAAACGATGGTCGATTCTGGCCGCGATCTGCTTCGCACTGGTCATGGTGGTCATCGACAACACCGTCCTGAACATCGCGATCCCGACGCTCATGACCGAGCTGTCGACCACCGCCGCGGAGGCACAGTGGGCCTTCACCTCCTATCTGCTGGTGCTCTCGGGGTTCGTGCTGGTGGGCGGCGTCGCCTCGGACCGCTACGGCCGGAAGCGGATCGTCCTGGTCGGCATCGCGCTGTTCGGCACCGCCTCGCTGGCCGCCGCGCTCGCCACGGAGCCGTGGCAACTCATCGCCGCGCGCGCGGCGATGGGCTTCGGCGCCGCACTGCTCATGCCGGGCACGCTCGCGATCCTGATGCACACCTTCTCCGACGCGGAGCGGCCGAAGGCGATCGGCGCGTGGATGGCGGTCGCGGCGGTCGGCAGCTCGGGCGGGCCGATTCTCGGCGGCTTCCTGATCTCACACTTCTGGTGGGGCGCGGTCTTCCTCATCAATGTCCCGATCAGCATTCTCTGCCTGGTGGCGCTGGTGATTCTCGTGCCGGACGTGCCCGCCACCCGCAACGACCGCATCGACTGGATCGGCGCGGTGCTGTCCGTGATCGCCACCGTCTCCCTCGTCTGGGCGATCACCTCGGTGCCGGAGCACGGTTGGGCCTCGGCCGCCGTAGAGGTGCCGGCCATGATCGGCGTACTCGCGCTCGCCGCCTTTATCGCGTGCGAGCTGCGGGTCGAGTCGCCCATGCTCGACCTCGGGCTCTTTCGCAATCTACGATTCAGCGCCGCAGTGCTGGGCGGGCTGCTCGCCAGCTTCGGCATGGCTGGTTCGCTGTTCCTACTCACGCTGCACTTCCAGCTGCTGAACGGTTACACCCCGATCGAGGCGAGCATCCGGCTGCTGCCACTCGCGATCTGCACGCTGATCGGCAGCACCGCGATCAGCGTGATCGTCCTGAAGCGCCTGGGCGCGCCGCTGGCGCTCCTGGCCAGCATGGCGGTGGCCGCGATCGGCCTGCTGCTCATCGGCCTACTGCCGGCGGAGGACTATCTCAGCAGCCTCGCCGGGCTGATCCTGGTGGGCCTTGGCACGGGTTCCGCCGGTCCGGTGGCGGGCACGGTCCTGATGAGCTCCATCCCCTTGGAAAAGGCGGGCGCCGGCTCCGGCGTCAGCAGCACCATCCAGGAGCTGGGTAACGGGCTCGGCGTCGCCGTCCTGGGCACCGTACTCACGGCCTTCTTCGTCAACCGCCTGCCCGGGTCACTGCGCGCCGAGGGCGAGTCCTCGTTCACGGATGCGATCGGCCGGGCGTCCGGCGCGGCGGCGGACCAGGTCCGGGACGCGTTCGCGACCGGGCTCTCGTTCAGCCAGATCATCGGCGCACTGACCGTGCTCGGCGGTGGCTTGGCCGCCTCGGCCCTGCTCTGGATGACCCGTTCCGCGGCCACCCCGCAGATGCCGCCCGCCGACCAGCTGAGCACGCCGGCCGCGAAGCTCTGATCCCGGCCATCGGAAGATATGTATTCCCGCCCCCCTATGCGTAGCAGATTCGCGCTGTTCCGTCCTCGCCGATGGTAGTGAATCACTGGCCATCCATCACGGTCGCGATCGCGACGGTACGTCAGCGTCCAGTTGGATCTCGGCTGACGCGGGTTGGTTGCCGCCGAGCAGGGCACCGAAGACACCGAGCTGGTCCGGGTCGATCGGGGCGGCCGGTCTTTACCGTGGGCCTCGACCGCCCGTCGGTAGCGGGCGTCGAATGGCTCGATCGCGTTGGTCCTCAGATGACCTTGCAAATCTCGACGTCTCCGCGAGGAGGCCCAGCAGTTGCCGCGGAGGGCCCGACCGGAGATCAGGGCCCTGGGATCACCAGCTAGGCCATCTCGTGCCGGCGAGCGACTCCGCAGGCAACTGTCAGTAGGCGATGCGGCCAGCGCGGTTGTGGAACTCGCCCGTCGGCCCAGCCCTGCCGACGGTCGCCAGCGCGACGGTGACATACGTACCCTCGGTGACCGTCTGGTGGCCGATATGGTGGTGCGGCGTGCAACACGGTGTCAAGGGTCGAACCCCACCGCGGCGAGTTGTCGCGGGGCTGGAGGCGGTACGACCTGCCACGCGGCACCGCCGGTCGCGTACGGTGCTTTGGGCCGTACATAGTTGATCGTCCATGTGGAGGCGGGGCCTCAGCGCATGGAGTCCCGGGGAACGCCATCCGCTGCTGTGGGTTCAGCGCCAACGGATGGAACGCCGGCCTGCACGATTACGCCGGCTTTGTCGCGCCGCGCTTCCGCGAGACGACGGATGCGGTTGCTTCGGCGGCGGCGTGGGAGAGCTCGGGGAGGACGTCGCCGTAGAACTTGGCGGTGAAGTGGGGGCTGGAGTGGCGGAGCCGGTTGGAGATGACTTTCATCTGGACGCCGGCTGCGAGTCCCATGGTCGCGGCGCCGTGTCGGAGGTCGTGGAGTCGGATGGGTGGTAGCCCTGCTTGGGTGGCGAGGTGGTGGAAGTGGTCGGTGACGTCGGCCGGGTGGAGCCGACCGCCTGTTGGGGTGGTGAACACCAGGCCAGTCTTGGACCAAGCGGCACCGGCGGCGAGGCGTTCGCGGTGTTGCCGGGCGCGGTGGGCGCGCAGCACCGCCACGGTCTCAGCGTCGAGAGCGACGGTGGCTTCGCTGTCGGTGGTTTTGGGGGTGTCGATGGCGGTGGTCCAGCCGTGTTGGACGAGTTGCCAGCGGACCGTGAGGGTGTGGGCGTCGAGGTCGAGATCGTCCCAGTGCAGGCCGCAGGCTTCGCCTCGGCGCAGGCCCGTGAAGGTGATGAGGTGGTAGAGGGCGTAGAGCCGGTCTGCGGCGTCGTGGGTGTGGTCGAGGAATCTGCCGGTGTGTTCGGGAGTCCAGATCATGACGGGGCTGGGGGTTTTGCCGGTGTCGCGCCACGTTTTGATGCGTTGGTCGGTCCAGATGGTGGGCTTGGGTGGTCGGGCGGTGGGGAGTTCGATCATGAGGGCGGGGTTGGTGTCGATGTAGCGGTGGCGGCGCATCGCGTCGTTGAGGGCTTTGCGCAGGGTGGCGTGGATGACGTGCAGGGTCCGGTTGCCGACGATCCGCTGGTTCTTCACCTGGTCGCGTCTGGCTTGGTTGCGGCTGGCGCGCAGGGTGGCGATGGTGGTGTTGCGTTCGGCGATGGCGTCGTACATGGCGTCGATGTGGCCGGGGCGGAGCCGGTCGATGCGCAGGTGCCCGAGGTGTGGGATCAGGTACAGCCGGATGTGCCCTTCGTAGGAGCGCAGGGTGCCGGCCTTGATGTTCCGGCGTCCGGCGAGCCAGTCGGTCAGGTACACCTCCATGGTGGGCAGTTCGGTGGGGGTGATGTCGAGGTGCAGCGCCCGGCGGACCTGCTCCGGGCTGGGGACGGGCGCGCCGGCCTTCACTGCGGTCTCGATCAGGTCACCGGTCTTGACGGTGGCGTGGGGGTCGGTGGGGTCGGGGACGGCGATCGCCGCCCGGATGCGGTCCAGGACGGTGTCGGCGTCGGCTTGGGTGGGGTAGGGGCCGTGGCGGAGGGTGCGGCGGGTGCCGTCGGCGCGGGCGGGCACTTCGATCTGCCAGTGCCAGTGGCCGTGGGTGCGGGACCAGCCGCCGCCGGGCCGGCGGAGCTGGGAACAGGTGCGTCCCAGTCGCCGGCCCGTTTCGCTGTCGCGGCAGCTGCAGCGTTTGAAGGTGGATCCCTTCACTCATCGTCTCCTGGATGATTCGTATGGTGCCGCCAGCGGTGTCGGGTGGAATCCGCTGGTGGCGGGGTCGTCGCATCCACGCTCACCTTCCCGTCGGTATCAAGTCGCCCGCCCTCGTCGGTCTCGATGGGGTCGGGTTGGAGAAGGTGCAGTAGGGGGGCGACGGGGACGATGATGCGGCTGCCGGCCCGGATCAGCGGGAGCGGGAACTGGTCGGTGGCGGCGAGCCGGTATGCCTGGGATCGGCTGATCCCGAGCACCGACGCGGTGGTGGCGAGGGTGGTGGTGACGCCGAGCGCGCGGACACGCTCGACGGTCCACACCTCCCCCACGGTGGGCACAGGCGCGGTGGTGTTGTCGGTCGTGGCGTGGGTGGTCTGGTCAATGGGGTTCGAGTGGCTGTTCATGATCAGGTTTCTCCTGGCTGTGTGAAGGGTGGTCGTGCGGTACGAGCGGGGTGGTCCCGCCGACGGTGGCCGGCGTGGGGGTGCTGGCCGTGCCGCCGCCCCGCCCGTCCGGTGACAAAGGTGACAGCGGCTGGTCGGTAGGCGTGACCGGGTCGGCGAGCGGCCCGGATGGTGCCAGCGGCTCGGTCTTGAGGGTTTTGAGGAGTTCCGACAGGCGGGTGTTGGACACGGTGTGGCCGGCGGTGCGGAGGGCTTCGGCGAGCGCCGCGCGGGTCAGTGGTTGCCCGTCCGCGGCGAGCCGGTCCCGGACGCGCCGTGCCGCCGGCAGCAGCTCGGCCATGTCGCCGGACGGCTGCGCGGACCGTCCCCGGTCCGCCCGTCCGTGCTGGTCCCGTCCGCCGCGCCGACGACGAGCTTCCGGCGGGCGGACCGTCCGAGAGGTGGCCCGCTCCCCCACCGGGTCGGCGGACCGAGCGGTCTCCTCCGGTCCGCCGTCCAGGACACTCCGCGAGGTGCCGACCGGCGGACCGGCTGTCGTGGATGCGGCGTCCGTTGGCGCTGCGTCCCTGGTGTTGGTCCGGGCGAGTGCGACTTTGACCATGACGAGGAACCCGAGCGCCGGTACGGCGGCGGCGACCCAGCCGATGACAGAAGATTCGGCCTCGGCGACCTGCGCCGCCAGAGACAGCGTGACGGCGCAGGCCAGCACGGCGGCCGGGAACGCGGTTGGGGTATGGGCGCGTTTACGGCGGCGCAGTTCCAGGCCGGAGGCAATCGACATCAGCTCCAAGACGATCGCGTCGGCCCACGCCAGCCAGCCGGGCTGGCCGTGCGCTGCGGCCACGTTGTGCACGTGGGTGAAGCTGGCCGCCCCGGCCGCGCCGCCGATGGCCAGCATGATGACCACCTGGACGCCACCCTCGACGCGTCCACCGCGCAGGCCCGCGTCTCGGTCAGGAGTTGGTGTCATCGTGACCGACCACCTCCCGGACCCGGACCGCGGCGACGGCCGGTCCGCCAGCCGCGGACGAACGGCCCAGGCGGCGGACCGGTCCGGCGACCCCCACCACCCGCAACGGGGACCGAACGCGGACGGCGGACCGGGAACCGACGCCGGTCCAACCACGCGGGACGCCGGACCACGACGCCGCCCCGACGCGCCGGGACCCCACCTGCGGTGTCCCGTCTCAGTGAAGTTGCTCCGATGGGTCGGTGCTGATCTGGGTCGGAGCAGGTTGAGTGAGACGTGCAGTCCGGAACTGTCTCATCGGACTTGCCCCGCGGTCTCGTTTGCCTTGAGGTGTCTCAATGAAGGTGCCCCGGATGGCGGTTTACTTTGGCCAGCGTGGTTGGACGTCGTGGCCTTAAGCCGGGATGCGTCAGGTTGGTCGGGAGAAACGTTGAGTTGTTCTGTCGATACTTTGAGCAAGTAGGATCCATGCCGTCGTCGTGGCATGAGCCGTGCAGGAGCAGCTGATGATTTCTGATGAGACGCTCACCCGCATTAACCAGGGGGTGCAGCTGCATCATCAACAAGGCCAGCGTGAGGCTGCTCGTGACTTGTTCGCGCAGATTTGGGATGAGATCGGCGGCGAGCGAGGCGATCCCTTGCATGTTTGCGTCCTGGCGCACTCGATGGCTGATGTGCAGGACGACGTCCATCAGGAGTTGGTCTGGGACGAGCGAGCACTGGCGGCGGCCGACTTGCTCACCGATGACCGGGTTGCGCAGGCCGGGGTGCCGATGTCGGTGGCCGGTCTGTATCCGTCGTTGCATCTCAATCTGGCTGAGTGTTATCGCAAGCTCGGTGATCTCGACCGTGCCCGCGAGTGTCTCCAGCGTGCGCAGGCAGGTATCGGCGCGCTTGGCGATGACGAGTACGGAAAGTTGATCAAGGGTGGTTTGGATCGGCTGGTGGAGCAGTTGGCGGCCTCTGAGAGGGCGGTTCGAAGTTTTAGGTCCGTTTCTGGTTGAGGGCGAATACTCCGGGTTCGTCTTCAGTGAGGACGTGGCGGTTGACCATGCGTTTCAGCTTCGCGCGGGTGCCTTCGACGTTCTTGGGTGAGGGCTCGACGCCGAGTGCGAGGCAGATGCCCTTGGCGCGCATGCCGGCGGGCGCGGTGCCGAGGACATGCAGGATCTGCTGGTAGGGGCCGCTGGCGATGGTGGGGTCGTCGGCGGTGAACTCGGCGGCGGCGAGGGTGCGCAGAGTGGTGCGGGTCGTCGCCAGGTCGGCCAGTTCACCGTCGAGGCGGGCGAGTTCGCTGGTCAGGGCGGTGATCTGCTCGCGGAGCCGGTCGGCGTGCTGGCGTGTGGTGGTCTCCCGGTCGGTGATCAGGTCGAGGACGGTGGGGAGGTTCACCGGTGCCGCCAGGAGGGTGTGCTGGTTCCGGTCAGCCGCCGCACGATGTTCGCCGTCGATGCCCACAGCGTTCGGGACACCGAGGATTCTGGTCGGCTCTCGTACTCGCGCACGAGGCGGCGGTGCAGCATCAGGGTGCCGTTGACCTGCTCGACGATCCACCGCTTGCGGATCGGTACGAACCCGGGTTTGGTGTCGGATCGTTTGACGACCTCGACGTCGATGCCCAGCACGGCGCCGTGCAGGGCGAGGTCCTGCTTGAACCCGGCGTCGACCCAGGCACGGCTCACCGTCGGGGTGTGTTCGACGACCTTGTCGAGCAGCCGGATACCGATGGCGTTGTCGGTGACCGACGCCGCAGCCACCACGACCGCGATGACCAACCCCAACGCGTCCACGGCCAGGCCCCGCTTACGCCCCGACACCTTCTTCGCCGCGTCCTTGCCGGTCGTCGCGGCCGGGACGTGGTTCGCCGCCCGGATCGACTGGGTGTCCAACACCACCGCGCTCGGATCCTCCCGACGACCGACCTTCTCCCTTGCCTGGCAGCGCAGCAGATCGTGGATCACCTGGTCAGTGCCGTCGTCACGCCACAACGCGAAGTAGTAGTAGGTGGCCGACTTCGGCGGCAGGTCGTGCGGCAGGTACGCCCACTGACAGCCCGTCCGGTTCTGGTAGAAGATCGGGTTCACGATCTCCCGCAGGTCATAGTCACCCTCACGGCCCGACACCGACACCGCGACCCGCTTGGTCTTCCACGCCTGCAGGAACGGTCCAATCAGCTCCCACTGCTCGTCAGTGACATCGCTGGGATACCGCTTTCGATCACCCATGACCGGGCTAACGCCCGACCCACCCGGGCGGTCACGACCAGAACTCACATTCGGCCCATCGACCAGCCGCTATCCATAGCGAACCCGCCGGAAGACCACCAACCAGACGCAACGCATAGATCAGATCAACCTGCTGCGGACCGCCCTCTGAGCACGTAGCTCAGGCCGCTCTTGATGTCCTGAAGCACCCCACGCTGCCCCGACACCCGCGACGCGAGCAGCTCCGGCGATCGCAAGGACATCAGGAAGCCGCCGGAGAACAGATAGGAGATCGCGTCCAGCCCGACCGCGGCGGACGCCCCGACGAGCTGGACGAAACCGCCGCCGAAGCCGTTGCCCGCGATCCAGGCGGTGGAGGTGTTGAGCGAGATCGCGCTGTTGCCGGCGGTCATCTGGGGCGCCGGCAGCAGTTTCGGCACCGCCGAGGTGGAAGCCAGATCGTTGAGCACCGTCTGGATCGCCACCAGGAAGACGACGCAATACAGAATCGGCATCGAGAGCAGATCGAGCACACCCAGGATCGGGACCACGCCCAGACAGATGCCCCGGCCGAAGTCCGTGCCGACCAGGATGGCCCGTTGCGGCACCCGGTCCACCAGTGCGCCGGCCAGCAGGCTGAACAGCACGTGCGGGACGACCGTGAGCGCGGTCAGGATGCCGACCTGCGCCGCGGACGCATGCAACATCAGCGCCGCGACCATCGGAATCGCGATCGAGGTGACGCCCGTGCCGAGCGAGGAGACCAGATGCGCCGCCCACAGACGCCGGAAGTCCACCGACTCGCGCAGCACCTAGTACCAGCGAGGTCCCGTCACTTCGCTGCCCGGGTCGGCTGGGGACGAAAGGTCGGGGACTGCCACTGATTCCTCCAGGTATTGGTCCGCGGGCGGGTCGGACGGGCGTTGTTTCTCGGCGTTTGAGGGCAAGGCGCCGTCGATCGCGATCGGGGCGACCGGTGGGACGTCTACGGGATGGGCCGGACCCCGGGCCGGTACCGGGTGAGCCGGGTGAGCCGGGTGAGCCGGGTGGAATTTTCCTCGCCGTGCCCGTCCGCAACCGCATGTCGCAGGCACTCGGACACCATGGCGGTGATCGGGAGATCCGGCGCCATCCGCAGGGCGTTGCTGATGTCCTTGTGCGCCAGCTTCGCGCTGAACTGGCGAGGACGGTCGTCTTCCAAGATCTGCTGACCGAATCGCTCCAGCATGCCCAACCGCATCCGTATCGGATGCGGCAGACGGCGGTTGAGCGCCGGCGCATGTAGCAGCCAGTGGTTCTCCGAGGCGAGGATCTCCTCGATCGTGTCGGCGGTCAGGTCGGCGCGCATGGCCTTGCGGCCGAGGCCAAGCCGGTGGTGCACAAGCCGGCGGGCCGGCTCTGCCGGTAACGCGGGGTTCTCGGCGAGACCAGGCGCGGCCTGACCGTGCCGGCAGCGATCGGCCGTCGATATAGGGGCTCTTCGAAGTTGAGCGGGGTGCGCTGATCGATCCGGCCCGGAGATGAGGGCTCGCAGCCCTTGGGTGATCATCTGAGTGTCGAGTTCGGATGATCACAAGTAAAGAGCTGCGAGCATGGTCAACGATACGACCCGGCTGCTGGGCCTGGACGGCCTGGTGGTGGATCGGGTCGAGCTGCACCCGAATGGTTCCCCCATCGTCCACCTGTCCACCGGTAGCGAGCAGGCACAATGCTGCCCTCAGTGCGGTGTCCGGGCCGCCCGGGTCAAGGGCTGGGTGTTCACCTGGCCCCGGGATCTGCCGGTGGCCGGACGCACCACGCGGTTGCGGTGGCGTAAACGCCGCTGGTACTGCGATCAGCCCGGATGCCCGCGCACGTCGTTCACCGAACACGTGCCACAGATCCCGGCACGGGCACGGATCACCGTCCGGTTGCGGCAGGCGGCCGGCGCGGCGGTCGCCGACGGCAACCGAACGATCGTGCAGGCCGCCCGTGATCTGGGCATGTCCTGGCCAGTCGTCGCGGCCGCGTTCACCGCGCACACCGCAGCGGTGCTGCCGGCCGAGCCCGAACCGGTGAGCGTGCTGGGCATCGACGAGGTCCGCCGAGGCAAACCTCGCTGGATCTTCGACGAGGTCACCGCGTCGTGGACCACCATCGTCGACCGCTGGCACGTCGGCTTCTGCGATCTCGTCGGCGGGCAGGGTCTACTCGCCCAGGTCGAAGGCCGGACCAGCAAGGCGGTGACCGACTGGCTCACCCAACGCCCCGCCGCCTGGCGTCAACACGTCCAGGCCGTCGCGATCGACATGTGTACCGTGTTCAAGACCGCCGTCCGCGAGGCGCTGCCGCACGCGACGCTGGTCGTGGACCACTTCCACGTCGTCCAGCTGGCCAACCGGGCCGTCACCGAGGTCCGCCGCCGCATGACAGTCACACACCGCGGCCGGCGCGGCCGGGCCACCGACCCGGAGTGGCAGCAACGCAACCGGCTGACCAGGTCAGCAGCCCGCATGCGCGCCGAGCACGTCGACCGGCTGACCGACACCCTCAGCAACCTGCCGGCGAAGATCGGCGCACCGATCCTGACGGCCTGGAACGCCAAGGAAGACCTGCTCGACCTACTCGCACTCGCCCGCACCCACCCGAACCGGGAAACCACCGCCCGGCTGCTGCACCGCTTCTACACCCGCTGCGCCGACTCTGACCTGCCCGAACTCCACCGGCTCGCCACCACGATCGAGACCTGGTGGCCGGAAATCCTCGCGTTCCTGCACACCGGCATCACCAACGCCGGCTCCGAAGGAACCAACCGGGTCATCAAGACCGTCGCCCGCGACGCCTACGGATTCCGTAACCCCGAAAACCAGCGGCTACGCACCCGCGCCGCCACCACCCGCCGCCACCGCAGACACCTCAACCCCGCTTAACTTCGAAGAGCCGATATAGGAGAGACTTCCGAACATGCCCATCAGTAGGCGTACGGCGCTCGCCGGTGCGGTGGTGGCGGCCATCGTCATCGCCGGTGTGGTCTGGATCTGTCGCCGGGACGAGTCCCTCTCGCCGATCGTGGTGCCCGTGGGAGCCCCGTCCTCCGACTACTTCGACACCACGACCCGCCACGCGTTGGTGGCCCACGGCAGCATCATCGGTGGTGGTGGTGACTCCACTCTCATCGACCCGGTGTCCGGAGACTACCGCCGCGTCCCGGGCCAGGTGCATACCGTCTCGCCGGATCTGCGGTGGGCCGTGGTGTCGGTGGAACGGCCCGGCGTTCCGCAGCGGTTCGAGTTCTGGCTCTACGACATGATCACCGGACGCCGTGCCGAATCGCTCGGGGTCATGCCCTTTACGTTCGTGAGATGGTCCGGTGACGGGCGCCGGATGGCGTTCGTCGACGTGGCGATGGTGAACAGGGAGGAGCACTGCGCTTCAAGAGTCCGGTTCGTCGACGTGGCGACCGGCGCGGTACGAAAGGTCTCCCTCGACTGCACAGCAGGCCGTGACTACGTCGTCGGCTGGACCCGCCATGGTGCGATCATCCTGCGCAACGCCGACGGCACCTGGGTGACGGTCGATGACCGTGGTCACGTGCGGCCCATCGACACGACCGATGCGTACTTCGGGCCAGGGCTTCCAGGCAACGGCTCGGCGTACTCCGGAGAGCTTCGCCGCCGGGTGGAGTCGGGTGAGCAGATCTTCCTCGCCCCGGTCGCTGAGCTGTGGCCGGCCGCCGCCGAGCGCGCCACCCTCGCCTGAGACCGGATAGCTGGGGAGAGCTTGAGCTTCCGGCCCGCGCAGATCCGGGTGCGGCCCTCGCCCTGGATCTCAAGCCGCTGAGCACATCCGGCTCTCGGGTCAGGCGGAGATGCTGCCCGGTAGCCGGTGCAGGAGCTTGTCGAGCCGGACGGGCAGGTCGCGGACCCGGATTCCGGTGGCGTGGTGCACCGCGTTGGCGACGGCCGCGGCGGCGCCCACGATGCCGATCTCGCCGATTCCCTTCACCCCGGCCGGGTTGAGGTCGGGGTCCTCCTCCGGCAGCCAGTACGCCTCGATGTTCTCGATGTCGGCGCAGACGCTGACGTGGTAGGTGGCCAGGTCGCGGTTGACCCAGTCGCCGTACCGCTCGTCCAGCAGGCCCTCCTCGTGCAGGGCCATCGACACGCCCATGGTCATGCCGCCGATGAGCTGGCTGCGGGCGGTGGCGGGGTTCACGATCCTGCCGGCGGCGAACACCCCGAGCATCCGGTTGAGGCGGATCTCGCCGGTGTCGGCGTCGACGCGCACCTCAACGAACTGGGCGCCGTAGGCGAACCGGGGTCGGGCCGGTCGTGCGGCGATCTCGTCGGCGGTGCTCACCTCGACGCTCAGGCCCTCGGCCGGCACGGCGCCGTCGGGCGAGTTCCGGATCTTGTCGCGAAGTTGTTCGCAGACGCGGATGACCGCCCAACTCCAGGAGGCGGTGCCCATGGAGCCGCCGGCGATACCGGCCGGCGGCAACGCGCTGTCGCCGATCCGGATCGTCACCCGGTCACCGGGCACCGCCAGGGTGTCGGCGGCCACCTGCCACAGGGCGGTGCGGGCACCGGTGCCGATGTCGGCGGCGTTGATGCGTACCTCGAAGGTCCCGTCGGGGTCGGCGGTGGCCGCCGCGGCGGCCGGGAAGGATCGGGCCGGGTAGCTGGATGCGGTGACGCCGGTGCCGAACAGCCACCGCCCGTCGCGTCGGATGCCGGGCGTCGGGTCCCGGTCTGCCCAGCCGAACCGGCGGGCGCCCTCGCGCAGGCACCCGGCGAGGTTGCGGCTGCTGAACGGCTGGCCCTGCTCCGGGTCGACCGCGGTGTCGTTGCGGATTCGCAGTTCGACCGGGTCGATGCCGCAGGCGGTCGCCAGTTCGTCCATCGCGGACTCCAGCGCGTACGCGCCGGGGCACTCGCCGGGGGCGCGCATCCAGAACGGGGTCGGCACGTCGAGCCGCGCCAGCCGGTGTGTGGTGCGGCGATGCCGGCCGGCGTACATGCTGCGGGTGTATGTGGCGGTCTGCTCGGCGAACTCGGAGATCGTCGAGGTCTGGCTGATCGCGTCGTGGCAGATCGCGCCGATGCGGCCGTCGGCGTCGGCGCCGATGCGGATCCGTTGGATGGTGGGGGTGCGGTAGCCGACCGGGCCGAACAGTTGCCGCCGGGTCAGGGCGAGCCGTACCGGCCGGCCCACCTGCCGGGCGGCGAGCGAGGTGAGCACCACCGCCGCCTTGGGGTAGCCCTTGCTGCCGAAGCCGCCGCCGACGTGTTCGTTGATCACCCGGACCGCCTCGCGGGGCAGCCCGAACAGTCGCGCAAGCGTGGTCTGCACCCCGGCCGAGCCCTGGTTGGAGTCGTGCACCAGCAGTCGCCCGTCCTGCCAGCGGGCGGTGGTCGCGTGCGGCTCCATCGGGTTGTTGTGGTACGCCGGGGTGCGGTAGGTGGCGTCGACACGGAACTCGGCGGCGGCGAACCCCGCGTCGAAGTCGCCGAGGGCGGTGTCGGTCGGGTAACTCGGGTTGACCTTGTCCGGCCGGTACAGGCCCGGGTGGTGTTCGGTGAGCAGGGTGCTGTGCGGTTCGGTGTCGTACTCGATGCGGACCAGCCGGGCGCCCTCCCGGGCCGCTTCGAGGGTCTGGGCCACCACGACGGCGATCAGTTCACCCCGGTAGTGCACGACCGGTTCCTGGAGCAGGAACAGGGTGGCGTCGACGTCGGGGGCCAGCCGCGGCGCGTGGCCGTGGTGCAGCACGTCGAGCACTCCGGGCACCGCCAGCGCCGCAGCGGGGTCGATGTGGGTGATGCGGCCGCGGCTGGCGCGCGCGGAGACGGCCCAGCCGTACGTCACGTCCTCGGTGGGAAACTCGACCGCGTACCGGGCGGCGCCGGTCACCTTGTCCCGGCCCTCCAGCCGGGTGTGCGCCGTGCCGACGGCGGCGCTCACGGCTGCCCGGCCAGTTCGGTCAGCGCCCGCACGGTGAGGTTGCGGATCAACGGCACTTTGAAGGCGTTGTGTTCCAGGGGACGGGCCGCGGCAAGCTCGACGTCCGCGGCGTGGGCGGCCAGTTCGGCGGTGAACGGCCGGCCGCGCAGGGTGGCCTCCGCCCGGTACGCCCGCCACGGGCGGTGCGCCACGGCCCCGTACGCCAGCCGGACGTCGCGGACCACGCCGCCGTCCAGTTCCAGGGCGGCCGCCACGGAGCCGCTGGCGAAGGCGAACGACGCCCGGTCGCGGGCCTTGTGGTACGCCGATCGGCGGGCCAGCGGCGACGGCGGCAGGTGTACGGCGGTGATGAGCGTGCCCCGGGGCAGGGTGGTTTCCTGCTCTGGCCGGTCGCCGGGCTCGCGGTGCAGTTCGGTGAGGGGGATCTGCCGAGGGCCGTGTGACGCGTGCGTCTCGATCACGGCGTCGAGTGCGACCAGGGCGACGGCCAGGTCCGACGGATGGGTGGCCACGCAGTGCTCGGACCAGCCGAGCACCGCCAGGTCGCGGTTCTGGCCGTGGCGGGCCGCGCAGCCCGTGCCGGGTTCCCGCTTGTTGCACGCCTTGCCGGTGTCCTGGAAGTAGCCGCAGCGGGTGCGTTGCAGCAGGTTGCCGCCGGTGGTGGCCATGTTGCGCAGCTGGCCGGAGGCGGCGGCGAGCAGCGCCCGGGTGAGCACCGGGTAGTCGCGCCGGATGACGGGATGGGCGGCGAGATCGCTGTTGCGTACGTTCGCGCCGATGCGGACGCCGCCGTCGGGCAGCGGCCGCACGGTGTCCATCGGCAGCCCGGTCACGTCGACCAGCACGTCCGGGCGTTGCACACCGAGTTTCATCAGGTCCACCAGGTTGGTGCCGCCGGCCAGGTAGGCCGCCTCCGGCTCGGCGTCGAGCAGGGCGACGGCCTCGGCCACCTCGGTGGGCCGGTGGTAGCGGAACGGCCTCATCGGGTGGCCGCCTCGCGGACCGCGGCCACGATGTTCGGGTACGCCGCACAGCGGCACAGGTTTCCGCTCATCCGTTCCCGGATCTCCGCGTCGGTGAGCTGCACGGGCGCGGTCAGGTCGGCGGTCACCGCGCTGGGCCAACCGCGGGCCGCCTCGTCGACCATGCCCTGCGCGGAACAGAGCTGGCCCGGGGTGCAGTAGCCGCACTGGAAGGCGTCGTGGGCGATGAAGGCGGCCTGGATCGGGGCGAGGTCATCGGCGTCGGCGAGCCCTTCCACCGTGACCACCCTGCGGTCGTCCAAGGTCACGGCCAGGATCAGGCAGCTCTTGACCCGCCGGCCGTCGAGCAGCACGGTGCAGGAGCCGCACTGGCCGTGGTCGCAGCCCTTCTTGCTGCCGGTCAGGCCGAGCCGTTCGCGCAGGGCGTCCAGCAGGGTGGTCCGGTTGTCCAGGGTCAGGTCGTGCTCGTCGTCGTTGACGGTGAGCCGGACTCGGCACGACCGGTCACCGGCTGCCGGATTGTCCCTCTGGCATTCGCTGCGCACCGCGTCAGACTACGCTCAACCACGACATATGCCGTCAAATGCCCAGCATAAGGCGTCGAACTGGTGATCGGTGGGAGCGGGATGCGTGAGGTTCTGGCCGCGGCCCACGACTGGCGACAGCGAGGGATCTCCTTCGGACTGGCCACCGTGGTGGCCAGCAGCGCGGGCAGCGTCACCGGCCCCGGCGACCTGCTCGCCGTGGACGCCGCCGGCGACGTGCGCGGGGGCATCCCGGCCGGCTGCGTCGAGGCAGCGGTGCTCGACGCCACGACGGAGACCCTGCGCACCGGACGGGCCCGGTTGGCCCGCTACCCGGTGGGCGGCGACGGACCGTGGCCGGCCCGACCCGGCTGCGGCGGGACCATCGAGGTGCTCCTGCGCCGGGTGACCGCCGACGGGCGGACCGCACGTGCCCTGGCCGCGCTCGCCGGGCCGGACCCGGTCACCGTGGCGACCGTCGTCGGCGGCCACGCGCCCTTCGCCGCCGAACTGCTGATCCGTCGCGACCGTACCGAAGGCACCCTCGGCACCGCGGACCTGGACGGATGGGCCGCCGGGCAGGCCGCCGACCACGCCGCCGGGCAGGCCGCCGGGCTGCCGGGCGGGGCGGTCGTGCTGCGCCACGGTGCCCGCCCCGGCGTACGGGTGCTGTTCCAGGTGACGCGGGCCGCGCCGCGGATGCTGTTGTTCGGCGCGACCGCCGTCGCCGCGGCGCTCGCCCGCCTCGGCGCGGACCTCGGCTACCGGGTCGTCGTCTGCGATCCGCGGCCCGCGTTCGCCACCGCGGCCCGGATGCCCGACGCGCACGAGGTGCAGCGGGCCTGGCCGCACCGCCTGCTGGCCACCACGCCGGTCACGCCGGACACGGTGCTCTGTCTGCTCGGCCACGACCCCCGGTACGAGATCCCGCTGCTACGCGCGGCGCTGGCCACCCCCGCCGGATACCTCGCGGTGCTCGGCAGCCGCGGCGCCCACGAGGCCCGGCTGTCCCGGCTGCGCGCCGGCGGGGTGCCCGCGGCGCAACTGGCCCGGTTGCGGGCGCCCGCCGGGCTCGACCTCGGCGGACACCGCCCGACCGAGACCGCCCTGGCGATCGCCGCCGAGCTGGTCGCGTGGCGCCACGGCGGCACCGGCCGGCCGCTGGCCGAGCTGACCGGCCCGATCCACCCGGCCCCGGCCGGCCCTCCGGCCCCGGCCGGCGTCCCGGTGGCGGCGGTACGGTGACGGTCGCCGGGCTGCTGCTGGCCGCCGGCGCCGGACGCCGCCTCGGCCAGCCGAAAGCCTTCGTCGAGTGCGAGGGCGAGCCACTGGTCCGAAGGGCGGTCCGGCTGTTGCGGGTCGGCGGCTGCGACCCGGTGCATGTCGTGGTCGGCGCGGACGCCCACCGGCTGCCTCCGCTGCCGGGCACGGTTGCGGTGGTCAACCCGCGCTGGCGAGACGGCCTCGGCGGCTCGCTGCTGCGGGGCCTACGCTCGCTGCCGCCGGCCGCCCACGCCGTCGTGGTGGTGCTCGTCGATCAGCCCTGGCTGAGCCCGACGGCGGTCCGCCGGGTCCGCCAGGCGCACACGGCCGGCGCATCCGTCGCCGTTGCCACCTACGCCGGCCAACCCGGCCATCCGGTACTGCTCAGCCGCGCCACCTGGCCGCTGCTCGCGCCGTACGCGACCGGAGATCGGGGAGCCCGCGACTTCCTCCGGGCGCGGGCCGACCTCGTGACCCGGGTGCCCTGCGACGGCTCGCCCGAGGACCTGGACACCCCGGCCGACCTGGCCCGAGCCCGAGGGACCTGGGACAGGGACGTCATCGGGTAGGGACGCCATGGGTCGAGCCGGTTCCGAAGCGCGGTGGACCTTCCCGGCAGGATCGTACGGTCAGCGTCGGTGGCACCCTGGAGGTGCTGGACTGACCGCGGGCCTGCGGGTGGTTCGCCGGACCACGGGGAGGGACCAGGGAGTGAAGAAGTACATACTCTTCGACCACGACGGCGTCCTGGTGGACACCGAGTTCTGGTACTACAAGGCCGGGGAGCGCGCCCTGGTCGACATTGGTCTGACCCTGGACAAGGAGCAGTACGTCCGGGACATGAACCAGGGATCGGGCACCTGGGCCCAGGCCAGGGCGGCAGGCATCGACGAACAGACCATCGGCAGGCAGCGCGCGGTCCGGGATGCCTACTACCAGGAGTACCTCAGGACAGAGGCCATCGACATCGACGGCGTCGTCGACGCGCTTGCCGAACTGTCGAGGTACGTCCGGATGGCCATCGTGACCACGGCGAAGCGGGCGGATTTCGAGATCATCCACGAGAAGCGCCAGATCAGCAGGTACATGGACTTCGTCCTGGTACGCGAGGACTACCGTCTCGCCAAGCCGCACCCGGAGCCGTATCTGACCGGGTTGAAGCGCCTCGGCGCCGGCAGAGCCGAGACGCTTGTCGTCGAGGATTCACTCAGGGGGCTGAACTCGGCCGTGGCGGCCGGCATCGACTGCGTCATCGTCCACAACGAGTTCACCAGGTCGCACGACTTCTCGGCGGCCAGCCATCGAATCGACACCCTGATCGAGCTGACGGAGATCATCCGTCGCTGACGACACGGCCCGTGCCTTCGGCCGCTCCGCCCGGCTGCGCACGATCGCTGTCCGTCACGCCGGATCCTGGCCCGCCGGCGGGTAGTCGTCGATGGTCATGGAGTCGTAGACGCGGGCGCTCTTCGTGCTCAGTCGCAGCAGCGCCCGGCTCGGCCCCGCGGGCAGCGCGGAGACCAGGCGGGTGACCTGGACCAGTCCCCGCACGCCGAGGCGGGACCGCGGAATCAGCGCCTTCGCCGCGCTGAGCGCCACCGCGCGACTGCCGCGCACGTTGTCGGCCATCGCCCGTTCGTACGCCGGGAAGGCGCGCTCGTGGTCGCCGCCCGCGCGGGCCAGTTCCCCGGCGAGCACGTACGCGCCGATGACGGCGAGGCTGGTGCTGCCGCCCACGGCCGGACCCGGGCAGTAGCCGGCGTCGCCGACGAGCGTCACCCTCCCCCGCGACCAGTTGTCCAGCCGCAGCTGGGTGATCGAGTCGAAGTAGAACGCCGGGGTGCGGTCGAGTTCGTCCAGCCAGCGGTCCACCTCGGGGTGCAGGCCGGTGAAGGCGCCGCGCAGCAGTTCCTTCTGCCGCGGCACGTCGCGGTGGTGGTAGTCGATCTCGCGCTCGCTGCGGAACAGGAACACGGCCCGCGCCTCGTCGAGGTGCCGGGCGCCGTACATGCCGGCGGTGCGGCCGACGCCGACGTGCAGGACGAACTCGGCGTCCAGGTCGGCCGCGTTGGGCAGGGTCAGCACCGCCAGGTACGCCCCGATGAAGGAGCTGTACCGGGACTCGTCGCCGAAGACGAGCCGGCGCACGTTGGAGTGCAGCCCGTCGGCGCCGATCACGGCGTCGAACCGGCGCGCCGGGCCGTGCTCGAACCGCACCTCGCCGTCGGGGGAGATCGCGGTGATCGAGTCGCCGAAGAGGTATTCGACGTCGTCTCGGGTGCTCCGGTGGTAGATCTCGCTCAGGTCGTCCCGCATGATCTCGACGTGCCGCTCGGAGGTGGCGCCGAAGATCTTGGAAAGGTCCACCCGGACCGGGCGGCCGGCGCCCTCCCGGTGGATGGTCATCCACTTCGTGCCGGTGGCGCGCTCCTCGATGTCGGGCAGGACGCCCATCTTTTCGGAGATGTCCACCGCCGGCCGGAACAGGTCGACCGCGTGGCCACCGGTCCTGCGCAGTTCCGGCGCCCGTTCGACGACCGTGACGGAGAAGCCGTGCCGGGTGAGCCAGTAGGCCAGCACCGGGCCGGCGATGCTGGCGCCCGAGATCAGGATCCGCACCGAACCCTCCTTACTTACCGATAGGTAAGTAAGATGATGGCTTCTTACCTATCGGTAAGTCAAGTTAAGCTGACCGGATGCGACGGCCCTCCGACACCAAGCAGCGGATCCTGGACGTCGCCCGCGACCTCTTCGCCCGGCAGGGCGTGCAGCGGACCAGCCTGCAGGAGATCGCCGAGCGGCTGGGTATCACCAAGCCGGCGCTCTACTACCACTTTCCCTCGCGGGAGGACCTGGTCCGCAGCATCGTGCAGCCGATCATCGACGAGGAGGAGGCGTTCCTGCAGAGCCTGGAGGCACTCGACGAGGTCGAGCCGCGCGCCCTGCTGGAGGGCTACTTCGACTTCCACTACCGGCACCGCCGGGAGATGGTGCTCATGCTCAGCGAGCTGACCACGCTCGCCGATCTCGGCCTGATCGACCACGTGATGGCCTGGCGCGAGCGGCTGATGAAGCTGCTGTTCGGACCCGACCCGACACTCGAACAGGCCACCCGGGCCGTGATCGCCCTGGGCGGCCTCCAGGACTGCACGATCCAGTTCGCCGAGATCCCGTGGCAGGAGTTGCGCGGGGCGGCCGTCGACGGCGCGTGCGCGGCGCTGGGCATCGAGCCACGGCCGGGCCCCGCAGCGGAACCGGTGAAATAACTCGGGTGCGGGCGGCGGCCCTCCCCTGGTCTGATACGGCATGCCCCGGATCCGAGCGTCGCTGCGTCGGCTGATCCCACCGACGCCGCTGTCTCGGCGACTGGCCAGCCAGTCCCTGTTGTTCGCCACCGCGGAGGGCACGTTCCTCACCGGTTCGGCGGTCTTCTTCACCCAGGTCGTCGGCCTACGTGCGGCGCAGGTCGGCCTCGGGCTCACCGTGGCCGGCGTGGTGTCGTTCCTGTTCGCCTACCCCGCCGGCAGGCTCACCGACCGGATCGGGCCGAAGCGGATGTGGGCGGTGGGTGCGTTCGTGGCCGCCCTGCTCTTCGGCGCCTGGCCGTTCATCGGCAGCTTCGGGGGCTACCTCGCGATGGTCGTCTGCTTCGAGATCATCGAGAATGCCGCCGGGGCGGGCCGCAACGCCTACATCCTCGACGTGATGCCCGAAGCGGAGCGGGTGGCCACCCAGGCGTACATGTACTCCTCGCTCAACGTCGGCTTCACGCTGGGCGCGATCATCGGCGGTGTCGCGCTGGCCATCGACGATCTGACCCTGATCCGCTGGATGCCCCTGTTCACGCTGGCCATCGGGCTGCTCAACGCGGTGTTCATCGCGCGCCTGCCGCGCGCGCCGCACGACATCGCGCGGTCCGCACGCCGCCGGAGGGCGGCCGGAGCGAAGCCGGCGGGTCGGGGGCCGCTGCGCAACCTCGGCTGGATCCTGGGCAGCTTCTTCAGCGGCACGATGTGGACCAACCAGGTCCTCCTGAACATCGTCATCCCGCTGTGGCTGGTCCAGGCCACGGACGCGCCGCACTGGCTGCTGGCCTGGCTGTTCGGCACCAACACGGTGCTGTGCATCTTCCTGCCGGCCTACACCTCCCGCGGGGTCGAGACGGTCTCGGACGGGCTTCGTTCGGTACGCATCTCCGGCTTCTTCTTCGTCGCCGCCTGCCTGATCACGATGGCCACGCACAGCACGGTCGGCCTGGTGACGATCTTCCTGGTCTGGCTGGGGCACGTGGCGGTGACCGGCGCCGAGCTGTACTTCTCGGCAGCCAACTGGGCGTTCCAGGCCAAGCTGATGGACCCGGCCCGGCGCGGCGAGTACGGCGGTGTCGCCGAGGTGTTCAGCACGCTGGGCGGTCGCTGGGCTCCGGCGCTGTACACGTTCCTGGCGATGTCGTGGCACCCCGCCGCCCTGCCCGGTGCCGGCTGGTTGGTGATCGCGGGGATCTCGCTGCTGGCCGTGGTCGGCTACCACCCGTCGGCGCGGATGGCGCAACGGTTCCTCACCCGCGAGGGCATCGTCGGTCAGCCGGCGGCCGACAAGGCCGAGGTCGCGCCGGCGGCAACCTGATCACGGTGGGCCGGGACGCCGACGCCGGCCGGACCGTCACACCGACTCCGGTGGTGGCGGCGGCACGGACCGGCCGCTGAGCGCGGCGCCGGCGACCCCGCCGATGGTCAGGATCCCGCCGGCCAGGTGCCAGACGGTGCTGACCTGGCCGAGGAAGATCCAGGCCAGCGCGCCGGAGATGAACGGGTGGCTGAGCCGGACCACCGACCCGAAGGTCGCCGGCAGGTACTGCAGGGCCCAGAGGAACACGACGTGGCCGAAGGTGCCGGCCCCGATCACCACCCCGAGCAGCAGCACCAGCTCCCGGGGGTGCGGCAGCCCGACATCGACCCTGGCCACGAGCGCGTACGCGGTGATCGCCGCGCCGCCGTAGCAGGTGGCACCGAAGGTGAACGGGGTGGAGGCCGGGCGGCCGCCGCTCATCTTGCCGACGATCAGGAAGACGGTGAACGCCACCATGCTGAGGAAGGCCAGCCCCAGACCGAACGGGTCGCCGCTGGGCCGGCCCGCGCTGCCCGCGACCACGACCCCCGCGCCGGCCATGGCGATCACGGTCCACCACCAGAACGTGCGCCGCAGCCGCTCCCCGAGCAGCAGCGCGGCGGCGATCCCGGTGACCACCGGGGCGAGGCTGCTGACCAGCGTGACGTCCAGGACCGTGACCCGCTTGAGGGAGACCATCAGCAGGACCTGGTTGAACGCCAGCGCGAGCCCGGCCACCGCCGGCAGCGGGCCGAGCATCCCGCGCAGCTCGTTTCCGCGGCGCCCGGCCAGCCAGGTCAGGACGCCGATGAGCGGCAGTGCGAGCAGCATCCGCCAGAACGAGTAGGCGATCCCGCCCAGCGTGCTGGCGCTGATCAGCACGGGGCCGGTGGCGTAGACGAAGACCGCCCCGCAGACCGCCACGACGGGATTCACCGCGGGCGGCGCCACCGGCGCCCGGCCCTCAGCGGTAGGCAGCGACACCGGTGACCGCCTCGCCCAGCACCAGCGTGTGGATCTCCTCACTGCCCTCGTAGGTCAGCACCGACTCCAGGTTCGCGGCGTGCCGCAGCACCGGGTACTCGGCGCTGATCCCGTTCGCGCCGAGTATGGTGCGGGCGGTGCGGGCGATCTCCAGCGCCTGCCGGACGTTGTTCAGCTTGCCGAGGCTCACCTGGTGCGGGGCCAGCCCGCCGGCCTCCTTGATCCGGCCGAGGCGCAACGCCAGCAGCATCCCCTTGGACAGCTCCACCGCCATCCCGGCCAGCTTGGCCTGGGTGAGCTGGAAGGCGGCGATCGGCCGGCCGAACTGGGTGCGGTCGGCCGCGTAGCGCAGCGCCGTGGTGTAGCAGTCCCGCGCCGCGCCCATCGCGCCCCAGACGATGCCGTACCGGGCCTCGTTGAGGCAGGCGAACGGGGCGCGCAGGCCGTGCGCCCGCGGCAGTTGCGCGTCCGCGGGCAGCCGGCAGGAGTCCAGCACCAGTTCGGAGGTGACCGACGCCCGCAGGGAGAGCTTCTCGCCCACCGGACGGGCGTGGAACCCGGGGGTGTCGGTGGGCACCAGGAAGCCGCGGATCCCCTCGTCGGTACGCGCCCAGATCACCGCCACCGCGGCGATGCCGCCGTTGGTGATCCACATCTTGCCGCCGTCGAGGATCCAGTCGGTGCCGTCGCGCCGGGCGGTGGTGCGCATCCCGGCCGGGTCGGAGCCGTGGTCCGGCTCGGTGAGCCCGAAGCAGCCGATGGCCCGGCCGGCGGCCATCTCCGGCAGCCACCGCTGCCTCTGCTCCTCGGAGCCGAACCGGTGGATCGCGGTCATGGCCAGCGAGCCCTGCACCGAGACCAGGCTGCGCAGCCCGCTGTCGCACGCCTCCAGCTCCAGGCAGGCCAGGCCGTACGCGACCGCGCCCGCTCCCGCGCAGCCGTACCCGTCCAGGTGCATGCCGAGCAGGCCCAGCTCGCCGAACTGGGGCGCCACCTCCGGCGGCAGCACACCCTGGGCGTACCAGCCGGGGACCTGGTTGCGGATGCGCTCGTCGAGGAAGCGGCGCACGGTGTCCCGCAGCGTGCGCTCCTCCTCGGTGAGCAGTCCGTCCAGGTCGAGCAGGTCGGCTGGGTCTGTCATCGGTCCTCCCCTGTGCAGTCGGCGTCGGTCCGCGAGGCGGTCGGCGTCAGTCCGCGAGCGGACCGTCGGCCATGGAATCGAGCCACGCCAGCACGTCCGTGGTGTCGGCGCCCAGGCCGGGCGGGGCGCAGCGGTACGTCACCGGCGTGGCGGAGAGCCGGAACGGGCTGGCGACCTGGCGGCTGCCGGCCACGTCCCGCACCGGTTGCAGGCCGAGGTCGGCCGCCAGCGACATGCCCTGGGCGATGTCGTTGATCGGTCCACAGGGCACACCGGCCCGGCCGAGCAGGGTGGTCCAGGCGTCGGCACCGCGCTCGGCGAGCCGGGCGGCCAGGATCTCGAACAGTTCCGCCCGGTTGGCCACCCGGGCGGCGTTGGTCGCGAAGCGCTCGTCGGCGGCCAGCTCCGGCCGGCCGACGCAGCGACACAGCGCGGCGAACTGCCGGTCGTTGCCGGCGGCCACGATCAGCTCCCGGTCGGCGGTCGGGAACGGCTCGTACGGGCAGATGCTCGGGTGCCGGATTCCCATCCCCCGGGCGACGTGCCCGCCGAGGGCGTACCCGCCGGCGAAGTTGACCATCCCGGACAGGGTGGAGCCGAGCAGGCTGACCTCGATGTGCTGGCCGGTGCCGCTGCTCTCCCGGTGGTGCAGCGCGGCCAGCACGCCGATCGCGGCGTGCAGCCCGGCCAGCACGTCGCTGATCGGGATGCCCGCCTTGCTGGGGGTCTGCGGGTCGGGGCCGGTCAGGCTCATCATCCCGGACACCGCCTGGACGACCAGGTCGTAGGCCGGCAGCGCCGGGTCGGCGTCCGGGCCGTACCCGGTGATCGAGCAGTAGACCAGGGCCGGGTTGATCCGGCTCAGCTCGGAGTGGCCCAGGCCGAGCCGGGTCGCACCGCCCGGGCGGAAGTTCTGCACCAGTACGTCCGCCCGGGCGGCGAGCCGACGGGCGTAGGCACGCCCGTGGTCGGTGCGCAGGTCCAGCACGACGCTGCGCTTGTTGCGGTTGATCGACTGGTAGTAGGTGCTGACCCCGTCATGCCAGGGCGGCCCCCAGCGTCGGGTGTCGTCCCCGGCCGGCGACTCGACCTTAACGACGGTGGCGCCGAGGTCGGCCAGCAGCATGGTCGCGTACGGCCCGGCGAGCACCCGGGAGAAGTCGGCCACCAGGATCCCGGCCAGCGGGCCGGGTGTGCTGCCGTTCGAGGTGGTGCCGTGGGGGTTGACGCTGTTCGGGGCGGCGGGCTCGGTCGGCTTCACGCGGCGTCGCTTTCGGCGGGTACGGGTTCCGGGGCCGCCGCCAGCGACGCCGTTGGCGCTGACGGCGACCGCTTCCCCGCGGTGCCGGCCGCCGCGGCGGCATCCCCGGTGCCAGGGGAGGCACCCGCGAAGTCCTGGTAGTACCGGGTCGAGACCTCGGCATCCAACTTGATTTCCAGCAGGGCCGGTCCGGGGGAACCGACCAGGTCGGCCACCGCCGCTTCAAGGTCCGGCACGCTGGTGACGGCCCGGGCCGGCAGGCCGAGCGCGGTGGCGGTGGCGGCGAAGTCGACCGGGTCGAACCAGGCAAGCGTGTCCGGGACGCCGTGGTGCCGGCAGATGTGCACCTCGGCGCCGTAGGCGCTGTCGTTCATCACGACCACCAGCAGCCGCAGCCCGTACCGGCGCACGCTGTCCAGTTCGGACAGCGACATCATCAGGCCGCCGTCGCCCACGAAGCAGACGGTGAGCCGCTCCGGGCGGGCCGCGGCGGCGCCGACCGCGGCCGGCAGCGCCAGGCCGATCGCGCCGAACGCCGACGGTGAGACGTAGCCGGTCGGGTCGGGCACCGGAAGGTACCGGCTGGGCACCGACATGAAGTGCCCGACGTCGACCACGAGCTGCCGCTGCGCGGGCAGGGTCCGGCGCAGGGCCAGCGTGGCGGGGTGGATGTCCAGCCGGTCGGCCGGCGCACCGGGCCGCGGCGGCGGGAACTCGGCGGCCACGTCGTAGCCGGCGATCTCGGCGGCGAGTTCGGGCGACCGGTGGACGCCGCGACCGCCGCCGGCGGCCTCGATCGCGTCGGCGAGCGCCGCCGCGGTGACCGCGGCGTCGGCGACCAGTCCGAACTGGACCGGCGTCCACCGCCCGATGGCCTCGGGATCGGTGTCGACCTGGATGACGGTGCCGGTGAACAGGGTGCCCTTCGCCGTGGTCCACCGGTTGAGACTGGCGCCGAAGACCACCACGCAGTCCGCCTCGGCGATCACCCGGCGGGCCAGGTCGGTGGCGAAGCCACCGCAGACGCCGAGGTCGTACGGGTCGGCCGCGAACAACCCCTTGGCGAACAGGCTGGTGCAGACCGCCGCGCCGGTCACCTCGGCCAGCCGGCGCAGCGCCTGCCGGGCCTCGGAGCGGACCGCGCCGCGCCCGGCCAGCAGCACCGGCCGGCGGGCCGCGGCTACGACCCGGGCCACCTCGGCCACCACCGCCTCGGCGGGTTCCACCGGTTCCGGCACCGGCGGCAGCCAGCGCTGGACCGGTTCGCTGGTGCTGGCCATCTGCACGTCCACCGGCAGGTCGAGCAGCACCACCGTGGACCGGACGACCGCCCGGCCCAGCGCGGTGTGCAGGTCCCGCAGCGCGTGCCGGGGGTCGGTCACCTCGATCACCTCGGCGCCGGTGGCCGCCACGAGCTGACGCTGGTCGATGCGCTGCCGGTTGGTCCGGTCGGTGCGGCCGACCGCGCCGGCGAGCAGCAGCAGCGGGCTGCGGGCGCGGACCGCCTCGGTGATGGCGGTGACGGTGTTGGTCAGGCCGGGGCCGTGGGTCACGGTGCAGACGCCGAGCTGGCCGCCGGCGCGGGCGTAGCCGTCGGCCATCGCCACGGCACCGTCCTCGCGGCGGGCGGCCAGGTAGCGCACGCCGTGCTCGCGGGACAGGCAGGTGGCCAGCGCGACGTTGCCCTCGCCGACCACGCCGAAGAGGGTGTCGATCCCGCTGTCGGCCAGGCAGGCCGCCACTGCCTCGTAGACACGCACGCTTACCACTCCGTCCCTGTGTTGATCGGTTCCGGCGGAAGCTGCTGGGTGAGCGGCGCGGCGAAGTGGCAGGCGCTCGGATGGCCGTGACCCCGCTCGGTCAGCTCGGGCGCGGTGCTGGCGCAGACCTCCTCGGCCCGCCAGCAGCGGGTCCGGAAGCGGCAGCCGGAGGGCGGGTCGGCCGGGTTGGGTACGTCTCCGCGCAGCACGATCCGCCGCTGCTGTTCCGGGTCGGGCGCCGGCACCGCCGAAAGCATCGCCTGGGTGTACGGATGGGTCGCCCCGTCGAACACCTCGTTCACCGGTCCGGTCTCCACGAACCCGCCCAGGTACATCACGGCCACCTGGTCGGCCAGGAACGGCACCAGGGACAGGTCGTGGGTGATGAACAGGTAGCTGATCCCCAGCTCGGCCTGGAGGCGGCGCAGCAGGTTGACGATCTGCGCCTGCATGGAGACGTCCAACGCGGACAGCGGCTCGTCGAGGATCAGCAGTTCGGGCCGCGCGGCCAGGGCTCGGGCGATGTTCACCCGCTGGCGTTGACCGCCGGAGAGCGACCCGGGGTACCGGTCGAGCAGCGAGTCGCCGAGCCCGACGCGTTCGAGCAGTTCGACGGCGGCGGCCGTGCGGTCGGCCGGGCGGATGTCGGGAAAGGCCAGCCACGGTTCGGTGACCGTGTCCCGCACGGTGCGCCGCGGGTTCAGCGAGCCGTACGGGTCCTGCAGCACGATCTGGATCCGGCGGCGCAACGCGCGGCTGCGCCGCCGGTCGGCCCGGAAGATGTCCTGGCCGGCGAAGAAGATCCGGCCGCCGGTCGGGCGTTCGAACCGCAGCAGCATCTTGGCCAGGGTGGACTTGCCGCAGCCGGACTCGCCGACCACCGCCAGCGTGCTGCCGGCGGCCAGTTCGAAGCTGACCCGGTCCACGGCCTGCAACTGCGCCCGCGGCCCGAGGCCGCGGCGGCTCCGCTGACCCGGGTACGCCTTGCTCACCGCGTCGACGCGCAGCAGCGGTTCGGTCTGCGTCACAGGTCCTCCCCGAGGATTCCTTCGACGAGCACGCTTGTGGCGTGGTGGCAGGCGCTGGCCCGGCCGGGGCTCACCGACAGCAGCGGCGGCTCGGACTCCCGGCAGATCTCGGTCGCGTTGGCGCAGCGCGGGGCGAACGGGCAGCCCGGCGGCAGCCGGCGCGGATCCGGCGGCGCGCCCTTGATGGTGTACAACCGCCGGTCGGCCCGGTTCCGGCCGCGGATGGAGGCCATCAACCCCCGGGTGTACGGGTGGGCCGGTGCCCGGTACACCTCGGCGAGCGGGCCGGTCTCCACGATCCGGCCGGCGTACATCACCGCGATCTTCCTGGTCGCCGCGGCGGCGACGCCGAGGTCGTGGGTGATCAGCAGCAGGCTCAGCCCCTCCTGCTCCAGCAGGTGCTGCAACAGCTCCATGATCTGCGCCTGGATGGTGACGTCCAGCGCGGTTGTCGGTTCGTCGGCGATCACCAGTTGCGGGCGCAACGCCAACGCCATGGCGATCACCACCCGCTGCCGCATGCCGCCGGAGAACTGGTGCGGGTAGTCGCCGAGCCGCCGGTGCGCGTGCGGGATCTGCACCAGCGACATGACCTCCAGGGTCCGGCGCCGGGCCTCGGCCCGGGAACAGCCCTGGTGCTTGCGGAACAGCTCACCGATCTGGAATCCCACGGTGAGCACCGGGTTGAGCGCGGCCAGCGCCTCCTGGAAGATCATCGCGATGCCGGAGCCGCGGACGGCCCGGCGCTGCGACTCGGGCAGGGCCAGCAGGTCGCGGTCCTGGAAGCGGATGCTTCCGCGGGTGACCCGGCCGGGCGGGCGCAGGATGCCGATGATGGTCCGGGCGGTGGCGGACTTCCCGGATCCGGACTCGCCGACCAGCGCGAGCGAGTCGCCGGCGGCCATCTCCAGGCTGATGCCGCGTACCGCCGGCACCCGGCCCGGACCGGTGCCGAACTCGACCCACAGGTCCTGCACGGCCAGCAGCGGCGGCTGGGCCGGCCGCGGTGTCGCAGCGGTCTGCGGTGCCACTCTGCCGTCAGTCACGGCCACTCCCCTCCGCCGACGCCGCCTGCGGCGGGACGGTCTCGTGCGACGCGCCGGGCTGCCGGCCGAGCAGCCGCAGCAGCAGCCGGGGCCGGTCGTGACTGGCCTTCAGCGTGGCCCGGGCCGGGTCGAGGGCGTCGCGCATCCCGTCGGCCAGCAGGTTGAAGGCCATCACGGTGGCCAGGATCGCCAGGCCGGGAAAGAGGGTCAGCCACGGCGCGTCGAGCAGGTAGGCGCGACCGTCGGAGAGCATCGACCCCCAACTCGCGGCCGGGGGCTGCACGCCCACGCCGAGGAAGCTCAGCGCGGCCTCGATGTTGACCCCGATGCCGACGGCCAGGCTGGCGTAGGCGATCACCGGGGTCGCCGCGTTCGGCACGATGTGCCGCCACAGCACGGGCGCGCGGTTGCCCCAGATCGCCCGCGCCGCGGTGACGTAGTCGCGGCCCATCACGTCCAGCACCCCGCCGCGCATCAGCCGGGCGAACTGCGGCAGCCGGGTGACCCCGACGATCACGATCAGCATGGGCACGCTGGAGCCGACGACGAAGGCCAGCACGATCGCCAGGATCAGGAACGGGAACGCGAAGGCGACGTCCATGAGCCGCATCAGCGCCTCGTCGACGAAGCCGCGCAGGTAGCCGGCGATGGCGCCGATCAGGCCGCCGGCCAGCAGGGCCAGCAGGCAGCCGCAGACCGCCACCAGCAACGACACCCGGGCTCCGGCGACCATGCGGGAGAGCACGTCCCGGCCGAACTGGTCGGTGCCGAGCAGGTGGCCGGCGCTGCCCGGGCCCAGCAGCCGGTCCGGCGAGGTGGCCTCCGGCGGGTAGGGCACGACGAACGGGCCGAGCAGCGCCGTGGCGGCCACCACCACGACCAGGATCAGCCCGATCCGCCCGGTGCTGTCCCGCCAGACGGCGGAGAGTACGCGCGCCATTCTGTTGCCCCTAACCGAGCCGGATCCGCGGATCGATCAACGAATAGAGCAGGTCGGTCACGAAGTTGACCAGGACGAAGCCGACCGCGATGACCAGCACGCAGCCCTGCATGATCGGGAAGTCCCGCTGGCTGATGCTCTGCATCAGCAACTGGCCGAGTCCCGGCAGCGCGAAGATGCTCTCGGTGATGACGGCGCCGCCGAGCAGGACGCCGAACTGCAACCCGATCACGGTGACGACCGGCACCAGCGCGTTGCGGACGCCGTGCGTCCAGAGCACCCGCCGGGCGGCCAGGCCCTTCGCCCGGGCGGTGTCGATGTACGACTCGCCGAGGCACTCGATCACGGCCGAACGCGTGGTCCGGGCGACGATGCCGGCGAACCCGGCGCCGATCGCGGCGCAGGGCAGCACCAGCGCGGTCACCCCGTAGTCCCGCACCGAGCCGCCGGCGGGGAACAGGCGCAGTTCCAGGGCCAGGTACTCGATCAGCAACAGGCCGAGCCAGTAGACCGGGACGGAGACCCCGACCAGGGCGAGCAGCCGGCTGACCTGGTCCCAGATCGACCCGGCCCGCACGGCGGCGAGGACCCCCATCGGGATGCCGGCGGCGATCCCGAAGAACATGCCGCCGAAGGCCAGTTGCAGGGTGGTGGGCAACCGTTCGACCAGGATCTCCAGGACCGGCTGGCGGCTGAACAGCGAGGTGCCCAGGTCGCCCTGGAGCACGTTGCCCAGCCAGGTCAGGTACTGCACGTACAGCGGCTGGTCCAGGTTGAGCTGGCGACGGATCACCTCCGCGCCCTCGGGGTGTAGTCGGTGCCCATGATGAGCTGGACCGGGTCGCCCGGAGTCAGATGGATCAGCCCGAAGACGAGCACCGTCACGCCGATGAGCACCGGCAACAGCGACAGGATGCGCCTGAGCAGCAACGCGAGCGACACACGACCTCCGTTTCCGTTGCGCGGACCGACCGTTCCCGGTCGTCATCGGTGCTCGGGTGGATCGCCGACCCCCCCTTGAAGATCCGCGGCGATCCACCCGAGCTGCTACGACCGTGCAGCCGTTGCCTACTGCCGCACGCTCATCGGCTGGAGCTGGATCAGGTCGAAGACCGCCGAGGACCATCCCTCGACGTGGTCACTGACCAGCGATGCCCGGTTCCAGTAGTTGAGCAGCAACTGCGGCGGGTCGTCGTTGAGCATCCGGCTCACCTCGGCCCACCTGGGCTTGACCGCCTCGTCCCGCTCGCCGCCCCAGTCCGAGTCCTTGGCCGTGTCGACCATCAGCTTCTCGATGTCGGGCCGCTGGGCGCCGCCCTCCTTGTTGAAGTCGCTGCGGTTGAGCGGCCCTGCGGCGGCGTACTGGTAGTTGGCGAACTCGTAGGCGGTGCCCCGGATCGGGGTGATCCGGTACATCGCGGCCGGACCGAGCCACTTGTCCGGGCCCTTGGTGGTGATGCCGGAGAGCGTCGTGTACTCGACCGGCTTCACCTCCATCTCGACGCCGATCTCCCGCAGCTGCGCCTGGATCGCGGTCGCCTGGTCGAGGAAGAGCTGGTCCTGAAGCACCATGGCGGTGAACTTCAGCGGCCTGCTCTCATCGAACCCCGCCTTGGCCAGCAGTTGCTTGGCCTGATCCGGGTCGTACGGCGCGTCGATCGACGGGTCGTGCGCCCAGTGCCACGGCGGGAACAGGTCCCCGGCGGCGGTGGCGTGACCGTAGAAGAAGTCCTCGACCAGCGCCTTGCGGTTGATCCCCAGGGAGATCGCCTTGCGCACGTCCCGCTTGTCGAACGGTGGCATCGAGGTCTTGAACACCATCAGGGTCTGGTCCGACCCCTCCAGCTCCTTGATCTCGATCCCGTCGGCGTCCTTGAACGACTGCAGGTCCTTGTAGGCCGGCTGGATGACGGCGTCCACCTGACCGCCGCGCAGCGCGGCCAGCCGCGCCGAGACATCCGGAATGACCCGGAAGACCACCTCGTCGACCTGCGCCTCACCCTGCGGCGAGTGCGCCTTCTCCGCCTTGCGGACGGTGACGTGGTCGCCCTTGACCCACTCGGTGACCTCGAAGGGGCCGGTGCCGGACCAGACCGTCGTGCCGTACCCCTCCTGCTCCACGACCGCCTTCTCGACGATCTTCGGGTGGTTACCGGAGAGCAGCGACATCAGGATCGGGTACGGCTCCTTCGTCTTGATCACCACGGTACGGTCGTTCTCCGCGGTCACCGAGGCGATGCTGTTCTTGTAGAGCGCACCGAAGGACGCCTGCTCGTCGGTCATCAGACGGTTGAAGGTGTAGACCACGTCGTCGGCGGTGACCGCCGTACCGGTGTTGAAGGTCATCCCCTCGCGGAGGGTGAACCGGTACGTCAGGTCGTCCGGACGTTCGGGCATGTCCGCCAGACCGGCGACGATCTCCCGGTAGTCGGTGCTGCGGTTGAGCAGCCCGTCCTGGGTGTTGGTCAGGATCCGGATCCCGATGCCCGGATCGATGATTTCGTTCAGGGACCTCGGGTCACCCTCAATGGCGATCACGAGACGGTTGCCCCGCGATCCGCTCGCTCCCCCGCCGCCGCACGCGGCGAGCAGGCTCGGGCTGAGCGCGAACAGGCCGGCCAGCGTGCCGCCGCGCAGCAGACCCCGCCGGGTGAGTGTGACCTGACCACCGCCGGACGGCGGCTTCACCGGTGCGTCGTCCATCCTGAAAACCCCTCTATTGAGGCTCGTGTGATCAGTTGGAGTTGGGCCCGAGATTGGCCAGCAACTCCGTCGGGTCGTACGCCGTACCGCCCTTGAAGACCAGGCTCGGCTCATCGCAGACCAACAGGTCCTGCCGCGGGTCACGGTCGAGCACCACCAGGTCGGCGAACTTGCCGGCCTCGATGGAACCGATCTTGTCCTCGATGTGCAGCACCTTGGCACCGTTGATGGTGCCGGCCAGCAGGACGTCCATGTTCGACATTCCGGCGTTGGCCATGTGGAACATCTCCCGGCCCATCTCGCCGGCCACGTCCGTGCCGACGCCGCAGCGCAGCTTGCCCGCGACCGCCAGGCCGAAGATGCCGTTCTGCTCCTCCGCCTTCTTGCGGCAGACCTCGATGAGCCACTGCGGGCGGCGCAGTTCCAGACCCCGTTCGGCGATCATGTGCGACTCGTCGAGGGTCGGGACCAGGTAGGCGCCGCTCTTGTCGATCAGCTCGACCGACTCCTCGTCCATCAGAGCGCCGTGCTCGATGGTGTCCACCCCGGCGGCGAGAGCGATCTTGATGGCCGCCGGCGGGTGCGCGTGGCAGGCCACGGTCTTGCCGGACTTGTGCGCCTCGTCCACCGCGGCCCGGATCTCCTCCTCGGTGAGCTGGGCCGCCCACGGGTGGTCGTTGCCGAGCGAGACGAATCCGCCGCTCGCCATGATCTTGATGACGTCGGCGCCGTCCTTGAGCTGCTGCCGGGCCGCCGCCCGCACCGCGTCCGGGCCGTCCGCCTCGATCGCGAGGCCGGCACCGTGCCCGCCGGTCATCGCGATCGGCGAACCCGAGGGGTAGATCCGCGGGCCGATCAGCTGCCCGGACTCCACCGCGTCGCGCAGCCCGATGTTCGTCCCGGCCTTCGCGCCGGTGTCCCGGACCGTGGTCACCCCGCGGGCCAGCGAGATCAGCACGTTGCGGGTACCGCGGATGATCCCGTACGACAGGGGCTGGTGCAGTCGCTCCTGGAAGGACCCGCTGCCGCGGTGGTTGTCCAGGTGCTCGTGCAGGTTGACCAGGCCGGGGATGATCCACTTACCGGTCGCGTCGACGACCGTGGTGGAGCGTTCCGACCGGGCCGCCACAAGATCGAACCCGGCGGCCGGGCGTACCTCGGTGATCTTGTCGCCCTCGACGACGATGACCGAGTCGGGAATGGATTCGGCACCCACGCAGGTAATTGCCTCGGCGCCGTGGATGATGGTGCGCTCTGCCATTTCAGTTCCCTCTCGTGTACGTACGGAAGACCTCAACCAGCTTTTGGCTGGACCGCTTCGTGAGCACCTGCAAACAGCTCTGCATCCGCTATTCCGACCAGTTCGTAGATCTCGCCGGGTGGCACCATCCGGTCGAAGAGCGGCTCCAGCCGCGCATCCTCGCGGATATGGGTGTACGCCTCACGCAGCGCGTGCGCGGCTGCCTGAAGCGGGGTCAGCGGATAACAGATCGTTGCGTATCCGGCAGCGGCCAGCTCTGCCGGTGGTATCGGTGGAATCTTCGCTCCCCGCGACACGTGGGTCATCTTCGGACCGGGTATCCGATTTGCCGCGTCCTCCAGTTCTTCCCGGCTGTGCAGGTCGAACAGGAAAACCGCGTCGGCCCCGGCCTCCCGGTAGGCCCTGGCGCGCTCGACAACGTCGTCGATCGTGCCGCAGGCACGTACATCCGTCCGGGCGACGATGCAGAAGTCGGGATCCGTCCGAGCCGCTGCCGCCGCCGAAATTCGGGCGACCATCTCCTGCGCGGAGACTACCTCGATGCCGCTGAGCAGGCCACATCTCTTCTGGGCCACTTGATCTTCGATATGCATGGCCGCGATTCCCGCGGCCTCGAACTCCTGCACCGACCGCTGGATGTTCAGTACCCCGCCATAACCGGTGTCGGCGTCAACCATCACCGGCAAAGACGTTCCGCGGATGATCGCCCGCGCCCGCTCAACTACTTCCGTAAGGGTCAGAAATCCAAGATCCGGATATCCGTGAGTGACCGACACGCCGGCTCCGGTAATAGTGACAGCCTCGAATCCACTCTCCTGCGCAATGGCCGCGGAGAGTCCGTCGTAAACGCCTGGAATCACCGTCGGGCCGGACTCCTCAAGTAGATTCCTGAACCTTGTCGTTACCTTCATTGATCTCACCTCCCCTTGCATTCGATTGCTCCCGGGAAGCTCTTGACCCGCGCTTCATGGCAGTCTTTCACCGGAGCCGGGGAAAGTGGTTCGATAGCTTCGATCTACTCATTCACCCCATCGATCAGGGAAACCCAAAGTGGCGCCGGAATTACGTTGGGTGACGATGCATCGACGCTCGGCCACACCGACCCGGGGAATCGGTCGCCACGCTCTGTCAAAGCGCAGGCCAGCGCAGTAATCTGCCAGCCAACGACCCCCGAAGGAGGGCCGATGCTCGACCTGAAGCGACTCCTCGTGTTCCGTGAGGTCGCCCGCCTGTCGTCGTTCTCCGCCGCCGCCGAGGTCCTGCACTACTCCCAGTCCGCCGTCTCCCACCACGTCGCCCGACTGGAGGCCGAGACCGGCGCCCGGCTGCTCGAACGCCGCCCGGGGGACGTGCCGCACTCACCGCGGCCGGCCGGGCGCTGCTGGCCCACGCCGACCCGCTGCTACGCAAGGCGGCCAGCGTCGAGTCCGAACTCGCCGAGATCGCCGAGGGGCGCAGCCGGCGGATCCGCATCGGCGCCTTCGCCATGGCCAGCGCCAGTTACCTGCCGCCGGCCATCGCACACCTGCGCCGACGGGTCCCCACCGCCGTGGTCACGGCCCGCGAGGACGAGCCGACCCGGCTGCTGGAGGACCTGGAGGAGGGCAACCTCGACATCGCCGTCATCTTCGACGATCCGCGCTCACCGCTGCCGATCCCGGAGAGCATCAACTACCACTTCGTCTCCGAGGAGGACCTGCTCCTCGGTCTCCCGTCCGGCCACCGGCTCGCCAGCCACGACCTCGTCTCGGTGGAGAGCCTCGCGATGGAGAACTGGATCGCCGGGGTCAGCCGGCTCTCCAACCACACCCAGCTCATCCGCAACACCTGCCGGCGGGCCGGTTTCGAACCGCGGATCGCGGTGTACAGCAACAGCTTCGCCCTCTCCCAGCGGCTGATCGCCGCGGGCGTCGGGCTGTCCCTGGTACCGGCGTCCTCGGCACACCAGCTCCGGTCCGGCGTGGTCTGCCGGCCGGTCGACATGCCGCCACGGCGGCGGATCGGCATCGCCTCGCGATGCGTCAACGGCGAGTCCGAGCCGTTCCAGGAGATGATCGAGATCGTGCTCGACGCCTGCTCCACCGGGCTGCCCGCGCGCCACCTCGAACCGCCGGCCGCGGCCGCGGCGTAGCGGCCCGGCGGGCGCCACCCGGATGATCATCCGAAGTGGACGAGTTCTACACTCCGCCCGGTGATCGACAAGAGAATATCGGCAACCGTCCTTCTCATCGGCGTACTGGCCACGGCCGTGTCGGGGGCGCCGGCGCCGGCGCTCGCCGATGAGGAGACACCGGCCGAGCCGCCCAAGGTCGAGCTGGTACTCGACGTCAGCGGCTCGATGCGAGCCAGCGACATCGACGGACGCAGCCGGATCTCCGTCGCCCAGCAGGCGTTCAACGAGGTGGTCGACGCGCTTCCGGCCGAGACCCAGCTCGGCATCCGGGTGCTCGGCGCGACCTATCGGGGCAAGGACAAGAAGCAGGGCTGCCAGGACACCCAGCAGATCGTGCCGGTCGGCCCGGTGGACCGGACCCGGGCCAAGGCCGCGGTGGCCACCCTCCGGCCGACCGGGTTCACCCCGGTCGGGCTGGCCCTGCGCGAGGCCGCCCACGACCTCGGCACCGGCACCACCGCCCGGCGGATCGTCCTGATCACCGACGGCGAGGACACCTGCGCCCCGCCCGACCCCTGCGACGTGGCCCGGGAACTGGCCGCGCAGGGCACCAAGCTCGTGGTCGACACCCTCGGCCTGGCGCCGGACGAGAAGGTACGCCGGCAGTTGCTCTGCATCGCCGGCGCCACCGGCGGTACGTACACCGCGGCGCAGAGCGCGGACGAGCTGACCGGGCGGATCAAGCAACTGGTGGACCGGGCCAAGGACACCTACACGGCGGCCCCGACCGTGGTCGCCGGCAGGTCCGGCTGCGACGGTGCGCCGCTGCTCTCCCCCGGCGTGTACGGCGACCGGGAGGGGTTCTCGGAACACCGCTGGTACCGCGTGCCGGTGCCGGCCGGGCAGGAACTGCGCGCCTCGGTGAGCGTGGCGCTGGACCGGGCCGTGAATCCGGACTACGGCGTGCTGCTGCGGGCCACCACCACCGACGGCCGGGAACTGGTCCGCGGGGTGGACGCCGGAAGCGGACGTACCGATGTGGTCTCGGCCGGGCTGCGCTGGTCGGCCCACGAGGACCGGGCGGACCCGGACCACACGGATGACGCCGACGCCACCGACGGCCCGGACGCCACCGACGGCCCGAACCCGACGGACGACCCGGACGACGCCACCGCCGCCGGCGCCGCGACCACGATGGTCTGTCTGGTGGTGAGCAACGCGTTCGCGCCCCGCCCGGGCACCCAGGGCACGCCCGGCATGCCTGTCGAACTGACCGTCGACGTGGTCGCCTCCTCCCCCGCGCCCACCGCCCCCGACCTGGGGCGCGGCTGGGTGCTGTTGCTGCTGCTGACCGTCGTCGGCCTGGTCGCCGGGCTGGTGACCGGGCTGCTCACCCGCTGGTGGGTCACCACCTGGAGGAACAACTGATGACAAGCTTCCCGAGCGGTACCCGCACGGCCGGACGTGCCGGTACGGCGGGCCGGACCGGCGCGGCGCTGGCCGTGGCCGGTCTCGGCGCGCTGGCCCTCCCCGCCCCGGCCGCGGCCGAGCCCACCCCCTCGCCGGGCGCCACCCCGGTCACCCGGTCCGGGACGTCCTTCCTGACCGCCGCCGGCATCGCGGCCGGCCAGCCGGTCCGGGTCGGCGCCTCCATCGGCGACTACCTGTACTGGTCCTTCCCCGCCGCGGCCGGCGAGCGGGACGAGATCACCGCGACCGTGTCCTTTCCGAAGCCGCGCAGCGGTGCCGCCACCTGGACCGTGGAGGTCTTCGACGGACTGCGGCGCCGGCAGCCCTGCACCGCCGGCACGCAGACACCGACCGTCGACGCCACCGCCGCCAGCGTGTCGCTCGGCTGCACCCTGCGCCAGGTCCGCTCGTGGGCCGAGCCGTGGTCCGCCGACCCGCTGCCCGGCACGTACTACCTGCGGCTGTCGGTGGCCGACCTGCCGGAGGCCGACCTCGGCCTGCCGGTCGAGGTGGAGTTGCTGGTCACCGCGGACGGCCAGGGATCCCGGGACGACGGCGAGCTGAAGGCCCCGCTGGTGCCGAACACCCGGGCCGGCGCCGTGCTCGACAGCGAACCGGTGCCGGCGGCGGCCGAGGACACCGACGGCGGGTACCTCGGCTGGCTGCCCGACCTCGGCTCGCGCTGGATCTGGAGTGCGGCCGGTGGCGTACTGGCCGCGGTCGCCGGCGTCGTCGGCTTCGGACTCACCCGCCGGCCGCGCCGGCCGTGACCGCTCCCCCGCCGGCCGCGGGACCGGTCCGGCGGCCGGCGGGGGTCTCCGCAACTTTCGGTAACCCGCATCCGCTCGTGATCATCTGATGAGCACTTTCGATCATCGACGGCGAATTTGTTTCGTGAATCGACGGATCCATCAGGAGAAACCGGCGACTTGAGAACAACCAGTTAAGATCATGTAACGAAACTTTTCCGAAAAACGTTGCCAACGGTCAATCCGTCGATCGATACTGTCGCCATCGATAGACCTCGACCGCTGTCGATCCGGATGTCCGTCGCGTCCCGGTCGGCCGACGCCGACCGGGCGGCCTCCCGCCGGTCGCCGCGCTGCCCGCCAGCGCGGCCGTGCCCCCATCCGGACCATCGACCGCCCCGCCGGGTCCTATCACGCTGCCTGGCCACCCGCCAGCCTTCACGAGGAGTGAACACGCAGATGAACGAGGCCCCCACCCGCTCCAGAAGCCGCAGAGCCGGCCGACTCAGGCTGATCGGCGGCGCCTGCGCCGCCGCGCTGGCCGTGATCGTGGCGATGCCCGGCGTGGCCAGCGCGGCCATCACCTCCAACCAGACCGGCACCAACAACGGCTACTTCTACTCCTTCTGGACCGACGGCGGCGGCTCGGTCTCCATGGACCTCGGCTCCGGCGGCAACTACAGCACCACCTGGAGCAACGTCGGCAACTTCGTCGCCGGCAAAGGCTGGAAACCCGGCACCCGCCAAACCGTCACCTACTCCGGCAGCTTCAACCCCTCCGGCAACGCCTACCTCGCCCTCTACGGCTGGACCAGAAACCCCCTCGTCGAGTACTACATCGTCGACAACTGGGGCACCTACCGACCCACCGGCACCTACAAAGGCACCGTCACCAGCGACGGCGGCACCTACGACATCTACGAAACCACCCGCTACAACGCCCCCTCCATCGAAGGCAACCAAACCTTCAACCAATACTGGAGCGTCCGCCAATCCAAAAAAACCGGCGGCACCATCACCACCGGCAACCACTTCGACGCCTGGGCCAGCCACGGCATGAACCTCGGCAGCCACGACTACCAGATCCTCGCCACCGAGGGCTACCAGAGCAGCGGAAACTCCAACATCACGCTGGGCAGCAGCGGCGGTGGCGGCGGTGGCACCACCCCGCCGCCGTCCGGCGGTGGCGGCGGCAGCTGCACCGCGAGCCTCTCGGCGGGTTCGCAGTGGAGCGACCGCTACAACCTCAACGTCGCGGTCTCCGGCTCCAGCAACTGGACCGTGACGATGAACGTCCCGTCGCCCGCGAAGATCATCGCCACCTGGAACATCAGCGCGACGTGGCCCACCGCCCAGCAACTGGTCGCCAAGCCCAACGGCAACGGCAACAACTGGGGCGTGACGATCCAGCACAACGGCAACTGGACCTGGCCAACGGTCTCCTGCAGTGCCAGTTGACCGGCACCACCGATAGATAGCACCACAACCCCCGGTGGCGTGGTGGCCGTACGGCCGCCACGCCACCGGGCCCGTTCGAGCCCGGTACCCGGTCGAGCCCCGGTACCCGTTCGATCCCCGGTGCCCGGTCGCGGCACGGGGTGCGCGCGGGCGGCCGGCGCGACGAGGCCCGCGCGACACCCGCTACCGGGTCGCGGTGTCGACCAGTTCGGCCACCGCCGCCGCCACCGGCGGCCGGTTGGCCGGCGCCAGGCATTCGGTGTAGTCGACCTTCGTGCTCCCCGCGGCGACCGTCCACTCGTACGTGTCGGCGCAGCCCTGCCGCTGGTGCGTACCGGCCTCGCCGGCCAGCCGAGGATCGCCGAGCAACGACCAGAGCCGGTTCCGCTGCTCCGCGGTCAGGCTGCCCGAGCGCGGCGATCCGGAGCCCTTGCGGGTCCAGCTCCCGTCGGCGCGTACCGCGATGGTTTCGGCGCCCCCGGCGAAGCCGCCGCTGCGGCTGACGGTCACCGGCACGGCTCGGGCGGTCCCGCTCGCACCCGGCGTCGGCCGGCCGGGAGCCGAGGCGGGGCCGAGTCGGCCGGCGCGGAGGAGGGCGAGGTCGCCGTGGGCTGCGTGGCCTCCGGAGCGGAGCCGGACGGGGACGGCGGGGCGGCCGTCGGGTCGGGCGCACCGGCCGGGGTCGGTCCACAACCCGACACCATCACCAAAAACAGTGACAGCAGGGGGATGGCGTTCGTTCTTCTCATACCGGTGGGACGCTGGCCGACCAGCAGCGGTTCCGCCCACCGGTGTGTCGCCGTCTTGCACGCAACACATGAGGATGTCACATCGAGCGAGGGAAATTCACCTCTTCATTTTTCGCGTCCACCTGGCTATATGTACATGGGTGACTACCGTCACGACACTCCCCCCAGGAGGGCACGTGAACAGATCCCTCGCCGTCGTCAGCGCCGCCGTACTCACCAGCGGTGTCCTGGCCGGTGTCGCCCCCGCCGCAACCGCGGCTCCCACCACACCCTCGTCCAAGCCGTCCGCCGTGGCACTGGCCGCCGATCTGCTGGCCAGCAACCCCGGGGCCGTGCAGGGCAGCGCCGCTGACTCGTACAAGGTGTACAGCAGCAAGACCGATCCAAGCGGCGCCGGTCACATCCGCTATACCCGCACCTACCAGGGCCTCCGGGTGTACGGCGGCGACTTCGTCGTGCACACCACCGCCTCCGGTGGCTACTCCGGCGTCTCGAACGCCCTGGTCGCGCCGCTCAACCTGAGCACCAAGGCCAAGGTGGACAGCGCCGCCGCCCAGAAGACCGCGAAGGCGCACTTCGCCGGCAAGGTCACCACGGTCGGCGCCCCCGAGCTGTTCGTCGACGCCACCACCGGGCGCGGCAAACTCGCCTGGGAGACCGTGGTCCAGGGCTGGGCACCAGACGGGCAGACGCCGTCCCGGCTGCACGTGATCAGCGACGCGACCAGCGGCGCGTACATCGGCTCGTTCGACGAGATCGAGACGGTCGCGGGCACCGGCAACAGCATCTACTCCGGCACGGTGACCATCGACACCACCCTGTCCGGCTCCACCTACTCGATGACCGACCCGGTGCGCGGCAACGGCTACACGTGCGACATGAACAACGGCACGTCCAGCTGTTCCACCTTCACCGACGCCGACAACGTGTGGGGCAACGGCACCAACTCCAACCGGCAGTCGGCCGCCGTCGACGCGCACTTCGGCGCCGCGGTGACGTTCGACTACTACAAGAACGTGCACGGCCGCAACGGCATCTTCGGCAACGGCAGCGGCGTGCCCAGCCGGGTGCACTACGGCAACAGCTACGTCAACGCCTTCTGGGACGGCTCCCGGATGACGTACGGCGACGGCTCGGGCAACTCCAAGCCGCTGGTCTCGCTGGACGTGGCCGGCCACGAGATGAGCCACGGCGTGACCGAGAACGTCGTCTCGGGCGGCCTGAACTACTCGGGCGAGTCCGGCGGCCTGAACGAGGCCACCAGCGACATCTTCGGCTCGATGGTCGAGTTCTACGCCAACACCCCGGCCGACCCGGGTGACTACGACATCGGCGAGAAGATCAACATCAACGGCAACGGCACGCCGCTGCGGTACATGTACAACCCGTCGCTGGACGGCTCGTCCGACAGCTGCTGGTCCACCAGCACGAAGAACAAGGACGTGCACTACTCCTCCGGCGTGGCGAACCACTTCTACTTCAACCTGGCCGAGGGCACCGGCTCCACCGCGTACGGCACCTCGCCGGTCTGCGGCTCGGCGCCGGCCGTCACCGGCCTCGGCCGGTCCAAGGCCGAGAAGATCTGGTTCCGGGCGCTCGACCTGTACTTCACCTCGAACACGTCGTACGTCAACACCAGCAACCCGTCCAACACCGCCCGGGCGTACAGCCTGCACGCGGCCAGCGACCTGTACGGCAGCTGCAGCACCGAGTACAAGACCGTGCAGGCGGCGTGGACCGCGGTGAACGTGGCGGGCAGCGACGCCCCCTGCTCCACCGGGAACGACTTCTCGATGGCGACCTCGCCGACCTCCGGCTCGGTCAACCCCGGTAGCGCGGTCTCGACCACCGTCTCCACCGCCGTCACCAGCGGTTCGGCGCAGACGGTGGCGCTGTCGGCGAGCGGCCTGCCCAGCGGCGCGAGCGCGTCGTTCAGCCCCAGCTCGGTGACCGCGGGCAACTCGTCCACCCTCACCATCAGCACCACGTCGTCCACCTCGCCGGGCACCTACACCGTCACCATCACCGGTACGGGCTCGGCGGCCACGCACACCGCCAGCTACACGCTGACGGTGAACGGATCCGGTGGAGGCTGCTCCAGCCCGGGCCAGAAGCTCGGTAACGCGGGCTTCGAGTCCGGTACGTCGCCGTGGACCGGCAACACCGGCACCATCGGCTCGTACAGCGGGCAGAGTGCCCACTCCGGCACCCGGTTCTCCTGGCTGAACGGCTACGGCTCCACCAGCACGGAGTACATCCAGCAGCAGGTCAGCCTGCCCAGCGGATGCTCGTCGTACAACTTCAGCTTCTGGCTGCACATCGACAGCGCGGAGCGCACCACCACGACGGCGTACGACACGCTGAGGGTGCAGGTGCTCAACTCCAGCGGTTCGGTGCTGGCCACCCTGGCCACGTACTCGAACCTCAACAAGGCAAGCGGATACCAGCAGCGCTCCTTCTCGCTGGCGTCCTACGCCGGGCAGACGATCAGCGTGAAGTTCCTCGGCAGCGAGGACTTCCTGCTGCAGACGTCGTTCGTGATCGACGACACGGCGATCAACGTCTCCTGACGTCCGGTGAAACGCTGAAACGCTGAAGACCGGCCGGCGGCCACCCCTGCGGGTGGCCGCCGGTCCGGCCGATGTGGACCGGGCGCGGCTCACAGACCGGGCGCGGCTCACAGACCGGGCGCGGCTCACAGACCGGGCGCGGCTCACACGCCCGACGGGTACGTCTCCAGCTCGCCGGCCCGCCGGGTGGCGGCCAGCGGATGCAGCGCGGTGGTCTGGTCACACCAGAGGAACGCGTCGTACCGCTGCGCCAACCGGGTCGGCACGTAGTTGCCCCAGGCTTCGAACGAGGGGTCGTAGACCACCCCGACGGCCCGGTGGTCGAGGTCCCCGGCCAGCCAGCCGCGCGTGCGGTCCGCGGCGTCGAAGACCAGCAGCGCCCGCTCGGGCAGCCGCTCGTGCAGTTGCTGTTCCACCGATCCGTCCCGGGCCGGCGGCAGCGTCATGGCCTCGGGTGGCGCGCCCCAGGACGGGGCCGCGATCACCGTGCCGGCCCAGGTGCCGAAGCCGACCAGCACGACGTCGTCGGTTCCGTGCCGCTGCCGGGCCAACTGCCCGACGTTCACCATGCCGCCCCCGGCCATGTCGGTGGCCCGGGCGTCGCCCACGTGCGTGTTGTGGGCCCAGACCACGGCCCGCGCGTCCGGGCCGTACCGGTGCAGCAGCCGGTCCAGGGTGTCGGCCATGTGGGTGTCCCGGACGTTCCACGACCGCGGGCCGCCGCCCACCATGGCGTGGTAGTACTCCTCGGCCCGGGCCACCACCTCGGCGTTCTGCCAGGCCGAGAAGCCGGCCGGCCCGTCGTTCGCGGCCCGCTCACGCATCCGGGCCAGCAGCCGGACCACCTCGTCGGCGCAGCGGGCGTCGACGAACCGGCTGGCCGCCGCGTACCCCTCGATCCGCTTCCCGTACGGCTCGAAGCACCGGTACGCCTGCTGCGCCGCGGGGAGTCCGGCCGGATCCTCCGCCCGCACGTGGTCCAGGATGATCTGCATCGACGCCCAGAGGCTGTACACGTCCAGGCCGTGGAAGCCGGCCCGGCGCTGCGGCGGTCGTGGCAGGTTCCACGCCCGCAGCCAGTGTGCGAACCGGGCCACCTCGGCGTTCGCCCACATCCAGGTCGGCCAGCGCTCGAACCGGCCCAGCGCGGCCTGCGGGTCGGCCGCCCGACCGGGTGCCGCGGTCACCGCAGCGTGCACCCGGTCGCAGTCCGGCCAGTCGCCCTCGACCGCCACGAAGGAAAAGCCGCATTCGGCGATCAGCCGCCGGGTGACCTGCTCCCGCAACCGGTAGAAGTCGTAGCTGCCGTGGCTCGCCTCGCCGATCATCACGATCCTGGCCCGGCCGATGCGCTCCAGCAGCGGATCGAAGTCACCCGGTCCCCCGAGCCGGTGCTCCAGCATGGGCGCCGGCTACCCGGGCGGTCCGCCGGCAAACCCGGGCCCCGCGCGCAGAGCCGGACAAAGTGGCACACCCGCGGCGGATCCGCCGCGGGTGTGCCGGCCGGCCCAGCGGGTAGAGGCAGGCCATGGCCGTCAACGTCACGCAGTTGCAGGACTACCTCGAAGGGCTGGACTTCCCGGTGTCCCGGGAGGACGTGGTCCGCCGGGCACAGGAGAACGGGGCCAGCACCGCCGTGCTGCAACTGCTCCGGTCGCTGCCCGTGGAGGAGTTCGAGTCGCCCGCCGAGGTGGGTGAGTCGCTCAGCGAACTGGCCTGAGCGACCCGCCCGTACCCGGCGCCGGCGACCCGCTCAGCGCAGCAGCCGGTGCAGCGCGAGCCACTGCTCCGGCCAGACCCGCCCGACCGGGGTGCTCCGGTCCAGCCGGGCCGCCCGGAACGCCGCGTCCACCCGCCCCGGCGGGTACCGGCGGCGCAGCGACGCGTGCAGCGAACCCCCGACGCCGGTGAACCCGCATTGCACCAGGCGCGCGTACCGGGGCAGTTCGCCGGCCGGCAGCAGCGGCGCGGACCGCCGGTCCAGCCGCAGGATCCCGGCGTCCACCGCGGGCACCGGCCGGAACGCCGACCGGGACACCCGCCCGGCCAGCCGCCAGCGGTACCGCGGCCAGGTGAGGATCGTCAGCCGGCTCCACCGGTCGAAGTCGCCGGTGCGCTTGCGCGCGTACTCCAGCTGGGTGAGCAGCGTCGCGGACCGCAACCGCGGCGCGGCCAGACACCAGTCGACCACCCGGGCGGTGAGCGCCCAGGGGATGTTGCCGACCACCGCGAACGGCTCCGGCGGCGCCGGCGCCGCGAGGAAGTCGTCCGGCCGGACCAGCACCCGGGGCAGGTCCGCGGCGGCCAGCGCCGCGGCCAGTTCCGGATCGACCTCGTACGCCAGCACGCGGCAGCCCGCGGCCGACAGTGCCCGGGTCAGCGCCCCCGGACCGGCCCCGAACTCCAGGACGAGGTCGCCGGGACCGGTGCGGGCGGCGTGCACGATCCGGCGCAGTGCCGCGGGATCGGCGAGGAAGTTCTGCGAGAGTACGCGCCGGGACCGGTCGCGTTCGGTCCGCGGGTCGGGCCGGTGGTGCGGCGGCCGGTCGGGCCGGTGGTGCGGCGGCCGGTCGGGCCGGCGCACCGGGCGCGGAAGATGATCGTCAGGTCGGCGGGAAGCCATGTCCGGGTCCTTCGATGCCGCCCTGCGGCGGCGGGCGTGGACAGGCCGGGACGTCGCGCGGTCCGCTGGCGGACCGGGCCGTGGTACACGGGTGTGCGCGGCGCGGGACTGTCGAGTGGGCAGGACTCGTCAGTGCTCCGGCCGGCGTCGGACGCGGGCGTGAAGGACCTCCCGGACGCCCTCAGGGCGACCGGTCGGCGGGAACGCGGCTTCAGGCGGCGGCGTCCCGGCGCACGGCCGGGGCGGTACGCCGGATCCAGGGGCGGGCCACCCACCGGGGGCCCGCGGCGGCCGGCGTACCGGCGCCGTCGATCAGAGCGTGCGTCACGGCGGCGACGCTAGCCCGCCCGCCGGCGGGGTGGCAACCGGATTTACGCCGGCACCCGGCCCGGACCGCGCGAGCCTCAGACCGCCACCGTGCGGGCCTCGGCCCGGGCGGTGTCCGCGGCTACCAGCACCGCGACCACGTCCCGACCGAACCGCACGTCGCAGGCGTGCTCCCGGGTCCCCGCGTCGATCTGCGCGACCAGCTGGTCGATCGCCCGGCCGAGGGCGTCCACCGGGGTGCCGGTCCCCTCGGGCAGCGCGTCCAGCCCCGACTCGCCGAAGAAGGTGACCTCACGGGACTTCGCCGCGGGCGGCGAGTCCAGGGTCAGCGACACGGTGCTGGTGGCGCCGGAGTCGTGCGCCAGCACCAGGCTCACCAACCCGCGCGGCCCGTCCAGGGCCGCGACCCGGGTCACCGGGCCGAGCACCGGTACGACGAGCGAGAGCGCGTGCGGGCCGATGTCCCAGAGCGCGCCCTGCTCGTGCCGCCAGCGGGAACCGCCGTACGGGTTGCCCGGCTCGTAGATCGAGGCGTGCATGGTGACCCGGGCGCCGTGCCAGCCGCCCACCGTCGCCGCCGTGGCCAGGTGCGCCGAGACGTTCTCGAAGAACCGGTTGGTGAAGAAGACCACCGAGGCCACCCCGGCCCCCTCGGCCGTGGCCAGCACCCGGTCGGCCGCCGGCAGGCTCAGCGCCAGCGGCTTGTCCAGCAGCAGGTGCCGGCCGGCCGCCGCGGCGTCCGCGGCGATCTCGGCCTGCACGTCCGGCGGGACCGCGAAGGCCGCCACGTCGACCTCCTCGATCAGGGCCTTCGTGCTCGGGAACGCGGCCACCCCGTACCGGTCGGCCAGCGCGCGGGCCCGGTCCGGGTTGCGCCCCCACACCCCGGCCAGCCGTGCCCGCGGGTGGGCCGCGATCGCGGCCGCGTGCGTCTCGGCCGCCCAGTGGCCGGTCCCGAAGACTCCAAAGCTCAGCACGGCAGCCCCTCCCGGTCGGTTCGTGCGCAAGAGGTCCTTCCTAACACGGCGGGCCGGTTCCGGGTCGGCTTCGGCCACCGCCACGCCAGCGGCGGCGGGACCGGGTCGCCGCCAGCGCGTCCTGGGCGACCTGCGCCTCCACGGCCGACTCCGCCGCCTCGGCCAGCAACGCCTCGGCGGCCACCTCGGCGATTCGGGCCGCCCGGTCCACCCGGCGCAACTCGGCGACCGCGCGGTGGTAGTCCCGCCGGGCCGCCATCGACTCGCGGTGCAACCGGTCGGCGGTCCACTCCCGCTCCTCCTGGGCCGGGTCGTGGTCGCCGGTGAGCCGCCACACCTCCCGCAGCTCGCGTACCGAGATGTCACCCCGGCGGTACGCGGACAGCGCGGCCCGGGACACCTCCCGGCGCGCCTGCGGGTCGGGGCCGACCTCGACCGGGGCGGGGGCGGCCCGCCGGCCCTCGACCACCACCGCGAAGGCGCGCTCGAACGCCTGCTCGGCGCGTTCCTGGGCGTCCCACGCCTCGTCCCGGGCCAGTTGCGCGGCGGCCCGCCGCTCGGCGGCCTCGACCGCCTCCGCCGCGGCCCGTTGGGCCTCCCGCTGCGTCGTGGTGGCGTGCTCGGCCAGTTCGGCCGCCTCGGCCGCCAGCCGTTGCGGGTCCACGGCCGGCTCGGCGGGACGCTCCACGAAAACGGCGAGGCCGAGGAGCGCCAGGACCGTGCCGCCGCCGACCAGGACCCACACCCACACGCCCGCGTCAGCCACGCCGCTGCTTCCTCCCGACCGAGAGGCCCCGAAAGTCATGATGATAGACGCCGATGCCTCGCCGGAACCATGTCGCGCTCCGGCCCGCCCGGCGTGGTCGCCGACGGGGCCGGCCGGACCGGTCAGTACGCTGTTGCGGTGCTCGACCCACTGCTCGGACGTACCCGGTGACCGGCGCCGCGTCGCCGGTGCACGGTCTCGTCGCGACCGTGCCGATCGTGCTCTGCCTGGCGCTCGCGGCCTGGGCGCTGTTCGCGACCGTCCGGGACCGGGCACCGGACCGCTGGCAACTGGTCGGGCTCGGCGTGGTCGAGGCCGCGCTGCTGGTGCTGGCGGCGTTCGCGGTGCTGGCCATCGCCGACGGGCAGCGGCCCGGTGAGCCCGGCGTCTTCGCCGGTTACCTGGTCACGCTGGTCTTCCTGCCGCCGCTGGCCGCCGTGCTGGCGCGGCTGGAGCCGACCCGGTGGGGCTCGGTGATCGTCACGGTGGTCTGCCTGGTGATCCCGGTGGTCGTGGTGCGCCTCCAGCAGACCTGGCAGGTGGCCGGTGGCTGAGCCGAATCCGCCGGCCGGGCCGGAAGGCGTGGCCGGGCCGCAGGCCGCGGCCGGGCCGGCACCGGTACGGCCGCTCGGCAGCGGCCCCGGCCGGGTGCTCATCGCGGTCTACCTGCTCTTCGCCATCGCGGCGACGTCCCGGGCCGGCTACCAGCTGGCGGTCAAGTTCTCCACCGCGCCGGTGGCGTACCTGCTCTCCGCGGCCGCCGCCGTGATCTACATCCTGGCCACCGTCGGCCTGATCCGCGGCGGCAGCGGCGGCCGGCGCACCGCGCTGGTCTGCTGCACGGTCGAGTTCCTCGGCGTGCTCGCGGTCGGCGGGCTCAGCCTGCTCGACCCCGAACTCTTCCCGGACGACACGGTCTGGTCCGGGTTCGGGCAGGGCTACGGGTACGTCCCCCTGGTGCTGCCGCTGCTCGGCCTGCTCTGGCTGCGCCGCACCCGGCCCCGCGGCTGAGCCGCGCCCGGCCCCGCGACCGAGCCCGCGGCCGGGCACGCGACCGAGCCGCCCCGGTCAGTCCCTCGGCCCGCCGGCCACGTAGACGACCTGCCCGGAGACGAACGAGGCACCCTCGCTGGCCAGGAACGAGACCGTGTGGGCGACGTCGTCCGGCCGGCCGACCCGGCGGACCGGGATCTCGCCGGCCGCGTGCTTCTGGAGATCGTCGAAGTCCACCCCCATCCGGGCCGCGGTGGCCGCCGTCATGTCGGTGACGATGAACCCGGGCGCCACCGCGTTCACGGTCACCCCGAACGGACCCAGTTCGATGGCGAGGGTCTTGGTGAAGCCCTGCATGCCGGCCTTGGCGGCCGAGTAGTTGGCCTGACCGCGGTTGCCCAGCGCCGAGGTGCTGGACAGGTTGACGATCCGGCCCCAGCGCTGCTCGACCATGTGCTGCTGGGCGGCCTGGCTGAACAGGAACGCGCCGCGCAGGTGCACGGCCAGCACCGTGTCCCAGTCGCCGTCGGTCATCTTGAACAGCAGGTTGTCCCGCAGCACCCCGGCGTTGTTTACCAGCACCGTGGGCGGGCCGAGTTCGTCGGCCACCCGGGACACCGCCGCCGCCACCTGGTCGCGGTCGGACACGTCGGCGCCGATCCCGAGCGCCCGGCCGCCACCGGCGGTGATCGCCCCGGCGGTGTCCCGGGCGGCCGCCTCCTGGACGTCGACCACCGCCACGGCGAGTCCGTCGTCGGCCAGCCGACGAGCGGTGGCGGCGCCGATTCCTCGGGCGGCTCCGGTGACGATGGCGACGCGGGGCTGGTCCGGCATGGTCTACCTCCCGGTAACGTACGGCTGGGTGCGGAGCTTAACCCAGCCGTACGTCCGCAAGGGCCGGCTCGGAGCCGGTCACGCGGTGGCGGAACTGGCCGGGCTGGACCAGCCGGCCACGTTGCGGCACAGCCGGATCCACCGGTAGCCGTAGCCGCCCAGGCGCAGCGCGTCGAGCTTCCCGACCGGGTCGTACGGCCGGTCGGTGAGGACATCGGTCGGCAGGTCCGCCTCGGCGTACAGGTCGCCGAGGTCGACCGTCACGTCGTCGGTGCCGAGGTTGTGCAGGAAGACCATCGTGCCGGTGGGACCGTCCGCCCGGTGCGCCAGCACGCCTGCGGGCAGGATCTGGTCGACGTGCGTGCACGCCCCGTAGCCGATCTCCGGCGCCTCCCGCAGGCTGCGGATCATCCGCTCGAACCAGGACAGCAGCGACCGGTCGTCCCGCCGCTGGGCGGTCACGTTCACCCGCTCGTAGCCGAAGTCGCCCTTGTCCACCACCGGCCGGAGCAGCTTCTCGGCGGGCGCGGTGGAGAATCCGCCGTTCGGCGCGAAGGACCACTGCATCGGGGTACGGATCGCCTCCCGGCCCGGCAGCGACAGGTCGTCGCCCATCCCGATCTCCTCGCCGTAGCGCAGCACCGGCGTGCCGCGCAGGGAGAACTGCAACGAGTACGCCAGCTCGATCCGCCGGCGGTCGTTGCCCAGCATCGGCGCCAGCCGGCGGCGGATGCCGCGCCCGTACAGCCGCATGTTCTCGTCCGGCCCGAACTGCGCGAACACCTCCTCGCGCTGCTCGGCCGTGAGCCGGGAGAGGTCGATCTCGTCGTGGTTGCGCAGGAACGTCGCCCACTGCGCCCCGTCGGGCAGCGTCGGGGTCTCCCGCAGGGCCGCCACGACGGGCTCGGGGTCCCGCCGGGCCAGCGCCAGCATCAACTGGCCGTTGAGCATGAAGTCGAACAGCATGTGCAGCCGGTTGGCCGAGCCGCCGCCGTCGCCGAAGTACACCGGCAGCTGGTCGGGTTCGACGTTGGCCTCGGCGAGCAGGACGGCGTCGCCGCGCCGCCACTGGACGTGCTGGCGCAGCTCGGTGAGGAAGTCGTAGTCCTTGGGCGAGTCCGGATTGCCGGGATCGGTCATCTCCAGGATGAACGGGGCCGCGTCGATCCGGAATCCGGCCACCCCGAGCTGGAGCCAGAACGAGACGATCTTCTTGATCTCCGCCCGGACCGCCGGGTTGGCGAAGTTCAGGTCCGGCTGGAACTTGTAGAAGCGGTGGTAGTACCAGGCCTTGGCGGAGCGGTCGTAGGTCCAGGTCTCCCGCTGCTCACCCGGGAAGACCATGCCCTGATGCCGGTCCGCCGGCTCGTGGTCGGACCACACGTACCAGTCCCGGTACGGCGAGTCCGGCGACGAGCAGGCCGAGACGAACCACGGGTGCTCGTTGGACGTGTGGTTGACCACCAGGTCGATGATCACCCGGATGCCCCGGTTGCCGGCCTGGTGCAGCAGTTCGGCGAAGTCGCCCAGGCTGCCGAACCGGGGATCGATGCCGTAGAAGTCGGTGGCGTCGTACCCGTCGTCCCGGTCCGGCGACGGGTGGACCGGCTGGAGCCACAGGCAGGTCACGCCGAGCCGGGCCAGGTAGTCCAGCCGGCCGATCAGACCGCGGATGTCGCCCACGCCGTCGCCGTCGGAGTCCGCGTAGGTGTCGATGTCCAGGCAGTAGACGACCGCCTCGGAGTACCACCGCTCGTTCATGCCGAAAGATCCCTCACTCGCGACCGCGGGGCTCGCCGGCGCGGCCCACTTCTCGTCCTCACGGTTCCTGACTTGACCGAACGGCGGCTCCGGCAAACCGTCCATCGTGGCCGGCGCGCGGCATCCGCACACCGACCTGGCCGGACGCCCGACCCGCGGGGCCGGTGGCCGGGCCGCGGATTGGGTACCGTGCCCGCATGGGCGATGCGGCGCCGCGGGACCGGCGGATCGGCTGGAACTCCGGCACCTGGCTGAACCCGCCCGTGCGCAGCGTGCCGATGGGCGACGGGGAGCTGCTGGTCACGGCGGCGGCCGGCACCGACTTCTGGCGCCGGACGGCGTACGGCCACGTGCACGACGACGGGCACGCCCTGCTGGCACCGCTGCCGCCCGGTACGGCGGTCGAGGTCCGCTTCGTGGCCGACTACACCGAGCAGTTCGACCAGGCGGGTCTGCTGGTCCGGGTGGACGCCGAACGGTGGCTCAAGACAGGTGTCGAGTTCTGTGACGGCGCGCTCCAGCTCGGCGCCGTACGCACCGACGGCGTCTCGGACTGGTCGACCGCGCCGGTGCCCGAGTGGGACGGCTGCCGGGTCACCGTCCGGGTCAGCCGCCGGGACGACGCGCTGACCGTGCGGGCCCGGGCCGACGGCGAGCCGTGGCGGCTGGTCCGGCTGGCACCGCTGCCGCCGGACGCGCCGGCCCAGGCCGGGCCGTACTGCTGCGCGCCGACCCGGGCGGACCTGACCGTCCGCTTCCTCGGCTGGACCGCCGACGCCGCGGACGCGGCGCTGCACCCCGACCCGGCATGACCCGCCCGCGCTGGACCACCGCGGCGGTCCCCGGTCACCCCTCGCGGACGAAGGGGAAGGGCAGGGTCTCCCGGATCGAACGCCCGGTGAGCAGCATGACCACCCGGTCCACCCCGATGCCCAGCCCGCCGGTCGGCGGCATCGCGTACTCCAGGGCGGTCAGGAAGTCCTCGTCCAGCTCCATCGCCTCCGGATCACCCCCGGCGGCCAGCAGCGACTGCTCGGTGAGCCGGCGGCGCTGCTCCAGCGGGTCGATCAGCTCGGAGTACGCGGTGCCCAGCTCCATCCCGAAGGCGACCAGGTCCCAGCGCTCGGCCAGCCGCGGGTCGGTGCGGTGCGCCCGGGTCAGCGGCGACACCTGGATCGGGAAGTCCCTGTAGAAGGTGGGTTCCCGGGTGTGCGCCTCGACCAGCCGCTCGTACAGCTCCAGCAGCAGCGCCCCGGCGTCCCACTTCGGGTCGTACGGCACCGCCGCCGCCTCGCAGAGCTTGCGCAGCGCCGCCGCGTCGGTGTCCGGGGTGACGGTCTCGCCCAGCGCCGCCGACACCGCCTCGTGCACGGTCCGCACCGGCCACCGGCCGGAGATGTCCACCGCGCCGGCCGTACCGGCGGCACCCGTCCGGCCGGCGGGGCCGGCGGCGTCCGGCGGGCAGGCCAGCGCCGACCCGTGCACCGCGACCGCCGCCGCCTGGATCAGCTCCCGGGCCAGCTCCAGCATGGTGTCGTAGTCCGCGTACGCCTGGTACGCCTCCAGCACGGTGAACTCGGGGTTGTGCGAGAAGTCCACCCCTCGTTGCGGAACGCCCGGCCCAGCTCGAAGACCCGCTCCACGCCGCCCACCGCGAGCCGCTTGAGGTACAGCTCGGGCGCGATCCGCAGGTGCAGGGTCACGTCGTACGCGTTGCTGTGCGTACTGAACGGGCGGGCGTTGGCGCCGCCGTGCACCCGTTGCAGGATCGGCGTCTCCACCTCAAGGAAGCCGCGCGACACAAGCGAGTCGCGCAGGCTGTGCACGGCGGTGCTGCGCGCCCGCAGCAACCGCCGGGCCGCCGGGTTGACGGCCAGGTCCAGGTAGCGCTGCCGGACCCGGGCCTCCGGGTCGGCCAGCCCGTGCTGCTTGTCCGGCAGCGGACGCAGGCACTTGGCGGTCAGCTCCCAGGAGCGCACCCGCACCGACAGCTCGCCGCGGCGGCTGGTGCCCACCTCGCCGCTGACCCCGACGTGGTCGCCGATGTCGACCGTGCGCCGCCACCGGTCCGGCCCGCCGTCGGTGTCGCCGTCCAGCATGAGCTGGAGGTCGCCGGTGCCGTCCCGGATGGTCGCGAAGGTCAGCCGGCCGTGGTCGCGGGTCAGCAGCACCCGCCCGGCCAGCCCGACCTGCCGGCCGGTCCAGGTGTCGGCGGGCAGCCCGGCGTACGCGTCGGCCAGCGCGGCGCATCCGTCGGTGCGCGGATAGTTCACCGGGTACGCCTCGACGCCCTCGGCCCGCAGCCGGGCCAGCTTGTCCAGGCGTACCCGGGTCTGTTCCGGGACCGGACGGCCGGGCGCGACCGGCGGGACGGCCCCGACCGCGCCGGCCTGCGGCGGGACGTACCGGACCGCCGTGCCGGCCGGCGACGGGCCGGCGTGCAGCGGCGTCGCCGGGCTGCCGGGCAGCGCCAGGAAGCCCTCGGCGATCGCCGAGGCCAACCCGACCCGGGCCAGTTCCCGGCGCTCGGAGAAGCAGATGTAGCGCGGCGTCCAGTGCGGCTGGTACTTGGCGTTGGCCCGGTACAGCGACTCCAACTGCCACCAGCGGGAGAAGAACAGCAGGGTGTGCCGCCAGAGCCGGAGCACCGGCCCGGCGCCGATCCGGGCTCCCTCGTCGAAGGCGGCGCGGAAGACCGCGAAGTTCAGCGACACCCGCTCGACGCCGAGCCCCGGCGCCGCGGCCATCAGCGCGGACACCATGAACTCCATGGCGCCGTTGTCGGCCGAGCGGTCCCGGCGCATCAGGTCCAGGGAGAGGCCGGTACGTCCCCAGGGGCTGAACGACAGCAGCGCCCGCACCGTGCCGGCCGGGTCGCACGCCTCGACGAGCACGCAGTCGGCGTCGGCCGGGTCGCCCAGCCGGCCGAGCGCCATCGAGAAGCCGCGCTCGCTCTCGGTGTCCCGCCAGGCGCTCGCGAGCCGGGCCAGCCCGGCCAGTTCGGCGGCGGGGATGTCCCGGTGCCGGCGGACCCGGGCGGTCCAGCCGGCCCGCTCCAGCCGGTGCACGGCCTGCCGGACCGGTTTCAGGTCCGGCCGGTCGAGGGCGTACTCGCGGGTCAGCAGGATGGCCTCGTCGCCGAGGTGCAGCACCTTGAGGCCGGCCCGGGCGTACGCGGTGGCACCGGCCTCGCCGGCACCCATCACCGCCGGGGTCCAGGCGTGGGCGCGGGCCTGCGCCAGCCAGGCCGCGATGGCCGGCGGCCACGCCTCGGGATCGCCGACCGGGTCGCCGCTGGCCAGGGTCACCCCGTTGACCACCCGGTAGGTCACCGCCGCCTTGCCGCTCGGGGAGAAGATCGCCGCCTTGTCCCGCCGGGTGGCGAAGTAGCCGAGCGAGTCGCGCTCGCCGTGCTCGGCCAGCAGCACCCGGATCCGCTGCTCGTCCTCGGGACGCAGCACGGCGGCGGCCCGCTGCGCGCGCAGCAGCGTGCGCAGCGCGGTGAGCAGGGCGACCGCGCCGAAGAGGCCGAGCAGCAGGTTCACCCAGTCCGGGGCGTGGCCTGGGCGGGTCAGGTCGACCGTGATGGCGGCGCCGAACACCCGCTCGACGGCGTACCCGAACCGGTCGCCGCGGCTGGTCAGGGTGCCCGGGAAGGCGGTCAGCAACAGGTAGCCCAGCGCGACGGCGGCGCCCGCGAGCCCGACGAAGACCGCGACGGCCCGGCGGGCGCTGCCCGGCCGGACCCGGGCGAAGAACTCCCGGCGGGCCAGCGCCAGCGCCACCAGCGCCAGGGCCGCGAAGCCGGTGCCGGCCCAGACGCCGACGATCTCGAACGTGCTGAACAGCCGCCGGCCGGCGCGGTCCACCAGTTCATGCCCGGGGACGGTGAGGATGAGGCCGCCGGCCAGCGCCCCGAAGACCAGGCTGAGGGTGAAGTAGCCGACCAGGGTCCAGTACGCCGCCCGCTTCCGCCGGCGGGTCGCCGCCGCGAGGGTGGCCAGGAAGGCCGCGTACGCGAGGTTGGCCGGCGCGGGGATGAGGAAGGCGTCGATGGCGCGGCGGACGGGTTGGAGGTCGGCCCGGAAGGCGCTGCTGACCGCGGCCAGGGCGCAGAGGATGGCGACCGTGCGCATCAGGATGGCGAAGGCGCGCGGGACGTGCCGTTGCCAGCCGGTGCGGCGGGTGCGGCGGGTGGGTTCGGCGGGCCGGATATCCCGGGCGCGCCGGGCCAGCATCGTCACATTCGCCCCTCCGTATGGGATATTTACCCTAAAACAGACAGCGGATCCACCCGGGAGTCTCGCCGCGCCATCGTACGAGGTGCGGTCCGGGCCGCGGTGGCGCCGCGTTTCCGGCCGGTACGGCGGTGGGTAAACCGGACAGCGGGCCGGGCCGTGGCGTGGCGGTCCGGGTTTGTGAACGGGTCCGGTCCGTCCGGGGCGGACCCGAGACGGCGGACAGACAGACGGGCGGTGCGGGATGACGCCAGGAGTTGCCGAGCAGGTCCGGCCGGTGGACACCGCCAGGACCGAGTTGCTCACCGTGGGGGTCGAGGAGGAGTTCCTGCTCACCGACCCCGCGACCGGCGCGGCGGTGCCGGCCGTGCACGCCGTGCTCGAACGGGTGCCGCCGGAACTCGCCGGCCAGGTCCAGCTCGAATTCCAGACCAGCCAGGTGGAGATCGGCAGCCCGCCGGGGCTCGAACTCGCGGCGCTGCGCCACTCGCTCGCGCTGCTGCGCTCCGGGGTGGCGGACGCGGCCGAGCAGGCCGGCGCCCGACTGGTGGCCGTGGGCACCGGGCCGGTGCCCGGCCCGGTGCCGCCGGTGGTGGACAAGCCGCGGTACCACCAGATGGTCGAACGGCTCGGGCTGCTGGTGCCCAGCCCCGGGTCGAACGGCATGCACGTGCACGTGGGAGTGGGCGAGCCGGACCTCGCCGTGGAGGTGCTCAACCACCTTCGCCCGTGGTTGCCCATCCTGCACGCGGCCACCGCGAACTCGCCGTTCTACGAGGGCGCCGACACCGACTACGCGAGCTGGCGCTCGATGCTCTGGGAACGCTGGCCGTCGGTGGCGCCGACCCCGTACCTGGAGTCGTACGCGCACTACCAACGGCTGATCGACGAGCTGATCGCCACCGGGATCATGCTCGACGACGGAATGCTCTACTGGTACTCCCGGCTGTCGGCGACGTACCCGACCGTGGAGATCCGGATCGGCGACGTGTGCCCGTCGCTGGACGACACCATCCTGATCGCCGCGCTGTGCCGGGCGCTCGTCGCGACCGTCGTGCAGGAGATCGAGACCGGCCGGCCGGCCCCGCAGGTGGAACACCACCGCCTCGTCGGCGCGCACTGGCGGGCCGCGCACGACGGGCTGGAGGGCCGGGCCGTGGACCCGGAGACCGGGGACCTGCGGCCGGCCTGGCACGTGCTGCGCGACCTCTTCGAGCGGGTACGTCCCCAGCTCGACCGGCACGGCGACCTCGGCCTGGTCACGTACCTGTTGGGCAAGCTGCACAGCCACGGCACCGGCGCGGCCCGGCAGCGGGCCATCTTCGACCGGTCCGGGCAGCTCTCCGACGTACTGGACGAGCTGGCCCGGGAGACCCGCGGCTAGCGGAGGCGGCATGCCGGAACGGCTACTCGTGATCGGCGGCGACGCGGCCGGGATGTCCGCCGCCTCGCAGGCCCGGCGCCGCCGCGGCCCGGCGGACCTGGAGATCGTGGCGATCGAGCGGGGACACTTCGCCTCGTACTCGGCCTGCGGCATCCCGTACTGGATCGGCGGCCTGGTGCCGGAGCGGGACGCGCTCATCGCGCGGACGCCGGACACCTTCCGCGCCGAGCACGACGTCGACGTCCGGCTGCGGCACGAGGTGTTCGCCATCGACCTGGGCCGGCGCGAGGTGTCGATCCGCGACCTGGACACCGGCGCGCAGACCCGGGAATGGTTCGACCAGTTGGTGTACGCGGCCGGCGCGACCCCGCGGAAGCCGCCGTGGGCCAGGACGGACACCGCGGGAATCTTCGGCGTGCAGACCCTGGACGACGCCTCCGCGCTGCGCGCCTGGCTCGACGCCGAACCCCGGCCGCGGCAGGCCGTGGTGGTCGGCGGCGGCTACATCGGGGTGGAGATGGCCGAGGCGATGATCCAGCGCGGGCTCTCGGTCACCCTCGTCGAGCACGGCGACCAGCCGCTGTCCACCGTGGACCCAGACATGGGCGCGCTGGTCCGGGACGCGATGCGCGACCTCGGGATCGACCTGCGGACCGGCTGCGCGGTGACCGGGCTGCACGAGCGCGACGGCCGGGTGCACGCCGTGCAGACCAGCGAGGGGACGCTGCCGGCCGATCTCGTGGTGCTCGGTGTCGGGGTACGCCCCAACACCCGCCTCGCGGCGGACGCCGGCCTGCCGATCGGGGTGACCGGGGGCATCCGGGTGGACCTGCAGATGCGGGTGCTGGGCATGGACCGGATCTGGGCGGCCGGCGACTGCGTCGAGACCGTGCACCGGCTCACCGGCCAGCCCGTGCACGTCCCGCTGGGCACGCACGCCAACAAGCAGGGCCGGGTGGCCGGGCTGAACATCGGCGGCGGGTACGCGACCTTCCCCGGCGTGGTGGGCACGGCGGTGACCCGGGTCTGCAACCTGGAGGTGGCCCGCACCGGGCTGCTGGAACGCGAGGCCGAGGCCGCCGGCTACCAGTTCGTGAGCACGAAGATCGAGTCGACGAACCGGGCCGGCTACTTTCCCGGCGCCCAGCCGATGACGGTGAAACTGATCGCCGACAAGCGCAGCGGCCAACTGCTCGGCGCGCAGATCGTCGGCCGTTCCGAGGCGGCCAAGCGGATCGACGCGCTGGCCGTGGCGCTGTGGAACTACATGACCGTGGACGACATGGCCGGGCTGGATCTGGGCTATGCGCCGCCGTACGCCCCCGTCTGGGATCCCGTGCTGATCGCCGCGCGCAAGGCCGTCGACCTGATCCACGCCGACTGATCCGGCGCGACCGCGACCAGCGCCGATCGCCCACGGTCCGCCCTCTCCGTCCTCCTCCCTCCGTCCTCCTCCCTCCGTCCTCCTCCCTCCTCCCCAGACAATCACGCAGGGTGACCTCGCCGATAGCGACAAGCTTTTTTTGACCTATACCTGAGAGTCATTTAAATGACTCTCAGGTATAGGTCAAAAAGATGTGTTCGGTTCCGGCGCGGTGCACCCGGATCACCGTCAGCACCTCTTGCGCGCGGCGTCGCGTCCGCAACGAGAGTTGCGCGGGCCGTCCCGGTCGGGGTCGGCCGGGGTCGGCCGGGGTCGGCCGGGGTTCGGCCGGGGTTCGGGCGGGAGGCCGGACGGGCGGTAGCGGACTAAGCTGCCCCCGTGGAACCGCAACCGCACGGTGAGGACCGGATCCGGGTCTCCGACGCCGAACGAGAGCAGGTCGTCGAGCTGCTGGGCCAGGCCGCCGCCGAGGGCCGGCTCACCCTCGACGAGTACGCCGAGCGGGCCACCACCGCGCACACCGCGCGGACCCGCGGTGAGCTGGCGAAACTCACCGACGACCTGCCGGGGCCACGGCCGGCCGCGGCCTCCCAGCTCGCGCCGCTGCCGCCGACGGCGAGCCAGCCGGGGCCGCAGGGCGGCTATGGGTCGGCGCCGCAGGGCGGCTATGGGTCGGGGCCGCAGGGCGGCTACGGGCCGGAGCCGGAGCGGCTGATAGCGATCTTCGGCAACGAGTCCCGCAAGGGCCGCTGGCCGGTGCCCGCGTACCTGGAGGCCAAGTCCATCTTCGGCGACTGCCACATCGAACTCCAGGACGCGCACCTGCAACACCCGGTGACCGTCATCGACGCGACGGCGGTGTTCGGCTCGATCACCGTGTACGTGCCCGACGGGGTCGACGTCCGGCTCAGCGGCACGGCGGTGTTCGGCGAGAAGCAGTCGAAGCTGAACGGCCAGGCGGAGCCCGGCGCTCCGGTGGTCGAGGTACGCACGAAGATCATCTTCGGGTCGGTCACCGTCCGGCCGCCCAAGCGCCGCTGGCGGTAGCCCGCCCCGCAACTTCGCCACCCCGCCCGCGCGACCGGCGCACGTGGGGCCAGCCACGCCACTGCGCCCGCTCCACCGGCCCGCGGCCGGGCGAGCCGACCTTCCCGGTATTGACAATCCGGCCGCCGTGGTTGCATGGTTAGTTACATGAGTAATGAACCAGCTAACCCGGCCATGGTCGGGTTCTCCTGATGGACGACGGGCGGCCCATCTTCCTCCAGGTCGCGGAGCTGATCGAGGGCGCGATCATCGACGGCTCACTGCCGGAGGAGGCCCAGGTGCCGTCGACGAACGAGCTGGCCGCGTTCCACCGGATCAACCCCGCCACCGCCGCCAAGGGCGTCAACCAACTGGTGACGGACGGGATCCTCTACAAGAGACGAGGTATCGGGATGTTCGTCGCCACGGGCGCCGTCGACAAGCTGATGGCCCGCCGCCGGGACCGGTTCGCCACCCGGTACGTCCAGCCGCTGCTGGCCGAGGCGGCCCGGCTGGGCATGACCGTCGACGAGGTCAAGGCGCTGATCGACCAGGAGCCGGGCCGATGAGCGCGGTCCGCGCCGAGCGGCTGACCCGCCGGTACGGCAACCTCACGGTCCTCGACGGGGTGTCGTTCGCCCTCGACGAGCACCGGATCCACGGCCTGCTCGGGCGCAACGGCGCCGGCAAGACCACCCTCATGCGGGTGCTGACCGGCCAGGAACTGCCCAGCTCCGGCCTGGTCACGGTGTACGGCAGGCAGCCCTTCGAGAACCCGGCGGCGCTGTCCCGGCTGTGTTTCGTCCGGGAGGACCAGCGCTATCCGGACAACTACCGGGTCCGGCACGCGCTGGCGGCCGCCCGGCTCTGCCTCCCGCACTGGTCCGAGCCGCTCGCCCGGTCCCTGGTCGCCGACTTCGGGCTGCCGCTGAACCGGCCGGCCAAGAAGCTGTCCCGGGGCATGCTCTCCGCGCTGGGCGTCACCATCGGACTGGCCTCCCGGGCTCCGCTCACCATCTTCGACGAGCCGTACCTCGGACTGGACCCGGTGGCCCGGCAGCTGTTCTACGACCGCCTGCTCGCCGACTACGCCGCGCACCCGCGGACCGTCATCCTCGCCACCCACCTCGTCGACGAGGTCGCCGACCTGCTCGAACACGTCGTCCTGATCGACCAGGGCCGGCTGCTGCTGGCCGCCGACACGGAGACGCTGCGCGGCCAGGTCCGGGTGCTGGCCGGACCCGCCGAGGCGGTCGCCCGGCTGGCCGACGGACGGCGGTCGCTGCGCCGCGAGCGGATGGCCGGGATGTCCCGGGTGACGGTGCGCGGCGACTGGTCCGATGCCGACCTGGCGCACGCCGAACGCCTCGGCGTCGACGTCAGCGCCGTGTCGTTGCAACAGGCCATGGTGCTCATCGCGGGCGCCGTCCGCTCCCCCGCCGCGTCCGACCGGCCCGATGATCGGCCGGACGGCGCCGCCCCACCGGGCTCCGGACCGGCCGACTTACCGGGCTCCGGACCGGCCGGCCTACCGGCCGGGGCCGACCGGCGACCCGGCGAATCCGAATCCGGCGCCCGGGTGGCGGCCGGCTCCACGATCGAGGACGCGCGATGAACCGTACCCTCCTGGCGGCCCGACTGCCGCTGCTGACCGCCGGCAGCATCGGCTGGCCGTGGCTGAATCTGGTGCTGGCGTTCCTGGTCAGCTACGCCGTCTTCGGCAGCATGGGCGACGTCGAGGGCGGCGCCCGGACCGGCGGCATCGCCAGCGTCTACCTGACGGTGCTGGTCATCTCGGCGAACTGGGTGGCCCAGGCCCTCCCGTTCGCCCTCGCCGTCGGCCTCACCCGCCGGGAGTTCTTCACCGGCACCGCGCTGCTGGTGGCCGCGCAGTCCGTCGCCTACGGGGTGCTGCTCTGCCTGCTCCGGCAGGCCGAGCAGGCGACCGGCGGGTGGGGCATCCGGATGCGCTTCTTCGCGCCGCCGTGGATCGCCCAACAGAACCTCGCGATGCAGTTCCTGGTCTACGCCGTACCGTTCCTGGTGGCGGCGTTCCTCGGGTCGTTCGTCGCGGTCGTGCACCTGCGGTGGCGGCTGAGCGGCGTCTTCGTCCTGGTCATCGGCGTCACGCTGCCGCTGGGCGGCCTGGCCGCCGTTGTCGGCTGGCGCGACTGGTGGCCGGCCGTGCTCGGCTGGTTGTTCGACCAGACCGCGGTCAGTCTCCTCGCCGGCTGGTCGGCGGTGCTGGCGGTCGCGCTGGCCGGCGCGGGCTACCTGACGCTGCGCCGCGCGGCACCGTGACCGGCCGCCCGGGTTGGCAGGTCGGGCACCAGTACGCGTTGCGGCCGGCGAGCGTGCCGGCGGCGACGGCCGTGCCGCAGCGGTGGCAGGGCTGGCCGGCGCGGCGGTAGACGTACACCTCGCCACCGTGCCGGTCCACCCGCGGCGGCCGGCCCATGGTCTCGGGCAGGTGTTCGTCGCGGACCGTGTCGATCCGACCCCGGCGCTCCGCGATCCGCATCAGGTCGCACAGGTCGGCCCAGAGCGCGTCCCAGCCCGCGGGGGTCAGTTGCCGGCCGGGCACCTCCGGCGACAGCCCGGCCCGGAACAGCGCCTCGGTCACGAAGATGAGCCCGGTGCCGGCCACCACCGACTGATCGAGCAGCAGCGCCGCCAGCGCGGTGGGGCTGCGCCGGATCCGCCCGTACGCCCGTTCCGGGTCGGCGTCGGCACGTAGCGGATCGGGACCCAGCCGGTCCCGCAGCGCCGCCACCTCCGGCGGGTCGAGCAGCTCGCAGGCGGTCGGCCCGCGCAGTTCCAGCCAGTGCCGGTCGCTGGTGAGCCGGAGCCTGACCTGGCCCACCGGCTCCGGCGGCTCACCGTCGCCGTCGCTGAACCGGCCGTACAGCCCCAGGTGCACGTGCAGCGTCCGGTCACCGGCGTAGTGGTGCAGCAGGTGCTTGCCGTACGCCTCGGTCCGCTCCAGCACCGAGCCGGACAGCAGCGCGGCGCCCTCGGCGAACCGGCCCTGCGGGCTGCCGGCCTGCACCTTGTCGCCGACGAACAGCTCCCGGTGCCGGGCCGCCAGCCGGTGGATCGTGTGTCCCTCGGGCACGCCGCACAGCCTAGCCGGCCGTCCACCCCCGACCCTGGCACGGATCGCGGCCGCCGGCCGCCGCGCGGCCAGGGGGTGTGCCGCTCGCGGCATCGGGGTAAACCGATGACGTCCGAGCGTAGGCGCCGGCTGACCGGGCCCTCGCACGTATCAGGAGGTGTGTTGTGGTCAAGATTCCCTCGCTCTCCCGCCGCCGGGAGGCCGAACCCGAGTCCGCTCGGGACATCGACGACGATGGCCTGGTCGACGACCGGGATCCCGTGGACGACACCGACCCGACGCCGGTTTCCCCGCCCGTGGGCGGTGCCCCGGCGGTCGCCGAGCGGACCGAGGAGCGCACGACCTACCGCAGTGCCACGACCGACGACGCCGACCCGGAGTCGCGCGCGGCCGGCCGACGGCGCGCGGCCGAGCGGGCCGCGACGGCGCGGGCCGCCACCCGCCCGGCCCGCGGCGAGGCCGCCGTGCCGACCGCCCCGGAACGCACGGTCGACGAAAGCACCGTCGACGGGCGCACGGTCGACGGGCGCACCCTCGACGGGCGCACCGTCGACGAGCACCCGGTGGACGAGCGCACCGAGACGGTGCGGAACCGCGACGACGAGGCCCGCCGTACCGTGCTGGAGCGCACCGACGACGACCGCGCCGAGGAGGTCGAACCGCGACCCGAGGTGGTGGTCGACCGCGGCCCCCGGCCGCGGGCCAGCCTGCTCGCCACGACGAGCCTGATCATCGGGGTCGCCGGCGCGCTGTTCGTGCTCACCGGCACCCTGGCCGGGTACGGCATGGTGCTGGGCGGGATCGGCGCCCTGCTCGGGGTGGCCGGACTGTCCGCGACCCGGCGCCGGCATGTGGCCGGCACCACCGAGGCGATGCTCGGCCTGATCTTCGGGCTCGGCGCCGTGGTGCTCGGCATCCTGGCGATGACCGGGCAGTTCCTCTGGCCGAGCACCGACGGCGACTGGGTGCAGCGGCTCCGGGAGTGGCTTGACGCACAGTTTGTGGACCGCTTCTGACGGGCAGAGGTGAGGCCAGCCGGTGATGCACCGGCGGCGAGCGCGACAGCAGTGGTGGTTCACCCCGGCGCAGCGCACGATGTGGGGCGGCGACATCGCCGCCCCACAGGCGTTTTCCGGGCCGGACGTTGCTCGCGCAACAAACCGCCGCGAACACCGGGGTCAGACGCAACGATCAGCGGTGAAACGCAACTCTCACCGGTGGATGCGGCCGGGACGGGCCGCATAGCGTTGAGGAACGGCGCCAGCCCGTGAGCCGATCGTGGCCGGGCGCGCCCGACCCCTGGGAGCAGTGATGACGCTGGACGCCACGGACCTGGCCGGGCGACCGCCCGCCGGCCCGCGCGCCGACCACCGGCACTTCCTGATGTGTCGACCGACGTACTTCACGGTCGAGTACGCGATCAACCCCTGGATGGACCCGGCCGCCCCGGTCGACCCGGCGCGAGCGGTCGCGCAGTGGGACACGCTGCGGCGGACCTACCTCGACCTCGGCCACACCGTCGACCTGATCGACCCGCTGCCCGGCCTGCCGGACATGGTCTTCGCCGCCAACGGCGCGACCGTGGTGGACGGCAAGGCGATGGCGGTGCAGTTCCGCGACCCGGAGCGGGCCGACGAGGCGCCCGCCTACCGTGCCTGGTTCGAGCGCGCCGGGTTCGAGATCCACGACCCGAAGCACGTGAACGAGGGCGAGGGCGACATCCTGCTGGCCGGCGACCTGCTGCTGGCCGGCACCGGGTTCCGCACCGCGCACGCGGCGCACGCCCAGCTCCAGGAGGTCTTCGGCCGCCCGGTGATCAGCCTCCAGCTGGTCGACCCGCGCTTCTACCACCTGGACACCGCGCTCTGCGTGCTGGACGAGCGGACCGTGGCGTACCTGCCGGAGGCGTTCTCGCCCGGCAGCCGGGCCGCGCTGCGCCGGCTGTTCCCGGACGCGGTCCTGGCCACCGAGGCGGACGCCACGGTGTTCGGGCTCAACGCGGTCAGCGACGGACGGCATGTCGTGATGCCGATCCAGGCCACCGGCCTGGCGGCGGCGCTGCGCGAGCGCGGGTACGAGACCATCGGGGTCGACCTGTCCGAGCTGCGCAAGTCCGGCGGCGGGCCGAAGTGCTGCACGTTGACCGTACGCGGGAAAGAGGCGGGCCGATGATCGTCGACGGCATGCTGCACACCCCGTCCGCCGTGGCGGACGCCGAGCGCTGGACCGCGCACAACTACCACCCGCTGCCCGTGGTGATCACCTCCGCCGAGGGTGCCTGGCTCACCGACATCGACGGCCGGCGGTACCTGGACTGCCTGGCCGGATACTCCGCGTTGAACTTCGGGCACCGGCATCCCCGGCTGATCGCCGCGGCGCACGACCAGCTCGACCGGCTGACCCTGACCAGCCGCGCGTTCATCCACGACCAGTTCGCGGTCTTCTGCCGCGAACTGGCCGCGCTGTGCGGCAAGGACATGGTGCTGCCGATGAACACCGGCGCCGAGGCCGTCGAGACCGCGATCAAGGTCGCCCGCAAGTGGGGCTACGAGGTCAAGGGCGTCCCCGCCGGCCAGGCCACGATCGTGGTGGCCGCGGGCAACTTCCACGGCCGGACCACCACGATCGTCAGCTTCTCCACCGACCCGGACGCGTACGAGGGCTTCGGGCCGTACACCCCCGGCTTCCGGGTCGTCCCGTACGGCGACCTGACGGCGCTGACCGAGGCGATCGACGACACCACGGTGGCGGTGCTGATCGAGCCGATCCAGGGCGAGCAGGGCGTCGTCGTGCCGCCGGCCGGCTACCTGAGCGGCGTACGGGCGCTGTGCAGCCAGCGCAACGTGCTGTTCGTGGCCGACGAGATCCAGTCCGGGCTGGGCCGGACCGGTGAGACGTTCGCCTGCGACGTCGAACGGGTCACGCCGGACCTGTACGTGCTGGGCAAGGCGCTCGGCGGCGGCATCGTGCCGGTCTCGGCGGTGGTGGCCGACCGGGACGTGCTCGGTGTGCTCCGCCCCGGCCAGCACGGCTCCACCTTCGGCGGCAACCCGCTGGCCTGCACCGTGGCCACCGAGGTGGTCCGGCTGCTGGCCACCGGCGAGTTCCAGCGCCGCTCCGCGGAGCTGGGCGAGCGGCTGCACGGCCGGTTGCGGGAGCTGATCGGCAACGGTCTCGTCGAGGTGCGGGGGCGCGGCCTGTGGGCCGGGATCGACATCGATCCGGCGCTGATGACCGGCCGGCAGGCGTGCGAGCGACTGGCCGAGCGGGGGTGCTGGCCAAGGACACCCACGGCTCCACGATCCGGCTGGCACCGCCGCTGGTGGTCACGGCCGAGGAAGTGGACCACGCCGTCGACCAGTTGGCCCTGGTGCTGCGCGGCTGAGCACCGCACCGCACCGGTTCCCGCGGCGCCGGTCCCGGTTCCCGCGACGCCGGTCCCGGTTCCCGCGACGCCGTCCCCGGGCGCGGCCGGCCCGCGCCCCGGGGCGGCTCAGTCCAGTACGCGCATGGAGATGGTCGGGGCGTCGGCCATCACCGAGGCCGGCGCGAACGCGGCACCGGACGGCAGGTCGGCGGCCCGGCCCACCTGGACGCCCGGATAGAGTTCCACGAAGTCCCCGGCGGCCAGCACGCGGCTCTGCTGCCGGTGCAACGCCACCCGGCGGTCGTCGTCCAGCGAGCCGCCCGGCCGGATCCCCGAGCCGTTGGTGCTCACGTCCCGCGCCACCACGTCGGCGCCGCGCAGCTCGAACTCCACGTGGCTGCGGCTGATCCAGCGCCGGGCCTCGTCGTTGAGCCACTGGCCCAGCATGATGCCGCCGTCCTCCTCGGGCGCCCGGCCGACCGCCACCGGCCGGTCGCTGATCACGAACCGGCGGCGCACCAGCCCGCCGATCCGGATCGCCATGATCGCGAAACGCGGCCGGGGGCCGGCGTCGGACAGGGGCCGCTCGTGGCGGGGGCAACTGGGGACGTTGTTGCGCAGCGTGGGCGGCGGCTGGCTGATCGGCGTGCGGTTCACCCGGGCCAGGTCGGCGAAGGCGCCGCCACCGCCGCCGGCGCCGAACAGCGCGCAACCCGCCTCCGGGCAGCGCCAGATCCGGGCCAGCAGCCGAACGCCGGCCGGCGACGGCACGGACGGTGCCGGCACCGCCGCGTTGCCGACGTGCGCGGCCAGGGTGGGACCGCCGGGACCGACCACCGGGGCCAGCACCCGGCCGGGTTGGCCCAGCCAGGGGAACCGGCCGCGCAACCCGTCCAGCCGGTTGCGGGTCAGCAGCGGCAGCCCCAGCAGGTCGGCAACCTCCAGCAGCCGGTCACCCGGATTGGCCAGCACCTCCACCAGGCCGTCGTCGGCCCAGCGCCGCACCACCATCCGCTCGTTGGAGGTCAGGTCGGCGTCCGAGAGCAGGCCACGGTGCACCACCGCGTAGACCTGGACGCCGTCCTCCTGCAACTGCCGTCCGAGGGCGTCGATGACGATCCCGAGCCGGAGCATGCTGGCCGGCCGGCCCCGGTCCAGGTCGGTGAAGCGGGTCAGCTCCGCCAGGTCCACCGCGGCCCGCACCAGCGTGGGGTCGGTGGTGACCCGGCCCTCGATGGCGTCCAGGACCTTGCTGATCTCGAATCTCACGCCGCGTCCCGAACGATCCCGGCGTCGCGCACCTTAGCCATGGACCGACCTTACCGCCGACTCCGCCCGCCGCCGTCCCCGCCGGCACCGCCGTTCCGACCGTCCCCGCCAGCCGCGTCGGCACCGCCGGCCAGGTCGGCCCGGCCGGTGGCGTCGGCCCGGCCGGTCGCGTCGGTCCCACCGGCCCGCAGCGGGGCGCCGACCGCGTGCAGGTGCCGCAGCGCCTGCCGGTACGAGGCGACCAGCCCGGTCTCCTCGTACGGGATGCCCCGCTGCGCACAGTAGCCGCGCACGATGGGCTGGGCGCGGCGCAGGTTGACCCGCGGCATGCTCGGGAAGAGGTGGTGCTCGATCTGGTAGTTCAACCCGCCGAGCGCCAGGTCCACCAACCGCCCGCCGCGCACGTTGCGCGAGGTGAGCACCTGCCGGCGCAGGAAGTCGAGCCGGTCGCCGGCGGTCGGCATCGGCATCCCCTTGTGGTTGGGGGCGAAGGAACAGCCGAGGTAGATCCCCCACAGTCCCTGGTGCACCGCCACGAACACCACGGCCCGGGCCGGCGACAGGGTGCCCAGCACCGCACCCAGGTAGCCGGCCAGGTGCAACAGCAGCAGGACGGCCTCGACCCGCCGGTGCCGCATCGGCGTGCGGTACCGGCCGTCGGGTCCGCGCCGAAACACCGCCTGCCCGCTCGCGACGTGCAGCGCCAACCCCTCCAGGGCGAGCATGGGGAAGAACAGGTACGCCTGGCGGCGTGCCAACCAGCGGGTGAAGCCCGGGTGCCGAGCGCCTGTTCCGGGGTCCACACCAGCGCGCCCGCGCCGACGTCCGGGTCCTCGTCCTCGTGGTTGGGGTTGGCGTGGTGCCGGTTGTGCTTGTCCACCCACCAGCCGTAGCTGAGGCCGACCGCGAGGTTGCCGGCCAGCAGTCCCAGCACCTCGCCCGGCAGCCGGCGGCGGAACAACTGCCGGTGTCCGGCGTCGTGCCCGAGGAAGGCGACCTGGGCGCTGGCCACGGCGAGCAGGACCGCCACCGCCACCTGCGCCCAGCCGTCGCCGACCAGGAAGAACGCGATCCAGCCGGCGACAAACAGGCCGGCGGCCAGGGCGACGTGCGGCAGGTACCCCGCCGGCCGTCGGTCCAGCAGACCGGCCCGGTGGATCCGACGAGACAACTCTGCGTAGTCACTTCCCCGCCGCTCGGCGGGGGTCAGCACAGCCGGTACCGTCACGGTGACCCCGATTCCCGTGGTAAGCGCCGATCCCCTGTGGATCCGGCGTCTCCCCCAGTCTTCGGAAGTCGGTGTCGGAGGGTAATCCCGCGCACCCCCCGATCGTGGGTGGGGCCAGCCCTACCGGTGTGCCTCCACCCATTCGTCGATCCGGGACCACCAGCGGAACAGCCAGTCGATCCGCTCCTGCCGGCCGGCCGGGATCTCCTCGGGCGGGACCGACCAGAACCGCATGACGATCCGCTTGTCCATCGGCAGTTCCCGCCAGATGTCCGCCACGGTGGTGAGCCGGTCCAGCCCGGTGTGCGCGACGAAGATGACCCCCGCCTCGGGCGCCGCGTCCAGCGCGGCCAGCACGCCGCCCGGGCGCGGCGCGAGGACGTTGCGCAGCCCTTCGGCGCGTACCGCCATGGCCTCCAGCCCGCGCGACCGCAACCGGGCGATGGCGCGGACGCGGCGGCGCGGGGTGAAGTTGCCGCCCTCCGGGAAGATCACGAAGACGTCGTCGTCGTCCAGTCCGGTGGCCAGGTGGCCGATCTGCTCCACCATCGAGTCGCCCGCCGCGGGATCCCCCGTGGTCAGGAACCGGTTGGGCAGCCGGTTGAGCATGACGTCCACCGCCGGGTCCCACTGCAGGGTGTCCTTGAGCACGATCCGCGGTTCCCGGGCGAACCAGTTGACCAGGGCGTGAATCAGGATGAACGAGTCGCCCGGCCCGGCGTGCCGGCTGAGCACCAGTTCCGGGCGGCCCGGTTGGGCGGTGTCCGGGTCGGTGCCGACCACGTCGATGCGCAGCCGCAGCGTCCAGCGCGCCTGCCAGAACAGTACGGTGAGGAACTGCCCGACCAGCACGTAGTGGGCGCGCTGGAACGCCGGGGACCGCTTCCGCCAGCCGAATCCCGAGGCCAGCCAGAGCACGAAGAGCGCGAGCACCGCGGCGGCGTCCCAGACGAGGTAGACGGTCGCCATCCAGAGCACCCGCAGCGGACGCAGCCGGCCGGGCATCACCGGCGAGGCGGCGGCGGCCACCAGCAGCCAGACCGGCAGCGTGCCGGCCAGCAGCGCCGCGAGCAGCACCACCGCCGGTGCCAGCACGACTCGCCGGACCCAGCGCGGGGGCAACCGCATCAGTGCTCCCCGATCGCGTCCAGCGCGTCCAGGTAGTGCCGCGACGCGGTGTAGGCGCGGCTGATCCGCCGGCCCACCGCGGCCAGGTCCCGGTACGCCCACGGGGAGTCGTCGCGCGGGTCGAGCCCGCCGGTCGGCAGCACGTGCACCTCCACCCCGGGCGGCAGCGCCGCCATCTCCCGGGCGAAGCGGTGCCGCCGGGCGATCTCGAAGGCCACCTGGGCGATCTCCCAGGGCCGCCGCGGCGGGCTGAGCTGGCGCTCGATCCGGCCCACCTGGAGGACGAAGATGCGCCGCGCCCCGGACTGCACCGCCTCGCCGATCGGGATGGAGTTGACTATCCCGCCGTCTATGTAGTGGTTTCCGGCGATTTCCATCGGCGGCAACAACCCGGGCACGGAGGCGGAGGCGAGCACCGCGTCGACCAGCGGGCCGCGGTCGAACCAGTGCTCGGCGGCCCGCTCGATGTTGGCCGCGCAGCACCGGAACGGCACGGTCAGGTCCGCGAAGGTGCGCTCCACGCCCAACTCCCGCTCCAGCAGCCGGCGCAGCGGAACCGGCGAGTGCAGGTGGGTACGCGCCGCGAACCGGCGCAGTTGGCGGGCGACCGAGTCGCCGTAGACCTCGCTGGCCTCGGGCGAGGACCAGAGGTGGACGAGGCGGTCGGTGACCCCTCGGTGGGGTCGGCGGCCACCAGTGCCCCGTTGACCGCCCCGATCGAGGTGCCCACCACGAGATCGGGCCGGATACCCGCCCGCAGCAGCGCCCGCAGCATCCCGACCTCGACGGCGCCGAGCACACCCCCGCCGCCGAGCACGAACGCCACCGGGCCAGCCGCCATCTCCCCATCCTGGCAGAACCCGCGACCCTCCGCCCGACTCGGGTTGATCAAGGCGATGGGGCACCCGTAAGCGCTTTCGACGGACGACGGATGCCGTGGTCGATGCGAGAAGACGAGAAGGCGGGTGGATGAGCCGGTGGGGCGGTGGGGCGGTGGGGGCGAGAAGGCGGGCGGGTGAGGGTGTGGGGCGGGAGGGCAGGTCGGCCGGGCGGGCCGTCAGCGGTGGGCCACCGGGGTGAGTTCCGGGTGGAGCTGCCCGGCGCGGCCGTCCCGCGCCCACCGGTGGTAGACCCGCTCGTAGCCCTCGGCCATCCGGTCGGCGGAGAAGTGCCGGCGGACGTGCTCCGCGCAGGCCGCCGGGTCGATGGCCGCGACCTCGCGCAGCGCGGTCGCCAGATCGACCGGGTCGTCGCAGATCAGCCCCGTCTCGCCGGGATTGACCAGTTCGGGCACCGCGCCCCGGTTCAGCGCCACCACCGGCGTACCGGTGGCCATCGCCTCCAGCATCACCATGCCGAACGGCTCCTCCCAGCGGATCGGCATCACCAGGCAGCGGGCCTCCAGCAGCAGCCGCTGGGTGGTGGCCCGGTCGATGTTGCGCAGCACGGTGACGTCCGGGCCGGCCATCGGGCCGATCACGTCCCGCAGGTACTCCTGCTCGATGGTCTCGTTGCACTTGCCGGCCAGCACCAGCGGCAGCCCGGCCGCCCGGCAGGCGTGCACGGCCAGGTCCGGGCCCTTGTCCGGGACGTACCGGCCGAGCCAGAGCACCGGGCCGGTGCCGGGGCGGGACTTGGTCGGCATGCCCCGGACCAGTCCGTTGTGCACGGTGTCGATCCACGGCAGTTCGGGGCGCAGCCGGCGCTGCGCGTGGGAGATCGCGACCAGCCCCACCGCGGGATCCGCGTCGGCGAGGATGTCGGCGAGTTCGCCGGTGGGTCGGTTGTGCACGGTGGCCACCGTGGGCACCGGACGGCGGGTGGCGAAGACCGGCCCCGCCGTGGTGTGGTCGTGCACCACGTCGAACGCGTCGGCGCTGAGCATCTGGTCGACCCGGGCCAGGTGCGCCATCTCCGGCAGGATCTGCCCGATCCGCTCCTCGTCCGGACGCGGCATCGAGGCGACGAACCGGGCCAGGGTGCCCGTGCGGGCGCCCGCGCCGAACAGGGTGACGTCGTGGCCGCGCGCCACCAGCGCGTCGATCAGGGCGGCGCAGACCTGTTCCAGCCCGCCGTAGCCGGGTGGAGGCAGTTCGTACCAGGGCGGCACGACCATCGCGATCCGCAACGACCGCACCGGCTCCACCCGGTCGGACATGACCTCGCTCACGACCGTCTCCCCTCGCCCAGCGGTCAGGCGGCCACGACGAGGTGATCCTCGACCGCGCTCACCCCCGGAGCCGACCAGGCCACCCGCTCCGCCTCCTCCCGTTCCAGCCAGGAGTGCACGGTGCCGGTGAGCACGACGCTGTCCCCCTCGATCCGCACCGTGATCTCGTCGGCGGTCCCCTCCATGCTGCGCACCAGGGCGTTCCGGATGTCCCGCAGGACGTCCTGCGGGACCGACCGGTACGCCGGACGCACGGCGATCAGGTTCGTCACCCCGCGCACCCCGGCGAGCCGCCGGACGGCGCGCTCGGCCGCGCGCTTCTGGTAACCCCACTCGACCTCGCCGCGCAGCATCACCCAGGCGTGCGAGACCGTCACGTCCAGGTTCTCGATGGGCACGAACGCGTCCCATTCCAGCGCCCTGGTCGCCGCGGTCGCGATGTCCGGATCCAGCCGCTCGGCCGAGCCGGGCAGGCGTACCTCGATGTCGTTGGCCACCGCACGCACCCCGCGGAGCCGGTGGGCGGTCCGCTCGGCCGCCCACTTCTTGGCGTAGCTGTCCACCCACCCGGTGAGCGTCACCACGCCGCCGCTGACCGAGACGCCGACCTCGTTCGGCTGCACCCGGGCCTCCCAGCCCAGTTCCGCCAGGACCGCCCGCTGGGTCTCGACGTCGTCCCGGGTCATGGCCGTCGTCATCGCCGCTCCTCCCCCGGCGGCCGGCCCGGCCGCTGGTCCCCGTGCCCGGCCGGCCGGATCCGGCAGCCGGTAGCCGCTACCGGTGATCCTGTCGGCGCTCCGGGCGAGGCCGCCTCACCCGGAGCGAGTGAGTCCGCGGCGGGGCGGGTCCGGCGCGGGTGGGCGGAACACCCGAAAAAAGGGCGGGTGCGTCGGCCAACCCCCTTGGCCGACGCACCCGCCCTACCCGCGGGGCAACGTCTGTTGTTAGGACGATTCGGCGAGCGTTACGGTTGCGGCCTTCTGCGTTCCATTTCTGGTGAACGACATCTCGACCTGGTCGCCGACCTTGCCGCCCTGCACGGCCGCCACCAGATCGTCCGAGTCGTTGATCGTCTTGTCGCCGAACCTGGTGATCACGTCACCCTGCTGGAGACCGGCCTTGGCGGCGGGGCTGTCCGGGACCACCGAGTTGACCAGCGCGCCGCCGTTCTCGGCCGCCGCGACGCTGACCCCGAGCGACGGGTGGCTGACCTTCTCCCCGTTGCGCAGCGCCTCGGCGACCGCCTTGGCCTTGTTGCTCGGGATGGCGAAGCCGAGCCCGATGTTGCCGCTGCTCTGCCCCGAGGTGGCGATGGCGCTGTTGATGCCGATCACCTCGCCCCGGGTGTTGACCAGCGCACCGCCGGAGTTGCCGGGGTTGATCGGGGCGTCGGTCTGCAGCAGTCCGGAGATCGACTGCACGGTCTGCTGCTGTTGCTGGAACGGGTTCTGCTGCTCGTTCTGGTCGCTGGTGCGGATGGTCCGGTCCTTGGCGCTGATGATGCCCGCGGTGACCGATCCCTCCAGGCCGAGCGGGCTGCCGAGAGCCAGCACCGTGTCGCCGACCTGCATGGCGTCGCTGTCGCCGAAGGTGGCGGCAGCGAGGTCGGACACCCCGGACGCCTTGATCACGGCCAGGTCGCTCTTCGGGTCGGTACCGACGATCTCGGCCGTGGCGTTCTTGCCGTCCGCGAAGATGACCTTGACGGTGTCCCCGGTGGCGCTGGCCACGACGTGATTGTTGGTCAGCACATAGCCGTCGGCGCTGAGGATCACACCGGAGCCCTCGCCGTTCTCCGTGGTGATCGACACGACGCTGTTCTGCACCTGTGCGGCGATCTTGGGCAGGTCGTTCTGGTTGATCACCGGCGCCGCGGTGTACGTCTTCGAGACGGTGCCGTGCCCGCTGTCCAGGGCGAGCGCCACCACGCCGCCGGCCACCCCCGAGCCGGCCATCAGCGCCAACGCCACGGCCGCCACGGCGGCGTACCGGCCCGCCCGGCTCGGCCGGCGGTCGGGCGCCGGGTGGCCCTGCGCCCAGGCGGGCGGCTGGTCCGCACCGGGGTACGGCTGGTGCGGCGCACCCGGCGTACCGGCTCCGGCTGCGTACCCGTGCGTGCCGGCCCAGCCGGACTGCTGATGCTGCGCGTCAGCCTGCTGGCCGTGCTGGGCCTGCTGGCCGTGCTGGGCCTGAGCCGGCTGACCGTACCGGGCCGGCTGACCGTACGGGGTCTGCTGTCCGTACTGGCTCTGCTGGCCGGGCTGCTGCCAGGCGGCGTGCGGGTGCGTCCCGGCCGCCGGCTGGTACGGCCCGTACTGGCCGCCGGGCGCCGGGTAGCCGCCGAAGCCGGCCGGCCGGTCCCCGAAGCCGGCGGGTCGGTACGGCGCGCCCGAGCCGGGTCCGTAGCCGGCGCCGGAGGCCGGCGCGGGCTGCTCCTGGCCGGCGCTCGGCGCGCTCTGCTCCGGTGCCGCACGGCCGGCGTCCGGAGCGGCCTGGCCGGGCGGCGGGGCGGCGAAGCTGGGCGCCGCGGGGTCGGCCGGCGAAGCCGGCGCGGCGGGTTGCGACGGGACGGAGCCGGACTCGCCGCGCTCGGCGCGGGACAGCTCGGCGGTGGGGTGCGACGACTCGGCGTCGGCGGGGGCCGGCGGCCGCTGCGGGTCGTTCTCGTGCTCGGTCATGCCTTTTACTGTGCCCCCTGGCACTTCGGCCGAACTGTAGCTCGGCTGTAGGTTAGCTGAGAGCCTCGTCGTCCGGGCCGCTGTCGGGCAGCCGGGGCAGCCGTACCCGGAAGGTGGCGCCACCGCCCGGCGTCTCCCGCACCTCGACGGTGCCGTGGTGGGCCGCGACCAGCGCGGCCACGATGGCCAGGCCCAGCCCCGTGCCCTGGTTGCCGTTGCCGCCGGAGCGGCGGGTACGGGCGCTGTCGGCGCGGTAGAAGCGTTCGAAGACCCGCTCGGCCTGCTCGGCCGAGAGGCCGGGACCGGTGTCCGCCACCTCCACCACGGCGAGGTTCCCGGTCTCGGCGCGCAGCCGGACCGTGATCCCCGCCTCCGGCGGGGTGTGGCTGAGCGCGTTGGTCATCAGGTTGGTCAGCACCTGCCGCAGCCGGGCGTCGTCGCCGAGCACCAGGAGCTGACCGGAGCCCGGCTCGACCTCCAGCGCGATCTCCCGGTCCGGCGCGACGGCCTGGGCGGCCTGCACGGTGTCCGCGGCCAGCACCGGCAGCTCCACCGGCGCCAACTCCAGCGGTCGTTCCCGGTCCAGCCGGGCCAGCAGCAGCAGGTCCTCGACCAGCAGCCCCATCCGGGACGCCTCGTCCTCGATCCGCCGCAGCAGCCGGGCCGAGTCCTCGGGGGTGGTGACGGCACCCTGCCGGTACAGCTCGGCGAACCCGCGGATCGACGTCAGCGGGGTGCGCAGCTCGTGCGAGGCGTCCGCGATGAACTGCCGCATCCGTTCCTCCGAGCGCCGCGCCCGTGACTCGGACGCCTGGGCGGCCACGGCCGCGTCCCGGGCCGCCGACTCGGCGTGCCGGGCCGCGGTCTCCGAGGCGGCACGGGCGGTGAACGCGGCCTCGATCTGGCTCAGCATCGTGTTCAGCGCCCGGGACAGCCGGCCCAGTTCGGAGGTCGGCTCCGGCACGTCGGGCTCCGGGTCCGGGATCCGGCGGGTCAGGTCACCGCCGGCGATGGCCGCCGCCGTCCGCTCGATGTCCACCAGCGGACGCAGGCTGGTCCGCACGATGCCGGCGCCCACCGAGGCCAGCAGGATCAACACCCCGCCACCCACCAGTACGTCGATCCAGAGCAGTTGCTTGACCGCCTGGTCGATGTCGCTGAGCTGCTCGCCGATCAGTGCGAAGTTGCCGTCCGAGAGCTGCACGTACATGATCCGCCAGCGCGCGTTGCCGGACCGGGCGGACACGGTGACCGGCGCCTGGCCGAACCGCTCGGCGAACTCGTCCGGCTTGTCGGGCCAGGCCGGCAGGTCCTGGCCGGAGAACCGGGTGTTGTCGTAACCGAGCCCGACCACCTGGCCGGAGTTCGGGTCGACGGTCACCGCCAGGTAGTCGGTGGGCAGCGGCACGTACTTGCTCGTCCCCGCCGGGGGCTTGGTCTGCACGGTCTTGGCCAGCACGCGCAGGTCGCTGTCGATCTGCCCGATGAGGTAGTTGTGCAGGAAGTAGGCGGTGGCCAGGCTGATCACCACGAGGGCCGCGGTGACCAGCGCCAGCACGGCCGCCACCAGCTTGACCCGCAGCGGGATGCTGCGGACCCGGCCCTTCAGCGGCAGGGTGTCGGTCACGCCGCCGGCTTGCGCAGGACGTACCCGACGCCGCGCAGCGTGTGGATCAGCCGGGGCTCCACGTTGTCCACCTTGCGCCGCAGGTAGGAGATGTACGACTCGACGATGTTGTCGTCGCCGCGGAAGTCGTAGTTCCAGACGTGGTCGAGGATCTGCGCCTTGGACAGCACCCGGTTGGCGTTGAGCATGAGGTACCGCAGCAGCTTGAACTCGGTGGGCGAGAGCTGCACGCGCTGGCCGCCCCGGTACACCTCGTGGGTCTCCTCATCCAGCTCCAGGTCGGCGAAGGTCAGCCGGGAGGTGGGCGACTCGCCGCCGGAGGTACGCCGCAGCACGGCGCGGATCCGGGCCGTCAGCTCCTCCAGGCTGAACGGCTTGGTGACGTAGTCGTCGCCGCCCAGCGTCAAACCGCGGATCTTGTCGTCGGTGGCGTCCCGCGCGGTCAGGAAGACCACCGGCGTACGGGTGCCGCCCTCCCGCATGATCTTGATTACCTCGAAGCCGTCCAGATCCGGCAGCATCACGTCGAGGACCACCAGATCGGGCCGCCGGTCCCGCGCGGCGGTGACCGCGGCGCTGCCGCTGGTCGCGGTCGCCACATCGAAGCCCGCGAAGCGGAGGCTGGCGGAGAGCAGTTCGAGGATGTTCGGATCATCCTCGACGACGAGCAGTCTCGCCTCGGTCTGCGTTGCGGCCATGCCGCCATCATCCGCCGCCGCGCTGCGCGAGCGCTGGGCGCTGCCTGAAAAAAGCCTGTACGTCGCCGGAGGGCCGGCGCCCGGCCTCAGCGCAGCAGCCGGCGCAGCCCGTCGAGCGTGCCGTCGAGGATCCGGATGGCGGTCCGCGCCTGGGTCTCGGTGACCCGGTGACGCGCGTTGACCAACGCCCACGCCTCGGCGACGAACTCGTTGAGCTTCCGTTCCAGTTCCCCGGCCGGATCGGTGGCCGCCGCGCACCCTCTTGCGGGCCGGCCGGCGGCGTCGGCGGCGGCGCGGTCCGGGTCGCCGGTGCCGTCGGTGCCGTCGGGGTCGTCCGGGCCGTCCGGGCCGCCGGCGTCGTCCGGGCCGGCGCCGGGCCGCCGCACGTCGGGCGCCCACCCACCCGCGGACCGGGTCCGTCCGGCCGACCAGGTCCGTCCGGCGCCCCGGGCCGCGCTGACCGCGTCCCGCAACTCCCGCTTGAGATCCCGCACCGAGTCGCCGACCTCGGCCCGGATGTCCTGGGCCAGGTCGGTGAGATCCGCGACCGAGTCCCGGATCGCCGACTCCAGGTCGGTCACCTCCGCGTCCCGCCGGCGCAGTTCGTCCCGGCCCGCCTCGGTGATCTCGTACGTCTTGCGCCCGCCGGCCGCGGTGTGCCGTACCAGTCCCTCGGCCTCCAGCCGCTGCAACCGCGGGTAGATCGTTCCGGCGCTCGGGGCGTACAGGCCGAGGAACCGCTTCTCCAGCAGCCGGATCAGCTCGTAGCCGTGCCGGGGGCCGTCGGCCAGCAGCTTCAGCAGGTACAACCGGAGCCGGCCGTGGCTGAACACCGGGGTCACGCCGGATCCTCCATGGCGCTCCCTTTCGCAAGTTGTCCCGCACCACGATAACGCGATACATCGCGATCCCCGCCCGGCGGTTTCCGGCGCGCCGTACCCGCCGCCCGACTTGTCCGGCTCGCGCGGCGGCCCCGGTGCCCGCTGCACGGCCGGTGCCCGCTGCAGGGCCGGTGCCCGCTGCAGGGCCGGTGCGCGCGGTGGACTCAGCCGGTCGGGACCGGCACCCGGGTGCGGGCCGGCGCCGGCCGGAACCCGGAAGCGGAACCGGCCACCCGGGCCAGGTTCCGCCGGTCGGCGCCGGGCGCGGGATGCAGCGCCGGTGCCACGGTGATCGAGATGACGAGATCGGGGACCGCCAGCACCCGGCGCAACGAGGCGTACAGGCTCTCCTGCCCGAGGAACGCGGCGGCGGTGGTAGCGGTCGACCCGGCCGCCGCGGCGTACCCGATGGTCAGCGGCACCACCGCGGCGCCGGCGTCCAGCGCCGCCTGGAACAGCGCCGGGCGGAACCGGCCGGAACCGTCGCACCGGCCGGCCCGGGGCGTGCCGCACCAGGTCGTTCCCTCGGGAAAGACCGTGACCAGGCCGCCGGACCGGAGCGCCGTGGCGACCTCGCGGACCGTGCCGGGCAACGCCCGCGGCCGCGAGCGGTCGATGAACACCGTGCCGGCCACGGCCGCCAACTGTCCGAACAGCGGCCAGCGCCGCACCTCGGCCTTGGCGACCATCCGGGTCGGCGCCACGGCCAGTACGGCGACGATGTCCAGCCAGGACGTGTGGTTGGCGACCAGCAGGGCGCGCCGGGTCGGCAGTCGCCCGGCGCCGGTGACGGTGAGCCGTACCCCGAGCACCCGCAGCACCGCCCGCGCCCAGGCCCGGCCCACCCGGCCGCCCGGCGGCACCCGACCCACCGCGCCGTCCGGCGGCACCCGGCGGGGCCGTACCCGGTCGGCCGGTGCCCGCCCGGCACGCAGCAGCCACAGCGCCGGCAGCAGGCCCAGCCCCAGCAGCAGCACCCCGAACAGCCCGGCCAGGCGCAGGCACCGGCGCGGCCGGCCCACCCGGCCGGCCGGCTCCGCCGGCAGGCATCCCGGCCCGCAGTCCGCGCGGGGATGCCAGAACCGGTCGCCCGCGGCCGCACCGGTCATCTGGTACCGCCGAGGAAGTGGCTCAGGTACCGCGGATGCATCCGGTCGAGGTTCAGCAGGACGTAGAAGTCCGCGCAGTCGAAGTCCGGGTCGTACCCGGGCTCGCCGCAGACCCAGGCACCGAGCCGGAGGTAGCCGCGCAGCAGCGGCGGCATGACGACCCGACCGGGCGGCGGGGTGGACGGCGCGCTGTCCGGCGTACCGGGCCGGCCCTCCGGCGCGCCGGAACGGCCCGGCTCGGCCAGCCACGGCCGCAGCGGCCGGACCCGCAGCGGGGGCGGCGCCAGGTGCCGCGCGGCGACCTGCGTCCACACCCCGGCGGCGGTGGCCCCGCCGTCGTGCAGCGGCACCGAGGCACAGCCGCCCAGCCAGCGCAGGCCCTTCAGATGCAGGTAGCGGGCGATGCCGGTCCACATCAGGTTGATCACCGCGCCGGTGCGGTGTTCGGGATCGACGCACGAGCGGCCGATCTCGACGAGCTGGTCGCGGAGCGGTTCGAGGGCCGTGAGGTCGAACTCGGAGTCGCCGTACCGGCGGCCGGCCGCCGCCGCCCGGTCCGGCGGAAGCAGCCGGTACGTCCCGACCACCCGGCCGGTGCGGTCGTCCCGCACCAGCAGGTGGTCGCAGTATTCGTCGAGCCCGTCCAGGTCCAACCCCACGGTCTCGGTGTCCAGCCGGGCGCCGAGTTCGTCGGCGAAGACCTGGTACCGCAGCCGCTGACCGGCGGCCACCTGGATGGGATCGTCGGCGATCAGGACCGTGTACGCGCCGGTGCCGGTGGGTGCACCGGCGGAGAGCAGAACAGCCATTCCCCCTGTGTAGGGCCGTCCGCTGCCGGTGACGTGTCGCCCGCCGGGTTGCCGGGTGTCGATCCGGTGAACGGTGGCGACCCCGAGCCGTCCGGGCCGGCCGTAGGGTGTGGTGTGTGATCATCGAACCGCGGTTCAACGGCCCGTCCGACTCGGGCAACGGCGGGTACGCCGCCGGAACCTTCGCCGCCGCGTACCCGACCGGCCCGGGGGCCGCCGTCGAGGTCACGCTGCGCCGGCCGCCGCCGTTGGGGCTGTCGCTGCGGCTGGACGGGGACGCCGTCCGGGACCCGGACGGCACGCTGGTGGCCGAGCTGCGAACGGTGCCGGCCTTCCCCGACGAGGCCGTGCCGCCGGTGGACCCGGCGACCGCGGCCGCGGTGGCGGTCAACTACCCCGGCTTCGTCGAGCACCCGTTCCCGGCCTGCTACGTCTGCGGCCCGGAGCGGGCCGACGGGTTGCGGATCTTCCCCGGCCGGCTGCCGGACGGGCGTACCGCGGCGCCGTTCGGGTTCCCCGAGGGCGGCGCAGAGGTCACCGTCTGGGCGGCGCTGGACTGCCCCGGCGGGTGGGCGGTGCTGTCGCCCGGCCGGCCGTACGTGCTGGGCCGGATGGCGGCGGTGGTGGAGCGGCTGCCGGCACCCGGCGACGAGTGCGTGGTGACCGGGGTGGCCGTCGAGGCGCAGGGCCGCAAGGCGCTGGTCCGGTCCTCGGTCTACGGGCCGGACGGACACCGCCTCGGCTACGCCCGGGCCACCTGGATCGCGGTCTGAGCCCTACCCGACCCCCTGTCCGGATTGACCCGCGCCGGCAAAACCGTCACGCTGTGCGACGGCGTGGCCGTCCGGGTCGCGCCACAGCGAGGGGAGCGAGATGACCGACGGGCAGCGAAGCCCCACGGACGCGGACGGCAAGATCGTCGTATCGGGCCTGACCAAGCAGTACAACAACGTGCGGGCCGTGGACAATCTGTCGTTCACCGTCGAACCCGGCCGGGTGACCGGCTTCCTGGGGCCGAACGGCGCCGGCAAGACCACCACGCTCCGGATGCTCCTCAACCTGGTCACCCCGACCGCCGGCACGGCCACCATCAGCGGCCAGCGCTACGCCGACCTCGCCGAACCGCTGCGCCACGTGGGCGCCGTGCTGGAGGCCTCCAGCGCGCACAAGGGCCGTACCGGCATCAACCACCTGCGGGTGATCGCCGCCGCGGCGGGCCTGCCGCGCGGCCGGGCCGACGAGGCGTTGGCGCTGGTCGGCCTGACGCCCGCGGCGAAGCGCAAGTTCAAGGGCTACTCGCTGGGCATGCGGCAGCGGTTGGGCATCGCCGCCGCGATGCTGGGCGACCCGCGGGTGCTGATCCTGGACGAGCCGGCGAACGGCCTGGACCCGGAGGGCATCCGGTGGATGCGCGGCTTCCTCAAGGCGCTGGCCGCCGAGGGCCGCACGGTGCTGGTCTCCAGCCACCTGCTGTCCGAGATGCAACTGCTCGCCGACGACGTGGTGATCATCGCGGCCGGCAAGCTGGTCCGGCAGGGGCCGATGAGCGAGGTGGTCGGCTCGATGTCGCAGACCACCCGGGTACGGGTGCGCACGCCGCAGGCGGACACCCTGGCCGGCGCGCTCGACGGGCCGTCCGTGACGGTGGAGAAGGCCGGTGACGGGCTGCTGCTGGTCAGCGGGGCGGATGCCGCCGCGGTCGGCCGGGCCGCCCTGGCCAACCAGGTGGAACTGCACGAGCTGACGACGGAACGTCCGGATCTGGAGGGCGTGTTCCTGGAGCTGACGGCCGGAAAGGCGGAGATCCGATGAGGCTGGTCCGGTCCGAACTGCTCAAGATCCGCACCACCAGCGTCTGGTGGATCTTCGCGCTGATCACGCTCCCGCTGTGGGGGCTGACCCTGTTCATCAACTACATCCAGGCCAGTTTCTATCTGAACCCGACCATCCCGCAGGACCAGATCAGCCCGGACCAGCAGGCGCAGATCGCCGCGGCCGGCGACCCGGTCAACGTGGCGGCGTCGTTCTACACCAACGGCCAACTGCTCAGCCTGATGATCATCATGCTGCTCGGCATCATCGTGGTGACCAGCGAGTTCTTCCACCAGACGGTGACCACCACGTTCCTGACGACCCCGCACCGGACGGCCGTGGTGCTGGCCAAGCTGGCGGCCGGGGCGCTGCTCGGGCTGGCCTTCTGGATCGTCACCACCGTGCTCAACATCGCCACCGGCGGCCTGATCCTGGGCCACTTCGGCCTGGGCAGCCAGCTCGGCGAGGGCGCGGTGTGGCAGGCGATCGGCCTGAACGGCCTGGCCTACCTGCTCTGGACGGCCATCGGCGTCGGGCTCGGCGTGCTGATCCGCAGCCAGATCGGCGCCACGGTCACCGGGATCATGCTCTACCTCGGCGGCTACATCGGCGCGCTCATCGTGATCGGGGTGCTGGCCAACCGGTTCGGCGACTGGATCAACAAGCTCCAGCTCATCGTCCCGTCGCTCGCCTCGCAGCTCATGGTCACCGGCACGAACCTGCCGGGCAATCCGCCGAGGTGGGCCGGCGCCGCCGTCCTGATCGGGTACGCCGTGGTGGCCGGCGTCATCGGCACGCTGATCATGCGCCGCCGCGACGTCTCCTGATCCCGGGTCGGCACGCACCGATCCGCCCCGGACCACCGATCCGCCCCGGACCGGCGGTCCGGGGCGGATCAACGCGGTCCGGGATGGGCGGCGGCACGGTCGGTAACGCCGAGGTGGCGGGTCATCCCGAGGGGTTGTGAAAACGGACACGAGCCGGATGCGGAAATGCTGACGGTTACCGTACGGCGTAGCCTGGAACGGGTCGTCGCGTCCGTCCGACGGGACGGCTGACCCGCGAGACACCATGAAAGAGGCGATTACCGGCCGTGTCGACGCAGCAGACTTCTCAGGAGAACCCACTGGCGGGCTTTGGCCCGAACGAGTGGATCGTCGAGGAGATGTACCAGCGCTACCTCGCGGATCCCACAAGCGTCGATTCGGCCTGGCACGAGTTTTTCGCCGACTACCGCCCGAGCGCGGCCCCCGCCCCCACCGGCGACGGCGCGGCGGGCGGCGCGGCGTCGGGTGACGGCCGCGCGGCGGCCGAGCAGAGCACCGCGAACGGCGCGACCGCGCAGGTCGGGACGGCGACCAGGGCACAGCCGGCGACCGGGGACGGCCGGGCCGCGACCCCGGCCGGCGGCGCACCGGCCGCCCCGCCGGCCACCGCCGGCAAGGCGAGCACCGGCAGCGCCGGCAAGGCGGACACCGACACCTCCGGCAAGCCCGGCGCCGGCACCCCGCGCGCCGCGAAGCCCGGCGCCGACGCTCCGCGCGCCGCCACCAGGACGGGTACGCCGGCAAAGTCCACCGGCGGCGGGACGGCGGAGAGCCACACGGTCCCGCTGCGCGGCGTGGCCGCCCGGATCGTGCAGAACATGGACGCGTCGCTCAGCGTGCCGACCGCGACCAGCGTACGCGCGGTCCCGGCCAAGCTGCTGGTCGACAACCGGATCGTGATCAACAACCACCTGGCCCGGGGCCGGGGCGGCAAGGTGAGCTTCACGCACCTGATCGGCTACGCGATGGTCCGCGCGCTGAGCGGGCGTCCGGAGATGAACTACGCGTTCACCACGGTCGAGGGCAAGCCCGCGGTGGTGCAGCCGGAGCACGTCAACCTGGGCATCGCGATCGACCTGGTCAAGCCCGACGGGTCGCGCACCCTGGTGGTGCCGTCGATCAAGGGTTGCGAGCGGATGGACTTCCGCCAGTTCTGGCAGGCGTACGAGGACGTCGTGCGGCGGGCCCGGCGCAACGAGCTGACCATGGAGGACTACGCCGGCACCACCATCTCGCTGACCAACCCGGGCGGCATCGGCACGGTGCACTCGCAGCCGCGGCTGATGGCCGGGCAGGGGACGATCATCGGGGTCGGCGCCATGGAGTACCCGGCGCCGTACGCCGGGATGTCCGAGGAGACCCTCGCCGAGCACGCCGTCAGCAAGATCATCACGCTGACCAGCACGTACGACCACCGGATCATCCAGGGCGCGCAGTCCGGCGAGTTCCTCAAGATCATGCACGAGCTGCTCCTCGGCGAGCACGGCTTCTACGACCAGATCTTCACCTCGCTGCGGATCCCGTACGAGCCGGTCCGCTGGGTGCGCGACGTCGCCGTCAGCTCCGAGGGCCAGATCAACAAGACCGCCCGGGTGCACGAGCTGATCCACGCGTACCGGGTGCGCGGTCACCTGATGGCGGACACCGACCCGCTGGAATTCAAGATCCGCAAGCACCCGGACCTGGACGTCCTGGAGCACGGGCTGACCCTGTGGGACCTGGACCGGACCTTCCCGGTGGCCGGCTTCGCCCACCGGCAGCGGATGAAGCTGCGCGACGTGCTGGGCGTGCTGCGCGACTCCTACTGCCGGCGGGTCGGCGTGGAGTACATGCACATCCAGGACCCGGAGGAGCGCCGCTGGATCCAGGAGCGGATCGAGCTGCCGCACCAGAAGCCGCCGGCCGCCAAGCAGAAGCACGTCCTCAACCGACTCAACGCGGCCGAGGCGTTCGAGACCTTCCTGCAGACCAAGTACGTCGGGCAGAAGCGCTTCTCGCTGGAGGGCGGCGAGTCGCTGATCCCGCTGCTCAGCGAGGTGCTGGAGGCGTCCGCCGAGGACAGCCTGGACGAGGTCGTCATCGGGATGGCGCACCGCGGCCGGCTCAACGTGCTGGCCAACATCGTGGGCAAGCCGTACGAGAAGATCTTCTCGGAGTTCGAGGGGCACCTGGACCCGCGCTCCACGCAGGGCTCCGGTGACGTGAAGTACCACCTCGGCCAGGTCGGCAAGTTCACCACGCCGGGCGGCGACCACTCGATCAAGGTCTCGGTGACGGCGAACCCGTCGCACCTGGAGGCCGTGGACCCGGTGCTGGAGGGCATCGTCCGGGCCAAGCAGGACCGGATCGACCTCAAGCTGGAGGGCTACACGGTGCTGCCGGTGGCCGTGCACGGCGACGCCGCGTTCGCCGGGCAGGGCGTGGTGGCCGAGACACTCAACCTGTCCCAGTTGCGCGGCTACCGCACCGGCGGCACCGTGCACGTGGTGGTGAACAACCAGGTCGGGTTCACCACCGCACCCGAGTACTCGCGCTCCAGCCTGTACAGCACCGACGTGGCGCGCATGATCCAGGCGCCGATCTTCCACGTGAACGGCGACGACCCGGAGGCCGTGGTGCGGGTCGCCCGGCTGGCCTTCGAGTACCGGCAGGCGTTCAACAAGGACGTCGTCATCGACCTGGTCTGCTACCGGCGGCGGGGGCACAACGAGGGCGACGATCCGTCGATGACCAACCCGGAGATGTACAAGATCATCGACTCGAAGCGCTCGGTGCGCAAGCTCTACACCGAGGAGCTGATCGGCCGCGGCGACATCACCGTGGACGACGCCGAGGAACTGCTGCGGGACTTCCAGTCCCAGTTGGAGCGGGTCTTCAAGGCCACCCGGGACGCCGCCTCCTCGGCCCGGCAGCCCGGCCGGCAGCGCCGGCAGCCCGAACCGGAGCCCGCGGTGGAGACCGCCACCGACGCCGAGGTGATCCGCCGGATCGGCGAGGCGCACGTGCGGCTACCCGAAGGCTTCACCCCGCACAAGCGGGTACGGCAACTGCTGGACCGGCGGGCCAAGATGGCCGTGGAGGGCGGCATCGACTGGGCCTTCGGCGAGATCATCGCGTTCGGCGCGCTGCTGCACGACGGGGTCACGGTCCGGCTGGCCGGCCAGGACTCCCGGCGGGGCACGTTCGTCCAGCGGCACGCCGCGCTCGTCGACTCGCGGAACGGCACCGAGTACCTTCCGCTGTCGACGCTGGCCGACGACGACCGTGGCCGGCTCTTCGTGCACGACTCGCTGCTGAGCGAGTACGCGGCGATGGGCTTCGAGTACGGCTACTCGGTGGAGAACACCGAGGCGCTGGTGGCCTGGGAGGCGCAGTTCGGCGACTTCGCGAACGGCGCGCAGTCGGTGGTCGACGAGTTCATCACCTCGGGCGAGGTGAAGTGGGGCCAGCGCTCGGCCGTGACGTTGCTGCTGCCGCACGGGCACGAGGGCCAGGGACCGGACCACACCTCGGGCCGGCCGGAACGGTTCCTCCAGATGTGCGCCGAGGACAACATGCGGGTCGCCATCCCGAGCACCCCGGCGAACTACTTCCACCTGCTGCGCCGGCAGGCGTTGTCGCCCAAGCGCAAGCCGCTGGTGGTCTTCACCCCGAAGTCCCTGCTGCGGCACAAGCTCTGCGTCTCCGGCGTCGAGGAGTTCACCTCGGGCACGTTCCGCCCGGTCATCCCGGACACGGACGTACGGCCGGAGGAGGTCAAGCGGGTCCTGCTCTGCTCGGGCAAGGTCTACTACGACCTCGTGGCGGCCCGCGCGGAACGGAAGATCACCGACACCGCGATCGTCCGGGTGGAGCAGCTCTACCCACTGCCGGTGCAGGAGGTCCGGGACGCCCTGGCCACCTACGACAACGCCGAGGACTTCGCCTGGGTGCAGGAGGAGCCGGCCAACCAGGGCGGCTGGTCGTTCGTGGCGCTGAACCTGCTCGAGCACCTGGAGGCGGTCCGCCTGCGCCGGATCTCCCGGCCCTCGGCGGCCGCCCCGGCGGTCGGTTCGGCCAAGACGCACGACGCCGAGCAGACCGCGCTGATCGAGGCGGCCCTGCCGCGACCCTGACGGCGTACGCCGTCCGGGCGGCCGGGCCGTCCCGATGAAGGAGACAAGCACGATGTACTTCACCGACCGGGGCATCGAGGAACTGGCCGAACGGCGCGGGGAGGAGACGGTCACCCTGGAGTGGCTCGGTGAGCGACTGCGGGACTTCGTCGACCTCAATCCGGAGTTCGAGACGCCCATCGAGCGGTTCGCCACCTGGCTCGCCCGGCTCGACGACCCCGACGAGGATTGATCGCGTTTCCGCCGGCCTCCGACGGCAATTTCCGCCGGCCCCCACGGGCGGGTTTCCGCCGGCTGCCATTGACGTGGATCGCACAACCGGGTCGGTAGAGTTGGATGTTGCCCAAATTCCGATGCCTTCTGCCGTTCGGTCGTTCCGCCCGCGGGCTCTCGAACCCGCAAGCGCTTCTCTCGCCCCGCCGTTGCGCCGTTGCTGCGTAGGGGGCAGCAGAGCAAAGCGGGATTACCGGCTGATGCCGGGGAGCCAGGTGCGGCGGATTTCCCTGGTGGACCGGGCCGGGTCGGCCCACAACCGGCGCGGTCGGCAGGGTTCGTGGTCCGACAGGTGAACGGGTTCTTCCCAGAGGTTGGGCGGGCGACCGCACGCACAACTCGACGTGCTCCACCGACCGGGTCCAAGGGCCCGGGCGGGGATGGCTGCGATCTTGTAGGTTCGGGGGCGTGGCACGGAGTGTGTACGTCGCCGGGCTGGGGCATGGCGCCGGCAAATCCACGGTCGCGCTCGGGATGGCCGAGTTGCTGTCCCGGCAGGTGGGGCAGGTCGGGGTGTTCCGGCCGTTGGTCACCACGCCCGGTCGGGACGAGACGTTGGCGCTGCTGGTCGAGCGGTACCGGGTGGACATCCCGGTCGAGGAGTTGGCCGGCAGCACCTACGCGGAGGCGGTCGCCCTGGTCGCCGACGGCCGGCGGGAGGAGCTGATCTCCCGGATCGTGCAGCGCTACCGCGCGGTCGAGCGGCGCTGCCCGGCGGTCGTGGTGGTGGGCAGCGACTTCGACGACGCGCCGGAGACCGGCCACGGCGGGCTGCCCCGGGAGCTGGCCTTCAACGCCCGGCTGGCCATCGAGTTCGGCAGCGTCGTGGTGCCGGTGGTGGACGGCCGTGGGCAGGACGCCGACGCGATCGGCGACGCGGTCCGCAGCGCGTACCACGATCTGAGTGATCTGGGCGCGACGGTGCTGGCGGTGATCGCGAACCGGGTGCCGGCAGCCAACCCGCCGGCAACCAACCCGCCGGCAACCAACCCGCCGGCGTCCGGTCCGGCGGCGTCCGGTCCGGCGGCGCCGCCGGACCGGACGCCGCTCGCGCTGCCCGACCTGCCGGTGCCGGCGTACGCCATTCCCGAGGTGCCGATCGTCTCGGCTCCGACGGTCGCGGAGGTGGCAGCGGCGCTGCACGCCACCCGGCTGACGGGCGACGACGCGGCACTCCGCCGGGACGTGCTGGACTTCGTGGTGGGCGCCGCGCACGTACCGATGCTGCTGGACCACCTCGTCGACGGCGCCCTGATGATCACCCCGGGCGACCGCGCGGACCTGCTGCTGGCCGCCGCCGCCGCGCACGTGGCCGGCCAGGCGTCGCTGGCCGGGCTGGTGCTCACCCTCGGCGAGCGGCCGGACGAGCGGGTGATGCGGCTGCTGGAGCGGTTGAACACCGGCCTCGCGGTGCTGCTGGTGCGGACCGACAGCTTCGACACGGTGGCGGCGTCCAGCCGCATCGAGGGCCGGCTCGGCGCCGACAACCCCCGCAAGGTGGAGGCCGCGCTCGGCGCGTTCGAGGAACGGGTGGACACCGAGGAGGTGTCCCGGCGGCTCCGGGTGACCCGTTCGGTCCGGGTGACCCCCCTGATGTTCGAGAACGACCTGATCGACCGGGCCCGGGCGGCCCGGCGCCGGATCGTGCTGCCGGAGGCCGACGACGAGCGGATCCTGCGGGCCGCCGAGATCCTGCACCGGCGGGGCGTGGCCGATCTCACCCTGCTCGGCGACCCGACCGAGGTGGCCCGGCGCGCCCGCGAGCTGGGCATCGACCTCGGCGGCACCGACGTGGTCGACCCGGCGACGAGCCAGTGGCGCGACGGGTTCGCCGCCGACTACGCCGACCTGCGGCGACACCGGGGGGTGGGCCTCGACCTGGCCCGGGACGTGGTCGGCGACCCGAACTACTTCGCCACCATGATGGTCCGCTCCGGCCGCGCCGACGGCATGGTGTCCGGCGCCACCCGCAGCACGGCCGCCACCATCCGGCCGGCCTTCGAGATCATCAAGACCCGGCCCGGTGTCTCGGTGGCCTCCAGCGTGTTCTTCATGCTGCTGGCCGACCGGGTGCTGGTGTACGGCGACTGCGCGATCATCCCGGATCCGGACGCGGCACAGCTCGCCGACATCGCGATCTCGTCCGCCGGGACGGCGGCGCGGTTCGGCGTCCAGCCCCGGGTGGCGATGCTGTCGTACTCGACCGGCAGCTCGGGGTCGGGTGCCGACGTGGACAAGGTGGTCGCGGCCACCAAACTGGTCCGGGAGCGCCGGCCGGACCTGCTCGTCGAGGGCCCGATCCAGTACGACGCCGCGATCGACCCGCAGGTGGCCGCCGCGAAACTGCCCGGCAGCACGGTGGCCGGGCGGGCCACCGTCTTCGTCTTCCCGGACCTGAACACCGGCAACAACACGTACAAGGCGGTGCAGCGCTCGGCCGGCGCGGTGGCGGTGGGTCCGGTCATCCAGGGCCTGCGCCGGCCGGTCAACGACCTGTCCCGCGGGGCGACCGTGCCGGACATCGTCAACACCGTGGCCATCACCGCCATCCAGGCGGCCGGGGAGGAGGACCGGTGACCCGGCTGCTGGTGCTCAACTGCGGCTCGTCGTCGGTGAAGTACCGACTCTACGACGGCGAGGTCGTGCTCGACGGCGGCGTGGTCGAGCGGGTCGGTGAGGACGGCGGCCCGGCGGACCACGCGAGCGCGCTGCGTGAGCTGCTGGATCGGCTGGATCTGGCGGACCTGTCCGGCGTCGGGCACCGGGTGGTGCACGGCGGCACCCGGTTCGCCGCGCCGACCCTCATCGACGACGAGGTCATCCGGGCCATCCGGGACCTGGTGCCGCTGGCCCCGCTGCACAACCCGGCCAACCTGGTCGGCATCGAAGCGGTCCGGCGACTGCTGCCGGACGTACCGCAGGTCGCGGTCTTCGACACCGCGTTCCACCGGACGCTGCCCGAGGCCGCGGCGCGGTACGCGATCGACACGGCCACCGCCGACCGGTACCGGATCCGCCGGTACGGCTTCCACGGCACCTCACACGCGTACGTCTCCCGGCGTACCGCCGAACTGCTCGGCCAGCCCTACGCCGGGATCAACACCATCACCCTGCACCTGGGCAACGGCGCGAGCGCCTGCGCGGTGGCCGGCGGGCGCAGCGTGGCCACCTCGATGGGAATGTCCCCACTGGAGGGCCTGGTCATGGGCACCCGCAGCGGCGACATCGATCCGACGATCATCTTCCAGCTGCGTCGCGAGGGCGGGATGGCGGTCGATGACATCGACGACCTGCTCAACCACCGCAGCGGGCTGCTCGGGCTGGCCGGCGTGAACGACATGCGCAAGCTGCTGCGCCGCCGGGCCGCCGGGGACCCCTCGGCCGAGCTGGCGTTCGAGATCTACTGCCGGCGGATCCGGGAGTACGTCGGCGCGTACTACGCGCTGCTCGGCTGGGTCGACGCGATCACCTTCACGGCCGGGGTGGGTGAGCGCTCGCCGGAGGTGCGCGCCGAGGCGCTGGCCGGGCTGGGTCGGCTGGGCATCGCGGTGGACCCGGGATTGAACCTCGGCACCGGCGACCGGAACATCGCGGTGCCGGGCGCCGAGGTCGCGGTCTGCGTGGTGGGCACCGACGAGGAGCGGGAGATCGCCCGGGAGACCCGCGCACTGATCAACCGGTGACGCGGGCGGACCGCCCGGATCGGAACGCCCCGGCGACGCCGCCGAACCGCTCATCCGGGGCCGGAGCCGGCCGGCCGGACGAAACCGGACGGCGCCCGTCCCGGTCAGGGTCGCTGCGGGCCGCGCGACCGGCCGGAAACCCGATCCCGACGGCCGGGTCACCGCCTACCGTGTTGATGGTGCAGGTGAGGAGGGTTCCGCCACTGGTGGTCACGGCCGTCATGGCGCTCGCGCTGGCGGCCGGCTGTGGTGGGGCGGTCGTGGTGTCGACGCCGGGGCGGGTCGCCCAGGCCGGCCCGGCGACCCGGGCGCCGGACCACTCGTTCGCGGTCGGCACCCGCACGCTCGCCCTGGCCCGCGGCCCGGGCCGGCCACTGCCCACCACCGTCTGGTACCCGGCCGCCGGCGACACCGCCTGGCCGCCCCGGCCGGACCTGCCGGTCGCCGACGGGCGGTTTCCGCTTGTGCTGTTCAGCCACGGTCTGTCCAGTCTGCCCGAGTTGCACGCCGAGATGGCCGGTCGTTGGGCCGCGGCGGGGTTCGTGGTGGTGGCGCCGGCCTATCCGCACACGAACCGGCGTACACACAGCTTCTCCCGGGCCGACGTGCCGAACCAGTCGGCCGACGCCCGCCAGGTGATCCACGACGTGAGCCTGCTGGACGCGGTGCCCGGCGACCCGCTGGCGGGGCACCTGGACCCGTCCCGGGTGGCCGCCGCCGGCCACTCGGCCGGCGGGTACACCACGGCCGCGCTGTTCACGGCGGGTCACTCGGCGGCGCTGCGCGGCGGCATCGTCATCGCGGGCGGGATGCGGCAGGTCTTCGCCGGCCCGCCGGCCCCGCTGCTGTTCGTGCACGGCGACCGGGATCCGACGGTGCCGTTGCGGACCGGGCGGGCGGCGTTCGACCGGCTGCACTGGCCCAAGGCGTTCCTCACGGTGGCCGGGCAGGGGCACGCCGGCTACCTGCTGCCCGGCCGGCCCGGCTTCGCCGAGACGATGGCCACCACCACCGACTTCCTGCGCTGGCGGCTGTACGGCGACGAGTCCGCGCACCGGCGGCTGCCCGCCGACGCCGGCCGGACCGGTGCCACCTCGCTCGACGACCGCCTCTGACCGGTCCCGCGCCGGGCTGACCGCCGGCTGACGGGTCGAGGGTGGACGGTGGGCCGATAACCGGTTCGATCCCGGCGCACTTTTCCGACATGATGCATACATGTGGACAGGGGGGCCAGGACGGTTTCTGAGCTGGCTGGTCTGGCGGCAGAAGCGGCGGGTCGCGCTCGGCGCCCTGTGGAGTTCGCTCTGGATGACCAGCCTGGTGGTCACGCCGTACCTGATCTCCCAGGCCATCGACCGCGGCCTGCGTCCGCGGCAGGTCGAGCCGCTGTTCTTCTGGGCCGGCGCCGTCCTCGTGGTGGGCGCGACCAACGCGCTGTTCGGCATCATGCGGCACCGGACCATGACCAAGATCCGCCTGGACGGCGGGCTGCGCACCGTCGACGCGGTGCTGGCCCACGGGGTCGAGCTGGGTGCCGCGCTGCCCCGCCGGGTCACCGCCGGCGAGGTGGTCACCATCGGCCTCGGGGACGCCTGGCTGGTCGCGCGGGCGCTGACCGTGACCGGGCCGGGGGTGGGCTCGATCGTCGCGTACGCGGTGGTCCTGACCCTTCTCGCGCGGACGTCCGGGATCGTCGCGCTCGTGGTGGCCGGCGGGGTCGTCGTCCTCGTGGCGTTGCTCGGACCGTTGCTTGTCCGGCTGAACGCCGCCGGCGCCGACTACCGGGAACGGAAGGGCCGGCTGGCCGCCCGGCTGGTCGATGTGCTCGGCGGGCTGCGCATCCTCAACGGCCTCGGCGGCAAGGAGGCGCACCTGCGCCGGTACGCCGCCGAGTCGGCGGCCGTACGGGCCGAGGGCTACCGGGTCGGCGGGGCGCTGAGCTGGCTCATCGCGCTGGGCGACGGCCTGCCGACGATCTTCCTGGCCGTGGTGACCTGGCTGGCCGCGCGGCTGACGGTCCGCGGTGATCTCACCGTCGGCGAGTTGGTCGCGGTGTACGGGTACGTGGCGATCCTGGTCGTGCCCACCTGGATGACGATCTTCAGCGCCGGGGATGTCAGCCGCGGGCTGGTCGCCGCCCGGCGGATCATCACGTTCCTGCGGTTGCCGGTCGAGGAGCCGGGCGACGGTCCCGCGCCGGAGCGCCCGGCGGCGCTGCGCGACCCGGAGTCCGGCGTGGTCGCGCAGCCGGGCCGGCTGACCGTGCTCGCCGCGTCCCGCCCGGAGGACACCGCCGCGATCATCGACCGGCTCGGCCGGTACGGCGAAACCGCCGCCACCTGGGGTCCACACCCGATCGCCGAGGCGGCCAAACCCCCGGTACGCGAACGGATCCTGGTCGCCGAGCACGAGGCCAACCTGTTCTCCGGCACGCTGCGCGACGCCGTCGCGGGCAGCACGGCCGCCGACGACGAGGCGGTCCGCGGGGCGATCACGGCCGCGGCGGCGACCGACGTCGCGGGGCTCGACCACCACGTCGAACGCGACGGCCGCAACCTCTCCGGCGGCCAGCGACAACGCGTCCGGCTGGCCCGGGCGCTGCTGGCCGACCCGGAGATGCTGCTCGCCGTCGAGCCCACCTCGGCCGTGGACGCGCACACCGAGGCGGCCATCGCCGAGCGACTGGCCGCGACCCGCGCCGGGCGCGGCACCCTGCTGGCCACCACCTCGCCGGTGCTGCTGACTCGGGCCGACGTCGTGCTCTATCTCGTCGACGGCCGGGTGGCCGCCGCCGGGACGCACCATGAGCTGCTGGACCGCGAGCCCGGATACCGGGACCTGGTCAGCCGGACGTTCGGCACGGCCGACGGGGACGCGGCGGCCCCCGACGGCCTCGACGTCACCGGCGACGGGGCCACCGACGAGGCCACCGACGGGGCCGACGGTGACCGCGTCGGGGCCGGGGAGGCTCGGTGAGCACCGCCACCCTGCCGATCGCCGACGTCCGCCAGGTGGCCCGGGCGACCGGACGGCTGATCATGGCCGAACGGCGGGCCGCCGTCGTGGTGATCCTGTTCAACATGCTGGCCGCGGTCGCCGCGCTGGGCGCGCCGTACCTGCTGGGCCGGATCATCGACGCGGTCACCGGGTCCCGGCCCGCCGAGGCCCCGATCGATCTGCTGGCCCTGGCCGTGCTGCTGTGCGCGCTGGCCCAGACGGTCTTCGCGCGCTGGGCGCTGCTGCTCGCGTACCGGCTCGGCGAGCGCACCGCGGCGCGGATCCGGACCGGCTTCCTGTCCCGCGCGTTGGGCCTGCCGGCCTCGGTGATCGAACGGGTGCCGCCGGGTGACCTGGCCGCCCGCGGCACGACCGATGTGGACGCGGTCGCCAGTTCCCTGCGCGACGTGCTGCCCGAGGTCTTCGTGTCCGGCGTGCAGGCGCTGTTCCTGGTCGGTGCGGTGCTCGTGCTCGATCCGCTGCTGGGCGTGGCGGGGCTGCTCGGGCTGTCCGCCATCGTGGTCGCCAGCCGCTGGTATCTGCGCCGGGCCCGCGACGCGTACCTGGAGGAGGGCGCGGCCAACTCGGACCTGGCCGAGGAACTGGCCGCGACCACGGCCGGAGCGCGCACCGTCGAGGCGTTCCGGCTGCACCGGTCCCGGCTGGCCGCGGGCCGGGCCGCGATCACGCGGACCCGGCGCAGCCGGCTGGCCACCCTGCGGCTCCGCTCGGTGTTCTTCCCGGTGGCCGAGTCCTCGTACAACATCCCCGTCGTGTTCGTGCTGCTGCTCGGCGGCCTGCTCTACCTCGACGACCGGATCAGCCTGGGCACGGTCGCCGCGGCCACCCTGTACCTGCGGCAGCTGATCGGACCGATGGACAGCATCCTGATCCGGATCGAACAGGTGCAGAGCAGCGCCGCGTCGTTCGCCCGGATCGAGGGGCTGGCCGCCGTGCCGCCGGCCCCGGTGCGGGCCACCGCCGTGCCGGCCGGCGACCGCATCGAGGTGACGGGCGTCCGGTACGCGTACCCCGGCGGCCAGGACGTGCTGCACGACGTGGATCTCACCGTCCAGCCGGGCGAACGGCTGGCCATCGTCGGCCTCTCCGGGGCCGGCAAGTCCACCCTGGGCCGGCTGCTGGCCGGGGTGGACCGGCCGCACACCGGCACGGTCACCGTGGGCGGCGTCGCGGTGGCCGACCTGCCGCCGGACCTGCTACGCCGGCAGGTGGTGCTGGTGACCCAGGAGCACCACGTCTTCCGCGAGACGCTCCGGGACAACCTCATGGTGGTCGCCCCGGACGAACGGCTGCGCGAGGCGCTGCGCACGGTCGGCGCGGACTGGGCCCGTGACCTGGACACCGACCTGGGCGAGCAGCCGCCCAGCGGCGCCCAGGCGCAGCAGTTGGCGCTGGCCCGGGTACTGCTGGCCGACCCGCACACCGTGATCCTGGACGAGGCGACCGCGCTGCTGGACCCGCGGGCCGCCCGCGCGGCGGAACGGGCGCTGGCCGCCGTGCTGCACAACCGCACGGTGATCGCCATCGCGCACCGGTTGCAGACGGCGCACGACGCGGACCGGATCGCGGTGATGGACGCGGGCCGGATCATCGAGCTGGGCACCCACCACGACCTGATCGCCCGGGACGGCCCGTACGCCGCCCTCTGGCGCCAGTGGCACGGCTGAGCGCTTTCGCGCGGTTTCCCCGCCGCCCCGGCTCCCCCGGCTCCCCCGGCAATGGCGGAGTGGCCCCGCATCCCGCGGAGCCACTCCACCACGCTGTCCACGATCCACAGCTCCGACGGGTGCGCTACCGGACCACCGCCGCCTGGGTGTCCAGCCACAGGTTGGTCGGCCGGTCCCAGAGGACGCCCACCTGGTCCGGATGGTTGATCACGCCGTACCGGCAGTCGTGCCCGAACGTGTTTCCGACGAACTGGATGTTGCGGGCCACCAGATCGACCCGCACCCCGATCGAGTAGTTCCCGCCGGTGCAGTAGTTGTCCCGGAAGATCAGGTCGGCCACGATCGGCCCGGTCGTCGAGCCGATCATGATGCACGCGTTCATCGGGTCCTTGGTGACCGGGTTGTACGCCTCCAGCCGGTTGCGCCGGACCACCACGTTCACCGCGCCGGTGGTCTGCAACGCGTCGTTGTGTGACGAGGCGGTCCGGTTCAGGTGGTGGATCCAGGAGTCCTCCACCACCGTATCGTCGCCGAGCCGCGGACCGTCGATGACGTTGCTGATGTCCACCCGGCGCAGCGTGTAGCCCGCGCAGCAGACGGCCGCGTTGTTCGTGCCAAGACCATCGATCTCCACGTCCTCGACAAGCAGATTCTGGACCCCCGGCATCGTCCGTACCGAATAGTTCCCACCGCACCTGATGCGGGACTGGCGGATGGTGACGTTGTTCGCGGCCACCGTCACACAGCCGGCGATATCCAATCCGCTGATCACCTGTCCGGCCGTGCCCACGGTGAGCGGGCCGGATGCCCGCAGGGTCGTTCCCGCCGGCACGCCGGTGGTCGCCTCGGTGGGGTAGGTCAGCACCGCCGCACCGGAAACCGATGCGTCCGGCGTGCCCGACTCGCTGGCCGCGGCCACGCCCACACCGGCCATGACCAGGGCTGCTACCAGGATCGCCACCACCAGGGGGCGGGGTGTCCGCATCGGACGCCGGTCAGGACGCCGCGCCGCGGCGTTGTGCTCCGCAATATGAATCAAGATCTGCCCCTTCGGTGATGCATTGTCCGGGATCACTGTGCTGCGACGCGCACTGTACCGAGTTGCCCGGTTGCCGAAATTGCACCGAAAGAGGGCCGCCGATCCAACCTTTGGTTTGTCTGAAGAGGACCTTGGCTCCGGCTTACACCGTGCTTGGCCCGCGCTTTGCCCCCGGCGTGTCCGGGCGGGACCCGCGGAGAGGGATACGGGTTTTCAGACTGTGCAACGCCGGTGTGTCGACGCCGCGGCTGGGTACGGGCGTCCAGCCGCCAGGGCCGGGTGTGCGGATACCAGGGCCGGCGGGCCGGCGGGCCGACGGCTCAGCCGTCGTGGTCGACGACGACCTTGCCGAAGGCCGCCCCCGAGGCCAGCCGGTCGAACGCCTCGGTCACCCGGGAGAAGGGCACCACGCGGTCGACCACCGGACGGATCCCCCGGGCGGCACAGAGTTCCAGCAGCTCGGACAGCTCCGCGGGGGTACCCATCGAGGTACCGACGATCTCCAGTCGCATGGCGAAGACCCGGCGCAGGTTGACCACGGCCTCGTGACCCGCGGTCGCACCGGCCACCACGATCCGGGCGCCGGGCGCCGCCGACTTCAACGAGTGCTCGAAGGTTGCCGCGCCCACCGTCTCGATCACCACGTCGACGCGTTCCGGTAGCCGCGCACCGGGTTCGACGGCGGTGGCGCCCAGGGCAGCGATCCGGTCCCGCTTGTCGGCGCTGCGGCTCGTCGCGTACACCCGCTTGCCGAGCGCGACCCCCAGCACCACGGCGGCGGTCGCCACCCCGCCGCCGGCGCCCTGCACGAGCACCGCCGCCGCCTCGTCGACCCGCCCGCACGCGGTGAGCATCCGGTACGCGGTGAGCCACGCGGTCGGCAGGCAGGCGGCCTCGGCGAACGACAGTTCGGCGGGCTTGGGCACCAGGTTGGCCCGGGGTACGGCGACCCGCTCGGCCAGCGTCCCCTGGTGGTGCTCGGAGAGGATGGACACCCCCCGCGGGTCCTGCGGGTCGGCCACGACGGGATAGACCACCACGTCGTTGCCGTCCGGGTCGGTGCCCGCGGCGTCGCAGCCGAGGATCATCGGCAGCCGCTCGGCGGGAAGGCCGACACCGCGCAGCGACCACAGGTCGTGGTGGTTGAGCGAGCTGGCCCGCACCCGCACCGTCACCCAGTCGGACTCCGGGTGGCCCGGCTCCGGCCGCTCGCCGACGGCGAGCGCCGCGAGCGGTTCCTCGGCGTTGAACGAGGTGGCGAAGGCAGCGCGCATGATCCGCACGCTAGCAGCGAACCCGCACCGCAGCCACCGCACGTGCCCGCCGGGCCGACCACCCGCGCACCCGCCGGAGCCGGCGCAGACCACCCGGGACGCGGGCGCAGACCACCCGCCGCGCACCACCCCGGGAACTGGCGCAGACCACCCGGGACGCGGGCGCAGATCAGGCGCGCACCACCCCGTCCCGGCGGGCCGCCTCGGCGACCGCCGTGGCGACCGCCGGCGCGACCCGGGGGTCGAGCGGCGACGGGACGATCGCCTCCGGCGTGAGGTCGTCGGCGACCACCTGGGCGATGGCGTCGGCCGCCGCGATCTTCATGCCGTCGGTCACCCGGGTCGCGCGGGCCGCCAGCGCGCCCCGGAAGACGCCGGGGAAGGCGAGCACGTTGTTGATCTGGTTGGGGTAGTCGCTGCGGCCGGTGGCCACCACGGCGGCGTACCGGGCGGCGACCTCCGGATGCACCTCGGGGGTCGGGTTGGCCAGCGCGAAGATGATGCTGCCCGGCGCCATCCCGGCGACCGCCTCGGCCGCGATCTGCCCGCCGGAGACGCCGACCAGCACGTCGGCGCCGGCGAGCGCCGCGGCCACGTCACCGGTCCGGCCGGCGGCGTTGGTCAGCGCCGCGAGTTCGGCCTTCACCGGCGTCAGGTCGGCACGCCCGGCGCCGATGATGCCGCGCGAGTCGCAGACCACCAGTTCTGCGGGGTCGACGCCGCCGGCCACCAGCATGCGGGTCACCGCCACCCCCGCGGCACCCGCGCCGCTGAGCACCACCCGCAGGTCGCCCAGCTTGCGGTTCAGCAGCGTGGCGGCGTTGCGCAGCGCGGCCAGCACGACGATCGCCGTTCCGTGCTGGTCGTCGTGGAAGACCGGGATCGGCAGGGCCTCGTCGAGCCGGCGCTCGATCTCGAAGCAGCGCGGCGCGCTGATGTCCTCCAGGTTGATTCCGCCGAACGAGGGGGCCAGGGCGCGCACCGCGGCCACGATCTCGTCGCTGTCCTGGGTGTCGAGGCAGATGGGCACGGCGTCCACGTCGGCGAACTGCTTGAACAGGACCGCCTTGCCCTCCATGACCGGCAGCGCCGCCCGCGGGCCGATGTTGCCGAGCCCGAGTACCGCCGATCCGTCGGTCACCACGGCGACGGCGTGCGAGACCCAGGTGTAGTCGTTGACCAGGTCGGGGTCGGCGGCGATGGCCTCGCAGACGCGGGCCACACCCGGGGTGTAGGCCAGGGAGAGGTCTTCCCGACTGCCCAGCGGCACGGTGGCGGCCACCGCCATCTTGCCGTCCCGATGCAGGTCGAAGACCGGATCCGAGGTATCCATGGTGGACAATGACATGACGTGCTCCAGCGAACGTCGATGACGGTACGACCGGCCGGAGGGACCGGTCGATGACGGGGTACGGCCGATCGGGGCGATGCGCGATCGGGGCAATCGGGTCGGGTGGACCGGCCGGCGGAACGCCGGTCGACACGCTGCCGGCGCCGGTCGGCGCGAGCGGGTCGCGGTGCCGCGCGGGGATCACCCGGGCGAATTCCTGGCAGCATAATGCCGCCCGGTCCGGATGCCTGTGAGCAGGGTCATACCGAACGGTAACGAGGAAATCGCCGCGGATGTGGCCAGTACCGCAAGACCACCCGGCCCAGCACGTCCGCCACCCCGTACGCCCGGGAATCGTCGGTGACCAGGTCGTTGTCGCCGGTCAACCACCAACCGCCGGCCTCGGGCCGGGCCGCCCGCTTCACCACGACCAGGTCCGGCCGGCTCCGGAAGACGCCCACCACGACGTCGCCGGGGCGGATCCCCCGGCCGCCGCGCCGGACCAGCAACGCGTCGCCGTGCCGCAGGGTCGGCGCCATGGACGGCCCACGGACGAGTACGGCGAACAGCGGCGCGCTCGGCCGGGATGCCGCCATCGGGTTTCACCTCCCCGTCCCGGGGCAGAGGAACATGAAGTGTCTTTCCGCACGAACCCCCGCCCGCGCGGACGGGTATCGCACCAGTGTCCCCGCCCGCCGGGACTCGTCCGGGGGTAGTGTTCCGACTTGGATCATCGCAAACATTCCCAGGAGGGTCCTGATGCGACTTCCCCGCATCCTCACGCCACGTTTCGTTGCCAGTGCCCACTGCGACCTGCCGTGCGGTGTGTACGACCCGGCGCAGGCCCGGATCGAAGCCGAGTCGGTCAAGGCGATCTGCGAGAAGTACCAGGCGAACACCGACGCCGAGTTCCGCACCCGGGCGCTGATCATCAAGGAGCAGCGTTCCGAGCTGGTCAAGCACCACCTCTGGGTGCTCTGGACCGACTACTTCAAGCCGGCGCACTTCGAGAAGTACCCGCACCTGCACCAGCTTTTCAACGAGGCCACCAAGCTGGCCGGCGGTGGCGGCGGCGCCAAGGCGTCCACGGACCCCGCCAAGGCCGACGAGCTGCTGGCCAAGATCGACGAGATCTCCAAGATCTTCTGGGAGACCAAGCAGGCGTGAGTACCGCCGCCCAGCGCGGGCCGGTCACCCCCGGACCGCGCGACGGCCACGCCCAGCCGACGATCCGGCCGGTACGTCCCGAGGACGTGCCGGCCGTCGTCGCCATGGTGCACGAGTTGGCCGAGTTCGAGCGGGCGCCCGAGCGGTGCCGGCTCACCGTGGAACAACTGCACGCCGCGCTCTTTCCCGTGGACCGTCCGGCGGCGCTGTTCGGCCACCTCGCGGTGGACGCCGGCGGCGAGCCGCTGGGCACCGCCCTGTGGTTCCTCAACTTCTCCACCTGGGCCGGCGTGCACGGCATCTACCTGGAGGACCTCTACGTCCGCCCGGCGGCCCGGGGCGCCGGCGTCGGCCGGCGGCTGCTCGCCACGCTGGCGGCCATCTGCGTGGACCGGGGATACGAGCGGTTCGAATGGTGGATGCTCAACTGGAACCCGGCGGCCGACTTCTACCGGTCCGTCGGAGCCGAGCGGATGGACGAGTGGGCGCCGTACCGGCTCTCCGGGTCCGCGCTGCGCCGGCTCGCCGGGCAGACCGGCCCGGTCCCGCCGGCCCGGGCGGCCGATCTTCCGACCGGGTAGAGTCCGGACCCGGAGGTACGCCGTGACGCAGTTGAGCACACCGCCCACGGACGACGATGTCGTCCTGCTCACGGTGCCCGCCGACGGCGGCTACCTCGGGGTGCTGCGGACCGCCACGGCCGGGCTCGCGGCCCGGCTGCACTTCGCGCTCGACGAGATCGAGGATCTTCGCATCGCGGTGGACGAGGCGTGCGCGATGCTGCTGGCCATCGCGGGCCGCAACGCGGAACTGTGCTGCCGGTTCGCCGTCACCGACGACGCCCTGACGGTCGAGGTGAGCGTGCCGGTCCGCTCGGGTTCCCGGCTGCCACCGGAGTCGTCGTTCGCCTGGAAGGTGCTGACCGCGCTCACCACCTCGGCGATGGCGACGGCCGCCGACGGGGTGGTCACCATCGCGCTGCTGACCCGGCGCGGCTCCAGCGCCCGCTGAGCCGGCCCGCCGGCCTGACAGCACGGCCCGGCCCGACAGCACGGCGATCAGACGGCGCGGCGACCAGACGGCACGGCCCGGGAGGCGCTCAGCGGGCGCCGAGTGCCCGCGTGCTGGGGCCACTGACCAGCAGCCCGCACACGGCCGCCCCGAGGGCGATGAGCGGCACGCCGACCCAGCCGAGACCGCCCCGGGTCATGTAGTAACCCACCGGGAAGAGCATCAGTTGCAGGACGATCGCCGGTGCCCGCGCGGCGGCCCGCCGGGCGGTCAGCGCGCCGCCGAGCAGCCAGAGCAGCAGGGCGCCGCCGGCGGCGAACGCGGTCACGATGATCGCGGAGGTGAGGTCGACCACAGTGGCCGTGAAGTCGGACCAGACCAGGAAGGCGGCCAGCAGGCCGAGACCGACGGCCTCGACCCTGAGCAGCCGGACGGCCCAGCGCAACGGGGTGGGCAGGATCTCGACGTCGGTGGCCACGACCGGAACGATACCTGCGGGCCGGCGCGGTACAGTGCCGGCCATGCGGGCGGTCCTGGTGGTCAACCCGAAGGCCACCACCACGAGTGAACGCAGCCGGGACATCCTGGTCCGGGCCCTGCGCAGTGAGGTCGACCTCACCGTCGAGTACACCCGACGGCGTGGACACGGGGTGGCGCTCGGGCAGGCCGCGGTCCTGCAGGGGGTCGACCTGGTGGTCACCCTGGGCGGCGACGGCACCGTCAACGAGGTGGTCAACGGGTTGATGACCGCGCCCGAGTCCGCCGACGGTCCGACCCGCCCCCGACCCCTCCCCCGGCTGGCCGTCGTCCCCGGCGGATCCACGAACGTCTTCGCGCGCGCCCTCGGCATGCCGCGGGAGTGGTCCGAGAGCGCCGGCGTGATCCTGGAGGCGCTCCGCGAGGGCCGGTCCCGCACCGTCGGGCTCGGCCGCGCGGACGACCGGTACTTCACCTTCTGCGCGGGGTTCGGGCTGGACGCCGCCGTGGTGCGCCGGGTGGAGCGGGCTCGGCATCGCGGCCGGCGGTCCAGCCCCGCCCTCTACCTCACCGCCACCATGCAGCAGTTCCTCGTCGGCACCGAGCGCCGGGACCCGGCCATCGCGCTGGAGCGCCCCGGCGAGGATGCGATCGAGGACCTGGCCACGGTCCTCATCCAGAACACGGCTCCGTGGACCTTCCTCGGCGAGCGTGCGGTGAATCCCAATCCCGAGGCCTCGTTCGACCGGGGTCTCGATCTGCTCGCCCTGCGCCGCCTGCGCGTACCGAGCACCACACGTACGGTGACGCAAATCCTGTCGCGACACGCCGATCCACGCGGTAAACAGGTCCTGCGGCTGCACGACCTGGACGAGTTCAGCCTGGTGGCACGGCGCCCGCAGGCGTTCCAGCTGGACGGCGACTACCTTGGCGAGCGAGACAAGGTGCGTTTTACCTCCGTACCGGCAGCACTAAGAGTAATCTGCTAGGGCTTGGGTACGGCTACCTTCATCGATGGCCGGAGCGGCCGACCGGGAGGTAGCGAAGTGCCGGAAATGTCAGCGATGCGCCGCGGACCGTACTATATTGATTCCCGGCTGTGCCAGCGAGGGGCCCCGGAAGCGCGAAGATCCGGACAAATGGGTCGTGAGCTAGCTCACCCGCCGAGGATTTTTCCCGGCGTCACCCTTGACAACGCCGGAGTTCGTGAAAGCATTCACAAGCGAAGTTAATACCGGGACACAGCCGGATTACGCGTCCAGCCGGACGCGCCGCCGGAATCCGGTCCCACCCGCTAAACAAGCCCGCTTACGCGCTGCCGAGCGGACGGATGCATTCCGTCGCCATCGGCAATGCGGATGCAGATAAGAAACAGCACCAGAAAACGCACCACCATCCAGACCAAGAACGAGGAGTGTTGCCGCCATGGACTGGCGCCACCATGCTGCCTGCCGCGACGAGGACCCGGAGCTGTTCTTCCCGATCGGGACGTCCGGACCGGCGGTCCTGCAGGTCGAGCAGGCCAAGGCCGTCTGCCGGCGCTGCTCGGTGACCGACGAGTGCCTGCGGTGGGCACTCGAATCCGGTCAGGACGCCGGCGTCTGGGGCGGAATGAGCGAAGAGGAGCGGCGTGCCGTCAAGCGCCGCGGCGGCCTTCGGGTACTGCGCGCTCACTCTGCCTGAGCAGAACCAACCACGACCGCCTGGCGCCCCGGGAGCTACTCCCGGGGCGCCATGCTGTGTCTGGGGACACATTCAGGTTGATCGAGAACTTTCCGTCACCGGAGAAATACGGTCGGAATGCGAATGGCTATCCCATTCGGCATTTGCCAATTGCGGCCAAGATCGGGCGCCGGTCAGCCGACCGGCGCCGCGGCGGCCCGGGACAGCACCAGCCGGACCAGTTCCTCGGCCGCACCGAGCGGCTCGCTGACCGCCACCGCACCGGCCGACCGCGCGCCGCCGACGGCCGCGGCGTACAGCCGGCCCGGCGCCAGGAAGTACGCGGCCACCGCGACCCGCCGGGCACCCTCGGCCCGCAGCCGGGAAACCGCCTCAGCGGGCGACGGGGCCGCCGCCGAGGCGTACGCCGGCCGGCACGGCAGGCCGGTCCGCTCGGCCAGCGCGTCGGCCACCCGAGCCACCTCCGCCCGCGCCCCGGCATCCCGGGTACCCGCGGCGGCCAACACCAGGGCATCGGTCTGCGCCGACCCGGCGGCCTCGGCCAGCCGCCGGCACACCGCGGCCACCAGCAGGTCGTCCACCGGGCCACCGAGCGGGCCGAGCACGTCGGCGACGCGTACCGGGATCCGTAACCCCGCGGCCCGCGCCGCGGCAACGGCCTCGGGGATGTCCACCCGGCGGTGGTACGCGGCGGTGAGCAGTACGGGCACCACCGTCGCCCGGTCGTGGCCGGCGGCCTGGAGGGCGCGCAGCACGGCGCCGGGCCGGGGTCCGGCATGGTCGAGGTAAGCCGTCCGGACCGGCGTGTCGGGGCTGGCCAGCCGCACGGCCGTGGCCAACGCCTCGGTCTCGGCGGCCGCCCGCGGGTCGCGGCTGCCGTGCGCCACCAGGACGATCGGCCTCGGCCCGGCCACCGGCCCGGCGGGCGGCCCGGCCGGCAGGCACTGGCCCGCACCGACCGGACCGGCCACCGGGCCGATGATCGATCCGCTCGAAATCACGCGTGCAGACCGCACTCGGTCTTGTCGAACATCGCCCACCGGCCGGCCCGCGGGTCCTCGCCGGCCTTCGTCCGCCGGGTGCACGGCCAGCAGCCGATCGACGAGTAGCCCTGCCGGAACAACTCGTTGACCGGCACGTTCCACCGGGACACGTACCGGTCGACGTCCGCCTGGGTCCACGCGGCGATCGGGTTCACCTTGACCTTCCCGCGCCGCGGGTCGAAGCCCACCACCGGCGTGTTGGCCCGGGTCGGCGACTCGTCCCGGCGCAGCCCGGCGGCCCAGGCGTCGTAGTCGGCCAGCGCGCGCTCCAACGGCTCGATCTTGCGCAGCGCGCAGCACTCGTCCGGTGCCCGGGAGAACAGCCGCGGCCCGTGGTCGCCGTCCTGCTGGCCGACCGTCCGGCGGGGCCGGATGGAGCGCACGTTGACCGGCAGGGTCCGGGCGACCGTGTCGCGCACCCGCAGCGTCTCCGGAAAGTGCAGCCCGGTGTCCAGGAACACCACGTCCACCCCCGGCGCCACCCGGGACACCAGGTGCGCCAGCACGCCGTCGGCCATCGAGCTGGTCACGCAGAACCGCTCGCCGAAGGTGCTGGCGGCCCACTCGGCGATCCGCTCGGCGGGCGCCTCGGCCAGTTCCCGACCGGCCCGCTCGGCGATCTCCCGCAGCTCCTCGGGACTGCGCCGCTGCGGATCGGGCGCCGGCCCGAACCGCACCAGGTTCAGGTTCGCGGCCGAGACCGGCCCGCTGCGGACCATGCTCCGCCGCGCCTCGCTCCTCGTGCTCACGGGTTCGTCCCTCTCGACAGGAGGCCGGTGAACCGAACGGTGAAGACCCGGGCGCAGGCCCGGCACTCCCAGGCACCGTGGGAGTCCGCGTGCGGCCGGAGGTCCTCCTCGCCGCAGTACGGGCAGTAGAACGGGACGGCCCGGCTCTCACTCATCGCAGTTCCTCCTCCGGTGCCCGGGCGGCCCACTGGGCGAACGACTCGTCCCCGGACCGACCGGCCAGGTACCGGCGGGTCAGCCGCTCGACGTACCCGGGAAGCTCCTCGGCGGTGGTCTTCAGCCCGCGCGGCTTGCGGCCGAAGCCGGCGGTGCGGTCGCGGGCCATGCCCAGCCCGCCGCCGAGATGGACCTGGAACCCCTCCACCTGCCGGCCGTCCGGGCCGACCACCAGTTGACCCTTGAGCCCGATGTCCGCGGTCTGGGTCCGGGCGCAGGCGTTCGGGCAGCCGTTCAGGTGGATCGAGATCCCGGCGTCACCCAGCTCGCCCCGGCCCAGCCGCTCCTCCAGGTGCGCCACCAGCTCCGCGCCGCGGGCCTTGGTCTCGACGATCGCCAGCTTGCAGAACTCGATCCCGGTGCAGGCCATCGTGTCGCGCCGCCAGGCCGACGGCTCGGCCTCCAGCCCGATCCGGCGCAGCGCCCCGACCAGCGGCCCGACCTGCTCGTCCGGCACGTCGAGCACCAGCAACTTCTGGTACGGGGTCAGCCGGACCCGGCCGCTGCCGTGCGTGGCGGCCACGTCGGCCAGTTCGGCGAGCTGGCTGCCGGAGATCCGGCCCACCACCGGGGCCACGCCCACGTACCGGCGGCCGTCCCGCTGCGGATGCACGCCGATGTGGTCGATCGGCTTCTCCGGCAGCTCCGGCGGCGGTCCGTCGAGCAGGGTCCGGCCGAGGTACTCCTTCTCCAGCACGTCCCGGAACCGCTGCACACCCCAGTCGGCGACCAGGTACTTCAACCGGGCCCGGTTGCGCAGCCGCCGGTAGCCGTAGTCGCGGAAGATGCCGATCACCCCGGCCCAGACCTCCGGGACCTCGGCCAGCGGCACCCACACCCCGAGCCGCTGGGCCAGCATCGGGTTGGTGCTCAGGCCACCGCCCACCCAGAGGTCGAAGCCCGGCCCGTGCTCCGGATGCCGCACGCCGAGGAACGAGACGTCGTTCACCTCGTACGGGACGTCGGCCAGCCAGGAGATCGAGGTCTTGAACTTGCGGGGCAGGTTCGAGAACTCCGGGTTGCCCACGTACCGCCGGACGATCTCCTCCACCGCCGGGGTCGCGTCGATCAGTTCGGACTCCGCGACGCCCGCCACCGGGCTACCCAGCACCACCCGCGGCGAGTCGCCGCACGCCTCGGTGGTCTGCAGCCCGACCGCCTCCAGCCGCCGCCAGATCGCCGGTACGTCCTCGATGCGCACCCAGTGCAGTTGGATGTTCTGCCGGTCGGTGACGTCGGCGGTGTTGCGGGCGTACCGCTCGGAGATCTCGGCGATGGCGCGCAACTGGTCCACGCTGAGCTGCCCGCCGTCCACCCGGACCCGGAGCATGAAGTACTCGTCCTCCAGCTCGTGCGGTTCGAGCACGGCCGTGCGGCCGCCGTCGATGCCGGGGCGGCGCTGCGTGTAGAGCCCCCACCAACGGAACCGCCCGCGCAGGTCGGCCGGGTCGATGGAGGCGAAGCCGCGGTGCGCGTAGATGTTCTCGATCCGGGCGCGCACGTTGAGCGCGTCGTCGTCCTTCTTGAGCCGCTCGTTGGCGTTCAGGGGCTCCCGGTGCCCCAGTGCCCACTGGCCCTCGCCGCGCGGACGCCCGGGGCGCCTGGCGGCGCCGGGGCTCGGGCGGGAGGTGGGTCGTGCCGGGGTGCTGTCGGCCATCGCAAGGTCCTCCGTTGGCTGTCCCGCGGTACGGATTGGGGGGCGTGACCTGGGCGACGGTCCGCTCCCACCGCGGGGGTGGAGCCGGGGAACGACGATGTCCTCAAACCGGCGCGGCACGCCCGGAACGGTCGAGGGTCCGGAGCGTCAGAGGGCCGGACAGATCGCGCTGCGCACGCGCCCGTAATCTACGTGGCGGCGGGCCACGAAGCGGCGCTCGACGGCGGCGGTCATGCCCGTCATGCTGCCATATCGGACCGGCCGCGGCCAGGGAAGCGTGGGCGGGGTCTCACCTGCCGGTAACCCGAAGCCTGATGGATGCAGCCGGTCGGCGGGTCGGCGCGTCTGGCATGTGATGAGCTGGACTGGGGAAGTACGTGGCGCCGTGGGGTTGGCGGCGGGGGGAAGGGCGGGCTGGATGCGGTCGAGGACCACGCTCACCGGTGGCCGGGGCGAGGACCCGGACTCCGTGGCTGCCGACCGGCCGGAGCCGCCGGAGCGGCCCGGCGACACCCCCGGAATCGGCGCGCGGACCGTTCCGGAGGCCGAGCCGGTCGCCCGGGACCTCGGCCCGGTGCCGCGGGTGGCGATGGAGTGGGCGAGCCGGCTCTACTGGCTGTGGCCGGCCCTGGTCACCCTGGCGATCGTCGGGGTACGGCCCGGCCAGGCCGAGCCGTGGCGGGACGAGTTGGCCACCTGGAGCGCCGCCAGCCGGCCGCTCCACGAGGTGCTGCGGCTGGCCAACCACATCGACGCGGTCACCTCGCCGTACTACCTGCTGATGTGGTGCTGGATCCGGATCACCGGGGACTCGGCGCTGGCCATGCGGCTGCCCTCGCTCGTGGCGATCGTCGTCTCCTGCGCCGTGCTCACCGTCCTGGGCCGCCGGCTGTTCGGGCCACGGGTCGGGGTGAGCGCCGGGCTGCTGTACGCGGTCCTGCCGATCACCTCCCGGTACGCCCAGGAGGCCCGCGGCTACGGGTTCGCCATGCTGTTCGCGGTCACCTCCACGTTGCTGCTGGTCCGCGCCCTGGAACGGCCCACGTTCCGGCGCTGGGCCGGGTACGCCCTCGCCCTCTACGGGCTGGCCCTGGCGAACCTGTTGATGCTGCTGCTGCTCCTGGGGCACGCGGTGGCGGTCCTCACCGCGCCCCGGGTGGCCGGCCGCCGGCCGCTGCCCGGCTGGCTGGTCAGCGCGGTGGTGGTCGGGATCGGGGTGTCTCCGCTGCTGTGGTTGGGGCGGCACCAGAGCGCCACCCAGCTCGACTGGGTACCGCCGGCGAAGATCGAGGCGCTGCCCGACCTGCCGGGCGGGGTGTTCGGCAGCGCCGCCGTGGGCGGCCTGATCCTGGGCCTGGCCGCGCTCGGGTGGGCGCAGCGCGGCCGGTGGGGCGGCATCCTCGGGCTGGCCGCGCTCGGCCCGGTCGTGGTGATCTTCTTCGCCGGCCAGCAGCAGCCGGTGTTCGTGGCCCGGTACCTGATCTTCACCGTGCCGCTGCTCACCCTGCTGGCCGCCGCGACCATGGACCGGATACGCCCGGCGGCGCTGCTGGCGATCGTGTCCGTGGTCGCGTTTCTGGGCGCCAACTCCCAACTGGGCCTGCGCTCCACCCACGAGTGGCCCCGGTCGGCACCCCGGGCGTACTCGGCGGCGGCCCGGATCATCGACGAGAACGAGCGGCCGGGCGACGGCATCGTCTATCCGGACCGGGGCGACTGGGCGTTCCTGGACATCGCCATGGCCTACCACCTCGGCGACCGGATCCCGAGGGACGTCCTGCTCAGGCGGTCGGCACAGCAGCGCGGCACGCTGTGGGCCAGCGAGTGCTCCGACCCGGCGGCCTGCCTGGCCGGCACCGACCGGATCTGGCTGCTCGGGGTCGGCGAGCGTACCGATCCGATGGAGGAGATGCCGGACCGCAAGGCCGCGGCGCTGGACGACGGCTACGTCCTGGACCGCCAGTGGACGGTGCCGGGGCTGACCGTCCGGCTGCTCGTGCGGCGCGGCTGATCCGGCGGGCCGGCCGGATCAGCCGGCCCGATCGGCCGGCACGTCAGCCCGGCCCGGTCAGCCGGCCCGCTTCGGCCACCGGAGCGGGACCACCAGGATCGCCTCGGTGCCGCGGTCGGCCCGGTTGCGCAGCTCGATGGTGCCGCACAGTTCCCCGGTGGCCAGTGCCCGGACGATCTGGAGGCCGAGTCGCCCGCTGCGCTCCCGGTCGAAGCCCTCGGGCAGGCCGCGGCCGTTGTCCGCCACCGACACGTGCAGCTGCTTGCGGAACCGGTGCGCCGAGACCACCACCTCGGCCGGCGGCTCGCCCACCGGGTCCGGGCCGTCGACCGGGAACCCGTGTTCGACGGCGTTGAGCAGCAGCTCGTTCAGCACCATCACCAGCGAGGTGGCCAGCTCCGCCGGCAACACCCCGAAGGAGCCCTGCCGGCGCATCCGTACCGTGAAGCCGGTCGCCGCGACCTCGCCGGCGGCCGCGGCCACCCGGTCGAGGATGCCGTCGAACTCCACCACCTCGTCGCTGGACATGGAGAGGGTCTCGTGCACCAGGGCGATCGAGGCCACCCGGCGGACGGACTCCTCCAGCGCGGCCCGGGCGTCCGGGCTGTCCACCCGGCGCGCCTGGAGGCGCAGCAGGGCGGCCACCGTCTGAAGGTTGTTCTTCACCCGGTGGTGGATCTCCCGGATCGTGGCGTCCTTGGTCATCAGCGCGCGGTCCCGGCGACGTACCTCGGTCATGTCGCGGACCAGGACCAGCGCGCCGATCGGCACCCCGGCCGGCATCAGCGGCAGCGCCCGGGTCAGTACGGTCGCCCCGCGCGCCTCGATCTCCCGGCGCCGGGGTGCCTCACCGCGCAGCGCCGCCAGTACGGCGTTGGAGGCCTCGGTGCCGTCCAGCGGATCGGCCGCGAGCCGGCCGTTCAGGCCGGCCAGGTCCTCGCCGATGAGGTGTGAGGAGAACCCCAGCCGGCGGTACGCGGACTGGGCGTTCGGGCTCGCGTACGTCACCTTGCCGCTGGCGTCCAGCCGGACCAGGCCGTCGCCCACCCGCGGCGCCGAGGTGGTCTCGCCGGGGTGCCGGGGCGGCGGGAAGGTGCCGTCGGCGACCATCTGGGCCAGGTCGTCGGCCGTGGTCAGGTAGTTCAGCTCCAGCTGGCTGGGGGTCCGCGCGGTGGACAGGTTGGTGTCCCGGCCGATCACCCCGATCACGTCCCCGGCCTCGCCCTCGGCGGTGCGCAGCCGGACCGGGATGGCCTCGTGCCGGGCTGGCGTGTCGCCGTACCAGACCGGGTCGCCCTCCCGCCAGATCCGGCCCTGGCTGTAGGCGATGCTCAGGTGCGCAACCTCGGGACCGCCGACGATCCGGCCGACCTGGTCGTCCTGGTACGCCGTCGGGGCGGTGGTGGGCCGGACCTGCGCGACGCACAGGAACGACTCGTCGCCGTCCACCGGCACCCACAGCAGCAGGTCCGCGAAGGACAGGTCGGACAGCAACTGCCAGTCACCGGCTATCCGGTGCAGGTGATCGATGTCGCCGGGCCGCAGTGCGGTGTGTTCCTCGGCGAGGTCACGGAGGGTGGACACGAGGCAAGCGTGCCATGCCGGCGTCCGCGGGTCGCTCGCCCGGCCCGGCGCGCCGCCCGGACCGGGAGACCGGACCGGGAGACCGGACCGGGAGATCAGTGGGTGCTGGTGACCTTCTTGAGCCCGCGCGGGGCGTCCGGATCCTCGCCGCGGGCCAGCGCCAACGCCAGCGCGAGCTGCTGCATCGGCAGGATGTCCAGCAGCGGGGCGTACCGCTCGTCCACCTCGGGCACCGCGATCCGGGCCGCGCCGGGCACCCGCGCCGAGCCGACGGTGACCACGTCCGCGCCCCGCTCGGCCAGCCGGGGCAGCACGGCGCGCATCGCCTCGCCGCCCGGTCCGGAGCCCACCAGGGCCAGCACCGGTACGTCGGGATCGGTCATCGCGAGCGGCCCGTGCAGCAGGTCGGCGCCGGAGAAGGCGAGCGCCGGCAGGTAGGAGGTCTCCATCAGCTTGAGCGCCGCCTCCCGGGCGGTGGGGTACGCGTAGCCGCGGCCGGTGGTGACCAGTTGGGCGGCGAACCGGTAGCGCGGCGCCAACGCCGCGGCGGCGGGATCGGCCAGGGTCCGCTCGGCCAGCTCGGGCAGCGTGTCCAGGGCGGCGCGTTCGGCGTCGGGCAGCCGGCCGTCGCCGGCCCGGATGCCCTCGACGAGCATCAGCAGCGCGAGCAGTTCGGCGGTGTACGTCTTGGTGGCGGCCACCGCCCGTTCGTGCCCGGCGGCGATGTCGACGGCGAGTTCGGCGGTGCCGGCGAGCGTCGAGTCGGGGGCGTTGGTCACCGCGAGGGTGAGCGCGCCGGACCCGCGGGCCACCCGGAGCACCTCGGCCAGGTCGGCCGAGCCGCCGCTCTGACTCACCCCCACGACGAGCGCGTCCGACAGGTCGGGGCGGGCGCCGAACAGGGTCATGGTGCTCGGCGAGGCGAGGCCGGCGGGCAGCGAGAGCCGGATCTCGGTGAGGTAGGCGGCGTAGAGCGCGGCATGGTCCGAGGTGCCCCGGGCGGCGTAGACCACGTGCCGGGGACGCCGCTCGGCGATGGTCCGCGCGACCTCGGCGATCGCGCGCGACTGGTCCGGTTCGAGCAGCCGGGCGTAGCCGGTCGGCTGCTCGGCGATGTCCGCCGCCATTCCGGATCCCGGTCGGGTCATGGCCGCCTCCGTCCCTGCCGGCCGTACCGGCGTACCCATCCCCGTACTGCGCAATCCTCGCGCGATTGCTGAGCATCCTTGCACGTTTCAGCCGGGAACAGCAACACATCGATCACAAACGCGCAGCCACTGCGCGGTGGATCACTCGAAACCGCGGCAATGCCCGCCGGATCGCCCGCACCGCCGGGCGCCCGGCGGACCGACCGCGACCCGCTTGTAGATCCACCGGACACCCCCTAGGCTGCCCACCCAGCGCAGGGCCAACAGGACGGAGAGTTCGGCGCGGTGCCCGAGGGAATGGACGACTCTCGCCGCTCGGCCGAGGGTGAGCTGACGCTGGCCCGATCGGCCCTGGCCGAGGGGACCTGGACCATGCCGCCGGGCACGTGGCCGGCGCCCTGGCACACGCGCCCACGCTGCCCGAGGCGCACGAGCTGCTCGCCCGGCTCGCCGCCCGCTCCGGCGGCGGTCTCGACCTGTTCCCGCTGCGCCAGCATCCCTTCATCGGCACGATCGTGGCCCGGGCGCACCTGCTGGCCGCCGCCGGACGACCGATGGAGGGGTTGGAACTGCTGGCCGTGGCCACCGGCCACGTGCCGGGGGTGAACTGGGCCGGCGTGCCCTGGGTCTGCTCCCCCGGACTGGTCGAGCAGGTCCACCCGGACCGGCTGGCCGGGGTGCTCATGCGGATCTGCGCGGGCATCGGCGACCCGGCGCCGCCGCCCAGTCACGGCGCCCTGCGGCCGTACCTGCGGCTGGCCGAGCGGGCGATCGCCCGGCATCCCCGGGCGGCGCTGCTGCTCGGTGCGGCCTCGGCCCTGGCCCGGCGGCTCGACGAGATCCCACTCGCGGTCCGTTGGGCGGCCGACGGGGTACGCGTCGCCCCGTCGAAGCTCGGCGAGGTGTGGCTCGGGTACGCCCAGCGCAGTGCCGGGCGGATCGACGAGGCGTTGGACGCGCTCTACCGCGCGGTCGCGTACGACCCGGACGACCTTTCCATCTACGCCGACATCGCCGGCACGCTCGCCGACAGCGGCCGGCTGGACGAGGCGCTGGCCTGGACCGACCGGGCGCTGGAACGGGACCCGACGTTCGACTGCGCGGTGCACACGGCGCACCGGCTGCGGCACCGCCGCGACGGCGAACTGCGGCATCTGGTCGCGCTCGCCGACTTCCAGCGCGAACATCCGGACGACTCGCACGAACACACCGACCTGGCCGAGTGCTGCGCCGCGGAACCGTGGCTGGGTCGGGTGCCGCTGGCCGAGGAGGCGGTGGTTGGGATGCTGCGCCGGATGCTGGCCGACGGCCACGGCCGGGGCGACGCCGGCCTGGCGGCCCGCGGCCGGATCCGGCTGAGCGGCCTGGAGCCGCCGAGCGCGATGCGCGCGATGCGCCGGACCGCGCCCGGGATGCAACCGCACATCGAGGCCGTGCCGGAACCGGATCCGCGGCAACCGCGCCGGCCCGGCGGGCGGCGGCTCTGGCGGTACGAGGGCACCGAGGCGCTTCCCGCGGTGCCGGAGCCGTCGAGGGCCGCGGCGGAGCGGATCCGGCAGCTCGCCCGGCCGGCCTGGCGGCATCCGCCGGCCGCGTACGACGACGCCGTGGCGCTGGCCACCGTGAGCCTGGACGACCTGCTCGGGCTGCTGGTCCATCCGCCCGCGGCGCCGGAGAGCCAACTCGGTCGCTCGCTGCGCGACCACGATCCGACCCTGTGGGTACGGTCCGTCCAGGTCTGGGCCTGCCTCGGCCTGCTGCACCACCGCACGGACGAACCGTGGCCCCGCTCGACCCGGCGACAGGTACTGCTGGACCTGGTCTGGGGGGTCGAGGACTGGGTGTCCGAGGCCGCCCTGTTCGCCATGGTGACCTACGCCTGGGTGGATCCGACCGTCCGGGCCGAGGTGGCCCGCACCGCCACCGACCGGCTGACCGACGCCGTCACGGTCGCCCGCAGCCGCCCGGTCTCCGTGCTGCACTCGCTGGGCTGGCTGGTGCTGGCCACCCCGGACGTGGACACCGGAACGGCGGCGGCCACCCGTCGGTTGCTGGGTGTCCGCCGCCGGTCCCGGTCGAATCCGCTGGCCCGGCTCTGGCGCCGGCTCACCCGCCGGTAGATCGGCGGGACCTTCCCCGGGGCCAGGGCGTGTTCACAGGTGAAACACGCTAGTGCACCGGCGCCTCGGCGAGCGCGGTCTCGGCCTGCTCCTCCGGCGACCCGGTCGGCTCGCGGTCCGTGGAGCCGCGCAGCGGGATCTCCCTGATGAACCAGGCGAGCACCGGCACGGCCACCGTGAACAGGACCGCCCAGCCGAAGACCCCGGAGATCGAGTCGGCGAGGCCGCCGAGCACCGCCTCGCGAACCGGACCGACCAGCTTCTTGAGGTCGGCCGGGTTCATCCCGGCGCCGCCGGAACCACCGGACTGGGCGAGGAACTGGCCCGCGCTGGAGGCGGCGAGCCGGCTGGTGAAGATGGCGCCGAACAGCGAGATCCCGAAGGATCCGCCGATCGACCGGAAGAAGGTGGCCGCCCCGCTCGCGGCGCCCAGGTCGCGCTGCTCGACGCTGTTCTGCGCGATCAGCATCGACGTCTGCATGAGGAAACCCATCCCGACGCCGAGCACCACCATGTACATCGACAGCTCCACCTTGCTGGTGTGCACGTCCAGCAGGGTGAGCAGCGCCATGCCGGCCGTCATCACCACGCCGCCGATGATCGGGAAGATCCGGTAACGGCCGGTGCGGGTGATCAACCGGCCCACCACGATGGACACGACCAGCATGCCGAACATCAGCGGGAGCAGCAGCAGGCCGCTGTTGGTCGCCGAGGCGCCCTGCACGGTCTGCTGGAACAGCGGCAGGAAGTTCATCGCGCCGAACATCGAGAAGCCGAGCAGGAAGCCGATCACCGAGATCAGCGCGAAGTTGCGGTTGGTGAACAGCCCCAGCGGCAGGATGGGTTCCGGCACCCGACGCTCGACGATCCCGAACGCCACCAGACTCAGCAGCGCGAGCACGGCCAGGCCGAGGATCTGCGCCGAGCCCCAGGCGTACTCGTTGCCGCCCCAGGTCGTGATCAGCACGATGGCGGTGATGCCGACGGACAGCAGGCCGGCGCCCCACCAGTCGATCTTGTGTTCGGTGCGGTACCTCGGCAGGTGCATGGTGCTGGCCAGGACCAGCAGCGCGATGCCGCCCAGCGGCAGGTTGACGTAGAACGCCCAGCGCCAGGACAGGTGGTCGGTGATGAAGCCGCCGATGAGCGGCCCGGCCACCATGGCGATGGCCATGATGCCGGCGATCATGCCCTGGTAGCGCCCCCGCTCGCGGGGCGGCACGAGGTCACCGATGATCGCCATGACGCCGACCATCAGGCCGCCCGCGCCCAGCCCCTGCACCGCGCGGAACGCGATGAGCTGGACCATCCCGTCGGCCGGGCCGCCGAACATCGAGGAACCGGACATTCCACAGAGCGCCGACCCGATCAGGAAGATCACGATCGAGGTGAGGAAGACGGCCTTGCGCCCGTACAGGTCGCCCAGCTTGCCCCAGATGGGCGTGGAGACGGTCGTGCCGAGCACGTACGAGGTGACCACCCAGGTGAAGTGGTTGAGTCCACCGAACTCGCCCACGATGCGGGGCAGCGCGGTGCTGACGATCATGTTGTCGAGCATCGCGAGCATCATCGCGATCATGAGGCCGCCGAGCACGACCCGGACGTTGGGTCGTGCCGCACTGGCCTGGATGGTGTCCGTCATCAGTTAGGTCCCCCATTGCGCGGATGCGCTTACTTGCCGGCCGGCTAGTTATCTTACTAGCCGTACGGTAAGTTTGGCGCCTACGGCGGTCAACCGAGTTAGGCGGCTTTGGTGAGCGAGAGCACAGGCGACACCCGATCGCGGATTCAGGAGGTGGCGCTGGAACTCTTCACGGAGCAGGGGTACGAGCGGACCTCGCTCCGCGAGATCGCCGAGCGGCTCGGCGTCACCAAGGCGGCGCTCTACTACCACTTCAAGAGCAAGGACGACATCGTCAACAGCTTCGTCCAGGACCGGATCGACCGGATCGACGAGCTGGTGGCACGGGCCCAGGAACGGCCGCGCGACGCCGCCAACCGGCGGGACCTGATCGAGGAGTACGCCGACGAGATCTTCGGCGGACACAGCCACCGGGTGATGCACTTCTTCGAGCAGAACCAGACGGTGCTCAAGAGCCTGACCGCCGGGCAGATGATGCGGGACCGGATGACCCAGCTGGCCGACGTGCTGGCCGGCGGTGACGCGTCGCCCACCAACCAGCTCCGGGCGATCCTCGCGCTCTTCGCGGTGCACACCAGCTGGTTCGCCCTGCGCGGGCCGAACGTCGACGAGCAGGAACGGCGCAGCGCGGCGCTGGCCGTCGCGTTCGAGCTGCTGGACCGGAACGCCAGCGGCGCGGAAGCCGGCTAGGGCCTCGACCGGCGTCCGCGTCAGGGTCCTCGACCGACCGAGGACCCTGACGCAGCGACCAGGATCCGCCGCCGGCGCTACCCGACCAGTTCGCCCGACCCACCGGCCGCACTGCCGGCAGCGCTACCGGCCGTGCCCGCGGTCGGCAGCGCCAACCGCAGCGCCAGCAGGTCCACGCCGGGCACCGGCGACCAGTCCCGCTCGGGGAGCCGGACGAAGCCGTACCGCGCGTACAGCCGCCGGGCGGGTGCCGAGAAGCTGCGGACGCAGATCACCACCGCGGTGCAGCCGGCGGCCACGGCCCGGTCGAGGCACGCGGCCACCAGCGCGGCACCGGCGCCCCGGCCCTGGGCGGCCGGATCGACCGCCAGCATCCGGAACTCGGCCTCACCCGGGCCGGCCAGCTCCGCGTACGGCGAACCGGGCAGCACGAAGGTGACCGAGCCGAGCACCGGGCCGGCGGGATCCACCGCCACCAGCAGCTCGCCGGCCACGGCCCGAGCCGGGACGTCGGCGAGCACCCGCTGGTAGCCGTGCCCGCCGGCGAGCTGCCCATCGGCCTCGTACGCGGCCACGGTCAGCCGGGCGATCGCGGCGAAATCCGCTGGTCCGGCGGCCCGGACCAGCACGCTCACTCGATCACGGCGATCAGGTCACCGTCCTGGACCACGTCCCCCTCGTTGACGGCAAGCTGCGCCACCACGCCGTCCGACTCGGCGACGACGGGGATCTCCATCTTCATGGATTCGAGGATGACCAGCGTGTCACCCTCGGAAACGGAGTCGCCCGCGGAGGCGACGACCTTCCACACGTTCGCCACCATCTCGGCGCGGATCTCGTCGGCCATGTGATGCGGCCCTCCCTCGTCTATCCCGAGTGTCTGGAACGGTATCCAATCATGCGGCGGTCCGCTGCGACGGCCGACCGGGCCCGACTACCATCGGCGGGTCACCACGTCCCGCCGATGGAGAGGAACAGCCGGATGGCCAAGAAGTCCCGCAAGAAGAAGGCTCGCAAGAAGAGCGCGGCCAACCACGGCAAGCGCCCCAACTCCTGACGGGTCACCCGGCCCACTGTCCGCGCGGACGGCTGGGCCGGGCGGGCTCACTCGGGCGGAAGTTTCCGGGCAGCCACTCCCGACGGCACGCTCACTCGGGCAGGTACTCCCGGGCATCGGTCTCGACGACCAGTTCGGCCAGCCGGATCCGGAGCCGCTCCCGCAGCTCGACCGGCGCCTTCTCGTCGCCGCAGCAGCGTGCGACGAGGGCCTTGACCTCCTGCTCGATGCCGTACTCGCGCAGGCAGTGCGAGCATCCGTCGAGGTGCTCCCGGATCTGCACCCGGCGCGCGTCCGCGCACTCCAGGTCGAGGTAGAGGTAGACCTGCGCCAGCACCTCGCGACAGTTCGCGTGGTCGTGCCCGCGCTTCTCGCTGCTCATCCGCTCACACCTCCCGGCTCGCCGCGGCGGCACGGGTGGACGGGGCCGCGCTGAACCCTCGCTCGGCAGCGTACTGTTCGAGCAGTTTGCGCAGGTTCCGCCGCCCCCGGTGCAGTCGCGACATCACCGTACCGATCGGGGTGCCCATGATCTCGGCCACCTCCTTGTAGGAGAAGCCCTCGACGTCGGTCAGGTAGACCGCCAGCCGGAACTCCTCCGGCAGCTGCTGGAGCGCCGTCTTCACGTCGCTGTCCGGCAGCCGGTCGAGCGCCTCGGTCTCGGCCGACCGCAGGCCGCTGGAGGTGTGCGACTCCGCCTCGGCCAACTGCCAGTCGGTGATCTCCTCGGTCGGAGCCTGCACCGGCTGCCGCTGCCGCTTGCGGTAGGAGTTGATGTACGTGTTGGTGAGGATCCGGTACAGCCACGCCTTGAGGTTGGTGCCCTCTTCGAACTGGTGGAAGGCGGCGAACGCCTTCAGGTAGGTCTCCTGGACCAGGTCCTCCGCGTCCGCGGGGTTACGGGTCATCCGCAGCCCGGCGGCGTAGAGCTGGTCGACGAAGGGCAGCGCGTCGCGCTCGAACCGCGCCCGACGCTCGTCCGTCTTCTCCGGTCGTGTCAACCGAACGTCTCCTCGCTCTCCAGCCGGCTTCCGCAGAGTCGACTGTCCCGCCGAGGATACGCGTAAACCACCAGCGGCAGATTCGGTTCCGGCGGCTGCCCGGCGTTCGGCTGCCGCGCCGCGTGCCGGCGACTGCGCCGCGCCGCGTGCCGGCGCGGGCGCCGCCGGACCCACCGGCGACCACTCCGGCCCGGTCAGCAGCCGCTGCACCCGGTCACTGCGCTCCCTGCTCCATGTCCCGGTCGGCACCGGATCGACTCCCTCGCTCGGAAAAGCACGTCCGCGAGTGTCAACGCGATCCAGCCGCCCGCACATTCCACGGCGCGGCCCCACATCCCTGGTCCCAGCCGTGGCATCGGCCACCGCTGGGACCAGGAAGGGCCTGGGAGGACGGCGACGGCGCCGAGTGCGACGGCCGCCACCAGAGAGAGCAACGATCACTGCGGGGCACGGAAACGGGCGTCCGGGCGTGCCGCCGCGGCGCGCTCAGCGCGCCCGGGGCGTGCCGGCGCGGCACGCTCAGCGCGCCCAGCCGCGCTCGCGCAGCCAGCCGAGCGCCAGCTCCGCCGTACCGGCCGGGTCGCCCCGCAGGTCGTGCCGCTCACCGGGGCGGATCCGGACGAGTACTCCCGGCGGTGCGGCCGGCACCCCGAACGCGTCCCGATCCCCGTTGATCACCAGCGTCGGCAGGCCGGTGTCCAGCTCGCCGTCCCGGGACCGCTCGGGCCGACCCGGTGGGTGCGCGGGGAACGCCAGGGCCAGCACGCCGGCCGCGCCCACGCTCCGGGCGGTCCGGCAGGCCACCCGGGCGCCGCTGGACCGGCCGCCCACCACCAGCGGCAGCGGCGGGCCGGAACGGCCGCGCAGGGCGGCCACCACGGCCGACCACGCCTCGTCGAGCCGGTCGGCGGGCGCCGGCGCCCGCCGACCGGCCACCCGGTACGGCTGGGTCACCCGCGCCACCAGCACCCCGGCCCAGACGACGGCCGCGGTCACGGCCGCCAGGTCCGGCGCGTCGACGGTGCCGCCGGCGCCGTGTCCGAGCACGAGAAGGCTCACCGGCGACCCGTCGGGTACGTCATGCACCACCTCGGCCGGTCCGACCGGGGTGGCGAACGGTTCCACGCGCAGCATGCCCGGGATTCTGCCGTCCGGGGCCGGCGATTCGTCGGCGCATCCCGGCCGGCCACCCGCCCCTGGCGGTCACCGGCCCGTACCGGTCACCCGCCCGTACCGGTCACCGGCCGAGCGGCACCAGGGTGAGCAGGCGGTCCCGCACCGGCGGGCCGGGCTCGTCCGCGGCATCCGGATCCCGCTCCACCTGGCCGCGCCAGGCCAGCAGCATGGCCCGCCGTTCCCGCGGCGTCGTCGCGCCCCAGACGCCGTGGCAGTCCCCGACCTCCAGCGCCCAGGCCAGGCACGCGCCCTGCACATCGCAGGTACGGCAGAGCGCGACGGCGGCGTCGGCCGGTTCGTTGGGCGCCGGGAAGAAGGTCTCCGGGTCCACGCTCTGGCAGGCGCCACGGATGCGCCAGGCATCGTCGGACTGCCGTTCGCGCAGGGCTCTGAGCAGTCTCGGATCCCGACGCGCGGCGTCGACTTCGTGCGGCCGGGGCATGCGCGCCCGTGTCACATCAACCCACCTCCCCCGTGGGTCCGGCACCATCGGTGGGCGCCACTCGCCCGGTGCGAACTGACATCCATTGCCGGCGCTGTGTTCTATCGCACCCGCGCGGGAACAAACAAGAGTCCTCACGAAATCCTGGCTGAAAGATCGAGCGACGTTATGCCGCAAGACGGTGCAAAAGCCGCCGAAAAATCACCCTGAGTGGTGATCAAATACGGCCAAAGAAGCTCAGAAAAGCGTCAGCCGGACGGGCTCCTCCGGCCCCGTTTCCGGGTCCGGCAGCGGGGTGATCAGACCCGGCCCGTCGTTGCGGACGTCGCCCACCGCGCGACCGACCGGCCGGATCTCCAGACCGGCCACCAACGCCGCCGGCGGTGGCGCCAGCAGCCCGGCCGCGTCTGTCGATTTCGGACTGATCGCCGACTCCGTCGACATCGGCCGGGCGGCCGGCCGCGACGCTGCCGGGCCGGGCGCCGACCCCCGCACCGCCCGACCCCCGGCCGGGTCACGGTCGAGGTCACGGTCGGGGTCGGGGTCGGGGTCCCCGACCGCGTGCCCGCCGCCGGCGAGCCAGGCCGACCACCGCTGCGCGGGCAGGATCAGCGGCATCCGGTCGTGTACCCGGGCCAGCTCGCCGATCGCCGGTCGGGTGATGATCGCGCAGGTGAGCAGCGTCGAGGAGCCCCGGTGCGGCCCGGCCGCGTCGACCGCGCCCGGATCCGCCCGCGCTGCGCCCCGCCCGGCCGACCAGGGCGACCAGATCCCGGCGAAGGCCAGCACCGACCCGTCCCGCGGGGTCATGAAGTACGGCTGCCGGCCGCCGTCCCGCCGGACCCATTCGTACCAGCCGTCGGCGGGAATCAGGCAGCGCCGGCGGGCGAACGAACGGGCGAACGCCCGGCTGGTCGCGACCGTCTCGGCCCGAGCGTTGATCATGCGAGCGGCGCCGGTCGGGTCCGGCGCCCAGTGCGGCACCAGCCCCCACCGCGCCGTCGCGAGCCGCCGCTGCCCGGTCGAGGACAGCCGGACCACCGGCACCGGATCGGTCGGCGCGACGTTGTAGTCGGGCGCCAGCCCGCCGGTGTCGTCACCGGCGTCGAAGAGCGCGCCCAGCTCGGCCGCGCCCCGGGTCGTCGCGTACCTCCCACACATGGCGCCCACGTTAGAGGGTGTCGGACACGGCTCGCGCCGCTCCGGCCCTCCGGAGCGGCCCGGTGACCGGGCGTCCCGGCCTCGACGCCTCGACGACGCCCGATGTCCCGCCAGCCGGGAGGGGCGCTCCGCACGATCACACTTCGTCGGGGTGACCCGGCAGAATGTATCCGTGCCCAACCTGACCGCGATCCGCCCCCCGCAACCGTGGACCGCGCCGACCGCCACCGGGCCGGTCGAGGCGACCCTGCGGCTGCCCGGTTCGAAGTCGATGACCGCCCGCGCGCTGGTGTTGAGCGCGTGCGCGGGCGGGCCCTCCACACTGCGCCGGCCGCTGCGCGCCCGGGACACCGAGCTGATGGGGGCCGGCCTGCGGGCGATGGGCGCGCACGTGTCGGTGGTCGACGACGAACGGTGGCTGGTCCGCCCGCACCACCTGCAGGGACCGGCACACGTGGACGTCGGCCTCGCCGGCACCGTGATGCGCTTCCTGCCCCCCGTCGCCGGCCTGGCCACCGGCACGATCACCTTCGACGGCGACCCGCATGCCCGGCTGCGCCCCCTCGGCCCGCTCGTGGGGGCCCTGCGCGCCCTCGGCGTACGCATCGACGCCGCGCCCGGCGACGGGCTGCCGCTGACCGTGCACGGCACCGGACGGGTCGCCGGCGGTGAGGTGATCATCGACGCGTCGGCGTCCAGCCAGCTCGTCTCGGGGCTGCTGCTGGCCTCCGCCGGGTTCGACCGCGGCCTGGTGGTGCGGCACGTCGGCCGGCCGGTGCCCTCCGCGCCACACCTGCGGATGACCGTGCAGATGATGCGGGCCGCCGGGGCCGGGGTCGACGACAGCACCCCGGACGTCTGGGCGGTCGAGCCGGGCCGGCTCTCCGGGCGGGGCTGGGACATCGAGCCGGACCTCTCCGGCGCCGTCCCGTTCTTCGCGGCGGCGCTGATCACCGACGGCGAGGTGACGCTGCGGGACTGGCCGCGCAGCAGCGCGCAGCCGGTGGACCGGCTGCGCGCGCTGCTCGGGCAGATGGGCGGCGAGGTGGTGCTCGGCACCGACGGGCTCACCGTGCGCGGCGGTGGCCGCCTGCACGGCCTGGACGCGGACCTGTCCGACGTGGGCGAGCTGACGCCGGCGCTGGCCGCGCTGGCCACCCTCGCCGACTCGCCGTCCCGGTTGTCCGGCGTGGGCCACATCCGGGGGCACGAGACGGACCGGGTGGCGGCGCTGGCCCGGGAGCTGTCGGCGCTGGGCGCCGACATCTGCGAGACCACCGACGGCCTGGAGATCCGGCCACGGCCGATGCGCGGCGGCATGTTCCGGACCTACGACGATCACCGGATGGCGCACGCCGCCTCGCTGATCGGGCTGGTGGTGCCGGGCATCGAACTGGACGACGTGGCGTGTACCTCCAAGACCATGCCCGAGTTCCCGGCACTATGGTCAGCGATGGTGGCCGGCAAGAGCTGATCACCCGGCGGGCGCGAGGGGGCGGCTCTGGCAGGCAGGCGACGGGAGTACGACGAGGATGACGTCCGGGTCCGGCCCGGCCGTTCGTCACGCCCCCGCACCCGCACCCGGCCCCGGCACTCGGACGCGGTCGAGGGGTTCGTGGTGGCCGTCGACCGGGGCCGCTACACCTGTGTGGTCGACGACGGGGCCGGCGGGCCGGAGCGTACGGTCACCGCGATGCGCGCCCGCGAGCTGGGCCGCCGCTCGGTGGTGGTCGGTGACCGGGTGTCGCTGGTGGGCGACGTCTCGGGGGCGCCCGGCGCGCTGGCCAGGATCGTCCGGATCGACGAACGCCGCTCGGTGCTGCGGCGCACCGCCGACGACGACGAGACCACCGCCGAGGGACGCATCGAACGGGTGGTGGTGGCCAACGCCGACCGGTTGGTGATCGTCAGTTCGCTGGCCGACCCGCCCCCGCGGACCGGCTTCATCGACCGCTGTCTGGTGGCCGCGTACGACGCCGACATCGCCCCGCTGCTCTGCCTCACCAAGGCCGACCTCGCCGGTCCGGACACCGTGCTGCACTACTACGCCGAGCTGGACCTGCCGTACGTCCTGGTCAGCCCGGGCTCCGACCTGGCCGCGCTGCGCGAGCGGCTGGCCGGCCAGGTCTCGGTGCTGGTGGGCCACTCCGGGGTGGGCAAGTCGACCCTGGTGAACCGGCTGGTGCCGGCCGCCGAGCGGGCGGTCGGCACGGTGAGCGCGATCGGCCGGGGACGGCACACCTCGACCAGCGCGGTGGCGCTGCGGTTGCCGGCGCCGGCCGCGGACCGGCCCGGCTGGATCGTCGACACCCCGGGGGTGCGCAGCTTCGGGCTGGCGCACGTGGACGCGCAGAGCGTGCTGCACGGCTTCCCGGACCTGGTACCGGGGACCCTGGACTGCCCACCGAACTGCGAGCACACCGCGGGCGAGCCGGAGTGCGCGCTGGACGCCTGGGTGGCGGCCGGCAACGCCGATCCCCGCCGGCTGGCCTCGTACCGCCGGTTGCTGGCCTCCCGCGCCGGTGAGACGGAGTAGGGCGGGTCCCGTCCCGCCCGGTGCGACACGCGCGTCCACCGCCCGGCCCGGTCGGCACGGTCGGCTACCTTTCCGCCATGGCCCGCTACACGGACGACCTGGCCCTGGCACACGTGCTGGCCGACACCGCCGACACCATCTCGATGTCCCGGTTCCGCGCGCTGGACCTGCGGGTCGAGTCGAAGCCCGACCTCACCCCGGTCAGTGACGCGGACACCGACGTGGAGCGGGCCATCCGGGGCACGCTGGCGCGCAGCCGCCCCCGCGACGGCGTCCTCGGCGAGGAGTACGGGGTGCAGGGCGGCAACGGCGACCGGCAGTGGGTGATCGACCCGATCGACGGTACGAAGAACTTCGTCCGGGGCGTACCGATCTGGGCGACGCTCATCGCGCTGATGGACGGCGACCAGCCGGTGGTGGGCCTGGTCTCCGCGCCGGCGCTCGGCCGCCGCTGGTGGGCCGCCACCGGGCACGGCGCGTACGCGGGACGGCACCAGGCCGGCGCCGCCGCGATCTCCGTCTCCGGCGTCCGCCGGCTGGCCGACGCCAGCGTCTGCTACTCGTCGCTGCCCGGCTGGGAGCAGGCCGGCCGGCTGGACGCGATGCTCGACGTGCTGCGGGAGAGCTGGCGCAGCCGCGCCTACGGCGACTTCTACGGGTACATGCTGGTCGCCGAGGGCGCGGTGGACGCGATGGCCGAGCCCGAGCTGTCGCTGTGGGACCTGGCCGCGCTGATCCCGATCGTGACCGAGGCCGGTGGGACGTTCACCGACCTGACCGGCCGGCCGGGGCCGGCCGGCGGCAGCGCGCTGGCCAGCAACGGGCCGCTGCACGCGGAGCTGCTGGGCCGGTTGGGCACGGGCTGACGGTGCTCGCGCGGCCGCCGCCGGGCGGGCGGCGCAAAGGCGACCGGTACGGCTCTCGCGAGGCAGCCGGGCGGACCCCCGCGGCACCCACTATCCTCGCCGGGTGGTGTCCTCCGGATGGTTCTTCCTGGCGGCCATGATTCTCAGCTACGGAGTTGCCAACCTGCTTCAGTCGGTCGCCGCGGCCCGCACGACGGTGCACCACACCTTCGATCCCGGTCTGCTGCTCCGGCTGGCGGGGCATCGCACGTACCTGGTCGGGCTGCTCTGCCAGTTCGTCGGCTTCACGCTGGCCTTCCTCGCCCGGCGCGATCTTCCGCTGTTCCTGGTCCAGGCCAGCGTGGCGGCCGGGCTCGGGGTGACCGCGCTGCTGGGCGTGCTTCTGCTCCAGTGGCGGCTGCCGCGCGCCGAGGTGGCGCTGCTGGTGCTGTTGTTCGGCGGGATCGCCGCGCTGGTCCTGGCCGCCGAGCCGGCGCCGGCCCGACAACTCGGCACGGCCGCCCGGATCGCCCTGCTCGGCGCGCTCGGCGTGGTCGCCGCGGCCGGGGTCTTCGCGGTACGCCTGCACGGCGCGCTCGGCTCGGTGGTCCTCGGGTCGCTGGCCGGGATGTCCTTCTCGGCGGCGGCCGTCGCGGCCCGGCCGCTGGCCTCGGTCGGCACGGTGATGGCCTTCGTGGCCGACCCGTTGCTGTACCTGCTGGTCGCGCACTCCGTGGTGGGGCAGTTGCTGCTCGGACTGGCCATGCAGCGCGGCTCCACCACCGCGGCGGTGGCCGCGATGGACGCGGCCGGCGCGGTGCCCGCGGCGATCGTCGGCCTGTTGCTGCTCGGCGACCGCATCTGGCCCGGCCGGGAGTGGCTGGCCGGGATCGGCTTCCTGGTCACCCTGATCGCGGTGATCGGCCTCACCCGGTACGCCGAGCCGCAGCACCAGCACGCCGTGGCGGAACGCTGGCGGCGGCTGCGCTCCCGTCGCCCGGCGGCGCGGCCGGACCGGCGGCGCGACCGCACGGTCAGGCCGTGACGGTCTCCCCGGTGGGCTTTTCGGTGGGCTCCCCGGTGGGCTCCAGTTCCACCTCGACGACGGTCGGCTCGACCGGCCGCCGCCGGCGCACCACCCGCTCGTAGAGCCGTTCCAGGGCGCCGACGGTCCGCTCCCAGGTGTAGCTGCACCGCACCCGGTCGACGGCCGCGTGGCCGAAGGCGAACCGCTGGGCGTCGTCGGAGAGGATCCGGCGGAGCGTGAGGCCCAGGCCGCGGACGTCCCCCGGCGGCACGAGCCGGCCGGTGACGTCGTCCACCACGGTGTCGGCCACCCCGCCCATCGAGTATCCGATCACCGGGACCCCGCAGGCCATGGCCTCCAGCGGGACCCGGCCGGCCGGCGAGTAGCGCGAGGTGCAGGCCACCACGTCCGCCGAGCGGTACCAGGCGGGCATCTGGGCGTACGGAACCCCGCCCACGAGCGTGACCTGCTCGCCGACGCCGGTGTTCGCGGCGAACTCGCGCAGCCGGCGCGCCTCGGAGTGCTCGGCCAGCCGGTCGGCGCTCGGTCCGCCGGCGATCACGAGTTCGGCGTCGCCGACCATGCGCAGCGCCCGGATCAGGTCCTCGTGCCCGTGCCCGGGGCCGAGGTCGCCCACGGCGAAGATCCGGCTCCGACGGTCCCGGGGCACCGCCTCACCCTCCGGGTGGAAACGTTCGGTGTCCACCCCGCTCGGCACCACCGCGACGGCCGCGCGTTGCAGTCCCATCCGGGTCAGCTCGTCGACCTCCTCGCTGGACTGCGCCACCGCCAGGTCGATCGCCCGGGTGAGCGCGCGTTCCAGCGGGATCCGCTCCCCCGGACCCGGATAGGCCGGGCCGAGGTGGCGCAGCTGCTCGGCGCCGAGGCTGTGGAACGTCTGCACGACCGGGATGTCGGTCTGCCGCACGGCGCTCGCGGCGACCAGCCCGCCGAGCCAGAAGTGTCCGTGTACGACGTCGGGCTGCCAGTCACCGGTCCAGCGCGCGCCGAGCAGGTCGCCGAAGGCCGGTACGTGCCGGACCAGTTCGGCGCTCGGGATGGCACCGTCCGGGCCGATGGAGACCCGCTCGACCCGGTAGCCGTCGATCTCGACGGAGTCGGGCAGGTCGGGATCGTCCCGGCGCTCGTAGACCCGGACGTCGTGGCCCCGCAGCGCCAACTCGGCCGCGACCCGCGCGACGTGTTGCGCCGGCCCGGACGACGGATCGTCGGCGGAGCCGGATCGCCCGGATTGGGCACAGACCAGGCCAATGCGCATCGGCACCTCCGTCGCGCTCACCGGGCCGACCGGCCCGCGGTCAGAGGGTCCCATTATCCCGATCGGCGCCGGCCAAACCTGGCGGCCCGCGCGAATTGACCAGGCCGGTGCCCAGGTCAACGGGGCTGCGCACGGGCCGCCACCGGATGGTCGGTCCTCCGGCGGCGCCGGCGCGCAGCCCCGGCGGACGGATCCGGCGGACGGATCCGGCGGCGGACGGCGCGGGGCGCCGGGAAGGTCGGGTGTTTGCGGCGATGCGGCCCGGGCCGCGGCCGTGCACAATAGGCCGATCATGTCGACCGACGTGCGTTGCCTGCTGGTGGAGACCGAGCCCTATCCGCTGGTGCGGCTCCTCGGGGTGCTGGACTCGCCGACCGTCGAGACGGTGCGGACCGCGCTGCTGACCTGCCTCGCCGACCAGGCCGGCACCGCGATCGTCGATGTGTCCGGCCTCGCCGTCGGGCATCCGGGCAGCCTCGCGGTGTTCCACGAGGTCGCCGTCGAGATCGCCGAGTGGCCCGTCGGGCGGCTGCTGCTCTACGCCCCGCCCGGCCCGCTGCCCGGCTGGGACGGCGCACGGGCCACCGTCACCGGCAGCCTCGACGAGGCGTACCGGCAGTTGGACGCCGGGGTCGGGGCGCGGCTGAGCGTCCGGCTGAGCCCGGCCGTGGGCGCCGCCCGGCGGGCGCGGGAACTCGTCGCGGACGGCTGCGGCCGGTGGGACGTACCGGAACTGGCCGATTCGGCCTGCATCGCGGTCACCGAGATGGTCAACAACGTGGTGGTGCACGCCGAGACCCCGATGACGGTACGGCTCGGGCTGCGCGACGGTGCGCTGCACGTCGCCGTCCGGGACTGGTCGCTGCGGCCGGCGGTCCACTCCGGGCCGGCGCCGACCACCTCGGCCGGCGGTCGTGGCCTGCTGCTGATCGACACGGTGGCGCGGCGCTGGGGCACCAGCATGCTCACCGACGGCAAGATCGTGTGGGCGGTGCTGCACGCCGAGGACGCACCGCCGGTTTGAGGCCGGTCACCGCCGGGCTGGGGCCGACGACCGCCGGGCTGGGACCGGTACCGCCGGGCTGGGACCGGTACCGCCGGACGGAAACGGCACCGAGCCGGGCGGAAACCGGCAACCGAGCCGGGTCCGCCGCGGGCGGCAACCTCCACCCGGTTACCGGACGTGGTCAGTGGGTAGATCAGCGGGCATGCGCGACGACGACTTTCCCACCCCGCTCTCCGACCCGGAGGCCGACGGCCTGCCCGACACCGCGGACGACGATTCGAGCGCGTACGACGACGTCGCGACCGGCCGCTCGGCGGACGGCCCGGACCCGGCGCCGCTGCCGCCGGACCGTGAGGACGGCACGCTCGAACTCGAACACCACGGGCTGACCGCGGACGAGCAGTTGGACGGCGAGTCGCTGGACTACAAGCTGACCCGGGAAAGCGCCGAACGGGCGGTCAACGATCCGCTCGCCGGCCCGGTGGATCCGGGCATCGCGGCCGAGGCGGACAGCGAGGAAGCCGCGGCCCAGGCCCAGTTCGACGCCGACGTGCTCGACGACGGCCCGACCTCCGACCCGGAGTCCCCGGTGTCCCTCTACGACCACGGCATCCTGGGCGGCGACGGGACGCCGGTGGGCCGGCTGGTGGAGCAGGACCAGGGCGGCGTCACCCGCGGCGACACCGAGCCGGACTCGGTGGCCTGGGATGCCGGGGCGGCCGGCGGGGGCGGCAGCGCCGAGGAACGGGCCGTACACGAGACCGAACCGCCGGAGGCGCACTGACCGACCCGAGCGGGAATCGAACGGCACGGCCGACAACCGGCGGAACAACCGGTACCGTTCGGTACAGCCATCCGGGAAGGCCCGTCCGGGCCGACCCGGTAGGGCGCGCGGCCCAATCGCGACGTACGGTGGAAAAGCCGCGAATGACAGTGCCGAGCTGGCGGAGACCCGACCATGACCGATGCCGACCCGTCCAGACCGCGTACGGTGTTGCCCATCGAATCGTCGCTGCTGCTCTCCGAGGCTTTCGGGCCGGCCGAGGTGACCGATCTGCGCCACATGGTCACCTCGTTCGCCGGCAGGTCCGGGTTGACCGAAGCCCGGCTGGAGGACTTCGTGCTGGCGGTCAACGAATTGATCACCAATGCGGTGCGGCACGGCGGCGGCCGGGGCTGGCTGCGGATGTGGTGCGAGGGCCCGGTGCTGATCTGTGAGGTATCCGACAACGGCCGGGGCATCTCCCCGGAACGGCTCGGCGACGACCGCCGGCCCGCGCCGGACACCGCCGGCGGCTGGGGACTCTGGCTGGCCAAGCAGCTCAGCGACGAGATGATCGTGGAGACCTCCGAGACCGGCACGGTGGTCCGGATCAGCGCCAGCGCCTGACCGGCCCATCATGGGTCGGGTGCCTCGACCGCGGTCGCCCCGTCAGCCGAAGAGCGCGCTCACCGACTCGCCGTTGTGGATCCGGCGCATCGCCTCGGCCAGCGCCGGCGCCACCGACAGCACGGTCAGCCTGGCCGTCCGCTTGTCCTGCGGGATCGGCACCGTGTTCGTGCAGACGATCTCCAACACCCCGCTCTGCCCGCCGATCCGGTCCAGCGCGCCGGAGGAGAACAGGCCGTGCGTGCAGGCCACCCGGATAGAGCGCGCCTTCAGGTCGCGCAGGTGGCTGATCAGCTCGATCACGGTGCTGCCCTTGGCGATCTCGTCGTCGAGCACGATCACGTCCCGATCCACCACGTCACCGATCACCGCGCTGATCCGCACCCGGTCGTCGCTGAACCGTTGCTTCGCCCCGGCCGCCACGGGCGTACCCAGCATCCGGGCGAACGCCGCCGCCTCCTTCGCGTTGCCCAGGTCCGGCGAGACCACGACGGTCTCGGCGAGGTCGTACCCGCGGAAGTGCTCGGCCAACTCGCGCAGCGCGTGCAGGTGGTCCACCGGCACGCTGAAGAAGCCGTGCACCTGCGGCGAGTGCAGGGTCATGGTCAACACCCGGTCCGCGCCGGCCGCCACCAGCAGGTCGGCCACCAGCCGGCCACCGATCGAGATGCGCGGCGCGTCCTTCTTGTCCGACCGGGCGTACGCGTAGTGCGGCAGCACCACCGTGATCCGACCGGCCGAGGCGCCCCGGGCGGCGTCGATCATCAGCAACAGCTCCACCAGATGCTCCTGCACCGGCGGCACCAGCGGCTGGATCAGGAAGACGTCCCGTTCCCGGCAGTTGGCCTGCAACTGCACCTCGATGCAGTCGTTGGCGAACCGCGACACCCGGACCGGGTGCAGCGGCACGTCGAGGTGGGCACAGATCTCGGCGGCGAGGTCGGGGTGGGCGGTCCCGGAGAAGACGGCGATGTCGCGCACGGACATCATCGTAGGCGCGCCGGCCGCGGGATCCGGGACGGCCGGAAAGACGATACGGTGCTGCGATGACGCAGCAGTACGTGGCCGCGATCGACCAGGGCACCACCTCATCCCGGTGCATCGTGTTCGACGCGGACGGCGCCGTCGTCACCGTCGCCCAGCGCGAGCACCGGCAGATCTTCCCGCGGCCCGGCTGGGTCGAGCACGACGCCGAGGAAATCTGGGCCGCCGTCGTCGAGGTCGTCGGCGAGGCGCTGCGGGCGGCGCGGACCGGCGCGGACCGGCTGGCCGCCGTGGGCATCACCAACCAGCGCGAGACCACGGTGGTCTGGGACCGGGCCACCGGCAGGCCCGTACACAACGCGCTGGTCTGGCAGGACACCCGGACCGGCCCGCAGCTGCGCCGGCTCGCCGACCGGTACGGCCAGGAGTGGTTCCGCCGGCGCACCGGGCTGCCGCTGGCCACGTACTTCGCCGGGCCGAAGCTGAGCTGGCTGCTGGAGAACGTCGACGGCCTGCGCGGGCGCGCCGAACGCGGCGAGGTGCTCTTCGGCACCATGGACTCCTGGCTGATCTGGAAGCTCACCGGACGGCACGTCACGGACGTCACCAACGCCAGCCGGACGCTGCTGATGGACCTGCGCACGCTGGACTGGGACCCGGAACTGCTCGACGCGCTCGACGTGCCCGCCGCGATGCTGCCGGAGATCCGCTCCAGCGCCGAGGTGTACGGCACCGGCGGCGGACCGCTGGCCGGCGTACCGGTGGCCAGCGCGCTCGGCGACCAGCAGGCGGCGCTGTTCGGCCAGACCTGTTTCGCGCCCGGGGAGGCGAAGTGCACGTACGGCACGGGCAGCTTCCTGCTGCTGAACACCGGCCAGACGCCGGTGGCCTCCGAACACGGGCTGCTGACCACCGTGGGCTACCGGATCGGTGACCGGCCGGCCACGTACGCGCTGGAGGGCGCGATCGCGGTCACCGGCTCGCTGATCCAGTGGCTGCGGGACAACCTCGGCCTCATCTCGACCGCCGCACAGGTGGAGGAGCTGGCCCGGACCGTGGACGACAACGGCGGGTGCTACATCGTGCCGGCCTTCGCCGGGCTGTTCGCGCCGTACTGGCGCAGCGACGCCCGCGGGGTGATCGCCGGGCTGACCGGCTACATCACCCGGGGCCACCTGGCCCGCGCGGCGCTGGAGGCAACCGCGTGGCAGACCCGTGAGGTGGTCGACGCCATGAACGCCGACTCCGACGTGCCGCTGCGGCAGCTGCGGGTGGACGGCGGGATGACCGCCAACGAGCTGCTCATGCAGTTGCTCGCGGACGTGCTGGACGTACCGGTGATCCGGCCGACCGTCGCCGAGACCACCTGCCTGGGGGCCGCGTACGCCGCCGGCCTGGCCGTCGGGTTCTGGCCGGACCTGGACACCCTGCGCCGGCAGTGGCGGCAGGACGCCCGGTGGCAGCCCGCCATGGACCCCGGGCACCGGGACCGCGAACTGGCCAACTGGCGCAAGGCGGTCGCCCGCACCCTGGACTGGGTCGACGACGAGCCCGCGACTAGCCCGCCCAGCGCTGCCCGGTGAGCTTCTCGTAGACGTCGACGTACCGGTCCCGGGTGGCCGCCACCACGTCCGCCGGCAGCTCCGGCGCCGGCGACACGCGGTCCCAGCCCGTGCCTGCGATCCAGTCCCGCACGTACTGCTTGTCCAGGGAGAACTGGGTACGGCCCGGCTGGTACGACTCGGCCGGCCAGAACCGGGACGAGTCCGGGGTGAGCACCTCGTCGCCGAGCATCAGCGTGCCGCCGGCGGACCAGCCCAGCTCGATCTTGGTGTCGGCGATCAGGATGCCGCGGTCCGCGGCCACCTCGGCGCCGCGGCGGTACACGTTCAGGGTGATCTCGCGCAGCCGCTCGGCGGTCTCGTCGCCGGTCTTGGCCACCACCTCGTCGAAGGTGATGAACTCGTCGTGCTCCCCGAGCGCCGCCTTGGTCGTCGGCGTGAAGATCGGTTCGGGCAGGATCGCGGACTCGACCAGACCCGGCGCCAGCGGCATCCCGCAGATCTCGCCGGTCTCCTCGTAGCGGCGCAGGCCGGACCCGGTGAGGTAGCCCCGCGCGATGCACTCGACCGGCACCATGTCCAGCCGGCGGCAGCGGATCGCCCGGCCGGCGAACTCCGCGGGCACGTCGGTGGCCGAGATCACGTGGTTGGGAATGATGTCGGCGAGCTGGTCGAACCACCACAGCGACAGCGCGGTGAGCAGCTTGCCCTTGTCCGGGATCGGCGTCGGCAGCACCACGTCGAACACCGACACCCGGTCCGAGGCCACCAGGATCAGATCGTCCCCGTCGGTGTAGAGGTCCCGTACCTTGCCCGAGTAAACGCGTTCCACGCCGGTCAGTACATCACGAGCCGGCCGGGCCGCCCGCCCTCGGACCCGCCCTCGGACCCCGGGTGGCCGGCGGTGGGCCGGAACGGCCCGCACAGCGCCGGCGCGGCCCGCGCCGAGGCGCAGACCAGCGGTCCGACCTGCGGTCCGACCCGACCGGACGTTGACAGGCACGGTGCGGCCCTGTGTAAATGGTCCCGGCCGTCGGGACCCGCCGGCCACCGACAGGAGACTCCTTGATCCCGCTACGGACCACCTCGCGTCCCCGGCTCCGAGCCGCGCTGCTGGCGTTGCTTCTGGTCATCACCGTGACCGGATGCCAGGACGGCTCCGGGCCACCGACCGAGGACGGCCCGGTCCAACTGTCGGTGTTCTGGTACGGCAACCAGCGACGGGCGCAGCTCACCGAGCAGGCGTTGCAGGCGTACACCCGCAAGCATCCGAAGGTGACGTTCCGGGTGACCTGGCAGGGGGTTGACGGCTACTACCAGCGGCTCGCCACCCAGGCCGCCGGCGGCAACCCGCCGGACCTGTTCCAGCTCGACGAGGACTACCTCGCCCAGTACGCGCAGCGGCAGATCGCGCTCGACCTCACCGAGTTCGTCGACCACGGCCGGATCGACCTGTCCCGGCTCTCCCCCAGCCTGGTCCAGTACGGCACGGTCGACGGCCGGGTGATGGCGGTGGCCGCGGCCGAGAACACCCCGGCACTGATCTTCAACCGCAGCCTGCTGCGCCGGCTGGGCCTGGACGAGCCGAGCCCGGACATGACGTACGAGGAGTACGTCCAGTGGGCGCGCCAGGTGACCCTCCGCAGCAACGGCCGGGTGGCCGGCACCATGGACCCGTCCGCCGACATCCGCGCGCTCTGGGTGTGGCTGCGCGCCGGCGGCGTGGAGTTCTACCGGGGACAGCAGCTCGGCTTCACGGTCACCGACCTTGCCCGCTGGTTCGAGTTCTGGCAGGACGCGCGGATCCAGCGGGCCACCCCGGCCGCCGCGGTGGTGCAGCCGGCGAACTCCCCCGATCCCACCCGGCAACTCGTGGTGACCGGCCGGACCGCGGCCTCGATCGCCTGGTCGCACCAGCTCGGCGAGATGCAGCGCAACACGACCGACCAGCTCGGCATCACCGCCCTGCCGGGGGCGGCGAACGCCCAGTGGGCGCGGGCCTCGATGTACTGGGGCGCCTACCGCGGCACCCGGCACGCGACCGTCGTCGCCGACGTGATCAACTTCCTCACCAACGATCCGGAGGCCGGCCGGATCCTCGGCGACGAGCGGGGGTTGAGCGCCAACATCGACATCCGGCAGTCGGTGCTGGAGTCGCTCGACGATCCCGCGGCCAAGCTGTCCGCGATGTTCGAGACGGGCATGAGCGAGCGGTTCGGACCAGCGCCGCCCCCGCCGCCGCCGGGCCACGACCAGGTCCGGACGCTACTGCGGACGGCGGCGGAGAAGGCGCAGTCGGGCAGGGAGACCAGCCGGGCGGCGGCCGCCGAGTTCGTCCAGGAGGCCAACGCCGTGCTGGCCGGCTGAGCACCGCGCCGCGCTGGCCGGCTGAGCACCGGCCGGCGCAGGAGGACCGCTGCCGCCGGCTCAGCGGCGGCGGGGGCCGCCCCGGCGGCGCAGCAGCAACACGATCACCAGCACGATGACGGCGACCACGAGCAGGCAGCAGATCGAGCCGAACCCGGCGCCGTACCGGCGTCGGGCGTACGCCGCCTCGATCATCAGGGATCCGGTGTCGGAGGCGGCCCAGGCCGCGGCCGGCGCCAGCACCGCGAGAATCGTCGCGCCGAGTACGACGGTCAGCCGCGCCCACGCGGCACGCAGAACGAACATGACCTCATCCTGCCGCAGTCACGCAAGCCCGGACCTTCAACCTCACTTTCGACCTCCGCGACCCGAGCGCGCCGGGACGCGAACCCCCACGCGCCCCGGCATGGCGGCGGCCATGCCGGGGCGCGGGAGAGCAGGATCGCGGTCAGCCTGGCGGCGTACCCGCTCGCGAGAGCACGTCGGCGGCGGCGCGGACCACCGCGAGGTCCACCATCGTGCCGTCCGGCCCCACCATGGCCCCGGTGCCCGCCGCTCGCGCGGTGTCGAAGGCGGCCAGCATGTCGCGCGCCTCGGCGATCTCCTGCGGGGACGGGGTGAAAACCTCGTTGATGGTGGCAATCTGCTTGGGGTGCACGGCCGTGCGGGCACGGAAGCCCAGAGCCATCAGCGCCCGGGTCGATCGGCGCAGCCCGTCGGGATCGTCGAGGCGTAAGGGCACCGGTCCGGCCGGGCCGGGCAGGCCCGCCGCGGCGGAGGCCACCACTGTCTGAAGGCGGGCCGGGGCGAGTTCGACGCCCGCCTCGCTCGGAGAGATTCCCAGGTCCGCGGCCAGGTCCACCTCGCCGAGACCCAGCCGGGCGACTCGGCGCATCCGCGCCAGCACGGGCGCGTCCAGTAGACCTTGCGCGCTCTCGATCAGTGGGAGCAGGGCGACCGATCCCGGGACCAGGCCGAGGCGCGTTTCGGCCGCGGTCAGCGCCGCGTCGGCTTCCCGCACCAGATCGGGCACGGCCATGGCGACGACGATCCCGGCGAGACCGGTCTGACACACCTCGGCGATGTCGTGGCTGACGCGCTGGCTGTTGACGCGTACCCACACCTGCTGCCCGGCGTCCGCGGCCGGACCGACGGCCGCCGCGACGGCTTGGCGGGCCAGATCCTTGCGGGCCGGCACGACCGAATCCTCCAGATCCATGATCAACGCATCGGCCCCGCGCCCAGGGGCCCTGGTCAGCTTCTCGGGCGAGTCACCCGGCACGTAGAGGAAGCTGCGGGTCATTTCTGACCGTCCCGTCGGTCCGGGAACGCGAGCAGACCCATCAATTGAGCAACCGACCCGGCCGCCGGCAACGCCCGGACGGCCCCGGACAGGGCGTCCGGGTCGTCGACGCGTGCCCACGCCGCGTTGAGCCGGAACTTCTCTTCCAGCTCCGGCTGTGTGAGCGGGTGCCCGGGGCCGCCTCGGGATGAGCCGACGCGATGCTCCCATCGCCGGCCGTCGCGCGTGCGTACGCGCAGCACCGCGCCGAACCGGCGCGGGAACTCGCGGTCGCAGACGTCGTCCGTCACGACGGTGACCTTCCGGGCCAACGCCATTCGCCGGGGATCGCGCAGCATGTCGTCGGTGAAGTCGTCGAGGTACACGCCGAGCCCGCCACCTCCCAGCAGGGCGGTGGCGACCGTGTAGGGCCCGGAGAACTTCGCGTGGTATCCGGATCGGGGTGCGATCTTCTCGGCGGCCGGCTCTCCGATGGTGCGCCGCGGCGCCCCGGCCACCCCCAGCTCGATCGCCTCGACGAGATCCGGGTCGAGCCCCTCGGCCCGCAGCGCCAGCGCGCAGTCGATCCCGGCGTGGGTGAAGTGGTTGGACGGGTAGGGCTTGTAGACCGTACGCAGCAGTTCCCAGCGAGTGCCCAGTTCCGCGGTGACGGCCTCCGGGTCGTAGGCGTCGTCAAGGTGGGCGCGCAGGAAACCGAACCGACCCTCGAAGACCGTGGGCGGCCCGGTGATCCCTTCGGCGGCGAAGGCCGCGGCCTCGACGCCGGCCTGCGCGCCCCAGCCGCAGTGCACCGGCTTGACCGTGCCGCCGGTCCGGTTCGCCTCCAGCAGCCCGGCGCCCATGCTGGCGGCGATCCCCAGCGCGGAGGCGATCCCGGCCGTGTCCAGATCCAGCAGCATGGCCGCGGCGGCGGCCGCGCCCACGGTCCCGCAGATGGAGGTGGCGTGCAGGCCCTTCTCGAAGAACAGCGAGTTGCGCAGCTGGGGTACGTACGAGGCCAGGCCCAGCCGGTTGCACACCTCGTCGCCGACCGCGATCGCCGTCAGCAGGCGAGCGCCGCTGCTCCCCCGCTCCTGGGCGACGGCCAGCGCCGCGGGTACCACGCAGGCGCTCGGGTGCAGCACCGAGGGCAGGTGGGTGTCGTCGAAGTCGAGGCTGTGCGCCAGCGTGCCGTTGACCAGGGCGGCGCCGGCCGCCGGGAGCAGCGGGCCGCCGGGCAGCACGGCCGCCTCCGGCCTGCCCCCGCGCCTGAGCATGAGCCGGGTCAATGCCCGGTGCGGCGCTGCCGGATCGGTGGCCGCGGAGGCGGCCAGGCTGTTGCCGAGGAAGTCGAGGACGCGGTTGGCCGCGTCCGCGGACACCGCGGCGGGCAGGGACGTACGGCTCTCCACGGCGAACGCCGCGAGCGTCCCGGCGATCGTCGCCGTGTCGAGGGAGCGCGTCACGGCTCCACCAGCGCCAGCGGACGCACCGGCGCGCCGGTGGCGCCGATGATCGGCAGGGGGTTCATGACGATCGAGAACTCGCCCACCGCGCACTCGCGCAGCCGGGTCAGACACATCGTCTCCACGATGTTGATCCCGGCCTCGACCAGCATGATTCGGTGCACCGGCAACCGGGCGTGCCCGGACTCGGCCGGAATGTGCTCGAAGGCGATGGTCTCCCCGCCGACCATGGCCGGGCGGTGCGCGGCCAGCCAGCGCGCGGCTTCCTCGCCCGGTCCCGGTACACCCGCGGCCGACCCCACGAACACATCGGGCCGGTGCCAGTGCCGCGACCAGCCGGTCGCGACGAGCACCACGTCGCCGGGCAGCAGCCGCACCCCGGCTCGCTTCTGGGCGCGCTCCAGGTCCGCGACGGTGATCTCGTATCCCGCGGGCAGCGTCTCGGTCCCGTGCTCCGCCGCGACATCCAGCAGTACGCCCCGGCCCACGGCCGGTGCCACCGTGTCGATACCCAGCTCGGCCAGGCCCCGGTGGCTCTGCGCGGGCGGAGTGGGGCGCCGCCCGAACAGGTAGCCGTCCTGCGAAACATGGCCGAGCGCGTCGACGTGGGTACCGACGTGCCCGCCCGTGATGATCAGCTCGTTGGCGGCGGAGCCGCCGTCCGCCCGAACCATGTCGCCGTGGCGCCGCTCCAGCGTCATCCGGAACGGCGGATGGTTGGGCGACTGCGGCATTCCGCCGCGCATGGGATGAGCCAGGTCGATGACCTGCGCCGCGGCCAGCCGTTCCCAGAGCGCCGCGCTCATATCGCACCTCGTTCCCGCAACAGCGTCAGCTCGGACTCGGTCAGGCTCAGCCGCTCGGCGAGCACCGCGGCGGTGTCGGCGCCGTGGGCACGCCCGGTCCAGCGGATCGACCCGGGCGACTCGGACAGTCGGTAGAGCAGGTTCTGCATGCGCAGCGGGCCGAGGTCGGCGTCCGGGACCGTGGTGATGGTGTCCAGCGCCTGGTACTGCGGGTCAGCCAGCACACCGCGGATGTCGTAGATCGGCGCCACGGCCGCCTCCGCCCGCTCGAACTCGGCGACCACCTCGTCCAGTTCGCGCTCCGCGATCCAGGCGCCGACATAGCCGTCCAGTTCCCCGGCGTGCTCAGCCCGGGTCGTCCCGGCGGCGAACCACGGCTCGTCGATCACCTCGGGGTGGCCGACCAGCCGCATCACCCGCTCGGCGATCGACTGCGACGACGTGGAGATCGCCACCCAACTGCCGTCGGCGGTCCGATAGGTGTTACGCGGGGCGTTGTTGACCGACCGGTTGCCGGTCCGCGGCTGCACGACGCCCAGTTGGTCGTAGACCGTGGCCTGCGGGCCGAGCAGGGTCACCAACGGTTCGACGATGGCCAGGTCGACCACCTGCCCGGCTCCCCCGCCGACCTCGCGATGACGCAGCGCGGTCAGGACCGCGTTGACGCAGCACAGCGCGGCCACCCCGTCTGCCAGTCCGAAGGGTGGCAGCGTGGGCGGACCGTCCGGTTCGCCGGTGACCGCCGCGAACCCGCTCATCGACTCGGCCAGCGTGCCGAAACCGGGGCGGCGCGCGTACGGGCCGAACTGGCCGAAGCCGGTGACCCGGGCGATGACCAGGCCCGGGTTGGCCTGCAACAGGCGCTGCGGGCTCAGCCCCCAGCGCTCCAGGGTGCCGGGACGGAAGTTCTCGATCAGCACGTCGGCGCCCGCGGCCAGGCGCAGCAGCACGTCCGCGCCCTCCGGGCGGCTCAGGTCCAGGGTGATGTTGCGCTTGTTACGCCCCAGCATCTTCCACCACAGGCCGATACCGTCCTTCGCCTGCCCGTGGTGCCGACTGGGGTCGGGCCGCCGGGGATGCTCGATCTTGATGACGTCCGCGCCGAAGTCCCCGAGTACCGTGGCCGCCAGCGGCCCGGCGAACAGGGTCGCGCAGTCGAGCACGGTCAGCCCGGCCAACGCCGCCCGCCCGGTCATCGGGGATCCACCGGACGGGACGGGCGGGCGACGTACCGCCCGGCCGGCGGGCCGGACAGCTTCCCGCCGTCGAGAACCTGCCGCCCCCGCACGAACGTGTGCACGACCCGGGCGGTCATCCGCATGCCCTCGAACGGGGTGTACTCCTGCTGGGACAGCGAGTCCCGCGCCCGCACGGTCCAGGGCGAGTCCGGGTCGATCAGGGCCAGGTCGGCGTCGTACCCCAGCGCGACGCGTCCCTTGCCGCCCAGTCCAAACCGGTCGGCCGGGTTCGCCGCGCTCAGGCAGGCGATCGTGTGATGGCTCAGGCCCCGGCGAACCCCCTCGGTCAGCAGTCCGGGCAACAGGTACTCGACACCGCCGAACCCGGACCGGGCCAGGAACACGTCTTCGGCCGGGTCGCCGAACTTCTGTTCGGCGCGGCAGCATGCGTGGTCGCTGGCCACCCAGTCCACGTTGCCCGCCAGCAGGTGCCGCCACAACGCCTCCACGTCGGAGCGTGGTCTCAGCGGCGGGTTGACCTTGCCTCCGATTCCCGAGGCGGTCTCGATGTCCGCCATCAGGTGACCGATCGTCACCTCGCGTCTGAAGTCGACCTCCGGGAACGTGGTCGCCATCAGCATCGCGGCGTCGAGCGCCTTGGCCGACGACAGGTGCAGCAGGTTGATCGTGGGCAGGGCGGTCTCGTACGCCAGGTACGACGCGATGGTCACGGCCAGCCCTTCGCTGTGTGCGGGTCGCGACGCGCTGTAGGCCGCGAGGCCCGTGAGGTCGCCCTGCTCGACCATCCGGGTGTACGCGGTCATGATCTCGGCCGTCTCGCAGTGCAGCGACAGCGAGATCGACGAGGCCAGGGCCGGTCGTGCGGCCCGGGCCGCCTGCACCCCGCGCATCACCGACTCGAAGTGCGCCAGGTCGTACCGCTCGTCCGGCGGCGTCATCAGGAACGCCGACTGATCCGCCGACCTGCCGTGCAGCCCGTGCCCTCCGTAGAACATGAAGATCTTGAAGGAGGTGACGCCGAACCGGTCGATCAGCTCGGGAATCTCCTCGATGTGCCGGTTCATCATCGGGGCCAGGTGGAACCCGTAGTCCACATAGGACCTCCCCGCGGCCTGTGCCAGCACCTGCGGGAAGAACTCGGCGTAGGCACCGGAGCGGTTCAGGTAGTACTGCCCGGTGCGCATGTAGCTGAGTCCGGTGGTCACGCCGCCCTGCGCCGCTGCGGCGCTCTCCAACTCGGCGTCGGCGTCCAACTGGTTGTAGATGCCCCAGTGCTGATGGGCGTCGACGGCGCCCGGGAAGACCAGCAGTCCGTCGGCGTCGACCACCTGGGCAGCGGGTCCCGGCAGGTGGGAGCCGAGCGCGACGATGACGCCGCCGCGTACCGCGACGTCGGCGGTGCGCGGCGGGCCGGGCTCGGGCCCGACCACGCTGCCCCCGCGGACGAGAAGGTCATACATGGCGGTCCTCCTCGGGAAGCTCCCGGGCATGGCTGACGGCGGGACCGAACAGCGCGCGCAGCCGCCGCACCTCCGTCTCCGGCGCCCGGTCGGTGTGGTAGCCCGGCACGTCGCGGTGCCACACGCCCTGCCGCCGGGTGCGGGCGAGCAGGTGCGCGGTCGACAGGGCCAGGCTGTTGGCGTCGAGGAAGGGCAGCCCGCCCACCTCGCGTACCCCGGCGGCGCAGAGCAGCTCGTTGGGTATCCCCTCGCCGGGGATGATGAGCTGTGCGCCCTCCGTCCGCAGTTGAGCCGCGGCCCTGTCGATCTCGGCGCGCAGTCCGGCCACCGCGCCCTCGGCCGCGCCCGCCTCCAGCACCTCGCGCCCCTCGGGCAGGTACCGGAATCCCACACAGGCCGCGGCGCAGCCGTACGCGTGGAGGTTCTCCCGCAGGATCTCCTCCAACGCGGGCACGAACCCGATCACCCCGAACCGCAGCCCCTGCGACCGGGCGAACTCGAAGGCGACCTGTCCGTACCCGACCACCGGGATCGAAACCAGACTGCGTGCCGCGGCCAGGCCCGGGTCCTGGCTGGTGCCGATGACGTAGGCGTCGTACCCGTCCTCCTGGGCCCGCAGCGCCTGATCGGCGAAGTACCAGGAGAACAGCACCTCCAACTGCCCGAAGCGGACGTGATCGGCGGGGATCCGGGTCGGGTAGACCTCGGCGGGCAGGGTGTGGAAGTCCACCTGCGCCCCCAGGGCCGCCAGATCGCGCCGGTGCCGCGCGTAGCTGCGATCCAGCCACGGGTTCCGCCCGGCCACGGTGTGCTTCTGGAACCAGATCCTCACCGCGCCCCACCGCCTCCGGGCCGCCCCACGGTGACACCACACCGCGCCGCCGCCCGACCACGACGGGCCGCCGCCCGACCACGACGGGCCGCCGGCCGACCACGATGCGCCGGGGGCGGGGCCGGCCGCGCGCCGGCGGGAGCGGTCAGCGCAAGGGGTACCCGAGCCGCCGTGACAGCGCGGCCGTCTCCACCAGCAGGAGCGCCGACAGTTGGCCCACGACCGGCCGGAACCGCTCCAGTGGCCCGCAGACGCTCATCACCGCGGTCACCGAGCCCTTGGCGTCGAAGATCGGGGCGGCCACCGAGCCGGCGCCCTCCTGCCGCTCGCCGAGGGAGGCCGCGAAGCCCTGGCTGCGGATGGCGGTCAGGGTGTGCCGCAGCGAACCGACATCCACGTCGGAGAGCGTGGCGAGATACCGCTCGCGGTCGGCCTCGTCGAGAAAGGCCAGGAACGCCTTTGACGATCCGCCGATGTGCAGCGGCACCTGAAGGCCCAGCGGGACGGTCATCTTGACCTCCCTGGCCGGGGTGGTCTGATCCACATAGGTCCGGGACATCCCGGCCCGGATCGACAGGGTGGCCGTCTCCCCGGTGCGCTCCACCAGCCGGCGCATCGGCTCCTGGGCGAATTCGCGCAGGTTGATCCGGGACAGGTACGCCTCGCCCAGCGCCAGGGCGGTCGGGCCGAGCGAGTAGCGGCGAGTCTCTGGATCGAAGCCGATCAGGTCGCTGGTGCGCAGCGTGTTGAGGATTCGGTGCACCACCGCCTTGGGCAGACCCAGGCGGCCGGCGATCTCGGTGACGCCCAGCGCCCCCGAGTCGATCCGGGTGAACAGCAGCAGCACGTCGATCCCGCGCTCCAGCGCGCCGATGGTCTGTCTCTCCACCGAACCCGTCGCGGTCATTCGACTTCCCTCCGGCACTGCCGTGCCCGTCCCGCCCCAGCCACCGGGCTGCGGCGCTTCGTGATATTACCGTCATGACCTGGCCGACTCATCGTCGAAGATGACGGGCAGGTAGGACATGGCTCGCCCGGCGCTGACCAGGATCGCGAGTTCCACCGCGCCGAGCACCTGGGCCTCGGTGGCGCCGAGCGACACCGCTTTGCGACCATGCGCGCGGGCCACCGTCGGCGAGCCGCCGACCGCGATGTCCAGCGCCATCACCATCAGTTCGCGGACGTACGCGGGCAGTCCCTGCGCGTCCGACTGCGCGGCGTTGTAGATCTCGTTGTAGCCGTTGAGGAAGGCCGGGTCGCGCGCCGCCAGCACCTCGTGCGTGGCCATGGTCTTCCCACCGCGCTGGCGACGGATCGTGTCAAGCAGTTCCTGCCCCTCAGGCGTGAGCTGCGGAGTCGTCATGTCTCTCGTCCCTTCTGGTTGCGGCACCAGGCCCTGCCGGCTCGGAGTCGGCGAGCAGGTGGATGGACTTCCTGGCCCGGTCCAGCTCGGCCGCCGTGAGCACGGCGGTGACCGTCGCCGGTCCGCTGGCGGCCGTGGCCAGCACCGCACCGGCGGGATCGACGATGCGGCTGCCGCCCATCCGCCGCCACCGACCGGTGGGCGCCCCGAAGTCGTGCCGCCCGCATCCGTTGCAGGCCAGCAGGTAGGTCTGACAGTCCAGGGCCCGCGCGACCGGCAGCACCCGCCAGTACCGGCGCTTGGCCGCCGAGTCACCGATACCGCCGGCGCTGCCCCCGGCCCAGATCGAATTGATGTTGACGATGATCTCGGCCCCCTGGACCGCCTGTGCCTTGACGTACTCGGGAAACCAGGCGTCATAACAGATCGCCACGCCCAGCACGCCCAGCTCGGTGTTGATCACTGCGGGCGGACCGCCGGCGGCGAACCAACGCGCCTCCAGACCCGGCAGGTGCCGCTTGCGGACCACGGCGAGCAGCCCCCGGGGGCCGAACACGGCGGCGCTGTTGAAGACGGTCCCGTCCGGTCCCGCCTCGGCGAAGCCCACAACGGCGTGCGCTCCGCCGGCCACGGCCGCCCGTTCGATCCGGGCCAGGCGGGGGCTGTCCCCGACCCGCTCTGCCGGAACCCGGTCGTGCACGGGAAACCCGGAGAGGGCCAGTTCGGGAAAGACCAGCAGACGCGGCGACCCGTCCCCGTCGGCACCCAGCCGCTCGATGATCAGGTCCAGGTTGCCGTCCACCCGGCCCGGCTCGAACTGGGCCAGCTCAGCGACCAGCGTTTCGATCACGGCTACTCGTCGCCCACCAGCCGGCGCAGCTGAACGGCGTCGAACGCCACCCCGCGAGAGACGACCACCCGGGGCTTGGCCAGCAGGGCGAGATCCGCCCGCGGGTCGCCGTCCAGGAGCACCAGGTCGGCCAGCTTGCCCGGCTCGATCGTGCCCAGTTCCGACTCCAGCCCCAGCAGCTTCGCGCCGTTGGCGGTGACGGTCTTGAGCGCCTGGGCCGGCGTCAGGCCGAGTTCGACGTATGCGGCGAGTTCGGTGTGCAGGTGGTCGTTGTGCAGGTCGGTGCCGGCGGCCAGGGTCACCCCCGCCTGGATGGCCAGCCGGACGCTGTCCCAGACCCGTTCGAGCGCGATGCCGGCCATGTCCGGGTACCGGGACCAGCGTGCCTCTGGCCGGGGAGCCCAGCTGACGATGTTGGGTACGAAGATCACCCCGTCGGCGGCCATCTTCTCGATCAGCTCCGGCTGCTCGTGCAGCGGGTTGCCGTGTTCGATCGAGTCCACGACGCCCGCCTGCAGTGCCGGCTCGACCACATGGCAGTGCCAGGCGTGCAGAGCGAACTTCAGCCCCTGCCGGTGTGCCTCCGCGCCGGCCGTGACGATCTCCTCGGACGAGAAGTAGTTGTTCCGCCGGGGGTCGGAGAAGTCCCGTCGGTGCCCCTTCATCTTGATGAAGTCCACGCCCTGCTTGGTCAGGTCGGCGACGGTGTTGGTGACGCCGTCGACGCCCTGTGCGTCCACCGTCATCCCGGCCACCTGGACCTTCTCGCCCTCGAACGGGATGGACAGCACCTGCCCACAGGTGTAGACCCGGGGACCGGGCAGCACCCCGTCGCGGACCGCGTTGCGAACCTGGATGTTCACCGACCAGGCCGCCCCGGCGTCGCGAACCGTGGTGATGCCGCGGCCCAGCGAGGTCAGCAGGCTTCGGCCGCTCTGCAGCAGTTGCCGCTCGGCCGGTGCCCGGTAGACGTCGTAGTACTGATCGCCGTTCGGATCGAGCAGCCGTCCTTTCAGGCTGAGGTGTTCGTGGCTGTTGATCAGGCCGGGCAGCACGAACCCGCCGCCGGCATCGATGTCTCCCGCCGCAGCGGCCTCGACGCCCTCCCGGACCGCACCGATCACCCCGTCGCCGACCTCGACGGTCACCGGACCGGTGGCCCTGTCCGCATCCAGATCGAGCAGGCGAGCATTGACGATCTTCATGTTTTGTTTCCCTTCATGACATTGCCGGCAGGCAGGGTGGGCTGCGCCGCGAGCAAGCGACGCGTGTAGGGATGTTGCGGACGGTCGAATACCTCGGCGGCATCGCCCAACTCCACGATCCGGCCACCGGCCATGACCGCGATGCGGTCGCTCACCGTGCGCGCGACGTGCAGATCGTGGGTGATGAACACATAGCTGATCCGCCGCTGGCGGCGCAGATCGGACAACAGGTTGATCACCCGGGCCTGGACCGATGCGTCCAGGCCCGAGGTGATCTCGTCGCAGACCAGGATCTCGGGCTCCAGCGCCAGCGCCCGCGCGATCGCGATGCGCTGACGCTGACCGCCGGAGAACTCCCGCGGGTAGCGCGACGCGTGTTCCGGGCGCAACCCGACCAGGTCGAGCAGGCTCGCCACCCGGTCCCAGGCCGCTCGGCGGTCCGGGACCAGACCGTGCACCAGCAGCGGTTCCGCGATCGCGTCCCCGATCTTCTGCCACGGGGTCAACGAGCCGTTCGGGTCCTGAAAGATGATCTGAAGCTTCCTGCGGGTACGCCGAAATTCACGGCGCAGCACCGGCCCCAGTTCGGCGCCGTGCAGCCGGACCTTTCCCCCGGTGGGTTTCTGCAGCCCGACCAGAACGCGACCCAGCGTGGTCTTGCCCGACCCCGACTCGCCCACCAGCGCGAGCGTCTCCTCGGGTCGGACCTCCAGGCTGACCTCGGACAGAGCCCGCAGCGGCTCGGACCGGCGGCCACGCCGACGGAATTCGACGACCAGCGCCTCCACGCTCAGTACCGCATCGGCCGTCACACGCCCACCCGCCCCCGGTCGACGTGCCAGCACGCGGCCTGGCCCGCGGCGGTGGGCGCCGCCGGCGGATGCTGACGGGCGCACTCGGCGGTGCTGTAGTCGCAGCGCGCCTCGAACAGGCAACGGTCGGCCCTCAGGACCCGGCTGGGCACCACCCCGGGAATGCCGGACACGTAGCCGTCTCGGGACGTCTCCAGCGACCTCGCGGCCCGGGCCAGGGCCTCGGTGTACGGATGGCCCGGGCTCTCCAGACATTCCCGGGTGACGCCGGTCTCGACGACCTCCCCGGCGTACATCACGCACAGCCGGTCGGCCATCGCCCCGGCGACCGGCAGGCTGTGCGTGACCAGCAGCAGTGCCAGCCCACGCTCGGCACGCAAGCGCCGGATCAGGGCGAGGATGGCCTCCTCCGTGGTCACGTCGAGGGCGGTGGTCGGCTCGTCGGCCACCAGGAGATCCGGCCCACCGGCCAGCGCCATGGCGATGCACACGCGCTGCTTCATGCCGCCGGACAACTCGTGCGGGTAGGCGTGATACCGGCTACCCGCCTGCGGGATCTCCAGTTCGTCCATCAGCCGTAGGGCCTGCCGTCGGGCCTCGGCCCGGCTCACGTCCAGGTGCGCCCGTACCACCTGCGCAATCTGACGGCCGACCGGGAAGAGGGGGTCCAGAGCGCCGGACGGGTCCTGGAAGACGAACCCGATCCGGCTGCCCCGCACCGCACGCAACTGACGTTCGGTACACCTGGTGAGATCGCCCCCGTCGAAGACGATCTCACCTCCGGTCACCCGGAGCCCTCTGGGCAGGAGACCACCGAGGGCCATGCACGTCAGTGACTTGCCCGATCCCGACTCGCCCACCAGGCCCAGGCTCTCCCCCGGCCGATGGTGAACGAGACATCGCGGACCAGCCCCGCATCGCCGCGCGGGACATCGACGTCGATGGCGAGGTCGCGCACGGACAGCAGTACGTGTGACGTCATTCCGGTGCTCCGCTACGCGGGCTTCGCGGTGTAGAGGCGGTTGAACCGTCCCGGGTAACCCGGCCAGTTGACGTCCTTGGACACCGCCCAGATCGCGTGCACCGCCCACTGGAAGAGCACCGGAGCCTCCTCGTGCATCAGCTCCTGCAGCTGCGACAGCAGTTGCTTGCGCCGTTCCGGGTCGGTGGTCCGGCCCTGCTCGGTGTAGAGGCTCATGAAATCGTCGTTGGCGAAGTAGGAGAACGCGTTGTCGCTCTGGAACGACGACAGGCCCGCGCCCACGTCGAAGATGCCCCGGGCGGCGTTGCCGAACTGGAACATCGGCCCGGCCTTGCCACCGCGTACGACCTGGCCGACAGCCGTCGGATCGGTCATGGTCTGCAGGCTCACCTTGATGCCGACCTTTTCCAGGTCCCGCTGGATGGCCTGAGCCGCGTCAGCCTGCGCCACGATCCCCGCGGTCTGGCTGATCATCCGAGCCTCGAACCCATCCGGATACCCGGCCTGCCGCAGCAGATCCCTGGCCCGGTCCGGGTCGTACGGGTAGGGCTTGATCGCCTCGTCGAAGCCGAACTGCGCCGGATGCGCCACCGCACCGATGCGCGTGCCGTAGCCGAGCAGGATGTTCTCCACGATCGAGTCCAGATCCACGGCATGGTTGATCGCCTGCCGGACCAGCTTGTTGCGCATCGGCCCATCGGGCTCGGTGCGGCCCTTGGCGTCGAGTGCGATGTAGGCCATGAGCATCTTCGCCTTCGAGAGCACGTTGACCGAGGGGTTCGCGTCGATCGTCTTGGCCTGCTGGGGCAGCAGGTCGGCCGCGATGTGGATCTGGCCCGAGGTCAACGCCGACAACTGGGTCTCAGGCGACTCGATGGTCCGGTAGCTGACCTCGCGGTAGGCGGGCTTCGTGCCCCAGTAGGAGTCGTTGCGCTCCAGCAGCACCTCGTAGCCGGTGCTCACGGTCTTCAGCTTGTACGGCCCGGTGCCGACCAGGTTGGTGGCCAGTCCCGCGCCCACCTCCGCGGTGTGTTTGGGTGCGAGCATCGGGTAGACGGTCAGCAACTGCGTCAGCAGCGCGTCGGGCTGCTTGAGCACCAACCGCACGGTGCTCGCGTCCGGGGCCTCGACCGAGGTGACGTTGCCGAAGGCCGCGTTGACGCTCTTGGTCGCGGGGTCGGCGGTGCGCTCGAAGGTGTACTTCACCGCGGCGGAGTCGAAGGGCTCCCCGTTGGAGAACGTCACGCCGCTGCGCAACTTCAGCTCCAGCGTCGTGTCGTCGAGGAAGCTCCACGACTCGGCCAGCCACGGGACGATCTCCCGGCCGTCCGGGTCGTAGTCCAGCAGCGGCTCGCAAACCTCCATGATCACCGAATGAGGCACGTCGGCGGCGGTCAGGTCGGGGTCGAGCGTGGGCACGCCCTGGCTGTGGGCGATGACGATGCGCTCGCTCTGGGAGCTCGCGGACGTCTCGTCGTCGCCACACGCGGCAAGCGCCGAGGCGCCCACCGCCGCGACCGCGACGCCTCCACCGATGCGCAGGAAGGAGCGGCGGTCCAGCAGATGTTGCGGGACGGACTTCGAAAAGGGGTTCTCGGTAGGCATGAATCTGGCCTTTCAGCTCGCGACGACTTGCGGTATCGCGGGAGACATGGACGCTTCGGCGTCATCCGCCCGGGAGGTCCCGGCGGCCAGAGCGTCTCGGACGCTGTCGCTGAGCACGTTCACGCACAGAACCGTGATCAGGATCGCCAGGCCGGGGAGGGCGGAAAGCCACCATTGTTCGTAGATGTGCGCACGCCCTTCGCTGAGCATCGCGCCCCAGGTGGGGGTGGGCGGCTGGATGCCGAGACCGAGGAAGCTCAGGAAGGCTTCGGCCAGAATCATGTGGCCGATCTGCAAGCTCGTGATGACAAGGAAGGTTGGCCAAACTCCCGGCAGCACATGCCGGAACATGACGCGCAGATGGGACAGCCCCATTACCCGCGCGTTCGTCACGAAGGTCCGCTCGCGCAGTTCCAGCACGACCGACCTGATCACTCGGGTGTAGATGGGCCACCCGGTGAGACCGAGGATGAACAGCACGTTGCGCAGCCCGGGGCCCGCGACGGCGGCAACCAGCAGGGCCAGCAACAGGAAGGGGAAGGCCATCATGATGTTGACCAGCCCCACGATGAACGAGTCCGTCCGGCCGCCCAGATATCCGGCGGCCAGTCCGAGCGGAACGCCGACCACGCTCGCGATGAGCGCCGCGAGCAAGCCGACCAGGAGGGAGATTCGCGCGCTGTAGATCAGCCGAGACAGTTCGTCGCGGCCCAGGCTGTCCGTGCCCAGCGGGAAGGACCAGGTTCCGCCCGCCTGCCAGGCCGGTGGACGCAGCAGGTCACGCAGTTCCCCACCGGTCGGAGAGTACGGAGCGAGCAGCGGGGCGAGGACCGCCACCGCGATCAGCAGAAGCAGCACCACCGCGCTGACCCGTCCGGCCGGAGACAGTCGGCGCAGGCGCCGGGCCACGGACCGGGATCCGTTCCTGACTGCGCTCATGACATGGCCCTTCCCACGCGCACCCGGGATCGATCACTGTCACGGTCAGATCCGCCAGGGTGTTGGCGACGACCACCGCGACCACGAGCACGAGGACGGCGGCCTGGACGACCGGGTAGTCCCGGCTGTAGATGGAGCTGATCAGCAGCGTGCCGACGCCGGAGCGGCCGAACACGTACTCGATGACGACCACCCCGCCCAGCAGCGGCCCGGCCTGCAGGCCGAGCAACGCGATCACCGGCGGCAGGCAGTTCTTCAGCGCGTGGCGGTAGACGATGGTCCGCCAGGCCAGCCCCTTGGCCCGGTGGAACCGCACGAAGTCGGCCTCCAGCAGGCCGAGCATGGTGGTACGGGTCAGCCGCAGCACGTAGGGCAGGTTGCCGGAGGCAAGTGTGAGCACCGGCAGGACCAGGTACCGCGCGTCCCCCATGCCCGAGGCGGGCAGCCAGCGCAGCCGGACCGCGAAGATGATGATCAGGACGAGGCCGACCCAGAACAAGGGCGCGGCCTGGGCGACCGAGGCGACCGCACCCACCGCCCGGTCCACGATCCCGCCCCGATGGGTGGCGGCGACCACCCCGAGCCCGACCCCGACAACGGCGCTGACCAACAGCGAGACCGCGGCCAGGAGCAGGCTCGGGGCGAGTTGGTCGGACACCATGTGACTGGCCGGCAGTCCGGTGACGATGGACTGACCCAGGTCGCCGCGCAGGGCATGCACGACGAACTGCCAGTACTGCTCCGGCAGCGATCGATCCAGCCCGAGCTGCTCGCTGAGACTCTGCCGTTGCTGCTCGGTGGCTTCCGCGGACAGCAACGCGTCGAGCGGGTCGCCGCTGAGCCGCAGGGCGATGAAGGTGATCGTCACCGCGCCCAGCAGCACGACGGCCAGGTGCCACAGCTGCTTTCCCAGCGCTCTCAGCACGGTGAATCTCCCTTCTGTCGGCCAGGGGACGGTCAAGGTTGGTAGTGGGTGACCTTGCGTGCCCAGATGTGGAAGCCGAAGGCGCTGATGTCGGCCTGGTCCAGCCAGTCGAGGATCTGTGCCTCCACCGTGTTCGGGGCCTTCCCGCCGTTCGGGGAGTGGCTGAGGATGCAGTGGATGACATCGAGCCGCACCCCCCGCTCCAGCGCCGCGTGCGCGGCGAATGTCGCGTGCGGCAGGGACTTCCCCAGCTCGGTGTATCCGATCCCGCCGTCCTCGGACCGGCGGGTCTCGACCAGCTTGCTGACGTCGATCAGCAGGGCACCGGCGATCAGCACGTCCCGATCGATACACACCCCGTGCACGCGCTCCCACACGTCGGCCACGGCAAGCGCGGCCGCGGCGACCCCCTGCGCGTGCTTGACCTGCGGATAGTCGATCTTCACCGACACCGGTACGTCGCTGAGCCGGTCATAGTCGCTCCGGGCCCACAGGTCCTCCCAGATGTCCACCACCGCTGAGCGCAGGGCGGGATCGCTGATCGCGTCGAGCTCGGGGAACAGCGCCGGGAGGTCCAGCTTCTCCTTCCCCGGGCGAGCCTGTGCCTGCGTCATCGCTCCTCCGCTTCGACCATGGCCGCGAACTCGGCATCGGTGACGCCGCGTTTGTGCGTCACCGCCCACTCGTTGATCTGCGTCACCAGTACGGGCAGCCGCGTGTCGGCGACCTGGAGGCCCAGTTCGGCCGCCTTCATCCGCACCCCGGTCGGCCCGGTGCCCCGGCCCAGCCGGATGGTGCGTCGGTTGCCCGCCAGCACCGGATCGAACGGTTCCATCAGGGTCGGGTCCGCCTCGGCGGCGATCACATGGATCTCCAGCTTGTTGGCGAACACGTCGGCGCCCACGACCGGCTTCATCGGTGGAATCGGGATCCGGGTCAGCCGGGAGACGAGTTCGCTCACGCCGTAGAGCCCCTCGGAGCGGATCGGCAGCCGGATGCCGTAGAGCGCCTCCAGCGCCACGACCAGTTCCTCCAACGCACAGTTGCCCGCGCGCTCACCCAGCCCGTTGACGGTGACCTCGATCCAGTCCGCACCGCACTCGATCCCGGCCAGGGTGTTGGCCATGGCGAGGCCGAGATCGTTGTGCATGTGCATGCGCACCCCGGCGGTGTCCGACAACGTCCGCATCCGCGCGGCCAGGTACCGGACCACGGCGGGTTTGGCGGTGCCCGTCGAGTCGGCCAGCGAGATCACGGTGGCCCCCGCGTCCAGGGCCGCCCGGTACATCTCGAACAGGTAGTCCACATCGGCGAGCGTCGAGAACGACGGACCGAACGCGACGTCCCGGAATCCCGCGGCTCTGGCCGCGGCGACCAACTCCTGCACCCGATCGATCGCCGAGGTCCGGGTGTGCCGGAGTTTCTCCAGGTGCGCGTCGGTGGAGCGAAAGAGCACCGAGCACACATCGGCCCCGGCCTCCCGGGTGGAGTGCAGCGCGTCCAGAGCATCCGGCTTCCAGCCCACCAGCAGGCTGGCCAGCGCCAGCCGAGGGCAGGCCGACCGGATGCGGCCCACCGACCGGTCGTCCGTCCCGGCGTAGCCGACCTGCATGACCGGTACGCCGATGTCCTGGAGCGCCAGTGCGAACTCGACCTCGTCGTCCGGTGAGAACGCGACCTCGGCCGCCTGCTGGCCCTCGCGCAGCGTGCAATCGGTCACCGTGATGTCGGGCCGGATGTGTTCGCCCGAGGTGACGTCCGGGGCGAAGTTCAACGGGCTCGTGTGGATCAGCTCGGGACGCGACGGCCCGGTCATCGCGCGACCTCCCCCGCCGCCGGACCCGCGGGCAGGAACTCACCCTGTCCGGGCTCGGCCACGACCGCCCCGTCGTGCAACACCGTCCGCCCCCTCTGAACGGTCAGCACGGGACGGCCGAACACCTGCCGCCCGTCGAAGACGCTGTAGTCGGAGTTGCCGTGCAACGGCTGCTGCCCCACGGTCCAGGCCGGGAAGGGGTCGTAGACCACCAGATCCCCGTCGTGCCCGGGGATGAGCCGCCCCTTGCGATGGCCCAGCCCGAAGATGTCGGCCGGCCGCTCGCAGAAGACGCGGGCCAGCGTGGTCAGTCCCACGGCGTGCTCGTACAGCCCGCCGTGCACGACCAACGGCAGCATGTGTTCGACACCGGGCAGCCCGAACGGCACCTCGAAGAAGTTGGTCTCCTGCGGCTTCTTGCCCGCCCGGGTCTGCCCGGAGGCGTCGCTGGCGACCACGTCGATCGTGCCGTCGCGCACCGCATCCCAGATCGCCGCGCGGTCGGCGGCGCCCCGTATCGGCGGCGAGATCTTCGCCAGGCCGCCCAGCCGCTGTTGGTCCTCCTCGGTCAGCAGCAGGTAGTGGGTGCACGTCTCGGCGTACCGGGCCGGTCCCGGCCGATCCCGGAACCCCCGGATCACGTCCAGCGACTCAGCCGCGCTGACGTGCACGATGTACGCGTCACAGCCGGCCAGTTCGGCCAGGCTCAGCGCCCGGTACACCGCCTCGGACTCGGCCAGGCTGGGGCGCGAACGACCGTAGTCCCCGGCGCCCACCCGTCCCGCCTCGCGCAGTCGCCGCTCCAGGGCCACCGCGGCGTGCCCGTTCTCGCAGTGCACCATCGCCAGGGCACCGCTGCGGCCGAGCAGGTACATCAGGTCGAAGATCTGCCCGTCGTCGAGCATCCGGTTGCCCGGGAACGCGGTGAACGCCTTGAACGAGGCGATGCCCTGGCCGATCAGTTCCGGAACGGCCGTGGCCATGTCGTCGCCGGGCGACACGATGACGTGCGCCCCGAAGTCCAGGCAGGAGCGAGCCTGACCGTTGGCGACGAACTCGGCCACGGTTTCGGTCAACGAACTCGGGCCGGCGCCGTGCCACTGCCGGCCGGCGAACGGGATCAGGGTCGTCACACCCCCGGCCGCCGCCGCGACGGAGAACGCCTCGATGTCGTCGGCGTAGTACGGGTGGTTGTGTGCGTCGATGATGCCCGGCAACACGTACCGGCCGGTCGCGTCGTAGGTCTGCCTGGCCGATGCGGCATCGATCTCCGGGACACCTCCGCGACCAGGCCGTCACCGATCGCGACATCGGCACGGCGCACGCCGGCGCCGGACACGACCAGACCACCCTTCACCACCAGGTCATACGTCATCGGTCGGCCCCGCCCCATCCGTCCGGCCCGCCACGGCTTCGATCAGGGTCCAGGGCAGCCGCCAGCGTGACGGGAGTTGGTGAGCGGCCGCACCGTCCGGGAAGGGTGTTGTCGACGATTCGAGGAAGCCCGCGCCGCGCAGTTCCCCCTCAAGGTCGAGCCCGAGCAGGTCGGGCATGTAGGGCTCGCCGTTGCGCCGGGCATGGCCGAGGTGGAAGAACAGCCCCAGCGTCTGTCCGGGGATCCGATAGAAGTCCAGAATCGCCAGCCGTCCCCCGGGGCGCAGCACCCGGCGGGCCGCCCGGAGAAAGGCCAGCACCGCCGCCTGCGGCATCTCGTGGATCAGCATGGTCGCGGTCACCACGTCGAAGCTCGCATCCGGATAGGGACCCAGGTCCTCGGCCCGTGCCTGACGCAGGTGCACGGGTCGGCCCCGGGTCACCGCATGGTGGTGCGCGACCCGCAGGGCCGGTGCGCTCAGGTCGCAGCCGGCCAGCCAGGCATCGGGCAGCAGCGGCGCCAGCGCATCGAGGGTGCGACCGAAGCCGCAGCCCACGTCCAGGACACGCGCGGGCCGCAGGCCCGCGATGTGTGCGGCCAGCGCGTCGTGTACGGACACGTTCTCGTTCGACATCATCGTGGTGGACCCGGCCGCCCACTCGTAGACCACTCCGTCGTAGTCACGGCTGTGGATTCCGCCGGGTACCAGATGGAAGTCGGTCTCCCGGTAGTAGGCGGGCAGCTCGATGTCGGGGTCGAGCACCAGCCGCTCGGCGTGCAGGCTCGCCGTACGGTCCAACTCGGCGGTAATGGCGCCGCTCTGCCTGCGCGCCGCCTGGAGCAACCCCCGAGGCCCGCAGTACTTCTCCTGCTGAAGATGCTGCTCCAGCCAGCCGAACACCTGGTATGCCGCGGAGGTCGACATCGCCCGCTCCAGTCCCGGGACGTCGGTGTCGGGGTCCAGCCGCAGAATCTCCTCGGCCTGGTCGACCACCGTCCGGTAGAGCGGGCCCGCCCAGTAGCGCCGGATCGCCAGCACCAGTTCCTGCTGGACCCGTGCCTCGAAGTCAAGCTGCACGGCGCGCCTCGCTCAGCGGGGCCAGCCATGCCTCAACCATCTCGTCGGCCCGCCGAGCCACCCAGTCCGCCTCGACCGGTGACAGTGGAGCACCGAGTTGTGGCGGCCTGGCGCGCACCTCGGCGCTCACCCGGATCACGGCCTCCTCCAACCGCCGCTGCCGGGCGGCCTGTAGAAGCAGTTCGCCGGCCAGGCCGAGCGACGACGCGAGTACGGCGGACACGGACGGTGGAGCGAAGTTCGGCGGAGTGCTCATCCAGCGCTCCTCGCTAGGAGACGTTCCTCAGGACGAAACGAGATTCCGTTTTTTTACCACCGACGCACGTGGAGGTCAACGGCTCTGAGCACGTCAAACGCCATCGACAGCTCTCCAGAAGTCTTGCAGGAAGCCGAATCGAGGGCTTTACGCATGAAATATATTATGTATGATCTAGCGTCATGGTCGACGCCGCCCCCGTAGCCGGACCCCTCGACGGGCTCCTGGTGGTCGCCCTGGAGCAAGCCGTGGCGGTCCCCTTCGCGACCAGGCAGCTGATCGACCTCGGCGCCCGGGTCATCAAAATCGAGCGCCCCGGCGCCGGCGACTTCGCCCGCGGCTACGACCGCTCGGTGCTGGGCCAGTCCAGTTACTTCGTCTGGCTCAACCGCGGCAAGGAGTCACTGTCCCTGGACGTCAAGCGGCCCGCCGCCCAGCAGATCGTTCACGGTCTGCTCGGCCGAGCCGACATCTTCGTGCAGAATCTCGCCCCCGGTGCCGCCGCGCGGCTCGGACTCGACGCGCGCACCCTCGCCGCGCGGTACCCGCGCCTGATCGCCGGAGACCTGACCGGCTACGGAAGCGACGGACCGGATGCCGGACGCAAGGCATACGACCTGCTCATCCAGTGTGATACGGGCCTGGCCCGGCTGACCGGCCCGCCGGGTGAGCCGCTGCGAGCGGGCATCTCCCTGGCCGATGTCGCCGGTGGCATGTACCTGCTGACGGCCCTGCTCAGCTGCGTCACCGAGCGCGCGCGCACCGGCCGGGGCCGCAGCTTCGAGGTGTCCCTGTTGGACAGCCTGGCCGAGTGGCTGGGCCAGCCGATCGCCTACGCCGCCGGCAGCGGGCAGGATCCGCCGCACGCCGGCCTGGCCCATCCCTCGATCAGCCCCTACGGCCCCTACCCGACCAAGGACGGCACGGTCATGATCGCCATCCAGAACGACCGCGAGTGGGACCGGCTCTGCCGCTGCTTGCTGGGTGAACCCGATCTGGCCACCGACCCCCGGCTCTCCACCAACAGTGCCCGGGTGGCCGCACGCGCCGAGGTTGACGCGCGGATCCGCGCGGTCACGACGACCCTCGACAGCGCGGCCCTGACCGCCCGGCTCGACGCCGCGGGCATCGCCAACACCAGGGTCAGCTCGGTGACCGAGTTCCTCAGCCACCCCCAGCTACGCGAGCGCGGCAGATGGCAGGCCGTGCAGACGCCCGCCGGACAGATCGAGGCGCTCCTGCCGCCGGTCATCTTCCACGACGGCCCACCCCCGCCCATGCCCGCCGTCCCGGCTCCCGGACAGCACACCGAGACCCTGCTCCGCGAACTCGGCCTGACCGGCGATGCCATCGAGGCCCTGCGCGAAAGCGGAACCGTATGACCACGCACACCGGATGGAACGGCCGCCATCTTGAGGACTTCACCGTCGGTGACCGATATCTGCACGCCCTGGGCCGGACCGTCAACTCCACCGACAACTCCTGGTTCACCCTACTGACGCAGAACACGGCGCCACTGCACTTTGACCACCGTTATGCCGCGGCGACACCCTTCGGCAGGCCGCTGGTCAACTCATGCCTCACCCTCGCGATCGTCACCGGACAGAGCGTGGCAGACGTATCGCAGAACGTATTGGCCAACCTTGCCTGGGACGAGGTACGCCTGCCCCACCCCGTCTTCGAGGGCGACACGCTCTACTCGGAATCGGAGGTCCTCGCCGTCCGGCCGAGCGCCAGCCGCCCCGAGGCGGGAGTGGTCACCGTACGCACCACGGGCCGCAACCAGGACGGAATCCCCGTGATCACCTTCCGCCGCACGCTACTGGTCTATCGGCGCGGCCACGGCCCCGGCACCCGCCCGCCGGTGCCCGACGACAGGAGCCCCCATGGACACGCTCAACGCTGACGAGCAGGAGATAGTCTCGCTGGTCGCCCGATTCGTCGACCGCGAGGTCCGACCGGTCGCCCGGCCGCTGGAACACGACAACGCCTATCCCGAGTCGCTCATCGAGCAGATGAAGTCGCTCGGAGTGTTCGGCCTGACCGTCCCGGCCCCGTACGGCGAGTACCACGTCTCCGCCGCGTGCTACGCGCTGGTCACCGAGGAACTCGCCCGAGGCTGGATGAGCCTCGCCGGCGCGTTCGGCGGTCACTCGGTGGTGTGCCATCTGATCAGCCGGTTCGGCACGGACGAGCAGCGTTCCCGATACCTGCCCCGGCTGGCGACCGGCGGGCTGCGCGCCACGATGGCCCTGACCGAACCGGGCGGCGGATCGGACCTGCAAGCCATGCGAACCGTCGCCCGGCCCTGCGACGGCGGCTGGTCGGTCAGTGGGGCGAAAACCTGGATCAGCAACGCCCGGCACTGCGGACTGATCGCGCTGCTGTGCCTGACCGACGCGCAGAGCCGCCCAGCCCACCAGGGCGTGTCGATCCTGCTCGTCGAACCCGGACCCGGGCTCACCATCTCCCGGGACCTGCCCAAGCTCGGATACAAGGGGGTCGAGAGCTGCGAGCTCTCCTTCGACGAGATGCCGGTACCCGGCAACGCGCTGCTCGGGGTGAGCCCGGCCACGGGTTCGCCCAGATGATGGGCGGCCTCGAACTCGGCCGGGTACAGGTGGCCGCCCGCGCCATCGGCGTCGCCCGCGCCGCCTTCGACGACGCGCTGCGCTACTCCCAGGAGCGGCACACCTTCGGTCGCCCGATCGTCGAGCATCAGAGCATCGGCAACTACCTCGCCGGCATGGCCACGAACATCACCGCCGCCCGGATGCTCAACCTCCACGCCGCGCAACGAATCGACCGGGGCCAGCGCGCCGATCTTGAGGCAGGGATGGCCAAGCTGTTCGCCTCCGAGATGGCTCAGGAAGCCGCGCTCAACGCGCTGCGCGTTCACGGCGGGTACGGGTATTCAACGGAGTTCGATGTGGAAAGGTACTATCGCGACACGCCGCTGATGCTCGTCGGGGAAGGCACCAACGAGATCCAGCGCAACATCATCGTCAAGGAGCTGGTCCGCCGCGGCGGGCTGGACCTGTGACCCGGGAGCCCGATCACCCGGCCCCGGCAGAACAACAGGAGCTGGGATTGAACACGGTCGCCCGGGACCTGCCCGCGTTGCAGGAAACAGTCCGCCTGCCGGACCAGTCGCCGCAGCGCCGCCCCCAGCTCAACGACGAGGCCGCCTCCTACGTCCGCGAACTGATCCTCACCGGCCAGCTCCAGCCCGGCGAGTTCATCCGCATGGACCGAATTGCCCGCGATCTCAGGATCAGCACCACACCGGTTCGAGAGGGCCTACTCGCCCTGCGGGGTGAGGGGTTCGTGCAGTTGGAGCAGCGACGCGGGTTCACCGTGGCCCCGCTGTCCCCCTCCGACATCCAGGACGTCTTCGCCGCACAGGCCGTGCTGGCAGGCGAGTTGGCAGCACGGGCGGCGCAGCGGATCAGCGCGGAGCAGACCAACGAGCTGCAACGGCTTCAGCAAACCCTCGTCGACGCCGTGGAACAGGGCCAGACCGCCCGCGTCGAAGCCCTCAACCACGACTTCCACTGGATGATCAATCACATCGCGGATGCTCCCAAGATCGCCTGGCTGTTGTCCGTCGGCGGGCGGTACGTACCCCGTCGCTTCTACGCCACCATCGCGGGTTGGCCACAGGCGTCGGCGGAGGACCACGCGACGGTCCTGACCGCGCTCACCCGCAACGACGCCGAAGCCAGCCGCGAAGCGATGGCCCAGCACATGCTGCACGCCGGCGACCTGCTGGCAGGCCATCTCAGTCAGCTGCGCCAGGCCCTCGACACGAGCCGGAACACCGGATAGCGCCAGGCTCGTCCAGCGAAGCGACACCGGAAACGACTGAACCGCACCCCCGGAAGCCGGGGATGCGGTTCAGTCGTTCACCACGTGGTAGCGGGGACAGGATTTGAACCTGCGACCTCTGGGTTATGAGCCCAGCGAGCTACCGAGCTGCTCCACCCCGCGTCGGCCTTACCAGTCTAGATCACGTTCCGGACGCCCGCCAATCGGGGGCGGAATCCGGGCCGAAAACGACGGAAGGCCCTCCAGGAATCCCGGAGGACCTTCCGACCAGTAGCGGGGACAGGATTTGAACCTGCGACCTCTGGGTTATGAGCCCAGCGAGCTACCGAGCTGCTCCACCCCGCGTCGGTAGACACAACCCTAGCGCACCCGCTCCCGGGGCGGCAAAACGCCCCCCGGTTCGCGGCATTCCTGGCCCGGATCGCCGCTCAGCCGAGCCAGGCCCGGATCGCCCGGTCCGCCCGGTCGGCGTAGTCGTCGGCCAGCGCGCGGTCCGCGGACGTACCCTCCCAGCCCTCGACCACCAGGAAGGTGAGCACGTCGCCCACCCGCACCACCCAGACCAGGCTGCTCACCGTGGCGGCGGTGGCGTCGCTGACGTACGGGTCGGGCTGCCGGATCTCCACCAGCAGCGCGGCGTCACCGTGCCCGGACTGCCGCAGCACCTGCTGGCTGCGGGTGACGCCGTCCTGCGTCCAGGTGGGGCAGGCCGGGATGCGCTCCCGCAGCCACCGCAGGTAGGCGTCCGCCTGGCCGGCGGACTGGCTGTAGATGGTCTGACCGACGGTACCGGCCGGCGCCCGCCCGGCGGACGCGCCAGGCGAGCGGTACACGACCGTCCGGGTCCGTTGGGCCAGCACCCCCGCCGGCCCGGGTCCGCCGCAGGGCGGGCGCAGCGACGTGCCGGCCGTGGAGAACACCGGCTGCTCACCGTGGCTCGTCGCGGCCGGCTGTACGAAGAACGCCCGGTCCGGGATCGCGGTCGGCGGCTGGGCGTTCCGCGCCGATCCGGCGCCGGCGCTCGGCGTACCGGGCGCGACGGTCGGGGCGGGTGGGGTGGGCGGCGTCGGCGGCGCGGACGCCGGGTTGGACGGCGGCACGGAGGGGCGGTCCGGCTGCGTCGTCGGCGACGCCACCGGCGGGGGCGTGACCGGGCTCGGCCCCGCGGCCAGCAGCCGGGTGCCGACCACGGTGCCGCCGACCAGCACGGCCACCGCGGTCACGGCGGCCGCGGCCCGCCGCCGGGCCCGCCGGTCGGCCCGCCGGCGCAGGCTCTCCGGCCGGTCCAGTTCCACCGCCGGTACGTCGGTTGCCAGCGACCGGTACAGCCGGGACAGCTCAGTTGACATCGGTGACCTCCTCGAACGTGTCGAGCGAGACCGGCAGCAGCTCCGCAAGCCGGAGCCGGCCACGGGACAGCCAGGACTTGACCGTGCCCGGCGCCGCGCCGGTCTCCGCGGCGATCTCGGCCACCGACATGTCACACAGGTAGTGCAGCGCGAGCGCCTGCCGGTAGGTCACGGGAAGTTGCCGCAGCGCCTCGACCAGCAGCACGGTCTCCTCGCCGGGTGGCCGCACGTCCGGTGGTGGGCCGAGCCGGCGCATGGCCACCCGCCAGCCGCGCAGCCGCCGCCAGCGGTCGGCCGCGAGCCGCGCCACCACCAGCCGGACCCACGCCTCCGGGGCCGGATGGGCCACCAGCGTGCGCCACTGCCGCCAGGCCCGGGTGTACGCCTCCTGGGCCAGGTCCTGCCCCTCGGTGCGATCCCCCACCACGGCGTAGGCGTACCGGAGCGTGCGCAGCGACGTGCTCCGGTAGAAGTCGTCGAAGCTGGCCGCATCCCGCATGACGCCACCCCGTCTCCCGCACCCGTCGACACCTCTGCCCGGGAAACGGTCGGCGGTGCCATCGGGTTGCAGCGGCGGTGCCGGCGGTGCCGGCGCTCCGGTACTCCGGTACTCCGGTACTCCGGTACTCCGGTACTCCGGTACTCCGGCGCTCCGGCGCTCCGGCGCTCCGGCGCACGATGCCGGCCAGCCCGGTGGGCCGCCGGGTGGTGGCGGCCCGCCGGGCTGGTGCGGGCGGGTGCGGGGTCAGCCGTTGGGCGTGGGTGACGGAGCGGCCGCGCCGGAGTCCGACGGCGCCGGCGACGGCGCGGGCGTTCCGGTGGCCGCACCGGCGGTGCGGGTGAGCGCGGTGAAGTCGTCCATCGCCTGCTGGAGGTTCTTCAGCGCCGTGCCGTACCGCTCGAAGTCGCCGGACTGCTGCGCGGCCTTGACCTCGTTGATCGCGTCCTGCACCTTGTCCGCGGCCGCGGCCAGCTCGCGGGTGAGTTCGGGCGGGTTCCCACTGCCCGGTGGCGGGTTCTCCGTCGACGGCGGCGGGGTCTCGGTCGACGGCGGCGGCGTGCCGCCCGAGGCCTGCTTGCCCATCTCCACGAGCTGTTGGATGCCCTGGCTCAACGAGTCGGCCAGCACCACGTACGACCCGCCGTCACCGTAGGACAGCAGCACCTTCTGCATCAGCGGGTACGAGGAGTTCTGCTGGTTGCTCTTCACGTACACCGGTTCGACGTAGAGCATGCCGTTGCCGAACGGCAGCGAGAGCAGGTTGCCGAACTGGAGATCGGCCTTGCGGTCGCTGGTCAGCGTGCTGAGCTGCTGCCGGATGTCACCGTTGTTGGTCATCTGCTGGTGCACCTGGACCGGGCCGGAGATCCGGGTCTGGTCCGGCAGCTCCAGCACCTCGATGCGGGGCCGGCCGTCCAGGTACGAGCCGGAGATGAGCGCGGCCAGGTTCTGCCGGCCGTTCGGGGTCACCGCCGAGGTCAGTTGGAACCGCGGCGCGTCCTGCTCGGGGAACTGCGTGTAGAGGTAGTACGGCGGCTGCCGCTGCCCCAGGTCCGGCGCGTCCGGGACGTTGGGCACCTGCCAGAAGTCCTGGCCCGAGTAGAAGTCCCCGGGCGAGGTCACGTGGAACCGGGTGAGCAGGTTCCGCTGCACCTTGAACAGGTCGGCCGGGTAGCGGAAGTGCGCCGTCAGCTCCGGCGGGATCTCCGCCTTGGGGATCACCAGGTCGCCACCGAACGCCTTGTTCCAGGCCTTGAGCACCGGGTCCTGCTCGTCGAACTCGTACAGCCGCACGGTCCCGTCGTACGCGTCGACGGTGGCCTTGACCGAGTTGCGGATGTAGTTGACGTTCTCCCGGGCCAGTTGGAAGGTGCCCTTGTTGGTCAGCTCGTCGGCGGTCTCCTGCTGCAGGTTGATCTGTTCGGCGTACGGGTAGGTGGCCGCGGTGGTGTAGCCGTCGACGATCCACTGGATCCGGCCGTCGACCACCGCCGGGTACGGGTCGCCGTCCAGGGTGAGGAACGGCGCCACCTTCTGCACCCGCTCCCGCGGGTTGCGCACGTACAGCAGCCGGGAGTTGTCGTTCACCGCCTCGGAGAGCAGGAAGTTGCTCTCCTGCTCCTTGATCGCGTAGAGCAGCCGGCGACCGAACGAGCCGATCGACACCCCGCCGGCGCCGTCGTAGGTGTAGTTCTGCTCGTCGCCGGCTCCGGTCGGCCGGTCGAACTCCACGTTCCGGTCCGCGTTGGTCTGCCCGACGATCGCGTAGTCGCCGTCGCCCATCCGCTCGCCGTAGTAGATCCGCGGCTGCTGGGGCGAGATCCGCTCGGTGGGCGAGGAGCAGACCTGCTGGTCCTTCTCGTCGTCGCCCAGCGAGCCGGCCACGAAGAACGGCTGACCGCCGCAGGCCACCTGGTTCGCGGGCGCCGCGACCAGGCCGTAGCCGTGGGTGAAGACCGTGTGCCGGTTGATCCAGTTGTTCTGCTGGTCGGTCAGCTCACGGTAGTTGATCTCCCGTACCCCGACCACGTAGTCCTGGGTCTTGTCGTCGAAGGTGTACCGGTCCACGTCCAGCTTCGAGCCGAAGTCGTAGAACTTGCGCACCTGCTGGAGCTGGGTGTACGTCTCGGAGACCAGTTGTGGATCGAGCAGCCGGATGTTCTGCACCACCGAGGTGTCGGTGGCCAGGCTGGCCGGCGGGGTCAGGTTGGCCGCGCTGTACGGGGTGATCTTCGTGTCGGTCAGCGCGAACGCCGTCCGGGTGGCGTCGATGCTGCGCTGGATGTACGGCGCCTCCTTGTCCTTGGCGCTCGGCTTCACCTCGAAGGTCTGCACGGCCCACGGGTAGATGCCGCCGATGGCCACGGCCGAGATGCCCAGCAGCGCCAGCGAGATGCCGGGCCAGACCAGGTTCCGCATCATCGCGTTGGAGAAGACGATGATCGCCACGGCCACCACGATCGAGATGTAGCCGAGGATCTCCTTGGCCGGCAGCAGCGCGTTGATGTCCGCGTAGCCGGCGCCGTACAGCTTCGCGCTCTCGTTGTACTCCAGCAGCATGGCCCGCCGGTCCAGCACGTACGCCACGGCCTTGAGCAGCACGAACGCCGCGACCAGGCTGGTCAGGTGGGCCCGCGCCGCGTTCGTCATCCGGTCCCCGGCGCCCTGCAACCGCACCCCGCCGAACAGGTAGTGCACCGCCAGGGCGCCGAGCACCGAGAGCACCACGATGGTGAAGCCGACCCCCAGCAGGTAGCGCCAGAACGGGAGCTGGAAGACGTAGAAGCCGATGTCGATGCCGAACTCGGGATCCTTGACCCCGAAGTTGCCGCCGTTGCGGAACAGCATCCACTGGGTCCAGCGGCCCTGCGCGGACAGCCCGGCGAAGAAGCCGATGACCAGCGAGACGATCAGGATCCAGCGGCGCATCCGCGGGCTGAGCAGGGCGCGGTAGCGCTCCAGGGCGACCTGCTCGGGCGAGTGCGGGCGCAGCATCGGGCGCAACCGGTGGGCCAGCCAGAGGTTGGCGCCCAGCACCAGCGCCGTCACCGCGCCGATCACGCCGAACAGCGCCAGCCGGGTCACCAGCACGTCGGTGAAGACCTGGGTGAAGTTGACCTCGTCGAACCACAGCCAGTCGGTCCACGCGTTCACGCCCCAGCCCAGCAGCGTGAACAACAGAAACACTCCGACCAGCACCGCGACCGTGGCCCGGCCCCGCCGGCTCATCCTCGGAAGGGGGCTGCTTCGCATTACCACGTGTCGGCTCCACCCGCTCGGCTGGTGATCTGGCCACCTAGAGTACGGGGTGTTCCTGAGCGTGACCTGCCCCGGCCGCACGCGTCGGTGCGAGCACCGGTCCCGCGCGTCGGTGCGAGCACCGGTTCCGGATCAGCACCGCGGCGGCTGGCCGCCGTGCCGGAGGGTGTCCAGGGCGGCCAGCGCGTCGTCCAGCGAGGTCACCCGCAGCAGCGGCAGGTTGGGCTGCGAATTGCGCACCGCCTCGGCGCAGTTGTCGGCCGGCACCAGAAACTCGGTGGCCCCCGCCTGCTTGGCGCCGACCAGCTTCTGCGGGATGCCGCCGATCGGGCCGACGTTGCCGTCGTCGTCGATCGTCCCGGTGCCCGCGATGATCCGGCCGCCGGTCAGGTCCTCCGGATCCAGCTTGTCGATGATGCCGAGGGTGAACATCAGCCCCGCGCTCGGCCCGCCGATGTCGTTCAGGTCGATCTTGATCTCGAACGGGTGCGGCTGCTTCTGCTCGATCTCCACGCCGATCCGCGGCGGCTGACCGCTCTCGGCCCGGCTGGTCAGGCTGGCGGTCGCCGGCGAGCCGTTCCGGCTGTAGCCGACCTGGAACGTCGTACCGGCCGGCTTGACCCGGATGATCTCGGTGAGTCTGGTCGCGGTCGGCACCTGCTGGCCGTCCACGCTGGTGATCTGGTCGCCGACCTTCAGCACCCCGTCGGAGGGCCCGCCCGCGGTCACCGTCTTGACGACGATCTGGATCGGGTAGCCCAGCTTGCGCAGCGCGGCCGTCTCGGCGCTGGTCTGCGAGGCCGCGAAGTCCTCCTGGTTGCGCTGGTCCACCTCCTGCTGGGTCTGGCCCGGCGGGTAGATGAGTTCCCGCGGCACCACTGCCTCGTCCGGGGAGAACCAGCCGGCGATGGCCGCCGGCAGGCCGACGTCCGGCTGCACGCCCACCGTGGTGAGCCGGAGCTGGCCGGTGGAGGTCGAGGTCGAGGTCCCGGAGATCTGGATGACCTGTTTGTCGTCCTTGGTGCCCAGCGTGTTGACGGTCGGGCCGGGGCCGAGCACGACGTACGGGACCGGCACGCTCAGGACGCCGACCGCGAGCAGTGCGGTGATCACCGCGCCGAGGAGGACCGTGACACCGCGACGTCTCATGGGGCAGAGCGTACCGAGCGCCGCCGCCCCGATCGGACGGCCACGGCGGTTCGGTCCGAACCGGCGGCCAGCCGACTTCGCGCTGAGCGGAACGCGGGACGGGCCGTTGGCGGCGGGACCCGCGTACCGTGGTGTTGTGCCTGATATTCCGTTCGGCTTCGCGCTCCCGGGTGGGCAGCCGCCCGACCCCAACGATCCGCAGCAGATGCAGCAGTTCATGGCGCAGTTGCAGCAGCTGCTGGCCGCGCCGAGCGGGGGCGGCCCGGTCAACTGGGACCTGGCCCGGCAGGTGGCGGCCAGCCAGTTGACCTCCGCCGGGGATCCGGCGGTGAACCCGTACGAACGGAACGCGGTCGTCGAGGCGCTGCGCCTGGCCGATCTGTGGCTGGAGCCGGTCTCCGCGCTGCCGTCCGGCATCACGAACTCGGTCGCGTGGAACCGCAACGAGTGGATCTACAAGACCCTTGACGTGTGGCGCCGGCTCTGCGATCCGGTGGCGGCCCGGATGGTGGCCGCCATGGGCGACCTGGTCCCGCCGGAGGCACGCGCCCAGCTCGGCCCCATGCAGTCCATGATCAGCACGCTCGGCGGGGCGCTGTTCGGCGGCCAACTGGGCCAGGCGCTCGGCTCGCTCGCCGCCGAGGTGCTCTCGGCCGGCGACATCGGGCTGCCACTCGGCCCGGCCGGCACGGCCGCGCTCGTCCCGGCCAACATCCGCGAGTACGGCGCCGGGCTGGAGCTGCCGGAGGACGAGGTACGCCTCTACGTGGCCCTGCGTGAGGCCGCACACCAGCGGCTGTTCGGGCACGTGCCGTGGCTGCGCGGGCACGTGCTGACCGCCGTCGAGGCGTACGCCTCGGGCATCACGGTCAACCGGGAGGCCATCGAGGAGGCCATGGGTCGGATGGACCCGGGCAACCCGGAGTCGATGCAGGCCATCGCGCTGGAGGGGATCTTCACCCCGGACGACTCGCCGGCCCAGCGGGCCGCGCTGAGCCGGCTGGAGACGGCCCTCGCGCTCATCGAGGGCTGGGTCGGGCACGTGGTGGACAGCGCGGTCGGCGACCGGCTGCCCAACGGGGTACGGCTGGCCGAGGCGTTCCGGCGCCGGCGCGCCGCCGGTGGTCCGGCCGAGCAGACCTTCGCGGCCCTGGTCGGCCTCGAACTGCGGCCGCGGCGGCTGCGCGAGGCGGCGACCCTGTGGGCGGCGCTCACCGAGCACCGCGGCAGCGGCGGCCGGGACGCCCTGTGGGGCACCCGGACCTGCTGCCGACCGGTGACGATTTCGCCGATCCGCAGTCCTTCGCCCGGTCCCAGCTCGACCTGGGGGATCTGGGCGACTTCGACTTCGACTCGGCCGCCCCGCAGGAGGGCTCGGCGACCGAGCGGACCGAGCGCGGCGCGGACCGCACCGACCGGACGGACGACGACGAGCCGGGGGACGGGCCGGGCCGCGGCGAGCGGCCGGGCGACGGCGGCGACGACGGCCGCTGAGCGACCGACCGTACGGCCGATCGGCGTCAGCCCGCCGGTGGCCGGTTCGCAGTCAGCCCGCCGGTGGCCGGTTCGCGCGCCGTTGGCCGGCTGAACCGCCGGTCGCGCCTTGTCGGCCCGGTGGCCCTTCAGCCCGGTGGCCCGTCAGCCCGCCGGGTAACCGGACAGCAGGGCCCGGGTGTTGTCCCAGCCCTCCAGCGCCGGATCGAGGCCGGCCAGGTCGGCCGCCGCGCGGAGGCGGTGCCAGCCCGGCGTCACCACCACCTGACCCGGACTGGGCGCGGCGGCGCGCAGCCGCGCCGGGTCCGCGTCGTCGAGGTCGGTCTCGGGCAGCCAGTCGGGCAGGGGCAGCCGTACGGCGACGCCGAGCAGGCCGGGCCGGTCCGGACCGGCCGGCGCGACCGCGACCGGCCGGGTGGTGAGCGGACGCAGCAGCTTGGCCAGCACCAGCCCCGGCAGGTCCGGCGCGTCGGCCGGGATGATCGCGACCTGCTGGTAGCCGTCCCGCTCGGCCATCGCCGCCACCGCCCGCACCGATCGGTCCGGCACGACGTACACCGGCATGCCCGGCCAGCCGATCTCCGCGGCCAGCGGCCGGTCGGCCGGCAGTACGGCGACGGCGGCATCCGCCTGCGCCACGGTGGCCAGCAGATCCACGGTGTCCTCTGCGAGCACCCGGCGCCAGCGCTCGGGGTCGGCACCCGGCGGCGACCAGTCGACCGGTCCGAGCACGGCCACCACCAGTCTGCGCACCATGCCGCCGACCCTAGGGCTTGTCCGCCGGATCCACCAACGGGCCGCATCTGCCAACGGGCAGCGGCGGGACGGTCGCCGGTCGGCGCCGGGTCACTCCCCGAGCACGGCGCCGCTGGCCGCGGCGACCCCCTCCAGATAGCCTCGCGCCCGTTCCGCCTTCGGGTAACGGCTCACCAGCGACCAGAACCGGGCGTTGTGGCTGGGGACCAGCAGGTGTGTCAGCTCGTGCAGCAGCACGTAGTCGATAACCCAGTCGGGCATCTCCTGGATCCGGTGGGAGATCCGGATGGTGCGGTCGGCGGGCGTGCACGAGCCCCAACGGCCGTTCTGGTTCGTCACCCAGCGCACGCTGGTCGGCACCGCCGCCCGGCCGTGCTCGCTCAGGTAGCGGCCGATCAGCCGCTGCGCCCGGACCAGCAGCTCGTCATCGGACCGGCTCAGCCGCTCCTCCCGGGCGGCCAGCCTGGCCAGCATCCGGTCCACCCACTCCGACTCCTCGGCGCGGGAGAACTGATCGGGAATGAGCACCACGACCCGCTCGCCGTCCCGGTAGGCGGACACCGTCCGGCGGCGGCGCTGGCTGCGCCGCACCTCGACGACCGGCTTGCGGGCCGCGGCCATCAGCAGCCGGTAGGGCCCGGGAAATGCTTCACGAAGGAAAGCTAATGGGTAGTGGGTCACTCACCGCAAGGGTCAACCGGATGAGTGAAGCACGGAAAGTACCGGTTCGAGGCGACTTGTCCTGAAAAAATTTGGCGGCGTCGGTGAACTACGCGGGCGGCATTTCCGACCTCGCGTCCCTGATTCGCGTTCGGGCCGTCCACGGCTTCGTTAACCCCAACGGTAAGCGATCACGGTTCACGCCACCACGACGGGGCCCACTCGGATGGGGTCTCTGCGACGCTTCATCCGGCGTGTCACTGCGAAACTGACTTATCCGACCTATTCCGGCATGCACACTCTGACCGTCAACTAATTCACAGTGTCCGCGAAATCTGACATGGATCCGCCCCGACCTGGGTAGGGTCCGCGAACCAGCGGCCATTGGCGTGGCCGCGGAGATCTTCCGCGCGGCTCGGCCGCGGGCCACCACGCGGGAGCGCCGGACCCACTCCGGCGAACAAAGAACGAGGAGGAGCGCCGTGGCCGACAAGGCCCAGACCTACAACGGGTACTGCGTGAAGTGCAAGGAGAAGCGCGACTTCGAGGGCCACGTCGAGGTCTCGAAGACGGGCATGAACATGGCCAAGGGCAAGTGCCCGGTCTGCGGCACAACAGTGAACCGCATCCTGGGCAAGGCGAAGGTCTGATCCGCCCGGAACAGGACATCCACGAGGGGCGGCCGGTTTCGGCCGCCCCTCGCGTGATGCCGGCCCTCGTCTGAGGCCGGCCTTCACCTGAAGCCGGCCCCCGCCCGAAGCCGGCCTTCGTCTGAAGCCGACCCCCGCCCGAAGCCGGCCCGAGCATGATGCCCGCGCGCCTGATGCCGCCCGGCCACCGGTCGTCACCAGCCGCGACCGCCGCGCTACCCGCCGGTTGTGGATAACCTCGGAAAAGCTGTGGATAACCCTCGGTGTACGGGGGTCCGCCTGTGGACAACGATCGGCGGAGGGTCCGGCAACGGTGACAGGCTGTCGGTCATGGCGTCCGCTCCCCTGCTCCGCCCCACCCTGCTGCCCGGGCTGGCCCGACTCTGGCGGGACCGGCACACGCTGCAACTCGGCCTCCACCCCGACCGCGCGATCCTGCTGGAGGTGCCGAACCCGCTGCTCGCCCGGCTGCTCGATCTGCTCGACGGCGCGCACAGCGAACGCGGGGTGCTGGACGCGGCCGTCCGGCTCGGCGTACCCAGGACCGACGCCCGCGCCCTGCTGGAGCACCTGCGCGCGGCCGGCCTGCTGCTCGGCGCGGCGGCCCTGTTGCCGACCAGCCTCGCCGACCAGGACCGCCGCCGGCTGCTCGCCGAGGCGGTGGCGATCGCGTTGACCGATGCCACCGGGGCGGCATCGCCCGCCCAGGTGCTCCGGCGGCGAAACGCCGCCCGGGTCGCGGTCACCGGGCGCGGTCGGCTCGCGGCGCCCATCGCCGTCGCGGTCGGGCAGTCCGGTGTGGGAAACATCACGGTCGATCTGCCCGGTCGGGTGGAGCCGGCCGACCTGGTCGGCGCCGGGCTGTCGGCCGGCGACATCGGGCGGGACCGCAGCGGTGCCGTGGCCGACGCCCTGACCAGGATCGTTCCGGCCGTTCGGGTGGGCCCGGACCGCCGGGACCGGGCCGACCTCGTGGTCCAGGTCGGCACCGACCGGCCCGCCGCGCTGGTCGCGGCCCGGTACGCGCAGCGCCGGCAGCCGCACCTGCTGGTGGACGTCCGCGAGGGCGTGGCCGTGATCGGACCGTTCGTCCCGGCCCTCGGCCGGCCGTGCCTGCACTGCCTCGACCTGCACCGCCAGGACCGTGACCCGGGCTGGCCCGTGCTGGCCGCCCAGCTCGCCGCGCGGCCGCCCTTGCAGGCCTGCACGACGCCGACGCTGCTGGCCGCGACCGGCTACGCCACCGCCGAGATCCTCCGGCACCTGGACGGCGGCCTGCCCGAGACCACGGGCGGGGCCGCGGAGCTCGACGGGTCGGGCCGGATCCGGCATCGGGCCTGGCCGCCCCATCCGGGCTGCGCCTGCTCCCGGCGCGGCCGGTCGAGCGGGCGCCGCCGGCCCGACTCGACCGTTATGACCTCCTTGACCGGATCCGACCCACCCCTTCGACCGCCCGGCCAGGCGGTTCCGCGGAGTTGACTGGGTACGAGGCCGGGCGCATCGCAGTCGCCAACGCGAAGCGTCGGTCACAATGATCTGGTGACCGACATCCCGCGCCGGGCCGTCTCCCGGACCGCCAAGCTCGCCGCGCTGCCGCTCGGCTTCGCCGGCCGCACCGTCCTGGGCATGGGCAAGCGGGTCACGGGTCTGGCCTCCGAGGTGATCTCCGCCGAGATCCAGCAGCGCACCGCCGAGCAGCTTTTCAGCGTGTTGGGCCAGCTCAAGGGCGGCGCCATGAAGTTCGGCCAGGCGCTGTCGGTCTTCGAGGCCGCCCTGCCCGAGGAGATGGCGGCGCCCTACCGCCAGGCGCTCACCAAGCTCCAGGAGGCCGCTCCGCCGTTGCCCGTGGCGAGCGTGCACAAGGTCCTCGCGGAACAGCTCGGCCCCGACTGGCGCTCCCACTTCGTGGAATTCGACGACGCTCCGGCGGCGGCGGCGAGCATCGGCCAGGTGCACCGGGCGATCTGGCAGGGCCCGCCGCCGACCGGTCGCGGCACCCGACGACGCGGTCGGTCCGCCGGGACGGTGGCCACGGCCCCGCGACCGGTCGCGGTCAAGGTGCAGTACCCGGGGGCCGGCGACGCCCTGCTCGCCGATCTCCGCCAGCTCTCCCGGCTGGGCGCGATGTTCCGGGCCCTCCAGCCCGGGTTGGACATCAAGCCGCTCCTGGCCGAGCTGCGCGACCGGATCGCCGAGGAGCTGGACTACGGGCTGGAGGCGGAGTCGCAGCGCGCCTTCGCCGCCGCGTACGCCGGCGACCCGGACATCTTCGTGCCGGAGGTGCTGGCCGCGGCGCCGCGGGTGCTGGTCACCGAGTGGGTCGAAGGCACCCCGATGTCCGAAATCATCTTCAACGGCACGCAGGAGCAACGCGACCGGGCCGGCACGGTGCTGGCGACGCTGCACCTGTCCGCACCGATGCGCGCCCACCTGCTGCACGCCGACCCGCACCCGGGCAACTTCCGGCTGCTGCCCGACGGCCGGCTCGGCGTGATCGACTTCGGCGCCGTGGCCCGGCTGCCGGAGGGCACGCCGGAACCCATCGGCCGGCTGGTCCGGTTGGCGCTTTCCGGCGACGCGGACGGGGTGGTCGACGGGCTGCGGGCCGAGGGCTTCATCAGGACGGCCGACCCGATCGACGCCCCGGCGATCCTTGACTACCTGCTGCCCATGCTCGAACCGCTCACCGTGCCGGAATTCCGGTTCTCCCGGGCGTGGCTGCGCGGCGAGGCCGCCCGGTTGGCCAACCCCCGGTCGCCGGCCTACCAGTTGGGCCGGCAGCTCAACCTGCCGCCGTCGTACCTGCTGATCCACCGGGTCACGCTGGGATCCATCGGGGTGCTCTGCCAACTGGAGGCGAAGGCGCCGTACCGGGCCATCCTCGAACGGTGGCTGCCCGGCTTCGCTCCGGTCGGCTGACCGGCCACCCGCCGCGGAGCACGGGCCGCGGCGCGGAGCACGGGCCGCGGCGCGGAGCACGGGCGGCGGCGCGGACGGAAACGGTACGGGGGCACGCCCGTGCCGGACGTGCCCCCGTGGTTTCGGGTGGGCGTGGTCGCCGGAACGGCCACGCCCACGTACGGATCAGAAGAGGCCCAACTCCCGCGCCGAGGTCTGGTGTGCCTTCAGCGCGATGGTGCGGGCGGATCGGATTGCCTCAGTGCTCGTGTTGCGACGACCGGCCTGAGGCCGACGCATTCGCACCTTGGATAGTGCTTCGTGGATGAGATACATCTCGCTGACTCCGGTTCGCTGCGGGGAAACGGTCTTCATCTCGTGGGTAGTCACCGGCGCGGTGCCGGCGAGAACGCTGAACAGGGCCATGTCAGGCCGCCAGCCGGACGCTGCTGCGAGGCGCGGCGGCAGCGCTGTTCGCCAACCGCGTCTCGGTCTCGACCCGCAGGGCCGCGTCCCGAGCGGCGTCCTCCTTGCGTGGCCGGCCACGGGGCCGCTTGCGCGGAACGACCGCGCCACGCTCGAAGATCTCGCCACCCCAGACACCCCACGGCTCGGCCCGGTCGACCGCACCAGCCAGGCACTCCAGTCGCAGCGGGCAGTCCCCGCACATCGACTTGGCGAGTTCCAGCTCGGCGGGCGAGTCGGAGAACCACAGGTCGGGGTCGAACTTCCGGCAGGGCAGGTTCGCCTCCAGCTCGACCTGCTGGTCGAGGGGGCCAACGCCAGACTCATCGCCCGGTCACCTCTCTCTCGATCGATCTCGTGGATCGCTGTAAGTGCCGTACAAACACTGAGGCCGCGGATCCCGGTAGCGGGTTCCGCGGCCTCGAGGTGAGCCGGTGGCCTGTGGATCAGACCGGTGGTCTACCTCGAGGTGGAACGCCGCGGGCGCCCATGGCCGGCTTGCTGGCCGGATCGCCCTTACCCGCGAACCCATTGGTCCCCTGAACTCCTGCGAGCGGCCGGACCAGAAGCCACTCGCACCGCGCGGACACCTGGTGCGCCTGCGGAGCCCACGGAGTGCCGGCGATCGGAGTCATCCGGGCGCCCGGCATCGGAGCGAGGGCAGCAGGCAGCGCCGTGGGCCGCTCGTACGAGTACGTCGTTGCCACCGGAATCGCCTCCTACTCTTCGCTCGTAACCAACGTCGACCCACCCCGTAAGCAGCGCAAACGACGCCGCTCGTCGAGGTGTGCCCTGAGGCTATGCCTCAGGGCCGGGCAAGGGCAAACGGTTTTACGGCTCGTTCGGGGAAGTTTTTTCCGGAGCCAGATCGTCGACCGCCGCACCGGCCACGAGGGCCAGCACCGAGTCGCCGTAGAGCCCGAGCTTGCGCGGCCCGATGCCGGCGATCGCCAGCAGTTCCTCCGGCCGTTCGGGCTTGCGTTCGGCCAGCGCCGTCAGGGTGGCGTCGGTGAAGACGACGTACGCCGGCACCTGCTGGGCGCCGGCGACCCGGATCCGCCACTCGCGCAACCGCTCGAACAGGTCCTCGTCGAGGTCGGACGGGCAGCCGGCGCACCGGCCGAGCTTGCGGTCCGTCCCGGCCAGCAGCGTGGCGCCGCAGACCCGGCAGGACACCGCCCGGGTCCGCCGCCGCTCGGCCCGGGTGCCGCCGGCGGCGCCCGCCGGGCCGCCGCGCTCGCCGCCCGAGCGGTCGAGCTGGGGCAGGAACCGGCAGGGCCGGCGGGCGCGGCCGCCGGGCGAGCGGGCGGAGCCGTAGGAGAGCCACAGCCACTCCCGCGCCCGGGTCACCCCCACGTAGAGCAGGCGCCGCTCCTCCTCGACCTGGTCCGGGGTCCGGGCGTACGAGGTGGGCAGCGTGCCGTCGGCGAGGCCGACCAGGAACACCGCGTCCCACTCCAGGCCCTTCGCCGAGTGCAGTGAGGCGAGCGTCACACCCTCGACCGTGGGTGCGTGCTGTTCGGCGGCCCGGCGCTGCAACTCCGCGCAGAAGTCGGCCAGGCTCACCGACCGCTCCACCGTGGCGGCCTCGCCGATCGGCAGCACCACCGGGCTGGCCGCGTACTCCTCGGCGAGCTGGACCAGGGCGGACAGCGCCTCCCAGCGTTCCCGCGCCGCACCGCCCGGCGGCGGTGCGTCCGGCGCCCAGCCCACCGCGGCGAGCGCCTCGGTGACGGCGCCGACCAGCGGCGTCTCGCCGGGGGTGCTCCGGGTCGCCGCCCGCAGCGCCACCATCGCCTGCCGCACCTCGGGCCGCTCGAAGAACCGCTCCGCGCCGTGCACCAGGTACGGCACCGCGGCCTCGGCGAACGCCTTCTCGTACGCCTCGGACTGCGCGTTCGTGCGGAACAGCACCGCGATCTCCCGGGCCGGGGTCCCGGCGTCGATGAGCTGCCGGCACCGGGCGGCCACCGCGGCCGCCTCGGCCGGCTCGTCGGTGAAGATCCGTACGTCGGGCTCCGGGCCGGCCGGGCGCTGCCCGCGCAACTCCAGCCGCAGCCGCGCCTCGACCCCCCGGGCCTGCTGGATCACCGTGTTGGCCAGTCCCACCACCTGCGGGGTGGAGCGGTAGTCGCGGACCAGCCGGACCACCACGGCGTTGCGTCGGTGCCGGGGGAAGTCGACCAGGTAGCTGGAGGTGGCGCCGGTGAACGAGTAGATCGTCTGGCTGGCGTCGCCCACCACGGTCACGTCGTCCCGGCCGCCGAGCCACGCCTCCAGCAGCCGCTGCTGGAGCGGGTTCACGTCCTGGTACTCGTCCACCACGAAGTGCCGGTACTGCGCCCGGACCTGTTCGGCCACGTCCGGATGCTCCTCGATCCCCCAGACCGCCGCACGCAGCATGTCCTCGAAGTCGATCACGCCGTTGCCGCGTTTGATCTGCTCGTACCCGGCGAACACCTCGGCCACCTTGGTCGCGTCGAACGGCGTCTCCCGGGCCGACTTGGCGGCCGCCACGGCGTACTCGGACGGCTCCACCAGCGACGACTTGGCCCACTCGATCTCGCCGGCCAGGTCCCGCGCGGCGGCCCGGTCGGTGCGCAGCCCGGACCGGGCCGCGGCCAGGGTGACCAGCCGGACCTTGCTGTCGAGCAGTTCGGGCATGGCCCGGCCGTCCAGCAGCCGGGGGGCGAAGTACCGGACCTGGCGCAGCGCCGCCGCGTGGAAGGTCCGGGCCTGCACACCGGCCGCGCCGAGGGCCGCGAGCCGGGCCCGCATCTCGGCCGCGGCCCGCGCCGTGAAGGTCACCGCGAGCACGTGCCGGGCCGCGATCTGGCCGGTCAGGGCCCGGTACGCGATCCGCGAGGTGATCGCCCTGGTCTTTCCCGTGCCCGCACCGGCCAGCACGCAGACCGGACCCGGGGGTGCGGTCACCGCCGTACGCTGCTCCGGGTCGAGTCCGTCCAGTACCCGGTCCACCGCTGAGTTCGCCACCACAGCTAGGAATCATGGCAGCCCGCCCCGACGTTGCAGCGGATAGCCTGTCCGGCGGACCGAACACGGGAGGATCCCCCATGCTGACCATGTACTCGACGCCCTGGTGCGGCTACTGCCACCGGCTCAAGTCGCAGTTCGACCGGGAGGGCATCGGTTACCGGGTCGTGGACATCGAGCGGGATCCGGCCGCCGCGGAGTACGTGATGAGCGTGAACGGCGGCAACCAGACCGTCCCGACGATCCGGTTCGAGGACGGCTCGGCGCTGACGAACCCGTCGATCAAGCAGGTCAAGGAGCGGCTGGCCAGCATCGCCGGCTGAACCGGCGTACCGGCCCACGGCCGGATGCGGGTCGGGTAGGCGCCCGGCCCGGGGTCTCGCGGCGTCCGTCTCAGGCGGGCGCCGCGACTCGCGTCGCTAATCCGTCATTTGGCTTTCGCCGCAGACCACCACGTTCGCCATCATCCCGGCGTTCTAGAAACTGTCGGGACATCCCAGGGCGAGCGGGGTGCTGGCTGGTTTTCCGACTGCCCCGCAACGACCAGACACGCGGGCGGAGACGGAAGATGCGGCAGAATGGCCGCCCACATACTTACCGTGGGGGGCGCGTTTCGGAGGGTGATCAACCTTTCGAGCGCCCGGGGATTAGACGATCGATCGAAAGAGAGATCCCATGCCTCCTCAACAGCAGAGTCCGATCCGCCGCCGCATCCGGCTGGGCACGGAGCTGCGCCGGCACCGCGAGGCCGCCGGGTTGACCGGCGATCAGGTCATCGAGCGGATCGGTTGGGCCTCGGCGTCCAAGCTGTCCCGGCTGGAGAACGGACGCAGCCGGCCGGAGCTGCGGGACGTACACGACCTGCTGGACATCTACGGGGTGACCGGCACCGAACGCGGCGAGCTGCTCGACATCACCCGGGACGCCCGGGACATGCGCTCGTGGCTGCGCCGCTATCCGACCATGACCGCCCGGCAACGGCAGTACGCCGAGCTTGAGGCCGGGTGCGCGGAGATCCGGGAGTACAGCCCGGTGATCATTCCGGGGTTGTTGCAGACCCAGGAGTACGCCCGGGTCCGGTTCGTCTCGTCGCAGCCGCTGCACGAGCCGGACGAGTCCGACGCGGGCGGCGCGGACGACCCGGACACCGAGGTGCTGGCCCGGCTGGCCCGGCAGACGCTGCTCAACGAGGACGACGAGCGGCCGGACTACACGGCGATCATCGAGGAGGCCGCGCTGGGCTTCCGGGCCGGTGCGCCGGAGGTGATCCGCGGCCAGTTGACCCGGCTGTGCCAACTGGCCACCCTGCCGCACGTCACGATCCAGATCCTGCCGCAGGACGCCCTGATGCCGGGCTACTACCTGCCGCACACCGGCTTCTCGCTCTACCGCTTCGCGGACCCGCGGGACCCGGAAACGGTGGCTATAGAGGGACTTTCCCTGAATTTCATGGTTTCGGAGCGTAAAGAACTCAACGGCTATAAAGTGCTGTTCGAGTGGCTGCAAGCGGCGGCACTCTCGGCCGACGCCACACTGTCGTGGTTGGCCGATGCGGCGGGTCGTGGTTCCGGCTGTACCGACTCCGGAGCCCGGGTACGGGGCGCCGCACTACCGCCGCCCCAACGCAACCCGCGTGTCGACCGGCTCACAGAGCAGTGAGCGCTCCGGTGGGCGCACGGAAGCCGGGTCGCCGGTCGCTCGCCCTGTACAGCATGGAGACCAGGAGTACCTCATGAACGAAACCCGGACCCTGATGCCCGCCCTCGGCGAGGACACGCTGCTGGCCGCACCCTGGCGGACCAGTTCCCGCAGCCAGACCTCCAACTGTGTGGAGGTCGCCCCGCTCGGTGGCGGCACGGACCCGGTTGCCCTCCGGGACAGCAAGGACCGGCGTGGACCCGTACTGATCTTCGGTCGTACCCAGTGGACCGACTTCATCGCCAGCGCCAAGGACGGCGAGTTCGACCTGAACTAGTGTCCTGCGGGGTCTCGGCGGAGCGGGATCCACAAGACACACCCTCGGGTCCGTGTCGAAGTCCTCGGCTCGACCGAGGGCTTCGACACGGACCCCAGGACGCGTTCCGGCTGTTGAGGGCCGCCGGTTCCCCGATCGGGAGCCGGCGGCCCTCCGGCCGTCGGGCTCCCGATGGCCGACCGGGTTCACCCGATCGGGTGTTCATGCAGTCGATCGAGGCCACCGACTTGCCTGGGACCCGAAGCGGCGTGACCATATTTCAGGAACTCGTGGAAGTTCCACGAAACGCGACTCGGTTTCCTCGGAGCCACTCATGCGGTTTCTGGTCGTACGCACCGAAATCAGCGCAGCCGCCGACGATGACCTCGCCGCCGCCCTCGCCAACGGCGGGCGGCTGCGGGACGAACAGGACCACCCGGAGCCACGCCGGCAGACCGTGCGGGCCGACGACCGGGACGCCGCCCTCGGGCTGGCCCGCGCGCTGTCCACCGTCGGCGCCGTGCGATCAGGACGGCAGCGGGTGAAGGTGTTGCCGCTGGGCACCCCCGAGGAGCATCGACGCCGGCCGGCGGTACGAGCGCCCGGCTGACGACCGTCGCCGGCCGGTCGGCTCCCCCGCCGCGCACCATCCGGGCCGGCCAGCGACGGCAGGAAATCCTGGTCCGCGACCGCCGCGGCAACGGCGGCCGCGGACCAGGATTTGCCCCGCGCCGATCAGGCCGCCTGACCGGCGACCCAGAGTTCCACCAGGTACCGCGCGATCGACGACGGTGGCGGCAGCAGCACGCCCGCGCCGTCGCCCCCGTCCGCCCAGCCGCCGGCGAGCACCGCGGCGATCTCCCGTTGGCCGAACCAGCGGGCCCGGTCGATCTCGCGTGGATCGACCCGGATGCGCTCGGCCGGGTCCGCCCGGGCGAAGAAGCCGAGCATCAGCGAGCCCGGGAACGGCCACGACTGGCTGCCGGCGTAGCTGACCGAGGTGACCGCGACGCCGACCTCCTCGGCCACCTCCCGCCGCACGGCCGCCTCGGCCGACTCGCCCGGTTCGACGTACCCGGCCAGGCAGGAGAAGCGGCGCGACCCCGCCACGTCCGCCCAGCCCGTGTTGTGGCCGAGCAGGCACCGGCCGTCCGGGCCGGCCACCCCGTCGTGCACCAGCACGATCATCGCCGGGTCGGTACGCGGCCACATCTCCTGCCCGTCCTGCTCCACCCGCGACCAGCCGCCGCCGGCCGGCACGGTGGGCCGGCCGGTCAGCGGCGAGAAGGCGTGCCGGGCGTGCCAGTTGACCAGCGCCACCGCGGTGGTGAGCAGCCCGGCGTCCCGGTCCGAGAGCAGGTGCCCGACGTCGCGCAGCCGCGCCTGTTCGGCGCCGGGCAGCGCGGGCAGCGGGGCGTCCAGCGCGAACACCGGTGTCCCGTCCGCGTCGACCCCGAGGAAGAGCCGGTCGGCCGGCTCGTGTTCGGCCACCCCGGTCGCCTCGGACAGCACCAGTTCGGGTCGGCCGCCGGCGGCGGTGACCAGCACCCGGCCGCCGTTCACCACGTCCACCAGCAGCACCCGGCCGCGCCGCCAGGCGGCGGCCAGCCAGTCCGCATCGGTACGCCGGTGCGCCGCGCGGTCCAGCACGGCCCGGGCCAGCGGGGGCAGCCTCTCCGGCCCGGTCGCCGGTGCCGGCCCGGCGGGGTCCGGCGGGGCGGTCACGACGGTGCTGCCTCGCGGCGGACGGGTGCGAGCGCGGCCACCGGGTCGCCGATCCGCTCGGCGTCGCCGAGGATCACCGTGACGGCCCCGGCCGGCGCCAGGTAGCGCGCGGCCGCCGCGGCGACGTCCTCCCGGGTGACCCCGGCCAGCCGGTCGGCGTACTCGGCCAGGAACGGCAGGCGCAGCCCGGAGCCGGCGTACGCGCTGGTCAGCGCGGCCAGCCCGGCCTGGGTGGAGATGCCCAGTTGAAGCGTGCCGAGCGCGTACTGCCGGGCCTGCTCCAACTCGTCCTCACCGGGCGGCAGCACGGCCAGCCGGCCCAGTTCGTACTGGGTCTCCAGCAGCGCCGGTGCGGTGACCTCGGTGGCCACCTCGGCCGAGACGACCAGGGCCGAGCCGGCGACCGAGTGGTCGATGAGCGAGTGCGGCCCGTAGGTGTAGCCCTTGTCCTCGCGGATGTTCTCCACCCAGCGGGACGAGAAGTACCCGCCGAAGAGCAGGTTGGCCAGTTGCAGCGCGGCGTGGTCCGGATGGGTGCGCGGCACCGCCGGCAGGGCCATCCGCAGCGACGACTGCACCGAACCGGGCCGGTCCACGACCAGCACCGGGCCGGGTTCCAGCGGCGGCGCGGGCGGCAGCTCGACCGGCTCCGCGGCGCCGGACCACCCGCCGAGCGCCCGCTCCGCGGCGTCCAACGCCCGCTCCGGCTCCGCGTCGCCGACCAGGACCAGGATCGCGCCGGCCGGCTGTACCCGGTCGGCGTGCAGGCCGCGCAGGTCGTCCGGCTCGACCACCCGGACCTCGGCGGCGTCCGGGGTCTGCACGGCGTACGGGTGCCCGCCGTACATCCGCTTGAGCAGCGCCACCCGGGCCAGGTGCGCGGGCTGGCTGCCGGCCACCTGGATCCGGTCGATCAGCCGATCCCGTTCGGTGGCCACCTCGTCGGCCGGGTAGGTGGCGCCGCCGAGCACCGAGGCCAGCAGGTCGAGGATCCGGTCCAACCCGGTGACCAGGCCGTTTCCGGAGATCATCAGCCGGTCCGGGTCGACGCCAGCGCCGAGACCGCCGCCGACGGTCTGCAACGCCGCGGCGATGCCCACGTTCGACAGCTCGCCGGTGCCGGAGAGCAGGGTCTGCGCCAGCAGCGCACCCCGGGCCAGGTGGGCGCCGCCGAACGGTACCCAGAGGCGCACCTCGACCAGCGGTACGGCCGGGCGGTGCACGGCGATCGCGGTGAGCCCGTTGTCGAACGTCCGCTCGGCCTGGTCGGGCAGGGTGAGCCGGCGGGTGGGGCCGAGCGCGGGCAGCGTACGGACGGTCACTTGGCTCCTCCGGCGACGACGTCGATCGAGGCCCGGCGCTCGGGCCGGAGCGTGGCGGCGGCGGCCCGCACCTGGTCGGCGGTCACCTCGCCGATCCGCCGGGGCAACTCGTTGAGCAGACCCGGATCGGCCCGCTGCTGCTCCAGCACGGCCATCGCCAGGGCCCGACCGAGCACCGCGTCGGTCTCCCGGAGCAGGTGGGTGGCCATCCGCGCCTGGGTGCGCGCCAGCTCGCCCTCGTCCAGGCCGTCGGCGGCCAGCCGGTCGAGTTCCTCGTCGACGGTCCGCAGCAGCTTGTCCACCGATCCGCCCGGCGGGAGGTGGGCCTGGAGCAGCAGCGCCGTCGGGTCGCGCACGTCGAACGGGTCGCCCATGAAGCCGAGGTAGCCGCCCACCGTGGTGGCCGTGCGGTCCTGCTGCACGAGCCGGCGGACCAGCCGGGAGGCGTCGCCGTCGGTGAGCACCTCGGCCAGCACGACGTACGGCAGGTAGTTGGCGAAGTCGGTGATCGGGTTGGGCACCCGCCAGGCGCTCGCGACGGCCGGCAGCGGCGCCAGCGGGTCGGTGTAGGACTCGCGCCGCTCTGCGGTGAGGTCCGGTTCGGCGAAGTCGGGCCGCTGCGGCGCCGGCCGGGCCGGTACGTCGCCGAAGTGTCGCCGCACCAGCGCGGTCGCCTCGGCCACGTCGAGGTCGCCGGAGATCGCCAGTACGGCGTTTCCGCAGGCGTAGTAGCGGGCGAAGAAGTCGGCCGCGTCGGCGACGGTGGCGCTCTCCAGGTCGGTGAAGGAGCCGTACCCGTCGTGCGCGTTGGGGAACGTGTCGAACATGACCGGCGGCAGCCGCAGCCACGGGAAGCCGCCGTAGGGCCGGTTCAGCACGTTGACCCGGATCTCCTCCTTGACCACGTCGACCTGGTTGCGGAGGTTCTCCTCGGTCAGCCGCGGGCCACGCATCCGGTCGGCCTCCAGGAACAGCGCGCGTTCCAGGGCGTTCGACGGCAGCGTCTCGAAGTAGTCGGTGTAGTCCAGGTGGGTGGAACCGTTGAAGGTGCCACCGGCGCCCTGCACGTGCCGGAAGTGGGCGAGCTTCTCCAGGTTCTCCGAGCCCTGGAACATCAGGTGCTCGAAGAGGTGGGCGAATCCGGTGCGCCCCTCGGGTTCGGACCGGATGCCCACGTCGTAGACGACCGCCACGCCCACCACCGGGGCGCTGCGGTCCGGGGTGAGCACCACCCGCAGGCCGTTGTCCAGGGTGAACCGCTCCGCCGGATACGTCGTGGCTGGAATTTCCGATCTCCGCGCCGTCACGCACCGACCCTAGCGCGTCGACCCGGTCCGCGGGATCGGCGGCACCACCGAAGCCGTCGGGGTGTTCCGACCGGATCGGCGAGGGCGGGCCGGCGGGTGCGCGGCACCCGGCCGCCCGGCCCATTGACGGACCGCCGCGCATGACCCACTATTCCTACTTAGTTAATGGACATTGTGGTCCTGCGAACGTACGGACAGATGGATGGGACGGCGATGACACGTTCTCCGTACCGCCGGTGGGCGACGCTGGCGACACTGCTGCTGACGACCGTGGCCCTCGGCGCGGTCGGCGCCTGCGGCGACGGCTCCGGCGGCACCGCCGGCGCGTCCGGTCCGGTGCCGCTGCGGCTGGGCTACTTCCCGAACATCACCCACGCCCCCGCCATCGTGGGCGTCGAGAAGGGGATCTTCGCCGCGAAGCTCGGCGCCGGCGCCCGGCTGGAGACCAGGACCTTCAACGCCGGGCCGGCGGCGGTCGAGGCGATCTTCTCCGGCGCGCTGGACGCCGCGTACATCGGGCCGAACCCCACCATCAACGCCTTCGTCAAGTCGCACGGCCAGGCCGTCCGGGTCGTCTCGGGCGCCGCCTCCGGCGGGGTGGCGCTGGTGGTCCGGCCGGGCATCGCCTCCGCCGCCGACCTGCGGGGCAGACGGATCGCCACCCCCCAACTCGGCAACACGCAGGACGTGGCCCTCCGGTACTGGCTCAAGCAGCAGGGCCTGAGCGCCACCAAGGAGGGCGGCGGCGACGTCAGCATCGTGCCGCAGGAGAACGCGCAGACGGTGGACACCTTCCACAGTGGCGCCGTGGACGGCGCCTGGGTGCCCGAGCCGTACCTCTCCCGGCTGGTCGACGACGGCGGCAGGGTGCTCGTCGACGAGCGCGACGAGTGGCCCGGCGGAAGGTTCGTGATCACCAACCTGGTGGTCGGCACGAAGTTCCTGAAGGCACACCCGGACCTGGTCAAGCGGCTGGTCGACGGGCAGGTCGCGGCCACCGGGCTGATCAACGCGCACCCGGACGAGGCGCAGCGGGCCGTCGCCGACCACATCGGCACGGTCACCGGCAAGCCGCTGGACCTCGCGCTCATCCGGCAGGCCTGGCCCAGCATCACCTTCCTGAACGACCCGATCGCCGCCTCGCTCAAGGCCGGGCTGGACCACGCGGTCGCGGTCGGCCTCAGCCAACCGGCCGACCTCTCCGGGCTGTACGACCTGAGCTACCTCAACGAGGTCCTGGCCGCCCGGGGCGAGCCCGGCGTCCCGCTGCCATGAGCACGACCACGACGACGCCGCCGGGCGCCACCGCCTCGGTCGCGCTCGACGGCGTGACAAAGGTGTACGGGCGCGGCGAGCACGCCGTGCCGGCGCTGGACCGGCTGTCCCTCGACGTCGTGCCCGGCGAGTTCGTCTGCCTGGTCGGCGCCTCCGGCTGCGGCAAGAGCACGCTGCTCAACCTGGTCGCCGGGCTGGACCGGCCGACCGCCGGCCGGATCCGGGTGGGCGGCGCGCAACGGCCCCCGATCAGCCCCGGACTGATGTTCCAGGAGCCGGCCCTGTTCCCCTGGCTGACCGTCGAGGCGAACGTCGACCTGCCGCTCAGGCTGCGCGGGCTGCCCCGCGCCGAACGGCGGGAACGCGTCGCCGACCTGCTGCGCGCGGTACACCTGGCCGGCTTCGCGCGGCACCGCCCGCACCAACTGTCCGGCGGGATGCGGCAGCGGGTGGCCCTGGCCCGCACCCTCGCCCTGGACACCCCGGTGCTGCTGATGGACGAGCCGTTCGGCGCGCTGGACGCGATGACCCGCGACCTGCTGCACGACGAGTTGGAGCGCATCTGGTCGCAGCGCCGGCTGACCGTGCTGTTCGTCACGCACAACGTCCGGGAGGCGGCCCGGCTCGCCGACCGGATCGTCCTGCTGTCCAGCCGGCCCGGCCGGATCCTGCACACCACCGAGGTGACCGTGCCACGGCCGCGGCGGATCGACTCCCCCGAGGTCGCCGCCATCGCCGCGGACGTCACCGACCGACTACGTACGGAGGTGGGCCGGCATGGCCGGTGACACCCTGAGCCGCGACGCCGGCGTACTCACCGGGCTGGACGCCCTGGAGACCGCCGGCCGCGACGACGCGCCCGGCCGGCTCGGCCGGACCTGGGCGGCGCTCTGGCCCAAGCTCGCCGCCCTGGCCCTCGCGCTGGCCGCCTGGCAGGTGGTGGTCTGGACCGGCTGGAAGGATCCGTGGGCACTGCCCGGACCCGGGCCGGTGCTGGCCGACCTCGGCCGGTACGTCACCGGCGCCGCGTTCTGGCAGGGCCTCGCGGTGACCGGCCGGCGGGCCGCCATCGGCTTCGGCGTGGCCGTCACCCTCGGGCTGCTGCTCGGGCTCGCGGTGGCCCGGGTACGGGTGCTGCGCGCGGCGCTCGGCTCGATGATCACCGCGTTGCAGACGATGCCGTCGATCGCCTGGTTCCCTCTGGCCATCCTGCTGTTCGAGCTGAGCGAACGGGCCATCTTCTTCGTCGTGGTGCTCGGCGCCGCCCCGTCGGTGGCCAACGGGGTGATCCACGGCGTGGACTACGTGCCGCCCATCCTGGTCCGGGCCGGCCGCAACCTGGGCGCCCGCGGGATCGCGCTCTACCGGTACGTCATCGCGCCGGCCGCGCTGCCGGCCATCGTGGCCGGGCTCAAGCAGGGCTGGGCGTTCGCCTGGCGCAGCCTGATGGCCGGTGAGCTGCTGGTGGTGATCGCCAGCCGCACATCGGTCGGGGTCCAACTCCAGTACGCCCGGGAGTTCAACGACGCCGTCCGGGTCATCACCATCATGATCGTCATCCTGGTGGTCGGCCTGCTGGTGGACTCCGCGTTCTCCGCCGCGGACCGGGCCATCCGGCGCCGGTGGGGCGTGCTCGACCGGTCCACCGGGTGACGGCGGCCCGGCCCCGGCGCGCGGGACCGGGCCGGCGCGGCGCGGCGACGTCGGGCGGGCGGTCGCGCGGGCGGTCGCGCGGGCGGGCGGGCGAACCGGCGGTCGGGCGGGCGGTCGCGCGGGCGGTCGGGCGGGCGGGCGGTCGGGCGAACCGGGCGGGTCGGCTCGCTCACGCGGGACGGACGGAGGCCAGCGCCGCCTCCACCACCCAGTCGTACTGGCGGTGCGTGCCCGGGATCGAGACGTACAGGATCGCCGCGGTCGGCCGGCCGACGTCGATGCAGGCCACCGCGGCCAACTCGTCCCGGGCGCGCAGGCCGGCGCGCACGAAGTGCAGCCGGAAGACGGTGACCCAGGCCGGCAGCCCGCCGAGGGACCGCCGCTCGTCCCGGATCAGTTCCGCGCTGTTCGGCTGCGGGTAGTAGCTGGCTCGCACGTCCGCGGCCACCTGCCGGCCCACGCACTCCAGGTCCAGGGCCAGGGCGTCGTTGTCGGCGGCCGGCACCGAGCCGGACAGGATCGAGGCGTGGTAGTCGCTGCTGCCGTCGTACCCGGACTCCGTGACGAAGTGCTGACCCACCCGGTAGGACACCTGCAGCGTCCCGGCCCGCCACACCGTCCGCCATGGCTCCCAGGGCGCCGGGAAGGCGGCGTAGGAGATTCCGGAGTCGGTGTCCACGGTGCGCGGACCCGTGGGCACCGGCGCGGGTCCCGCCGGACCGGGACCGGCCGTACCCGGGCCGGCCGGACCGGGTGGGGCGGCGGTCGCCGCGGCGGTGGGCGGCGGGCAGGCGCGGGCCAACGGCGGCCGGCTGTCCCCGCCGGGCCGCCGGACCGTCCCCGGCGACGGGCCACCCGAGGACGTGTGCACGAGCACCAGGACCAGGCCGACCAGCAGAATCGAGCCGGCCACCCCGCCGAACCACCAGAGCGTACGGCCCCGGCCCGGCGGTCCTGGCGGCGTACCCGGCGGGGTCGGCGCCTGCCCCGGGGCCGGCGGCGGCCCACCCGGACCGACCGGCGGCGGCCGACCCGGGCCGGCTGGCGGCTGGGTGCGGCCGATCCCGGTCACCGGCCCGGCGGGCCAGCGGGCGCCGACGGGCTCGCCGGCCCGGGACGTCCCGGTGGATCGGGAGGAACCGGATGCCGGCGTGGAGTCGGGCGGGGGAACGGCGGCCATCGGTCCCAGTGAACACCATTCGCCCCGGGAATGACCGCCCGCCGGGTTGCCGGCGGCGTTGCCGGAGCCCGGATCAGCGGGCCTGGCGGGCCGAGAGTTCCGGCGTGAACAGCCCGTCCGGCGGGTGCAGATCGACCACCACCGCCCGCGGGCGTTCGTACCAGGGCACGAAGGCGACCACTCCGGCGAGCGTCAATCCGGCCGCGGCCAGTGCCAGCACCACGGCGATCTCCCGCTGGCCGCCCATGCCGTACCGCATGCCCCATCCACCTCCCGGATCCGGCCCCCCGGCCGGGCTTCACCCGGCCCCGCTCGCCACGCGTCGCGTTGCTCGAGGCCAGGATCCCCGACCCGGGTCGCGGAGACTGTCGTCCTTCGGACGCAACCGCCGGGATGGTCGTTCCACCTTCCCGTCCGAACGCCGGGACACCGCGGTACGTCCGGCGCGCAGTCACCGGAAAGCACCGGCCCGGCGTGCCGGTTGGCACGCCGGGCCGGTCATCTCACATGCTCGTGGCGGACCTCGACGGATCGCGACGTGGAACGCGCAGCGAGTGTCGTGGGGCAGGATGCTTACAGCGGCCGGATGTTCGCCGCCTGCGGGCCCTTCTGCCCCTGGGTGACCTCGAACTCCACCCGCTGGTTCTCGTCCAGGCTGCGGTAGCCGGACGACTGGATCGCCGAGAAGTGGGCGAAGACGTCGGCGCCGCCGTCGTCCGGGGTGATGAAGCCAAAGCCCTTGTCAGCGTTGAACCACTTGACCGTGCCAATTGCCATCGTTCTACGTCTCCCTGACGCTACCAGCGACCCGTTCCGGGTCGACAAGTCATCCGCGGCCGGATGCGCGCGGACCGTCGTCGCGTTGGTAACCCGCCCGGAAACGCCGGACACAACAAATGGCGCCCGGGGCAGGATTCGCACCAGGCGCGCACGGAGTGTGGGAACCAAAACTGCAACGCGCCGACCCTAGCACGCCGAACGGCCCGCGTGCGCAGGTCAGCGGGGTTCCGCCATCGGCACGCCGGCGACGAGCGCGGCGAGTCCCTCCGCGTCGAGCAGATCGGCCGGTCGGACCGTCGCCCCCTCCCGGACGTAGTGGAACGCCGCCCGCACCCGATCCACCGGCACCCCGGCCAGTTCCGCCCAGGCCAGCCGGTACGCGGCCAGTTGCACCGCGGCGGCCCGCGCGGCCGGGCCGGCGGGCCGGCGGCCGGTCTTCCAGTCGACCACCTCGAACCGCCCGCCGGGCGCGGCGTACACCGCGTCCATCCGTCCGCGCACCACCACCCCGGCGACCACCGTCGCGAACGGGACCTCCACCTCGACCGGTACCCGCTCGGCCCACTCGCTGGCCAGGAACCGTTCCTGCAATGCCAGCAGCTCCTCGTCGCCGGCCGCCTCCTCGTCCGCCGAACCGGGCAACTCGTCGATGTCCAGCAGCCGGCCGGCGCCGAAGCGCTGTTCGAGCCAGGTGTGGAAGGCGGTGCCCCGGCGGGCGTACGGATCGGGTCGCGCCGGCAGCGGCCGGCGCAGCGTGCGGGCGAGTTGCTGCGGATCCCGGTGCAGGGTCACCAGCTGCGACACGGTGAGGTGGTCGGGCAGCGGCACCTGGACCGCCCCGGTCTGCCGGGCCAGCCGGTCCCGCTCGGCCAGCAGCAGGTCCACCTCCTGCCGCCAGCGCCCGGCGTCCGCCGGGGCCGGCCGATCCGCACCCCCGACCGGGACCGGTCGATCCGCACCATCCGCACCCCCGACCGCGGGCGGGCGATCCGCACCGTCGACCGCGGGCGGCCGATCCGCACCGTCGACCGCGGCCGGGCGGTCCGCACCGTCGACCGGCGCGGCCGGTGCACCCTCCACGGCGGTCAGGGCTCGCCGGACCAGCGCGGCGCCGTCGGCCACGTCCGGCCGGCGGGCGCCCAGCGGATCCGCCGGCCAGTCCGCGCGGGGAACGATCCGGCTGGTCGGGTTCGGCTCGTCCGGCGCCGGCTCGGGCGCCCACTCGTCCACCGTGCCCGCCCCGGCGAGGCACTGGTCGCGGATCTCGGTGAGGAACGCCGACGGCCCGCGCGGCCGCTTGGTGCCCTCGCCCCACCAGTACCCGGAACACAGCAGCAGCCGGCGCGGCCGGGTGACGGCGACATACCCGAGCCGCCGTTCCTCCCGTTCGTCGTGCGCCCACCACCGCTCGCTGAAGCGGGTCAGCGCCGCGGCCACCCCCTTCTGGTCGGTCGCCTCGGCCAGCGACAGTTCGGGCAGGCCGGCCGCGTCGCCACGCAACGGGAACGGCAGCACACCCAGGCCGTACAGGTAGTGGTCCGACCCGCGTACCGGGCCGGGCCAGACCGCCCGGCTGAGCCCGGCGACCGCGACCACGTCCCACTCCAGACCCTTCGCGGCGTGCGCGGTGAGCACCTGGACGGCGCCCTCCACCACCTCCACCTCGCCGGGCGCCAGCCCGCGTTCCTCGTCCTGCGCCGCGGCCAGGAAGGCCAGGAACGCCGACAGTGGCGCCCCGGCCGAGTCCCGGGTGAACCGCGCGGCCACGTCGCCCAGCGCGTCCAGGTGCCCGCGGGCCAGTCCGGCGTCCCCGCCGGAGCCGCCCAGCCCGGCCCGCACCGCCACCTCCACGTCCAGGCCCGTGGTGCGTTCGATGTCGGCGATCAGGTCGGGCAGGGACTGGTCCAACCGGTGCCGCAGCAGCGCCAACTCCCGGCCGTACGCCTTGAGCCGGGCGTATCCCTCGGCCGAGTACCGCTGGGCCGGGCCGAGATCGGCCAGCGCCTCCACCAGGGTGGCCTCGTCCAGGCTGTCGGTGACGATCTCCGGATCGACGGCGCCGGCCTCCTCGACAACCGGAAACAGCGGCCGGTGCCCGCCTGCGCCGAGCCCCGGCTCCGGCTGCGCTTCGGCGGCGGCGAGCCGGGGCAGCTCACGCCGGGCCGTGGCGATCGCCCGCGCCCGGCGGTGCAGCTCCACCAGGTCCCGGGGGCCGATCCGCCACCGCGCGCCGGTGAGCAGCCGCAGCAGCGCGGCCCCGTCGGTCGGGTCGGCCAGCACCCGCAGGGTGCAGACCACGTCCTGGACCTCGGGGGTGTCCAACAGGCCGCCCAGCCCCATCACCTCGACGGGCAGGCCGCGCGCCCGCAGCGCCGCCTCGATCGCCGGGATCTGGCTGCGCAGTCGCACCAGCACGGCGGTGCTGGGCCGCCGGTCCAGCGGGATCTGCTCCGGCAGCGCGGTGCTGCGCGCCGCGCCGCGCCAGGCCGCGAGGATGCCGTCGGCGATCCACTCCGCCTCGTCCGCGTACGTGGGCAGCAGCGCGCAGCACACGGTGTCGGCCGGCGCCCCGCGGGCCGTGCGGCCGGGGATCGGCTCGGCGGTGCTGTACGCGGCGGACAGCTCCGCGACCTCGGCACCGGCGCTGCGCAGCGGCGCCGACAGGGCGTTGGCCACCCGGAGGATCTCGGGCCGGTTCCGCCAGCTGGTGCTCAGGGTCAGCGCGTGGGCCGCTCCCCCGTCCGGCCGGGGAAACTCGGTGGGGAAGCGGTCGAGCGTGCCCGCGCTGGCGCCGCGCCAGCCGTAGATGGACTGGCACGGGTCGCCCACCGCGGTCACCGGATGCCCGCCGCCGAACAGCGAGCGCAGCAGCACCACCTGGGCGTGGCTGGTGTCCTGGTACTCGTCCAGCAGCACCACCCGGTACCGCTCCCGCTCGGTCGCGCCGACCTCCGGATGCTCCCGGGCCACCCGCGCGGCCCGCAAGAGCTGGTCGCCGAAGTCCATCGCCTCGAAGTCCAGCTTGCGCTGCTGGAACGCCCGCACCAGGGGAAGCAGCTTGAGCCGGGTCTGCTGGACGCCGAGCGCCCGGCGCACGTCCGCGTACACCCGGCCGGGCCGGGACTGCACCTCGGCGAAGAACCGGCCGGTCCAGGCCGCCAGGTCGCCCGGCTCGACCAGGTGCTCGGCCAGCTCCGCGGCGAGCGCCAGCACCGCGTCGGTGATGGTGGCCGGGGTCCGGTCCACCCCGGTCATGTCACCGTCGTAGGTGCGCACCAGCCAGTCCACGACCTGCCAGCGCGCCGCCTCGGTGAGCAGCCGGGTGGCCGGCTCGTACCCGGAACGCAGGCCGTGCTCGGTGACCACCCGGGCGGCGTACGAGTGGTAGGTGGCCACGGTCGGCTCGCCGCCGATCAGGTCGCCGTCCCGGTCCCGCGGGTCCCGACCCAGCCGCCGGACCAGCTGGCCGAGCCGGGTCCGTACCCGGTGCGCCAGCTCGCCGGCCGCCTTGCGGGTGAAGGTCAGGCCGAGGATCTGCTCCGGCCGCGCGTACCCGTTGGCCACCAGCCAGACCACCCGGGCGGCCATCGTCTCGGTCTTGCCCGACCCGGCGCCGGCGACCACCAGCAGCGGCTCGACCGGCGCCGCGACGATGGCCGCCTGTTCCCGGGTGGGCGCCGGCAGCCGGAGCAGCCGGGCCAGCTCGACCGGGGTGTACCGGGGACCGGCGTCGGCGGCCGGCGGCGCCGGCGCGGCGGCGAAGAGCGAGGGCTGGGTCACTGCGGCTCGACCACCTGCCGGCCCTGCCCGGAGATCGGGCAGGAGCTGCGCACCGGGCAGACCCGGCAGCGCGAGTTGGCGACCGCCGCGAAGGTCGAGGCGGCCATCGTCTCCGCGGTACGCCGCACCATGTCCCGCGCCCAGCCCTCCTCGGCGCCGTCGGCGCCCTCGGCGGGCTGGTTCTGCTCCTTCGCGTCCCGGGCGGAGGTGCCGAGCTGCACCAGCGCGGCGCCGCCGGGACGGTCACCGTGCTCGGCGAACCCGCCCGCCTCGACCGCGGCCTGATAGCCGGCCAGTTGCGGATGCTCGGCGAGTTCGGCGGCGGCCACCGCCGTGGTCCGGCCGGTCTTCAGGTCGATGACCACGAGCCGGCCCTGGTCGTCCACCTCCAGCCGGTCCACCCGTCCGGTCAGCTGCACCGGGCGGGTGGGGTCGTCGAGCACGACCGCGAACTCCTGCTCGATGGCGAGCAGCCGGCGCGGGTTGTCGGCCAGCCAGCGCAGCAGCTTGTCGACCATGCCCTCGGCCCGGGCGCGTTCCGGCCCCACCATCCACCGGGCGGCCAGCTCGATCGCGTCGAACCGGGCGGCCACGTAGTCGATCAGCCGTTCCCGGTCCACGCTCGCGTCCTCGGCCAGCATGGCCGCCGCGTGCACCAGGTTGCCCACCCCCTGCGCGGCGCTGGCCGGCGCCCGTCCGCCGTGCCGTTCCAGCAGCCAACGCAGGCTGCACCGCAGCGCGCTCTCCATTCCCGACGGCGTGACCGGCACCGGTACGCCGTCGTCGTACAGCGGCCGGTCGTCGGAGAGCGCCCGCAGCCCCCACCAGTCGTCGGGGTGCGCGCCGGACACGCCCGCGGCGGCCAGCCGGGCCAGTTCCGCGGCCGCCGCCGCCCGGCGGTCCGGCGCCGAGGCCGGGTCGGTCACCGCCGTGCGCAGCTCGGCCACCAGCGCCGGCAGGGTGAGCGCGCGGGACAGCCGCCCCGCCGGCAGTTCGGCCTCCCCGTCGTCCAGTTCCGCGGGGGCCGGCCCCCGCCGGTACGCGGAGCCGGCGGCTGCCGGTCCGCGGGGGTCCGGTCGCCGGGGGTCCGGTCGCCGGGGGTCCCCGACCGCCGCGGGTCGTCGACTGCCGGGCCGGGCCGCGGGCCGCCGGGTCCCGGGTTGTCGGGTCCCGAGCCGCCGGGCCGCGGGCCGTCGGGTCCCGGGCCGTCGGGTCCCGGGCCGTCCGGTGCCGGGCCGTCCGGTGCCGGGCCGTCCGGTGCCGGGCCGTCCGGCCGCTGGCCGCCGTCGCCGGGCTCCGCACCGGCCAGCTCGTACAGGAACCGGCTCGGCTGCTCCTCGTGGTCGGCGCCGCCCACGGCCGCCGACGACACGGCGCTGACCAGCAGTTTCCGCCGCGCCCGACTGGCGGCCACATAGAACAGCCGGCGTTCCTCGTCCAGCAGGGCCGAGGTCTGGCCGACAAGCGTGGCGGTGCTGCCGGCGCCCCGACCCCGCCCGGCGACCATGTCGACCAGCCGCTCCGAGCCGAGCAGGCTGCCGCGCAGCCGCAGGTCGGGCCAGATGCCCTCCTGGACGCCGACCACGGCCACCACGTCCCACTCCAGGCCCTTGGCCGCGTGCGCGGTGAGCAGCCGTACCGCCTCGCCCCGGTCGGCGACCGGCGCGAGGGTGTCGGCGGGCAGGTCCTGGCCGAGCACGTGGTCGAGGAAGACCTCGGTCCGCGCGCCCGGCAACCGGTCGACGAACCGGGCGGCGGCGTCGAACAGCACCAGCACGGCGTCCAGGTCCCGGTCGGCGGCCTCGGCGCGCCAGCGCACGCCCGCCTCGTCGCCGGCCGCCACCCGTTCCCGGCGGCTCGCGGCGAACCACCGGTCGGCCAGCCCGCTGCCCTGCCAGACCGCCCACAGCACGTCCTCCACGGTGTTGCCCGGCCGGGCGGCGGTCTGGCGGGCGGTGGCGACGAGCCCGGCGAGCGCCTTCGCGGGCGCCGCCCAGCGCCGGTCCACCGCGGCCAGCCCGGCCGGGTCGCGGAGCGCCTCCACCAGCAGTTCCCCGGAGGGCCGCCGGTCGCCCGCGGCCAGCGCGAGCGCCCGCAGGCCCTGCCGCAGCCGCCGCTCGGCCAGCGGGTCGGCGCCGCCCAGCGGCGAGTGCAGCAGGGCGACCGCGGCCTCCTCGTCAAGCCGCTCGGGCTCCAGCGCGCAGCGCAGGAGCAGCAGCAGCGGCGCCACCGCCGGTTGCAGGTGCAGCGGCAGATCCTCGCCGTGCACCACGGTGGGCACCCCGGCCGCGTGCAGGGCGCGCTGGACCGAGGGCAGCTGCAGGGTGGTCGAGCGGACCAGCACGGCCATCCGGGACCACGGCACGTCGTCCAGCAGGTGCGCGCTGCGCAGCGCGTGCGCCAGGTAGGCGGACTCGCTGGTGGCCGAGCGGAAGGTGCGCACGGCCACCTCGCCGGGATCGGACCCGGGACCCGGGCCGGGAGGCGACCCGGGAGGCGACGCGGCGGGCGACCCGGGAGGCGATCCGGGGCGGGGCGCCGGGCGCAGGTCGCGGTGCGCCACCGGCCCGCGCAGCCGGACGGCCACCCGGCGCAGGCCGGCCAGCAGGACCGGCCCGGCCCGGTACGAGGTGGTCAGCAGCAGCGTCCGGGCCACCGCCCCGGAGGCGGTGCGGAACCGGTGCGGGAAGTTGGCGATGCCGCTCGGGTCGGCGCCGCGGAAGGCGAACGTGGACGAATCGGGGTCGGCGAAGGCGACCAGCGCGCTCCCCCCGCCGGCCACCAGGGCCAGCAGGTCGCGCTGCGCCGGGTCGGTGTCGGCGAACTCGTCCACGTACACGTACGCGAGCCGGTGCCGCTCGGCGGCCAGCAGGTCGGGATCGTCCGCGAGCAGCCCCGAGGCGGCCCGGACCAGCTCGGCGGGGTCGTAGGCGGCCGAGCCCCGGGTGGTGGCGTCGCGCAGGGCGAGCACCGAGACGTACTCCCGCAGGAAGCGCGCGGCGGCCGGCCAGTCGGCCCGGTCGGCCTCCCGGCCGAGCCGGGTCAGCCCGGCCGGCCCGATGCCCCGTTCGGCGGCCCGCATGAGCAGGTCACGGAGCTGTTCGGCGAAGGCCCGGGTACGCAACGCGGGGTGCAGCCCCACCGGCCAGCCCGACGGATCCCCCTCGTCGGCGTCCGCCGCGTCCAGCAGTTCCCGGATGATCAGGTCCTGTTCCGGCCCGGTGAGCAGCCGCGGGGCCGGTTCGCCGCGCTCGGCCGCGGCACGCCGGAGCAGCCCGAATGCGTACGCCGGGAACGTGCGGACCAGCGGCTCGTGCACCACCCGGTGCCCGTCGCCGGCGATCCGCCGCTCGATCCGGTGCCGCAGCTCGGTCGCCATCCGGCGGCCGAACGTCAGCACCAGGATCCGCTCCGGGTCCACCCCCTCGGCGATCCGGGCGGCCACCGCCTCCACCAGCAGGCTGGTCTTGCCGGTGCCGGGGCCGCCGATCACCAGCAGCGGGCCACCGGTGTGCGCGACCACCTCGGCGTGCACGGGGTCGTCGAACCGCGCCGGCGCGCCGTCGGGCCGCCGGCGGACCAACCGGTACGCCTGCACGCCGCCCATCAGATCACGCCGGTACGACCGGCGGCCGGCAAGGAAGGGCCCTCGGCGCCGGTGCCGGCGCCCGAAGGGTCGTTCCGCGCGTCGGCGTCAGCCGAGCCGTTCCTCGATGGCCTCCAGCGCCGCGGGTACGGAGTCGGCCACCGCCAGCATGTCGATGGCGCTGCGGGACACGAACCGGGTGCCGGCCAGCCCCACCAGCCAGTCCACCAGTCCGGTGTAGAAGCCCCCGGCGTCCAGCAGCACCACCGGCTTGCGGTGGATGCCCAGGGTGGCCGTGGTCCAGACCTCGAACAGCTCGTCGAGGGTGCCCAGCCCGCCCGGCAGGGTCAGGAAGGCGTCCGACTTCTCGATCATGACGTTCTTGCGGTCGAGCATGCCCTCGGTCACGATCAGTTCGTCGGCGCTGACGTCCGCCACCTCGCGGTCCACCAGCAGTTGCGGGATGACCCCGAGGGTGTGCCCGCCGCCGCTGCGCGCGCCGTCGGCGACCGCGCCCATCATGCCCACACAGCCGCCGCCGGAGACCAGCGTGTGGCCGCGGCGGGCGATCTCCCGGCCGGTCTGGGCGGCAATGTCCAGCCAGGACGGCTCCAGGGTCCGGGACGAGGCGCAGAAGACGCAGATGGCGGCCATGGTTTCGGTCAGCGCTCCTTCGAGTCGGCGGCGGACTTCCGGTACGCGGCCTGCTGGTCGGCCGCGGTCCGGGCGACAGCCTCATCCTCCCGGGCCCGTTGCTCGGCCGTGAGCGCCGCGTCCGCATCGACGATATGCCGTACCGCCTCCGGCACGCTGTCGGTGACACAGACGAGTTCCAGGTCCACCTGGCTGATCTTGCCGTCCGCGGCCATGGTGTCCCGGAGCCAGTCGAGCAGCCCCCGCCAGTACGCCGTGCCCATCAGCACCACCGGGAACCGGGTGACCTTGCCGGTCTGCACCAGGGTGAGCGCCTCGAACAGTTCGTCCATGGTGCCGAAGCCGCCGGGCAGCACCACGAACGCCTGCGCGTACTTCACGAACATGGTCTTGCGGGCGAAGAAGTAGCGGAAGTCGATGGCGAGATCGACCCAGTCGTTGAGGCCCTGCTCGAAGGGCAGTTCGATGCCCAGCCCGACGGAGAGCCCGCCCGCCTCGCTGGCGCCCCGGTTGGCCGCCTCCATCACCCCCGGCCCGCCGCCGGTGATGACCGCGTAGCCGGCCCCGGCCAGGGCGCCGCCCAACTTCTCGGCCAGCTTGCACTCGGGGCTGTCCGGCCCGCTGCGGGCGGACCCGAAGACGCTGACCGCCGGCGGGAGGTCGGCCAGCGTGTCGAACCCCTCGACGAACTCCGACAGGATCCGCAGTGCCCGCCAGGCGTCCTTGGTCTTCCAGTCGGCCCGCGACCGCGAATCCAGCAGCCGCTGGTCGGCGGTGCTGGCCGGGATGGCCTCGCGACGCAGCGTGACCGCGCCCCGGTGCCACTCCCGGGCGCGCACCCGGCCACCGTCCCCATCCTGTTTCATGCGGTCAACCGTAGTGCGGGCACCGCGGCGGCGACCGGCGTCCGGGTCGGTCCCGGCCGCCGGATCGCCCGCCACCGGCACGCAGCGCCACCGATCACCGACACCGCGCAACAATCGGGGGCCGGTGTGAAGTTTCCGACCGAAACATTCGAGTCCTGGATCAACCAATTGTGTCGCAGGGACGTCTTAACCTGCGGATACTGGATTCACGGCGCCGGCCGGGGGTCCGGACGTCGCGGGGGAGGGAATCGCTGTGATGACCAATCGGGAGAAGCTGCGCTACCGCCGGGAGATGCACCAGCGGATCCGGGAACTGGTGGCGGAGCGTCGACAGGCGCGCATCAGCGGGACAGGGCTGGCCGACGGTGGGGACGCCTCCGCCGCGGACCAGCGGGTCGGCCACGACGAGGAAGCGCTCGTCGGCGGGTGAGTGCGCGGCCCGGATCAGGCGACGGTTGACGAGGGGCATCCGTCGCCGATCCGGGCCGTCGCCGTCTGGCACCGCAGGCCGGGACCGACCGGCCTCAGCTGGCCAGCCACCGGTGCAGGGTGGCCGCGCCGTCACGCAGCTTGGCGATCTCGACGTGTTCGTCGGGGTGGTGCGCGAGGTTCGGGTCACCCGGCCCGAAGTTGAGCGCCGGGATGCCGAGCGCGGCGAACCGCGCCACGTCGGTCCAGCCCAGCTTCCCCACCGGCGCCTCGCCGACCGCGGCCAGGAACTCCAGCGCCGGCTCGGCGGTCAACCCCGGCAGCGCCCCGGGCGCCAGGTCGGTCACCACCACGTCGAAGCCGTCGAACACCTCGCGGATGTGCTCCTGCGCCTGCTCTGGCGTCCGGTCCGGCGCGAAGCGGAAGTTGACCTCCACGTCGCAGCGGTCCGGCACCACGTTGCCGGCCACGCCGCCGCCGATGCGGACGGCGTTCATGCCCTCCCGATAGGTGCAGCCGTCGATGGCCACCGTCCGGGCCTGGTACGCGACGAGCCGGTTCAGCACCTCGGCGGCGGCGTGGATGGCGTTGACGCCGTGCCAGGAGCGCGCCGAGTGCGCGCGCCGGCCGGTCGTGCTCACGATCGCCCGCATGGTGCCCTGGCAGCCGGCCTCCACCACCCCGTACGTCGGCTCCAGCAGCACGGCGAAGTCGGCGGTCAGCCAGTCCGGGTGGGCCTGGGCGACGAGGTGCAGCCCGTTGTACCGGGACTCGATCTCCTCCGCCTCGTAGAAGAAGTAGGTCAGGTCGTACCGCGGGTCGGGCAGGGTGACCGCCAGGTGCAGCGCGTACGCCACCCCGGACTTCATGTCCGAGGTGCCGCACCCGTACATCAGGTCGTCCCGGATGGTGGACGGGAAGTTGTTGTTGATCGGCACCGTGTCCAGGTGCCCGGCGAGCACGACCCGCTGGGACCGGCCCAGGTCGGTACGCGCCATCACCGTGTTGCCGAGCCGCTGCACGGTCAGGTGTGGGACCGCGCGGAGCACCTCCTCGACGTGGTCCGCGAGTTCCTTCTCGTTGAGCGACACGGACTCGACATCCACCAGGGCGCGGGTCAACGCGACCGGGTCTGCCAGCACGTCAGGGGTCAGCGGGTTCACCATGCTGGGCACGGTACCGTCATGACCGGTCCGGCGAGTGGTCCGTCCGCTCCTGGGTAACCGAGGTCATCGGCGAAGATGGAGGGGCAACCCGTGATGTCAGCGCAGCCCGCCTGGGGCATCGGTCTGGCCACCGTCGGCGCGGGCGACCAGGTCCTGGACACCTGGTACCCGACGGGCAAGCTGGGCCTCGGCCCGCTGCCGCTGGTGCCCGGCGAGGACCAGGGCGACGTGCTGGACCTGCCGCCCTCGGCGGTGGGCGACCGGGCGCTGCCGGGGCTGCGCACGGTCGAGGTGACCACCCAGATCGGCTCGCTGGCCGACCCGATCAAGGGCACGGCCGACGCGTACCTGCGGTTGCACCTGCTCTCCCACCGCCTGGTACGGCCCAACGAGCTGAACCTGGACGGCATCTTCGGGGTGCTGCCGAACGTGGCCTGGACCTCCGCCGGTCCGTGCCCGCCGGACCGGGTCGACGAGCTGCGGGTGATCGAACGGGCCGCGGGCCGGCACCTGAGCGTGTACGGGGTGGACAAGTTCCCCCGGATGACCGACTACGTGGTGCCGGGCGGGGTGCGGATCGCCGACGCCGACCGGGTCCGGTTGGGCGCGCACCTGGCGTCCGGCACGACCGTGATGCACGAGGGCTTCTGCAACTTCAACGCCGGCACGCTGGGCGCCTCCATGGTCGAGGGCCGGATCGTGCAGGGCGTGGTGGTCGGGGACGGCTCGGACGTCGGCGCCGGCGCCTCGATCATGGGCACGCTCTCCGGCGGCGGCACCGAACGGGTCCGGATCGGCGAGCGGAGCCTGGTGGGCGCGAACGCCGGCATCGGGATCTCGCTCGGCGACGACTGCGTGGTCGAGGCCGGTTGCTACGTGACGGCCGGCTCGAAGATCACCCTCCCGGACGGCCGGGTGGTCAAGGCACGCGAGTTGTCCGGAATGAACGGCCTGCTGTTCTGGCGCAACTCGGTCACCGGTGCGCTGGAGGCGAAGCCGCGGGCCGGGCACGGCAGCACGCTGAACGCGGCGCTGCACGCCAACGACTGACCCCCGTTATCCAGGCAAGATTCCTCCTTTCGTACGAGGCCATTTAGCCCGAACGGACGATCCGTTCGTACGCATGTTTGCGCACTCTGGGTAATGAAGCGATTACTCTCCGGGGGGCGAGGTGCGCGGGCGGATCCTCGAACTGCGCGTCCACGGGGTGTCCAACACCCCGCCGGCGGACATCCTCGGCATCGTGGACGATGCCGAGGCCGCCAGCCGAGCCGTGCCACCGCGAATGGTGGCCGGGGACGCCACCACCGGCTTCTACCGGTCGGCCAGCCCCGACCCGGACGAGCCGGTCGAGGTCGAGGCGTACAGCTGGGGGCAGTTGACCTCCGGCGCCCGCACCGCCAAGGACGTGGAACGCGGGCTGTGGACCCTGCTGCTGCCGTTCACCCTGGCCAACGTCGCCCTGCACGCCCGGCCCGAGATACCCGCCGACCCGGACGAGGAACGCTGGCACAGCCGCAGCGGGATCGGCGCCTGGCTGATCCGGCTGTTCTGCCTCAGCCTGACCGCCACCCTGGTGCTCGCGGCCACCGGCGTGGGCGTCGACCTGATCGGCTGGCAGTGCGACACCGCCCGGTGCCTGGCGCAGGTCCCAGGCTCCTGGGAGTTCCTCGCCCAGGGGTGGTGGAGCCAGTCGGCCCGGCCGCTGGCCGTCGGCCTCCTGCTGCCGTACGGGCTGCTCGCGCTCGTCGGGCTGCTGACCTGGCGGACCTACCAGTACGAGGCGGACCTGCCCGCCGGACCGGCGGACCCGGCCGACGACGGGCTGGACAACCCGCTGCGACACCCGACGTTCTGGTGCGGCGAGGGCCAGGTCCGCCGGCTGGCCGCGCTGCACCTGGTCACCGGTGCCGCGGTGGCGACCGTCGTACCGCTGGGCGCCGTGCTCGCCGCGCAACCCCCGGCCGGCGCCCGGACGGTGCTGGCCTGGGCCGCCGCCGCGGCCCTGGTGGGCACCGTGGTACTCGCCGCCGCCGCGCTCGGACACCCGTACATCGCCCGCCGCTGCGGGCCCGCGCCGCTCGGCGGGTACGCCACCGGGCTGATCTGGCTGGTCCTGGCCGGCATCGCGGCGGCGCTGGCCGTGCTGCTCCTGCCGGCCACCGCCGGCGGGGTCCCGCTCGGCGACGCCCACTCCGCCGGCTGCCTCGCCGGCTGCGCCCGGGACCACTCACTGCCCGGCTTCAACGGCCTGCTCGGCTGGCTGGCCAGCGCACAGGTGCTGATGATCGTCGCGGTCGCCGGCGTCTCCCGTACCGGCCGCGGCACGCTCGCCGGACCCGCCGCCGCGGCGGTCGCCCTGCCGGCCGCCGTCGGCTGGCTCAGCGGCGTGGTGCCGGGTGTACCACCGGCGCCCGGCTGGCTGCCGACCTGGGCGGTGCTGGTCGCGGTCTTCGCCGGCACCGCGGCCGGGACGCTGCTGCTGCCCCGCCGGCCCGCCGCGCCCACCGGCGCCGGCCGGTACGACCGGATGGCCTGGGGTGGCTGCGCGCCGGCCGTCCTGGCCGGACTCGGCTGGCTGCTCGCCGCGTCATACAGCGCCGGAGCCCTGTACTGGACCACCGCCCGGCTCAACCGCGGCGGCGACGCCGCGCCCGTCCTGCTGCCGGTGCCGGTGGCCTGGGCCGGTCCCGCGTTCCTGCTCGCGCTGCTCGCGCTGGTCGGCACCGGGGTCCGGATCTGGGTGGAGGTGCTGCTGCTGCGCCGGCGGATCCTGGCCGGCCTGATCAGCACCGGGCCGCCGCTGTCCGCGCACGAACGGCGGCGGGCGCGGGACGTCGCCATGTTCCACGCCCTGCACCGGCTGGTCGGCGACCGCGTGCTGCGGCTGGTCGGCCAGTTCACCGCGCTGGCCGGGCTGCTCGCCGCGCTGGCCACCGCGGTCGCGCTGGCCGGGCTGCAACCGGTGGCCGTCAGCCCGGCCGGCTGGGCGATGCTGGTCCGGGCGGCGGTCGACGGCGGCGCCTCGCTGGCCGGCCTGCTGCCCGTGCTGGTCTGCGCGCTGGGGCTGCTGGTCTACCGGAACGACACGGTCCGCCGGGCCGTCGGCGTGGTCTGGGACATCGGCACCTTCTGGCCCCGGGCCGCCCATCCGCTCGCCCCACCCAGCTACGCCGAACGGGCCGTACCGCAGTTGCAGACCCGGGCCACCGGCCTGATGGCGCTGCCCGACGACGACCCCCGGCGAGCCGACGCGATCATCCTGTCCGGCCACAGCCAGGGCGCGGTGATCTCCGCCGCGGTGATCCTGCAGATGCCCGTACGCTGGCGCCGGCGGATCTGGTTCTTCTCGTACGGCTGCCAGCTCAGCAAGCTCTACGGCCGGGTGTTTCCGGCGTACTTCGGCCCGGACCGGCTCCCCGCGGTGACCACCGCGCTCACCCCGCCCGGCGGCCGGCCGGCCTGGACGAACTTCTGGCGGCCCACCGATCCGCTCGGCTGGCCCGTACCGGCCGCCGACCGGGAACTGGCGGTGCGCGACCCGGTGGCGCTGCACCCCCGCGGCGGTGAGGTCCGTGACCCGCCGATCCGCAACCACGGCGGCTATCCGCGGGCGCCGGAGTACCAGCGGGAGCGGGCCGAGGTCGCCGCGCTGCTCGGCGCCGCCCGGCCGCCGGCCGAACCGCCCCACCCGTCGCTGGCCGAGCCGGCCCCCGGGTCGCCGTCCGAACCCGGTCCAACGCCGGAGTCGGGGCCGGAGTCCGGGCCGCGGCCGGAGCCGGGCTCCGCTCCGGGGCCGGGGCCGGGGCCAGGATCGGTGCCGGAGCCAGGATCGGTGCCGGAGCCAGGATCGGTGCCGGACTCCGTGCCGGGGCCACAGCAGCGGCACGGGTCCACCACCGACGCGGTCAACCCAGCCTGACGCAGCCCCCTCACGTGCGCTTCGTTTGCGCGGCCCATCGCAGGTCAGCTACGGTGTGCGATAATCGCACGGTGGCCGACATCGACGCACAGACGTTGGGCGAGCGTATCCGGGATGCCCGTAAACGGGCAGACCTGAGTCAAGAAGACCTCGGGCAAGCAATCGGTCTTGAACGCACGGTCGTGAACAAGATCGAAACGGGCGTCCGCAGAGTCACGGCGCTCGAACTGTCAGACATCGCCGCCGCCATCGGTGTGGGCATGTCCACGTTCTTCGAGGAGCCCGTCCCGGCACTTGTCGCGCATCGTTCCAGCCAAGGACTGGACACGGCAGACTCGCAAATCGACGCACTGCTCGCGAGGTTCGTGAACGAGGTCGAGTTCGTCGCCTCACTGGGCGTCGACGAACTGGGGTTGGACGCTGCCGACGCCGTGGCCAGGGCCAAGATTTCGCGGCCTACGACCAACGCAGAGGCCGAGGCACTCGCCGCAAAAGCACGCGACTTGATGTCACTTCCGCAAGAGGAGCCGATCCGCCAACTCTCCGACAGCGTTGCCGGCATCGGGCTGTTGGCGTTCTCCCACGATGTCGGCAAGGACACCGCCGATGCTGGCACGGTCCTGTTGCCCCGCGGAGGCGTCAGTCTCGTCAACAGCCACATGAAGGTGGGCCGTAGGCGGCTTTCGCTGGCGCACGAACTTGGCCACTATCTGATTGCCGACGCCTACACGATCGATTGGCGGGTGGCCGATAATGACCTCCCGATGGAGTCATGCCTGGATCGTTTCGCGCGTGCGCTGCTGCTACCCAGATCTGCGGTTACGCGGCAATGGGACGAAAAAGTTGCCCAATCCGGAGAGCGCAGTTCGGCAATTCTGCTGGCGAGCAGGTTCCGGGTCGACATGGCCACCCTGGCGAGGCGCTTGAAGGAGCTGGAGTTAGCAGACAGCGAGACGGTCGCTTCGGTTCGTAGATACCGGACCACGCAGGCCGACATCGTTGAGATGAACCTCCATGTCCCGCTTGAGGAACTGGCGGGAACGACCGTTCCACGACCCTTTGCCCGTGCGGTTCTGCGGCTCGTACGCGACGAGCGGATCAGTCGCGAGCGAGCCTTGCACCTGCTTCAGGGCACTTTCGACGAGGCGGATCTGCCAAGTATTCGCAAGCGACGGGCCGATGAGATCTGGAAGTTCGCGTCGTGACGGTGCCCCCCGACGCCTGGGTGTTCGACACCGGTCCGTTGAGACACTTCGCGACGAATGGTTGGCTGGGAGTTCTGCGCTTTCTCGCGGAAGGACGCCCCGTCTACATCCCCGACAGCGTCGAGCGTGAACTCGACCACGCCGCCGAGTACGTATCGGCCGCTCGCGCGGTACTTGATGCCGACTGGATCCACGTTCACCGGTCGACTGACCCCGAGTACGGCAACGCGTTCGGTCATTACTTCGACCGACTGGTCGTCGACGGGAAGAACCTCGGCGAGTGTGGGGTCCTGGCCATGGGCCAGATCTACGGGTGCGAAGTCGTGATAGACGATGCCACGCCGCGCGTCATTGCAGAGGAAAAGGGAATTCAAGTCACCGCAACCGTCCCATTGCTATGCGAAGCGATTCGCGCCAAGAGGCTTACGACCGCTATGGTTGAAGCGCTGGCCGACGACCTTTTGGAAGGCAATTATCACCTGCCGTTCGGCCCTGGCGGGTTCCGTCAACACGTGTTGGAGAATGGGCTTCTGGACTACGGCGATATGTGACTTCATTCGACGACGTCCGATGCCAGAAAAGGCCGAGGTCCACGCGACCAACTATGTGCTGTCACCCAGCCTGAACACCAGGTCCGCCCGGCCCGCGGTACCGGCGATCCGTTCGGCGTTGACCTGGTCACTGCCCCGGGCACGGGCCGCGGCCACCTCGGGCGGACGCCCGTACGCCATGTGCCGCTCGGTCAGCCGGCGCAGCCGCAACTCCTCGTCCACGTCGAGGAACCACACCTCGTCCAGCAGGTCCCGCAGCCGCGACCAGGGTTCCTCCGCGAGCAGCAGGTAGTTGCCCTCGGTCACCACCAGTCGGACCTCGGGCGGCACCGCGATCTCGGCGGCGATCGACTCCTCCAGTTCGCGGTGGAACCGCGGCGCGTACACCGGGGCGTCGCCGGGCTCGCGCAGCCGCCGGATCAGCGCCACGAAACCGGCCGCGTCGAACGTGTCCGCCGCGCCCTTGCGGTCGTGCCGGCCTAGCCGGTGCAGTTGCGCCTCGGCCAGGTGGAAGCCGTCCATCGGCACCAGTTCGGCGGTCGGGCCGAGCGCGGCGACCAACCGCTGCGCCAGGGTCGACTTGCCCGCGCCGGGGGCGCCGGTGATGCCGAGCAGTCGGCGCCGGCCGGACAGGGCCAGCGCGCGGGCGCGGTCGACCAGGCCGGCGACCGGTATCGCCGAGGTCACCGCCGCTCACCGTCAGGCGGGCGGAATGCGGTCCAGACGACCTCGCCGGCCGCCTGCTCGCAGCCGGTCAGCCAGCCGCCGGCCGCGCCCAGGTCGAGCAACCAGGCCAGTTCCGCGCTGCCTTCCGCACCGCCTTCCGCGTCATCGGGCAGCGGAAACCGGACCCGCTCGACGGCACCGTCCGGCCCGGTCACCGCCGGCCCGGTCACGGTCGAGGCGGTCACCGCCGGCCCGGTCACCGTCGGCGCCGAAGCGGCCGACGCCGAAGCGGCCGACGCGGAAGCCGCCGGCCCGGTCGCCAGCCGCGCCTGGAGCCCCATCCGGAGCGAGCGGGCGTCGCCGAGCAGCCGGACCAGCTCCGCCCCGTCGTCCGCCCGCACGGCCGCGGCCAGTTCGTCGAGGTACGCCTGCACCGCGGCGAGCTGGTCCAGCACGGCCGCCCGGTTGCCGAGCAGCATGTCGGCGGTGCGGCGGCTCGGCGTACCCGCGACCCGGGTGCCGTCCCGGAAGCTGCCCGCGGCCAGGGCCAGGGCGGCGGCCCGGTTGGCGGACCGGTACGCGGTGCCGGCCAGCGCGCCGGCCAGCAGGTGCGGCACGTGTGAGGCGAGCGCGGCCACCGCGTCGTGCGGCCCGGGGACATCGGTGCGACCCGGGCCGCGAAGGTGTCGATCAGCAGCGCCGCCAACCGGCGGAACGGCGCCAGATCGCCGTCCGGGTCCGGGCAGAGCACCCAGGTGGCCCCGCGCAGCAGCTCCGGGTCGGCCGCGGCCAGGCCGGCGCGCTCGGTGCCGGCCATCGGGTGTCCGGGGACGAACCGCCCGCCCAGCCCCTGCCGGCGACCCGCCGCGGCCACCTCGGACTTGGTGCTGCCCACGTCGGTGAACACGCAGTGCGCGGGCGCCACGCCGGCCACCTCGGCCAGCGTGGCCGGCAGGGTGACCAGGGGGCCGGCCAGGAAGACCAGGTCGGCGTCGGCGACCGCGTCGGCGAGCCGGTCGGGGAACTCGACGCCCCGGTCCCGGCCGTACCGCCGGGTCCGCGGATCGGGATCCCAACCCCGCACCGGTACGCCGGCCGCGGCGAGCCGCAGCAGCACGGATCCGCCGATCAGGCCGGTACCGACCACGGCCACCCGTACCGTCTCGCCGGTCATCGTCCCGCCCGTGCCGCCTCAGCCCGCGGACCGGTCCGGAACGGCGTCCACCCGGCCCGGCGCGGCGGCGAGCCGGTCCGGTACGGCGGCGATCCGGTCGTCGGCGCCGGTGAGCGCCACCCGCACGTGCCGCTGCCCGGCCGGCCCGTAGAAGGCTCCCGGCGCGGCCAGGATGCCCCGGCCGGCCAGCCATTCCACGGTCGCCCAGCAGTCCTCGCCGCGGGTGGCCCAGAGGTAGAGCCCGCCGTCCGACTGCTCGATCTCGAATCCCGCGCCGGCCAGCGCCGCCCGCAGCAGCTCGCGCCGCCGGGCGTACCGCTCCCGCTGGGCCGTCGCGTGCTCCTCGTCGTCCAGCGCCGCGACCATGGCGGCCTGGACGGGTGCCGGGACGATCATGCCGGCGTGCTTACGGATCTTCAGCAGCTCGGCGACCAGGGCCGGGTCGCCGGCCACGAAGCCGGCCCGGTAACCGGCCAGATTGGACCGCTTGGACAGGGAGTGCACGGCCAGCACGCCCTCGTACGAGCCGCCGTTGACCTCCGGCGCGAGCACCGACACCGGTTCGGCCGACCAGCCGAGCGGCAGGTAGCACTCGTCGCTGGCCACCACGGCACCGCGCTCGCGCGCCCAGTCGACCACCTTGCGCAGGTGCGCGGCGGGCAGCACCTGGCCGGTCGGGTTGCCCGGCGAGTTCACCCAGACCAGCCGGACCCGGGTGCTCGGCCCGAGCGCGGTCAGCGAGTCGGCGCGTACCGTCTCGGCGCCGACCAGCCGTGCCCCGTCCTCGTAGGTCGGGTAGCAGATCCGGGGCGCCACGACCACGTCGCCGGGGCCGAGCCCGAGCAGCGTCGGCAACCACGCCACCAGCTCCTTCGAGCCGATGGTCGGCAGCACCCCGAAGTCCCGGTCCGGCGGCCCGCAGGTCCGGACCACCCAGTCGGTGATGGCCCGGCGCAGCCGCGGCGTGCCGGCGGTGAGCGGGTAACCGGGAGCGTCCGCGGCGGCGGCGAGCGCCGCCCGGACGACCTCGGGAACCGAGTCCACCGGCGTACCGATGGACAGGTTGATCACGCCGTCCGGATGGCGCGCCGCGAGCGCGCCGACCCGCTCCAGCGCGTCCCAGGTGAACTCCGGCAACCGCGCCGACAGCTGCCGGGCGTTCGAGGCCGGGCCGCTCAGTGCGCGTCCCCGCGTGGCGGCTGCGCCGCCACGAACGACGTGTCCTTCTCGATCTTCCCGACCTTGGAGGCGCCACCGGGCGAACCGAGATCCTCGAAGAACTCGTAGTTCGCGGTGGTGTAGTCCTTCCACTGCTCGGGGACGTCGTCCTCGTAGAAGATCGCCTCCACCGGGCAGACCGGCTCACAGGCCCCGCAGTCGACACACTCGTCGGGGTGAATGTAGAGCATCCGGTTGCCTTCGTAGATGCAGTCGACCGGGCACTCCTCGATGCAGGCCTTGTCGAGCACATCGACGCACGGCTCGGCGATGATGTAGGTCACCGATCTTCTCCTCTGCGCAGCCACGCCGCGATCTCCCGCGACGAGTAGAGCCTAGTATCTCGTGCGGAAGGGGGTCGATCGTGCTCCGACCAGAGGACGTGGGTCACCGGATCGTGGTGCGGCGCACCGCGGGCACCCGCGCCGGCCGGCCCCTCTTCACCGACGCACTCGGCGAACTCGCCGAGCTGACCGACACCCATCTCACGGTGCTCACCACCGACGGGCCGGTGCGGATACCGCTGTCGGCGGTGCACCGGGCGAAGCGGGTGCCGGCGGCCCGGCGACCGGCCACGACGCGGATGGCGGAGGTGGAGCGGGCCGCCGAGGAGGGCTGGCCGGCGCCGGTCCGCGAGCGGCTCGGCGACTGGGTGCTCCGCGCGGCCGACGGCTGGACCGGCCGGGCCAACTCGGCCTTGCCGCTGGGCGACCCGGGCCGGCCGCTGGATGCCGCGCTGGATGCCGTACAGGCCTGGTACGCCGAACGCGGCCTGCCGGCGCTGGTGAACGTGCCGCTGCCGCTGGCCGCTCCGGTCGGCGCGGCGCTGGACCGGCGGGGCTGGCGGGCGCGCCCGCCGGTGCTGGTCCAGACCGCACCGCTGGCCACCATCCGGACCGCTGCGCCCCCGGCCGCCGACCCGACCGCTGCGCCGGCCACCGACCCGACCGGTGCGCCGGCCACCGGGCCGACCGCCGCGCCGCCGGCAGCCGACCCGACCACCGCGCAACCGGAAGCGGGCCGGGCCCGGCCGCCCGGGGACGCGCGGATCGAGCTGCGCACGGCACCCTCGGACGGCTGGCTCGGCCTCGTGACCAGCCGGAAGGGCGGACGGCTGCCCGAGGCGGCCCGGCACGTGCTCACGGCCGTGGACCAGATCCGGTTCGCGCACGCCCATCCGCCCGGCGACGACGGGCCGCCGGTGGCCATCGCCCGGGGCACGGTCACCGGCGACGGCCGCTGGCTCGGGCTCAGCCTGATCGAGGTGGTCCCGGCGGCCCGCCGCCGGGGACTGGCCCGGGGGCTGGTCCGCGCGCTCGCCGACTGGGCCGCCGGGCTGGGCGCGACGCACGCGTATCTCCAGGTCGAGGAGCACAACACGGCCGCCGTGGCGCTCTACCGGTCGCTCGGGTTCCGCACCCACCACGGGTACGTCACCCGGGAACGGCCGCCGACCGCCGGCTGAGCCGGGCCGCGACTCGGCCGGCGGCGCCGGAACCGCTCGGCCCGGCGACCCCGGCCGAGTCGAGCGGTCCAGGCCGGCTCAGCGGCGCACGACGCGGCGCGGCTTGGCCCGCTGGATCTCGGTGTACCGCTTGAGCGACTCGGACCGGTAGTCCCGACCGAGGGCGGTCAGCAGCAGGTAGCCGATCAGCGTGCCGAGCGCCGCGCAGCCGAGGTACAGCCAGATCTGGGAGAAGAACGCGCCGGCCCCGTCGGCGAACGGCTGGCTGCTGTTCAGGAACGGGCCGACGAAGATGGTCAGGGCCATCGCCACCAGGACGGCCACCGCCAGATCTCCGGACCATCGCGCCAGCGGCGCGTGCCGGCCCCAGCGGAACGCGGTGCCGGCGAGCACCACGCCCAGCACGGCGAACATCGCCAGCGAGATCCGGTCGGACGCCTCGGTGCCGTTGTCGAAGGCGAACCGGGTCACCAGTCGGGCGACCACGTTCACCGCGAACAACACACCCGCGAGCACCCCGATGGGCCGCCACCGTTCCCTCATCACTCGACCTCCAAACATGTCCGGACATCGTTTGTTTACCACTCGATGCTGGGAGGTTCATTAGGGCTTCCGGCCATGATCGAACTCAACTTCGGCGAAGTTGGGGAGTCGGGGCCACCGGAATCCCCCGACTTGGCCGAAGTTGGACCGCTATGGGCCGCTAGCGGCGCGGTGGGATCATCAGCCGGTACGCGGCCGCGGCGAACGTCACCGCACCGCTGAAGATCATGACGATGCCCACCCAGTTGTTGCCGGCGAGCAGGAAGTCACCCTCGCTGGTGCCGCCCGCGGCGACGACCATCAGCGCGAACCAGGCGGCGGCCGGCAGCGCCACCGCCCACCGGCGGCCCACCGCGCGGTACGCGAACCAGCTCAGCGCGAGGTTGGCCAGCACCGCTAGCGGGATCGACATGCCGATCAGGTAACCGTCCACCCGCACGGCCGCGAAGATCAGTTCAACGAATCCGGTGACCACCGCCCCGGCCACCGCGATCACGCCGCCGGCCACCCGCAGCAGCCGGTCCAGCACCTCCGGCCAGCGCCGGGGCGCCACCGGCGGCGGTAGCTCGGGTGCGTTGGACATCGTCGGCAGCGTCACCGCGCACCAGCCGCCGCCGGCACCGGGTCGTCCTCCGGCGCGAGGCCCGCGAACAGGTCGCTCTCCCAGCCGTGCGGGCCGGCGCCCGGCCCCCGCCGGCCGGCCGCGAGGGTGTAGTACTCCACCCCCATGAACTCGGCGCCGAAGTTGCTGGCCACCACGTACAGCCAGGAGGAGTCCGGGATCTGGGTGGCGTGCGCCCGCATGGCCGCCTCCTTGGCCGGTCCGGCGTCGGTGGCGTCGATCCGGGCCGCGATCTGCTCGTCCGGGGTGCCGAACGGCAGGTCCTCGGGGTTGTCGACACCGGCGAACGGGTTGTCCGGCGCGCCGGCGAAGGCCGCCATACCGGCCGCCAGCACGCTGCGGGGCAGCGCCGTCCAGTAGATCTTGGCGGGCGCGCAGCCCCGCGCCGCGGCCAACTCGGCGGCGCGCATGGCCACCCGGTGCGCCTGGATGTGGTCGGGATGTCCGTAGAAGCCCTGCTCGTCGTACGTGATCATGACCTGCGGGCGGACCTCCTGGATGATCTCCAGCAGCTGTCCCGCCGCCTCGTCCAGGTCGGCCCGCCAGAAGGCCCGCGGGTGGTCGTTGGTGGCCAGCCCCATCATCCCGGAGTCGCGGTAGCGGCCGGCGCCGCCCAGGAACCGGTGGTCGGTCACCCCACCGCCCGGCAGGCCGCGGCCAGCTCGCCGATCCGGTACCCGCCGAGCTGGTCGGCCTCCGCCGCGGCGAGCCCGGCCAGCTCCGGTACGTGGATCTCGCCCTCCTCGCCGAGGGTGCAGGTCACCAGCGTCACCTGCGCCCCACGCGACACGTAGTGCGCCATCGTGGCGCCCGTGCCGATGGCCTCGTCGTCCGGGTGGGCGTGGACCAGAAGCAGCCGCTGCCGGGCGGTAGTCGTCACGTCTGGACACTGTACGCGGAGGTACCGGACGACCACCGATGCATACACGCGGGGGCACCGGGACGACCACGACGCACACCGGCGCGGGCGCCGGGCCGGAACGCGTACGCCGGTGGTGCCGGCCACCCGACCGGGCGCGCGATCCGCGGAGCCGGCCCGCGGCCACCGCGCACCGACCTACGATCGCGATGTGGATTACCCGGAGTTGGCCGCTCGCACCCGGCGCTGCACCCGCGGCGCGCCGCGGGCGGTCACCGTGGCCGGCGACGGCTCCCGGGTGCTCTTCCTGCGCTCCGCCGGCCCCGAGGACGCCGCCGAGGCGCTCTGGTCCTTCGAGCTGGCCGACGGCGACGAGCGGCTGGTCGCGGACCCGATCCGGCTGCTGGCCGACTCGGTGCAGGACGGTACGGGGGTCGGAATCGACAGGTACGTCACCGACCCGGCCGGCCGGGTCGCGGTGTTCACGCTGGCCGGCCGGCTGTTCCGGGCCGACCTGCGGCACGGGGACGTGGTCGAGATCCCGTGCCTGGGCCGGCCGGTCGACCCCCGGCCCGATCCCACGGGCGAGCGGATCGCGTACGTGACGACGGACCCGGACCGGGGTCCGGGCGGCAGCCAGCTGCGGGTGGTCGGGCCGGACGGCACGGACGTCCTGCTCGGCGGCGAGGACGGCGGGGTCGGCTGGGGACTGGCCGAGTACGTCGCGTCCGCCGACTTCGACCGCCGGCGCGGCTACTGGTGGGCGCCGGACGGCCGTTGCCTGCTGGCCGCCCGGGTGGACGAGTCCCGGGTGCCCCGCTGGCACCTCGCGGATCCGCTGGACCCGACGCGGCCGGCCCGGGAGCTGGCCCGGCCGGTGGCCGGTGGCGCCAACGCCGAGGTCAGCCTGCACCTGCTGGACCTGGACGGCGGCTGGGTGGACGTGCACTGGGACCGGGAGACCTACCCGTACCTGGTCTCGGTGAGCTGGGCGGACGGCGGACCGCTGATCACCGTGCTGCGCCGGCTCCAGCAGCACGGGCTGGTGCTGGCGGTCGACCCGCGCACCGGAGAGACGCAGGTGCACGCCGAGTTGGCCGACCCGCGCTGGGTGGAACCGGTCGCCGGCACCCCGATCCACCTGCCCGACGGCCGGGTGCTGGTGGGCGGCGAGCTGGCGCACGACGGCTACGACGCCCGCTGCCTGTTCGCCGACGGCACCCTGCTCACCCCGCCGGCGCTGTACGTACGCCGGGTGGTCGGCCAGTTGCCGGCCCGGACCGGGCCGCCGGACCTGCTGGTCGAGGCGAGCGAGGGCGAGCCGAGCCAGCAGCACCTGTTCCGGGTCCGGACGGCGATCGGCGGCGGGGGCGTGGAGTCCCGGCGGCTCACCCCGGAACCCGGCTGGCACGTCGCGGCGGTCGGCGGCGGCATCCTCGCGGTGGGCACGGCGACGCTGGACCAGCACGGGGTGCGCTGGACGATCTGGCGCAGCGACGGCGAGGAGGTGGCCACCCTGCGCTCGTTGGCGGCCACCCCGCCGTACGCGCCGCAGCCGGCGCTGGAGCGGGTGACCGACCGGCGGCTGCCGGCGGCGGTGCTCTACCCGCGCGACCACGTGACCGGCCGGCGGCTGCCGGTGCTGCTCGACATCGACGGCGGGCCGGGCCGGCAGGAGGTCCGGGCGGCCCGCTCGTGCTGGCTGGAACGGCAGTGGTGGGCCGACGCCGGCTTCGTGGTGGTCACCGTCGACAACCGGGGTACGGCGGGGATCGCGCCGTCGTTCGAGAAGGTGGTGCACCGGCGGCTGGCCGATGTCATCCTGGCCGACCAGTTGGACGCGCTGACGGCGCTCGCCGGCAAGCATCCGGACCTCGACCTGGACCGGACGGCGGTGCGGGGCCGGGGGTTCGGCGGCTGGCTCGCGGCACTGGCCGTGCTGCGCCGGCCGGAGCTGTTCCGGTGCGCGGTCGCCGGCACGCCGGTGACGGACTGGTCCCGGCACGACACGGCGTACACGGAGCGGTACCTGGGGATGCCGGACGACAGCGCCGAGGTCTACGCCCACCACTCGCTGCTGGCCATGGCCGCCGAGACGATGCCGGGGCCGACCCTGGCCCGGCCGTTGCTGCTGCTGCACGGCGTGGCCGACGCCCGGGTGCCGCTGGCGCACACGCTGTGGTTGTCGGCGGCGTTGCAGGCGACCGGCCACCCGCACACGGTGCTGCCGCTGTGCGGCCCACCCGGCCCGGCGGGTCTGTCGGGCCCACCCGGCCCGTCGGGTCCGTCGGGGCCGCCGGGTACCTCGGGTCTGCCGGGCCCGACGACGGACCTGGCGGACCCGACGACGGACCTGGCGGACCCGACGACGGACCTGGCGGACCGGACGGACGACCGGCGTGGCCGGCCGGCGGACGACCGGCTGCTCCCGCTGGAACTGGACTTCCTGCGCCGGCACCTGTGAGCCGGCACCGGTGAGATGTCCGCAGGGGCCCCGCCGCCGGGCGAGCGCGCGGGGCCCCTGCGGCTATCCGGGCGTCACTTGATGAACGCGTTGTACAGCACCTCGGTGCCGATGTTGTCGGACAGGAACACCCCGCCGACCTTCGGGCCCATCACGTCCAGCGTCTTCGACTGGTACATCGGCACGACCGGGTAGTACCTCTCCTGGATCATCCGGTCGATCCGGGCCCAGTCGTCGCCCGCCTCGCCGGCCGGCAACTGCTCGGCCTTGGCGATCTCGGCGCTCACGTCCTCGGCGTTGAAGGCCGACGAGTTGTTGTTGCCCTTCGAGCCGGGCGCACCGAGCTTGCGCCCGTCGTAGAGGACCGGGATCGTCGAGGCGCCGCTGGGCCAGTCGGCCGCCCAGTTGGTGACGTAGATGTCGTACGGGTTGCCCCGGGTCTTCACCGTCGGGTTGTGCTCGGCCCGCTCGATGTACTGGACCACCACCTGGAAGCCGGCCTTCTCCAGGCTCTCCTTCACCACCGGTGCGGTCTGCTGGCCGTATGAGGTGTTGCGGGACAGGAACACCAGCTTGGGCTGCTGGCCGCCGAGCAGTTCCCGGGCCTTCTCCGGGTTGCCGGTCGGACCGCAGCCGGTCGGGTCCGGGTAGTCCTGCCAGCCGATCGTGGTGTCCGCCTGGAGGGTGTTGGTCAGCTTGCCGGCCGCGTCGCCGCCCTGGGTGGTGAGCACTCCCTGCTTGTCCAGGGCGCAGCCGATCGCCTGCCGGACCTTGACGTCCCTGATCCGGTCGTTGTTGATGCTCAGCACCCAGACGAACGGGTTCGACTTGTCGATGGTCCGGTCCTTGATCGACCGATCGCCGCCGAGCACCTGGTTGACCAGCGACTGCGGCACGCCGTCCCAGGCGATCGCCGCCGCGTCGTCGCCGGAGGCGGCGAGCACCCGCTCGGTCTGGGCGGTGTCGTCGGGGCCGAACTCGACGGTCACCCCGTCCAGGTAGTTGTGCCGCAGCGCATCGGTCTTCGGGTCCCAGTGGGGGTTGCGCTCCAGCACCATCCGGGTGCCCTTGACGTACTCCTTGATCTTGTACGGACCGGAGGAGAAGATCCGCCGGTCGTACTCGCCCCTGGTGTCCTTGGCCTGCGGCAGCGGCGCCGAGGTGGGCAGGGCGAGCGCGAACGGCAGGTCGCAGTGCGGGTTCTTGAACTCGAACGTCAGCCCGTAGTCGCCGGTGACGGTCAGCCCCGGCACCTGCTGGCCGCCGGAGCTGTACGGTCCCTTGTAGACGGCGTTGAAGTCCGGGCTGTCGGCCAGCCACTCCTGCACGTAGGTGGCGCCGCCGTCCAGCGACTCCTCGAAGGACCGGGCGATGCCGTACGCGACGTCGGCGGCCTTGACCTCGCTGCCGTCCTCGTACCGCACGCCCTTCTTGAGGGCGTACTCCCAGGTCCTGCAGTCGCCGTTGACGTCCTTGCCCGGCGTCTCGGCCAGGTCTCCGATCAGCGTGAGCCTGCCCTTGCCGTCCTCGCGGAACTGGGTGAGGTTGCGGACCAGCAACTGCTCCACCGACATCGCCGCCACGGTGTACGTCCGCTGCGGGTCGATGTGCTCGAAGTCCTCCTCGGTGATCAGGTGCAGCACGCCGCCCTGCTTCGCGCCGGGTACGTCGGGAGCGGGACCCTGGGAGTCCTTGGGGTCGGTGGCGATGGCGCTGGACTGCTGGTCGGCCCGGTCGGCGTCCGAACCGGTCTCCCCGGTGTTCTTCTCGCACCCGCTGAGCGCGACGGCCGCGAGCAGCACGGCCAGGCCGGTGCCGAGCACCGTACGTCTTGGTCGCATGTCGTGTCCCTTCCGCTTCCTCGCCGGGGATCTCCGCCACGCTGCGAAGAGTTCCTCCGGTTGACTAGGCATCTGTCGCAAATTTCTTTCATCAGGGGTACGCCGGGCGGCAGACCGGGACGGATGCGGGCCGTCCCGGACGGGTCAGCCGAGACGCACCCGTGGGTCGATGACGGCGTACAGCGCGTCGACCACCACGTTGGACACCACGATGAAGACGGCCGCCAGCAGCACCGTCGCCATCACCAGCGGCATGTCGAGGTTGACGGCGGCGTTCAGCGACGCCTTGCCCAGCCCGGTGAACCCGAAGATCGTCTCGGTGATCACCGTGCCGCCCAGGTACGTGCCGAGGTCCAGACCGGCGATGGTCACGATCGGCGTGATCGCCGCCCGCAACGCGTGCCGGCCGTACACCTGGGCCTTGGCAAGGCCCTTCGCCCGAGCCGTCCGGACGAAGTCCTCCGACAGGGTCTCCAGCATCTGCGCCCGGGACAGCCGGGCGTACGACGCGGAGTTCAGGAAGCCCAGCGCCAGCCACGGCAGCACCATGGCCGAGGCCCACTTCAGCGGGTTCTGCGTGATCGGCGTGTACTGCGGGTACGACAGCAGCCCGCCCTCGTACACGAAGACGATCAGCAGCAGCGGGCCGAACAGCAGGATCGGCATGGACGCGCCGACCAGCGAGGTGCCGACCGCCAGCCGGTCGAAGACCGTGCCCCGGCGCAGCGCCGAGACCATGCCGATCGAGACGCCGATGAGCAGCCAGACCACGGCCGCGCCGAAGACGATGCTCAGCGTCACCGGCAGGGTCCGCCCGACGATGTCGGTGACCGGCTCGTCATTGCGGAACGAGTAGCCGAGGCACGGCGCCGGGCAGCGCCGCGCGGTCTCCCCGGTGCCGAACGTCCGGCCCACCGCGATGCCCTTCATGAACTGCGCGTACTGGGTGACGATCGGCCGGTCCAGGCCCATCCGGCGCTCGATCGCGACCTGCTGCTGCGGGCTGCACTGCTTCCGGTTGCCGCACAGCAGCTCGGCCGGGTTGGTGGGCGCCGCGAAGAAGAGGCCGAAGGTCAGCACGCTCACCGCGAGCAGCGTGCTGACCGCCAGCAGGACCTTGCGGACGGCGAAGCGCAGCATGTTCCCCCTCCCTACCGGGTCGACTTCGGGTCCAGCGCGTCCCGCAGCGCGTCGCCGAACAGGTTGAACGAGAGCACCAGCAGGAACAGCGCCACACCGCCGGTCAACGTGTAGGCCGGGTCGTCGCGCAGGTAGACCACGCTGTCGGAGATCAGCCGGCCCAGGTCGGGGGTGGGTTCGTTGACCCCGATGCCGAGGAAGGACAGGGCCGCCTCCGCGGTCACCAGCGACGGCACGTTGAGCGAGAAGATGACCAGGATCGGCGCCCAGAGGTTCGGCAGCAACTGCCGGAACAGCACGTGCCCGAGGCCGGCGCCGGAGGCCCGGGCCGCCTCCACGAACTCCCGCTCGCGCAGCGAGAGCACCTGCCCCCGGACCACCCGGGCGGTGTACGTCCAGTTGAACAGCGCGAAGATCAGCACCAGCAGCAACGGCCGGAACCAGGACGCCTCCTGGTCGCGCGGCCCGTAGAACTGCGCCGCGGCGATCGGCACGAACGCGAAGCAGAAGATGAAGAACGGGAACGCCAGCGTCAGGTCGATCAGCCAGGTGACCGCCGCGTCCACCCGGCCGCCCAGGTAGCCGGCGACGATGCCGACCACGATGCCCAGCGCGATGGTGAACACCGCGGCCACGAAGGCGACCATGAGGGAGGTCCGCAGCCCGTAGACGAGTTGGATGAAGATGTCCCGACCCAGCCGGGGCTGCACGCCGAGCCAGTGCTCGGGGCTCATCCCGCCGGCGTACCCGAGCGGGGTGCCGTTGCGGTCCAGCGTGGCCGGGAACCGCTCCTGCGGCCCCTTGCCGTAGAGCCGCTGCACCACCGGCGCGGCGGTGGCCAGCAGCACGAAGAACGCCAGCGCGGCGCCGCTGACCATGCCGACCCGGTCGCGCCGCAGCCGGGCCCAGGCAAGCTGGCCGGGCGACCGGCCGACGATCCTGTGGACGTTCGCGACGCCCGGCTCCGCGACGGGGTCCGCGACGGGGTCCGCGCCCGGCTCCGCCGGCCCGGCCGCCGCCATCCCGACCGGGCCGCCGATCTGCTGGTCAGCCACGGTGCTCCTCCTCGCTCGCCCCGGCACCGGCGGCGGCCCCCGCGACCGGGGTCACCGCTTCGATCGGGTCCCGCTCCGGGAAGTGGCAGGCGGTGGCCTGCCGGCCGCCGTCCCGGGATTCCAGCGCCGGCGTCTCGGTGGCGCAGATGTCCCGGGCCTTCCAGCACCGGGTCCGGAACCGGCAGCCGGACGGCGGGTCCAGCGGGGTCGGGACGTCGCCGGTCAGCCGGATCCGGCCCGCGGGGCCGAGCGTGGCCACGTCCGGCACCGCCGACAGCAGCGCCCGGGTGTACGGGTGCTGCGGGCGCTGGTAGATGTCGGCCCGGTCGCCGATCTCGACGATCCGGCCGAGGTACATCACCGCCACCCGCTGACAGAAGTGCCGCACCACCGCCAGGTCGTGCGCGATGAACACGAACGCGAGGTCCAGGTCGCGCTGCAACTGCCGGAGCAGGTTGACCACCTGCGCCTGGATCGAGACGTCCAGCGCGGACACGGGCTCGTCCGCCACGATCAGCTTGGGCCGCAGGGCGAGCGCGCGGGCGATGCCGATCCGCTGGCGCTGGCCGCCGGAGAACTCGTGCGGGTACCGGTTGTAGTGCTCCGGGTTGAGCCCGACGGTCGCCAGCAGTTCCTGCACCCGGGCCCTGACCCCACCGGGCGGCCGGATCCGGTTGACCTGCAGCGGCATGGCCACGATCCGGCCCACCGTGTGCCGCGGGTTCAGCGCGGCGTACGGGTCCTGGAAGATGATCTGGAGGTCCTGGCGCAACGGCCGCAGCGCCGCCCGGCCGAGGTGGGTGATGTCCCGGCCGTCGAACTCGATCCGCCCGGCGGTCGGTTCGAGCAGCCGGACCAGCATCCGGCCGGTCGTCGTCTTGCCGCAGCCGGACTCGCCGACCAGGCCGAGCGTCTGGCCCGGCCGCACGGCGAAGTCGACCCCGTCGACCGCGCGCACGAGGCCGCCCCCGCGGCGTCCGCCGCGTACCGGGAAGTGCTTCGCCAGCCCTTCGACCCGCAGCAGCGGCTCCCGCTCGGCGCTCACCGGGCCACCCCCGCCTGCGCGACCTCCTCGCGATGGATCCGTCCGCGGTCGGCCTCGGGCAGGTGGCAGGCGACCAGGTGACCCGGCTCCCGCGCCGGGAGCAGTTCCGGCACCCGGTTCCGGGACCGACCGCCGGTCCGGTCCGCCCACCGGCACCGCGGGTGGAACGCGCAGCCCGCCGGCAGGTTGATCAGGCTGGGCGGGTTGCCGCCGATCGGCCGCAGGTCCGCCTCGGGGTCGCCGCGCAGCGAGGGCACGCTGGACAGCAACCCCCAGGTGTACGGGTGCTCGGGGCGGCGCAGCACCTGCTCGGCGGTTCCGCGTTCCACCGCCCGACCGCCGTACATCACCAGCACCTCGTCGGCCACCTGGGCCAGCACGCCGAGGTCGTGGGTGATCAGCACGATCGCCGAGTGGAACTCCCGCTGGAGGTCGGCCAGCAGGTCGAGGATCTGCGCCTGCACGGTGACGTCCAGCGCCGTCGTCGGCTCGTCCGCGATCAGCAGGTCGGGGTCGTTGACCAGCGCCATCGCGATCATCACCCGCTGGCGCATCCCGCCGGAGAACTCGTGCGGGTACTGGTCGAAGCGCCGGGCCGGCTGGGGGATGCCGACCCGGTCGAGCATCTCCACGGCCCGGGTCCGTGCCGCGCGCCGGCCGGCGTCCGGGTGGTGGATCCGGTACGCCTCGGCGACCTGGCGGCCGATCGTGTAGTAGGGGTGCAGCGCCGAGAGCGGATCCTGGAAGATCATCGCCATGTCCCGGCCGCGCAGCCGGCGGATCGCCTCCTCGTCCATCCCCACCACGTCCCGGCCGCCGACCAGGATCCGGCCGGTGGTCTCGGTGCGCTTCGGGTTGTGCAGGCCGAGCACGGCCAGGCTGGTGACGCTCTTGCCGGAACCGGACTCGCCCACGATGCCCAGCGTCCGACCGCGTTCCACCGCGAAGGACACCCCGTCCACGGCCCGCACCACCCCGTCCGGGGTGCCGAACCGGACCCGGAGATCCTCCACCCGCAGGTACGCCCCGGGCGTTGCCGGCGCCTCCTCGACCACGGCCGCCCCTCCCCCGTTCGTCGGGCCCACCGCCCACTCCGGGTCGCGGAGCACGGAGAGCGAAGATAATCTTCAACTACTTCCTGTGGGTGAAGGTAAGCTACGAAATCGGCGAGTGTCAGTGCCGGGCCGGTAACGAGTCCGTATCAGAGCGGAGTCCCGGGTCCCGGACCCGCCCCGCGCGCGACAGCCCCGGACCGCCGTCACCGCGCCCGCGTCCGGGCCGGCCGACCGGACGCCCCGCCGGCAAAACAAGATCGACGATGTCGGATGGGATGCCGTAGGGTCGGCCAATGACCCACTTCGACCTGGCCAGTGCCGCCGTGCGCGGGGCGCTCGACGCCGGCGCCCGGTACGCCGACGCCCGGGTGATGCACCGCCGGTACGAGTCGATGTCGGCCCGCGACGGCGAGATCGAGGAACTCAACCAGGACGAGGACGCCGGAATCGGCGTACGGGCGCTGGTCGGCGCGGGGTGGGGCTTCCACGCCGTACCCGAGCTCACCGAGCCGGCGGCCCGCGCGGCGGGCGAGCGGGCCGCGCGGATCGCCGCGGCCAGCGCCCAGGTGCCGGGTCCGGGCGGCCAACTCATCCCCGGTTCCGCGACCGTGGCCTCGTGGTCCTCGCCCTGCCGGGTGGACCCGCTCTCGGTCAGCCTGGCCGACAAGGGCGACCTGCTGGTCTCGGCGACCCGCACGATGTCCGAACACGGCGCCGACCTGGCCGAGGGGATCTACCAGATCTGGGACACCCGCAAGTGGTTCGTCTCCAGCGAGGGGCACCGGATCGACCAGCACACCCGCGAGTGCGGCGGCGGGATCTGGGCCACCGCGATCGCCGACGGCGAGACGCAGCGCCGCTCCTATCCGAGCCACCGCGGCCAGTACGGCACCAGCGGGTGGGAGCTGGTCGACTCGCTCGACCTGTCCGGGCACGCGGCCCGGATCGCCGAGGAGGCCCGCGCGCTGCTGACCGCGCCGGCCTGCCCGGCCGGCGAGACCACGCTGATCCTCGGCGGCGAGCAGATGGCGTTGCAGATCCACGAGTCGGTGGGGCACGCGATCGAGCTGGACCGGATCCTCGGCTGGGAGGCTGCGTTCGCCGGCACCTCCTGGCTGGACCTGGGCCGGCTCGGCGAACTGCGGTACGGCTCGGAGCTGATGAACATCACCATCGACCCGACCATCCCCGGCGCACTGGGCAGCTTCGGGTACGACGACGAGGGCACCCCGGCGCTCCCCCGCCCGGCGGTCCGGGACGGCCGCTGGGTAGGGGTGCTGGCCGGCCGGGACTCGGCCGCGGCGGCCGGGCTGGACTACGCGGGCAGCGTCCGGGCCGACGGCTGGGCGCGGCTGCCGATGGTGCGGATGACGAACGTCGGCCTGGAGCCGGGGCCGCACACGCTGGACGAGATGATCGCGGCCACCGACGACGGGTGCTGATGGACATCAACCGGTCCTGGTCGATCGACGACAAGCGGCTCAACTTCCAGTTCGGCTGCGAGATCGGGTGGGAGATCAGGAACGGCCGCCGCGGCCGGATGCTGCGCAACCCGACGTACACGGGGATCGGCCCCCGGTTCTGGCGGTCGATGGACATGCTCTCCGGCGAGAGCGTCGCGTGGGGCACGCCGAACTGCGGCAAGGGCCAGCCAGGGCAGATCGGGCACACCGGACACCCGGCCGCGCCGGCCCGGTTCCAGAACGTCCGGATCGGAGTGCGCGGATGACCGAGCGGGAACTTGACCTGGCGTCCCGGGTGGCGGATCTGGTCCGCTCGCTCGGCGGGCCGGGGGCGCAGGCCGAGGTGTGGGTGCAGCACAGCGAGCTGTCGCTCACCCGGTTCGCCAACTCGGCCATCCACCAGAACGTCTCGGACACCGCCGTCCGGATCCGGCTGCGGGTGCACGTGGACGGGCGTACCGCGGCGGGGTCGACCACGCTGATCGACCGGGACGGGCTGACCGGCCTGGTCGAACGCACCCTGGCGGCCGCCCGGCTCTGCCCGCCGGACGCCGGCTGGCCGGGGCTGGCCCAGCCGGCACCGGTGCGCGCGGACACCGCCTTCGACGAGGCGACCGCGGCCGCCGACCCGGCCGAGCGGGCCAGCCGGGTCCGCGACTTCGTGGCCGCGGCCGGCGGCCTGGAGACCGCCGGTTTCTGCCGTACGGCGTGGCGGGCGGCCGCGTTCGTCAACTCGGCGGGGCAGTCGGCCTGGGGACGCAGCGCGGACGCCGCGATGGACGGCATCGCCCGGTCGGCGGGCGCGGACGGGGTGGCCCGGGTCGCGGCCGGCCGGCTGGCCGAGATCGACGGCACGGTGCTCGGCTCCCGGGCCGGCGCCAAGGCACATGCCGGGGTGGACCCGGTCGAGCTGCCGCCGGGCGAGTACGAGGTGGTGCTGGAGCCGGCGGCCGTGGCGGACGTGCTGTCCAACCTGGCCGTGCACGGCTTCAACGGCCGGGACTTCGTCGAGCGGCAGTCCTTCGCCGAGCCGGGCGCGGCGCAGTTCGACCGTTCGGTGACGCTGGTGGATGACGCGGCCGGCACCCCCGCCCTGCCGTTCGACGGCGAGGGCACGCCGCGGGACCGGCTGGTGCTGGTCGAGGCCGGCGTGACCCGGTCGGCGGCACACGACCGGCGGACCGCGGCCGAGGCCGGCGCCGCGTCGACCGGCAACCAGATCCCCGGATCGCCGTGGGGGCCGATGCCCACCAGCCTGCGCCTGGAGCCGGACCCGGGGACCGCCGGCGCCGCGGACGCGCCGGTCGCGGGCGTACCGGCCGGGGTCGCCGCGGCCGGAGTCGCCGCCGCCGGGATGGCCGCCGCCGGCCCGCCGCCGGCCGAGGTCGCCGGACCGGCCGCCGACTCCGAGGTGGCCCAGCTCGTCTCCGGGGTACGCCGGGGGCTGCTGGTCAGCGACTTCTGGTATACCAGGGTGCTGGACCCGAAGAGTCTGGTCATCACCGGCCTGACCCGCAACGGCGTCTGGCTGATCTCCGACGGCGAGCTGGCCGGCCCGGTGCGGGATCTGCGGTTCACCCAGTCGTATCCGCGGGCGCTGGCCCCGGGCGCGGTGCTCGGGCTGGGCCGGTGGGCGACCATGCAGCCGGACAGCTGGGACAGTGCCTGGTGGACGGCGCCGCCGGTGCGGCTCGCCGGCTGGAATTTCACCGGCGGTGCGGCCGGGTAGTGAAATTTCCCACCTTCTATCACCAAGTCGGGCGCAAACACTTCCGTTAGCCGGGCACACGGGCCACACTCCCTGCGCGTACGCATGATTGTGAGCGGCGTAACGTGTGCAACCGAGCTGCCCCCGGATCCTGGGATGCAGTCCCCGAGCGCGCGGGCGCTGCCCGGCCGCGGGTCGGCCCGGCCCCGGCGTGCCCGGCGGAGAAGCAGTCGTGCCCGTCAGCCAGATCGGGCCCCGTGAGGGAGACATAGATGACGACGACGAAGTCGGCCCCGCCGCCGGCGCTGCGTCCGACGTGGACGCGCCCGCGTGCCGCCATCGCGGCGCGGACCCTGCGTACCGACCGGTGGTGGTTCGCCCCCCTGATCACCGTGATCGGTCTGACCTCCTGGTTGGCCTACGGGACGGTCCGGGTCTTCATGCACAAGTGGTACTGGGTCGAGCAGTACCACTACCTGACGCCCTTCTATTCGCCCTGCGTCACGGACCGGTGCCTGCCGGAGGCGTCGCACTTCGGCCAGTTCCTGCCCGGCTGGTGGTTCATCCCGGACGCGGCGCTGACCCTGCCGCTGCTGCTGCTGTTCCGGCTGACCTGCTACTACTACCGCAAGGCCTACTACCGGTCGTACTGGCTCTCGCCGCCGGCCTGCGCGGTGCCGGACGGGCACAAGACCTACTCCGGGGAGACCCGCTTCCCGCTGCTGAGCCAGAACCTGCACCGGTACTTCTTCTACGCCGCCGCGATCATCTCGGTGATCAACACGTACGACGCGATCCTCGCCTTCCACAGCCCGAAGGGCTTCGGGTTCGGCCTCGGCAACCTCATCCTGCTGGGCAACGTCGTCATGCTGTGGGCGTACACGATCTCCTGCCACTCCTGCCGGCACATCATGGGTGGGCGGCTGAAGCACTTCTCCCAGCACCCGATGCGCTACCGGGCCTGGACCTTCGTCTCCCGGCTGAACACCCGGCACATGCTGCTGGCCTGGATCACCCTCGGCACGCTGGCCCTGACCGACTTCTACATCATGGCCATCGCCGCCGGCTGGTTCCCCGACCTGCGGTTCATCAACTGAGGGTGCTGACATGACCACACGAATCGAACGACACCACTACGACGTCGTCGTGATCGGCGCCGGCGGTGCCGGGCTGCGGGCGGCGATCGAGGCCCGGCTGGCCGGCAAGCGGACCGCGATCATCTCGAAGTCGCTGTTCGGCAAGGCGCACACGGTGATGGCCGAGGGTGGCGCCGCGGCGGCCATGGGCAACGTGAACAGCCGGGACAACTGGCAGGTCCACTTCCGCGACACGATGCGCGGCGGGAAGTTCCTGAACAACTTCCGGATGGCCGAGCTGCACGCCAAGGAGGCGCCGGCCCGGATCTGGGAGCTGGAGACGTACGGCGCGCTGTTCGACCGGACCAGGGACGGCAAGATCTCGCAGCGCAACTTCGGCGGCCACGAGTACCCGCGGCTCGCCCACGTCGGCGACCGGACCGGACTGGAACTGATCCGCACCCTCCAGCAGAAGATCGTCTCGTTGCAGCAGGAGGACAAGCGGGAGCACGGCGACTACGACGCCCGGATCAAGGTCTTCGCCGAAACCACCATCACCGAGCTGCTGCTGGACGGCGACCGGGTGGCCGGCGCGTTCGGCTACCACCGCGAGTCCGGCGAGTTCATCCTGCTGGAGGCGCCCGCCGTGGTGCTGGCCACCGGCGGGGTGGGACGGTCGTACAAGGTCACCTCGAACTCCTGGGAGTACACCGGCGACGGCCACGCGCTCGCGCTGCGGGCCGGCGCCACCCTGATCAACATGGAGTTCCTCCAGTTCCACCCGACCGGCATGGTCTGGCCGCCCTCGGTCAAGGGCATCCTGGTCACCGAGTCGGTCCGCGGCGACGGCGGCGTGCTGCGCAACTCCGAGGGCAAGCGGTTCATGTTCAACTACGTCCCCGACGTCTTCCGCAAGCAGTACGCGGAGACCGAGGAGGAGGCGGACCGCTGGTACAGCGACCCGGACAACAACCGCCGCCCGCCGGAGCTGCTGCCCCGGGACGAGGTGGCCCGGGCGATCAACAGCGAGGTCAAGGCGGGCCGGGGCACCCAGGCCGGCGGCGTCCTGCTGGACATCGCCTCCCGGCTGCCCGCCGAGGAGATCCGGCGCCGGCTGCCGTCGATGCACCACCAGTTCAAGGAGCTGGCCGACGTCGACATCACCAAGGAGCCGATGGAGGTCGGACCGACCTGCCACTACGTGATGGGTGGCGTCGAGGTCGACCCGGACAGCGGCGCCGCGGCCGGCTCGGTACGCGGGCTGTTCGCCGCCGGTGAGGTCTCCGGCGGGATGCACGGCTCCAACCGGCTGGGCGGCAACTCCCTGTCCGACCTGCTGGTCTTCGGCAAGCGGGCCGGCGAGCACGCGGCCGCGTACGTCGACGCGATCGGCGGCCGGCCCAAGGTGAAGACCGCCGACGTGGAGGCCGCGGTGGACACCGCGCTGGCTCCGCTGCAACGGGACACCGGGGAGAACCCGTACACCCTCCAGCAGGACCTGCAGGCGGTGATGGGCGAGCTGGTCGGCATCATCCGGCGCGAGGGCGAGCTGGCCGACTCGCTGGTCCGCCTGGCCGAGCTGCGCGAACGCGTGGCGAAGGTGAGCGCCGCGGGCGGCCGACGGTACAACCCGGGCTGGCACCTCGCGCTCGACCTGCGGAACATGCTGGTGGTCTCCGAGTGCACCGCGAAGGCGGCGCTGGAGCGGCGGGAGTCGCGCGGCGGCCACACCCGGGAGGACTTCCCGGCGATGGACCCGCAGTGGCGCCGGGTGAACCTGGTCTGCGCGCTGGACGGCGACGCGGTGACGTTGGAGCGCAAGCCGCTGCCGGTGATGCGGGACGAGTTGATCGGACTCTTCGACCGGGCCGAGCTGGCCAAGTACCTGACCGACGAGGAGATCGCCGATTTCGACGCCCTCGGTCCGGACGCGAACGCGCAGGAGGCGAAGTAATGGGTACAAAGCGCCAGTTCCGGATCTGGCGGGGCGACGAGTCCGGCGGCGACCTGCAGGACTACCAGGTCGAGGTGAACGAGGGCGAGGTGGTCCTGGACGTCGTGCACCGGTTGCAGGCCACCGAGGCGCCGGACCTGGCCTGCCGGTGGAACTGCAAGGCCGGCAAGTGCGGCTCCTGTTCCATGGAGATCAACGGCATGCCGCGGCTGGCCTGCATGACCCGGATGTCGACGTTCGAGGAGGCCGAGACGGTCACGGTCACCCCGCTGCGGACCTTCCCGATCATCCGGGACCTCGTCACCGACGTCTCGTTCAACTACGTGAAGGCACGGGAGACCCCGGCGTTCGCCCCGCCCGCGGACGTCGCGCCCGGGGACTACCGCATGCAGCAGGTCGACGTCGAGCGCTCGCAGGAGTTCCGCAAGTGCATCGAGTGCTTCCTGTGCCAGAACACCTGCCACGTGGTCCGCGACCACGAGGAGAACAAGACGGCCTTCGCCGGGCCGCGGTTCTTCATCCGGGCCGCGGAACTGGACATGCACCCGCTGGACGCCAGGACCGACCGCAAGGAGTACGCGCAGGCCGAACAGGGCCTCGGGTACTGCAACATCACCAAGTGCTGCACCGAGGTCTGCCCCGAGCACATCAAGATCACCGACAACGCGATCATCCCGATGAAGGAACGGGTCGTCGACCGACGGTACGATCCCCTTGTGTGGCTAGGTAGCAAGATCTTCCGGCGCGGTCACGACCAGCGCGAACAGCAGTCGGCGCCGGCCGCCCACGGCGGCCTGGCGGAGGCCGCCCCGACGGCCGGCCGGGACGCCGGATCGACCGGCGGCGCCTCCCACGACCCGAACGCCGAACACGAGGCGGCGCGCGGCGTGCAGTGGCACCGCCAGGTGCCGCAGCCGCAGGCCGCACCCGTGGACGGCAGCGGGCGGCTGCCGCTGACCGAGCTGACGTTCGACCGGCCGGCCGCCCCCTCCCCGTTCGGCGAGGACATCGAGTTCCCGCTGCCGGCCTCCGGCCTCAACTACGCCCACCCCGAGCAGGGGACAAGAGCTGACACCCGGTTTCGACCAGTTTCGCGGGGGATCGGCGGCCGGGTGGCCACCGGTCCCCCGCTCCGTTGGCCGTGCCCACCCGGCCCGCGCCGCCCACGGCCGCTCAGCCCAGCTCCGGCCAGCCCAGCTCCGCCCAGCCCGGCTCCGCCCGGCCCGCGCCGCCCAGGTCCGGTCAGCGCGCGCCGGCGAGCAGCGGGCGCAGCGCGACCACGATCGGCCGGTCGGCCGGCAGCCAGGGCACCTCGTCCAGGTCGTCGGCCGCCAGCCAGCGCAGCGCCGCGTGTTCCAGCGGGCGGGGGCGGGTCGGGCCGACCAACCTTGCCAGGTAGACCCGCAGCACCGCCCGGCCGTGCGCCATCGGCACGTCGCCACCGACCCGGTCGGACACCTCGATCCGGACGCCCAGTTCCTCGAAGCACTCCCGGATCAGTGCGGCCCGCTCGGTCTCGCCCGGCTCCACCTTCCCGCCGGGGAACTCCCACCGCCCGGCGGCCTCGGGCGGGGTCGCCCGTTCGCAGGCCAGCACCCGGCCGCTGGCGAGGATCGCCGCGCCCACCACCACCCTCACGACGCGGCCTCCGGCCCGCCGGTTTTGTGGCGTCCGTCGACCTGCCGAGTGGTATCCACCGGTTCCGGATTGGCACTTTCGGTTCCCACGGGCGTCAAGGGTGCCAGATCAATCGCCGGTTCGGGTGTCATTGCCGACCGCATGGTCATCGAGACACGGAAGTGTGGGCGTGGACACTTCCACCTGCGGTCGACAGACTTGAAGGCACCGAGTAGACAACGGGATGGCGACGATTTGGCCACAAGCCGACAACGAAGCCTGGGAGGTGCGATGATTCGGGCTCTGTGGAGCCGGCCGCGACAGGACCATGTGAGCGATGCTCTCGCCCTGCTCCGCGGCTGGACCCGGGATGGCGCCCAGATCAAGCGCACCCTCCTGCTGGACGACGCGCAGCACGCGGCACTCACCGAGCGGATCAAGGTCGCCGCCGACGTGTTGCACCTGCGCCCCGAGATCCGCCGGCTGGACGGCCGCACCCAGATCAGGATCGCGCCGTGGGACGGCGAGGAGATCACCGAGCGTGAGGTGACCCTGGCCGCGCGCGTGGAGGACGTCTACCGGTCCTGCCTGACCGGCGGCTGAGCCGCGGGTCCCGCTGCGCCGACCGTACCGGCCCCGGCCACACCGGCCGTCGCCCGGTCGGCCCGCGATGGCCGCGGTTGACGCCACGATCTAGCCTCCAGAAACATGACAGACGTACGCTTCGACCGGCGTGAGCAGCTCCACCAGATCGAGAGCGGCCTGCTCGAAGGCGAACAGATCATCGCGGTCTACGACGCCATCGGCACCGGCACCGGCTTCCTCGGTCTCACCAACCGGCGGGTCATCATCCAGGACAAGTCGTTCGTCGGCAAGCGGTACGCGATCACGAGCATCCCGTACTCGAAGATCACCAGCGTGAGCGTGGTCAGCAACAAGTCGTGGGGCGGCTCGTTCTTCTCCACCGGCTCCATCGCGATCGGCGTCGGCGCGCACAGCTACGAGGTGGAGTTCCGCGGCTCGGACAAGAGCCACCACGTGCACAACGTGATCCTGCACTTCATCTCCTGACCGGACACGACCGCCCCACCCGGGCGGGCCGGACCGCCCGCACGGGTGGCCGCGGCACGCCCGCAGGTGGCGGCGGCACGGGTCAGCGGAACCGCGCCCGGGCGATCTCCCGACTCGTCTCGGTGGGCCGGTCGACCTCCAGCACCAGCCGCTCGTACCGCACGCCGACCAACTCGACCAGGAGCACCGTCTCGGCCCGGTGCACGCACCAGAACGACCACCCGGTCGCCCGCGAGAAGTAGCTGCCCGCCATGATCGCCCCGGGCCAGAAGGTGCCGGGCAGTCGCCAGCCGCTCCCCCGGGCGTACGCCTCGGCGCGCGGGACCGGACGGACCGAGGTCACCGACGTGAGCGGCGCCTCGAACCCGGTCGCGAGGGCCCACACCCGGTCCAACCCGCTCAGCCGCACGACCAACCGGTCGCCGCTCACATCCACCGACACCGACACGTTCCACCGTACCCGCGGCGCCCGCCGGACGGCTCGCCGAGCGGCTCGGCGTGGATCGGCGGCACCACCCCGGCAACCGGCCGTCGCCGCCGGGTCTCAGTCGGTCAGCAGGCGGGGCGCGATCGGCGTCTCCGTCACCGTGCCGTCCGGGCCGCGCCGCACCTCGTACGCAGAAACGCCCGGACGGTCCGCGACGGCCTCGACCAGCCGCGTGCCCCGGTAGACCAGGCCGACGCCGTTGTCGGTGCAGTACGCCGAGGGAAGGGTCCGGTCGCCGACCACCCGGTGCGTCAGCGGCCGGCGCTGCTCCTCGCCGTCGTAGTGCACGCCGTTGGTGTACGGCAGCCAGCCCAGTCCGGCGGTGAACGGCCGCAGCGTCGGGCCGAAGCTGTCCGTCGGTCCCCCGACGTGCCAGCAGATCGAGCCGGCCGAGACGCCGGCCAGGACCACACCGGCCTGCCAGCACTCGTGCAGGATCTCGTCGAGGCCGTGCACCCGCCACACCGCCACCAGGTTCGCCACGCTGCCGCCGCCGACCCAGATCACGTCCTGGTGCAGCAGGTGCGCCCGGACGTCGTCCACGGTCGGCATCGGGTACAGGCTCAGGTGCGAGACCCGGAACCGCGTACCGGCAAACATCGCGTACCAGCGTGCCGTCGACTCCGGCCAGTCCCCGCCGGCCTGGCCCAGGTAGCACAGCCGCGGCTGGTCCTCGGCCCCGGCCAGCGCGGCGGCAAGCCCGAACACCGGGCTCGGGCGGAAGTCGAGCGGCCCGCGTCCGGTGTGGAACAGGCCCATGCTGGTGGCGACAATGGTGGGTTCGCTGGCCGGCATGACGGCGCCTCCGTTCGCTCGGGAACCCCATACTGCTCCCCGGGCGCCCGCCCCGGCCATCCGGCGTGCTACCTGCGGATCAGCTCGGCCCGGCCGTCGGCGAGGTGCAGCTCGGCGTCGCAGTCGGCCGCCGCCTCGGCGTCGTGGGTCGCGAACACCACCGTCGCCCCGCGCCGGGCCTCCCCGTGGAGCAGGTCGAGAACGCGCTGCCGGTTCCCGGCGTCCTGCTCGCTGGTGATCTCGTCGGCGAGCAGCACGTCGCCGTGCAGCGCCAGAGCGCGGGCGATCGCCGTGCGTTGCTGCTGCCCGCCGGAGAGTTCCTCGACGAGCTGGTCCGCCTGGCCGGACAGGCCCAGCCGGTCCAACTGCTCGTCGGTCCGGCGCCGGGCCTCGGCCGGGGCAGCGCCGGCCGCGATCAGGGCGACCTGAAGGTTCTCCGCCGCCGTGAGGATCTCGGCGAGCCCGTTGTCCTGCGGAATGATGAGCACGCCCTGGGCCATGGCGTGATCCCGGTCGCGCAGCGCCGCATCGTCCACCGTCACCCCGCCGGCGCTGGGCCGCAGCAGACCGGCCATGGCGGCCAGCAGGGTCGTCTTGCCCGCCCCGGACGGGCCGGTGACCGCGAGCACCCGCCCGGGCCACGCCGTGACGGAGACCTCTTGCAGCACCGGGTGCCCGGCGAGGTAGGCCACGCTCAGCCGGTCCACCACCACGGTCCGGCTCATCGCTGCTCCTGCGCGCGGTTGACGGGTACGAGCAGCAGCGCACCGCCCGGCTGCGGTTCCACCCGCAGCAGCGCGCCCGGTCCGAGCGTCTCGGCGACGTCGGGCGGCAGGTGCAGCGAGCCGTCCCGGCCCAGGACGCTGTAGTCCTCGCCGCTGCGCCCCTCGGCGCCGACCCGGCCGTCCCGGATGGTGACCACCCGGTCCATCCGGGCCGCCACGTCCGGGTCGTGGGTGACCAGCACGACGGTGCTGCCGGCCCGGTGTGCGTCGGCGAGCGCCGTGAGCACCTCGTCCCGGGCGGCGGCGTCGAGTTGGCTGGTCGGCTCGTCGGCCAGCAGCAGGCCGGGGTGGTTGGCCAGCCCGACGGCCAGGGCGAGGCGCTGGCGACTGCCGGGGCCGAGTTCGGCCGGGCGGCGGCGGGCGTCGGCGGCGAGGCCGACCAGTTCCAGCACCTGCCGGGGCGCGGGTACGGCCCGGCCGGCCGGCGCGCCGCGCTGGGCGAACCGGACGTTCTGCTCGGCGCTCAGGTACGGCAGCAGGTTGCGCTCGCTGCCCTGCAACACCACCCCGACGTCGCCGGCGCGCATCCGTTGCAGCTCCGCCGGGCCGGCCTTCACCAGGTCGTGCTCGCCGACCCCGAGCCGGCCGGCGGCCGGTCGCAGCAGCCCGGCCAGCAACGACAGCAGGGTGGACTTGCCGGAGCCGGACGGACCGACCAGCGCCACGGACTGACCGGGGACGATGTCGAGGTCCACACCGGACAGCGCGACGACGTCGTAGCCCTCCAGCCGGTAGATGTGGACCAGGCCGCGGCAGGTCACCCCGATCGGCTCGGTTGCCGGGGCACGCCGCCCGGCGGCGGTGGCGAGGCTCATCGGACCCCCTTCGGTTCGGCCCGGCGGACGATCCGGGGCGCGGCGAGTACGGTGCCGGCCAGGCAGCAGGCCAGTACCGCGAGGGCGCCCGGCAGCCACCAGCCGGTCGGCCGGTACGCAGGTCTGAGCGCCTCCGGATCGATGCTGACCAGCGGGATCGCCGGAAGCAGCAGGGCCGCCCCGACCAGCCCGGCCGGTACGCCGATCAGGATGGCCAGGCCGAACAGGCTCGCGTACTCGCCCCGCAGCGACCGGCGCAGGACCGCTCGCGCCACACCGGCGGTACGCAGCGCGGCCAGTTCCCGGATCCGGGCGCGCACCCCGACCGACGCGGTCAGCAGCAGCGTGCCGATCGCCAGCAGCACCGCGATCGCGCCGGCGGCCAGGTAGAGGCGGAGCGCCAGTGCGGGCGCGAGCCGACCCAGCTCGACCCGCCGGTCCGCCAGGGTGTGCACCGAGGTCGGCTGCACCCCGCCGGCGGCGAGCCGGGCCGGCAGCCCCGGGTCGACGGCGCCGGTCGTCCACACCTGGTACTCGACGCCGGTGAGCGAAAAGCCGCCGCGGACCGCCTGGCGCAGCTCGGTCTCCAGGTCGAACAGCATGGCGTGGTCGCCGGAACCGGGCAACGCGGCGAACCGCTCGGTGACCCGCCAACGGTCCGGCGTCGAGCCCAGGGCGGCGAAGTCGTACGCCTCGGCCGTCGCGTCCTGGGCCGGAGCCGGCCCGGCCAGCACGGTGGGCAGCTCGGCCGGGGTGTCCGCGTACTCGATCACCGGATCGCCCGGTGCCGTGCTGGTCACCGAGATCCCGAGGCCCGTGCCGGCGGGCGCGACGTCGAGCCGCTGCCCCTGCTGCGCGTCGGGGGCCGGACGCCAGGCGTCCGGGTCGCCGAGCCGGGCGTCCACCGGGGCGTCGCCGTCGCGGACCGCGTCGACGGTCAGCTCCGCTTCGATCGGCGCGGTCTCGCCCGGGAAGTGCCGGACGGACAGGGCGAGCAGGCGGCAGCCCGCGGAGCAGCCGGGCAGCGCGGCGGTGTACGCGTGCCGGCCGGCGACCAGATCGCCGAGGTCGACCGGTTGGATCCCGGCGCCGCGCTCGACGATCAGCGCGAGGGACATCGGCCGGCCGGGGCCGCGCCGGGTCACCGTCGCGTCCACTGTCACCCGGGGCCGTGCAACAGCAGCACCGGCTCGGCCTCCGAACGCAGCTGTCGGGCGACGGCGGTGGGCACCGCGGCGTCCCCGCCCGGCCAGACGGCGATCCCGGGCAGTCGCCCGGCGTCCACGCCGACCGAGATCGTCCGGGCCTGGCCGTAGAACTGGAACCGGCGTACCACCGCCATCGCCTGCCGGCCGCCCGGGTCGGCGGCCCGCACGGCGGCCAGCAGGGTGGCCGGGTCCGGGGCGTTCACCTGGTACACCCGGCGGGCTCCGAGATCGGCGCGGGCCGCCGTCTCCCGGTTGCCGGCGGCGACGTCCCAGCCGGTGGCGGCGAAGGCGAGCAGCGCCACCGCGACGGTGAGCAGCGCGACGACGCGGGCATGGGCCGGCCGCCGGGAGAGCTGGGCGGCCGCCAGCAGCGCCGCGAGCTGGCCGCGCCGCGCCGCGCGCCGGCCGCGCGCCCGGGCCCGCCAGCCGAGCAGCCGCCCGGCGAGCAGGCCGGCGACCAGCGCGACCAGGGCCGGCGCCGCGTACGCGATGGGTGTGCTGCGGTCCTGGCCGGCGAGCACCTGATACAGGGCCGCGAGGGCCAGCGCGCCGGCCGCGGCCTCGACCGCCGCGACCCGGCGCCGGGACCGCGACGGCACCCGGCGCAGCAGGGCCAGCACGTCGGCCCGCAGCGTGCGCCGGCCGGCCAGGGCGATCGCCGCCGCGGCGCCGAGCAACGCGGCGGCGCCGGCCAGCAGCACCCGGGTGGTCAGCTCGGCGTGCGCGGTGTCCGCGAGGAACGCGCGGGCGGCCAGTTCGGTGGCGGCCATCCCCAACCCGAGCCCGACCGGGGTCGCCAGCAGCACCAGCAGCAGCGGCTCCCCGACGCCGAACCCGGCGAGCTGGGCCGGGCGCAGCCCGCGCAGCCGGCCGAGGGCGATCTCCGGCGCCCGTTCCTCGGTGACCGCCGCGGCCACCACGAACAGCACGAACAGGCAGAGCAGGACCAGCGGCAGGGCGACCAGCGGCACGGACCGGGCGATGGCCCGGTGCTGGCGTTCGGTCTCGGTCAGGAAGTTCGGCAGGCCGGACTCGATGGACAGGTTCGCGCGGCCGGCGTACGCGTCGAGGGCCGCGAGATCCGCGCGCAGCCCGGGGATGTCGTCGACCCGCACCTGCGCGACGCGCAGCGGGTACTCGACCGACACCGTGGGCGGCCAGGCCCGGCCGTACAGCCCGTCGGTGACCGCCACGAACGCCGTGTCCAGGCTGTAGGTGTCGGTCTTGTCGTTGTACCCCATGCCGAAGTACAGCCCGCGGCCCCAGTACGGATCCTGGATGGTGGCGGTCGGGTCGTAGATGCCGGTGACCGTGACCGGGGTGGCCGGATCCGGTTCCCGCTGGGCGACGGCGCCCGTCGGGATCCGTTCCTGCACCGGTATCCGCTGGCCGACCCCGGCACCCAGGAACGTGGCCGACCGGTCGGCCACGACCACCTCGCCGGGCCGGGCCGGGCAGGCACCGGCGACCAGCCGCAGATGCGCGCAGGCGTCCCCCCGCCAGACCATCGGCAACTGGGTCAGCGCGTTCCGGCCGGGCACCACCATCTCCAGCTCGACCGCGGCCTGCGGGGGCGCCAGCCGATCCGCCAGCACGGGCGACCCGGCCAGCGCATCCTGGCTGGCGGCCAGCGCGGCGCGGTCGTCGGCAGCCCTGGTCTCGCTGACAACTCCCGCGAGCGCCGCCGGCTGGGCGGTGAGCACGTCGGTCAGCACCGACTGCTGCGCGGCGCGGGTGTACGCCGGTATCGCCACCGCGGTGGCCGCGGTGACCGCGACCAGCAGCGCCACCACCAGGGAGCGGCCCGGTCGGTACGCGATCCCGCGCACCGCCACCCACCAGGACGGCATGGCTCGCCTCCCCGCCTGTCGCCGACTGGAAACCTTGACCTTGCCTTGCAACGTGCGTGCGCCGGCACGGGGTTGCCGCCGTGTCCGGACCGTTATCCGGCCCCGAGCCCGGCCGGAGGGTGACGTCCGGGGAACGTCGCTAGGGTCTGCCGGTGCGATCTGCGGAGCGGGGCCGGAGCCGGGGCGTGACACAGCCGGAGGCGGTCCCGCAGGATCCCGTCGAGCCCGGCCCCGGTCGGGGTGCGACGCCGGTGAGCGCGGACCCGCGGGAGGGACCCGCCGAGCGCCGGCGAGGACGCTCGCTCGGTGCGGACTTCGGCCGGCTGTGGCACTCGTACACGGCGAGCACGGTCGGCAGCGCGGTCGGCAGCGGCGCGCTGCCGCTGGTGGCCGTCACGACCCTGCATGCGAGCACCCTCCAGGTGACGATGCTCGCGGCGCTGTCCGGGATCGCCGGGGCGCTCATCCTGCTCCCGCTGGGCGCCCGGATCGACGCCGGGCGCAAGCGACCCGTGATGATCGCCAGTGATCTGGTCCGGTTCGCCGCCCTGCTCAGCGTCCCGGCCGCCGCGCTGACCGGGCTGTTGACGTACCCGCAGCTCGTGGTGGTGGGGGTGGTGCAGACGGCCGGCACGATGATCTTCATGGCCGCCAGCGGCGCACATCTGAAGTGGCTGCTGCCGCCGGGCGACCGGGCCGAGGGCAACGCCCGCCTGGAGTCGGTCTTCTGGCTGGCGCAGAGCGCCGGCCCACCGGCGGGTGGCGTGTTGATCGGCTGGTTCGGCGGCACCGCCACCCTCGCGGTGGACGCGGTGTCGTACCTGGTCTCGGCCGCCTGGATCCGCCGGATCCGCCGGCCCGAGCCGCTGCCCGCGGTGCGGGCCACCACCGCGCCCGCACCGGCCGCCGCCGCTGTACCGGCCGCCGCTGTACCGGCCGCTGGTACGCCGGCCGCCGGCGGGCCGGCCGCCGGTGCGCCGGCGCGGGCCGCCACCGGACGGCTCGCCGAGCTGACCGCGGGTTGGCGCTACCTGCTGGGGCACCCCGACCTGCGGACGCTGTTCTGGAACTCGCTGCTCTTCGGCGGCCCGGTCATGCTGACCTCGCCGCTGCTCGCGGTGCTGATGCTGCGCGAGTTGCAGCTGCCACCCTGGCAGTACGGCCTCGCCCTGGGCGTGCCGTGCCTCGGGGCGGTGCTGGGCGCCCGGCTCGCCCCGGCGTTCACCCGCCGGTGGGGGATGCGCCGCATGCTGCTGCTGTTCGGGGTGCTGCGGGCGCCGTGGCTGCTGATGCTGCCACTGACCCCGGCCGGTACCGCCGGGCTGCTGGTCATCCTGGTGGCCGAGAGCGGCCTGCTGTTCGCCGCGGGCTGCTTCAACCCGTCGTTCGCCACGTTCCGGATGGCCGTGACCGACGACCGGGTGATGGCCCGGGTGGTGGCGGCCTGGTCCATCGGCTCGAAGACCGCGCAGCCGGCGTTCATCGCGGCCGGCGGCCTGCTCGCCGCCGCCACCTCGACCCGGCTGGCGATCGGCGTGGCCGGCGCGTTCTGCCTGGGCAGCGCCGCACTGCTGCCGTGGCGGCGGGCGGCGTCACCGGCCGGCGACACGCTGAGCCCGGCGCCCGGCTGATCGGGCTGGCACACTGCCAGGCGACCGACGGGGAGGCAAGATGGACAGGTGGCGGCTGCGGCCGACGACCCTGGACGAGGCGGCGGGCGGGACCGACCGGCTGCGCCGGGCGTACGACCGCGCGGTGGAGGATCGGGACCGGTCGGAGAAACAGCCGTGGAAGCTCGCCGAACGGGCGGCCTTCCTCGACCGGCTGCGCGCCGAGGGTCGTACCCGATTGGTGGAGATCGGCGCCGGGACCGGCCAGGACAGCGCGTTCTTCGCGGCCGGCGGCATCGAGGTGCTGGCCACGGACCTGTCGCCGGCGTCCGTGCGGCGGTGCCGGGCCAAGGGGCTGACGGCCAGCGTGATGGACCTGCGCCGACCGGACCTGCCGGCCGGCTCGTTCGACGCGGCGTACTCGGTCAACTGCCTGCTGCACGTACCCAATGCCGAGTTGCCGGCGGCGCTCGCGGCGGTCGCGGCGCTGCTGCGTCCGAGCGGGCTGTTCTTCCTCGGGCTGTACGGCAGCGACGTCGCCGACGAGGGCATCGCGCCGTGGGACCGGCACGACCCGCCCCGGTTCTTCTCCTGGCGCACCGACGCGCAGATCCAGCGGTTCGCCGCCGGGTCCTTCGAGATCGTGGACTTCCATCCGGTGACCGGGCCGGATCTGCACTTCCAGTCGCTGACCCTGCGCCGGCCCGACTGAGCCGGGGCACGCCCGCCGGAGTGTGCATGGTTGTTGCCGTCCCAGCGACGACAACCATGCACACTCCGCGCGGTCAGCTCGCGTACGTCTCGAACTCGGCGACCCGCGGCGTGCCGCTCGACCCGGTGATCTCGAACGTGATCTTGCGGAGCGAGGTGGCCGGGAAGGTGATGACACCCGCCCCGCTACCGGAGGTCAACACGGCCCCGGTGTCGTAGTTGAGCACCCGCCAGGACCCGATGTTGCCCGTGGCGCCGGAGGCCTCGCGGATGTTGATCCGGGACACCGTGGTGGCGGAGTCCCACTTGATCGAGATCTGCCCGGTCGAGCCGGACGGCGACCAGTAGGTGTTCATGTCCCCGTCCCGCACGTTGCCGTAGCTCGTCCCGCTGGCCTTGCTGGAGCCGTCGGAGCCGGCCCCGATGCTCAGGTTGGTGCCGCTGGGCTGGCTCGACGTCGGGGTGGGGGTCGGCGTGGGGCTGCTCGACGACGTGGGCGTGGGCGTCGGCGTCGGGCTACCGCTGGTCGGGGTCGGCGACGGCGTCTGCGGCGTGCAGCTGCCGTTCGACACCTGAAGGCCCTTGTTGGCGCCGGCCGTGCTGGCGAGCACCTGCGGCACGCAGCTGGCCGGGTCGAGCTGGTAGGAGTACGGGATGCTGATCGAGGTGGTGGACGTCGGGTTCGGACCGGCCGGGTGGTTCTCGCTGCCCGGGCTGGACCAGGTGACGTTGTCGAAGATGTTGCCGCTGATCTGCCAGTAGCCCATCAGGTCCGTGTAGAAGGTGCCCAGGACGTCCTTGGAGTCCTTGAAGTAGTTGTTGTCCACCTTGGCCTTGCCGCCGGCCCGCGGGTTGATGCCCGACTTGTTGAGCTGCACGTAGTAGTTGTTGTAGATGTGTGCGGTCGCCCCGCGCAGCAACGGCGTACGGGAGTCGATGTTCTCGTACAGGTTGTGGTGAAAGGTCACCGGGCCGTTGCCGAGGTCGCTGTCGCTGGACCCGACGAGGCCGCCGCGGCCGGAGTTGCGCAGCGTGTTGTACGAGACCGTCACGTAGTTGGTGTCGGCCTTCATGTCGATGAGCGAGTCGTATCCCTCGTCCTCGCCGCCGGAGGCGAGCAGCGTGTTGTGGTCGACCCAGACGTTGTGCACGTCGCTCTCCATGCCGATGGCGTCGCCGCCGTTGGACGTGGGTGAGCCGGACTTCTTGACGTTCTGGATGGTCACGTTCTGGATGATGATGTTCGAGGCGCTGCGCAGGTGGATGCCGAGCTGGTCGAAGACGGCGCCGCTACCGACCCCGATGATCGTGACGTTGCTGACCTCCTTGATCTCGATCTTGTCGTCGGCGGTGTTGCAGCTGCTCCCGGACACCTTGCTGGTGTTGCCGTGGTTGATGGTGCCCTCGACCTGGATGATGATCGGGGTGCTGCTGCTGGCCCGGGTGCACAGTGCGGTGTGGATCGCGGTTCCGGTCGTGGCCCGCACCGTCTGCCCGCCCGCTCCGCCGGTGGTGCCGCCGTTCAGCGTCGCGTAGCCGGTGACGCCGCCGGTCGCCGCCGACGCCTGGAGCGTCGGCAGAGCCAGGCCGATCGCGGCGGCGGTGGCCGTGGTGGCCAGCGTCGCGAGGAGTCGCAATGCGACGGATCGTCTCATGGTCGTCTCACCTTCCTCGTCGAATCCCGATCTTTTCGCTACAGGCCGTGGTCATGCCGCGCGACAGGCGTGCGGCGGCCGGGCGGCGGGACCTTCCGGGGCACCCGCCGGATCCAGCGGGAGCGACCGGGGACCGGCCGAACGGTGGTGACGGCGTGCCGGGCACGCACCGAGCCGCTGGAACCGGCAGTCCGGCCAGCCGGCCAGCGCAAATCGGCATGAAGCCACGACCGGGTAGCGCAGGGTCGCCTCCACCGGGGCGGCTCCGCGAGGCCCTTGTAAGCGCTTTCTTGGAAGAGAATAGAGAGATGGCCATTGATATTGCAAGTCCAGATTGAAATCAGACCGGCCGGAGACCCGGCATCACCGGGCGTAACGACGGCCGGCCGAGGTCCCGGTCGGGTCCGGCGCCACGCCTGGACCCGACCGGAACAGCGCGCTCAGCTACACGCGGCGCCGTTGAGGGTGAAGCCGCTCGGTGCGGCGTCGTTGCCGGTGTGCGTGGCCTGGAAGCCGATGGTGGTCGAGCCTCCCGGTGGTATGGAGCCGTTGTAACTGACGTTCGTCGCGGTCACCTGGCCGCTGGTTGGTGAGTACGTGGCGCTCCAGCCGGAGGTGATGGTCTGCCCGGAGGCCAGGTTGAATCTCAGCGACCAGCCGTTGACGGCGCTCGTACCGGTGTTGGTGATGGTGATGTTGTCGACCAGACCGTTGCCCCAGGAGTTGATCGAGTTGGTCACCCGGCAGGCCCCGGTGCCCGCGGGCGGGGTGGTCGGCGGCGTGCTGGGCGAAGCCGTGGGCGAGGCGGTCGGCGAACTCGTGGGCGAGGCCGTCGGCGAGGCGGTCGGCGAACTCGTCGGCGAGACGGTCGGCGAGGTGGTGGGCGAGGCGCCCTGGGTGAGGACGAGCGTGGAGATGCTCCGCGCCGGAACGCTCACCGTCGCCTGCCCGCCGCTCACGGCCACCGACTGCGACTGGTTGGCCAGGCTCTGCGACGTCACGGTGTACTGGCCCTGCGCGACGCTCTGCGGCACCTGGACGACGGCGTTGCTGACCGCGCTGCTCGACCGGTTGAGCATCACCAGCACGACCTTGCTGCCGCTCTGGTAGGCCGTCACCTCCAGGCCGGAGACCCGGGAACTCTTCGAGACGGCGACGCGCTTGTCGCCGGGCCGGACGTACTTGGCGTACTGCGAGAACGCGAGGCCGCGCTTGAGCACCGCGCCCTTCGTGGTCCCGTACTGCGACTCGCCGTCACCGATGAAGGAGTAGAAGCGGCGGCCGTACCACCAGATGTAGGCGCTCCACCCGGACTCCATCGACTTGTGCACGGTCCGCATGATGTCGTCGAGCGTCTCGTTCCAGACCGCGGCGTTGCTCGGGTCGCCCCAGATGTTCGCGCCGTTGCCGTCCGCGGCGTGCAGGTTCCACTCGGTCATCCACTGGTTCTTGCCGTACTGGTTCGCCAGCGGGTACGGGGACAGGTTTCCGCTGTTCTCGGTGTCGTACAGGTGCCCGCCGACGTACCCGACGTTGTTGCGGGCGGTGGCGTCCTGCAGCGTGGGGTCGGTGTACGAGCGGTCGAACCGCAGGGACTCGGCGATCAGCAGCTTGGTGTCCCTGACGTTGGCGCCCTGGTCGCGGACGAAGTTCCGCAGCTCGGTGCCGTTCCAGTCCATCGAGTCGTAGTCCGGGTGCCAGTCCGGCTCGTTCTGGACCGAGGTCACGTCAATGGTGACGCCCTGGCCCTTCATGTACTGAACGTAGTTGTTCAGGTGCACCGCATAGTCGTCGTAGTAGTCCGTCTTGAGCTTGCCGCCGCCGACCCGGCTGTTGTTGGTCTTGAAGCTCGCCGGGGCGGTCCAGGGCGAGGCGAGAATCTTGACGTTGGAGCCGTACGTCTTCGCCGTCTTCAGGCTGTTCAGCGGCCAGCTCCACTCGCCCGACTCGGGCGAGATCACGGTCCGGACGATCGACAGGCCGAGTTGCCCCTGACCCATGCCGACGAGCGTCTGGGTTTCGCTGGTCGTCCACTGGTCGCCGGCTCCGCTGAAGATCGGGGTCGCGGCCCCGAAGCCGTCGATCGTCTGGTAGGTCGTGCCGGTGTCGACGGTGATGTCGGGGGTGGCGGCCAGCAGCGGCGGGGCGGCGAGCATTCCCGCCACTGTGGCCAGTGCGGTCGCTGCCGCGACCACTGGAATCCGGAAATTTCGCATTTCTTCTCCACTAGCTCGTGCGATACGGTGCTGGAGGGGCGATTGGACAGGCCGGGCTTCCTGGTCCCCGAACGACTCGCAACAGTGCGAGCTTATTCGACACCCATCAATGTATCAGTCACGCACCGTATTGCCGACCCCAAGAGCTAGAGCGGTTTACACATAGGCAACCTTGCCGATCGAACACTGACACAGTGATGTAACCCTATGTGTCGAGACGAACCCCGGCCGCTGCCCGCGGCGCGGCCCGGTCAGAGCAGCCTCGCATCCTTCAGCAGAGCGGCACTTCGGCGGGCGCTTTCCTTCGTCACCGGCTCCACCCGGATCCTGGAGAGCAACCGGTTCATTCGAGCGATGTCCAGACCGCCGTACGAACCTCCATGATTGTGGCGGCCGATATGGCGAGATCGGCCCCGTCACGCTCCGCCCGCTCCAGAAGCCGCATCACCTTGCGGTCCCGGTCGAGCGCCCACGGCAACCACGGACGCCGCGCAACCACGGACGCCGCGGCGCCGTCAGACGTTGAACCTGAACTCGACCACGTCGCCGTCCTGCATGACGTAGTCCTTGCCCTCGATGCGTACCCGACCGGCCGCCTTGGCGGCGGCCATCGAGCCGGCGGCGACGAGGTCGTCGAAGGACACGATCTCGGCCTTGATGAAGCCGCGCTGGAAGTCGCTGTGGATGACCCCCGCGGCCTCCGGCGCGGTGGCGCCGACCGGAATGGTCCAGGCCCGCGCCTCCTTGGGGCCGGCCGTGAGGTACGCCTGCAGCCCGAGCGTGCGGAAGCCGACCCGGACGAGCTGGTCCAGCCCCGGTTCGGACTGACCGATCGACTCCAGCAGCTCCCGCGCCTCGTCGTCGGGCAGCTCGATCAGCTCCGACTCGACCTTGGCGTCCATGAAGACCGCCTCGGCCGGTGCCACCAGCGCCCGCAGCTCGTCCAGGAACTCGGCGTTCGCCAGTTCCTCCTCGTCGACGTTGAAGACGTACAGGAAGGGCTTGGTGGTGAGCAGGTGCAGCTCGCGCAGCTCGGCCACCTCGATGCCGGCGCCGGCGGCCCCCGCGTACAGCGTGGTGCCGGTGTTCAGCAGCTCGACCGCGGCCTTCGCGGCGGTGACCATGCCGGCGCGCTCCTTGCGGAGCTTGGCCTCCTTCTCCAGCCGGGGCAGCGCCTTCTCCAGGGTCTGCAGGTCGGCCAGGATCAGCTCGGTGTTGATCGTCTCGATGTCGTCGGCCGGCGAGACCTTGCCGTCCACGTGCACGACGTTCGGGTCCGAGAACGCCCGCACGACCTGGCAGATGGCCGCGGCGTCGCGGATGTTGGCCAGGAAGGCGTTGCCCCGGCCCTGCCCCTTGGACGCGCCCCGGACCAGGCCCGCGATGTCGACGAAGGAGACCGGCGCCGGGATGATCTTCTGCGAGCCGTGGATCTCGGCGAGCCGGCCGAGCCGTTCGTCGGGCAGCCCGACCACGCCGACGTTCGGCTCGATGGTGGCGAACGGATAGTTCGCCGCGAGGACGTCGTTCTTGGTGAGGGCGTTGAAGAGGGTGCTCTTCCCGACGTTGGGCAGCCCGACGATACCGATGGTGAGACTCACGGGCGGCCAGTCTACGCGACCATCGCTGCCGTCAACTCTTGACCGAGCCCGCCATCAGGCCGCCGATGAACCAGCGACCGAGGACCACGTACACCACCAGGGTCGGCAGGGACGTGATCAGCGCACCGGCCATCGACGCCGCGTAGTCCGGCGACTGTGCCCCGGCCAGCGCGTTGAGCGCGATGGTGATCGGCCCGTTGCGGGTGTTGGACAGGAAGATCGCGAACAGGTAGTCGTTCCAGGCCGAGGTGAACTGCCAGATGATCGTGACCACGAAGCCCGGCGCCGACAGCGGCAGGATGACCGACCGGAACGTCCGGAGCAGGTCGGCGCCGTCCACCCGGGACGCCTCGATCAACTCGACCGGCACGGTGGTGGCGTAGTAGTTGCGGAAGATCAGCGTGCAGATCGGGATGCCGTAGATGCAGTGCACGAGGACCAGCGTGGGGATGCCGGGCGGGACGCCGATGGTGGTGACGATCTGCCGCAGCGGGATCATCACCGCCTGGTACGGGATGAACATGCCGAACAGGATCAGCGTGAACACCACGTCGGCGCCGGGGAACCGCCACCGGGACAGCACGAACCCGTTCGCCGCGCCGAGGATCGACGAGATGATCGCCACCGGGATGGCGAGCTGGAACGTCCGCACGAAGGACGGGCCGAGCGAGTCCCACGCCTTGACCCAGGACGCCGTGGTCCATTCCTTCGGCAGGTTCCACTGGCCTGTGACGCCGATCTCGGAGCCGGACTTGAAGCTCGTCACGATCAGCACGTACGCGGGCATCAGCACGATCAGCAGGAACAGCAGCAGCAGGCCGTAGCGCAGCACGCGGGCCACGGCGCCGGCCGGGGTGATGTCCCGGCCGCGCCGGCGGGGACGCCGTACCGGGACGGTCGCCGCGGGCGGGGCCGGGGTGGTGGTGGTCGTCACGAGCGTCGCTCCACCCTCGAGTTGTAGATCAGGTACGGCACGATGACGGCGGCCACGAGCAGCAGCAGGATCACCGAAACCGCGGCGGCCTTGGCGTAGTCGCTGGTGAGCAGCGTCTGCCAGACGTACACGGCGGGAACCTCGGTGAGCCACTGGGCGCCGGAGACGGACATGATCAGGTCGAACATCTTCATCGACATGTGCCCGACGATGATCAGCGCGGAGAGGGCGACCGGGGTCAGCTGCGGGAAGATGACGTGCCGGTACATCTGGTACGTGCTGGCGCCGTCCATCACGGCCGCCTCGCGCAGCTCACCGGGGATGCCGCGGAACCCGGCGAGGAACAGCGCCATGACGTACCCGGACAGTTGCCAGATGGCCGGCATGGCCATCGCGGCCATGCCCCAGTGCGGATCGGTCCACCACGGGTTCTCCAGGAAGCCCAGGTGCAGCCTGCCGAAGATCCAGTTGAGGCCGCCGGCGCCGTCGCCCTGGGCCGAGTTCATCAGCCACCGCCACACCACGCCGGAGGCCACGAACGAGACGGCCATCGGGAACAGGTAGACGGTGCGGAAGATCCCCTCGCCGCGTACGCCGCGTTCGAGCAGGAACGCCCAGAGCAGGCCGAGCAGCATGGTGCCCACCATGAAGACCACGGTGAAGATCAGCAGGTTCTTCAGCGAGTGCACGAACCGGCCGTTGATGTCGTTGGTGAACAGGTTGACGTAGTTGTCCAACCCGACGAAGCCCTTGGACCCCAACGCGTTGTGCTGGTCGGACATCGAGACCTTGATCGTCCAACCGATCAGGCCGTAGACGAAGACCGCCAGCAGGATCAACGAGGGGGAGATCAGCAGGAGCCCTGGCCCCCACCGTCTGACACGTGAGCGCATGCGTATCCCTGTACGGAGCGAGTCGGGCCGGCCGGGGACACCCGGCCGGCCAGCGGTGTGCGGCGGGACGCCGGGGGCGTCCCGCCGCACGCACGACTACTTCTTGGCGAACTGGGCGACCGCGGCGGCCATGGCCGTCTGCAGCCCCCCGGTGTCCTGGTCGCTGGAGAACTTGCCCAGCGCCGAACCGGCCGCACCCTGCAGCCCCTGCGAGCAGGCCGCGCCGTGTGCGCAGGACGGCACCTGGGTGGCCGACTTCCAGTCCGCGATCGCGGTCTGCTGGTACGCCGGGTAGTCGGCCGGGTTGGCGTCCGTACGGGCGGGGATCGAGCCCTTCTTGGTGTTGAACGCCTTCTGGCCCTCGGCGCTGCCGACGGTCTTCAGCCAGCACTTGGTGCCGTCCGCGTTCTTGGCGCCCTTGGGCAGCACGAACGAGTCGGCCAGCCACTGGAACGTGTTCCCGTTGCCCGGGAACGCGAAGTAGCCGTAGTCGGCGAAGCCCTTGGCGTCCAGGTCGGCGGCCTCCCAGTCGCCCATCAACTGGTAGCCGGCCTTGCCGTCCATGACCAGCTTCTCCGCGTCGGTCCAGTCGAACGTGTCGCGGTCCTTGTTGGAGTAGCCGAGCAGCTTCTTGAAGTCCTCGACGCCCTTGGTGACGTCGGCGCCCTTCCAGTCGGTGCTGCCGTTCCAGAGCCCGGTGAACCTGTCCGGACCCAGGTCGGTGATGAGCACCGCCTCCAGCAGCATCAGCTGGGTCCAGTCCTTGCCCAGCGCCAGCGGCGTGTCGACACCCTTGGACTTCAGCGTGTCCAGATCGGCGATGAACTCGTCGAGCGTGGTCGGGTCCTTGGTGATGCCGGCGTCGCTGAGCACCGACTTGTTGGTCCACACCACGTTGGCCCGGTGGATGTTCGCCGGGACCGAGTAGATCTTGCCGTCAACGGTCAGGTTGTCGATCAGCCCCTGCGGGAACGCGTCCTTGAGGCCCCACTCCTGGTACTCGGAGCTGAGGTCCTCGACCTGTCCGGCGTTGATGTAGTCGGACAGCTCCGCACCCGCGTGCGCCTGGAAGGTGTCTGGCGGATCGTTCTGCTGCAACCGGGACGCCAGCACCTGCTTGGCGTTCGAGCCTGCGCCACCCGCGATGGCACCGTTCTGGAACGTGTAGTCGGAGCACTCCGTGCCGAACACGCTCACCAGGCCGTCCAGGCCGGCCTTCTCGCCGCCGTCGGCCCACCAGGTGAACACCTCGACATCCTTGGAACTGCTTCCGCCGCCGTCTCCGCCGCCGCAGCCGGCCGACGCGAAGAGTGCGGCCACACCGACCACCGCCACCGCGGCTCGCCGGGAAAAGCCCATGACTCCCCACCTTCTTTTCGTGTTCTGGCAGCCGTAGGTGCTACGTCCACCACCCCGCAACACTCCGTCCTGCTCACGGCAAGTGTCAACGAACGTTGCCGTGTTGTTACCGTTCGGTAAATCCAGCCGCATAAGCGTCGATATACGTGCTTGGACACGCTTCCACGATGCGGGGCACGGGGGACGTTGCGGACAACCGCCAGGTCCGATTTCCGCGAGCATCCGGCCCGTACCGGCGGCACTATTGCCGCGTGGACCTGGACTTCGAACGGTGCTACCGGGCGGTCGACAGCCGCGACCCGCGGTTCGACGGCTGCTTCTACACCGCCGTCACCACCACCCGCATCTACTGCCGGCCGTCCTGCCCGGCCACCACCCCGAAGCGGCAGAATGTCCGGTTCTATCCGTCCTCTGCCGCCGCCCAGCGGGCCGGGTTCCGGGCCTGCCGGCGGTGCCGCCCGGACGCCTCGCCCGGCTCCCCGGAATGGGACGTCCGGGCCGACGTGACCGGGCGCGCCGTCCGGCTGATCGCGGACGGCGTGGTCGACCGGGAGGGGGTGCCCGGCCTGGCGGCCCGGCTCGGCTACACCGAACGGCACCTGCACCGGTTGTTGAGGGCCGAACTCGGCGCCGGCCCGCTGGCGCTGGCCCGGGCGCAGCGGGCGCAGACCGCCCGGATCCTGGTGGAGACGACCCGGCTCGGGCTCGCCGAGATCGCGTTCGCCGCCGGCTTCGGCAGCGTCCGGCAGTTCAACGACACCCTCCGCGAGGTGTACGGCACCACGCCGTCCCAACTGCGCTCCCGGCGACACGCGGCCGGGATCGGCGCGGGCACCATCACGCTCCGGCTGCCGTACCGGCCGCCGCTGCACGCACCGGCGCTGCTGGACTTCCTCACCCGGCGCGCGGTGGCCGGCGTCGAGGAGGTGACCGCCGGGACGTACCGGCGGGCCGTGCGGCTGCCGCACGGCCCGGCCCGGATCGCGCTCACCCTGGCCGGCACCGGCCGGGACCGCGGGTCCGGCGCCGCCGGCCCGCTCCGCCCACTGCCCGGGTACGTCGCCGCCACGCTGCACCTGAACGACGTACGCGATCTCGCCCCGGCGGTGGCCCGCTGCCGGTGGCTGCTGGACCTGGACGCCGACCCGCTCGCGGTGGACGCGGCACTGGCCACCGACCCGGCGCTGGCCGCCGCCGTGGCGGCCGAGCCGGGGGTTCGGGTGCCCCGGGCGGTCGACGGGTTCGAGATGGCGGTCCGGGCGATCGTCGGGCAGCAGGTCTCGGTGGCCGGCGCCCGGACCGTGCTCGCCCACCTGGTCCGGGCCGCGACCGACCGGAGCGGACCCGGCGGCGCTGGGGCGGACGCCGGCGGACCCGGCAGCGCTCGGGCGGACGCCGACACCCGCGACCGCGACGCCGGCGGACCCGGCGGCGATCTCGTCCCGTTCCCGAGCCCGGAGGCGGTGGCGGAACTGCCCGACGCGGCGTTCCGGATGCCCGGCGCCCGCCGGGAGACGATCCGGGCGGTGGCCCGGGCCTGCGCGGCCGGCGACCTGGATCTCGCCCCCGGCGCCGACCGGGCCGAGACCGTCGCCCGGCTGACCGCGCTGCCCGGCATCGGCCCCTGGACCGCCGGCTACGTGGCGATCCGCGCGTTCGGCGACCCGGACACGTTCCTGCACACCGACCTGGGCGCCCGCCGCGGCGCCGAGACCCTCGGCCTGCCGCGCGACCCGACCGGGTTGCACCGGTACGCGCAGCACTGGCGCCCCTGGCGCTCGTACGCTCTGCTGCGGCTCTGGCGGGCCGAATCGCATCCACTCGCGGGCGAGGCGCCCGCATCCATGGAGGAATCGGCATGACCATCCTGACCAGCAGCACCGTCGACACCCCGGTCGGAGCGTTCACCGTGCTTGTCGATCCCGACGGCGCGGTGCGGGCCGCGGGCTTCACCACCGACACCGACCCGCTGCTCGCCCTCGTCCATCCCAGCCTGCGCGCCCCGGTCCGGGCCCTGCCGGACGCGGGCGCCGCCACCCGGGCCGTCGCCGATTACCTGGACGGCCGGCTCGACGCGCTGGACGCGGTGCCGGTCCGCCAGCACACCGGCGGCGAGTTCCGCGACCGGGCGTGGCGGACGCTGCGCGAGGTCAAGCCCGGCCAGCCGGTCACCTACACCGGCTTCGCGGAGCTGACCGGCCGACCCCGGGCGGTCCGGGCGGCCGCGGCGGCCTGCGCGTACAACGCGGTAGCCCTCCTGGTCCCCTGTCACCGGGTGCTGCGCACGGACGGCAGCCTGGGCGGCTACCGGTGGGGGCTGGACGTGAAGAAGTGGCTTCTCGGTCACGAACGGCGGTTGACGACAACCTGACTCCCGGAGCGTCGCATCCGGCCGGTACGGTCGGGTATGTGCCTGCTACTCGTGATGACAACGCGGGGCGGGTGGCCGGGGGGCGGCACTCCTTGCACAACCTGTGGCGGCTGCGCCGGTACGTTCGGCCGTACGCCGGTCAACTCGTCTGGCTGATCCTCGCCGCGCTCGCGTCCACCGGGGCCAGCATCTCCGTACCGCTGGTGGTACGGCAGGTCGTGGACGGCCCCATCGCCCACCACGACCGGGCCGGGCTGCTCTGGCTGGGCGGCCTGGCCCTGGCGCTGGGCCTCCTGGAGGCCCTGCTGATCTTCGTCCGCCGCTGGGTGCAGGCCTCCTCGGCCACCGGCATCGAGGCGGCGATCCGCACCGACCTCTACGCCCACCTCCAGCGGCTGCCGGTGGGCTTCCACGACCGCTGGCAGTCCGGCCAGTTGCTGTCCCGGGCCACCAGCGACCTGTCGGTGATCCGCCGGTTCCTCTCGTTCGGGCTGATCTTCCTCGTCGTCAACCTGATCACGTACCTGACCGTGGTGGCGCTGCTGATCGGGCTGAACTGGCCGCTCGGCCTGCTCGTGGGCGCCAGCGCCGTGCCGTTGTTCCTGGTCAGCCGCAGGTTCACCCGGTACTACCTGGCCGCCTCGCGGCGCATGCAGGACCAGCTCGGCGACGTCGCCACGCTGGTCGAGGAGTCCGCGCAGGGACTGCGCACGATCAAGGCGTACGGCCGGCGGCCGCGGATGAGCCTCCAGTTCACCGACAGCGCCCGCGAGCTGCGGGACACGGCGGTGCGCAAGAGCCGGCTGCTCGCCCGTACCTCGGCCGAGTTCGACCTGGTGCCCAACCTGACCATGGCGGCGGTGCTGGTCGCCGGGACCATCGCCGCGGCCCGTGGCGCGCTCACCATCGGCGAACTCGTCGCGTTCGTCTCGCTCCAGCTGATGCTGGTCTGGCCGGTCGAGTCGCTCGGCTGGATCATCGCGAACGGGCAGGAGGCGATGACGGCCGCGGACCGGATCCAGGAGGTGCTGGACACCGAGCCGGAGATCATGGACCGGCCCGACGCGGTCGCGGTCGACCCGGCCGGCACGTCCGGCGCCGTACGCTTCGAGGACGTTCACTTCGGCTACCCCGGCACGCCGGCGCCGGTGCTGCGCGGCATCGACCTGATCGTCGAACCCGGTGAGACGGTGGCCATCGTGGGCGCCACCGGCAGCGGCAAGACCACCCTGCTGTCCCTGCTGCCCCGGCTGCACGACGTCACCGGCGGCCGGATCCTGCTGGACGGCCGGGACGTGCGGGACGTCAAGCTCGACTCGCTGCGGCACGTGGTGGCGGCCGCCTTCGAGGAGCCCACGCTCTTCTCGATGTCGGTCTGGGAGAACCTCACCCTCGGCCGCCCGGACGCCGACGAGGAGGAGGTCCGCGCCGCGCTCGCGGTGGCGCAGGCCGACTTCGTGTACGAGCTGCCGTGGGGGCTGTCGACCCGGATCGGCGAGCAGGGGCTGTCGCTGTCCGGTGGACAGCGGCAGCGGCTCGCGCTGGCCCGCGCGGTGCTCAGCCGGCCCCGGGTGCTGGTGCTGGACGACCCGCTGTCCGCGCTGGACGTGCACACCGAGGCGCTGGTGGAGCGGGCGCTCGCCCGGGTGCTGCGCGGCACCACCGCGCTGGTGGTGGTGCACCGGCCGTCGACCGTGTCGCTGGCCGACCGGGTGGCGCTGCTGGAGGGGGGCCGGATCACCGCCGTGGGCAGCCACTCCGAACTGCTGGCCACGGTGCCGGCGTACCGGGCCGTGCTGGCCGCCGGCGATGCCGCCGCGGACGCCGCGATCGGGGAAGCCGCGATCGGGGAAGCCGTCACCGCGGACGCCGCTGCGGACGCCGCCGGTGACGCCAGCGCGGACACCGGCGGCGAGCCGGCGGCGACGGGACCGGCGACCGCCGACGAGTGGGGGCTGGCCCGCTCATGACGCTCGGCACCTCGACCGACCGGACCGCCTCGCCGACCGGACCGCCGACCGACGGGACGCGCCCGGACATCGCCAGTTGGCGGGGCCGGGCCGTCGATGTCGACGCCGACCGGACCGCCGCCGAGGACACCAGCGCGCTCGCGGTGGCGCTGCTGCGCGCCCGCAGCCGGGCGCTGCTGCGTTCGCTGCTCCGCCCGCACCGGCGGCTGCTGCTCGTGACGGTGCTGCTGCTGCTCGTGCAGAACGCCGCGGCGATGGCCGGACCGTACCTGGTGATGCTCGGCATCGACCGGGCGATCGGGCCGCTCAAGGCCGGGAACTGGGCGCCGCTGACCGCGATCGGCGTGGTCTTCGTGCTGGCCGCCTTCGCCGACTACGCGGGCAAGCGCGGCTTCCTCACCCTGTCCGCCCGGATCGGCCAGGCCGTGCTGTTCGACCTGCGCCGCCGGGTGTACGACCACTTCCTGCGGCTGTCCGTCGGCTTCCACGAGCGGTACACCTCCGGCCGGGTGGTGGCCCGGTTGACCAGCGACATGGACTCGATCGCCGAACTCGCCGACGGCGGCATCGACGACCTCGTGCTGGCCGCCCTGTCGATCGTCTCGGTGGCCGGCATCCTGCTCTGGCTGGACACCCCGCTGGCCGCCGCGACGCTGCTGGCCTTCCCGTTCCTGCTCGCGCTGTCGGTCTGGTTCGCCCGGGCCAGCGCGGTGGCCTACCGGCGCACCCGCGAGGCCATCGCGCTGGTGATCGTGCACTTCGTCGAGTCGCTCGGCGGCATCCGCGCGGTGCAGGCGTTCCGTCGGGAGCCGCGCAACCAGCAGATCTTCGACGCGGTGAACGAGGACTACCGGAAGGTGAACCTGCGCGCCTTCCGGCTGCTCGCCAAGTACTCGCCGGGCATCAAGGTGATCGGCAACGTCACCATCGCGGTGGTGCTCACCTACGGCGGTTGGCGGGTGCTGCACGGCCGGATGGGCGTCGGCGTGCTGGCGGCGTTCCTGCTCTACCTGCGCCGCTTCTTCGAGCCGATGCAGGAGCTGAGCCAGTTCTACAACTCCCTCCAGTCGGCCACCGCCGCGCTGGAGAAGCTCTCCGGCGTACTGGACGAACGTCCGGCGGTGGCCGAGCCGGACCCGCCCGTCGCGCTGCCCACGGGAGCCGGACGCGGCCGGATCGAGTTCCGGGGCGTGAGCTTCGGCTACCGGCCGGACACGCTGATCCTGCCCGAACTCGACCTCGCGGTGCCGGCCGGGCAGACCGTGGCGCTGGTCGGGGCGACCGGCGCCGGCAAGTCCACCATCGCCAAGCTGGTCTCCCGGTTCTACGACCCGACCGGCGGCAGCGTCCTGCTGGACGGGGTGAACCTGCGCGACGTCGCCGAGGGCGACCTGCGGCGGGCGGTGGTGATGGTCACCCAGGAGACCCACCTGTTCGCCGGCACCGTGGCGGACAACATCCGCTTCGGCCGTCCCGAGGCCACCGACGAGCAGGTGGTGGCGGCGGCCCAAGCGATCGGCGCCGACGGCTTCATCGCCGCCCTTCCGGACGGCTACGACACCGACGTGCACCGCCGGGGCGGCCGGCTCTCCGCCGGGCAGCGGCAGCTCGTGGCGTTCGCCCGGGCGTTCCTCGCCGACCCGGCGGTGCTGATCCTCGACGAGGCCACCTCGGCGCTGGACGTGCCGAGCGAACGGCTGGTGCAGCGGGCGCTGCGGACCATCCTGCACGAACGCACCGCGCTGGTGATCGCGCACCGGCTGTCGACCGTGGAGATCGCCGACCGGGTGCTGGTGCTCGAACAGGGTCGGATCGTCGAGGACGGGCCGCCGGGCGAGCTGGTCGACACCGGCGGCCGGTACGCCGCGCTGCACCAGCAGTGGCGCGACAGCCTGGTGTGAGGGACGCGCCGGGGATGCCAGCACCCTGGGCGTCAGCACCCGGGAGCGGCGGCACCGGGGGTGTCAGCACCGGGGTGCCAGAACCGGGGTGTCAGCACGCTGGGCGTCAGAACCGGGGTGTCAGAACCGGGAGCGGCGGCACCGGGGGGTCAGAACCCGCGCAGGAAGCGCAGGCCGAGCAGGAACGCCAGCACCGCCGGACCGATCGCCAGGGTGACCGCCGGCAGCCGGTACGGCATCCGGTGCCGGGCCGCCTCCACCCCGTTCGCGGCGATCACCAGGCCGGCCGCCATGAGGAAGGCGCCCCACCAGCCGGCCGGCAGTCGCACCCGGCCGGTGTGCCCCAGCAGGAACGCGACGCCGAGCCCGACGACGACCAGGCCCAGCAGGGCGACCGTCCGGTGCAGCACCCGCAGCAGCGGATGCTCCGGCCGCCAGAGGTAGGTGCCGGCGATCGACAGCGCCGGCAGGCTGATCATCAGCGGCCAGCCGAAGCCCATCGCCGCCAGCATCAGCAGGGCCCCGACGGCGGAGACCAGCACCCCCAGGCAGGCCACGACGTAGCCGACGAGCGCCCGGCTACCGCCGCGGACCAGCAGCGGTACGCCGCAGGCGGCGATCAGGGCACCCGGGGTCAGCACGAAGCCGGCCCACCAGTGGAACCGGCCGAGCGCCTGCGCGACCGCCGTCACCAGCCCCACCGCCACGGCGGCCAGCCCCAGCCCGAACAGCCAGGCGCGGGCCGCGCCGAACCGGACCGGGTACGCCGCATCCGCCGGATCCGCCGGAGATGTCTGCACGCTCACGCCTCACATGCTGCCCCGCGGACCCGGACCGGACCATCCGGCCAGCCCTACCATCCGCCGGCCGGAAGCCCGGACCACTCTAGAAGTCGCCTCCGAAGTCGCCGCCGCCGAAGTCGCCACCGCCGAAGTCGCCACCGCCGCCCCAGTCGCCGGAGTCGGCGAAGTCCTGGCCGCCGTCGCCCCCGCCGTCCCCGCCACCGTCACCGTCTCCGAAGCCGTCTTGGAAACCCTCCTGGTAGCCGGCCTCGTAGCTGTGCCCCGGGTCGCCCCAGGCGGGCGAGAAGAGCGCGTCGGCGATCAGCATCCCGCCGACCACACCCGCCCCGGCGCCGAGGGCGGTCTTCCACCAGGGGGTCGAGTACCACCCGGCGGGCACCGGCCGGCCCTGGTAGCGGCCGCCCGGGTAGTAGTACGGGGTGTCCTGTCCCGGCTGCGGGCCGGCCCGGAACGTCTGCCCCTGCACGTCGACCTCGCGTTCCTTGGTCAGCTGCCCGACCCCGCGGGCGGCGGCCAACGCCGGCAGCTCGGGACCCGGATCGATGCCCATGGCGGTCCGGGCGGCGCGGATGTAGGTCAGACCCTCCAGCGCGGTTTCCCGGGCGAGTTCGAACTGCTTGGCCGTCCGGGCCTGTTCCAGCTGGCTGCCGGCCGCGTTGTACCGCTCCCCCGCGTCGACGAGCGCCTGCCGTACCGCCGGCTCGTCACCGTGCAGGTTCATCAACTGCCCACCAAGGCGCTCGTACCAGCGCTGCGCCTCGGCGCGGGCGTCCGCCAGCGCCGCGGCTTCTCGCGACCTGCCCCTCGACGCCAGAACACGAACGCACCTCCGAGCATCAACAGCAACACGACCAGCAGGACACCATCCATCCCTGAACGGTACCCAGCGCTGTCCCGTCGCAGGAAACTGGCAAGCTTGCCTGGATGGATGCCTCGACGGTGGCCGTGGTGCTGATCTGCCTTGCAGTCGGCGCGGCGCTCGGATGGTTCGCCGGGCGTGCCCGGTCCGCTGCGCAGATTGCCCGGCTGGAGGCCACTCTGCAGGCCACCCGGGACGGTGAGGGCCGGCTGGAGCAGTCGATGCGGGCACTGTCCTACGAGGCCACGGCCCAGTCGCAGGAGGCGGTCGCGCGGGCGGTGGCACCGCTGCACGAGACGCTGCGCCGGTACGAGCTGCGGGTGGCCGAGCTGGAACGCGAGCGGGTCGACGCGTACGCCGAACTGCGCGAGCAGGTCCGCGCGATGAGCACGGTCTCCGGTGAGCTGCGCACCGAGACCAAGCAGCTCGTCGCGGCGCTGCGTGCCCCGCAGGTGCGCGGCCGGTGGGGTGAGCACCAGCTCCGGCGGATCGTGGAGGCGGCCGGCATGCTGGAGCACTGCGACTTCGCCGAGCAGGTCACCGCGAGCGCCGACGGTCAGGGCGTGGTACGCCCCGACCTGGTGGTCCGGCTGCACGGAGGCCGGTCGGTGGTGGTGGACGCGAAGGCGCCGTTCGACGCGTACCTGTCCGCCATGGAGGCCCGGGACGAGCGGACCCGCAACGGCCAGCTCGACGCGCACGCCCGGGCGCTGCGCTCGCACGTGGACGCCCTGTCGGCCAAGTCGTACTGGGCGGCCTTCCCGTCCGCGCCCGAGTTCGTGGTGCTGTTCGTGCCGGCGGACCCGTTCCTGGACGTGGCGCTGCAACGGGACCCGACGCTGCTGGAGCACGCCTTCGCCCGCAACATCGTGCTGGCCACCCCGGCCACGCTGGTGGCGCTGCTGCGGACGGTGGCCTACGCCTGGCGGCAGGAGGCGCTGGCCCGCAACGCGGTGGCCGTGCACGAGCTGGCCCGCGAGCTGTACGGCCGGCTGTCCACTCTGGGCGACCACGTGAGCCGGCTGGGCAACGCCCTCGGTACGGCGGTGACCGCGTACAACCGGGCGGTGGGCTCGCTGGAGGCGCGGGTCCTGGTCAGCGCGCGCAAGCTCGCCGATCTCGGCGTCTCCGGCACGGAGTTGGTGGCTCCGCCGCAGGTGGAGCTGGCTCCCCGGGCGCCGCAGGCGCCGGAGTTGGTGGACCGGTCGATGGCTGACGCCGAGGAGCACCGGTTGCTTCGCGACAATTACTAATGTCGATCGCACTATGTCACGGCGCCATCACAACGCCGCCCACGGTAGTGACACATGGCCGCCGATGAATGAAGGATGCGTCACACCCGCCCCACGTCGATGGGGCCTCTTCTGGAGGAAGAGACGGTGACCAACCCCCGAACTGGACCCGGCGCGCCTGCGCCGGACTCCTCACCTCCGTCCTGGCGGTCGGCGCGGCGGCGCTTGCCGGCGGCGCGAGCGCCAGCGCCGACCCGGCGAACGATCCGGACACCCTGAAGGACTCCCCCGCGCGTACCCTCGGCGCGCACGACATGGACCTGCTGGCCACGGCGAAGGCCAAGCGCCAGAAGACCGTCATGCTGATCATCGCCACCGACAAGGGGCGGGCCAGGGAGGTCGCGAGCGGGCTCGCGAAGCTCGGCGGCACCGTCGGCAAGGAGGTCGACGCCGTCGGCTACGTCCGCGCGCAGGTGCCGACGGCCGCCGTGCTCAAGGCCGCGAAGCTGCCCGGTGTGACGGCGGTCGACCTCGACGAGACCATTCCGCTGCCGAAGCCGGAGCCGGTGACCGCGGCCGACGGCAGCGCCGGCACCGTCGCCGTCGACGCACCGGGACCGGACACCCCGGCGGCCAACCCGTACCTGCCGACGAACGAGACGGGTGCCGTCTCCTTCAAGCGGGCGCACCCGGAGTGGGACGGCCGGGGCGTGACCATCGGCATCATGGACTCCGGCGTCGACCTGGACAACCCCGCCCTCCAGACCACCTCCACCGGAGAGCGGAAGATCGTCGACTGGTTCACCGCCACCGACCCGATCTACGACGGCGACGGCACCTGGCGGGCCATGCTCACCGAGGTCACCGGCCCGACGTTCAGCTACGCCGGGGCCACCTGGACCGCGCCGGCCGGCACGTGGCGGGTCAACCGGTTCTCCGAGTCGATCACGGCCGGCGGCGACCCCGGCGGCGACGTGAACCGGGACGGCGACACCACCGACACCTTCGGGATCCTCTACGACCCGGTCAGCCACGACATCCGGGTGGACACCAACCAGAACAACGACTTCACCGACGACGCCGTCATGCGGCCGTACCGGGAGCGGTACGACGTGGGCCACTTCGGCACCGACGACCCGGCCACCCCGCTCCGCGAGCAGATGCCGTTCACCGTGGAGTACCGGCAGGACGTCGACCTCAGCCCCTACGGCGGCCCGTACGTGGGGCAGACGACCGACTTCGTCAACATCGGCATCGTCGAGGCGCAGCACGGATCGCACGTGGCCGGCATCACGGCGGCGTACAACATGTTCGGCAACGCCGAGTTCAACGGTGCGGCGCCGGGCGCCAAGCTGGTCTCGGCCCGGGCCTGTAGCTGGAGCGGCGGCTGCACCTACGCGGCGCTTACCGACGGCATGGTCGAGCTGGTGGTCAACCGGCACGTCGACGTGGTCAACATGTCGATCGGCGGCCTGCCGGCGCTCAACGACGCCAACAACGCGCGGGCGCAGCTCTACGACCGCCTGATCGACGACTACGGGGTGCAGATGTTCATCTCGGCCGGCAACTCCGGGCCGGGTGTGAACACCGTGGGCGACCCGTCCGTGGCCACCAACGTGGTGAGCGTCGCCGCCGGCATCAGCCGGGCGACCTGGCTGGCCAACTACGGCTCGGTCACCCGCACGCCGTACCAGTTGTTCAACTTCTCGTCCCGCGGACCGCGTGAGGACGGCGGTTTCAAGCCGAACATCACCGCGCCCGGCTCGGCGATCTCCACCACCCCGCTCTGGCAGGCGGGGGCGCCCGTACCGGACGCCGGCTACTCGTTGCCGCCCGGCTACTCGATGCTGAACGGCACCTCGATGGCCGCGCCGGAGGCGACCGGCGCCGCGGCGCTGCTGCTGTCGGCCGCCAAGGCCACCGACCGGGGTGTCACCCCGGCCGCGCTGCGGCGGGCCATCTACAGCTCGGCCAGGTGGATCGACGGCGCCCCGGCGTACGGCCAGGGCTACGGCCAGTTCAACGTCCCGGGCGCCTGGGCGCTGCTGCGTACCGGGATCGAGACCCGGACCTACACCTCCCAGGCTCCGGTCTGCACCCCGCTGTCGGACTACCTGGCCACGCCCGGCAAGGGCACGGGCATCTACAACCGGTGCTCGGCCGGCGCGGGCGGGCAGCGGCCCGGGGTCGCCAAGACCTATACCGTGAAGATCACCCGTACCTCGGGGCCGACCAGGACGGTCAAGCACGACCTGAGCTGGGTGGGCAACGACGGGACCTTCAAGGCGCCCAAGCACGTGGCACTGCCGCTCAACAAGACCGTCAAGATCCAGGTGACCGCGAAGGGCGACGCGGGGGCGCACGGGGCGATCCTGCGGGTCGACGACCCGGCCACCCCCGCGGTGGACTTCGAGGTCATGGCGAGCGTGGTGATCGGCAACCAGGTCAAGCGGCCGGACTTCGCCTACTCCGCCGCCGGCTCGGTCGACCGGAACCTGACCCGATCCTACTTCGTCACCGTGCCCGAGGGCGCCGCCGCGCTCCAGGTGAACCTCTCCGGCATCGCGACCGGTTCGCAGACCCGGTTCATCGCGATCAACCCGTACGGCGTGCCGGTGGAGAGCACCGCGTCCACGGCCTGCTTCACCAACTACTCGGATGCGAACGTCTGCAATCCGCAGGAACGCGACTACCAGAACCCGCTGCCGGGGATCTGGGAGATCGAGGTCGAGGCGCGGCGGACCTCGCCGGCGCTGAACAACCCGTTCCAGCTCACCGCCCGCGTGCAGGGCGTCACGGTCGACCCGGCCGTGCTCGACCTGCCCAGCGTCACCGCGGGTGAACCCACCCCGGTGACCTGGACGGTGACCAACGCCTTCGGGCCGGTCACCGTGCACGGCGAGGGCGGCCCGCTCGGCAGTTCGGCCGCCGGCCGGCCGAGCATCGCCGACGGCGAGACGCAGACGTTCCAGGTCACGGTGCCGGCCGGGGCCACCCGGCTGGACATCGGGATCAAGAACCCGAGCGACCCGAGTGCCGACCTCGATCTCTACGTCCGCAGGGACGGGGTCGAGGTGGGCCGGTCCGCGGACGGCGACTCCGACGAGTCGGTCTCGATCGCCAACCCGGCGCCGGGAACGTACGAGATCGAGATCGACGGCTACTCGGTGCCGGCCGGCACCACCGAGTACGACTACCGGGACGTGTTCTACTCGCCCTCGCTGGGCAGCGTCTCGGTGTCGCCCTCGACCGTGACCCTCGGGTACGGCGACAGCGCCACGATCAGCGGCACGGTCACCGCCGACGCGGCGCCCGAGTCGGGCCGGCAGTTGTTCGGCGAGGTGCGGGTGGTCACCGATGAGGGCGCGGTCGTCGGCCGCGGCGCCGTCACCATCGGCAGCGTCGGCTAGGACGCGCCTGCCGCAGCTGCGCGGAGCCCGCCACCGGACCAGGTGGCGGGCTCCGTCCGATCTTCGTTGCCGTTGCGCTGCCGGACCCGAAAGCGCGGGTCAGGAGGCGCGGGTCAGGAGGCGCGGGCGCTCTCCACCACCAGCGGGGTGCCCTGCTGGCAGGTGGTCACCATGTCCGGCTGCACCTGCCCGTCGACGCTGACGCTCGCCCCGGGCTTCAGGACGTCCCGGGGACCGCCCACCAGCAGGTAGCCGTTCAGCAGGAGGCAGTTGCCCTCGACCCCGGGGGCGATGGTGCCGGTGATCGTGACGCGGGCGCCCGGGGTGGGGTTGGTGGGCGGCTTGGGCGGCCGCACGGTCTGCGGCGGGGACTTCGGCCGGGGCGAGGAGACGGGCGGCTCGCTGGGACCGCTGGAGCCGCTGGGGGTGGCGGACGGAACGCTGGTCACCGGGGAACCTCCGGACCGGGTCGGTGCGGGCGCGGGGGTCCCGTCGCCGCAGCCTCCGAGGGTGAGACCGGCGACGACGAGGGCTGCGGCCAGCCACGTGGTTCTGCTCATGCCACCTTTGACGGTACGACCCCGGCCGCGCGTTCCCGGCCCTCAGCGCTCGTCGATGCTGGCCGCCAGCGCCGCCGCCTCCTGCGCCCGGCGCGCCTCGGCGGCCTTCATGTCCCGCTTCAACTCGCGCGGCAGCGCGAACGTCAGGTGTTCGTCGGCGGTGGTCACCTCGGCCACGTCGGTGAAGCCGCGCTCGGCCAGGTGGTCGAGCACCTGCATGACCAGGTCGTCCGGGACGCTCGCCCCCGAGGTCAGGCCGACCGTGCCCGCACCGGCGAGCCATTCGTCCCGGATCTCGGACGCGTAGTCGATCAGGTGCCCGGCCCGGGCGCCGGCGTCCAACGCCACCTCGACGAGGCGGACCGAGTTGGAGGAGTTGCGCGAGCCGACCACCAGCACCACGTCGCAGTCCGGGGCGATCTGCTTCACCACGTGCTGCCGGTTGGAGGTGGCGTAGCAGATGTCGTCGCTGGGCGGGGACTGCAGCAGCGGCAGCCGGCGCTTGAGCCGGGCCACGGTCTCCAGCGTCTCGTCCACCGACAGGGTGGTCTGGGAGAGCCAGACGACCTTCTCCGGATCCCGCACGGTGATGCTGTCGGCGTGCTCGGGGCCGTCCACCAGTTGGATGTGCGCGGGGGCCTCGCCGGCGGTGCCGATGACCTCCTCGTGGCCCTCGTGGCCGATGAGCAGGATGTCGTAGTCCTCCGCGGCGAACCGGCGGGCCTCCTGGTGCACCTTCGTGACCAGCGGGCAGGTGGCGTCGATCGCCCGCAGGGAGCGGGTGCGGGCCTGCTCGTACACCTCCGGGGCGACGCCGTGCGCCGAGAAGATCACGATGGCCCCCTCGGGGACCTCCTCGTTCTCCTCCACGAAGATCGCGCCCTGCCGCTCCAGAGTCGAGACGACGTGCTTGTTGTGCACGATCTGTTTCCGTACGTAGATGGGTGCGCCGTAGAGCTTGAGCGCCTCCTCGACGGTCTGCACCGCCCGGTCGACCCCCGCGCAGTAGCCGCGGGGCTTCGCCAGGAGCACACGCTTGCCGGTCCGGGATGTCACCTGAGCGTCGGTCACGTACCCCATCCTACGTTCCCGGCCCGCCCCGACCGGATCTGGCGAGGCGGCCCGTAGGCTGGCCGGGTGGCCGCCCCCGACATTCCGCCCAGCAGTTCCGACCAGCCGTGGCCGGTCCGGGTGGTCAGCCAGAAGCTGAGCGCGTGGATCGCCAAGCTGGGCTGGGTCTGGGTGGACGGCCAGGTGGCGCAGATCAGCCGGCGCCCCGGTGCGGCCACGGTCTTCCTCACCCTGCGCGACCCGTCGGCGGACCTCAGCCTCACCGTCACCACGAACCGGGACGTCCTCGACTCCGGCGCTCCCGAGCTGCGCGAGGGGGCGCGGATCGTCCTGCACGCCCGGCCGGAGTTCTACGCCGCCCGCGGCACCCTCAGCCTGCGGGCCGACCAGGTCCGGCAGGTCGGGCTCGGCGAGCTGCTGGCCCGGCTGGAGAAGCTCAAGAAGCTGCTCGCCGCCGAGGGCCTGTTCGACCGGTCCCGCAAGCGGCGCCCGCCGTTCCTGCCCGGCCGGGTCGGGCTGATCACCGGCCGCGCCTCGGCCGCCGAGCGCGACGTGCTGAGCAACGCCCGGCGGCGCTGGCCGTCCGTGGAGTTCCGGACCATGAACGTCGCGGTGCAGGGGCCCTCGGCCGTGCCGCAGATCCTCGACGCGCTCGCGGTGCTGGACGCCGACGAGAGCGTCGACGTGATCATCCTGGCCCGGGGCGGCGGCGGGGTCGAGGACCTGTTGCCGTTCTCCGACGAGGCGCTGTGCCGCGCCGTGTTCGCCTGCCGCACGCCGGTGGTGAGCGCGATCGGGCACGAGACCGACACGCCGCTGGTGGACTACGTCGCCGACGTCCGCGCCTCCACCCCCACCGACGCGGCCAAGCGGATCGTGCCGGATCTGGGCGAGGAACTGCGGCTGATCCGGCAGGCCCGGCAGCGCCTCGACCGCGCCGTCACGGGCTTCATCGACCGCGAGTCGCACCGGCTCGACGGGCTGCGCTCCCGGCCGGTGCTGGCCCGGCCGCAGGTCATGCTGGATCAGCGGGCCGGCGACGCCGCGGCGCTGCGCGACCGCGGCCGGCGCTGCCTGGACCACCGGCTCGCCGGCGCCGAGGGCGAGTTGCGGCACACCCTCGCCCGGCTGCGGGCGCTCTCCCCCGCCGCGACGCTGGACCGGGGGTACGCGATCGTCCAGCGCGCCGACGGGCAGGTGGTCCGCGCTGCGGCCGAGGTCGGCAAGGGTGACCAGATCCGGGTACGCCTCGCCGAGGGCGAGTTGGCCGCCACCGTGGACGCGCCCTGAGCCGCTGCCGGACCGGCGATGTGCTGAGATGGGACGGCCATGGCTGAGCAGAAGACGAACGGGACCGAGCCGGACGAGCGGCTGAGCTACGAGCAGGCCCGCGCCGAGTTGGCGTCGGTGGTCGAGCGGCTGGAGGCCGGCGGCACGTCGCTGGAGGATTCCCTCGCGCTCTGGGAGCGCGGGGAGCGGCTGGCCGGGATCTGCCAGCGCTGGCTGGACGGCGCCCGGGAGCGGATCGAGGCGGCCCGCCAGGCGCCGTCGGACTGACCCGCGTCACAGGCGCCAACGCACGACGGCGCGCAGCTCGGACCGGCGCCGCACGCGCGCGGGACGGACCGACCGGCATCGACGCGGACGGCGGACCGGGTCCGCGGCCCGGTCCGCCGTCCGCCGTCCGTGTACCGCCGTCAGCGGTTGAACAACTGGTACAGCTCCGGCGGCGCCTCCTGGGTCTCGCTCGCCGCGGGCTTCTGGGCCGGCGTCGCGGCACCGTAGTCCGAGTAGCTGATCTTCAGCTCCCGCGCCTTGGTCTGGGCCGTGGTCGGGACCTGGATGGCCAGGTTGGTCAGCCGGCCCTGCTCGTCCACCATCGCGGTGAACGGCACCGAGGTGGCCCGGTCGCCGAGCGCCGCGACCAGGGCCTGATCGGCCAGCCGGGACCCGCTCGTCCTGGTCAGGTCGATGATGCCGGCGTACTGGCCGGTGGCGGTCTGCCCGACGCTCACCACCGCCCGCGCCAGCCCCTCGCTGCCGGCCGGGTCCAGTTGGTCGAAGTTGAAGATCAGGTCCTGGCTGTCCTTCGCCCGGGCCGGGTCGATGTGCAGGTACCTGCCGGAGTACTGCTTCAGCGCGGGCACCGCGTCGGCCGCCGCGCCGTCGAAGGTGACCCTCACCCAGGTGTCCGGCTCGATGTAGATCAGGTCGAGGTCCATCGCGAGGTCCGAGGTCGCGTCGCCCAGCCCGCTGTGCAGTTGCGCGCTGTGGCTCGGCTTGTGCACCGTGCCGGTCGCGGTCGTCCCGCCGGAGTCGAGGCTGAACCGGAAGTTGCCGTTGCCGATCTCCCGGGTCGCGTCGAGCAGCGTCTGCTTCGCGTCGCCCGGCGCGGCCGACGTTGTCGCGCTCGGTGCGATGCCCACGGACGGCGTGGCCGAGGATTCCGCGTCGGACTCGGCGCCGGGTTGTTTGCAGGCGGTAAGGCCGGGAACGAGCATCGCGGCGGTCAGCCCGACGACGCTCCACCGTCGGATGTTCACGTGGCCTCCAGTGGTCGTCCGGCGGCCGGGCCGCCGGAGGCGGGGCGACGGGCCCCACCGGCACGTCGCTCGGGTCAGCGACCCGGCCCGTGCAGCACCACCACCAGGTCTCGGAGTATCTGTTCCCCGACGACACCGACCACAATCACTGTCCGGTCCGATTCCAGCAGCACCAGCGCCCGCTCACCGGGCCTGGCCGGGTACGACTGCCATTCGCGACCCTTGATCTCGACGGCCCCCTCGGAGCGGCCCGAGCTGCCCAACTCGGCCGGCAGCAGCTTCTCCGCCGGCACGCTGCTCTCCACCAGTTGCACGCCGGAGCCGTCCACGACGTACCCGATCCGGAGCGTGCCGCCGCCCTCGACGCGCTGGAAGGTGGACCGCACGACGGTCCACCCATCCGGCGGCGAGCCGGGTTCGAGGACCGGGAACAGCTTGGCGGCCCGCGCCGCGGCCACCGACTCCGCCGGGTCCACCGCGATCGGCTCGTCGCCGCCGAGGACCACCCGGTAGAACGAGATGAACAGCACGATCGGGATCAGCAGCACCAGCAGCGAGAGCGCCATCTCCTTCGGCGAGCGCTCCGACCGCCGGGCCGCACGGATCACCTCGGCACGGTCGGCATTGTCCGCTTCCGCCGGCGGGGTCCGGTCGGGGCGGATCGGGTCGGTTGCTGCCCGGTCGACCTGTACGGGACCGGCAGGCTGAACAGCGTCCACCCAACCATCTTGCCAGCCCCGCGGCGAATACCGCCGAGCGGAGTAGGTTACCGCCATCTGCGTCACCCCGGGGGCCGACCCGGCATAAAGTTGACCATCGTGTCAGGATTCCTGGCGGGCACCACCCGGCCAGGTTCTCCTGACCGGGGCACCCTGCCAGGGACAACTCTGGCCGAGCCATCCGCCGGGGCCGTCCCTGGCCGAGCCGGCGCCAGCAGAACGACCGCCGGTGCGCCCCGCAACGACGCGAGGAGGAACCGCCATGACGAACACCCGGACCCGAATCCCGCAGGACCTGGACCGCAACCTCGCCCTGGATCTGGTCCGGGTGACCGAGGCGGCCGCCATGGCGGCCGGCCGTTGGGTTGGCCGGGGCGACAAGGAGGGTGGCGACGGCGCGGCCGTCGACGCCATGCGAAAGCTGATCAACTCGATCCCGATGCGCGGCGTCGTGGTGATCGGCGAGGGCGAGAAGGACAACGCCCCGATGCTGTTCAACGGCGAGCAGGTCGGCGACGGCAGCGGACCCGAGGTGGATGTCGCGGTCGACCCGATCGACGGCACCACGCTGATGAGCAAGGGCATGCCGAACGCGCTCGCCGTGCTGGCGGTCGCCGAACGGGGCGCCATGTACGACCCGAGCGCCGTCTTCTACATGCGGAAGCTGGCCGTCGGGCCGGTCTACGCCGACGTGGTGGACATCGAGGCCGGCGTCGCCGAGAACGTGCGCCGGATCGCCCGGGTGAAGGGCACCGACCCGTCCGGGGTGAACGTCTGCGTCCTGGACCGGTCCCGGCACGCCGAACTGGTCGACGAGATCCGCCGGGCCGGCGCCTCGATCCGGTTCATCTCCGACGGCGACATCGCCGGCGCGATCGCGGCCGCCCGCGGCGAGTCGGACGTGGACGTGCTGATGGGGATCGGCGGCACCCCGGAGGGCATCACGGCGGCCTGCGCGCTCAAGTGCATGGGCGGCGTGATGCAGGCGAAGCTCTGGCCGCAGGACGAGGACGAACGGCGCAAGGCCCTGGACGCGGGGCACGACCTGGACCGGGTGCTCTACACCGACGACCTGGTCACCGGGGACAACTGCTTCTTCGTGGCCACCGGGGTCACCTCCGGCGACCTGCTGCGCGGGGTGCGCTACCGGGCGGGCGGGGCGTACACGCAGTCGATCGTGATGCGCTCGAAGAGCGGGACGATCCGCGTGATCGACTCGTATCACCGGCTGGAGAAGCTGGCCCTGTACTCGGCGGTCGACTTCGACGGTCGCCCGCTGGCCGAGCAGGAGTGAGCCGGGCGGAGGTTCAACCCGCGCCGGCGCTCGGGCCGCTGGTCCCGGCGCGGCAGCGGATGACCGGGCTGGCGCTCGCGGTGGTCTCCGGGCTCGCCGTGGCCGCGCAGTCCAGGATCAACGGCGAGTTGGGCGTACGGCTGCACGACGGCATCGCCGCGGCCGTCGTCTCGTTCGGTACCGGCCTGCTGATCCTGCTGATCGGGGTGCCGCTGCTGCCCACCGGCCGGCGTGGCCTGCGGCGGCTGCGCACCGCCCTGCGGGACGGAGGGTTGCGGCCCTGGCAGTGCCTGGGCGGGCTCTGCGGCGCCTTCCTGGTGGCGGCCCAGGGCCTCACTGTCGGCGCGCTGGGCGTCGCCGTGTTCACGGTGGCCGTGGTCGCCGGGCAGTCCGCCAGCGGCCTGGCGGTCGACCGGGCCGGGGTCGGGCCGACCGGACGCCAACCGCTGAGCCCGGTCCGGCTGTTCGGGGCCGTCCTCACGGTGCTGGCCGTGCTGCTGGCGGTGAGCGACCACCTCGGCAATCCCGGCCGGCTGGTGCTGGCCGTGCTGCCCGTGCTGGGCGGGGTGGGGATCGCCTGGCAGCAGGCCGTGAACGGGCAGGTGCGGGTGGCCTCCGACAGCACGTTGACGGCCACCGCGGTGAACTTCGCGGTGGGCACGGTCGCGCTGCTCGCGGCGCTCGCCGTCGACGTCGCGGTACGCGGGCTGCCCGTCGGCGGATGGCCGCCGGAGCCCTGGCTGTATCTCGGCGGCCCGATCGGCATCAGCTTCATCGCGGTGGCCGCCGCGGTGGTGCGGTTCACCGGCGTGCTGCTGCTGGGACTGGCCACGATCGCCGGTCAGGTCGTCGGTGCCGTGCTGCTGGACCTGGTCGCCCCCTCGGCGTCCGGCCCGCCCGGCCCGTTCACCCTGCTCGGCACGGCGCTCACGCTGGTCGCCGTGGCGGTGGCGGCGCTGCGCCCGGTCAGCCGGCGGCGCGAGGGTGGCCGCAGGACCGGCCGGCGGCCCTGAGCCGGCTCGCTGGGCCGGCCCGCTGGGCCGGCTCCCTAGGGCCGGGGCGCGGCGGGCCGGCGGAAGATGATCGCCGCGGCCACGCCGCCGAGCAGTCCGAACAGGTGGCCCTGCCAGGAGACCCGGGGATCGGTGGGCAGCACGCCGACCAGTTGCCAGCCGTAGAGCAGGCCGACCAGCAGGACCACCGCGAGGTTCCACCAGCTGCGTTCGACCAGACCACGGGTGAGCAGCATGCCGAGGTACCCGAAGATCACACCGCTGGCGCCGACCACGACGGTCCGCGGGTTGCCGGTGAACCACACCCCGAGCCCGCTCACCAGCGTGATCAGCAGGGTGGACCAGAGGAACCGGCGGACGCCGGCCGCCAGGACGAACGTCCCGAGCAGGATCAGCGGCACGCTGTTGCTGTACAGGTGGTCGAAGCCGGCGTGCAGGAACGGCGCGAAGAACACGCCGTCGAGCCCGTCGATGTGGCGCGGGATGATCCCGGCCGCCGAGTCGAGACCGGCGCCCAGCCAGACGTCCACCGCCTCGATGAAGAACAGCAGCGGTATCACCGCGCACATCGCGACGAAGGCACGGCCGAGGCTCGCGTAGAACGCCTCGGTGCCGAACCGGCTGGCGTCGTTGTTCCGGGGAGGGTATTCCGGGTTCACGCTAGCTGGCTATCACGACCCGGCCCGGTACGCCAGGGTGGAAACGCGGATGCCGGGCGGGTCACACTCGACCCGCCCGGCATCCGTAGCCGTCTTCCGCGCCGCACCGGCGCCAGGGCACCCAGGCGTGTTTCACAAATGAAACACGCCTAGTACCAGCCGCTGCTCTGCGAGTGCGACCAGGCGCCGCAGGGCGTGCCGTACCGGCCCTTGATGTAGCCCAGGCCCCACTTGATCTGGGTCGCCGGGTTGGTCTGCCAGTCATCGGCGACCGAGGCCATCTTGCTGCCCGGGACGGCCTGCGGGATGCCGTACGCCCCGGTGCTCGCGTTGGACGCCTTGTAGTTCCAGTGACTTTCCTTGGTCCACAGCTTGTCCAGGCAGGGCATCTGGTCGATGTCGAAGCCGGTGTCGAGCAGGATGGCGCAGCCGGTCTGCTTGACGCCGCTGTACTCGTTGCAGGATTCGGGGATCGGGCCGGTGTACGGCTTGGCCGCGGCGGCCTTCGCCTTCTCCCGGTCCTCCCTGCGGCTGACGGCGTCGGCCGCCCGCTTGGCGCGCTCGGCGTCCAGCTTGGCCGCCTCCGCGGCCTTGCGCTTGGCCTCCTGCTCCGCCTGGCGCTGCGCCACCATCCGTTCCGCGTGCGCCGCGTACTGGTCGTGCTGGTACCGCAGCTCCGCATTCTCGACGTCCAGCGCCCGCTGGACGCTGACGTCGTGCTGCTGGGTCTCGCGGTCGTGGCCCAGGTAGGCTCCTCCGACCACGCCCACGGACAGCAGGGCGACCGACAGGGTCCGGACGCCGTACCGGCGCATGAGCCGACTCACCAACTGGTCCCTTCGTCGGGGGCAAGGACGCGGCGTGCGCGCCGGAGTGCCGGCGGCATCCTACGCCGCGAGCGCCTCGGTCGGTGCCGACCGCGACCCGGCCCGGGAACGCCGCCGCCGGTGTCGTCCATCCGGCAGGGCAATCGTGTCCACCGATCCCGGCCGGACGGGCACTCGATGGACACGATTGCGCATGCTGGGGCCAGAGGGAAAATTGTTGCGACGAAAAGTGACCTCCATCACGGGATTTTTAGGGTCAAACAGGGACAAATCCGGCGCCGATCGTCACCGAGGGATGTCCTCCAGCAGGTCCGTGACCACCTCGGCGATGGGCGAACGCTCGGACCGGGTGAGGGTCACGTGGGCGAACAACTGATGGCCCTTGAGCGCCTCGATCACCGCCGTCACCCCGTCGTGCCGGCCCACCCGCAGGTTGTCCCGTTGCGCCACGTCGTGCGTGAGCACCACCCGGGAGCCCTGGCCGATCCGCGACAGCACGGTCAGCAGTACGCCCCGCTCCAGCGACTGCGCCTCGTCGACGATGACGAACGCGTCGTGCAGGCTCCGGCCCCGGATGTGGGTCAGCGGCAGGACCTCCAGCATGCCGCGCGCCAGCACCTCCTCCAGCACGTTCTCGTGCAGCACCGCGCCCAGCGTGTCGAAGACGGCCTGCGCCCACGGCGACATCTTCTCGGACTCCGTGCCGGGCAGGTAGCCCAGTTCCTGACCGCCGACCGCGTACAGCGGGCGGAACACCACGACCCGCTTGTGCTGGCGACGCTCCAGCACCGCCTCCAGCCCGGCGCAGAGCGCCAGCGCCGACTTCCCGGTGCCGGCCCGGCCGCCCAGCGAGACGATCCCGATCGAGTCGTCCAGGAGCAGGTCCAGGGCCACCCGCTGCTCGGCCGAGCGGCCCCGCAGCCCGAACGCCTCCCGGTCGCCGCGGACCAGCCGGACGGTCTTGTCCGGCAGCACCCGGGCCAGCGCGGACCCACCGCTGGAGTGCAGGACCAACCCCGTGTGGCAGGGCAGCCCGGCGGCCTCGTCCAGGTCCAGCGGCTCGCCGGCGTACAACTGGCCGATCCGTTCGTCGCCCAGGGTCAGCTCGGCCATCCCGGTCCAGGTCGGGTCGCTGGCCTGGTCGTGCCGGTACTCGTCGGCCGTCAGGCCGACCGCGGCGGCCTTCACCCGCAGCGGCATGTCCTTGCTCACCAGGGTCACCAGTCGGCCCTCGGCGGCCAGGTTGAGCGCCACGGAGAGGATCCGGGTGTCGTTGCTGTCGGTGCGGAAGCCGGGCGGCAGGATCCCGCCGTCGGTGTGGTTCAGCTCCACCCGCAGCGTTCCGCCGATGTCGTTCGCGGGTACCGGTCGGTCCAGGCGGCCGTGCCTGATCCGCAGATCGTCAAGCATCCGCAGGGACTGCCGGGCGAACCAGCCGAGTTCGGGGTGGTGCCGCTTGCCCTCCAGCTCGGAGATGACCACCAGGGGCAGGACCACCTCGTGCTCGGCGAACCGGAGGAAGGCGGCGGGGTCGGCCAGGAGCACGGAGGTGTCCAGCACGTACACCCGGGACGGGTCGGGCTGTGCGGTTCCGGCGATCCGGGCGGCGCGCCGCCCGGTCCGGCGTACTGCGTCGGCGGCCGGCTCCGCGGTGGCTGGGGAGTGGGTGGGACGAGTCGTCACAGGCCTGCTCCGACGGGCGGGCACCCGGCCACCCGCGTTCCGCCTCGTCCGGCGTCCGGCGTACGGGGTCGGGTGCAGGCCCCGAGACATGTGAAACCGGGCCGACCGGCTGGTCCGGGACGACCCCGGGCCATGCCTAGAACGCTAGGGGCTGTCTGCTGGATCTACAAGCGGCTCCTGATCGTGGCCGCCATCCGGATGACCCGCGGTGCCCGACCGGCCGGATGCCGCCGGTGCGGATCGCCGTCCCCGCAGGTCCGGACCGCGCGGCCGGGATGCGTGCCCCTTGCGCACACCCCGGCCGGCGGACCGGCTCGCCCGTCAGGCCGTGTGCCGCGCGGTGAGCGCGTCCGGCACGGAACGGGCGGGACCGACGGCCGGCGCGACGGCCGCGCCACGGTAGGTCGTGCCGCGCCGCACCGGCCGGTGCGGCGGCGCGGTCAACACGGAGGCGATGGCGGCCTGGGCCTCGCGGCGCCGCCGGTTCCAGGCGCCCCGGTCGCCGTCGAAGTAGCCCTGCCGGTAGCCGAACCGGTAGCCGATCCGGTAGCTCAGTTGCCCGTGCAGCCGCCCGACCGCGTAGCTGGACGAGGCCAGCAGCAGCACCAGGAAGATGGCGAAAAAGGGACTCATCCGGCCGCCCCGACCCGGCGCCCGCCCGCCCGTCCACTCATGCGTCCTCCGCCCGCCTCGCCGACTCCCCCGGGCCTCCCGTGCCCGCCCCCACCGGATCCGGTTCGGCGGCGAGCAGCCGGTCGAGGTCGTCCGTACCGATTTCCTCCACGAGTTCCACGCTGATCCGGCAGCCGTCGAGCACCACCTCGGCGACCGAGGCCCGCCGGATCTCGCCACCCGCCTCGTAGACCCGCACGCTCAGCTCCGGACAGTTCAGGTGGGTCCGCCAGGCGTCCCACTCGGCCCGATCCCCGACGCTGAGCGACAGGTACCGCCGGCCGCGGGCGAGATAGACCCGCCAGGGCGGGATCAGACCGGCGGCGACGCCGCTGGTGACCAGGCCGAACGTCTCGGCCCGGGTGGCGAGTTCGGTCACTGGCTCCCGCCCCCTCGAAGGTGACCGGCCACGCGGGGTCCTCCGTCACGTGGCACACGGTAGAGCGTCTCGCGAACGTGACACCATCAGCTTTTCGTGTGATTCCACCCGTCCGGCAGGAAGCCTATCCTTCCCGGGTGAAAAGAGTATTCACCGGCGGAAATGCGACGGCCGAAAGTTGACCTCCCCATGTCACGCACACAAGACAACGAGACAAGGGTCGCTGCGGGTACGGCGCCGCGGCCGTACCGTCACCTGATGCCCCACCACGCCCAGGGCCGCAAGGTCGCGTTCGCAGCGTTCGTCCGGCGCGCCCTCGACGAGGCCCGTTCGACCCGCGCCTGGACCGGCACGGAGGTCGCACGGCGAACAGGCGTATCCCGCCAGACCATCAACCGATGGGTGCGCGGCGAGTGGGTGAGCGACCCGGAACCGGAACGGGTCATCGCCTTCTGCGAGGGGCTCGACCTGCAACCGACGGCCGCGTTCGCGGTGCTCGGCTGGGACCGGACGGCGCCGCCGCGACCGGACCGGGCCGCGCCGGCGATGGACCCGGACGTGGAGGCGCTGCTGCGGCGGCTGGTGGATCCCGAGGTCTCCGACGCGGAGAAGTTCCACATCCGAGAAACCATTCGGTATCTCGCGTATCGCCCATCTCTCACCACGTACGAGCAGAATAGCCGGAAACGGGTGGTCTAGTTAAACAGATGGCGCGAGAATGGACCTCCGTCTCATCTGTACCGGGCACGTTCCCGGAACCCGGAGGCTAACGTGCCTCTTCGTACTGCTTGGGCTCGTCGTCGGCGGGGGGACGGGACAAAGCCGAACCGGGGCCGCGCCCCGGACCCGCTTGCCGAGCGGATCCGGACGCCACCGGCCCCAAGCCCTGCGGGACAGAAGGAGGGGTCTGACATGACCCTGAAGTGGACGGCGGTCCTGGTGGCCGCCGTGTCGATCACCCTCTGCGTGACCGCCAACATCGTCACGGGCACCACGGACGGCACGGCCGCCCCCGATCTGGTCAACCTGCTCGCCGTGGCCACCGCGACCGGGGCCAGCGTGCTGGCGTTCGTCGCGGACCTGCACGAGCGGCTCAACGGGCGGGTGACGGCGCTTACCGAGTTCCTCGTGGCCCGGCTCAACGACCTGGACGCGACCGTCGGGGACCGCAACGCCGGCTTCGTCGAGGGCTACCTGCTCGGCCAGGGTCGGGACGGCGCGGTGGTGCCGATCTCGCCCCGGGCACGCGGGCGGAAGGCGATGATCGGCAGCGACGAATAGCCGGGCCGGCGCCGTCCGCGGCGCCGGTTCCGGGTCCGCAAGCCGTTCTCCGGCTCGTCATCTCGCGCTCCGCCGGCCGGGGTACGCTGACGCGCGTGCCGCCGTTTTCCCAGGGTGACCAGCGCCCCAGCCGACCCTTCACCGCGAACGAGGCCTGGCGGGCAACGCTGGACCGCCCCGCCGAATGTGTCCTGTTCTTCGACTTCGACGGCACACTGGCGCCGGTCCAAGATGACCCGACCGCCGTCCAGCCGGCCCCGAAGGTGCTCAGCGCCATCGATGCGCTGGCGGGCAAGGTACGCCGGATCGCGATCGTCTCGGCCCGGCCGGTGGAGTTCCTCCGGGACCACTTCTCGGCGCTGCACCACGTCGACCTCTACGGCCTGTACGGGCTGGAGCACTGCCACAACGGCGGGGAGACCGTGACCGAGCCGGCCGCCGTGCCGTGGGTGCCCACCATGGCGGAACTGGCCGACCGGGCCCGCGCCGACCTGCCGGCGGGTGCCCTGGTCGAGTACAAGCGGCTCTCGGTGGCGCTGCACTACCGCACGGCGCCGCAGCTCGCCGAGCAGATCGAGTCGTGGGGCCGGGCTCGCGCCGACGAACTCGGGCTCAAGGTGCAGAGCGGACGGATGGTCCTCGAACTGAAGCCGCCGGTCGACCGGGACAAGGGCATGGTGATCGGCGAGGCGGTCCGTGACGTGGGCTGCGCCTGGTACTTCGGCGACGACGTCTCGGACATCAAGGCGTTCGCCGCGCTGCGCGCCAGGGAGGCCGAGGACCCGAGGTTCCTCGGCGTCTGCGTCGCGGTGGCGAACCCGGAGACCGGGCAGGAGGTCTCCACCGCGGCCGACCTGACGATCTCCTCGCCGGAGGCGCTCGGCGACTTCCTCACCGAGGCCGTGCACCGGTTTCCCTGACAACCCGCCCTGACAACCCGCCCTGACGAGGCCGCCCGCACGCGGGCGGCTCAGGCGCGGCTCAGGCGCGGGCGGCTCTGACGAAGCCCGCGCGCCGGCGGCTCAGGCGCCGTACCGGCGCTGGCGGTTGGCGTACGAGCGCAGCGCGCGGAGGAAGTCCACGTGCCGGAAGTCCGGCCAGTTGAGTTCGCAGAAGTAGAACTCCGAGTGCGCCGACTGCCACAGCAGGAACCCGGAGAGCCGCTGCTCGCCGCTGGTGCGGATGACCAGGTCGGGATCCGGCTGGCCGCGGGTGTAGAGGTGCTCGGCGATGTGCTCGACGTCCAGCACCTCGGCCAGTTCCTCGATGGTGCCGCCGGCCGCGGCGTGCTCGTGCAGCAGTGAACGCACCGCGTCGGCGATCTCCCGGCGGCCGCCGTACCCGACGGCGATGTTGACCTGCGCGCCGCCCGCGCGGTCCCGGGTGCGCTCCTCGGCCGCCTTCAGCGCGGTCGCCGTCTGCGCCGGAAGCAGGTCCAGCGCGCCCACCATGCGCAGCCGCCACGGGTTGCCCGCCTCGGCCAGCTCGACCACCAGATCCTCGATGATCTTCAACAGCGGATCGAGTTCCCTGGCCGGCCGGCGCAGGTTGTCGGTGGCCAGCAGGTAGAGCGTGACATGGCCGACCCCGGCCTGGTCGCACCAGCCGAGGACGTGCTTGATCTTTGCGGCTCCGACCCGGTGGCCGTCGTTCGGGTCGACGAACCCCATCTCCCGCGCCCACCGGCGGTTGCCGTCGCACATCACCCCGACGTGCCGGGGCACCGGCTTGCCGGCCAACTTCGCCCGCAGCCGCCGCTCGTAGAGGGAGTAGATCAAAGTCCGCAGAGTCATCCCTTGCAGACTAACCACTCGCGCCAGCCGCATCGCGCCTTGCCCGGCGGGCGAGCCCCAGCCCGATCATGCCCAGGGTCCGCGCGTCCAGCAGGCCCTCGCCGAGCCCCAGCTCCGCGATCGTGTCGAAGCTGCGGCCGTCGCGCCGGGCCGCCCACACGGCGGCGTCCACCACAGCGGGCCGGCGGGCCAGGAACGCCCCGGCCGAGCTGTGCCGCAGGTGCCGGCCCAACCGGCGGCGCAGCGCCGTGGCGTACCGGTCGGCGGCCCCGGCCGGCTCGGTGGCCGCCGCCGTCCCGGCCAGCATGCCGGACAGCAGGGCGTAGAAGATTCCCTCGCCGGTGAACGGGTTGATCATGGACATCGCGTCGCCGGCCAGCACGATCCGGCCGCGGCCCGGACCGGGCCGGTGGGTGGACAGCGGCAGGTGGTGCGCCCGCAGCTCGGTCACCCCGGCCGGGTCCAGTTCGGGCAGCAGCTCCGCCAACCGGTCCAGCAGGTACCGCCGGCTCAGCGCCGTACCCCGCAACACCTCCCCGTACCCGACGTTCGCGCCGCCGTCGGAGTCCCGCAGGCCGGCCGGTCGCCGGTCCGCCGGACCGCACCAGCCGACCGGGAACGACCAGGCGTACGCCGGCCAGCGCGACTGCGAGGTGACGATCCGCTGCTCGACCGGCCCGGCGTCGGCCGGGGCGTACCCGCGGATGGCCAACGCCAGGTGCCGGTCGGGGTTGGCCCGGTGCCCGAGCGTCCGCCGGACCAGCGAGCCGGCGCCGTCGGCACCCACCACGGCGGCGGCGAACAGCGACCCGTCCAGCAGGACGCCGCCGGCCCGCGGCTCCAGGCGGCGGACCTGGTGGCGCCGCAACTCGGCGCCGGCCCGGACCGCCGCGGCCACCAGCCGGGCGTCGAAGACCCGCCGGGGCACCGTGTACGCGGGCCGGGGCAACGCCCGGGCCACGGTCACGTCGCCCGGTGCCACCAGCCGCAGCACCGGCACCGGCGCGAACCCGGCCGCCGCGTCCGGCACGCCCAACTCGGTCAGCACGTCCAACGCGTGCGCGGCGATGCCGTCCCCGCACGCCTTGTCCCGGGGGAAGGCGTGCCGGTCCAGCAGCAGCACGCTGGCCCCGGCCCGCCGGGCGCCCAGCGCCGCCGCCGCACCGGCCGGCCCCGCGCCGACCACCGCCACGTCGTACCGGTCCATGTCAGCCCCGCACCGCGCCGGAGGTTTCGGCGCCGGCCGTCCCCGGTCGGGTCGCGGCGTCCGCTCGGTCGCCGGCGTCCGCTCGGGTCGCGGCGTCCGCTCGGGTCCCGGCGTCCGGTCGGGTCCCGGCCCGCGCTCGGCTCCCGGCCGCCGTCCGGCGCGCCAGGGCGCCGGAACGCCACAGCCCCCACAGCGCGATCAACGCCGCCGCCACCAGCGGGCCGCCGTCCCGGACCAGGCCGTCCGCCCCGAGCAGCGCCCAGCACAGCGGCAGGTCGACGGCGAGTACGGCGAGGGTGACCGCGATCAGCCCGCGGGCCGCCCAGGACCGGCCACGGAGCAGGAAGAAGGTGCAGAACAGCACCGCGTACGAGGTGCCGATGCCGGCGGCGAACCAGAACAGCAGCAGCGGCAGCGCGGCGACGCCGTCGAACACCCGACCCAGCGCGACCGCGGCCGGCACCAGCATCAGCGGGCTGCAGGTGAACGCGGCGACCCGGGTGGTGAGCAGCCAGCCGGTCGGCGCGGCCCGGCGCGGCGCCTGTTCCCGCCAGGAGATCCCGTCCCGGTCGATGATCAGCCGGCCCGGGTGCCGGACCAGGTACCCGCGCACCGGCCGGGACCGGTGCAGCAGCCAGACCACCGCGCCGCAGGCCGCGGCCAGCAGGGCGAACCCGACCGCGCCGGGCAGCGGCGGTACGCCCGAACGGGGCACCAGCAACCGGCCCACGGCGAAGACCGTGGTGACCGCGAGGATCAGCCCGAACGGTCGGGCCGCCGCGCGTCCGCGGTGCACGTGCCAGACCAGCACGAGGAAGCCGAGCGACCGCAGCACCGCCCAACCGGTCCGCACGGCCAGCCCGTAACCGGCCTCCGGGGCGTACCAGAAGTTGATCAGCTCGACCGCGACGCAGCCGGCGGCGGTGAGGTAGAGGAGCGCGACCAGGGTGCGGACGGCCGACGGCCGCCGGACCTGGGTCGCGGCGGCCGTCGTCGTCATGGTTTCTGATGATGCCCGACCGGAGCCGGACACACACCTGCACCACCGGGGCGTGTCCCCGGGTCGGTCAGCGCGCCCGCGGCGCCTCCGCGGAGACCGGCTCGGCGCCGATCCGGCTGGCCTCGGCGTCCAGCCGCGCCTTGAGTGCGTCCAGTTCGGCCCAGAGCACGCCGGGCAGCTTGTCGCCGATCTTCTCGAACCACTCGGTGATCAGCGGCAGCTCGTTGCGCCACTCCTGCACGTCCACCTTGGTGGCGATCCGCATGTCCTCCTCGGTGAAGTCCAGACCCTCGGTGTCCAGGGCGCCGGTGGCGGGGACGTACCCGATCGGGGTCTCGACGGCATGGCCGCCGCCCTCGACCCGCTCCACGACCCACTTGAGCACCCGGGAGTTCTCGCCGAAGCCCGGCCAGAGGAAGTTGTCGTCGGCGTCCTTGCGGAACCAGTTCACGTAGAAGACCTTCGGCAGCTTGGCGGCGTCGCCGTCGATGCCCTTGCCCACCTCGATCCAGTGCCGGAAGTAGTCCCCGGCGTGGTACCCGATGAACGGCAGCATCGCCATCGGGTCCCGGCGGACGACACCGACCTGGCCGGACGCCGCGGCGGTGGTCTCCGAGGAGAGCGTGGCGCCCATGAACACCCCGTGCACCCAGTCCCGGGCCTCGGTGACCAGCGGGATGGTGTCCCGGCGGCGGCCACCGAACAGGATCGCGTCGATCGGCACGCCGTTCGGGTCGTTGTACTCCTCGGCCACGATCGGACACTGCATGATCGGCGTGCAGAACCGGCTGTTGGCGTGCGAGGAGAGTTCGTCGCTGTCCGGCGTCCAGTCCCGACCCTTCCAGTCGATCAGGTGCTCGGGCGGCTCGCCCATGCCCTCCCACCAGACGTCACCGTCGTCGGTGAGCCCGACGTTCGTGAAGATGGAGTTGCCCCGGTCCATTGTGCGCATGGCGTTGGCGTTGGTCTTCCAACCGGTCCCGGGCGCCACGCCGAACAGGCCGTACTCGGGGTTCACCGCGTACAGCCGGCCGTCGGAGCCGAAGCGCATCCAGGCGATGTCGTCGCCGATGGTCTCGACCTTCCAGCCGGGGATGGTCGGCTCCAGCATCGCGAGGTTGGTCTTGCCGCACGCCGACGGGAAGGCACCGGCGATGTAGTGCACCCGCCCTCGGGGGAGGTGAGCTTCATGATCAGCATGTGCTCGGCCAGCCAGCCCTCGTCCCGGGCCATCACGCTGGCGATGCGCAGCGAGTAGCACTTCTTGCCCAGCAGCGAGTTGCCGCCGTACCCGGAGCCGTAGGACCAGATCTCCCGGGTCTCGGGGAAGTGCGAGATGTACTTGGTCTGGTTGCACGGCCAGGCCTCGTCCGGCTGGCCGGGCTCCAGCGGCGCGCCCACCGAGTGCAGCGCGTGCACGAAGTCGGCGTCCGTCCCCATGCCCTCCAGCACCCGGCGGCCCATCCGGGTCATGATCCGCATCGAGGTGACCACGTACGCGCTGTCGGTGATCTCGACGCCGAACATCGGCTCGTCGGCCTCGAGCGGACCCATCACGAACGGGATCACGTACATCGTGCGCCCACGCATGGAGCCGCGGTACAGCTCCGTCATCGTCTGCTTCATCTCGGCCGGGTCCATCCAGTTGTTGGTGGGTCCGGCGTCGGCCTCGTCGACCGAGCAGATGAAGGTGCGGTCCTCGGCCCGGGCCACGTCACCGGGATCGGTACGGCCCCAGAATGAATTGGGCTTCTTGTCCGGATTGAGCCGAAACAGCGTCCCAGAATCGACGAGTTCGTCGGTGAGCCGCTCCCATTCCGCATCAGATCCATCGACCCACACCACTTCGTCCGGTGTGGTCAGTTCGGCGACTTCGCGTACCCAGGCAAGTAGCCTGGGGTGTTCCGTCGGAGCCTGATCGAGACCTCGAATCGCAGCCGGAGCGGCCATGATTTTCTCCTTATGGTCGACGCTGACCGATATGAAGGGTGCGGCAACACCGGCGGGGCGGGAACCGCAACGCCTTGTGGCACCTGGGAGTTCCCGTCAGCGTAAACCGACTAACCGATCCAAGCAGCGAGACCAGTTGTGAAGAACTGCACAAGCTTCGGCACCGCTGCCATCAGGCGATCTTTTCTCCGCAACCTCGCGCAGTTTCACGCAAATATCGGCGTTAGGCCCCTCCGGCACCGACCGGCCCACCGGTGTCGAGCGACCCGATGGCGCTCAGTGGTCACTCTCCGACCCGGCGGTCCCCGCCGCCCCGGCGGACCCGGGCGTCCCGCCAGTCGTCGATCGGCCCGGCAGTTGCCAGTTGTGACGTGGAACTCAATCATCGCCACCGATGTCCCGAAACCTGCGCCGGCCCGGCGGTCGCCGACCGGAAAACCGCCTGCCCCCGGCCGGTCTCGGCCATGCAGGCACCGGAAGCACCCCCACTGCCGGTACGCTCGGGTTCGTGTCAGCGACCATGACCGGCGGCCAACCCGGCCCTCCGGGGCACGGCAGGGGCTGGTCCGGCGGCTGCTGGACCGCTTCGGACACCTCATTCACGAGGTGGGAAAGTTCGGCATCGTCGGCGGCGTCTCGTACCTGGTCGACTTCCTGCTGTTCAACCTCGCCGTCTACGCCTGGGGCTTCGAGCAACTGGCCGGCAAGACCTTCTCCACGGCCATCGCCGCCACCGTCGCCTTCGTCGGCAACCGGTTCTGGACCTGGCGGCACCGGGAGCGCTCCGGGATGGCCCGCGAATACTCGCTGTACTTCTTCTTCAACGCGGTGGGCCTGGGCATCGCGCTGGCCTGCCTGGCCGTCAGCCACTACGGGTTGGGCTCGATCTGGCCCCGGGTCTTCCGGTCCGTCGCCGCGGACAACATCTCGGCCAATCTGGTCGGCACCATGCTGGGTACACTCTTCCGGTTCTGGTCCTATCGTCGGTTTGTCTTCGTTGGCCCGGCGGCGCAGGACGCACCGGACATCATCACCAAGGGTGACTGACGGCGTGTGATTCAGCACCCCACAACGCGCCGCCCTGCGAACGGGCGCCCTCAGCCGTAAGGTGGCCAGATGCGTCTATTCCGGATGCTGCCCGAGCGCTGGCAGAAGCTGGCCCATGAGGCATTGAAATTCGGCACCGTGGGCGGCATCAACACCATCGTCAATTACGTGGTGTTCAATACCCTCGCACTCACCGTGTTGCGCGACGGGCAGCTCAAGGCGACGATCATCGCGAACGTGGTGGCCGCCACCACCTCATTCCTGATGAATCGGCACTGGACCTACCGGGACCGGCCGAAGTCGGCGCTGCACCGCGAGACGATGCTGTTCTTCCTGTTCAACGGCGTCGGCCTGGTCATCGAGCTCGGCGCACTCGGCCTGGTGAAGTACGGGCTGGGGATCACCGGCCTGCTCGCCATCAACGTGGCCAAGACCGGCGGTCTGGTCCTCGGCACGCTGTTCCGGTTCTGGGCCTACCGGACCTTCGTCTTCCAGCCCGCACCCGCCGCCGTCGACGGCCACGTCGAGCACCACCTGGTCGCCGACCTGGACCCGGTCGCCGAACTGGTGGAGGAACTGGAGAACGAGCAGTACCAGCAGCCCGACCCGGTCAGAGCACCGGGCGGTCCCGCCGCGACTCCTCGATGATCTCCCGCATCTCGTCGTCGCCGAGCGAGTGCTTGTCGTGGTACGCCTCGGCCAGCTCGTAGAGCGTGGTCTGCACCCGCTCCACCCCGGGAATGTCCCGCAGCACGGTCTGGCCGCGCTCACCCGCCGACTCGATCGTCAGCGTGCCGCAGCCGAAGAGCCGTTCGCCCAGGCTCTGACTCATCGAGTGGTCGTTGATCCGGGCCAGCGGGATGTCCCGACGTTCCCGGGAGAGCACCCCCTGCTGGAGCAGCACCCGCTCGTTGGTGAACAGGTAGTGGGTGCTGTGCCAGACCAGGAACGGCCACAGGCCCAGCCAGAGCAGCAGCACCAGGCCCACGGCCGCAACGGCGTACGTCCCGATGGTCCCCGCGGTGCCCGCGGGCAGCAGCACCAGCGCGGCCACCACGGCCGCCAGCACACCCACCAGCACCAGCACCGGTCGGACCAGTGCCTTCCAGTGCGGGTGCAGATGCACCACGACGTGCTCGTCCTCGGTGAGCACGCTCTCCGGAAACGCCACGGAATCCTCCAGGATGCGCCACGGTCGCGACAATTTCGGTGCGACGGTAGCGGCTCGACGCGCTGAAAGCGCGCAGCCACTCCGGCACGATCTTGCGCGTTTCCGGACCCGGCCCGCCGGTCCGGACGGCCCGCGGGTCCGGGCGGCGCGGCCTACCGGGCGGCGCGACCTACCGCAGGTGCAGCACGTCGCCGGCCGCCACCGGCCGGTCGACGCCGTCCGCGGTGGTCACCACGAGCATGCCCTCCCGGTCGACGGTGCGTGCCGTACCGGTCAGCTCCGCGCCGCTGGGCAGCAGCACCCGGACCGGCCGGCCCAGGGTCACGCAGTGCTCCAGATACGCCGCCCGCAACCCGCTGGCCTCGACATCCCCGCCGGCCAACCGCCACCGGTCGTACCAGCCGGCCAGGCCGCGCAGCAGCGCCCGCAGCAGCGGGTCCCGGTCGGTGGCCGCCGCCCCGGCCAGCGCCAGCGACGTCGGCGGCGGCCCGCCGGCCACCGGTTCCGGCAGCTCGGTGGCGCGCAGGGTGACGTTCAACCCGACGCCGAGCACCACCGCGGGCGGCTCCCCCGGCTCGCCCGCCGGGACCGCCTCGGCCAGGATGCCCGCCGCCTTGCGCCCGGCCAGCAGCAGATCGTTGGGCCACTTCAGCCCCGCGTCGAGTTCGGCCAGCCGGCGTACCGCCTCCGTCAGCGCCACGCCCGCGAGCAACGGCAGCCAGCCGTACCCGGACGGCGGCGCGGCCGGCCAGTCGCGGTCCGGTTCGGCCTCGCCCGGCCGGAGCAGGACGCTTGTCGCGATGCCGGCCCGCGCCGGCGACTCCCAGCCCCGGCCGCGCCGCCCCCGCCCCGCGGTCTGCCGCTCGGCCGCCAGCACCAGGCCGGCCGGCTCGCCCGCCCGGGCCGCCGCCACCACGTCGGCGTTTGTCGAGCCGGTCTCCGTCACCAGTTCGAACCGGCGCCACGGCCCCGCCGGACCGGTGAGCGCCCGCTCCAGCCGCCGGGCGTCCAGCGGGGGCCGATCCAGGTCCGTGTACGGCGATCCGGGCATCGGCCCAGCCTACGGCGCGACACTTGACCCGCGGAGCCGGTGGGCGGGCGGCCGGGGCCGCCGGCCTGAACCATCGTTACGATCCCCCGTGGGACCGGACCAGGACGCCGGCCGGGCCCGGCGGCCCGGCACGGCGATGCGGAGGACGAGAGCAGTGAGCAGCGGCACCGAGAGCAACATGCACACCACCGCCGGCAGGCTCGCGGACCTGGAGCGGCGGGTCGACGAGGCCGTGCACGCCGGCTCGGCGCGGGCGGTGCAGAAGCAGCACGCCCGGGGCAAGAAGACCGCCCGGGAACGGATCGAGATGCTGCTCGACCCCGGATCGTTCGTCGAGCTGGACGAGCTGGCCCGGCACCGGTCCACCAACTTCGGGCTGGACCGGACCCGACCGTACGGGGACGGCGTGGTGACCGGGTACGGCACCGTGGACGGCCGGCAGATCTGCGTGTTCGCGCAGGACTTCACGGTCTTCGGCGGCTCGCTCGGCGAGGTCTTCGGCGAGAAGATCGTCAAGGTGATGGACCTGGCCATGAAGATCGGCTGCCCGGTGGTCGGGATCAACGACTCCGGCGGCGCCCGGATCCAGGAGGGCGTGGTCAGCCTCGGCCTGTACGGCGAGATCTTCTTCCGCAACGTCCGCGCGTCCGGCGTGATCCCGCAGATCTCCCTGGTCATGGGGCCGTGCGCGGGCGGCGCGGTGTACTCCCCGGCGGTGACCGACTTCACCGTCATGGTCGACCAGACCTCGCACATGTTCATCACCGGCCCGGACGTGATCAAGACGGTGACCGGCGAGGACGTCGGGATGGAGGAACTGGGCGGCGCGCGCACGCACAACTCGCGCAGCGGCAACGCGCACTACCTGGCCGGCGACGAGGACGACGCGATCGACTACGTCAAGGCGCTGCTGGCGTACCTGCCGGCCAACAACCTGGACGAGCCGCCGGTGCTCGACACCCCGGCCGAGCTGGCGGTGACCGACGCCGACCGGGAGCTGGACACGCTCATCCCGGACTCGGCCAACCAGCCGTACGACATCCACCGGGTGATCGAGCACGTGCTGGACGACGGGGAGTTCCTGGAGGTCCAGCCGCTCTACGCGCAGAACATCGTGGTCGGCTTCGGCCGGGTCGAGGGCGCCCCGGTGGGCGTGGTGGCGAACCAGCCCATGCACTTCGCCGGCTGCCTGGACATCGGCGCCTCCGAGAAGGCCGCCCGGTTCGTCCGGACCTGCGACGCCTTCAACATCCCGGTGCTGACGTTTGTGGACGTACCCGGCTTCCTGCCCGGCACCGACCAGGAGTGGGACGGCATCATCCGCCGCGGCGCCAAGCTGATCTACGCGTACGCCGAGGCCACCGTGCCGAAGGTGACGGTGATCACCCGGAAGGCGTACGGCGGCGCGTACGACGTGATGGGCTCCAAGCACCTGGGCGCGGACCTGAACTTCGCCTGGCCCACCGCGCAGATCGCGGTGATGGGCGCCCAGGGCGCGGTCAACATCCTGTACCGCGCCGAACTGGCCGGCGCCGACGACCCCGCGACCGCCCGGGCCGAGCGGATCAGGGAGTACGAGGACACGCTGGCCAACCCGTACGTCGCGGCCGAACGCGGCTACGTCGACGCGGTGATCGCACCCGCGGAGACCCGGTCGCAGATCGTCCGGGCGCTGCGGGTGCTGCGCACCAAGCGCGAGACCCTGCCGGCCAAGAAGCACGGCAACATCCCGCTGTAACCGCTACCGGTTCACCAGCGCCATCAGCTCGGCCGGCGCAAAAGCCCCGGCCGGAATCCGTTCCCGCAGCGCGCGCCGGACCGCCCGCTGCACGGCCGAGTTCACCGGCGTGGCCACCCGTGCAGCCGCCCCAGCAGCGCGATCTCGCCGTTGAGGTGGTCCGTCTCCGCCGAACCGGTGCCCCGGGCCAGGCTCTGCCAGGTCGAACTGCCGGAGCGCGCCCGGCCGGCGACCGGCCGGATGTTCACCCGGTCGCCCCGTTCGGCCGTCTCCTCCTGCGGCGACGCGTACCCGATGCCGGCCCGGTCGAGCACCGCCGCGCCCTCGGCGCCGACCCGGGCCACCAGACCGGACCGTTCGGCCCCGTCCGGGCCGAGCAGCGCGTCCAGTCCGTTGGCGAGGTTGCGCAGCAGCTTCGCGTACTTCCACCGCAGCACGTCGGGCCGGGCCAGGCCGACGAACCCGGCGGCGGTGAAATCGGCGACGATCTCCCGGACGGTGTCGTCGCCGCCGGCCGGGTAGCAGCCCACCTGGAGCATCCCCGGGTACGGGTGGCCCTCCGCCGCGATCCGGCCCGGCTCCAGGAAACTGGCCGGCAGCCAGACACAGACCGGGTAGACCCGCTGCACGTACCGCAGCGCCATCCGCTCGTTGGCCACCCCGTTCTGCGCGGTGAGCACCGGCAGCCGCTCCGCCAGCGTCCCGCCACCTCGTACCGGCACATCCGCCCAGGTCCGCAGGGCGGCCTCGGTGTCCTGCGACTTCACCGCCAGCACCACGACGGTGTCCGGTTCACACACCAGGCCCGCGGGCTCACCGATCCGCGGATCGTCGTACGCCGGGAGCCGGACCGTCTCCTGCCCGTCCGGGCGGGCCAGCGTGAGGCCGCGCTCCCGGATCGCCGCCAGGTGCGCGCCGCGGGCCACCAACGTCACCTCGTGCCCGGTACGGCCCAGCCGTGCCCCGATCGTGCCACCGACCGCGCCGGCGCCGATGATCAGATAGCGCATCCGCTCATCCTCCCGCGCCGAACCCCAGGTCGCTGAGGATCGGCCCGGCCAGCAGGCCGGCGCCGACGACCAGCGCCGCCACCGCGACCAGCCCGAAGATCGCCACCCAGAACATTCCGGGCAGCGACGTCACCCAGGCCAACTGGTCGGCGTCGGACTGCGGCGCGCGGCCCCGGCGGCGCAGCGACTGCAGCTCGCCGACCGGGCGGACGCCGCCGAGCAGCAGGAACCAGACCCCGGTGTACGCGAACGCCGCCTGCACCTGCGGCGAGGCGTACCAGGACACCGCGAACACCAGCCCGCCGGTGGCCACCAGCGAGACGATGCCGAACAGGTTGCGGATCATCACGAGCATGGCCAGCAGCAGCGCGACGGCGATCCACAGCAGCAGCGTGATCCGGTTGCCGCCGAGCAGCCAGGCGCCGCCCAGGCCGATCAGGGACGGCGCCACATAGCCGGCGAGCAGCGTGAACACCATCCCCGGCCCGCTCGGGCGGCCCGCCGAGAGGGTCAGCCCGGAGGTGTCCGAGTGCAACCGGACGCCCCGCAGCTTCCGCCCGGTGAGCACGGCCGCCAGCGCGTGCCCGCCCTCGTGCGCGATCGTGATCGCGTTGCGGGCGATCCGCCAGGGCAGCCGGGTCACCACCACGAGCAGCGCCACCAGCCCGGTCACCAGCACCAGCAGCGGCGGTGGATCCGGCTGCGCCCCGAACAGTTCGTGCCACAGGTCCGTCATCGAGTCGATCGACACAGGGCGCGAGCCTACGCCGCCGCCACCACTCCGGCTCCGCGTGGACTGTGCAGAGTTGTTGCCGCCCTGGCGGCAACAACTCTGCACAGTTCAGCCTCGGGGGTTCAAATGGTGGGACGCCAACCGGCGGCGAGGAGGGCTGCCCGGAGTTGAGCTGCCACCTCGTCCGGCCGGCGCCGCACGTCGAACGCGGTGAACCGCAAAATCCGATCCCCAGCGATCCACACCTCGTTCTGCCGGCGCAGGTCCGCCGCCCACTGCGCCGCCTCCATGTGATGCGTGCCATCGACCTCCACGTGCAGGCGCCAGCGGCGCCAGTACACATCCAGATAGCGGATCCGACCCCGCGCGTCCGTCCGGCGCTCCTGAAGCTCCGGCCGGGGCAGCCCGTAGCGGCGGCAGAGCCGGACAAAATCGATCTCGGACAGCGCCTCGGCGCCCCGGCCAGGTCGGCCACGGTGTTCAGCATGAGCGCGCGGCGCGGCGTCGTCGGCATCCGATCCAGCACCGCGCGCAGTTCGGCAGGCGTGACCAGGCGCTGCTGGCAGCCGGCCGCCAGGACCCCGTGCGACTCGTCCTCGGTGCGCAGCCAGCGAGCCGCGTCCACCAGGGACCGGGCCATGGTGGTCCGGTCCGGTCGACCCCGCTGACGGTCCGCGTCCGGCAGCGACCGGGTACGCCGTACCCGCACGGCCGGCATCTCCGGGGGGAACCTTCGGGGCGACCGGGCGGTCGCGCGCTCGTACGGGACGAGGACGTCGACCACCCCGTACCGCCATGCCCCGCGCAGACCGCCGGCCCGGGCGGCGGCCAGCCCGGCCAGCAGCGCTCCGTCACCGGCGGCCAGTACCGCCGCCCACCAGTGCTGGTCGGGACGCAGCGGCCCGGTCTCCGCGACCAGAATGCCCCGGCAGAGCCGCCGCCAGCGCCGGGTGGCCAGCCGATGCCGGGCCGCCGAGGGACCGATCTCCCGCACCGCCTGCCGCCAGGTCAACACCCCCGCCTGCCCGAACAGCAGCCACTCCAGCGGGTCGGCATCATCGCTCGGCAGGCGCACCCGTCCGATCGAACCGGTACGTCGGTGGTCGGGAAGTCCGGCGCACGACAGCGCGCGTTCCGATGCCCGACAGCGCGGGGCCGGTGCTGGTCACACGGCCGGCGCCGCGGCTGGCGACCGCGGTTGGCGGCCGCGGGATCGGCTACCACCGGAGGTGGACAACCGGTCCTGCGGCCGCCAGAGGTTCGGCGCGGCGCCGGGTCAGCTCCTTCGTCCGACCTGCGCCCTCGCCCGCAGCGCACCCGCGGCACCGCCGGTTGCCGTCCGCGCCGCGCCGGCCGGCACGGTACGCGAGGCGGCGCTCGACGCGCCGAGGATGCCGGAGCCGGATGCGTGCCGCCGAAGCAGCAGCGCCGCGCCCACCGCAGCGACGGCCACGGCCACGACACTTGCCACGGCGATCAGGACCGCCATGCCCAGACCCGCCAGGATCAGCGCCACGTCGCCGATCGCAACGAGCATCCAGAGCGCCACGCTGGGCTTGTTCGTCCGCCGTCGGAAACTCATGTCGCACCTCCCTTCCGTCGTGCCGGGACAAGTACCCGACTCGGCGGAGGGTCATGCCTGCTTCGGTCCGTACGGGTTGAGCCCGTGCGGATTCGGTCCTTGCTGATTCAGTCCTTGCGGGCCGGGACGAACCACTTGGCGACGATGTCGTCGAACTCCGGCAGGTACTTCTCCCAGTCCTCGGCCCGGGTGTCCCAGCGCAGCGCGTACGCCTGGTCGTGCGCGGTCACGAAGCCCCGGTTGCGCACGTGCACCCGGACACCGCCGCTGTTGGTCTGCAACCACTCCCAGTCGGCGCACGTCTTCCAGTAGTCCACCGCGTGGATGGTGACCCGCTGATAGCCGTTGATGCTGCGCTTGCGGGCGGCCTCCTGCGCGGTCCAGTCGGCGACCGGGTCGTCCTTCGGATGCCGGGTCTGGCCGATGAGCAGCAACCGATCGCCGCTACTGAAGACGATGTTGCCGTACTTGTCGGTGTGCTTGCGCCAGCCGTCGGGCACCGGCACCTTGAAGCCGCTCGGGTCGGCGTACATGTGCCAGCCGGCCGGCAGGGTGGCGCCGGTCGCGCTGGGCGAGGCCGTGGTGGGGCTGGGCTCCGCGCTGGCCGATGCCGACGGCTCGGCGGCGGGTGAGGTGGCGGCCGGCGGCGTCGATGCCGCGCCGGTCGGCCCGGCCGCCGGCGTGTCGTCGTCCGAGTCCCGCAACACCAGCACCGCGACCAGGCCCGCCACCAGCAGGGCCGCGAGCAGCGCCACCAGCACGACGATCCGGGTACGCCCCGGCCGCCGCTCGTCCGGCGGCACGACCGTTATGGGTGCGCGGCCGAGGGCCGGTACGCCGTCCACCCGGGTCCGGGTCCAACCGGCGCCCGCCGATCCCGTACCGGCCGAGCCGGCAGCGTCATCGACCGGCTCGACCGGCCCGTCCGGCTCCGCCGTGGGTCCGTCGCTGTCCGGCCCGGCTGCCCCGGCCCGCTCCCTGTCGGTCGGCTCGCCGGCGGCGCCATCCGTGGCCGCCGATTCCGCGCCGGCCTGCGCCGTGGAGGTCGACTCCGCGCCGGCCTGTGCCACGGAGGCCGGCCCGCCGGCACCGCCGTCGACGGCGGTGCCATCGGTGGCGGCCCGTTCCGGGTCGGCCCGTTCCGCGTCTTCCGGCCGCCCGCCGGCACCGCTGTCGTCCGCCCCGAGCGTGCCGGCACCGCCGTCGGGGGCGGTGGACGGCTCGCCGGTCGGCTTCGCGCCGGTGGCCGGTTGTGCGGGCACGGACACCGTTCCCGCGGCGGCCTCCGGCTTGCCCGCGGCCACCGACCTGCCCGCGGCCTCGGGCGTACCCGCGGCCACCGCGCCGGTCGCCGGCACCTCGTCCGCCACCGGCGTCCCGCCACCGGCCGCACCCCGGGCGCTGGCCGCCGCCCCACCCGCCACGGCCGCGCCGCCCAGTGCCGCGCCGCCAAGTGCCGCGCCGCCAAGTGCCGCGCCCCCCAGTGCCGCGCCGGCAACCGGGGCGGCGCCCCGGGCCGGTCCGGCGGCCGGGTTGACCGGCGGTCGGGGCGCCGGGGCCGGTGCGCTCCGGCCGGTGCCGGTACGCCGTCCCGCGGACCCCTCGCGTCCCTCCCGCGGACCGTCCGGCCCGGGCCGGCGCACGCCGTCCAGCAGCGACAACCCGCTGCGGGGCCGCCGGTGCACGATGCGGCGAAGCTGTCGTTCGGCCTCGTCCGCCGTCATCCGCTGCTCCGGGTCCTTGCGCAGCAGCCCCGCCAGCACGCCCTTGAGCGGCCCGGCGTTCCGGGGCGGAGCGACCGACTCGGTGGCCAGCGCGGCAAGCGTCGCGATGGCCGTGGTTCGGGCGAACGGCGACTGGCCCTCCACGGCGGCGTAGAGCGTGGCGCCCAGCGACCACAGGTCGGCCTGCGGTCCGGCAGTGCCGTCCCGGGCCCGTTCGGGCGCGATGTACGCCGGCGAGCCGAGCACCAGACCGGTGCGGGTCACCGTCGGGTCGCCGGGAACGGTCGCCAGACCGAAGTCGGTGAGCACCACCCGGCCGTCCTCGCCGAGCAGCACGTTGCCGGGCTTGACGTCCCGGTGCATGACGCCGTTGCGGTGCGCGGTCTTGAGCGCGCCGAGCACGCCCAGGCCGATCTCCGCGGCCCGCTGGTAGCCGACCGGGCCGTCCTTGCTGAGCACGTCGTGCAGCGAACGGGACGCGACGTACTCCATGACGATCCACGGGTCGCCGTCGGTACGCAGCACGTCGAAGACGCGTACCACGTTGATGTGGTTGAGCCGGGCGATCGCGCGGGCCTCCCGCAGCGACCGCTCGCGCATCTCCTGCCGCTCCTCGTCGGTCAGTCCCGGCGGCGGTACCAGTTCCTTGATGGCCACGTCCCGGTGCAGCACCTCGTCGCGCGCCCTCCAGACGCGGCCCATGCCGCCCTGACCGAGCGGCTGGAGCAGCCGGTACCGGTCGGCGACGAGACGAGGGTGCGCATTGGACATCCCGAGGACGGTACCCGGCGCTGTCGCGTGCCACACCGGCGGCACGCCACTACCGGGCAGGGTGGCGCACGCCACGTCGTACCCTCGGGGGATGGCACACGACGAACCGCTGTTCCGGGTGGTCCGCGGCACGCCGACCGCCGACGAACTGGCGGCACTGGTCGGCGTGCTGGCCACCCGCGCCCGGCCGGCGCCACCCCGCCGGACCGCCACGCGGTCGGCCTGGGTACGCGCCGCCCGGCCCGCAGCGGCCCATCCCTGCATGCCGGCCCGGCCCGCTCCGGACGGCTGGCGGTTCTCCGCGCTGCCGCGCTGACCGGCGTCCCGGTCGCGGGCCGATATCCACAGCCGATATCCACAGCCGGGCTCCGGCGGGCTGCCGGCGGCGGCGGAAAGCCACTAACCTCACCCTGGGGAAGGACGTCGTCACACCAGCGGGAGGCGCCGTGAAGCCGCCGGAGGATGCGCGCGAGCCCGCCTGGCTCGGTGACTACCGGGCCATCGAGGCGGACATCCGGCAGCTGGCCGACCTCGCCGCGGCGCTGGACGCGGAGGTCCGGCAGAACTACATCCCGCACCTGGCGGCGATCGACGAGGACCTGACCGTCCAACTGCCACCGCCGCCCGCCGAGTTCGTGGAGCTGTGCGCCTTCCTCGACACGCACCGCACCGCCCAGATCAACACCGCCAGCAACACGTACGCCTTCCGCGACGCCACCGCCGGGTTCGCCAGGGCCGCCGGCGAGGTCAGCAGGCGGTACGCCGGCTCCGACGCGTTCGCCGCGGCGCGGGTCTCCGACGTCCGGACGGCGTTGGACGGTACGGCCGTCGCCCGGTTGCCCGAGCCGACCGATGATTGACCCGGGCAAGGGCGAGGGCGGCTCCCCCGGCAGCACCGACTGGGCGTCCTGGGACGTCGCCGGCATGTGGCGGATGCTGGCCGGCCAGGACACCGCCGCCCAGTGGCGGCAGGTGGCCGGCTGGCGCAGGACCTGCGAGCTGGTCCGGGCGCACCTGGTCCGGCTGCGCCAGCACCGCGACCGGCTGGCCGCCGCCTGGCCACCGGAACGGAGCGCGGCGGCCCGGACGTACCTGGACCGGCTGGACCAACTGATCGCCAGCGTGGCGCAGACCCACGACGCGGCCACCGCCAACTTCGCCATCGCCGCGGCGGCGGCCGGCGCCATCGACGCCGCCCGCACCGACCTGAAGAAGATCTACGACGAGTACGCCCCGAAGCGGCGCGCCCGGGACACCTTCGACCGGCAGGCCGCCGCCCTCGCGACGGTCGGCTACCAGCCCTGGCGGCTGCCGCCGGTGAGCGACGCCGAGTTGGCGGCCCTGGACGTCCGGGCTCGGACCGTGCTGGCCGGGCTGAGCGGCGAACTCGTCCAGGCCCAGGCGCAACTCCGCCAACCACCGACGTACAGAACTCGTCCCGCCTTTGGCGAGCGGAATGACCCCGACGTTTACCGCGGCACGAGTCCGCCACCGATCCCGTCGATCGTGCCGGTGCCGACCGGTCCGGCCCGGGCGGCGCGACGGGTCACCGCGGCGCCGAGCGGCGGGGCGGCCGGCGCCACGGCCGCCGGGGCCTCCCGCGGTCCGGTGCTCGGCGGGGTGCAGACCGCGCCGCCCGGCCAGCCCGGCGGGCCGGGCACGACCACGCTGCCGGCGACCCCGACCGGTCCACCCGGAGCGCCGCCGCTCGGTCCGGGCACACCGCTCGGACCGATCACCGCGCCCGGCGCCCGGCCGGGTCCGCTCGGCCCGGCCCCCGGGGGCCGGTGCCGGGCCGGGGCGGGGCGGCCCCCGGGGCGGAACCGCTCCAGCGACCGGCGGCCGGCGCCGGCCGGCCGTTGCCACCCGGCGGTCTGATCGGCGGGGTCCCCCCGGCCAGCGGCGGGCGGGAGCCGGCAGCGCCGAGCCGGCGGATCAATCCGGTCGGCGGGGTGCTGCCCACCGGCGCCGCCGGCACCGGCCCGGCCGGCCGCGCCGGTCAGCGGCCGTTCGGTCCGGTGGGCCGGGCGGCCTACCCCGGTCAGCCGTTCGGGGCCGCCCCGTCCGGACCGGTTGGGGCCGGCGGCGCGGTGGAGGGCCGCGGCTGGGATCCCGACGATCCCTGGAGGATCGAACCCGGCGTACCACCCGTCGTGCTGCCGCCACCCCCGGCCGGCCGGATCGATCCGGGGCCGGCCATCGGCCTCGACCCGTGACCGCCGGGCCGGGCCGGCTGCTGGCCGCGCTCTGCGCGCTGGGGCTGGCTGCGGCGCCCACCCGGGGGCCGGGGCGGACCGGATCCGCGGCGACCAGTGGCACCTGGGCTACCTGCGGGTGGCCGAGGCGCACCGGATCAGCCGGGGCGCCGGTGTCACGGTGGCGGTCATCGACACGGGCGTCGACCCGCATCCCGACCTGCGCGGCAACCTGCTACCGGGCCGGGACGCCTTTCCAGGCGGGACAGGCATGGGTCAGATCGACGCCGACAACCACGGAACGGAAATTGCGGGACTCATCGCAGCCCACGGCCAAGGGAACGGGCGAGGGGCGTTGGGCATCGCGCCGGAGGCGAAACTGCTACCGGTGCGCTACGCGGTTCGGCCCGGCACCAGCGATACCGATGCCGAGGCGGTCGCCGCAGGCATCGAATGGGCCACCAACAAGGGGTCCAAGGTGATAAACCTTTCCTTAGGCGGTGGTGCAGGGCGGCAGGAAATCGACGCGATCCAAAGAGCAATCGACAAGGACACGGTGATCGTCGCGAGCGTTGGAAACGAGCCCCAATCGCTGGGAGTAGCGTTTCCAGCTACCTTGACAGGAGTGTTAGCTGTAGGCGCCACAAACCGACAGAGCCTGCGAGCGGCCTTTTCTGCGACGGGACCCGAGTTGGACATCGTCGCACCGGGCGTTGACATGTACAGCACGAGCACTGGCGGGAAATACGGGAAATCGTCCGGCACGTCGGACGCTACGGCGATCGTGGCCGGGGCCGCCGCGCTGGTGCGGAGCCGCTTCCCGGACCTGTCGGCGGCCGAGGTCGTGCACCGGCTCACCGCGACCGCGATCGACAGGGGACCGCCGGGGCGGGACGACGAGTACGGGTATGGCGAACTCGACCTGGTCGCGGCGCTCACCGCCGACGTACCCCCGTTGACGCCGAGCCCGAGCCCGACGGGGCCCGGCGCCGGCCCGACCGCGCCGGATTCGCCGCCTCCGGGCGCGGCTCCCGAGCATCGCGGCCCGCTCACGGCCGTGATGGTGGGCCTGGCGGCGCTGTTCGCGGTGGTGGTCGTGGTGCTGCTGCTGGCGCCGCACCTGCGACGCCGGCCGTAGGGCCGGACCGGCTGACCGCGCCGGATCGGCCACCCAGCATGATCGACACGACGTCCGGACCGGGATGCGCCGCCCGTGGGCCGTTAATGATCGTGGCGGCCGTCGTCGGTATGGTGTGCCGGTGTCGACCGCCAATCCGTTGCGTTTTGTCCTCGCTTCCGCCAGTCCGGCCCGCCGCAAGCTGCTACAGGCGGCCGGCATCGAGCCGTACGTGCTGGTCAGTGGGGTCGACGAGACGCAGGTTGTCGCGGAGCAGCCCGACCGGCTCTGCCTCCAGTTGGCCCGGCTGAAGGCCGAGGCGGTGGTCGGGCGGCTGGCGTCGGGGATCGACGGCGGCGCGGCCGGGCCGGGCGCCGAGGGCGGTCCCGTGGTCGCCGGCGTGCCGCACCGGACCGGATACTCCGGGGTCGGCGGCCCGCCGGCCGGCGCCGACCTGCTGTACCGGACGCTGGTGCTGGGCTGCGACTCGGTGCTGGCCTTCGACGGCCAGGTGCTCGGCAAGCCGGCCGACGCCGTCGAGGCGGCCCACCGGTGGTACGCGATGCGCGGGCGCAGCGGCGTGCTTTACACCGGACACTGCCTGATCGATCCGGCCGGCGCCCGGGTTCAGGCGGTGGCCGCCACCACGGTGCACTTCGCCAACCTGGACGACGCGGAGATCGCCGCGTACGTGGCGACCGGCGAGCCGCTCGCGGTGGCCGGGGCGTTCACCATCGACGGCCTCGGCGGGCCGTTCATCGAACGCATCGAGGGAGATCACGGCACTGTCGTCGGGCTGTCGCTGCCGCTGCTGCGTGACCTGCTGGCGGGCCTGGGCGTACGGATCACCGACCTGTGGGCCGGGGGCGCGCCCGACGCCGGTTAGCGCTACCGTCCGGTTATGAGCACCCGATCCGTACCGGTCACCGACGAACTGCACGACTATCTCGTAGCGCACGGGTCGCCGCCGGACGAGGTGGCCAGCGACCTGTACGCGGAGACCCGCAGGATCCTGCCGGCGGACGCCGAGATGCAGGTGGCCCCGGAGCAGGCCGCGCTGCTCACCCTGCTGACCCGGCTGGTCGGCGCGCGCAACGCCGTCGAGGTCGGCACGTTCACCGGTACGTCCGCGCTGGCGATCGCCCGCGGCCTGCCGCCGGACGGCCGGCTGATCTGCTGCGACGTCTCCGAGGAGTACACCTCCATCGCCCGACGGTTCTGGCGGCGGGCCGGTGTCGAGGACCGGATCGACCTGCGGATCGCCCCGGCCGTGCAGACGCTGCGGGCGCTGCCCACCGAACCGCACCTGGACCTGGCCTTCATCGACGCGGACAAGACCGGCTATCCGACGTACTGGGCCGAACTCGTGCCGCGGATGCGACCCGGTGGCCTGATCGGCGTGGACAACGTGTTCCGCAACGGCCGGGTGCTGTCACCGGTCAGCGAAGCCGACCGGGTGGTCGCCGACTTCAACGCCGCGGTGGCCGCGGACGACCGGGTCGAGGTGGTCATGCTTCCGCTCGCCGACGGGATGACGCTGGCCCGCCGCCGCTGACCCGCCCCGCCACCGCGGGGGCGCGGGGGACGCGGTGCGGGCGGATCAGGCTGGGGCGGGGGCGAACAGTTCGCGGCGCAGCCGCACCGCCAGCAGGACGGCCGCGGCGATGAAGAGCGGCAGCAGCAGGAACGCGAGATGCGGACCGACCCCGTCGGCCACCCAGCCGAGGACCACCGGGGCGATCCCGAAGCCCACCGCCACCGAGTACGACGAGTAGCCGGCCGCCCGGTCCGCCTGGTCACCGGCGGCGGCCAGGGCGATCGAGATGGCCAACGGGTAGTGCAGCGAGTTGCCCATGCCCAGCACGAGCAGGCCGACCACGGCGGGTACCGCCGCGGGCGCGGTCCAGAAGATGGTGAACCCGGCGCCGGAGAGGGCAAACGCGGCGAGCAGCAGCGGGATCGGGGCGACCCGCAGCGCGATGCGGCCGCCGACGACCCGGCCGAGGAACATGCCGGCGACGATCGCGGCCAGCGCGGCCGAGGCGGCACCCGCCGACATGCCGGCCGAGGTACGCAGTTCCAGCGCGGCCCACAGCGACAGGCAGACCTCGATGGATCCGGTGACCGACAGCAGCACCCAGGCGGTCCAGTAGGCGGGGGGCAGCCGCCCGAATCCCGGCCGGGCCGGCACGGCACCAGCAGGGCCAACGGCATCGGCGGGAGCCGGCACGGCACCGGCGGGACCGGCCGGCACGGGACCAGCAGGCACGGGACCGGCCGGCACGGGACCAGCCGGCACGGGACCAGCCGGCACGGGACCAGCAGGGCCAGGCGGCAGGGCACCAGCAGACCCAGCCGGCGTGGAACGAGCGGGTACCGGGCCGGCGGAACCAGCCTGCGGCGCACCGGCGGATCGGGCCGGTGTCCGGAAGACCACCGCGCCGAGGGCGAGCAACGCTATGAGGCCGATCTCGACGGCGAGTGCCGGCCGCCAGCCGCGGCCGGCGCTCACGGTGAGCCCGACGACGATCGGGGCCAGGACACCCATTCCGGCACAGGCGGCATTGGCCTCGCTGATCGCCGCGGGGGCGGCCGGCCCGTGCCGCCCGGCGAGGGTGGCGTTGACGCCGCTGACCAGGAGCATGCCGAAGGTGGCGGCGACGACCACCGCGCTCAGGGTGGCGGGCAGCGGCCGGAACGCGCACAGCCCAGCGACGCCGAGCGCCACGCCGGCCAGCCCGAGCCAGGCGGCCCGGCCGCGGCCCAGCCACCGGGCCAGCGGCGGGAAGAGGAAGCCGCCCGCGAGTGAGCCGACGGCGATGGCGGTGCTGTGCAGCCCGGCGACGGCCGCGGTCGTGCCCTGCTCGTCGCGCAGCAGCGGCACGACGGGACCGAACCCGTAGAGGAAGAATCCCCAGACGCCGAGTTGGCCGTAGCTCACCCAGGTTGTCCGGTCATGAACGAGGCGGGGCACGCCCCTTACGCTACAAGCGCTCGGAGCGTACGGCGCCGGGCTGAGAGGCAGCTCTCGTCCGGTGGGACCGTGCGGAACGCCTGGCCGGACGGCAGCCGCGCCGCGCCGCAGAACTCACCTGCACAGCGGCAACCGCACAGCGCGCCCGCACAGCGGCGACCGCACTTCCGGCGGGAGGTCCGCGGCGCGGGCGACACCCGGGCAACGCCACGGGGGCGGCGGTGGCCTCCGCCGCCCATCCTCAACGGACGCTGCGGGCGAACTCCCGGGCCGCCCAGACCACCGCGAGCAGGGCGATCACGCCGATCACGGTGAGGCCCTGCCACACGGAGTCGTCGCCGATGTTGCCGGCGAACAGCGCCCGGGCGCCGTCCACGGCCCAGGAGAACGGGTTCCAGTCGGCGATCCGGCGCAGCCAGCCGGGGGCGAACGCCAGCGGCAGCAGGATGCCGGAGAGCAGCAGTACCGGCTGGGCCACCGTGTTCATCATGGGCGCGAGCGCGTCCTCGCTCTTCACCCGCAGCGCCACCCCGTAGGACAGGGTGGAGGTCATCAGCGCGATCAACGCCAGCAGCAGGTACGCCAGCAGCAGGTCGCCGATCTGCACCCGCAGCCCGAAGGCGAGTGCCAGCACCGTGATCAGCACGGCCTGGAACAGCAGCGAGACCACGTCCCGCAGCGAACGGCCGAGCAGCAGGGCGAACCGGCTGACCGGGGTCACCCGGGACCGCTCGATCACCCCGGCGCGCAGCTCGGCGATCAGGCCGAAGCCCTGGAACAGGCCGCCGAAGATGGCCAGCAGGACCAGCAGTCCGGGCACGAAGATCCGGTACGTCTCGGCGTTGGTGGTGGCGCCGAGCGGCGCGAGCGCCGGTTTCAGCAGCGGGGCGAAGAGCAGCAGGTACATCACCGGTTGGAAGATGCCGACGAAGACCCACACGGGGTTGCGCAGCAGCAGCATGATCTGCCGCTCGAAGATCAGCCAGGTGTCGCGGGCGAGTTTCATCTCGTTGTCGCCTCTCAGCTTTCCCGCAGCGAGCGGCCGGTCTTGGTGAGGAACACGTCGTCCAGGCTGGGCCGGTGCAGGCCGATGGTGGCCAGGGCGATACCCGCGCCGTCGAGGGTGCGCAGGATCTGCGGGATGGCCACGGCGCCGTCGTCGACGTACAGCTTCAGGCCGCCGTCGTCCGGGGTTTCCAGCTTGGTGACGTACGGCTGGGTGTCCAGCGCCTCGGCGGCGCGGGCCACCGGGCCCTCGATGCCGACCTCGACGATGTCGCCGGAGATCTCGCGCTTGAGTGCGGCGGGCGTCCCCTCGGCGACGATCTCGCCGTTGTCCATGATCGCAATCCGGTCGCAGAGCGCGTCGGCCTCGTCCAGGTAGTGCGTGGTGATGAAGACCGTCATGCCCTCGGAGCGCAGCCGGCGGATCTCGTCCCACATGTGCGCCCGGCTCTGCGGGTCCAGCCCGGTCGTGGGCTCGTCCAGGAAGACCACCCGGGGTTCGTGGATGATGCCGAGGGCGATGTCGACCCGGCGGCGCTGACCGCCGGAGTAGGTCTTGCACTTGCGGTCGGCGTACTCGGTGAGCTGGAACGCGGCGAGCGCCTCGGCGGCCCGCTGCCGCGCCCGGGACCGGTCCAGCCCGTAGAGCCGCGCCTGGAGCACGAGTTCCTCGCGGGCGGTGGACTCGTCCCAGGTGCTGCCGCCCTGCGCCACGTACCCGATCCGGCGCCGCACCTGCGCGGGCTCGGTCCGCAGGTTGGCACCGGCGATGGTCGCCTCGCCGCCGTCCGGCTCGATGAGCGTGGCCAGCATCCGCAGCGTGGTGGTCTTGCCCGCGCCGTTCGGCCCGAGGAACCCGAAGATCTCCCCCTCGTCGACCCGAAGGTCCACGCCCCGGACCGCGTCGACGGACTTCTTCTCCCTGCCCTGTCGGGAGCGGAACGACTTCCGCAGCCCGATCGTCTCGATCATCTCTGCTCCCGATCGGCCGGACCGGGTGCCGCCGGCCCCCTCGTGTGGCCGGCGGCACCCGGCCGCGTCTCCCCCGGGGGCCGCGCCAACCGGCGCAAACCCCAACCCCGAGCGGAAGGCTAACGCGATATAGCTTCTATGGTCAAGGTTGATTATTACGCTTCTTCCGCGCCGCCAGCACCGCCGCCAGCACCGTCACCACCAGCGCCGCCGCCGGCGTCGGGCTCGACCATGGCGCGCCACCGCTCCCAACCCTCACCCGGAGGCATCTCAACAGGCAGGTACGACACTCCCCGCTCGATCCGGTCCGCGATCCGCTCGCACCAGGCGGCCTCGACCTCACCCCGGGCGACCCACAGCTCCGTCATCCAGGCAACATTCACAGGCTTGGATCTGATCCAGGATGACTCGGCGGCGGCCTGGACCGAGGCCACGTTGGCCGCGATGAGCCGGGCCCGGTTGCGCAACGCGGCCACGGCCTCCTCGCGGGGCAGCGCCGACAGGAAGGAGAACGCCGACATGAACGGGTCCGGCTGCTGGTGCAGCCCCCACCACAGGTCCCGGAGCATCCCCTCGAAGGCGTCCCGGCCCTTGTCGGTGATCTCGTACGTGGTCCGCGCCGGACGGGATCCCACCTGCTCGGTGGCGACCTCCCGGAGCAGTTCCTCCCCGGTCATCTTGCGCAGCGCGTGGTAGATCGACCCCGGCTGGACGTTGGCCCACTTGTCGGCGCCCCAGCTCAGCAACTCCCGCCGGACGTCGTAGCCGTGCACCGGCTGCATCCAGGAGACCAGGCCGAGGATCATCATTCGGGTTGGTGACACGACCCAAGCGTAATAGCCAAGTTTGACTATGCCGGAGCCCACACCGAGGGATCGTTAAGTTGATCATCGTCGCCGATACACTCCGGCGGTAACCTCCGGTCCACGAAGACCACCGCCCACGAAGACCACCGCCGACGAAACCGTCGCCGACGCGGTGGTCGCCCCGCCCGACCCGACGAGCCTCACCTGAGGAAAGAGGGGAACCGCCGCCGTGCGCAAGGTACTCATCGCCAACCGGGGCGAGATCGCCGTACGGGTGATCCGCGCGTGCCGGGACGCCGGGCTGGCCAGCGTCGCCGTCTATGCCGACTCCGATCGGGACGCCCTGCACGCGACCCTGGCGGACGAGGCGTACGCGCTGGGCGGGGACTCCGCCGCCGACACGTACCTGCGGATCGACAAGCTGGTCGAGGTCGCGGCGCGGGCCGGCGCGGACGCCGTGCACCCCGGCTACGGCTTCCTCTCCGAGAACGCCGACTTCGCCCAGGCCGTCCTGGACGCCGGCCTGACCTGGATCGGACCCACCCCGCAGGCGATCCGCGACCTCGGGGACAAGGTGACCGCCCGGCACATCGCGCAGCGCGCCGGCGCCCCGCTCGTACCCGGCACCTCCGAGCCGGTGGGCGGACCCGACGAGGTGCTGGCGTTCGCGGTCGACCACGGCCTGCCGGTGGCCATCAAGGCGGCGTTCGGCGGCGGCGGGCGCGGCCTCAAGGTGGCCCGGACGATGGACGAGATCCCGGCGCTGTTCGAGTCCGCCACCCGGGAGGCGGTGGCCGCGTTCGGCCGCGGCGAATGCTTCGTCGAGCGCTACCTCGACCGGCCCCGGCACGTGGAGGCGCAGGTGCTGGCCGACCGGCACGGCAACGTGGTGGTGGTGGGCACCCGGGACTGCTCGCTGCAACGCCGGCACCAGAAGCTCGTGGAGGAGGCGCCCGCGCCGTTCCTCACCGACGCGCAGCGCACCCAGATCCACGCCAGCGCCAAGGCGATCTGCCGGGAGGCCGGCTACCACGGAGCGGGCACGGTCGAATACCTGGTGGGCGCCGACGGCACCATCTCGTTCCTGGAGGTCAACACCCGGCTCCAGGTCGAGCACCCGGTCACCGAGGAGACCGCCGGCATCGACCTGGTACGGGAACAGTTCCGGATCGCCGACGGGGAGAAGCTGCGGTTGACCGCGGACCCGGCGCCGCGCGGCCACTCCATCGAGTTCCGGATCAACGGCGAGGACCCGGGCCGCGGTTTCCTGCCCGCCCCCGGCACCGTCACCGCGCTGCGGCTGCCGACCGGGCCGGGCGTGCGGGTGGACGCCGGCATCCGCGCCGGCGACGTGATCGGCGGCAACTTCGACTCGCTGCTGGCCAAGGTGGTCATCACGGGCGAGACCCGCGCCGAGGCGATCGAGCGGGCGCGCCGGGCGCTGGACGAGATGGTCGTCGACGGGATGGCCACCGCGCTGCCCTTCCACCGGCTGGTGGTCCGGGACCCGGCGTTCACCGCCGAACCGTTCACCGTGCACACCCGGTGGATCGAGACCGGGTTCGACAACACGGTGCCGCCGTTCGACGCGGCCGCCGCGGCCGCCGCGCCGGCCGCCGCCGAGCGCGAGACCGTGGTGGTCGAGGTGGGGGGCAAGCGGCTGGAGGTCACCCTCCCGGCCGGCCTCGGCGCCGGTACGGCCGCGCCGGCGCCCGCGGCACGCCGGCCGGCCCGCCGCGGTGGTGGTTCCGCGGCCGGCACGGCGGCCGGCGGCGACGCCCTCACCTCACCCATGCAGGGCACCATCGTGAAGATCGCGGTCGCCGACGGGGACACCGTGGCCGAGGGGGACCTGGTGGTGGTGCTGGAGGCGATGAAGATGGAGCAGCCGCTGCACGCGCACAAGGGCGGCGTGGTGACCGGCCTGGCCGCCGAGGTTGGTGCGGTCATCTCGGCCGGCGCCACGATCTGCACGCTCGTGTGAGCATGTTCGGGTGCGTTTTCTTTCCGGCGCGGCACCCGCGCACGACCTGACCTACAGCGACGTCTTCATGGCGCCGACCCGTTCCGACGTCGGCTCCCGGCTGGACGTCGACCTGTCCACCGCCGACGGGACCGGCACCACGATCCCGCTCGTGGTGGCGAACATGACGGCGGTGGCCGGGCGGCGGATGGCCGAGACGACGGCCCGGCGCGGCGGGCTCACCGTGCTGCCCCAGGACATCCCTCTGGAGGTGGTCACCGGGGTGATCGCCTGGGTGAAGAACCGGCACCTGGTGCACGACACCGCCATCACGCTGGGTCCGGCCGACACCGTGGGCGACGCCATCCACCTGCTGCCCAAGCGGTCGCACGGCGCGGTCGTGGTGGTGGACGCGCAGGAGCGGCCGCTCGGCGTGGTCACCGAGGCGGACACCGAGGGCGAGGACCGGTTCACCCAGCTGCACCACGTGATGTCGACCGAGCTGCACACCGTACCGGCGGAGGCCGATCCGCGTACCGGCTTCGACCTGCTGTCGGCGGGCCGGCGCCGGTTGGCCCCGGTGGTGGACCGCGAGGGGCGCCTGGTCGGGGTGCTGACCCGGCAGGGCGCGCTGCGCGCCACCCTCTACCGGCCGGCCCTGGACGCCCACCGGCGGCTGCGGGTGGCCGCGGCGATCGGCATCAACGGCGATGTCGCGGGCAAGGCGGCGGCGCTGTTCGCCGCCGGGGTCGACACCCTGGTGGTGGACACCGCGCACGGCCACCAGGAGCGGATGCTGGCGGCGCTGCGGGCGGTCCGCAAGCTCGACCCGCCGGTCCCGGTCGCGGCCGGCAACGTGGTCACCGCGGCGGGGGTGCGGGACCTGGTCGAGGCGGGTGCCGACATCGTCAAGGTCGGCGTCGGCCCGGGTGCCATGTGTACGACCCGGATGATGACCGGGGTGGGCCGGCCGCAGTTCTCCGCGGTGCTGGAGTGCGCGGCGCAAGCGGGCCGGCTGGGCCGGCACGTCTGGGCCGACGGCGGGGTGCGGCACCCCCGGGACGTGGCGCTCGCGCTGGCCGCCGGCGCCGCCAACGTGATGATCGGCTCCTGGTTCGCCGGCACCTACGAGTCCCCCGGCGACCTGTACGTCGACCCGGACGGCCGGCGGTACAAGGAGAGCTTCGGGATGGCCTCGGCCCGGGCGGTGAGCGCCCGCACCGGCGAGGACAGCCCGTTCGACCGGGCCCGCAAGGCGGTCTTCGAGGAGGGCATCTCCTCGGCCCGGATGCACCTGGACCCGGTTCGCCCGGGTGTGGAGGACCTGATCGACGAGATCGTCGCGGGCGTCCGCAGCGCGTGCACCTACGCGGGCGCGAGCAGCCTGCCGGAGTTCCGGGAGCGGGCCCTGATCGGGGTGCAGAGCGCGGCCGGATACACCGAGGGGATGCCGATCCCGACGAGCTGGTGAGCCGCCCGCGGCAGCACCCGGTCCGGCCCGGTCCCGGGCTGGACCGGGTCCGCGCCGCCGGCGGACGTCCCCGGGAAAATAGTTTTGGCCCCTAACGGTCAGGAGGCTAACATGTCGCCGTGGATCCGGTACGCCTCGACGACATCCCGCTGGGCCGGCTGGTGCACGTGGCCGGCCGGCTCGTGGGGCAGCGCTGGAGCGCCCACCTCGCCGAGCGGCACGGGCTGACCCCGGCCGGGATGCAGGTGCTGTTCGCGCTGGCCCGGCACGGAGAGGCCGGCCACCGTGAGATCGCCGAGCGCTGCTTCGTCCGGCCGGCGACGCTCACCGGGATCGTGGACACCCTGGAGCGGGGTGGTCTCGTCACCCGCCGCCGGGATCCGGCCGACCGGCGGACCGTGCGGCTGGCGCTCACCGAGAGCGGCGACCGGCAGGTCCGGGAGCTGTTCGAGATGGTCCATCGCCGGGATCCACTGACGTCCGTCGACGCCGACCCGGCGAACGCGGCGGTGATCCGCCGGTTCCTGCTCGAACTCATCGCAACCATGTCTGACGGGGAGGACAACGGGTTGAGCCAGGCAGACCACCAACGGGCCCCGGGAGGCGGCCGATGCTGATCCGGATACTGCGGGAGCACCTGCGTCCCTACACGGCCGCGCTCACCGGGGTCGTGCTGCTGCAACTGGTCGGGACGATGGCCTCGCTCTACCTGCCGAGGCTGAACGCCGACATCATCGACCGCGGCGTCGCCCGCGGCGACACCGGCTACATCCTGACCACCGGTGGCTGGATGCTGCTGGTCAGCAGTCTCCAGATCGCCTGCTCGATCACCGCGGTGTACCTCGGCGCGCGTACCGCCATGGGTTTCGGCCGGGACGTCCGGGCGGCGCTGTTCGACCGGGTCGGCACGTTCTCGGCCCGCGAGGTCGCCCAGTTCGGCGCCCCCTCGCTGATCACCCGCAACACCAACGACGTGCAGCAGGTCCAGATGCTGGTGCTGATGAGCTGCACGATGATGGTCGTCGCTCCGATCATGTGCGTCGGCGGCGTCGTCATGGCGCTCCGCGAGGACGTCGGGCTGTCCTGGCTGATGCTGGTCAGCGTTCCGGTGCTGGTCGTGGCCATCGGGCTGATCATCCGGCGGATGGTGCCGCAGTTCCGGCTCATGCAGACCCGGATCGACACGATCAACCGGGTGCTCCGCGAGCAGATCAGCGGCATCCGGGTGGTCCGCGCCTTCGTCCGGGAGCCGTACGAGACGCGGCGGTTCGCCGTGGCGAACGAGGACCTGACCCAGACCGCGCTGCGCACCGGCCGGTTGATGGCGATGATCTTCCCGGTCGTGATGCTGGTGCTCAACCTCTCCAGCGTGGCCGTGCTCTGGGTGGGCGCCTCCCGGGTGGACGCCGGAAAGATCCAGATCGGCGCCCTTACCGCGTTCCTGACCTACCTGATGATGATCCTGATGTCGGTCATGATGGCCACCTTCATGTTCATGATGGTGCCGCGGGCCACCGTCTGCGCCGACCGGATCGCCGAGGTGCTGGACGTCGAGTCCTCGGTACGCCCCCCGGCGCGACCGGTGACCGAGGTCTCCACCCACGGCGAACTGGAGCTGCGGGACGTGAGCTTCCAGTACCCGGGCGCCGCCGCCCCGGTGCTGCGCAACGTCTCGTTCCGCGCCACCGCCGGCCGCACGACGGCCATCATCGGCAGCACCGGTGCCGGCAAGACCACCCTGGTCTCCCTGGTGCCGCGCCTGTTCGACGCCACCGGCGGGACGGTCCTGGTCGACGGGGTCGACGTCCAGGACCTCGACCCCGACCTGCTGTGGAGCCGGATCGGGCTGGTGCCGCAGCGGCCGTACCTGTTCTCCGGGACGGTGGCCAGCAACCTGCGCTACGGCCGACCCGACGCGACCGACGAGCAGTTGTGGACGGCGCTGGAGATCGCCCAGGCCCGCGACTTCGTGACCGAGATGCCGGGCGGCCTGGAGGCACCGATCGCGCAGGGCGGCACGAACGTCTCCGGCGGCCAGCGGCAGCGCATCGCGATCGCCCGCGCCCTCGTCCGCGACCCGGAGATCTACCTGTTCGACGACTCGTTCTCGGCCCTCGACCTGGGCACCGACGCCCGGTTACGCGCCGCGCTGCGCCCGATCACCCGGGACGCCGCGGTGGTGATCGTTGCCCAGCGGGTCAGCACGATCATCAACGCCGATCAGATCGTGGTGCTGGACGACGGCGCCGTCGTGGGCCTCGGCCGGCACGACGAGCTGCTGGAGAACTGCCCGACGTACGCGGAGATCGTCGCCTCACAGCAGACCACGGCGGCGCTGGCGTGACCGGGCACGGTGAGACGGGGGAACCGGGATGACCGAGACGACGAAGCCGGCCGGCCCACCGCCGGCCCGGACGCCCGCCGCGGGCGGGCCGGCCGCGGGAGGCCCGGCGCGGCGCGGCGCCGGCGGCGGACCGCCCTGGATGAGCGCCGGCATGCCGGCCGAGAAGTCGATGAACTTCGGCCCGTCGGCCCGCCGGCTGCTGGGCCGGCTGCGACCGCACCGCGGCCAGCTCGTCGCGGTCATCACGCTGGCCGTGCTCAGCATCACGGCCAGCGTGATGGGGCCGAAGATCCTCGGCCGGGCCACCGACCTGATCTTCGCGGGGGTGCTCGGCAAGCTGTTCCCGGCCGGAATGACCCACGAGCAGGCCGTCGCGGCGGTCCGCGCGTCCGGCAACGGCAACATGGCCGACATGCTGGACCGGATGGCCGTGGTGCCCGGCCAGGGCATCGACTTCGCCGCGCTGCGCACCGTGCTGCTGGTGGTGCTGGCCCTGTACGTGGTGGCCAGCCTGCTGATGTGGCTCCAGGGTTACCTGCTCAACGGGCTCGTGCAGGCCACCATCCTGCGGCTGCGGGCGGACGTCGAGGACAAGCTGAACCGGCTGCCACTGCCGTACTTCGACCGGCAGCCGCGGGGTGAGCTGCTCAGCCGGGTCACCAACGACATCGACAACATCTCCCAGACGCTCTCGCAGACCCTGAGCCAGCTGCTCACCTCGCTGCTCACGGTGGTCGGCGTGCTCGCCATGATGGTGGTGATCTCGCCGCTGCTGGCCGTGGTGGCGCTGGTGGCGATCCCGCTGTCGGTGCTGGTCACCCGGCAGATCGCCAAGCGGTCCCAGCGTCAGTTCGTGGCGCAGTGGACGCACACCGGCGCGCTGAACGCCCAGATCGAGGAGGCGTACACCGGGCACGAGCTGGTCAAGGTCTTCGGGCGGCAGCGGGAGGTGAAGGCCACGTTCGCCGAGAAGAACGAGGAGCTTTACCGGGCGAGCTTCGGCGCCCAGTTCGTCTCCGGGATCATCATGCCGTCGATGATGTTCATCGGGAACCTGAGCTACGTGGCCATCGCGGTGGTGGGCGGGCTCCGGGTGGCCTCGGGCACCATGAGCCTCGGCGACGTGCAGGCGTTCATCCAGTACTCGCGCCAGTTCACCCAGCCGCTGACCCAGGTGGCCTCGATGGCCAACCTGCTGCAGTCCGGGGTGGCCTCGGCGGAGCGGGTGTTCGAGGTGCTCGACGCCCCGGAGCAGAGCCCGGATCCGGCCAGCCCCGCGCGGGTCGACCAGCGGCGCGGCCGGGTGGAGTTCGAGCACGTCTCGTTCCGCTACGAGCCGGACAATCCGCTGATCGACGACCTTTCGCTGACGGCCGAACCGGGGCACACGGTGGCCATCGTCGGTCCCACCGGGGCCGGCAAGACCACGCTGGTGAACCTGATCATGCGCTTCTACGAGCTGGACGCCGGCCGGATCACCCTGGACGGCGTCGACATCACCACCATGCGCCGGGACGAGCTGCGCGGTGGGATCGGCATGGTGTTGCAGGACGCCTGGCTGTTCGGCGGCACGATCCGGGACAACATCGCCTACGGCAACCCCGACGCCAGCCAGGAGCAACTGCTCGACGCGGCCCGCGCCACCTTCGTCGACCGGTTCGTGCGCAGCCTGCCGGACGGCTACGACACGGTGATCGACGAGGAGGGCAGCAACGTCAGCGCGGGCGAACGGCAGCTCATCACGATCGCCCGGGCGTTCCTGTCCGATCCGTCGCTGCTGATCCTCGACGAGGCGACCAGCTCGGTGGACACCCGCACCGAGGTGCTGTTGCAGCGGGCCATGGCCGCCCTGCGGGCCGAGCGGACCAGCTTCGTGATCGCGCACCGGCTCTCCACCATCCGGGACGCGGACCTGATCCTGGTAATGGAGCACGGCCAGATCGTCGAGCAGGGCACCCACGATCAGCTGCTGGCGGCCGAAGGCGCGTACGCCCGGCTCTACCAGGCGCAGTTCTCGGCCGCGGCGGTGGACCTGGACGCCGGGCCGGAGGCGGGCGCCGCACCCGTACCGGTGGGTGCGGGGCCGCGCCCCCGGACACCGGCACCCTGACCGGGCGGCGGCGGACGGGCAGGGCACGGGACGGCAACCGGAGGGGATGGCGATGAACGGTCGCTCAGCGCTCCGGCAGCAGGTCCCAGGAGCGGGCGGCGACGACCCCGGAGACCAGCTCCCGGGCCGCGCCGAGCGGCATGGGCGGCAGGGTGCGACCGCCGCGCAGCCGCAGCGCGACCTCGCCGGCCGCCGCCTCCCGCTGGCCGAGCACCGCCAGGTACGGCACCCGGGCCTGGGCGCAGCGCCGGATCCGGGCCGCCAGCGACCCGTCCTCCGCCAGCTCGACCCGCAGCCCGGCCCCGGTCCAGTCCCGGCACAACCGCCGCCCCGGATCCGACTGGTCGGGGCCGACCGGCAGCACGGTCACCTGCACGGGCGCGTACCAGGCCGGAAAGGCGCCCGCGTGCACCTCGATGAGGTACGCGAACAGCCGTTCCATGCTGCCCACCAGGCTGCGGTGCACCATGACCGGGCGCCGGGACCGCCCCTCGGAGTTGGTGTACGACAGGTCGAAGCGCTCCGGTTTGTCGAAGTCGATCTGGATGGTGGAGATGGTCCACTCCCGGTCGGCGGCGTCCCGGACCTGGATGTCGATCTTCGGGCCGTAGAAGGCCGCCTCGCCCGGCGCCTCCGCGTAGTCGGTTCCGGCCAGCGCCGCGCGCAGCAGGTCCTCGGCCCGGCGCCAGGCGGCGTCGTCGCCCACGTACCGCTCCCCGGGCCGCGCAGCGACAACCGGAACCCGGCCGGCCGGATCCCGAGTGCGGCGTGCGCCGCGCGGATCAGGCCGAGCACCTCGCCGACCTCCTCGCGCACCTGCTCGGGGGCGCAGAAGTTGTGCGCGTCGTTGAGCGAGATGGCGCGCACCCGGCTCAGCCCGCCGAGCACGCCGGAGCGCTCCGCGCGGTACTGCCCACCCTGCTCGGCTATCCGCAGCGGCAGCTCCCGGTAGGACCGCCCGCCGGCGGCGTACACCAGGGCGTGATGGGGGCAGAGCGCCGGGCGCAGCAGCAACTCGTCGTCGGCGGACATCCGCATCCCGGGGAACATGTCGGCGGCGAAGAATTCCAGGTGGCCGGAGCGTTCGAACAGTTCCCGCCGGGCCAGCGGCGGCGAATAGACGTGCCGGTATCCGGCCCGCCGTTCCAGGTCGAAGACGTACTCCTCGACGGCGTGCCGGGCGGCGGCGCCGGCCGGCAGCCAGATCGGCAGGCCCGCGCCGCTGAGCGGGTCGGAGTGGAACAGGCCGAGTTCGCGGCCCAACTTGCGGTGGTCGACCATCGCGCTCTCCTTCGGGTACGCCCCGAGGCGCCGAACGCGGCGGGTTGCCGCGCGCCGGTCCCGTCCGGGGCGGCGCGGCGGTCAGCCAACCGGAACGGCCCCGGAGCGGATCGCCCCGGGGCCGGTGGTGACTGGATGGGTCAGCGCGGCACGCCGGGGTTTCCCGGCGTCGTCGTGTTCACGGCCGCTGCTGGCATGGCGGGAACGGTAGCGGGGCAAAAACCCGCACGGCAACCCGATTGTCAGAACGGGCCGCCGGCACGGGACCTGCCGACGGCCCGCAGCGCGTCACGCGACGTCGAGAACGGGGGACCCGAGGTCGCCACGCGCCACCTCAACGGTACGCCGATCCGGGCTGCGACGATGCCCCGACCTCCGCGCGGGGACCGGACCCGTGACTGAGTTGCTGACGACCGTGACCGCGCCGGTGTACGCGTACCTGTGCCTGCTCGCGCTGCTGGCCGCGGACGCGTTCGTGCCGATCGTGCCGACCCAGGCCGTCATGATCACGGCCGGTGCGCTCACCGTGTACGGGCAGCTCAGCCTGCCGGTGACGATCGGCGTCGGCGCGCTCGGGGTGCTCACCGGCGACCTGTCCTGCTACCTGCTCGGCCGGCTGCGCCCGCGTGGCGCGGTGCGGCACGTGCCCCGGCACGCGCGCCGGGGCCGGATCGCCCGGCTGGCCGGCAACCTGCGCCGCCCCGGGCCGCTGGCGCTGCTGCTGTGCCGGTTCCTGCCGGGCGGCCGGATGACCGCCTGCTTCCACGCCGGACGGCTCCGCTACCCGTACCGGCGCTTCCTCGCGTACGAGGGTCTGGCCGCGCTGGGCTGGTCGGGGTACGGCGGGCTGGTGGGCCATCTCGGCGGCTCCGCGCTGGCCGGCTCGGGTTGGTGGCTGGCGTTGATCGCGGCGCTGGCGGCCAGCGCGTTCGGCCTCCTCGGCTGGGTGCTCAGCCGGCTCGGCGCGGCCCGGCTGGCCCGGTTGGCGGAAGAGGCCGCCGCGGCCGATCCGCTCGGCGGCGGCGATCCCGAGGTCGGCGCGGTGGCGTCCGGGCCGACCTCGTGACCGCGGTCACTCCAGCCCGTGCAGCATCAACTGCCGGGCCGCCTCGGCGATCGACCCGGACAGCGACGGGTAGATGGTGATCGTCTGGGCGAGCTGGTCCACGGTGAGGTTGTTCTCCACCGCCATGGTGATCGGCAGGATCAGCTCGCTGGCCCGCGGCGCCACCACCACCCCGCCGATCACGTGGCCGCTGGCCGGGCGGCAGAACAGCTTCACGAACCCGTCGGACAGGTCCGCCATCTTGGCCCGCGGGTTGCCGGCCAGCGGCAGCATCACCTGCCGGGCCGGGGTACGGCCGGAATCCACCTCGTTCTGCGAGACGCCGACCGTGGCCAGTTCGGGATCGGTGAAGGCGTTGGCGGCGACCGTGCGCAGCCGCAGCGGGCGGACGGCCTCGCCCATCGCGTGCCACATCGCGATCCGACCCTGCATGGCCGCCACGCTGGCCAGCGCCAGCACGCCGGTGCAGTCGCCGGCGGCGTAGATGCCCGGCACGTTCGTCCGGGACACCCGGTCGACCGTCACGTAGCCGCCGCGGGCCACCTGCACGCCGTACTCGGTCAGGCCCAGGTTGCCGGTGTTCGGCACGGAACCCACGGTGATCAGCGCGTGCGAGCCGGTGATCAGCTGCCCGTCGGAGAGTTCGGCCTCGACCCGGTCGCCGACCCGGCGCACCGCGTTGGCCCGGCAGTTGTTCAGGATCGTCATCCCGCGCGACCGGAACACCTGCTCGATCGCCATCGCCGCGTCGGCGTCCTCGTGCGGCATCACCCGGTCCCGGCTGGAGACCAGCGTCACGTCCACGCCCATCGCCAGGTACGCGCTGGCGAACTCGGCGCCGGTCACGCCGGAACCCACCACGATCAACCGTTCGGGCAGTTCCGGCAGGTCGTACACCTGCCGCCAGGTCAGGATCCGCTCGCCGTCGGGCACCGCGCTGGGCAGCACCCGCGGCGTCGCCCCGGTCGCGACCAGCACCGTCCCGGCATCGATCGGGTACGTCTCGCCGCCGCCGGCCGGGGTGACCAGCACCCGGTGGGTGTGCCCGAGGGTGTCCTCGCCCAGCCGGGCCGTGCCGGACACGTACGTCACGCCGGCCTTGAGCAGTTTGGCGTGGATGTCGCCGGACTGGGCCAGGGCGAGCCGCTTGACCCGCTGGTACACGGCGGTGGCGTCCACGGTCACCGCCTCCAGCCCGTCGGAGTGCACCCCGAACTCCTCGGTGTCCCGGTACCCGGTGACCACCTCCGAGCTGGCGATGAAGGTCTTGGACGGGACGCAGTCGGACAGTACGCAGGCACCGCCGGCGCCCTCCGCCTCCACCACCGTGACGTCCGCGTCGAGCTGGGCGGCGACCAGTGCGGCCTCGTAGCCGGCGGGCCCACCGCCGATGATCACGATCTGGCTCACAGCGCCCGCCCTCCGTAGCTGATCACAGTGACTTTCTTCTCCCGTTCCCGTCCGACACGCACGCTCGTATTCTCCCCCACCCACCAACCCGGCTATCGTTTCCGCCGTGCGTCTGTACGCCGCGTACGGCTCGAACCTCGACCCCGCCCGGATGTTGGCCTACTGCCCCCATTCGCCGATGGTGGGTACCGGCTGGCTGGAGGGCTGGCGGCTCACCTTCGCCGGTGACGGGGTGCTCGGCTGGGAGGGCGCCGTGACCACCGTCGTCGAGTCGCCCGGCGACCGGGTGTTCGTGGCCCTCTACGACGTCCACCCCGGCGACGCCAGCCAGCTCGACGATATCGAAGGCGTCACCGCGGGCACGTACCGCAAGCTGCATGTGCGTGCGGTCACGCTGGACGGCGAGGTCACCGCCTGGATCTACGTCTTCGACGGGTACGAGGGCGGCCTGCCGACCTCGTGGTACCTCTCGGAGATCGCCAAGGCCGCGGAGAAGGCGGGCGCGCCGGACGACTACGTCGCCGCGCTGCGCGAGCGGCCCACGGGCACGGCCACCGCCTGAAACCCGCACCGCAAACCCGCACCGCCGGGACGGACCGGGGCGGGACGGACCGTCAGCGGGCGGGACGCACCGTCAGCGGGCCGGCTCGACCGTCCGGGCGTAGATGTCGGCCTCCATCTCGGCGGTCATCCCCACCGACCGGTACAGCCGGGCGGCCTCCGTCGGGTTGCTGAGGTCGACGCCCAGCCCGGCGTACGTCCGGCCCTTGCCGGCGTACGCGGCGAAGGCCCGGCGCAGCAGCGCGGCGCCCACCCCCCGGCGCCGGTGCTCGCGCAGCACCGCCAGCCGCTTCACCCAGCCCTCGCCCTGCTCCACCGCCTGATCCGCCGATTGCAGGGCGCCGGCCGGCACGCCGTCCACCTCGGCGACGAACCACTCGTCCCAGGCCACGCTGGGCAGCGCGGCGATCTCCGCCCGCCACCGCTGGTACGTCGCCGGCTGGTGGTCCGGGGCGTCCCGGAAGGCGGTCTCCAGGATCGAGTGCACCAGGCGCAGGTCGTCCTCGTCCGCCGGGTCGACCGCACGGATCGACACCCCGGCCGGCGGCGCCGGCGGCTCGGCGGGCACGTCCGCCAGCGACCGCCGCATCCGGGCGTGCCGCTGCACGAAGGCGAAGCCGGCGTTTTCGAGCACGGCGATCCAGGGCCGCTCCGAGGGCACCGCACCGGCCCGCACGCTCATCCGGTCGTGCCCGAACTCGACGGCCCGCTCGCCGATGCGGTGCAGCGACCGGTGCAGCAGCGGGGCGAGGGCCGGCTCGCCGGTGCCGGGCGACGCGTACACCTCGACGAAGTCCTCCGGGCCGCCGTCGGATGCCTCCAGGTAGGTCCAGCCGGCGATGGCGCCGGCCGGGTCGAGCGCCAGCCACGAGTTCCGCTCCGGGTCGGCGCCGGGCGCGGTCAGCGCCTCCTGTACGTCGAAGCTGGTGAACTCCGGCTGCCCGGTGGCGGCCAGGCAACTGGCCTGGACCATGTCCAGGATCTCCGGTACGTCGTCGAGGCGGGGGCGGCGGGTCGACCAGCCGGCGGGAAGCTCCACGCCGCATATTGAACCCGCCCGCTGCGGTCGGCGCCGCCGAATTTTTCACGCCCCGCGCCGGCGGGGTCGGGAGCGCCCTCACCCGCCCGCGTCCAGCGCCTCGATGGCCCCTCCACCTCCCCGGCCCGGCGCCGGGCGGCCGACACGGCCCGCTCGGCGCCCTTGCGGGCAACCTTGCGCCGGCCGAGTTCGCCCTCCACGCCGGCCCGGCGTTGCTCCAGTTCGGCCAGTGCCGCCTGCACCTGCGCCAGTTCCTGGGCGCCGGCCCGCTCCCGGGCCACCGCGCGCTCCACCTCGGACTCGGCCCGGCGCAGCTCCCGGCGCGCCGCCGCCAGCTCGCGGGTCAGCGCCCGGCGCTGCCGATCGGCCTCCGCGGCCGCGTGGCGTCGCTGCTCGGCCGCCCGGCGCCGCGGATCGGCCGTCCGGTCCGCCGCGGTGGACTCCCGGGAGTCCGGCTCGGCACCGGTGACCAGCCGCAACTGCGGCCGCGGCACCTCGCCGAACCCGGCGTAGCTGGTGCCGCGGACCAGCCGACCCGAGCGGACCCGCTCGGCCACCTCGACGTCGGCCAGCGCCGCGGTGAGGGTCGCCTCGACCTCGCCGAGCGGCAGCTTCGCCCCGGCCAGCGCGGGTTCGGCGGCCCGGGCCAACGACCGGGCCTCGGCGACCAGGGCGGAAACCACCTCGCGCCGCTGCGTCGACAGCTCACGGAGCCGGGCGCCCCGCAGGTCCCGCTGGGCCGTGCGCAGCGCGCCGGCCAGTTCCGCCAGCTCACCGACCAGCTCGGGCCGGCGGATCGCCAGCAGGTTCACCAGCCAGGCCGCGACGGTCGGTTTCCGCAGCGCACCGATCTCCCGGGCGGTCGCCGGGTCACCGGCGGCGCGGGCCGCCGCGACCGCCTCGGTCCGGGCGGCGACGAACCCATCCGGCGGGGCGGTGTACAGCCGCTGGACGAGTTCGGCCGGGACCGGGGGCACGCCGTCGTCCGACCCGGTCAGTCCGGGACGACCGTGCCCGGTTCCAGGCGGGCGTACTCGCATCCCGCCAGCCGGGCCATGTTCGCGTTCGTGAAATTGAGCCCGGCCTCGTTGAGCAGGCCGTCGTGCAGCGCGAACGCCCGGCGCGGTGCGACCGCGCGGACGAAGTCCACCGCCTCGGAAAGCTTCAGCCACGGCGCGTGGATCGGCGCGAAGAGCGTGTCGACCGGGCTGTCCGCCGGGACCGCGAACGAGTCGCCGGGATGGTAGACCCGGTCGTCGATCAGGTAGCCCAGGTTCACCAGCCGCGGAATGTCGGGGTGGATGACGGCGTGCTGACCACCGTACGCCCGGACCGGCACGCCCGCGGCGGTGAACGAGTCGCCGACGGCGACCGGCGTGGCCGCGACGCCCGCGTCCGCCAGCTTTTCCAGCACCGCCGCATGCCCGTACGCGGCCAACCCGGGCCGTCGTTTCGCCGCCGCCCTGATCGCGTCCACGTCCAGGTGGTCGGGGTGCTCGTGGGTGACCAGCACGGCGTCCGCACCGTCCAGTGCGGCCGGTTCGGCGAACATGCCGGGGTCGACGACCAGCACCCCGCCGTCGTGCTCGATCCGCACGCAGGCGTGGGCGTACTTGGTCAACCGCATCGTGGGCTCCTCCTCGATCGGAATCCTCACGCTATCGAATCGTGACGTCCTGGGCCGAGTCTGCCGGAACGGGAGCACCCGTGGGTGGCGTCTGAGCATCGACCGATCCGGCAAGGACGAGGGAGGACACATGCGGGGGACACGGCGACGCCGGACCCTGGCCCTGGGGTTCGCGGGGCTGGCCGCGGCGTTGCTCATGGCGGGCTGCGGCGCCGACAGCGGCTCCAGTCAGAGCGACTCGGCCGCGCCCGCGCGGGACAGTGCCGGCGGGGGTGACACCGGCGCCCGGGCGGAGGCCGGCGGGAAGCAGGCCGCGACCGACCTTCGCGCGCAGCCCGGCACCGGCGCGCCGGGCGACGTCCCGGCGGCGCAGCGGGCGATCATCTACACCGGCTCGATGACGGTACGGGTGCCGGACGTGGACGCCGCGGCGGCCAAGGCCGGCACGATCGTGGCCGGCGCCGGCGGCTACGTGGGCGGGGACCAGCGGTCCCGGCGCGACGACGAGGCGAGAGCCACCCTGCAACTGCGGGTGCCCGCCGAGCGGTTCCAGCAGGTGGTCACGGACCTGGCCGGGCTGGGCGAGGCGGAGAAGCGGGATCTGAACAGCCAGGACGTCACCGAGGAGACCATCGACCTGGACGCCCGGATCGCCACCCAGAAGGCCCGGGTGGAAAGCGGCCGGCGGCTGCTGGCACAGGCCAAGAGCCTGTCCGATCTGGTGTCGCTGGAGAACGAGGTGGCCAAGCGGGAGGCGGACCTGGCCTCGCTGGAGGCGAAGCGGCGCCGGCTGGCCGACCTGACCGCGTTCTCCACCGTCACGGTGGAACTGCTCGGCGCCAAGGCCGCGCCCGCGGTGGAGCAGGACGACGACGTCGGCTTCCTGACCGGGTTGCGCGGCGGTTGGACGGCGCTGTCCGTGCTGACGGTGGCCGGGCTGACCGTGCTTGGCGCGCTGCTGCCGTTCGCGGTCGCGCTGGGCGTACCGGCGGTGCTGGTCTGGTGGCTGCTCCGCCGCCGGCGCCGCTCAACCGGGCCGCCGGTGCCGGCCGCCGGACCGCTGGAGCCGGCCGCGGGAGCGCTGGTCCCGGCCGCCCGCCGGGCCGCCGCGCCGGAGAACGCCCCGGCCGGACCGCACACCACCACGGGGCCGCACACCACCACCGGGCCGCACCCAGTCGCGCCGGAGAACGCCCCGGCCGACGGGGAGAGCGGAACGGCGCCGGCCGGCACCTGACCGGCCGCAACGCCCCGGACGGGGTACGGCGGTGGGTGCACCGGCCCGGTGCACCCACCGCCGGCGCACCGGCGCGGCGGTGTTCCGCTGCGCCGGTGTCCCGGTGGCCGATCAGATCGGCGCGGCCATCGCCTTGAGCGCGGTGTACACCAGCAGCCGGACGCCGGCCGGAATGGCCTGTTCGTCGACGTCGAAGGTGGCGCGGTGCAGGTCCGCGTTGGCCGTGGTACGCCCCACCCCGAGCCGGGCCAGGGCGCCGGGGACGTACTCGAGGTACCAGGAGAAGTCTTCGCCGCCCATGCTCTGCGGCGTCTCCGCGATGCCGCCCTCGCCGAGCGCCGCCGCGGTGGCCGCGGTCAGTACCTGGATGGCCCGAGCGTCGTTGATCACCGGCGGCCGGCCGCGCAGGTACTCGATGTCCACCGTGGCGCCGGTCGGCGCGATGACGTCGCGGACGACCTGGGCGACGATCTTGGGCGCCTGGTCCCAGGTGTCCCGGTCCAGCACCCGCAGCGTGCCGGAGGCGACCGCCTCGGTCGGGATGACGTTGTACCGGGTGCCCGCGGTGGCCTGGCCGAACACCAGCAGCAGGCCGCTGTTGGCCGGTACCCGCCGGCCGACCAGCGCCGGCACCGCGGTGACCAGCCGGCCCAGCGCGTCCACCAGGTCCACCGTGAGGTGCGGCCGGGCGGTGTGCCCGCCGGGTCCGCTGAGCTTGACGGTGACGTTGTCGGCCGCCGCGGTGATCGGGCCGACCCGCAGCCCGACCCGGCCCACCGGCAGGCTCGGGTCGCAGTGCACCGCGAAGATCTGGCTGACGTCCTGCAGCCCGCCGGCCTCGATGACCTCCAGCGATCCGCAGGGCAGGATCTCCTCGGCCGGCTGGAAGATCAGCCGGACCCGGCCGGGCAACTCGCCCCGCTCGGCCAGGCGGGCGAGCAGCAGGCCCACCCCGAGCAGCACCGTGGTGTGCACGTCGTGGCCGCAGGCGTGGCACACGCCCTCGACCGTGGACCGGTACGGCACGTCCTTGGCGTCGCTGAGCGGCAGCGCGTCGATGTCGGCGCGCAGCGCCACCACGGGTCCGTCCGGCCGGCCGTCGATGTCGCAGATGACGCCGTTGCCCTTGGGCAGCAGCCGCGGCGAGAGGCCGGCCTGGGCCAGCTCCCGGGCGATCAGCGCGGCGGTCTCGAACTCCTGGCCGGACAGCTCCGGATGCGCGTGGATGAAGCGACGGGTGGCGACGAGGTCCGGTACCCGCAGCGCAAGCAGCTGGTCGAGGTCGAGCGGCAGCGGCTGGGCGCCGGCCGGCAGCTCGGGCCAGGAGGACACCAGTGGACTGCTCGAAGGCAGGGTCAACGCACTCGTCACGTCGGAATCTCGTTCACTAGAGACGGAAGGATCATCGGGAACAACAGCAGACAGCCTAGACCTCCGACGGTGACGCTGCGCAACCTCGTTCCGGTAGCGGTCGGACCGCGCAGCGTCACGTCTGCCCAGGTTGGTGCGTTCTGGAGCGTGGGCGACAGCACGCGGGTCGGGCTCTATCACCGACATCCCGTCCGCTACCTCCTACAACGCGTAACCACTGTGCCGGTCACGACGCCGGGTCCGGGGTACGGACCATCGACGTCAACCGTCCGATTTCCGGCGCGCTCCGGTAGGGGCACGCGGGTCAGCGAGCGCCGGACCAGGCCGTCGTACGGCACGCTTTCACGGTGGCGCCGGCGCCGGCCGCACACCGTGTCCGCTCGGGCCGAACCGGACCGGGCGCTCGGCGTCCTGGTCCGGTGACCCGGCCTGCGGGTGTCGAGCCGGGAGCCGGGTCCGAATGCCCATGAATCACTTTCGCACACCGCGCCCGGCGCCGCCCGCCGATCGCCGCCGGACTGGACGAGCCCTCGGATGATCGTCGAGCCCCGCCCCAACCCGATCGGACCGGCCGACGCGGCCCGCAGCTGCCGACGCGGCCCGCAGCTGCCGAGGGCGGTCCAGGGGCCGGCCGGCGGCCGGGTCAGAACCGGTCGCTGGGCCGGTAGGTCCCCCACGTCTCGCGCAACGCGCCACACACCTCGCCCACGGTGGCCCGGGCCCGCAGCGCCTCGCGCATCGGGTACAGCACGTTGTCCGTGCCGCCGGCCGCCGCGCGCAACTCGGCAAGCGCCCGCCCGACCGCCTCGGCGTCCCGCTCCGCCCGCAGCCGGGCCAGCCGGTCGGCCTGCGCCGCCTCGATGGTCGGGTCGACCCGCAGCGGCTCGTACGGCTCCTCCTCGTCGACGGCGAACCGGTTGAGCCCGACCACCACCCGGGAGCCGGAATCGATCTCCTGGGCGATCCGGTACGCCGAGGTCTCGATCTCCCGCTTCTGGAAGCCGGCCTCGATGGCGTCCACCGCCGAGCCGTACCCGGCGACCCGGCCCATCAACTCCCGGACCCCGGCCTCGATCTCGTCGGTCATCGCCTCCACCACGTACGAGCCGGCGAACGGGTCGACCGTGGCCGTCAGCCCGGTCTCGTACGCCAGCACCTGCTGGGTGCGCAGGGCCAACCGGGCCGCCTTCTCGGTGGGCAGCGCGATCGCCTCGTCGAAGCTGTTGGTGTGCAGCGACTGGGTGCCACCGAACACCGCGCCGAGCCCCTGCACGGCGACCCGGACCAGGTTCACCTCGGGTTGCTGGGCGGTCAACTGCACGCCCGCGGTCTGGGTGTGGAACCGCAGCATCCAGGACTTGGGGTCGGTGGCCCCGAACTCGTCGCGCATCAGGTGCGCCCAGATCCGCCGGGCCGCCCGGAACTTGGCGACCTCCTCCAGCAGGGTGGTCCGGGCCACGAAGAAGAACGACAGCCGGGGCGCGAAGTCGTCCACCGCCAGGCCCGCGGCGAGCGCGGCCCGCACGTACTCGACGCCGTTGGCCAGGGTGAACGCGATCTCCTGCACGGGCGTGGCGCCGGCCTCGGCCATGTGGTAGCCGGAGATGGAGATCGTGTTCCACTTCGGCACCTCCTTGCGGCAGTACGCGAAGGTGTCGGCGACCAGCCGCAGCGAGGGCTTCGGCGGGAAGATGTACGTCCCGCGGGCGATGTACTCCTTCAGGATGTCGTTCTGGATGGTGCCCTTGAGCGCGCCGCCGGGCGCCCCGGACTCCTCGGCCACCAGTTGGTAGAGCAGCAGCAGCACCGAACCCGGCGCGTTGATCGTCATCGAGGTGGAGACCTGGTCCAGCGGGATCCCGTCGAACAGCCGCCGCATGTCCTCGATGGAGTCGATGGCCACCCCCACCTTGCCGACCTCGCCGTGCGCGATCGGGTCGTCCGAGTCGTACCCCATCTGGGTCGGCAGGTCGAAGGCGACCGACAGCCCCATGGTGCCGGCCCGCAGCAGCTGGTGGTAGCGCGCGTTCGACTCGGCGGCGGTGCCGAACCCGGCGTACTGGCGCATGGTCCACGGCCGGGAGGTGTACATGGTCGGGTAGACACCCCGGGTGTACGGGAACTCGCCCGGGCGGCCGAGCCGCTCCGGCAGCCCCGGCGACACGTCGTCCGCGTCGTACACCGGTTCGACGGGGAAACCGGACTCGCTCAACGGCCGTTCGCTCATGTTCGGATCGTATGGCCTCGCGCGGTGACGGTGGCGACGGGACCGGTCACACCCCGGCCACGATTGGCTGCGCTGCGCATCCACTTCGACACGGTGCGCGACGACGCGGGAAAACCGGGTGGGGGCGGCTTTTGCTCATGGGCGGGCACCCCGCAAGATAGGGGGGTTGTGTCCCAGCCCCTCCGATTTTCCGGCGGCTCTCCTGTGACTCAGATCCCGACGTGGAACAGCCCTTCGGTCAATCCCCTCAGCGGACGGACAGCCCCCGGCACCATGATCGGTGGCCGCTACACGCTGCGCGCGGCCGTCGGACACGGCGGCATGGGGACAGTCTGGCGGGCCGCCGACACGCTGCTGCGGCGCGACGTCGCCGTGAAGGAGGTCGTCCTGCCGCCGGGCCTGGCCCCCAGCGACCGGGACGCCATGTACGAGCGCACCCTGCGCGAGGCCCGCGCCGCCGCCGCGCTCCAGCACCCGGCGGTGGTCCAGGTGTACGACGTGGTGCACGAGTCCGGCCGACCGTGGATCGTGATGGAGCTGCTGGACGCGCGCAGCCTGGCCGACATGGTGATCGAGGACGGCCCGCTCGCCCCGCGCGCCGTCGCCAAGATCGGCATCGCGCTGCTGGGCGCCCTTGAGGTGGCGCACGCGATCGGCGTGCTGCACCGGGACGTGAAGCCGGCCAACGTGCTGATCTGCTCGGACGGCCGCTGCGTGCTCACCGACTTCGGGGTGGCCCGGATGCCCACCGACGTCCAGCTCACCACGCCCGGCATGGTGCTCGGCTCGCCACACTTCATCAGCCCCGAGCGGGCCATGGGGCTCAAGTTCGGGCCGCCCAGCGACCTCTTCTCGCTCGGTGTGACCCTCTACACGGCGGTCGAGGGGCGCCCGCCGTTCGACAAGGGCGACCCGATCGAGACCATGCACGCCGTGGTGGAGGAGCCGCCCGCTCCCCCGGTGCGCTGCGGCCCGCTCAGCCGGGTGCTGTTCGGCCTGCTGGAGAAGGCGCCGGAGCGCCGGCTCGACGTGAAGGCCGCCCGCGGCATGCTGCGGGATCTGCTCTCCGGCCCGCTGGCCAGCAAGGCCGCCGGCCAGTCGGTGACCGACCCGTACGCGGTGGTGCCCAGCACCGTCGCGGCCGCGCAGCCGCCGGCCACGCAGCCGCAGCCCAGCGGCCAGATCGGCGGTCGCGCGATGCTCGCCCCCGGCGAGTCCCTCACCGACCGGCTGGCGGCGCTGCGCCAGGAGTCCGCGACGCGCGCCGGGCAGCCGGCGTGGGACCAGCCGACCGGGCTGGCCGGCGGCCCGCCACCGATGAACTCCGGCTGGTCGGCCGGTGCCGGCCCGGCCGACCACACGGCCCCGATCGCCACCCCCGTCGGGTGGGGTCCGGCCGGCGGCGCGGCGGACCGGACCGCGGTCGGCGGGCAGCCGCCCGGCGGTCCGGTCTGGGTCTCGGGCGGGAACCAGGCCGGCCCCGACGGCCACTGGGGCACCGGAGCCGGTACGCCGGGCGGAAAGCCCGGCGGCCCGCTGAACCAGGCCGGCGCCGCGCTGCGCCGCAGCGGCGCGCAGCTGGCCGGCACGGTCCGCGGCTGGCCGCGCCGGATCCAACTCGCGGCGGCCGGCGGGGTGGCGGTGGTGCTGCTCGTCGGCATCGTGGCGCTCTGGCCCGACGGCGACAAGGCGACCCGGACCCCGCAGGCCAGCGGCACCACGCCGGCCGCCCAGCCCGCCGTGCCGACCCAGCAGTACCAGGACCGCGGCCTGTCGGTGAATGTGCCCGAGGGTTGGACCCGGACCGCCGCCGGGGTGTGGGTGGACTACACCGACCCCGAGGACAAGGGCCGCAAGGTGCGGATCCTGGTGGAGGACTTCAAGAACGTCACGGCGATGCGCTGGGCCGAGGTCGCCGAGAACAACCTCAAGAACCCGAAGTCGAAGTCGTGCCCCAAGCCGTACACCCGGGTCGACCTGAGCGAGGTCGAGCTGGCCGGGCAGACCGCCGCCCAGTTGGAGTACACCTGCGGCGAGGGCGACGGCGAGCGGCACGGCGTGTGGCGGGGCATGGCCATCAACGACAAGATCTATTCGTTCTACCTGACCACCACGGACGCCAACTTCGCCGAGAGCAAGCCGATCTTCGACGAGATGGTGCGCTCCTTCGAGCTGGACAACGGCTGAGCCCCGCGGGCTCACCGGCGCCGATCCGGGGCGACCGGGCGCCGGCGGCGCACGCCGGCGTGCTATCAACGACCGCATGACGGCGGAGACCCACGAGCTCGACGAACTGCGTGAGCAGGCCACGGCCTGGCTGGCCGAGGATCCCGACCCGGCCGGCCGGGCCGAGTTGCGGCGGCTGGTCGCCGCGCTGCCGGGCAGCCGGGCCGAGTTGGCCGACCGGTTCGCCGGGCCGCTGACCTTCGGCACCGCCGGCCTGCGTGGGCCGCTGCGCGCCGGCCCGAACGGGATGAACCTCACCGTCGTCACCCGGGCCGCGGCCGGGCTGGTCGGCTGGCTCGCCGGCCACGGCGCCGGCGGACCCCTGGTGATCGGGTACGACGCCCGGCACGGCTCCCGGGAGTTCGCCGAGCGCACCGCCCGGGTGGCCACCGGCGCCGGCCGCGCGGCGCTGCTGCTGCCCCGGCCGCTGCCCACCCCGGTACTGGCGTACGCGGTCCGGGCGCTGCACGGCTCCGCCGGGGTGATGGTCACGGCCAGCCACAACCCGCCGCGGGACAACGGCTACAAGGTCTACCTCGGCGCGGAACTGGGCGGGTCGCGGGGTGCCGGCGCGCAGATCGTGCCGCCGGTCGACGCCGAGATCGAGGCCGCCATCCGCGCGGTCGGGCCGCTGGCCGAGGTCCCGCTCGGCGGGCCGGGCGAGGTGCTCGACGAGCGGGTCGTCACGAACTACGTCGAACTGGCCGCCGCCGTGGTGGCGCCGGGCGGCCCGCGCGAACTCGCGGTGGCGTACACCCCGCTGCACGGGGTGGGCGGCCCGGTGCTGGCCGCGGCGTTCCGCGCCGCCGGGTTCGGCGCCCCCGCCGTGGTGGCCGAGCAGGCCGAGCCGGATCCGGAGTTCCCGACCGTGGCGTTCCCCAACCCGGAGGAACCCGGCGCGACCGACCTGCTGGTGGCGCTGGCCGGGGCGACCGGGGCCGACATCGCGATCGCCAACGATCCGGACGCGGACCGGTGCGCCGTGGCGATCCCGGTCCCCGACGGTCCGGCCGACGCGCCGGCCGGCGACGCGCCGGCTCCCCGGCGCTGGCGGATGCTGCGCGGCGACGAGGTCGGCGCGCTGCTGGCCGACCACCTGATGCGGCGCGGCAACCGCGGGCTCTACGCCACCACCATCGTCTCCTCGGCGCTGTTGCGGGCCATCTGCACCGGCCGGGACCTGCCCTACGACGAGACGCTCACCGGATTCAAGTGGATCGTCCGGGCCGGTGGCGCCGCGGCGGCCCCGCTGGTGTACGGCTACGAGGAGGCGCTGGGCTACTGCGTGGCGCCGGACCTGGTCCGGGACAAGGACGGCATCACGGCCGCGCTGCTGGTGGCCGAGCTGGCCGCCGGGCTGCGGGCCGAGGGACGCGGCCTGGCCGACCGGCTGGACGAGTTGGCTGCCGAGTTCGGGGTGCACCAGACCGACCAGCTCTCGATCCGGGTGGACGACCTGCGGGAGATCGCCGACATGATGGCCCGGCTCCGCGCGGCCACCCCGGCCGGCCTGCTCGGCGAGCCGATCACCGCCGTGGAGGACCTGCTACCCGGCGCCGACGTGCTGATCATGCGTACCCCGACCGCCCGGGTGGTGGTCCGGCCCTCCGGCACCGAGCCGAAGCTCAAGGCGTACCTGGAGGTGGTCGCCCCGGTGGTGGACGGTGACGTGCCGGCGGCCCGGTCCCGGGCGGTGGCCGCGCTCGGCCGGCTCCGGGCGGACGTCGCCGCCGCACTGCGTCGCTGACCCGTCAGCCCGGGTGCATCAGTGACCCGTCAGCCCGGGTGCGTCGCTGACCCGTCAGGCCCGGACGCGTCGCTGACCCGTCAGGCCCGGGTGCCCAGGGCGGCGTCGATGGCCCGGGTCAGCGCCTCGACGACCAGCGCCACCGACGGGCGCACGTTCGAGTCGTCCAGGCTTCCCCCGCCGCCGAAGCCGGCGCCCGCGCCGATCTCCGCCAGCCGCTGCCGCACCTCGGCGGCCTCCCGGCCGGCCAGCCCCAGCCGGGGCTCCATCCGGATCGCCGCCACCAGCGTGGCCAGCGCCGCCGTACGCTCGTCCGGCGTCGCCGAGCCGGTGAGCGCGTCGGCAAGCCGGCCCCGGATGCCGGCCTCCACCGAGGGATCGACCGCCGGATAGCGGTGCACGTGCACGAAGCCGCCCATGGCGGTCTCGTCCACGTCCCGCATGACCCCGCGCCCGCACAGGTCGGCCAGGGCCCGGTCCCGCAGCCCGTGCCGCAGCCGCTGCACCCAGGAGGCCGGGGTGTGCGGGGTGTCCGCGGCCACCCGGGCGAGCACCTGATCGGCGATCGGTTCCCCGGTCGGGGTCGGGTCGGTCACCACGATGGAACCGTCGTCGAAGGCGATCCGGTTCGCCAACGCCAGGTCGACCAGGACCGCCGCCGCCATCCCCAGATCGAGCCCGATACGCGAGCCAAGCGCCTTGCCGGACTTGTCGTCGTACGCGAGTAGCAGCAGTTCCTCAGCCAGGGCCGTGGTGGTCATGGGGAAGAACATAGTCCAGGAGCGCCCTGCCGGCCGCTCGACGCAGCCGCGCCCCCGGCGCACCGCGCCGGCGGGAGTGCCGGCGGGCGTGCCGGCGCCGCCACCCGCCCGGCGCCGCCAGCGTGCCGGCGCCGCCGGGTCGTCACCCCGGCGCCGCCGCGTCGTAGGGTGTCCCGGTGCGCGCCATCATCGCCACCCTCGGCTACGTGCTGTCCGGCGACCGCCGCCAGGTGCTGCTGCTGCGGCGCGACCGGCGCCCCGACGACCTGCACTGGGGCTACCACAACGGGCTGGGCGGCAAGCTCGAACCGGGCGAGGACGTGGTCGCCGGGATGCGGCGCGAGATCCGCGAGGAGTCGGGGCTGGAGGCCCGGACGGTCGAACTCGCCGGCACGATCTCCTGGCCGGGTTTCGGGCGCGACGGGGAGAACTGGTTCGGCTTCCTGTTCCGGATTCCGGACTGGTCGGGCGAGCCGTACCGGGAGTGCCCGGAGGGCACCCTGGTCTGGACCGACCTGGCCGACGTGCTGGCCGGCCGGGTGTCGATGTGGCCGAGCGACAGGCACTTCCTGCCGCTGGTCTTCGCCGAGCGGCCGGCCGTGTTCCACGGCGTCATGCCGTTCGCCGACCGCGTGGCGCTCGACTGGCGGTACAGCCTGACCGACTGACCCGGCCGGGCCGCCGACGGCGCCGACAGCGCCGCCGGACCGGACCGCCGGACCGGGTCGCCGGGCGGGCCGGACGGCTCGGCCGGCGGGTGGCGCGTGCGGGTCAGAACCGCGGCATGCCGCCGAACTGGCGGTCGCCGGCGTCCCCGAGCCCGGGCACGATGAAGCGGCGGTCGTTCAGCCGCTCGTCGACGGCCGCGGTGACCATCCGCAGCGGCAGGCCGGACCGCTCCAGCCGCTCGATGCCGGCCGGGGCAGCCAGCACGCACAGCACGGTGATCTCGGTGCAGCCCCGCTCTGCCAGCAGCCGGCAGCAGTGCTCCAGCGAGCCGCCGGTGGCCACCATCGGGTCCAGCACCAGCACGGGGATGCCGGCCAGCTCGACGGGCAGCGACTCCATGTAGGCCCGCGGCTCGAACGTCTCCTCGTCCCGGGCCAGTCCCACGAAGCCCATGGACGACTCGGGCAGCAGGCCGAGGGCCGCGTCGGCCATCCCGAGCCCGGCCCGCAGCACCGGCACCAGCAGCGGCGGGTTGGCCAGCCGGAACCCGTCGGTGGGCGCCACCGGCGTGCTCACCGGGTAGCGCTCCAGCGGGAACGACCGCGCCGCCTCGTACACCAGCATGGTGGTCAGTTCGTGCAGCGCGGCCCGGAAGGCCGCCGAGTCCGTCCGGGCGTCCCGCATCGCGGTGAGCCGCGACTGGGCGAGCGGATGGTCAACAACGAGTACGTCCACGACCGCTCAACCTACGCCACGGGCCGGATCCGGCCGATCCCCTCTCCCCGGGCCGGGCCGTCCGGTGCCGCCGGACCGGCCCTACGTGATCAAGATCACGGTACGCGCCGACTGCGTAGACTCTGCAACCATGACGGCGACAACGATCTCGGGCCGGGCGGACCTGTCCGAGCTGGGGCGATCCGAGGTGACCCTGAGGACGTTCCTGCACGGCCTGCCCGGCGTGGACCAGGTCGGGGCGGAAGCGCGGGCGGCCATGCTCGGCACCCGCTCGATCAAGACCTCGGCGAAGGCGTGGGCCATCGACCTCGCGATCCGGATGGTCGACCTCACCACCCTGGAGGGCGCGGACACCCCCGGCAAGGTGCGGGCGCTGTCCGCGAAGGCGCTCCGGCCGGACCCGGCCGACCCGACCTGCCCGCACGTGGGCGCCGTCTGCGTCTATCCGGCCATGGTCCGGTACGCCGCCGAGGTCCTGCGCGGCGGCGGCACCCCGGCGCCCGGCGGCGAGCCGGGGGTGCACCTGGCCAGCGTGGCCACCGCCTTCCCGTCCGGCCAGGCGCCGCTGGCCGTCAAGATCGCCGACACCGAGGCGGCCGTGGCCGCCGGGGCCGACGAGATCGACATGGTGATCAACCGGGGCGCGTTCCTCGCCGGCCGGTACGGCGAGGTGTACGAGGAGATCGTGGCCACCAGGCAGGCGTGCGGGGACGCCCACCTCAAGGTGATCCTGGAGACCGGCGAGCTGGCCACCTACGACAACGTCCGCCGGGCCTCCTGGCTGGCCATGCTCGCGGGCGGGGACTTCATCAAGACCTCCACCGGCAAGGTTCCGGTGGCGGCCACCCCGCCGGTGACCCTGATCATGCTGGAAGCGGTCCGGGACTTCCGCGCGGCCACCGGCCGGCAGGTCGGGGTGAAGCCGGCCGGCGGCATCCGGACCACCAAGGACGCGATCAAGTACCTGGTCATGGTGAACGAGACCGCCGGCGCGGACTGGCTGCACCCGGACTGGTTCCGGTTCGGCGCCTCGTCGCTGCTCAACGACCTGCTGATGCAGCGCACCAAGCTGACCACCGGTGTCTACGCCGGCCCCGACTACTTCACCCTGGACTGATCATCATGGGCCCGTTCGAGTACGCCCCCGCCCCCGAGTCCCGCGCGATCGTCGACCTGAAGCCCTCGTACGGCCTGTTCGTCGACGGCGAGTTCGTGGATCCGGGCGACGGCGGCGGTTTCAAGTCGATCAACCCGGCCTCCGAGGAGGTCCTCGCCGAGGTCGCCGAGGCCGGCCCGCGGGACGTCGACCGGGCGGTCGCCGCCGCCCGGACCGCGTACGAGCGGGTCTGGGGGCCGATGCCCGGCCGGGACCGCGCGAAGTACCTCTACCGGATCGCCCGGATCATCCAGGAACGCTCCCGCGAGCTGGCCGTGCTGGAGTCGCTGGACAACGGCAAGCCCATCCGCGAGTCCCGCGACGTCGACCTCCCGCTGGTCGCCGCGCACTTCTTCTACTACGCCGGCTGGGCCGACAAGCTGCGCTACGCCGGGTTCGGCCGGGGGCCGGCGGGCCGGGACGGCGACGCCGACCCGCGACCGCTCGGCGTGGCCGGACAGGTCATCCCGTGGAACTTCCCGCTGCTCATGCTGGCCTGGAAGATCGCGCCCGCGCTGGCCGCCGGCAACACGGTGGTGCTCAAGCCGGCCGAGACCACCCCGCTGAGCGCGCTGCTGTTCGCCGAGATCTGCCAGCAGGCCGACCTGCCGCCGGGCGTGGTGAACATCGTGACCGGCGCCGGCGACACCGGCCGCGCCCTGGTCGAGCACGCCGGCATCGACAAGGTCGCGTTCACCGGCTCGACCGAGGTGGGGCGGCAGATCGCCCGCTCGGTGGCCGGCACCGGCAGGAAGCTCACCCTCGAACTGGGCGGCAAGGCGGCGAACATCGTCTTCGACGACGCCCCGGTCGACCAGGCCGTCGAGGGCATCGTGAACGGCATCTTCTTCAACCAGGGCCACGTCTGCTGCGCCGGCTCCCGGCTGCTGGTGCAGGAATCGGTGTACGACGAGGTGCTCGGCGCGCTCAAGCGCCGGATGACCCGGCTGCGCGTGGGCGACCCGCTGGACAAGAACACCGACATCGGGGCGATCAACAGCGCCGCGCAACTGGACCGGATCCGCGAGCTGTCGCAGGTGGGCGCGGCCGAGGGCGCGCAGCGCTGGTCGCCGCCGTGCGAGCTGCCCGACCGGGGCTTCTGGTTCGCGCCAACGGTCTTCACCGGGGTGACCCAGGCGCACCGGATCGCCCGGGAGGAGATCTTCGGCCCGGTGCTGTCCGTGCTGACCTTCCGGACCCCGGCCGAGGCGATCGAAAAGGCCAACAACACGCCGTACGGGCTGTCCGCCGGGATCTGGACCGACAAGGGGTCCCGGATCCTGTGGCTGGCCGACCGGCTGCGCGCCGGGGTGGTCTGGGCCAACACGTTCAACAAATTCGATCCGACCTCGCCGTTCGGCGGCTACAAGGAGTCGGGCTACGGCCGCGAGGGCGGCCGGCACGGGCTGGAGGCGTACCTCGATGTCTAAGGGTTCCCCGTCGCCGGCACGGGTCGCGGTGCGCAAGACGTACAAGCTCTTCATCGGCGGGAAGTTCCCGCGCAGCGAGTCGGGACGGTCGTATCTCGTGGCGGACACGAACGTGGCACTGGCATCCCGCAAGGACGTCCGGGACGCGGTGCTCGCCGCTCGGGCCGCGGTCAAGGGCTGGTCCGGCGCCACCGCGTACAACCGGGGGCAGATCCTGTACCGGGTGGCCGAGATGCTGGAGGGCCGGCGCGACCAGTTCGTCGGGCTCGGCGTACCGGCCGACGAGGTGGACGCGGCGATCGACCGCTGGGTCTGGTACGCCGGCTGGTCGGACAAGCTCGCCCAGGTCTACGGCGGCGCGAACCCGGTGGCCGGGCCGTACTTCAACCTGTCGGCTCCGGAGCCGAGCGGCGTGGTGGGGGTGGTGGCGCCGGCCGAGCCCAGCCTGCTCGGCCTGGTCAGCGTGATCGCGCCGGCCATCGTGGCCGGCAACACCGTGGTGGTGCTGGTCGGCGAGTCGGCGCCGCTGCCCGCGGTGACCCTCGCCGAGGTGCTGGCCACCTCCGACCTGCCGGGCGGGGTGGTGAACCTGCTCACCGGCCGACCGGCCGAGACCGCGCCCTGGCTGGCCGGGCACATGGACGTGAACGCGCTGGACCTGGCCGGCGCGGTCGATCCCGACCTGGCGGCGGACCTGGAGATCCGGGCGGCGGAGAACCTCAAGCGGGTGCTGCGGCCGGTGCCGGCCGGCCACGACTGGTACGCCGATCCGGGGATCACCCGGATGACGGCGCTGCTGGAGACGAAGACGGTCTGGCATCCCAAGGGCCAGTAGCGCCGGCCCACGCCTTCAGTCCTTCTACTACGACGGGTAGTCTCGGCTCCGTGGTGCGGCTTGGTGATCTTGAGCGTGCGGTGATGGACGTGCTCTGGGACCGCAGTCCCGAGGAGGGCGCCCGGCTGACCGTGCGCGAGGTCGCCGAGGCGCTGACCGCGCGCGAGTTGGCGTACACCACCGTGATGACCGTGCTGGACCGGCTGGCCGGCAAGGGCATGGTGCAGCGGCAGCGCGCAGGCCGGGCGTGGAGCTACCGGCCCGCGGCCAGCCGCGAGGCGTACATCGCGCAGCTCATGCTGGACGCGCTGGACCTGGCCGGCGAGGCCGCGCCGGGGCAGCGCGGCGGCGCCGACCGGCTCGGCCGGGGCGCGGCGCTGGTCCGGTTCGCCCGCTCGGTGACCGGATCCGAGGCCGAGATCCTCCGGGCGGCCCTCACCGACCAGGCCGCGGACCGGAACGACTGAGCATGGCCGCCGCCGCACACTTCGCCGGGATCGCGCTGGCCTGCTACGTCGCCGCGGGCGGGCTGAGCCGCGCGGCGTGGGTGGCGCGCAGCCCGCGGGTGGCGATCCTCTGCTGGCAGGCGATCGGGCTCGCCGTCGGGCTCGCCGCGATCGGCCTGCCCATCGCCGTGGGTCTGGCGCCCTACCGGCGCGGCACCGGCCGGGCCCTGCTGGCGCTGGCGGGCGATCTGGTGGACGGCCGGCTGCCGGCCGGACTCACCGTGCCGCGTCTCGGGCTGGTCGGCGTGGGCGTCGGGATCGCCGCCGTGCTGCTCGGTTCGACCGCGCGCAGCGTGCTGGCCGCCGGCCGGGTCCGGCGCCGGCACCGCCAACTGCTCAACCTGGTGGCCCGGGACGATCCGGCGGCCCCGGGCGCGCTGGTGCTGGACCATCCGAGTGCGGCCGCGTACTGCCTGCCCGGCGTCCGGCCGCGGGTGGTGGTCAGCGCCGGCGCGCTGAGCCTGCTGGACCGGGCCGAACTGGCCGCGGTGCTCAGCCACGAACGGGCGCACGCCGACGAACGGCACGACCTGGTGTTGCTTCCCTTCACCGCGCTGTGCGAGGCGCTGCCCTGGGTGCGCTGGGTGCACCGGGCCCGGCACCGGGTGGCGCTGCTGGTCGAGATGCGCGCCGACGACCGCGCCCGGCGCCAGCACACCGCCGGGCCGCTGGCCAACGCGCTGCTGCGGTTCGCCACGGCGGGACCGCGCAGCGCCCCGGCCGGCGCTCTCGGCCTGGCCGACCGGGACCTGGACGCCCGGTTGGCCCGGCTGCTGGTGACCGGCCGGCCGCCGGTGCTGCGCCGCGCCCTCTCACTCGGCGCCGCCGGCGCCCTGCTGCTGGCCCCGGTCTGCCTCTTCCTGAGCTGATCCGCCCGACGCCTCCCGTGTTCCACCGCCCTCCCCGAGGCCGACCCGAATAGGTAGCGGGACTACCTGTAGGATTGCTATCTCAAGTGATCCGACACCCCTCGGACGGTGGTCATGGACCCGCTCCCGCTCGCCCGCTTCCAGTTCGCCGCCACCACGACGATCCACTTCCTGTTCGTGGCGGTCACCCTCGGCCTGGTCACCCTGCTGGTCATCCTGCAGACCGCCTGGGTGATCACAGGCAAGGCGAAGTACGAACGCCTGACCCGGTTCTGGGGCACGCTCTACGTGATCAACTACGTTCTCGGCATCGCGACCGGCATCGTGCTGGAGTTCCAGTTCGGACTGAACTGGAGCGGCCTGTCGCGGTACGCCGGCAACGTCTTCGGCGCCGCGCTGGCGCTGGAGACGCTCACCGCGTTCTTCCTCGAATCCACCCTGCTCGGCATGTGGATCTTCGGCTGGCACCGGCTGCGCCGGGGCGTCCACCTCGGGCTGCTGTACGGCGTCGCGCTCACCGCGTACGCCTCGGCGTTCTGGGTGGTGCTGGCGAACGCCTGGTTGCAGCACCCGGTCGGCTACGAGCTGCGCGACGGGGTGGCCCAGTTGACCGATTTCGGGGCGCTGATCCGCAACCCCACCCTCGGAATGGCGTTCGGGCACGTGGTGTCGGCCGCGCTCACCACCGGCGGGCTGCTGATGGCCGCCGTCAGCGCCTGGCACCTGCTCCGGCGTACCCGTGATCATCTGCTGTTCCGCACCTCGCTGCGGCTCGGGCTGGTCACCACGGCGCTCGCGGTCACCGCCCTGCAGGGCTTCGGGTTCGCCCAGTTCAGACCGGTCGCCGCGGTCCAGCCGGTCAAGTTCGGCACGGGTCCCGAACAGGACGCCGTGATCGCGGACTGGGCGGCCCGGTTCGGCCCCGCCGACTACGTACCGCCGGTGCTGGCCAACGTGGGGCTGGGCTACATGATCCTGATCGGCTTCACCCTGGGCGGCGTCTGGCTGCTGCTTCCCCTGCTCTGGCGGGACTGGATCATCCGGCTCCGCTTCCCGCTCTGGCTGGTGCTGCTGGCCCTGCCGCTGCCGTTCGCCGCCGTGATCCTCGGCTGGCTGGCCCGGGAGGTGGGCCGGCAACCGTGGGCCGTCTACGGGCTGCTGCGGGTGGACCAGGCCCTCTCGCCGGGGGTGGACGGCCGGGTGCTGCTCGTCTCGTTCCTCGGTTTCACCCTGCTGCTCGGCGCCCTCGCCGTGACCAACTGGGTGCTGATGGCCCGGCACGCCGCCCGCGGCGCGCACGACCTGGCGCTCGGCAGGCCGCCCTCGGCCGCCGCGGACGCGCCGCCGACCTGGTCCGACGAGCCGCTGATCGCCCGGTAGGAGACCTCTGGTGGAAACGCTCTGGTACGCCCTGCTCGGGCTGTTCCTCGCCGGCTATCTGGTGCTCGGCGGCTACGACTACGGGGTGGGGCTCACCCTCGCCCGGACCGCCGATCCGGCCGCGCGCCGCCAGGCGCTCACCGCGCTCGGCCCGTTCTTCCTCGGCAACGAGGTGTGGCTGGTCGCCTCGGCCGGCATCCTGTTCGGCGCCTTCCCCGGGCTGGAGGGCGAGCTGCTGTCCGGGCTGTACCCGGCGTTGCTGCTGGCGCTGCCCGGCGTCGTGCTGGTGACCGCCGCCGTGCAACTGCGCGGCCGGGTCGCCGGGGAGCCGGCCCGCGCCCGGTGGGACCGGGCCGTCGTCGCCGGCAGCGCGCTCGCCGCCCTCGGCTGGGGCGCCGTGCTGGCCGGCCTGCTCCAGGGCGTACCGCCGGCGGGCGGGGCGGGCGCGGTGCTCACCCCGTTCGTGACGACCGGCGCGCTGGTCCTGCTCGCCCTCGTCGCGGTGCACGGAAACACGTTCCTGGCGCTGCGGCTGCCCGGACCGGCCGCCGCCGCGGCCGCCCGGCGCGGCGCCCGGCTCGTCCCGGTCGCGCTGGTCGCGGTCGCCGCGGCCACCGCCGTCGGGCTGGCCTCGGCGCGGGTACGCGGGAGCGTGCAGCAGCCGGCGGTCGCGCTCGCCACCCCGGTGCTGCTCGGACTGCTGCTGTTGGCGGTGCGGGCGGCCCTGCGTCGCGGCCGGGCGGGGACGGCCTTCGCCGCCTCGGCGGCGATGCTCGCGCTGCCGGTCTTCGCGGTGGCGGCGAGCAGTTGGCCGTACGCGCTCGTCACCGGCACCGACCCGACGGCCGGGCTGACCGTGACGCAGGTCGCAGCCGGCGCCCCCACGCTCCGGTTCCTCAACCTCGCCGCGGCACCGCTGCTGCCGGTCCTACTAGGCTCTCAACTGATGTGCTGGTGGCTGTTCCGCGGACGGGTCGACGGCCGCGCTCCGGTGTACTGGTGACCCGGCGCCCGTTCGACCCCCGACTGCTGCGCCGGGTGCCCGCGACCCGGCGCCAGCTCGCGCTGCTCGCCGTCCTCGCGGTGCTGGTCGCCGGCGCGATCCTGGTCCAGGCCACCGCCCTGGCCGCGACGCTGACGGCGGCGGCCGGCGGGCGGCTGGACCGGGCCGCGCTTGCCGGCTTCGTGGCCGCGGTGGCGGCCCGCGCCGGGCTGGCCTGGGCGCAGGGCGTGCTCGCGGCCCGGATGGCGGCGACGGTCAAGGCCGCGCTGCGCGCCGAGGTGCTCGCCGCGGTCGGTCGGCGGGGTCCGGCCTGGCTGGCCGGCCAGCACGCCGGCCGGATCGCCACGCTGGCCGGCCGCGGGCTGGACGCGCTGGACGCCTACTTCACCGGCTACCTGCCGCAACTGCTGCTCGGGGTCACCGTGCCGGTCGCCGTGCTGGCCCGGCTGGTGCTCGCCGACTGGAGTTCCGCGCTGATCATCGCGCTGACCCTGCCGCTCATCCCGGTCTTCGGTGCGCTGCTCGGCTGGCAGGCCCAGGCCGCCACCGAGCGGCAGTGGCGGCGGCTGACGCTGCTCGGCGGGCACTTCCTGGACATGGTGACCGGGCTGCCGACGCTGCGGGCGTTCGGCCGGGCCGGAGCGCAGGTCGGCGTGGTGCGCCGGATGGCCGACGGCCACCGGCGGGCCACCATGCGCACGCTGCGCATCGCGTTCCTCTCCGGCCTGGTGCTGGAGCTGGTCGCCACCCTCTCGGTCGCCCTGGTCGCGGTGCCCATCGGGCTGCGGCTGCTGGGCGGCGGCATCGCGCTGCACACGGCGCTGCTGGTGCTCCTGCTGGCCCCGGAGGCGTACCTGCCGCTGCGCTCGGCCGGCAGCCGGTTCCACGCCAGCATGGAGGGGCTGACCGCGCTGGACGAGGCGCTGACCCTGTCGGCCGGCGCGCCCGCCCCGACGGCACCGCGCACCGCGCCGGCACCGCGGCCGGCACCGCACCAGCCGGCGGCGCACCAGCCGGCGGCGCCGGCCGACGAGCTGCCGGGGTCGCCGCCCCGCCCGCCAGCGGCCGCCCGCCCGACGCCGGAGCCCGGCGAGATCCGCCTCGCGGGGGTGACTGTCGCCTACGACCGTACGGAGGCGCTGCGCGACGTCTCGCTGACCATCCGCCCCGGCGAGCGGGTCGCGGTGATCGGGCCGAGCGGCGCCGGCAAGAGCACCCTGATCGCGCTGCTGCTCGGCTTCGTCACGCCCACCAGCGGCCGGATCACCGTGTCCGGTCTCGACCTCGCCGGAGCCGACCTCGACGGCTGGCGCCGGCAACTGGCCTGGGTGCCGCAGCGGGCGCACCTGTTCGCCGCGTCGCTTGCCGACAACATCCGGCTCGGCGCACCGGACGCCCCGGACGCGGCCGTGGCGACGGCGGTCCGGGCGGCGGCGCTGGACGAGGTGGTGGCCGCCCTGCCGGCCGGGCTGGACACCATGCTCGGCGAGCGCGGCCACGGGCTCTCCAGCGGCCAGCGGCAGCGGGTCGCACTGGCCCGGGCCTTCCTCCGGGACGCGCCGGTGGTGCTGCTGGACGAGCCCACCGCGCGGCTGGACGGCGCCTCGGAGGCCGCGGTGCTGGCGGCCACCCGGCGACTGGTGGCCGGTCGGACCGCGCTGCTGGTCGCGCACCGGCCGGCGATGCTGCGCGAGGCCGACCGGGTGCTGCGGGTCGAGGACGGCCGGGTCACCGAACTCGGCCGGATCCAGGAGGCGGTCCGGTGAGCCGGCCGGCCGGGCCGCGGGCCGCGCTCAAGCCGGCACCCGAACGGGCCGCGCTCAAGCCGGCACCCGAACGGGCCGTGCTCGGGCTGGCCCGGCCGTACCTGGGTCGGCTGGTCGGTGCCGGCCTGCTCGCCGCCGGGACCGAACTGGCCGGCCTGGTGCTGATGGCCACCGCCACCTGGCTGCTGATCCGGGCCGCCGGCCGGCCCCCGCTGGACGCGCTCACGGTGGCCATCGTCGGGGTGCGGGCGCTGGCCATCGGCCGGGGCGTGCTGCGGTACACCGAGCGGTTGGTCGGGCACGATGCGACGCTGCGGATCGTCACCGACGTCCGGACCGCCGTCTTCGGCTCCCTCGCCGGGCGGCCCGCCGCGGACCGGCGCAGCGGGGACACCCTGAGCCGGCTCGTCTCGGATGTCGAGGCGGTACAGGACCTGCTGCTCCGGGTGCTGGTACCCGGCGCCGCGGCCGGACTGGTGGCCGCGGTCTCGATCGGCGGTGCCGTACTCATCTCCCCCGCCGCCGGTGGCTGGCTCGCCGCCGGTCTGCTGCTGGCCGCCGTCGGCCTGCCCGCGATCGCCACCGCACTGACCCGGCGCAGCGCCGACGAGCTTGCGCCACTGCGCGGAGCGCTCGCGGCCGACGCGATCGACCTGACCCACGGCGCGGCGGACCTGGCCGCGTTCGGTGGCACCGCCGCGGCGCTGGAGCGCGCGGACGGTCGGGCTCGCCGGCTCGCCGCGCTGGAACGCCGGCTGGCGGTCGGCGGCTGGGCCGTGGACGGGCTCGGCGTCCTGGTCGCCGGTGCGACCAGCGCCGCCATGGTGGTGGCGGCGCAGCGGGACGGGGTGCCGGGGTGCTGGTCGGCGTGCTCGCGGTGGGCGGTTTGGCCGCGGTGGAATCCGCGCTCGCCCTGGTGGGTGCCGCCCGGCAGTGCACCCAGGTACGTTCCGGGCTGCGCCGGGTGGCGTCGCTGCTGCCGGCCCCCGGGTCCGGCCCGGCGCCGGCGGCGGAGCCGGTGCCCACACCCGAACCGGGGGCGGCGGCGGAGCCGGTGCCCACGCCCGAATTGGCGTCGGCGGCCGAACCGGCGACCACGGCAGGGCGCGCAACGGGGGCGCCGGCCCGGACGGGTCACCGGTTGCGGCTCGCGGGCGTCCGGGTGCGGTACCACCCGGCCGGCCCGCAGGTGCTGGCCGGCGTCGACCTCGACCTGCCGCCCGGACGCCGGGTGGCGGTGGTCGGGCCGAGCGGTGCCGGCAAGAGCACCCTGCTGGGCGTGCTCACCGGGGCACTGCGCCCCTGCGGCGGCGCCGCGACGCTGGACGGCACCGAGCTGTCCGGGTACCCGGCGGAACGGCTGCCCGGGCTGGTCGGCGGGCTGCTGGCGGACGCGCACGTGTTCCACGCCTCGGTGCGGGACAACCTGCTGCTGGGCGGCCCGGCGGCCACCGAGCCGGACCTGCGCGCGGCCACCGCGACGGCCGGGCTGCTGGACTGGGTGACGGCCCAGCCGGACGGCTGGGACACGATCGTGGGCGAGGACGGCGGCCAGCTCTCCGGCGGTCAGCGGCAGCGGCTCGCGCTGGCCCGCGCCCTGCTCGCCGCCCCGGCCGTACTGGTGCTGGACGAGCCGACCGAGGGACTGGATCCGGCGGCCGCCGACCGGGTGCTCGCCGCGGTCGGCGCGGCGACCCCGCCCGAGCACTCGATCGTGCTGGTCACCCACCGGCTGAGCGGGCTCGACGGGTACGACGAGATCCTGGTCCTGGACGGCGGACGGGTGGTGCAGCGCGGCCGGCACGCCGACCTGTGCGAGACCCCGGGGTGGTACCGGGACCAGTGGCTGCTCCAGGAGGCCGCGGAGCGCGGGTACCTGACGCTGGCCCCCTGAAACGCGTCTCCTACGGCCTGTTTCATGTCGAGCCGGCGCTCCGGCGCCTTCTAGAGCAGGCCGAAAGGGCGGTCGAGCCGAGGCGGAGTCCGGGCGGCGGTCCGGCAAGGCGCGGTTCCGTCCGGATACCGGTGTCGTGTCCGGGCGGAACCGCAACGCCGCCGGTCGCCGTCCGGGCCCGCCGCAGGCCGGCCAGTTCCTATGAAACGGGCCCTAGGGGAATCACCCGAGGTACCGGCGGGGCGGAGCTGGCATGCTGCGGTGATGCTGGACCGCGAGACGAACCCGATCGACGAGTACGTCCGGTCCCTGCGCACGCGGCTGCACGGTCCGGTCCGGCTGCTGGACGACCTGCTCGCCGAGGCCCGGGACGGACTGTGGGACGCCGCGGCGGACCACAGGGACGCCGGGCTGGAGCCCCGGCTGGCCCAGCGGCGCGCCGTGGCGGAGTTCGGCCCGGTACGCCCGATCGCCGCGGCGTACCAGACCGAGATCGCCGCCCGGTCGGCCCGGACGCTCGCGATGCGCACGCTGGGCTGCGCACTCGTCCTGCTGGCCGGCGGCGACCTGGTGTGGCGCGGATCACCATGGGCGGGAACGCCGCCGCCCTCCGGCTACCAGCTTGTCTCGATGGGCGTCAGCGGGCTCTGGCTGTCGACCGCGGTGCTGGCGCTGGCCTGCGCGGGCGCCCTGGCCTGGACGGCACGCCGACCGGCGGCCGGTGGCGGCTGGCTGGCCCGGGTCACCGGGTACGGCCTGGCCGCGGCGCTCACCGCCACCCTGCTCTGCGGTCTGCTGCTCTGGGCCTGGTCACTGCGACTGTGGCCGGCCGCGCTGGCCTGGCCGCCGATGCTGGTGGGCATGCTGGTGCTGACCGCCGGCTACGGATGGCTGGCCAGCGGCGTGCGCAACTGCCTGCGCGCGGCCCGGTAGCCGGCCCGACGGCCCGTCCCTGCCCGACGACCCGGCGCGGCTGTCCGTGCCCGACGGCCCGTCGCTGCCCGACGACCCGGCGCGGCTGTCCGTGCCCCACGGCCCGGCGCGGCCTGTCCTCAGCGGCCCGGCGTGGGACGCCGATCGGCGGTCCGCCGCCTCCCGGTGCTCAGCGGGCCGGCGCGGCCGGCGGCGTGTCGCCGAGGAACGTCTGCAGGGTCGCCTGGAACTCGCGCCACTCGGCCCGCTCCCCGTCGAGCGCCCGCCGGCCGGTGCCGGTGAGCCGGTACGTCCGCCGCTGCCGGCCGCCGACGGTGCTCCAGTCGCTGGAGACGTAGCCGGCCCGTTCCAGCCGGCGCAGGGCCGGATAGACCGTCCCGGTCGGCAGGTCGAGGTTGCCGCCGCTGCGGGTCCGGAGCGCCTCGATGACGGCGTAGCCGTGCAGCGCCTCCCCGTCCAGCACCGCCAGCAGCAGGGCGTCGAGGTGGCCGTGCAGAGCCTGGGCCTTCATAGGTAGACAACCTATCGGTCGGCATCGAGAAGTCCAACCGGGTGCGGGCACCGCATCGCCGGTCCGGACCACTAGGGTATGTGCGCAGAGTCACCGGTTGGGCGTCCGTCCGACCGGTCCACCAGCACAACCGAGTGCACACGGAGGTCAGCGTGGCCCGCCAGTCGTCCCCCCGGCCCGACGCCGACGAGCCGGACAACGCGCCTGCAGGCAGCGGCTCCGCAGTCGACCCCGCCGAAGCCGATGCCACCGAGCCGGTGGAGACCGCCGGCACCGAGCCCACCGAGGCCGCCGACGCCGAGTCGGATGAGCCGGCGGAGGCCGCCGACGCCGAGTCGGACCGGTCCCTGTGGGCGGAGGTGGACATCTCCCCCGTGGAGATCGCGCTGCCCAGTGGCTCCGGATTCACGCTCCGGGCGTACCGGATGTCGGACGCGTTGATCCCCACCGACATCAGCGACCGGGACCTGGACGACCCGTTCGAGGCCCGGCGCCGCGCGGCCGTGCTCGCCGACGCGGACACCGTCCTGCTGGACGAGGAATTCGCCGAGCAGTTGGCGGAGGCCGAGGACCGGCCGGCCCGGTCGGGCCGCCGCCGGGGCGCCGACGCGGACGGGGACGCCGACGAGGACGCCGACGCCTCGGCGACGGACCTCGCCGACGACGACGAGGCGCTCGCGGACGAGGAGGAACTGCCCGCCGAGGAACCGGCCGAGGAACCGGAGCCGGAGGAGGTGCCGATGTTCCTCACCCACCGCGGCAAGCTCCTGCTGTTCAAGACGCCGGAGTCCCTCGTGGAGTTCGTCTCCTCCGGCGCGCCCAACGACCTCGCCCAGTTGGACACCTGGGACGAGCTGGTGCGCCGGCTCACCCCGGCCGACGTGGCCCCGACCGACGACGACTCCTACGAGCTGGATCTCGTGGTGGAGAACCTGCGCGGCGGCCACGACGTCTGGGACGCCCCGCTGCTCATCAAGGCCGGTGAGGTGGCCCGGGACCTGGCGTACGCGCTCCGGCTGCCGCCGGTGTTGGACATGCTCTCCTCGGGTACGAGTCTGGACGACCTGGACGAGGCGCTACGGTCGTCGGTGAACGGGGGCCTCGGTGGTTTCCGCGGCCGGCGCCGGTTGCGGAAAATTGGGGCACAGACGGCGAGTCTCGGTTGGCGCACGATTATCGGCAAGATCTCTGCCGCCGTGGACTGGCGCGACTGACCCTGAGCAGGGAGCATCAGTCTTTGGCACACGTCGTGTCAGGGGAGGAGGACGACCACGTGGCGCTTGTGCGGGTGTACTGCGGTCTGGCCCTGTCGGATCGGACCGCTCGACCGGCCCCCGGAGGGCCGGTGCTGACCGCCGCCGTGGTCGACGACGCGGGACGGCTGATCTCCGTCCGGGACATCAGCGACGAGCCGGCGGGTTACGCCCGGCTCGGCTCGCTGCTCGCGGAGCGATCCAGCGGACCCGGAGACGCCGCCGTCGCGGCCGACAGCGACGACCATGTCATCGTGTCGCTGCTCAGCGTGGCCGGCCGGCCTGTCGCCATCGCCGACGACGACGCGGTGGACGACTTCGCCGAACGGTTCGCCGACGACGACTCCCTTGAGGAGATGAACTCGCCGCCGGCCGAGCGCCGGGCGGTGGGGCTGGCCAGAGCGTTGCAGGCCGGAGCGATCTCCGCAGTCACGATGCCCACCCCACGCGACCTCGCCGAGTACAAGCCGGTGCTGGCCGCCCACGCCGCCCTGGCCACCGGCCGGCACGCCGCCGCGGCGGCGCTCCGCGAGGTGCTGCGCGACCTCTATCCCGCGGCGCTGCGGGCGTACCCCGACCCGGCCGCGCCGGTCGCGCTGGCCGTCCTGGACGCGCTGCCGGAGCCGAGCATGCTCGACTCGGGCGCGCGGAGCCGGAGCGGCGCGGTGATGACCGAGGCCATCGTCACGCACCTGGCCGCCGACCGGATCGCCGAGCCGGCCGTCATCGAGGACGCCGTCACGGCGCTGCGGGTGGCGATCACCGAGACCCCGCGCCGGACCACCAACAACAAGGAGATCCTCACCGCGGCGGCGGAGACGGTCCGCCATGCCGTCGCCGCGGTGCGCGCCTGCGACGCCGGCTGCACCGCGCTCGTCAACGCGCTGGCCGAACGGGTCGCACCGCCGCCCACCCCGACGCTGAGCCGCCTGGGTCGGCGCGCGGCCGCCGAGCCCGCACCGGCGCACCCGGGCGCGGTCGGCGCCGGCCGGACCCAGCGCCGGCCGGTCGAGCAGGGCCGCCAGTTCGAGGACGAGCCGGTGCCCGCCGTGGGTCGGCGCCGGCAACCCGAGCCGGCGACCGGGAGCAACCCGCCGGTCGCACCGCGGCCCGTGGCACCGCCGCCGGTCGCCCCGGCACCGGCCGTGTCCCGGCCGAGCGTCGCGCCGGCCGCGTCCGCGGGCGCCCCGGCCAGTCGCGCCGAGCGGTTCTCCGGCGGGCTGGACCAGCCGCCGGCCGCGTACCGGCCGGACGGACCGGTCGGCCGGCCCGTGTCCGCGCCTCCGCCGCCGCCTCCGGGCATCATGCCGATCGCGCCCGGGCAGCGCGGCGGCCGGCCGCCGGCAGAGAACGGCGAGCCGTTCCGGGCCACCCTCACCACCGCCGCCATCAACAGCGCCCGCGCCGAGCGCCGGCCCACGCCGATCCCGTCCCGGGGTACGCCCCCGGAGCGCCGGCCGGCCGCGACCAACGGGTCGAGTGCGACCGACTTCAGCCTGCCCATGCCGGCCGCCCGGCCGGCCGGCGAGTCGGCACCGCCACCGGGGTCGCGCGGAAACTGGCCGCTGGTCAACGGCGCCGACGAGCACACCGGCGAGTTGGAGAGCCGGGAACGGCCCCGGCCCTACCCGGACTCGCACCGGGAACCGGACCGGCACCGGGACGAGCCGACCGGAGGCATCGGCGGCGGGCGCAACGGGCGGGTTCCCCCGCCGTGGCTCGCCGACGACCTCCCGCAGGAGCCGCCGATGCTGCGCCTGGTCGAGCCGCCGCCGCTGGCGGACCGGGCGCTGCGGGACGACCTGGCGCGCCGGCCGGAACCGGCGGCCGACCTGCCCCGCCGCCCGGAACCGGCGGTCGATGCCCCGCCGCTGCGCCTCGTCGAGCCACGACCCGAGCCGGCGCGTTCCTCGGCCGGTCGTCCGGCCGCCCGCTCCGGCGGCGAGTTGGACGGCCTTCCGCAGCTGCCCGTGGCCGACGACGGCGACGGCGATCTGCTGATCTTCGCGGCCGCCCGCTCCGCCTGGTTCACCGGGCACCCGGAGGAGGACGAGGTCGACTGGTCCTCCACCGCGGACTCCGGCTGGCGGGCCGCGGAGCAGGCGGCGAAGCCCTCCATCGGTTCGGAGACCACGGCCGGGCTACCGAAGCGGGTGCCGCAGGCCAACCTGGTGCCCGGTTCGCCGCTGCGCGAGGAACGTCCACTGCGGATCGTCCGGAACGCGGCAAGCCTCGCCGAGAACACCACCGGATACTTCCGGGGTTGGCGGCGGGGTCAGGAGATCGGCGGGTACGCGGTCGGCGGTCGGCCGGGCCGCGAGTCCGCCGGCGGCTGGGACTTCACCCGCGACCAGGATGACTCCGATCGCGACTACCAGTACCGTTCGGCCGGGTACCGCTCCTGATCGGACCGACCCCTACGAGAGCGGGCCGCCATCGCACTAGGCGATGGCGGCCCGTTGTTCTGCGGAGCGCCTTGCGGATCGACGAGTGCCATGTGGACCGACGAGTGCCATGTGGGCCGAGGAGTGCTCTGTGGGCCGAGGAGTGCTCTGTGGACCGACGGGGCCACGGCGGGCGGGGGCGACCGTCGACCGTCCACAGGGTCCGTCCACCGTGCACCACAGGCCGCCGGGCAGCCCGGGGCGTGCGCCCCTCACCGCCGGGCAGCCCGGAGCGAGCGCCCGGCCAGGTCGGGCGGGCCGGTGGGATCCCGGTTCCACCCGTCGACGGACACGACTGACCGTCCGATGGCCGCTGGGGCATCGGACGGTCGTGCTCCGGTTCGCCTGTCGCGTGTGGGCCGGCGGATCAGGCCGGCGCCACCGCGCGGGACCGACGCATCGTGAGGACGTACTCGACCAGCGAGATCAGCACGTGCTTCGTGGACTCCCGGTTACGGGCGTCGCACGCCACCACTGGGACCTCGTTGGAGATCGCCAGCGCCTCCCGCACGTCCTGCGGGTCGTGGTACTGCATCCCGTCGAAGCAGTTGATGGCCACCAGGTACGGCAGCCGTCGGTGCTCGAAGAAGTCGATGGCCGCGAAGCAATCGGCGAGCCGCCGGGTGTCGACGAGGACGACCGCGCCGATGGCACCCCGTACCAGTTCGTCCCACATGAACCAGAACCGGGTCTGGCCAGGCGTGCCGAAGAGGTAGAGGATCAGATCCCGGTCGATGGAGATCCGACCGAAGTCCATGGCCACCGTGGTGGTCGTCTTGCCCGGCACCTGCCGGGTGTCGTCGACGCCGACACCAGCCGACGTCATGATTGCTTCGGTGGTCAGCGGCGTGATCTCCGAGACCGAACCGACCAGCGTCGTCTTGCCAACGCCGAACCCGCCGGCGATGACAATCTTCGCCGATGTCACGCGCCCCGCCATCGGGCGGTGCGACATGTCAGAGCCTGCGAAGTCCACTCAGCACCCTCTCCAGCAGTTCAGTGCCCACCGCGTCATTCGAGTCGTCGAGGGACGTGGGCTCGTGCACAGCCACCATGCCGTCGGCGGCCATATCCGCGATGAGCACACGGGTAACTCCCAGCGGCAACTGCATCCGCGCTGCGATCTCGGCAAGCGATTGCAGCCGTCCATCACAGAGCGCGGCGATGTATTGATGCTCCCTACCATGGCCGCCCTTGCCGTTTCCGGCGGTACGGCCGCGCACGGTCGTCTCGACGAGCGCTTCGAGAGCGATGTCGAGCCTGGGCCGGGTACGGCCGCGGGTGACGGCGTATGGCCGGACAAGCGAACCAGTCGGTTCTTCACGCTCTGGCATCATCGCCGTTCACCCCCTTCTCTCCTGCCTTCGGCCCTCGTTGAGGTGCAACCGTTCATCCATTCCCCGTCCGGACCGACTGGCTGCCGGCCCATCCGCGAGGCGTAACTCAGCCCAGCATCCCCGCGGCCGCCCTGGGCGAGGGTGTCAGTGCCTCGCCAACGCGGTCCACGAGCAGTGCCATCTCGTACCCCACCTGCCCCACGTCACAGCTTCGCGCGGCAAGTACGGCGAACGACGAGCCGTCCGAGATGGACATCAGGAACAGGAACCCATTGTCCATCTCCACGACCGTTTGCAGAACCGCCCCACCCTCGAAGCAGCGAGCCGCACCCTGGGTGAGGCTCACCAGCCCGGAGGCGATGGCCGCCAACTGATCGGCCCGGTCCCGCGGCAGGTCCCGCGACGAGGCCAGGAGCAGGCCGTCCGCGGAGACCGCGACCGCGTGTGCAACTCCCGGCACGCGCTCGGCGAAGTTGGCGAGCAGCCAACCGAGATCCTGCGTCGATGTCATCCTTCATGCTCCTTCTGCCCGCTGCCGGCCAACCGGCCGGAGCCAGGCTGCGAAGACTGCCGACCAGCCGGAGCGGACTCCGACCGGACCGCGTTGTCATCGGTTGGATGCGTACGTCCGCGCTGCACACCTCGGTGATATGCCGAGAGCAGACCCCGGACGGACTCAGGCGTGCGACGTTGCACCGAGGTGCTCGGCTTCTCCACACCACCCGGCACCAGCTGAGCCATCGGCTTGCGCTTCGGCAGACCGGTCGGGGTGGTCTCCTTGACCGGGACCTCGTTCGCCGCGCTCGCGGCCCGCCAGCCATCGTCCGCGGCCGTTCGCCATCCGCCCACGGTCGGCTCCGCCCGGCGGGCGGCCGCGCCGGCGCCGAATCCGGCGGCGGCGCCGCCGAGCTTCGAGGCCGGACGGGACGGCAGCGAGGTACCGGTGTTCCGGTCGCCCGACGCCCCGCCCTGGGCGGTGGTGTCGGCCGGCGGCTCCGGCGTGGTTTCCCGGATCGCGCTGAACTGCTCGGTCGCCGCCGCGGCGGTGGGCGTGGGCGCCGGCCGCGGTGCTGGCTGCTGCTGCTGCCGGACCCCCGCCGGCTGACCGCCGGCCGTGGGCGCCATGGACGGCGACGACCGGCTGACCGGCGTCGACGGCTGCCGGGTCGGCGCGTCGGTGTCGTCCGACGCGGAACGGCGGGTCCGGAACCAGGCCGACTCCAGCTCGCGGAAGATCGGCAGTTCCATCGTCTCGTCGGCGAAGTGCTGCTGCCGGGAGTCCGTTGCCGAGCGTACCGAGGGCGGCGGTGCCGGACGCTGCGCCGACGCCGGCTGCGATTCCGCAACGGGCATCGACGGCGGCGCGTACGGCGCCGGCGGCTGCTGCTGGGCGGTCCGCGGGTCGGGCGCCGTGACCGGGGCCATGAACTGCGTCTGCGCCTGCGCGTCGATCAGCGGTGCCTCGGCCGGACGCGGCGCGGGCACCACCGGCGCGGCCGGGGCCGGCGGGGTGGAGGCCGGTCGTCCGGCGGACGGGTCGGTGCCGGACCGGCCCATCCGGGGCAGTTCGGCCGTCATGTCCAGGGCGGCCGCGAGCCGCTCCGGAACCTGCGGCGAGCCGGCTTCCCGCTCCTGGCCCGCACCCGGGGGCCAGGCCGGTGGGGCGGCCTCGGACCGGGCCGGCATCTCCGGCTCGGGCTCGTCCAGCGCCTCCGGCTCCGCCCCGGCCGGTCCGGAGACCGGCGCGGCCGCCACCACCCAGGACGACGACCCGCCGGGCGGAGCCGAGGAGACCGGGGGCGCGGAGTGTGCAGGCGGGGCCGAGGCGGGCGTCGGGGACTGCGGCGACTCGGGGGACCGCTGGTCCCGGTCGGCCGGTGCGGCCTGCTGGCCCTGCGGCCCGTCGGCCACCTCGCCCTCGACCGTCCACTGCTGTTCGGAGCGGCGCTGCGGCAGCGGATCCGACTCGCCGCGCTGACGCGGCGGGTAGCCGCCACCGCCGTTGGTTCCACCGCCCTTGGCCGGGCCGGCGCCGGTCAGGTCCGACCAGGCCGGGATGCCCCGGTCCGGCCCCGCGTTGCGGCCGGACACGCCGTTCACGGCGCCACCGTCGAGCTGTGGCCTGCCGCCCGGGTGCCCGTTCGTGCCGTTGTGCGTCACGGCCCCGGTGCTGCCGGCGCCATTGGTCGGCAGGGCCGGACGGCTCTCCAGCGCGAGCGGAGCGCCGAAGGTGGGCATCGGCGCCGCGGGCGAGGACGGGGCTCCGGCGAGCGCGCCGGGCTGCTGCTGACCGCGGCCGGCCAGGGCGCGCGGCACCAGGACCGCCGGCGGCAGCGTGACATCGGCGACGGTGCCCCGGTCGGCGCCGGGCCGCAGCTCGACCCGCACCCCGTGCCGCGCGGCCAGCCGGGCGACCACGACGAGGCCCATCATCCGGGAGACCGCCACGTCCACCTGGGGTGGGGTGGCGAGCCGCTCGTTGAGTTCGTCCAGCTGCTCGGCGGTGATGCCGATGCCGCGGTCCTCGACGTAGAGCGAGGCACGGTCGCCGACCCGGCGGGCCTCGACCATGACCTGCGAGTCCGGCGGGGAGAACGCGGTGGCGTTGTCGAACAGCTCGGCGACCAGGTGCACGAGGTCGTTGACCGCGTGCGAGGCGACCTCGATGTCCCGGTCGATGATCCCGAACTCGATCCGGGTGTAGTGCTCGACCTCGGACTGCGCGGCACGCAGCACGTCCATCAGGGCGGCCGGGTCCCGCTGCACCCGGGTGGAGTCCGCGCCCGCGAGCACCAGGAGGTTCTCGTCGTTACGGCGCATCCGGGTGGCGAGGTGGTCGAGCTGGAACAGCTCGGCCAGCCGGTCCGGGTCCTCCTCGCCCCGCTCCAGCCGGTCCAGGTGACCGATCAACCGGTCGACCAGGATCTGCGACCGGCGGGCGAGGTTGACGAACATCGTCGCGACGGAGGAGCGGAGCGCGGCCTGCTCGGCCGCGGTGCGGACCGCCTCCAGGTGGACCGCGTTGAACGCCTCGGTCACCTGGCCGAACTCGTCCCTGCTGCGCACCGGCAGCGGTTCGGCGATCTGGTTGGCCACCTGGGCGGGTGACATCTGCGCGGAGACCTGCGGGTCACGCAGCCGGCTCACGGCCTGCGGCAGCCCGTACTGGGCGACGGCGAGGGCGCCGTGCCGCAGCTCGCGCAGCGACTGCGCCATCGAGCGGGCCACGATCCAGGCGAACAGGATGGACAGCAGCAGGATGCCCAGCAGCAGGCCGGTGTCCAGCACCACCTGGCGCTGGGTGGTGCTGCTGATCTTGCTGGCGAGGTCGACCGCCCGCTCGTCCAGCTCGGACTCCACGTCCCGGTACTGCTTGCCGCTGCCGGCCATGGCGTTGTCCCAGTCGGCGGCGTTGAAGAAGCCCGGGTAGAAGTTGTTCTCGGTCGCCTTGGTGGTGACCCAGCCGCTGTACAGCTCCACCGTCCGCTGCGCGGAGCCGGCGATGGTCTGCTCGAAGAGGGTGACCTCCTCGTCGGTGGCCGCGGACTTGAAGCTCTGCACGGCCTGCTGCTGGCCCTGCTGGGCACCGATGTACGTGGTGCGCCGCGCCGGCAGGAACTGCTTCTCCGCCAACGCCTGGTGCACGATCGCGCGGCGCTGGGAGAGGAACTCCTTGGCCCGGGAGACGCTCGACGCGGCCCGCATCCGCTCGCTCAGCGCCGGGTCACCGGCCAGCTGGGCGGCCGAGTCCCGCATGTCGAGCAGCTTGGCGATCACCGAGTCGTAGGTCTGGACGGCGGTGCTCAGCAGCACCCTGCCGTTCACCACCTGGCTGCGCAGTCCGGGCAGGTCCGCCAGGTCCTGATCGATCTTGCCGAGCAGCTCGGTGGAGCTGGTCGGCAGTTCACCGAGGGCCTGCCGCCGCTCCGAGTAGGCGGCCCGGGACCGCTCGACCTTGTCGAAGAGACCGGTGTAGGTGGACTTGAAGTTCTCCTGCTGCTGCGACTTCGACGGCGAGTCGAGGAATCGGATGGCCAGCGTGCGCTCGTCCTGCAGGTTGTTGACCAGGTCGCCGGAGGCCTGCGAGAGGTTGGCCAGGCTGTGTGCCCGGTTGGCGCTGGTGAGGGTGCCCAGGTGATCGATCAGACCGCTGGTGCCCACCACGATCGTGGCAATGGTCGGCACGATCATGATCAGACCGAGCTTGGACCAGATAGGCATGTCGCGTAGCCGGCCGACCGGCCTGCGCATCCGCGACAGGACTGAGCCCGCCGCCTTCGGTCGTTCGCTCACGTCACCGCCCTCCCACTTCGGTGCCCGGAAAACAAGCTGGGCACCGCTCAGCGACCGACCCGGCCGGGTCGGACCCCCGAGATTCCATCACGCCGCCTCGCAAGAGGAAAGCCCAGGTTGTCCCTTGGCGGGAGTGTGGTGGGATATTAACGAGATTTGATTGCAAACCGTTTTCCTGGAGTCACTCAAAGTGATTGAACGTTCCGCCGGCGTCATTCTCCTGGCTGGCCCCTCGGGGTCAGGAAAGTCGTACATAGCGGGGCGCACCGGGCTTCCCGTGCTGTGTTTGGACGACTTCTACAAGGACGGTGACGACCCGACTCTGCCTCGGTCGGGCGGCCAGGTCAACTGGGAGTCACCACAGGCGTGGGATGCCGCCGCGGCGGTACAGACGATCGCGCTGCTGCTGCGGAACGGCAAGGCCGATGTGCCGGTTTACGCGATCGGCGCGGACCGGCGGGTAGCCACTCGGACAGTCAGCCTCAACGGATCGCCAATATTTGTAGCCGAAGGGATTTTTGCGGCCGAGATCGCCCAGGAGTGCCGCCGACTCGGCCTGCTCGCCGAGGCGTACGCGCTGCGCCGGCCGCGCTGGGCGACCTTCGTCCGGCGGCTGCTGCGCGACCTGGCCGAGCGGCGCAAGGCGCCCGACCTGCTGTTCCGGCGCGGGGTGGCGCTGCTGCGCACCGAGCCGGCGGTGCTGGCCCGCCAGACCGGCCTCGGTTGCCGGCCGGCCGGCGGCCGGGCGGTGCTCCGCGGCGCCGCCCGGCTGGCCGCCACCGCCACCGCCACCACCGCCGGGACCGCCGCCGCGACCGGCACCGCCGCGGACGACGGCGTGCGGGCCGAGATCGCCGGTACGGAGCCCGGGGCCGGGCCGGTCATCCCCGGAGCATCGCGTACCCCGGCTTGATGACGTTGTCGATGATCGCCAGCCGCTCGTCGAACGGGATGAACGCACTCTTCATGGCGTTGATGGTGAACCACTGGAGTTCCGGCCAGCCGTAGTCGAACGCCTCGACCAGCAGCGCCATCTCGCGCGACATCGACGTGCCGCTCATCAGCCGGTTGTCGGTGTTCACCGTCGCCCTGAACCGCAGGTCGCGCAGCAGCCCGATGGGATGCTCGGCGATCGAGGCCGCGGCACCGGTCTGCACGTTGGACGACGGGCACAGCTCCAGCGGAATCCGCTTGTCCCGGACGTACGCGGCCAGCCGGCCCAGCACCGGCCGCCCGTCCGGCTCCGCGGCCGTGATGTCGTCCACGATCCGTACGCCGTGCCCCAGCCGGTCGGCGCCGCACCACTGGATCGCCTGCCAGATCGACGGCAGCCCGAACGCCTCCCCGGCGTGGATCGTGAAGTGGAAGTTCTCCCGCTGGAGGTACTCGAAGGCATCCAGGTGCCGGGTGGGCGGGAAGCCCGCCTCGGCACCGGCGATGTCGAAGCCGACCACGCCGTGATCCCGGTGCCGGACCGCCAGCTCGGCGATCTCCTGCGAACGGGCGGCGTGCCGCATGGCGGTCAGCAGCGTGCCGATCCGGATCGTCCGGCCGTCCCGGGCCGCCTGCGCGGCGCCGTCGACGAATCCCGCCAGCACGGCCTCCACCACCTCGTCGAGGCTCAGGTCGCGGTCCAGGTGCTGCTCCGGGGCGAACCGGACCTCCGCGTACACCACCCCGTCGGCGGCCAGGTCGAGCGCGCACTCCGCCGCCACCCGGTGCAGCGCCGCCGCGGTCTGCATCACCGCGACCGTGTGGTCGAACGTCTCCAGGTACCGCTCCAGCGAGCCGGACGCGGCCGCCGAGGCGAACCACCGGCCGAGATCGTCCGGGTCGGTGCTGGGCAGCGGGTGCCCGATCCCGTCGGCCAGCTCGATGATCGTCTGTGGTCTGAGGCCGCCGTCCAGATGGTCGTGGAGCAGCGCCTTCGGCGCCCGGACGATGTCTTCGTACGTGATCGCGGCCATGCAACCAGACCCTAGTGCGGTGGGCCCGGTCCGGCGGTCGCCACCCGCGGATCCCGGGCGGCCCGGCCGCGGAACGCGGCCGGGCCACCGATCCGGGCCACCGATCCGGGCCACCGATCCGGGCCACAGATCCGGGACGCCGATCCGGGACGCCGCCGCGACCGGAGCCGACACCCGGCGTGGCCGCGCCGGCGGACGGCCGCCGTACGGTGGTGGACGTGCAGTTGCCGTGCCCCGGGACCGGAGGTCTGTGATGCGCGCCGACGTGCTGAGCCGGCTGCGCTGCCCGGTCTGCGCGGATCCGTTGGACGCGGCCGACCGCAGCGTCCGCTGCCCGCGCGGGCACAGCTTCGACCTGGCCCGCCAGGGGTACGTCAACCTGCTGACCGGCCAGACCCGGCATCGCGGGGACAGCGCCGAGATGGTGGCCGCCCGGGAGGAATTCCTGCTGGCCGGCCACTACGACCCGATCACCGGGCTGGTCGCCGGGGCCGCGGCGCGGGAACTGGCCGGCGACGGCGGTGCGGCGTACCCGGAACCGGCCGGCGCGGCCGGAGCGGCGTACCCGGATCTGGTGGTGGACGCCGGCGCCGGGACCGGGCGGTACCTCGGCGCGGTCCTGGACGCGGCGCCCGCCGCCGTCGGGCTGGCGCTGGACGTGTCGAAGCCCGCCCTGCGGCGCGCGGCGCGGGCGCACCCCCGGGCCTCCGCCGCCCTCGCCGACACCTGGCGTGGCCTGCCGGTCGCCGACCGCGCGGCACGGCTGGTGCTGAACGTGTTCGCTCCCCGCAACGGTCCGGAGTTCCACCGGGTGCTGCGGCCCGACGGCACGCTGCTGGTGCTCACCCCGGCCGCCGATCATCTCGGCGCGCTTGTCGACCGGCTCCGGCTGCTGCGGGTCGACCCGGACAAGGCCGACCGGACGGCCGACCGGCTGGCCGACCGGTTCGACCTGGTCCGGCGGGACCCGCACCGGTACGACCTGGACCTGCCGCGGGAGGCGGTCGGCGCCCTGGTCGGGATGGGACCGAGCGCCTGGCACACCGACCCGGAGGCGCTGGCCGCCGGGCTGCGGCGGCTGCCCGACCGGGTGCCGGTCACCGTCTCGGTGGAGTTGGCCAGCTACCGGCCCCGCTGATCACAGCGGCCGGACCGCCGGCCGGACGGGGTCACGTGGAGAGGTCCACCTCTTCCCAGCCGGCCGGGGGTTCGTGGTACGGCCCGTAGAAGACCACCACCCATTCCAGCGCCCACCGCCGCTGCCCGATGGCGTTCGCGTCGACCAGCCCCGGCAGGGCCGCGCCCGTCCGTTCGGCCTCCAGAAAGGCCCAGTCCAGGCAGTAGTGGAAGTCGAGCAGCACGGCCGCCTCGGCGGCGTCGCGCGGCGCGGCCAGGGTCCGGGACCGCCACTTGGCGAGGGTCTCCCCCGCCGCGATGTTCGGCAGCGCCTCCACCAGGCGCGGATCGGTCGGCTCGGTCGGATCCAGGTGCTTGCTCAGGCCGAGCACCCAGGCCAGCGCGAACACCGCGTCGTGGTGCAGCACGAACGACCGGTGGTCGCCGATGCTGCCGGTGACGAACTGCCACTCCGGCGGGGTGAGCGACTCCACCAGATGCGAGCCGAGCAACCAGCTCATCGCGGCCCGCGGCGGCATGCCGAAACAGCGCGCCAGGATGAGCTGGAGCACCGCCATCCGGGCCTCGATCTCCCGGGTGGGCCGCAGCTCGACCTCGTCGCCGGGCTCCCAGACCAGAGGAAACTCCGGCGGCGGCAGGGGCAGCCTGAGCCGCCGCAGCTCGTCGACATTGGCGGCGCGGACGGCCTGGGGGTCCGGAGCGGATACGGCCACGTGAGATCCCTGCTAGGGCGTGTTTCATGAGAACTGGCCGGCCTGAACTCCGCCTCGGCTCGACCGCCCTCATGAAACACGCCCTGGTCGCCACCGGCGGTCGTCGCCCGACTTTCCCCCCGGCCAGGCAGGATAGCCCGTCCCCCGGGCGGTTACCCAGCAGCCTCGCCCGGGCCGCGACACGGCCGCGAACAAGACCGGGCGTACGCGCACCGTACCGGCCGGTCAGTCGATGCGTTCCAGCACCAACGCGGCCGGGGCGGGCGCGGCGGCGGCCACCGTCACGGCCTCGGCCGCGACCGCCGCGGCGGCCGGGATCCGGTCGGCATCGTCGGTACGCAACTCGTACAGCGGATCACCGGCCCGGACCGGGTCGCCCGGCCGCCGGTGCAGCAGCACGCCGGCCGCGGCGCTCACCGGATCCTCCTTGCGAGCCCGGCCGGCGCCCAGCCGCCAGGCCGCGATCCCGATCCCGTACGCGTCGACCCGCTCGACGTACCCGTCCCGGTCGGCCCGGACCAGCTCGGTCTCGGCGGCCGACGGCAGCGGCGCGTCCGGGTCGCCGCCCTGGGCCTGGATCATGGCCCGCCACCGGTCCATGGCCCGCCCGTCGGCCAGCGCCGCCGCCGGGTCGGCGTCGGGCAGGCCGGCGACGGCCAGCATCTCCCGGGCCAGCGCCAGAGTCAGCTCCACCACGTCGTCCGGGCCGCCCCCGGCCAGCACCTCGACCGACTCGGCCACCTCGACCGCGTTGCCGACCGCCCGGCCCAGCGGCGTCGACATGTCGGTGAGCAGGGCCACCGTGCGCACCCCGTGCGCGCCGCCCAGCTCCACCATGGTCCGGGCCAGCTCGCGGGCGTCCGCCACGGACTTCATGAACGCGCCGGAGCCGACCTTCACGTCCAGCACCAGCGACCCGGTGCCCTCCGCGATCTTCTTGCTCATGATGGAGCTGGCGATCAGCGGGATCGCCTCGACGGTGCCGGTGACGTCGCGCAGCGCGTACAGCTTGCGGTCGGCCGGGGCGAGGTCGTCGCCGGCCGCGCAGATCACCGCGCCCACCTCGCCGAGCTGGTCGAGGAACTCCCGGTTGGAAAGCGCCGCGCGCCAGCCCGGGATCGACTCCAGCTTGTCCAGGGTGCCGCCGGTGTGCCCGAGGCCGCGGCCGGACAGCTGCGGTACGGCGGCGCCGCAGGCCGCCACCAGCGGGGTCAGCGGCAGGGTGATCTTGTCACCGACGCCACCCGTGGAGTGCTTGTCCACGGTGGGCCGGGAGACCTTCGACAGGTCCAGCCGCTCACCGCTGGCGATCATCGCGGCGGTCCAGCGGGCGATCTCCGGGCCGGTCATGCCGCGCAGCAGGATCGCCATGGCGAGCGCCGACATCTGCTCGTCGGCCACCTGCCCGCGGGTGTACGCGTCGACCACCCAGTCGATCTGCGCGTCCGTCAGCTTCCCGCCGTCCCGCTTCGCCCGGATGACATCAACCGCCGCAAACCCACCCACTACCGCTCCTCGCATCAAGCAGACCAGCGCGCCGGGATCTCCGTGGGCGGCTCACCCTCGCCGGCCCAGAACATCGCGCCGCCCGCGTCCACGACCACCACCCGGGGCGTACGGGCCAGTCCCCAGGCCACCGCCTCGGCGGTGTCGGTCCAGGTCGGCCCCTCCTCCAGGAGCCCCGTCTCGGTCTCCCCGCCGGTGCCGGCGGACCGGTCCCAGTAGCCGGTCCACACCTGCCGGCCCGCCGAGACGTCGGGGTGCACGAACACGGTGCCCCGGCCGCGCCAGGCGGCCAGCCGGGCCGGCACCTCCGGAACGGCCGTGTCGGAGGTGATGGCATCCAGGTCGGTCACGTCGAACGCGTGCGGCAGCAGTTCCCGCATGGTCAGCGCGCCGCCCCTGGTCTCCACCTGGCAGTCCGGGCCGCCGTTCTCCCAGAGCAGTTGCCGGCACCGGCCGCACGGCATCAGCGGTTCGCCGGTGGCGTCGACGCAGGAGACCGCGGTCAGCCGGCCGCCGCCGGAGACGTGCAGCGCCGACACCATGCCGCACTCGGCGCAGAGCGCCACCCCGTACGCGGCGTTCTCGACGTTGCAGCCGACCACCACCCGGCCGTCGTCGACCAGGCCGGCGGCGCCGACCGGAAACTTCGAGTACGGGACGTACGCGTGCCGCATGGCCTCGGTCGCCGCGGCCCGCAGCCCTGGCCAGTCGATGTCCACGGCGACGATTCTGCCCCATCCACCAGGCCGGTCCGCAGCGACCGGAGATCTGGCGCCCGGATCGCGGTCGGTCGGCGCGCCGTCAGCCCTGCACGTACGGCTTGCCGTCCGCGGCCGGCGCCCGGACCCGGCCGACCAGGCCGGCCACCGCCAGGATGGTCGCCAGGTACGGCAGCATGGCCAGGAACTCGCTCGGGATCACGCTGTTGATCGCGCTCAGGTACGTGCCGAGCTGGTCGGCGAAGCCGAAGAACAGCGCCGCGAGCAGCGCGCCGGTCGGCGTCCACCGGCCGAAGATCATCGCGGCCAGGGCGATGAAGCCCTTTCCGCCGATCATGTTCTTGGTGAAGCTGTAGAGCGCGAGCGTGTACGAGGCGCCGCCGATCCCGGCGACCACGCCGGCCAGGAAGACGTTCCGGTAGCGCAGCCGCAGCACCCGTACCCCGAGGGTGTCGGCCGCGGTGGGGTGCTCACCGACCGCCCGGGTGCGCAGCCCCCAGCGGGTCCGGGTCAGCCCGAGGTGGATCACCAGCACCAGCAGCAGGCCCAGGTAGAGGAAGATGTTGCCGCGGAACAGCGCCGGCCCGATCACCGGGATGTCCTTGAGCAGCGGGATCTCCCAGTTCGGGAAGCGCGGGGCGCTGTTGTACCGCTGCGCGTCGGGCTGCATGAGCCGCTCGTAGAGGAAGCCGGTGAGGCCGACCGCCAGCAGGTTGATCACGATACCGATGACGACCTGGTCCACCAGGTAACGGATGGCCAGGAAGGCCAGCAGCAACGAGATGAGCGCGCCGCCGATGGCGGCGGCGACCAGCCCGATCCAGACGTTCTGGGTGATGCTGCCGAACAGCGCGCCGGAGAAGGCACCCATCAGCAGTTGGCCCTCGATGCCGACGTTCACCACGCCGGAGCGCTCGCAGAGCACGCCCGCGAGCGCGCCGAAGATCAGCGGCAGGGCCAGCAGGAAGGTGCCGCGCAGGATGTTGACCAGGGGCATGAAGTTCTGCCCGGCCGGCGCGTCGGACACCTGCCAGCAGAGGAACGACAGCACGAAGGTGATGATGCCGACCCCGAGCAGCACGCCGAACCAGCGCCGGCCGCCGGCGGCCAGCAGCACCACCCCGGTCAGCGCCGCGAGGACACCGAACAGGATCGCACCGGTCGTACCGGGGATGGACAGGGCCGCACCGCCGGCGTCCTCGCTGAGGGTGAACCGGGCCCGTTCGGTCGTGGCCAGCGGCCCGAACACCGCGGCGGCCAGCACGCCGAGCGCCGTGAGACCGGCGCCCACCTTCCGGCCCCGGGTCCAGAAGCCCTCGGCGACCGCTGCCACCGCCACGTCCGGGACAGCAACCGTGGACATCCCGCTCACCAGCCCTTCGCGAGGCTCGTCTGCAGCCGGGCGGCACGGGCCGCCCGGAGCCGGAAGATCGCCTTCACCAGGGCCGGCGCGGCGATGAAGATGACGATCAGTGCCTGGAGCACGGTCACCAGTTCCAGCGAGATGCCCGAGTAGGACTGCATCCGGTTGCCGCCGGCCTGGAGCGCACCGAACAGCAGACCGGCCGCCAGCACGCCCCACGGCTTGACCCGGCCGAGCAGCGCCACGAGGATGCCGTCGAATCCGATCTGGGCCACCACCTGCGCGGTCAGCGAGCTGGCCGTGGTGCCGACCACCATGTTCGCGCCACCGAGCCCGGCCAGCGCACCGGAGATCACCATCATCAGGACGTACGTGCGGGTGACGCTGATTCCGGCGGTGCGCGCGGCGTCCGGGTTGGCGCCCACGGCGCGCAGCTCGAAGCCGAAGGTCGACCGGTTGAGCAGCCAGGCGACCCCGGCGGTGGCCAGCACCGCCAGCAGGATGCCGGCGTGCACCCGGGGTACGTCGCCGAGCAGCCGGGGCAGTTGCGCGGACGCGTCGACCGGTCGGCTGATCGCGTCGGACCGGGACGGGTCGTGCACGCCCCGCTGGTTGATCGTCCAGGCGAGCAGGTTGAGCGCCACGTAGTTGAGCATGATCGTCGTGATCACCTCGTGCGCGCCGGTGCGTGCCTTGAGGAAGCCCGGCACGAATCCCCAGATCGCGCCGCCGAGAACGCCGGCCAGCAGCGCCACGATCACGTGCAGACCCAGCGGCAGCGGCAGCAGGAAGCCGGCCAGCGCGGCGACGATGACGCCGAGGGTCGCCTGCCCCTGGGCGCCGATGTTGAACAGGCCGCCGCGGAACACCAGCGCCACCGCCAGGCCCGTGAAGATCAACGGGGTGGCGTAGGTGAGCGTCTCCGAGATCGGGTAGACCACCTGCTGCCAGCCGGTGCCGCCGCCGCTGAGCCAGTCCAGCACCGCGTCCGGGTCGATGATCGCGCCCTTGAACAGGTTGGCGTAGGCCTCGCTGACCACCGTCCAACTGGCGGTGAGCGCGTCCGAGGGCCGGGAGGTGAAGTAGCCGTACGTCGCCAGCACGTCGGGGTCGGAGATGATGATCAGAATCGCGCCGATCACCCCGGCCAGGACCAGCGCGAGCACCGTCACCATGACCGTGTTGGCGGCCCAGAGCTGCTGCACGAACGCCTGCGCGAACGAGGGAGCCCGGTCCGGGCCGTCCCCGTCCGGCCGGCCGGCGCGCTGCCGGGTCGGCGTACCCGGTGGGGCACCGGCCCACGGCGTACCGGGTGGGGCACCGGCGCCCGACGGGCCGGCACCCGGTTCGCCGGAGGTCGGGCCGCCGGCGTCCGGAACGGCCGGCGTACCGTCCGCGTCCGGGGTGTCGTGGGCCGCCGCCTTCGCGGTCTCGGCCGCCGTGGCCGGGTCCTTGTCCGGGGAGCCCGCGCCCGGCGAAAGGTCACTCATGCCTCGTCCTCGGTTGCCGTGGGCGCGTCGGTCGCCGCGGTCGCGTCGGTCCCGGCGCGCGGATCGGTCCCCGTGGGCGCGTCGCCCGCCGTGGCTGCGGCGCCCGCCGCGGGCGCGGCGCCGTCCGGGGTGACGCCCGCCATCAACAGGCCGATCTCCTCCCGCGGGGTGTCCGGCCCGACGATGGCCAGGATGCGACCGCGGTACATCACCGCGATCCGGTCGGCCAGGCCGATGACCTCGTCCAGTTCGCTGGAGACGACCAGGACGGCGGTGCCCACGTCGCGCTCGTGCACGATCCGGCGGTGGATGAACTCGATCGACCCGACGTCCACGCCCCGGGTCGGCTGGGCGGCCAGGAAGAGCCTCAGCGGCCGGGACAGCTCCCGCGCCACGATCACCTTCTGCTGGTTGCCGCCGGAGAGCGTGCCCACGGCCGCGTCGGCGGAGGAGGTACGCACGTCGAACTGCGCGATCCGCTCCCGCGCCGACTCGGCGATGGCCGCCGGCTTCAGCGAGAGCCCGGATCCGAACGGCGGCCGGTCGTACATGTCCAGCACCAGGTTCTCGGCGACGCTGAACTCCTTGACCAGGCCGTCGACGCTGCGGTCCTCGGGGACGTACCCGACGCCGGCCCGCAGCACCCGCTTGGTGGACCAGCCGTCGATCCGCTCGCCGTCCAGGGTCACCGTGCCGGCGAGCGCCGGCCGCAGTCCCATGATCGCCTCGACCAGTTCGGTCTGCCCGTTGCCCTGCACGCCGGCGATGCCGAGCACCTCGCCGGCGCGCACGGTCAGGTCGACGCCGTCCACCGCCCGGCACGCCCGGTCGTCGTTCACGACCAACTGCTCGACCCGCAGCACCGGCTCGCCGGGCCGCGCCGGGTCCTTCTCGACCCCCAGGCTGACCTGCCGGCCGACCATCAACGCGGCCAGGTCGTCCTCGCTGTCGGTCGGGCTGGCGGTGCCCACCGTACGGCCGCGCCGGATGACCGTGATCCGGTCGGCGATGGCCTTGACTTCCTTGAGCTTGTGCGTGATGAACACGATCGACTTGCCGGCCGCCTTGAGCGACCGCATGACGGCCAGCAGTTCCTCGGTCTCCTGCGGGGTCAGCACCGCCGTGGGTTCGTCGAGGATCAACAGGTCGACGTCCCGGGTGAGCGCCTTGACGATCTCCACCCGCTGCTGCACGCCGACCGGCAGGTCCTCGATCACGGCGTCCGGATCGACCCGCAGGTTGTACCGGTCCGACACCTCGGCGACCTGCCGCCGGGCGCGACGCCGGTCCAGCACCCCGGCCACGCCGCCGCGTACCTGTTCGGCGCCGAGCATCACGTTCTCGGCCACGGTGAAGACCGGGACCAGCATGAAGTGCTGATGGACCATGCCGATGCCGGCGGCGATCGCGTCGGACGGCCCCTTGATCCGCAGTGCCCGATCGTCGACCAGGATCTCGCCCTCGTCGGGCTGGAGCAGCCCGTACAGGACGTTCATCAACGTCGACTTGCCCGCGCCGTTCTCGCCGAGCAGCGCATGAATCTCACCTGGCTCCACCGTCAGGTCGATGTGGTCGTTGGCGACCAGCTCACCGAACCGCTTGGTGATGCCGCGCAGTTCGAGTTTCAGCGCAACCTCCTGGGAAAACAGCGGGCCGCCGGCCGGCCCCGGACCCGTTCGGGTCCGGGGCCGGCCGGCGGTATGTCACTTCGGCTGGCTCGGCGAGCTGACCTTGATCTTGCCGCTGATGATGTCGGCCTTGACCTGGTCGACCTCGCTCTTCAGCTCGGCCGGGATCTTGCTGTCCCAGTCGTGGTACGGGGCCAGCGCCACGCCGCCGTTCTCCAGCGTGCCGACGAAGCCCGGGTCGTGCTCCAGCTTCTCGCCGTTGGCCGCCTTGGTCACCGCGTCCTGCACCGCGTCCGCGATGTTCTTGGCCACGGTGGTGAGCAGGGCGGGGCAGTTCTGCGTGCTCTGGCAGCCGTCGACGTCCACCCAGATGGCGCTGTACTTGCCGTTGGACGCCTGCGCCGCGGCGGTCGTACCCAGGCCGGCGCCACCGGCGACCGGCATGACGATGTCCGCACCCTGCGCGACGAGCGTGTCGCTGATCTTCTTGCCCTCGTCCTGCTTGACGAAGTCGTTGGTGAACGAGCCGTCCTGCGAGTCCTTGTTCCAGCCGAGGACCTGGACCTTCTTGCTCTTGGCCTCGTTGTAGTACGCGACGCCGTCGGCGAAGCCGTCCATGAACACGGTCACCGGCGGGATCTTCATGCCGCCGTACGTGCCCACCTTGCCGGTCTTGGTCATGCCGGCCGCGAGGTAGCCGGCCAGGAAGGCGGCCTGCGCGGTGTCGAACTGCATCGGGTAGACGTTCGTCTCCGCCAGCTTGGCGTCGACGATGCCGAACTGCTGGTTCGGGTTCGCCTGCGCGATCTTGGAGGTGGCGTCGCCCATCAGGCCGCCGACGGAGAGGATGAAGTCGCACTTCTGCTGCACGAAGCCGGTCAGGTTCGGCTCGTAGTCGGCCTCGGCCTTGGAGGCGACGTTCTTGATCTCGATGTTGCTGTTGGCCGCCTTCGCCCCCTGGAGGCCGGCCCACGCGGAGGTGTTGAACGACTTGTCGTCGATGCCGCCGGTGTCGGTCACCATGCAAGCGGTGAACTTCTTGCTGGCGTCGCCGCCCGCGTTGTCGTCCTCCGGCGCGTCACCACAGGCGGCGGCGCTCAGCGCCAGCCCGCCTACCGCGAATACCGAGACGATCCGCATCCCACGCGCAGTGCGCAAGACGGTCTCCTTCCCCATGCACACCGCCACGCGGTGGCAGCCCTGTACCGGCCACCCGTCGGCTGGCCGGCGTCTCACGTTACGGACGGGAGAGTACGCGTGCACCCACCCGCCGACCGACAATCGTGCAGGACCGTTGGCTGCCCGTTACCCTCACGTAACTCTTGCGTGAGGGATATCACCGTCCGCGATCGAGACATTGCGACCACCCGCGCCGGAAGGCCCGGATGGCGAGGTTTCGCGGAGGTTTCCCCTGGTCAACAGCGACCGAAAGGGATCATCGCCAGAATACCGCCACGGCGGCGTTGATCAGGGTGAGCCCGACGATCGTCAGGAAATGACCCCGGTTCACCGCCTCCCGCTTGCGGGAGAAGAACACCATCACGAAGACGACCAGCCCGATCACGCCCTTGGTGGCCAACTTCGCCGGATCCGGCTCGTGCCCGTCCCGCAGCGGCGCCGCGAGGCCGATCCCGGTGAGCACCTGGATCGTCGCGCCCCAGAGCATCGCGGCGTTGATCCGGATGCGCCCGCTGAGGTACTGGGTGAGCGCTCCGCCGAGCAGCAGGGCGAACCCGATCAGGTGTAGATAGAGCAGGATGAGTCGGAGAGCTTCCACGCGGACATCCTGCCGCACCGGCCTCCGCCAGTCGACCACCGGCCCGCTCCGGCAGCGCAGATGTCCCGCAGGGACGCGGTCAACCCGTCGTGGGCGACTCGCGGCCGCGCCGGAGCTGGCGGTTGGGTGAACCTCGGCGAAGCGCCGGATGGCGGGCTCGGCCCGTGGTACCTCTGGAGGCCGTGGCGGTTCGCGCGATCATCTACCGCCGGCTCGCCCAGAGTCCCGCCCGGTTGGTGCCGCTGGCCTTTCTCGGGGCGATTCTCGCCGGCACGGCCCTGCTGACGCTGCCGTCCGCCCGGACCGGCCCGGACTCCGCGCCGTTCCTGACCGCGCTGTTCACCGCCACGTCGGCGATCTGCACGTCGGGGTTGGCCGTGGTGCCGACCGGGGAGTACTGGTCCGCGCTGGGCACCGTGTTCATCCTGGCGCTCACCCAGATCGGCGGGCTCGGGATCATGACCATGGGCACCCTGCTCCTGCTGCTGGTGTCCCGGCGGCTGGGGCTGCGCAACCGGCTGGTGTTGCAGGCCGAGGGCGCCCGGCTGGGACTCGGCGACGCCCGCCGGGTGCTGGTCCGGATCGCGCTGGTGTCGTTCTGTGTCGAGGCCGTCATCACCGTCGTGGTCACGGCGCGGCTGTTCGCCGCGTACGACTATCCGCTCGACCGGGCCGCCTGGTACGGCCTGTTCCACGCCGTGCAGTCGTTCAACAACAGCAGTTTCAGCCTCTTCCCGGACAGCATCCAGGGGTTCGTCGGGGACGGCTGGATCTGCCTGCCGCTCACCCTCGGGGTGATCGCCGGCGCCACCGGGTTCCCGGTCATCTTCGAACTGCTCTCCCGGTGGCGCCAACCCGCCCGGTGGTCGACGCAGACCCGCCTCACCGTGCTCGGCTCGCTCATCCTGCTCGCCGCCGGCTTCCTGCTGGTGCTCACCTTCGAGTGGTCCAACCCGGCGACGCTGGGCCGGCTGGACACGCCGACGAAGTTCCTGGCCGCCTTCGTCCAGGGCACCATTCCGCGCTCGGGCGGCCTCAACAGCGTCGACTACGGTGCCATGCGCGACACCACCGCCGCCGCCGTGACCGGGCTGATGTTCATCGGCGGGGGCAGCGCCAGCACGGCGGGCGGGATCAAGGTCACCACGTTCTTCCTGCTCGGTTTCGTGATCCTGGCCGAGCTGCGCGGCGAGCCGGACGTGGTGATCGGCCGCCGCCGCATCGCGGCGGCCACTCAGCGGCTGGCGCTCACCATCGCGCTGCTCGGGGTGGCCCTGGCCAGCGTGAGCACGCTGCTGATGAACAGGTTCACCCGGGGGATCCCGCTGTACCAGGAGTTGTTCGAGGCGGTCTCGGCGTTGTCCACCTCGGGCATCAGCAACGGCACGGCGGCGGTGCTGCCCACCGACGGCCGGGTCCTGCTGATCGTGCTGATGTACCTGGGCCGGGTGGGCACCGTCGCGGCGGCCTCCGCGCTGGCCCTGCGCACGCGGCCGCGCCTCTACCGGTACGCCGAGGAGCGTCCCCTTGTCGGCTGACTGGCGACGTACCCGCCGCCGCCGGCAGACCACCGGCGACATCGCGGTGATCGGACTGGGCCGGTTCGGCGGCAAGGTCGCCGAGTCGCTGGTCCGGCTGGGTCACGAGGTGCTCGCGGTCGACGACGGGCCGACGACGGTCCAGCACTGGTCGCAGTCGCTGACCCACGTCGTCCAGGCGGACGCCACCGATCTGGACGCGCTCCGGCAGCTGGGACTCAGCGAGTTCGACCGGGTGATCGTGGCGATCGGCTCGGCGCTGGAGTCCAGCGTGCTGGTCGTGCTCAACCTGGTCGAGATCGGCGTACCGGAGATCTGGGCTCGGGCCACCTCGCACGCGCACGCCCGGATCCTCTCCTCGGTCGGCGCGCGGCACGTCGTGTTTCCCGAGGCCGACATGGGCGAGCGGGTGGCCCACCTGATCGTCAGCCAGCTGCTGGACTTCGTCGAGTTCGGCACCGACTTCGCGATCGCCAAGACGCGTACGCCGCCGAGCCTGGCCGGCCGGCGGATCGGCGAGCTGGCCAGCGAGGACCACTTCGGCGTGGTCATCATCGGGGTACGCATCGACGACAACCGGTTCGCGCCGGCCCGACCGGACACCGTGCTACCCGCGGACGGAATGTTGATCATCGAGGGCACGATCGACGGCGTCCAGCGGTTCTCGACCATCGGCTGAGCCCGGCCCCGCCGTCGGCTCGACGCTCGACCCGGCCGGCTCGGACGGCCCCGCCGGCTTGGACGGCGGCGGGTCCGGCGGATCGGGTGGCGTCGGCGGGTCGGGCGGCGTCGGCGGGTCGGGCGGCGTCGGCGGGTCGGCGGCCGGATCCGGCGGGGTGGGCTTCGCCGGCTTGGACTTCGCCGGCTTGGGCTCCTTCGGCTCCTTCGCCTTGGCGGGCCTGGACTTCGCCGGCTCGGATCCGCCGGCCGCGGCGCCGCCCCGGTCCGAGCCGGCCCCGGTACCCCCGCTCGCGGCCGGGCCGCTGGTCGAGGGGGCGACGGCCGGCGTACCCGCCACCCCGGACACCTGGACCGCGCACGCCTTGTCGTTGAGCCGGAACTCCGTCGGCAGCGGATTGCCGTCCCGGTACCGTCCGCTCATCTCGACCGCCGCGGAGCGGCCCGATCCGAGGGCCGCGCCGCCGCTCTCCGGGCGGACCTCCACCGACCTGCCGCGCTGCTCGACCCGGGCGGCACCGTCCGGCGTCACCGTCTGGTCCCCCGGAAAGGCGAAGCTGAGCCGCCAGTCCGACAGCGCCTGCTCGCCGGTGTTGGTGACGGTCAGGGACGCGTCGAACCCGGAGCCGGTGTCCCGGCGCAGCGCGTAGTCGACCTGGCACGACGGTCCCGTCGCGGTGGCCGCCTCGGCGACGTCCGGCCCGGTCGCCGGGCTGCGCGAGGTGACCGCCCAGACCACGCCGGTGGCCGCGACCAGCCCGACGCCCACCGCCGCGGCCTCCAGCCGGCTGCGCCGGCGCGACCCGGCCGCACCACCGGCACGGGCGGCCCCGCCCGACCGGCCCCGCGCCCAGGCCGGGATGCCGGCACCGGCGAGCCCGGCCGGCCCGCCGACGGCCCCGGGCCGGGCGCGGCCGCGCTGGCGACCCCGTCCGCCCGGTGCGGCCGGCAGCCGGAACACGTCGGTGGCGGCCGAGGACGGCAGGATCGTGGTGCCGGCGCTGGCCAGGTCGTCCGGGTCGTACTCGTAGACCCCGGGCCGGCCGGTGGCCGCCGGGGAGACCGGCAGCACCGCCGCGACGCCCAGCGCCTCGGACAGCTCCCGGGCCACCTCGATGCTGCCCGGCCGGTCCGCGGGCGCCTTGGCCAGGCACCGGTCGCACAGCTCCGCGATCCCGCCGGGCAGGCCGGGTACGTCCGGCAGCGGCTCGGGGGTGCGGTAGACGTGCGCCCTGATGAGTTCGGTCCGGCTCGTCGCCGTCCACGGCAGCCGGCCGGTCAGCGACCGGTAGAGCAGCAGGCCCAGGGCGTACACGTCGGTGGCGGCCGTGACCTGGCCGCCGTCCAGCCGCTCCGGGGCCAGGTACGCCGGAGTGCCCAGCAGGGTGCCGTCGGGGTTGATGTCGCGCTCCCCCACCAGCGCGGAGATGCCGAAGTCCACCACCTTGGCGCCGCTGCGCGTCAGCATCACGTTGCCTGGCGTGATGTCCCGGTGCACCACCCCGCGGGCGTGCGCGGCGGCCAGTGCGGCGGCGACCTCGGCGCAGACCGTGACCGCCGGTCGCCACGGCAGCGCCCCGGACCGGGCCAGCCGGGCCGCCAGCGACTCGCCGTCCAGCAGCTCCATCACCACGTACGGCAGGGTGCTGCGGCCCTCGCTCGACTCGCCGTAGTCGTACACGCTGGTGATGTGCGGGTGGCACAGCCGGGCCGCGGCCTTGGCCTCCGCCCGGATCCGGTGCCGGAAGGCACTGTCGGCGAGCAGCCGGGGGGCCAGCACCTTGACGGCCACCTGCCGGCCGAGCACCTCGTCGTAGCCGCGCCAGACCACCGACATGCCGCCGGCGCCGAGCCGTTCCACCAGCCGGTAGCGCTCGCCGAGCAGCCGGGGTGCCGGATCGCTCCGGGCACTCATGCCGGCCCCTGGCCCGCGAGAGGCCGTACCGCGCCGGGTCGGACGGTTCGCTCGCTGCGCTCGCTCATGTCAGCATCTGTTGCCCAACCGCAAGAAATCTACACATCATCCCGCCGGGAACCCGGTTTCGGCGCCGGCTGCCGCCGCGCCGGCCCGGGGACCGGCGGACGCCGGCCGCTCGATCGCGGCCGGCAGCCGGGCACCCGGCAGCCTCAGCCGCGGGCCAGGAGCTGATCGACCGGTGCGTAGTCGTCGGTCAGCACGGTCGCCCCGCCGACGAAGTCGGCCAGGTCGGCCCCGGCGTACAGGCCCACCGGTTCGGTGGAGGTGGCCGCCAGCCGCTGCTCCAGCTCGGCCAGCGGCAGCGGCGCCGGGGAGGCGATGATGACGAAGTTGGCGGCCTGCTGCCCGTTCACCGCGTCCGGCGGGGCGGCGAGCGCCACCTGCGGGAACTCGGCGGCCACGGTCGCCAGCTCGGCGCGGATGAACCGGGCCGGCGGGTAGTCGATGACGTTCTGCACGTACAGGCCGTCGGGGCGGAGCACCCGGCGGACCTCCGCGGCCATCTCCCGGGTGGCCAGGTGCCAGGGCACCACCAGGTGCCCGAAGGCGTCGCCCACCACCAGGTCCGCGCTGGCGGTGGCGCGCCCGTGCAGCGACAGCCGGGCGTCGCCGACCGTGACCGTCAGGTCCGGCCCGGTCCGCACGTCCAGCTCCCGCCGGTCCAGCTCGACGAGGGCGCCGTCCAGCTCGTACACGGCGTTGGTCGAGCCGGGCCGGGTGGCGGCGACGTAACGCGGCATGGTGAACCCCCCGCCGCCCAGGTGTACGGCGTCCAGCCGCCGGCCCGGTGGCGCCAGCTCGTCCACGGCCGCGGCGAACCACTGCGTGTAGCCGAACTTCAGCCGGCGCGGGTCGGCCAGGTCGACGTACGAGTGCTGGGCCGAGTTGAGCCACAGCGTCCGGCCGCTCGCCACGGCGGGGTCGGCGGTGACCCGGGCGCAGTGGTAGGCGGTCTCCACGTCGCACGGGGTGGGCGCCACCGCGGCCAGCCCCGCACCGGCCAGCCCGAGCGTGGCCAGGGCGGCCCGGGTACGCGCCCGGCCGGGCAGGCCGGGCCGGTGCCGCCGGCGCAGGTACCCGGCCAGCGCCAGGCCGGTCAACCCGAGCAGGACCGCGAGGCTCAGCACGATGGCCGTGGTGGAGAGCGCCGCGACCAGCACGAAGCCGGTAACCAGGGTGGCGGTGATGCCCCCCAGGGTGCCGAGGCTGGACAGCCGGCCGACCACCTGGCCGGTCCGGCGCAGGTCGCCGAGTTGCAGCTTGACCACCATCGGGGTGATCGCCGAGAGCAGGGCCGCCGGCACGAAGACGGCGAGCGAGATGAGCAGCAGGATGCCGGTCACCGCCGAGCCGCGCAGCCACTCGCCGGCGTACCGCACCACCGGCAGGCTCACCGCGGTGGCGATCCCGGCCAGGACGAAGACCGGCGCCAGCAGCGTCCGCGGGTCCCGCCGGTCGGCCAGGAACCCGCCGGACCAGGCGCCGTACGCGATGGCGGCCAGCGCCACCCCGATGACCGAGCTGGTCACCTGGAGGGTCACCCCGAGGTACGGGCCGACCAGGCGCAGGGACACGGTCTCCAGCACCAGCACGGCACCGCTGGCCAGGAAGACAAGCGTCGCCGCCAGGCCGGCGGGCAGCGGGCCGGGGCCGGTCTCGGTGTGCGGTCCGGCGCCGGCGGCGAGGTCTCGGGATGTGGAGGTCACCGTGGCGATGCTACGCAGCCGGCGGCCCGGAGGAGCTAATACATCGACAGATGAACATGGTTCGTGTGATCGGCCGCCGGGCTGCCGCCGCCGCTGTAGGACCGCCAGCCCGTGCCGGGCATCCAGATCTGCCGGTACCAGATCACGTACAGCACGCCCAGCCGGCTCGCGTTCTTGATGAAGTACGCGGCCAGCCGGTCGCCGTACGTCTTGTCCCCGCCGGTGGCGCTGCGGTCCTCGAACCCGCCCGCGGCGGCCGAGAAGTCGCAGGCCCGCCCCTTCGGGTGTTCGCCGCCCCCGCCGCTGCGGTGGCAGCTCGTGTGCCGGGTGAAGCCGGCCGCACGCGCCTGCTGGTACGCGTGCAGGGTGCGCGGCGTGATGCAGCTGGACGTGGTCGGGTCGTCGACCGAACAGGACTCACTGGGCCAGGAGCCGTCCGCGTTGCGCGGCGCCGGCTTGGCCAGCGGGGAGTTGACGCTCACGAAGCCGCCCGAGGTGCCGCCGCCGACGGTGGCCAGCGCCCGTTCGGCGTCGCGCTTCTTCTGCGCCAGCACCGCGACCTGACGGCGTTGCTCACCGACCTCCGCGTCGATGGCCTGCTTGGCGGTGGCCGCCTGGATCCGCGCCTCGCCCAGCGCACCCAACGCCCGGTCGTCGCGCTGGGCGATCAGCTCCAGCTCCGCCACCCGGTCCAGCAGTTCCTCCGCGGAGCCGCTGCTCAGCAGCATGGTCACCGGACCGAGCCGGCCCAGCCGGTACGAGCGGGCGGCCAGCGCACCCGCCTGCTCGGTCAACGCGGACAGCCGCTTCTCCACGTCCCCCAGTTCGCCGGCGAGCTGCTTCTGCCGCTTGACCGAGGCGTCCAGCTTGCGTTGCGCGTCGATGTGTCCCCGGGCCGCCGCCTCCAGCGCGTCCCGCAGCTTCTTGGTGCCGCCCTCGTCGTCGGCGTTCGGCGCCGCCAGCGCCGGCGCGGGTACCGCCACCGCGGCCGGACCGACCAGCAGCGCGAGGACCAGCGCCAGCAGGAGCCGGCGGACGACCGGCGTTGTCCGCATCCGCACGCGGATCCCTCCCCTTCGCACCGGACCGCCGGAGAGCCTACCCGAGCCCGCCGGCCGGGGCCGTCCCGTGAACTCCCGTCCACTTCCCGCCCGGCCCGCGGATGGGTCCGCGCCCGGCCCGCGGATGGGTCCGCGCCCGGCGCGCAAGGGGTCCGCTCGCCCGGCGCGCAACGGGTCCGCGCACCCGGCCCGCGGCCGGGTCACTGATCCGGCAGCAGCGCCGCCCGCACCCCGTGCCAGGTCTCCTCGTCGGCGGCGACCAGCAGGCCGCGCCGGTCCTCGGCCGGGTGGTACTCGCTGCCGTCGAAGTGCCGGGCCACCCCGCCGGCGCAGCGCACCAGCAGCACGCCCGGGGCGTGGTCCCAGGGCAGGATCCGCCAGAAGAGCACGAACTGCTGGGCGCCGGTGAGCATGTCGAGGTACTCCCGGCCGGCGCAGTGCTGGCCGTCGAGCAGTTCACCGAGGCGGTGCCCGCCGGCCGCCACCTCGGCCCGCAGCCGCGCCGGCAGGAACCGGGTCGCCGCCACGCCCCGGACCTCCTCCAGCGGCGGCCGGTGCCCGCCGGGCCGGACGGGTACGCCGTTGAGCAGCGTCGGCGTACCGAGCCGGGCGACCGCCAGGTCCTCGGCGAGCGGATCCAGGATCCAGCTCGCGATCAGCTCGCCGGCCCGCAGCAACGCCACCATGAGGGCGAACGGCCGCCGGCCGGCGGCGAAGTTGGCCGTGCCGTCGACCGGGTCGACCAGCCAGACGTAGCCCTCGCCGGACAGGTCCCGCAGCAGCTCCGGCCGCTGCGCCACCGCCTCCTCGCCGACGACCGCGGAACCGGGCAGCAGCTCGCGCAGCCGGGCGCCGATCAGCCGCTCCGCCTCCCGGTCGGCGACCGTGACCAGCTCCCCGGGCGCCTTCTCCTCGATGTCGGCGGCGTCCAGCCGGCGGAACAGCGGCAGCACCGCGCTGCCCGCGACCTCCCGCAGCAGCGCGCTCACCTCGTCGAGCGGTAGCTCAGCCACGCGGCGGAAGCTTCACCACGCTGACGAAGAACTCGTCGATCTGGCGAACCACGGCGATGAACCGTTCGAAGTCGACCGGCTTGGTGACGTACGCGTTGGCGTGCAGCCGGTAGCTGCGCAGGATGTCCTCGTCGGCCTGCGAGGTGGTGAGCACGACCACCGGGATCTGCCGCAGCAGCTCGTCCTTCTTGATCTCCTCCAGCACCTCGCGGCCGTCCCGGCGCGGCAGGTTGAGATCCAGCAGGATCAGGTCGGGCGGCGACGCCTCCGCGTACTGGCCCTGCTGGCGCAGGTACGCCAGCGCCTCGTCGCCGTCGGAGACCACGGTGAGCCGGTTGCGCAGCTTGTGCTCCTCGAACGCCTCCTGCGTCATCAGCACGTCGCCGGGGTCGTCCTCGACGAGCAGTACCTCTATCGGGCTCCTGCCGTCGGCGGGTGCCGTCATGCCACCGTCTCCTTCGCGTCACCGCTGTCTCTGGCGGCCGATCGCCCGGCCACCGCCGTACCGTTCGCGGGCTCGTCGCCGGCGTCCGCCCGTCCGGCCGGCGCCGGCTCCCCGGCGCCACCGCCGTCGACGGCACCGCCCGTCGCCGGCGCCGATCCGGCCTCCGCGTCCGGCCCGGACGCGACCTGCGCCGCCGGCTCCGACCCGGCCGGGGCCGGCGTGGGCTGGGCCTCGGCGGGGTCCGGCAGCGCCGGCAGGGTGAACCGGATCGCGGTCCCCTCGGGTACGTCCGAATCCACCCACACCCGGCCGCCATGGTATTCCACGATCTTCTTGACGATGGCCAGACCGATGCCGGTGCCCGGATAGGCGTCCTTGGAGTGCAGCCGCTGGAAGATCACGAAGATCTTGTCCGCGAACTCCGCCTCGATCCCGATGCCGTTGTCCTGGCAGGTGATCTCCCACTCGTCGCCGACCCGGCGGGCCGACACGTGCACCCGGGGTGGCACGTCCGCGCGGCGGAACTTGATCGAGTTGCTGACCAGGTTGGCGACCAGGTTGGTCAGCAGCGCCTCCTCGCCGCGCACCACCGGCAGATCCGTCCAGGTCAGCTCGGCGTCGGCGTACTGGCGCGCGGCCTCGGTCTGCCCCGCCACGTCGCCCATCACCCGAGCCAGGTCGACCTCGGTGAAGCCGGTGGTGACCCGGCCGATCCGGGAGAACGCCAGCAGGTCGTTGATCAGGCGCTGCATCCGCTGGGCGCCGTCCACCGCGAACGCGATGTACTGGTCCGCCCGCTCATCGAGCTGGCCCGCGTACCGCCGTTGCAGCAGTTGGCAGAAGCTCGCCACCTTGCGCAGCGGCTCCTGCAGGTCGTGCGAGGCCACATAGGCGAACTGCTCCAGGTCGCGGTTGGACCGGACCAGTTCCTCGGCCTGCTGCTGCAACCGCGCGTTGGCCTCCTCGATGTTGGCCCGCGCCGCCTGGACCTCCGCCAGGTCCGCCGCGATCCGCTTGCGCATCCCGTCCACGTCCCCGGCCAGCCGGGCCACCTCGGGTGGGCCGACCCGCTCGATCACGGCGCCGTAGTCCCCGGTCGCCACCTGCCGGACCCGGCTCGCCAGCGTCGTCACCGGGCCGATGACCAGCCGGTTCAGCGAGAGCAGCAGGGCCACACCGGCGATCACCACCACGATGGCCGCGATCACCAGCAGCACCACGAGCGAGTTGCCGGTGCGGTTGACCGCCGCGACGGCCTGCTGGCGGAGCACGAGGATCGACTGCTGAAGCTCGGCGATGGTGGCCCGGAGCTGGTCGAACTCCTGCCGGGTCTCGTCGGTGAGCAGCGCCTGGCCGGCGGCCCGGCCCTGCGAGCCGGTGGCCTCGATGACCGGCTCGGCGACGGTCTGCCGCCAGTGCTCGGCCTGCCGCTCCACCTCCAGCAGTTGGGCCCGCATGGCCGGTTCGCCGGCGAGCAGCCGGTCCATCGTGGCGACCGCGGACCGCTCCTGCTGCCGGCCGGTCTCGTACGGTTCGAGTTCGCTGCGCACCCCGGTCACCGCGTAGCCGCGTACCCCGGTCTCCTGGTTGACCAGGCTGTTCAGCAGCACCTCGCCCTGCACCCGGAGCGGACCCGTGACGTTCAGTATCCGGTCGATGGCGCCGCGGTTCTGCGCGGCAAGCGCCGCCTCGGCGACCGCCAGGCCGGTGAGCAGCACACCCACGGTCACGCAGAGTGTGACAACGCGCTGCCGCAGTGACCAGTTGCCCCGCTTCATCGCCCTCTCCCCCGGCTGACCAGCAGCATCGCCACGTCGTCGGCGAGCGGCCCCCCGTTGATCTCCTCGGCCCGGCCCACCAGCCAGGCCGGCAGATCCGGCAGCGGCACCCGGCCGGTCGCCGGCTCGCCGAGCAACCCACCCAGCCCGGTCACGTCCAGCCGGTCGTCCCCCGCCCCGACGCGGCCCTCGATCAGGCCGTCCGTGTACATCAGCAGCGACCAGTCCTTCTCCGCCAGCTCCAGCTCGTAGGCGACCGGCCGGCGCGGGCGTACGCCCAGCAGCAGGCCACCCGGGGCCGGCACCGGCGCCACCCGACCGCCGGTGAGCAGCAGCGGCGGCGGATGCCCGGCCAGCCGGACGGTGGCCCGGTTGGCGTCCAGGTCGAGCCGGGCGGTGGCGACCGTCGCGAAGATCTCCTGCAACCGGCGCTCGCTCATCAGCACCTGCTCCAGCGCCGGCAGCACCTCGTCGTCCGGCACCCCGGCCAGGACCAGCGCCCGCCAGGCCACCCGCAGTTCGACGCCGAGCGCAGCCTCGTCCACGCCGTGCCCGCAGACGTCCCCGACGATCAGGTCCACCCGGTCCGGGGTGGTCTGCACCACGTCGTAGAAGTCGCCGCCGATCAGCGCGGCGTGCCGGCCGGGGCGGTAGAACGTGTGCACGGCGACCTGGTCGGTGTCCATCAGCGGCTGCGGCAGCAGACCCCGTTCCAGCCGGGCCGACTCCGCCTGCCGCAGCTCGACCTCGCGCAGCCGGCGGGTGTTCTCGTCGGCCCGCTTGCGTTCCACGGCGTAGCGCAGCGACCGGGCCAGCAGCACCCCGTCGACCTGGCCCTTGACCAGGTAGTCCTGCGCCCCCTCGGCCACCGCCGCCACCCCGAGGTGTTCGTCGGAGCGGCCGGTGAGTACGCAGACCGCGGCCCGCTGGGACATGCCGAGCACCTGGCGCAGGCCGTCCAGCCCCTGCGCGTCGGGCAGGCCCAGATCCAGCAGTACGCAGTCGACGCCGCCGATCCGCTGGCGGGCCTGGTTGAGGCTGGCCGCGACCGCGAGGTCGATCGCCGCCCCGGTCTCGGACAGCAGTTCACCGACCAGGAAGGCGTCCCCCTCGTCGTCCTCGACGAGCAGCACCCGCAGCCGTTCGCCCGGCGGGAGGTCGGGATTGCGGCCCAGCCCGCCGTGCGGGTATCCGAACGGCGCGACAGACGAACCGATCATGTCGCCGCCTCGCATCATCGGGCCCTCGGCGTCGGGCAAGATAGCTCGGTGCTGATCTCGGGCTCCTTCGCGATCAGCCCGCCGACTGAGCATCGGGCGGCACTGGCCGGACCACATTACTGGCTGTGAACGTCGTACCGCCACCGACCCGTGTTCCGCAACGCGGGGAAGGGCCCCTTCCACTCTCCATTCGGATGAGGAAGGAGCCCTTCCGCTCTAGCCACGTCCGCCCGGACCCGTCTGCGCGCCCGCGGGACGACCGCCCGAGCGCTACCGCAGCCGACCGCGGGCGTCGCCGTTGTCCTGGTCGGCCACGAATCCCGCCACCCAGGCCAGCGCCGAGTTCCAGTTGATCGCCAGCTCGTTCGTCGAGTACGACTCGATGTCGTCGATGTAGCAGAACTGCGGTGCGCAGCCGGCCAGCTTCTGCTGCGCCAGCGGATCCTGCAGGGCCGAGTTGGCGCCGCCGGCCAGCGTTCCGGCCGGCGGGTTCGGCAGCTCGGCGTTCAGCTCGTGCGCGAACCAGCGGGAGTGCTGGTTGTGCGAGGCCACCTCGCCGTACCCGGTGATGTACGACTGGTTGAGCGCGTTGCGGCCGAGCAGGTAGTCCATCGACTCCAGCACGCCCGTGCGGTACTTCTCCGCGCCGGTCAGGTCGTACGCGGTGGCCAGCACCTCCACGTTGTTCAGGATGGAACTGTTCGACCCCCACGCCCACTGGTTGCCGGGCGGGGCGTACGGCACGCCGTACGGCGAGTCGGCGATGATGCCCAGGTACCGGTCGGCGCCCTGGGCCACCGAGGCGCGGACCCGCGCCCGGTCCGGCAGCGCGTTCGGGATCCGGGCCAGGTCCAGCCGGCCCAGCGCGGCCACGCTCTGCCAGCTGAAGCCGTCCGGCGCCCAGATGTCCGCGGTGTGCAGCGGGGAGCCGAGCAGGTGGTCCCGGAACTCCCGGCCACCGGTGCTCAGGTACAACTCGGCGGCGGCCCAGTAGAACTCGTCGGCGACGTTGCTGTCGTCGTACGCGCCGCCGCCGTTGCTGTCCGCGCCGGTGGCGTAGACCGCCGGGTGTGCCTTCGCGGCGGCCCAGGCTGCCTTCGCGGCCTTCAGGTTGCGGGCCGCGAACGCCGGGTCGTACGGCAGGAAGACCCGGGCGGCCTGCGCGGCGGTGGCCGCCAGGTTGAGCGTCGCGGCGGTGGACGGGGCGTGCAGCTCGCGCGGCTGCGGGTCCTGGTCGGGCAGCAGCGGCAGGCCGGTCCAGGCCGCGTCGTGGATCTTGTGGTGCGCCATCCCGGCCAGCGGCTGCCCGGCCGGCACCTGCATCTTGAGCAGGAACTCCTGCTCCCAGCGCGCCTCGTCGAGAATGTCCGGCACCCTGTTGCCGCTCTCCGGGATGTCCAGCGAGCCGTCCCAGAGCTTCCACGGCTCGCCGGTGCGGGCCAGCACCGACCGCTCGTACTCGCTCATCATCTGGTGCACGGCGATGCCGCCGTTGACGACGTACTTGCCGTGGTCGCCGGCGTCGTACCAGCCTCCGGAGACGTCCAGCGAGTAGTCGCAGACGCCGGGCTGGCACGGCACGTCGGTGTCACCCTGGTTGGGCGCCACCCCGACGTGCCCGGCCGGCCGGGCGTACCCGGGCCGCAGGTCGTCGGAGATCGCGATGCCGCTGCGTTGCGGGTAGTAGAACTTCAGCGAGTCGGCGCGCAGCTTCTCGTAGAAGTCGCTGCCGATGTCGAACGGCCGGCTGGTCTCGCCGTCCGCGACCAGCGTGTAGCCGGTGCCGGCCCGGGTGTACCGGCCGAAGTCGATCGACTGGACGTTCTGCCCGGACGAGGCGTCCACGCCCCGCGGGGTGCTGCTGCCCCGCGCCACCACCGCGCCGCCGGCGTTGTGCAGTTCCCACGGCAGCGGATCGGTGGCGTCGGTGACCACCGTCGCGTTCTTCGGCCCCTTGGGCAGGTAGCCGACCTGGTTGACCCGGACCCGGGGGCCGGTGTCCGGGACGTACACCTCGGGCGGGGCGCCGCCGGTGAGCGAGACGTCGTCGATGCAGAGCCGCCACGGCGCGGTGCTGCCGCCGACCTGGAACACCACCTGCGCGTCCGGCAGGTCCACCGGCGAGGTGAAGGTGTACGCGTAGGTGTCGCCCGCGGCGTCGAGGCTCGGGTTCGCGGCCAGATACTGCGTGTACGGGTCGACCGGAAGCTGGACCAGGGCCTTGGCCACCCGGCCGGGGTCCGCCGAGCCGAAGAACGAGAACCGGTACGTCTCGCCGGCGAGCAGCGGGATGTCGTTCTGCCCGATGATCACGTCCCAGGGGTTGACCGTGCCGCCGGGGATGTCGGCGCAGAGCTGGCCGCTGGACGCGTCGAGGGTGATGTTGGCGGTCCCCCACCACGGCGCATAGCCGTCGTCGAAGCTGCCGTTGACAATCTGTTCCGGCCCTTCGGCGTACGCGGGCGAGCCGGGACCGGCGGCGAGGGTGGTGGCGGCGAGCGTTGCGGTGGCGACGGCGGCGAGCGGTGCCCGCCATCGGGGTCGCTGGGACACGGGCGCGTCCTTTCGCAGGCGGACGGGGAGCCGGGTGGGACCCGGCGGCGGGCACGGACGGCTTCCGACCAGGACCGGCCCGTCGGCAGTCTCCGGGTACGCCGGCCGCCTCCGGATCCGGGCCATGGAAGCGCTCCCATGTCCGGTCAGCGCGATGTTGCCAGCCAGTTTCAGGCATGTCAATGCAGCGATCCCGCACCCGACCGAGCGACACCCCGACGGCGGCGGGGCGGGGTGCGGCGGGGCGGGGCGGGGCGGCGCGGGGCCGCGGGGCGGGGCGGCGCGGGGCCGCGGGGCGGGGCGGCGCGGGGCCGCGGGGCGGGGCGGCGCGGCCCGGCGCGGCGCGGCGCGGCGGCGGACTACCGTGCCGGGACGTGACCGCACCCGGCTGGCTGGCCGACACCCGAACGTCCTACGACACCGTGGCGGAGAGCTACACCGACCTGCTCCGCGACGCGCTCGCCAACGAACCGTTCCAGCGCGGCATCCTGTTGCTCTTCGCCGAGCTGACCCGCGCCGCCGGCGACGGACCGGTGGCCGACGTCGGGTGCGGACCCGGCCGGATCACCGGCCACCTGCACTCCATCGGCCTCGACGCGTTCGGCGTCGACCTCTCCCCGTCCATGATCGACATCGCCCGGCGGGACCATCCACACCTGCGTTTCGAGGTGGGCTCGATGACCGACCTCGACCTGGCCGACCGCTCCGTGGCCGGCCTGGTCGCCTGGTTCTCGCTCATCCACATCCCCGACGACGAGGTACCCGCGGTCCTCGCGCACTTCCACCGGGTGCTGCGGCCCGGCGGCCCGTTGCTGCTCGGATTCCACGTCGGCGACGAATCCACCCTGAAGACCGAGGGGTACGGCGGCCACCCGATGCGGGTCCACGTGCACCGCCGCCCGCCGGGCCGGGTCGCCACCTGGCTGCGGGACGCGGGCTTCACCGTCGACGCCGAACTGCTGCACCACGCCGACGAGTACCGGACCGGCGCGTTCCTCTTCGCCCACCGCCGTCCGGAACCCACCCCACAGCCCTAGATCAACTCGTCTTCGGCGAAGTCGGGGTATCACGGCGGTCCGGACACCCCAACTTCGCGGAAGACGAGTTGATCTCCTCGCCACATCGGCTCGCGCCAACACAACAGGCCGAAACGTTGCCACGATCCTCGATCGCAGCAAGGACAGTTGCCACCACATCGCCTCGCGCCAACACAACGGGCCGAAACGTTGCCACGAGAAGCGGACCAAGATGTACCATGCGGTCGTGGACGCTGAAAGGTACCGAACCACGCAGTTCGGTAAAGCTACCCAACGACCGGGCGACAAGTGGGCATTTACCTACTACCGCCCTGAACCAATCCCGCGCACATTGTCACTCGACACGGAAACCGTCTTTCTGCTATCCGAAGCAGAAAATTCGCTGGGACACCTACACGGGCTTGGTCGATTGATTCCCGAACCCAATCTGCTGGTGGGACCGTTCCTGACCAGGGAGGCCCTTGCCAGTTCCCGGATCGAGGGCACCAACGCATCCCTGACAGAGGTGCTGAAGGCGGAGGAGGTGGAGGCCGCCAAGACCGACGATGTCGCAGAGGTGGAGCGCCACCTCGCCGCAACCAGAAAGGGTTTGCAGCTCATCCAGACCCTTCCCATTTCACAAAGACTCATAAAGCAGGTCCATGCAGAACTGATGGATGGCGTTCGCGGCGAAGAGAAACAGCCCGGTGAAATAAGATGGTCGCCGGTATGGATTGGTTCCTCAACACCAACCACCGCCCTGTTCGTACCGCCGCTGCCCGAACACCTCCCAGAATTATTGACAGACTGGGAGAAGTTCGTCAACGAGCCCAGCCGTTTGCCCCTGCTGGTCAGAAGTGCCCTCATGCACTACCAGTTCGAAACGATCCACCCGTTCCTGGACGGAAACGGGAGAGTTGGACGGCTGATAATCGGCTTGCAGTTGATAGCAGAGGAACGACTCACCGCACCACTACTGTATCTCTCGGGCTATCTTGAGACACATAGGCAGGATTATTACCGAGGACTGCAGGCTGTCCGCGAAACCGGTGACATCCAGGAGTGGATACAGTTCTTCTGTCAGGCCGTCAAAACACAATCCGACGATTCCGTTGCTCGGGCAGCACAACTAATCGAGATCCGCGAGCGATACTACCGGCAAACCGTGGCCGACAGGTCCCGTGTGGCAGCTCTGATTCCCTTGATCTTCGGCAACCCCTTTATCACCACTCGTCGCGTTCGCTTGTCGCTGGACGTGACGAATCAGGGAGCACGGAACCTGCTGGAGAGAGGGGTGGATTATGGTTGGCTGAAGTACATGGGAAGTCTCGGAAGTGCCGGACGCCATTACTACGCCGCCACCGAGGTTCTGGAGGCGATCGAACGGCCCACGATTTATGACAAGAACGAGTAGGCCGGGCCGGGCCAAGCCGAGCCGGGCGCGGGGTCCCGCTACTTCCAGCGGAAGTGCACGAAGAGCCGGCCGAAGTTCTTGGAGTCCTTCTCCACCCGGTGATAAAGCTGCTTGACGTCCTTCTGGTCGAGGAAGCGCAGCACCCGCTTCTTGAGCTGGCCGGACCCCTTGCCCGGGATGATCTCGACGAGGGTGGCCTTCTTGGCCACCGCCTCGTCCATGATGCCGCGCAGCGCCCGGTCGATGTCCTGCCCGCGGTTGAAGATGTCGTGCAGGTCGAGCTTCAGCTTCACCGGCGTACCTTGCTCTCCACCCGGCGCAGCGCGACCCGGTAGTCGTCGTTGTCGGAGTACATGGCGAAGGCGATCCGCAGGTGCCGCAGGGCCTCGCCGGGCCGACCGGCCCGCTCCAGGGTACGGCCCAGCACGTGGTGCGCGTAGTGGTCGCTGGGGTTGCGGTCCACCAGCGCCCGAAGCTGCTCCTCGGCGCGGCCCAACTGGGCGGACTGGAAGTACGAGCGGGCCAGCAACTGCCGTACGGCCGCGTTGTCGGGTTCCACCTCGACGATCGGCTCCAGCAGCCGGGCCGCCCCCGCCGGGTCGCCCGCTTCGAAGTACATGGTCGCGCGCCGGTAGTCGGCCAACAGATCCATCGGTCCCCACCTCCTCGCGTACCGGACCCGCCGGTTGCCCATCGGGTCCGCCCGTACCGCGCGGGCGCCCGGGGCGGGCCGACCGCGTGCGTACGACGCTGTCACAACATTGCCGAAGCCGCGAGTGTTCCCTTCGCCCGAATGGTTGACCTCGACCCGGCTTCAGGTGCGAAGGTCGGATCATGAGTCTTACCCCAGCGGAACGTGACTATCTCGCCGGTCAGCGCCTCGGCCGGCTCGCCACGGTCGGGCCGGACGGGGCGCCGCAGAACAACCCGGTCGGATTCCGGTACGACGAGGCCAGCGGGACGATCGTGATCGGCGGCTACAGCCTGGGCGCCAGCCGCAAGTTCCGGAACATCGAACGGCACCCACCGGTCGCCTTCGTGGTGGACGATCTCGCCTCCGTGCGGCCCTGGCGGGTACGCGGGGTGGAGATCCGCGGTCGCGCCGAGGCGCTGCGGGACCAGCCGCCGCCGATCCCCGGGACGAGCGCGGAGGTCATCCGGATCCATCCGGAGGTCGTGTTCAGCTGGGGGCTGCCCGGCCTGGACGGCATGTCCCGCCGCCGGCTCACCCCGGCGGACTGACCCGGCCGCCGGCGGACCGACCCGGACACCGGCGGCCCGGGCCGGACGCCGACGGACCGACCCGGACACCGGTGGCCCAGGCCGGGCGCCGGCGGCTACGGCCCCTCGGCCAGCGCCCAGGCGCGTACCCCACCCAGGATGCCGGCGTCGTTGGGCACCACCACCACGTCGTCGCCCATCCGGGCCAGTTGCTCGGGCCGGACCAGCCGGGAATTGCCGCCGCCCAGGTAGAGCCGGTCCCAGCAGAAGACCGGGCGCAGGCCCTCGACGACCCCGCGTACCCGACGGGACCAGAAGCTGTCGCCCAGCCGGCGGCGTTCGTGTTCGCCGATGTAGGTGTCGTAGCTCATCCCCCAGCGCACCGGCGCCTGGGACAGTTCCAGATGCGGCGCCAGCCGCCCGCCGTCGAAGATCGCGCAGCCCAGGCCCGTGCCGAGGGTGAGCACGAGTTCCAGGCCGGTGCCGGCGACCAGGCCCGCGCCGTGCACCTCGGCGTCGTTGAGCACCAGGACCGGCATCCCGAACGCGTCCGCCAGCGCGGTCCGCGCGTCGAACCCGGACCACTCGGCCACCAGGCCGGGGTCGATTCTGGTACGCGGGCCGGAGCGGGTCACGTAGTGCGGGGTGGCCACCACCACGCCGTGCCGCAGCATCCCGGGCATGCCCACGGTGACCCGGTCCGCGCCGGGCAGCCGGCCGGCGAGGTCGACCAGGGTCTTCACGAAGAGCGCCGGCGGCAACGGGTACGGGGTGGGCACCCGGATCGGCCGCGCCCGCATCGTGCCGGCGGCGTCCAGTACCGAGGACTTGATCCCACCGCCCCCGCAGTCGATGCTCAGCGTGGTCATCACGCCCGCCAGTGTGCCCGGCCGCCCAGCCACCCGGAAAGCCGTTCGGCCGCTGTCCGCCCGGCGGATACGATCGGGATCTGATGAGCGCAACGTTGATCGCCAAGGACCTCGCCGCCGGCCACGGCGATCGGATGCTCTTCACCGGTCTCGATCTGGTGGTCGCCCCGGGCGACGTGATCGGGCTGGTCGGCGCGAACGGCGCCGGCAAGTCGACGCTGCTGCGGGTGCTGGCCGGCCTGCTGGCGCCGGAACAGGGCTCGGTGCAGCTCAACCCGCCGACGGCCACCGTGGGACACCTGCCGCAGGAGCGGGAGCGCCGCCCGGACGAGACGGTCCGGGCGTTCCTCGGCCGCCGCACCGGGGTCACCGCCGCCCAGGCCGCGCTGGACGCCGCGACCGAGGCCCTGACCGCGGGGGCGGCCGGCGCGGACGACGGGTACGCCACGGCGCTGGAGCGCTGGCTCGCGCTCGGCGCCGCCGACCTCGACGACCGGGCCGGGCAGGTGGCCGCCGACCTCGGCCTCGCGGTGGACCTGGACGCACCGATGGCGAGCCTTTCCGGCGGTCAGGCCGCCCGCGCCGGGCTGGCCTCGCTGCTGCTCAGCCGGTACGACGTGGTGCTGCTGGACGAGCCGACCAACGACCTGGACCTGGACGGCCTGCGCCGGCTGGAGGAGTTCGTCACCGGGCTGCGCGCCGGGACGGTGCTGGTCAGCCACGACCGGGAGTTTCTCACCCGGACGGTCACCGGGATCCTCGAACTCGACCTGGCGCAACAGCAGGTCGGCTTCTACGGCGGCGGCTACACCGCGTACCTGGAGGAGCGGGAGATCGCCCGCCGGCAGGCGCGGGCGGACTACGAGGAGTACGCGCAGACCCGCACCGGCCTGGAGACGCGGGCGCGGACCCAGCGCGCCTGGATGGAGAAGGGTGTCCGCAACGCCCGCCGCAAGGCCACCGACAACGACAAGAACCTCAAGCACTTCCGCGGCGAGACCAGCGAGAAGCAGGCCGCCAAGGCCCGGCAGACCGAACGGCTGATCGAGCGGCTGGAGGTGGTCGAGGAGCCGCGCAAGGAGTGGGAGCTGCGGATGGAGATCGCCGCGGCGCCCCGGGCCGGCGCGGTGGTCGCGGCGTTGCGCGACGCGGTGGTACGCCGGGGCGACTTCACGCTCGGCCCGGTCGACCTCCAGATCGACTGGGCGGACCGGGTGGCGATCACCGGCGCCAACGGATCGGGCAAGTCGACACTGCTGGGTGCGCTGCTGGGCCGGCTGCCGCTGGCGCGCGGGCACGCGTCGCTGGGTCCGGGCGTGGTGGTGGGCGAGGTGGACCAGGCCCGCCGGTTGTTCCTGGGCGACCAGCCGCTGCTGGACTCCTTCCGCGAGCACGTACCGAATCTGTCCCCGGCGGACGCGCGGACGCTGCTGGCGAAGTTCGGGCTGCGCGCCGACCATGTGCTGCGTCCCGCGGTCACGCTGTCGCCGGGCGAGCGGACCCGGGCGGCGCTGGCGCTGTTGCAGGGCCGCGGGGTGAACCTGCTGGTGCTGGACGAGCCGACCAACCATCTGGACCTGCCGGCGATCGAGCAGTTGGAGTCGGCGCTGGCCGGCTATCCGGGCACGCTGCTGCTGGTCACCCACGACCGGCGGATGCTGGCGACGGTGCACACCAACCGGCATCTGCGGGTCGAGGCGGGCCGGGTGACCGGCGGCTGAGCCGGCGCGGCACGTCGCCATGCGCCGCAGCGACCGGCCGGTGACAATGCTTTCCATGGCGACGTTCCAGTACGCGCTGCTCGTCCGGCGGCGGCTGGCGAGCACGACCGAGGCCGGGTGGGAGATCACCTTCCACTGGTACGGCCCCGACGGCTCGACGGCCGACGTCACCGAGTACGGCGACACGGCGGTGGCACACCTGAACCGGCTGGGTGCCCAGGGTTGGGAGTTGGTCACGATGACCGAGGACCATTCGATGGACGCCCCGAACGAACTGCACCGCTACCACCTCAAGCGGCTGGTGTCGGCACCGGCGCCCCGGCCGCGGCTGGGCCGCGCCGGCAGGATGAGCCGCACGGGTCGCTGAGCCGCACCGGCCGATGAGCGGCACCGGCCGATGAGCGGCACCGGCCGATGAGCCGTCCCGGCCGGGCCGTGGCGGGTGTGGCGGGCCGGGATCGGGGTAGCCGGGGGCCGGAGGTGGGGCCATGGTCGCGTTGACCAGAACCGCGCTGGCCGGCGAGCGGCTGCGGGCGATCGACACGTACCTGGATGCCGCGTGGGCGGATCTCGCGAAGTTCGACGAGCGTCTCCAGGGCGTACCCGTGCAGGTGCGGTTCGACCGGGGGGTGGCGCACCTGCAGGGGCGGGTGGCGGATCACCGCGAGCACCGGCTGGTCCGGCAGTTGGTGGGGCGGCTGGACGGGGTGCTGGCGGTCTGGTCCGGGGTCGCGGTGGGCGGACGCGAGCCGGTGGTGCTGGACCTGGGTTGCGGCGCCGCCAAGCAGTGGCCCGGCAACCTGGGCTTCGACCTGCGCGCGGCGCAGGGGGTCGATGCGGTCACGGACCTGTCCGGCTCGCTTCCGGTACGCGCCGACTCGGTCGACGTGATCTTCACGGTGCACATCCTGGAACACCTGATCGACTTCCTGCCGCTGGTGGACGAGTGCCACCGGGTGCTGCGGCCCGGCGGCACGCTGCACGTCATGAGCCCCTGGTGGGGGCACCCGAACGCGGTGGCCGACCCGACCCACGTGCGGCTGCTGGACGTGCAGACGATCAAGGGGATCTGCGCCCGGCCACCCGGCACACCCCGCTGGTACCCGCTGCACGCCGGCTGCGACGGCGCCTCGATCTTCGCCGACCTGACGCCGCTGGCCGACGGCGAGCCCGCCCCCGACCCCGGTCACCTGGCGCGATTCTTCGACTGACCGCCCGTACCGCAGCCGGCGTAGCCCGGACAACCGGCGCTACCTCGTCCGACGTACCCCGACACACGAGCGCGGGTGACGACAGGACCGGCCCGGCGGTTACAGGATGGGAGGCATGGTCAGTCCGACTTCAGCAACCCCCCGTGGCACCCTCCGTGGCCCGGTCGCCGCGATGGTGGCCGTCGCCATCAGCCTGGTCATCGCCTCGGCCCTGCACCTGTCGGGAAACGTGAGCGGCCGGGGTTCCCGTACAACGCCCAGCACGCCGGGGTCGCCGAGGCGCTCATCAGCGTGGTGCTGCTGGTCTGCGCGGCCGTGATGCTCCGCTGGCCGGCCCGGGCGCGGCTCGCCGGCCTGATCGGCACCGGCTTCGCGACGTTCGGGTTCCTGTGGGGGCTGAACATGACGATCCGCGGCGGCCACTGGCCGGACATCGTGTACCACCTGGTGTTCCTGCCCGTCCTGATCGGCACCCTCGTGGTGCTCATCCGCTCCCGGGGCGGCAACCCGCGATGACCGGAACGGTGGCCGGGGGCGGGGACCCGGTGACCGGGGCGGGGACCGGGCCGCGGTCGCCCGGCGGGTGAACCCGCCGGGCGACGCCAACCCGGGTCGACCGGCCGGGCCTCAGACCAGGGCCATCGTGTAGCCGCCGCCGGCGACGATCGTGATGACCTCGGTGAGACCGTTCACCCGCACCGGCCGGTGCCGGTTGCGGGTCGTCCCGTCGCCGAGTTGGCCCGCGTCGTTCAGTCCCCAGGCCCGCAGGCTGCCGTCGGCCAGCCTGGCCACGGTGTGCCCGCCGGGTCCGAACTCGTTCCGGCCGCCCCCGCCGGCGATCTGCACCACGGACTCCAGCCCGGACACCTGGGCCGGCAGGTTGCGGTTGTCGGTCGTGCCGTCACCGAGTTGGCCGCTGTCGTTGTTGCCCCAGGACCAGACCGTTCCGTCGTCCGCGAGCACCAGGCTGTGGAAGTAGCCGCCGATGAACGACCGGATCTCCACCTCGTCAAGGCCCCGCACCCGGACCGGGCTGAGCCGGGTCTCGTTGCTGCCGTCGCCGACCTGGCCCCGGTCGTTGCGCCCCCAGGCCCAGAGCGTCCCGTCCGTGGTCCGGGCCAGGGTGTGTCCGCCGCCGCCGGTGACCTCCACGACGTCGGTGAGGTCCACCCGCACCGGTTCGATCCGGGTCTCCGTGGTCCCGTCGCCCAGGCCACCGAACAGGTTGTGTCCCCAGGTCCACACGGTGCCGTCGGAGCGCAGCGCGACGCTGTGGCCACCGCCCCAGGCCACCGCCGCCACCTCGGTGAGGCCCTTGACCTTCACCGGCCGGCTGCGGTTGTCGGTGGTGCCGTCACCGAGGTCACCCCGGCCGTTGTGGCCCCACGCCCAGACCGTGCCGTCGGCGGCCAGCGCGAGGGTGTGGCCACCCCCGCCGGCCAGGCTGACCACGTCGGTCAGGCTGGCGATGTGGTACGGGGTGTCCCGGTTCTCGTTGGTGCCGTCGCCGACCTGCCCGTGGTCGTTGCGCCCCCAGGACCAGACCGTGCCGTCGGCGCGCAGCACCACCGCGTGCCCGCCGCCGCCGGTGATGCTGACCACCCCGTCCATCCCGGGCACCTCGCCCGGCAGCAGCCGGGACTCCGTGGTGCCGTCGCACTGCTGGCGGAACGCGTTGTCCCCCCAGATCCACACGCTGCCGGTCCGGATGCGCGCCTGCGAACTCACTGCCGTCATGCCGACTCCTGTCTGCGATCGAAGGTACGAAGCCGCCGGCTGGCGCGACGGCCCGGTCCCGGTTCCCGGTGGTTCACCGCGGCGGCCGGGCCGTGCCGCGCACCGCGCGGCGCGCGCCGCCCGGGGTGGGCGGCGCGGTGACCGGACGCACCGCTCATCTCGCGCCGCCCCGGGCCAGCGGTACGACGTCGAGCAGGCCGTCCACCGCCCGCTCGGTGCCGGTCCCGTCCGTCACCACACCCCCGGTGGCCACGACGAGCACCTCGAACGGGCAGCCGTAGCCCTCGGTCGCGCGCTGCCGGGCGGCCGCCACCGCCGCGGTCCGGTCGGCCGCGCCCACGCCGTACGCCCCGACCGCCAGGTCGAGGTAGCGCTCCAGCCCGGCCCGGGTGATCCGCTGCCGGGCCGCCGGCTCGGCGTCGGCGCAGAGCACCGCCAGTACGGCGTCGCCGGCGTGCCGGAGTTGGGCCAGCGCCTCGGCGGCGCCGGGCAGCCGGCGGGTGCTGGCCGGTTCGAGCAGCAGACCGTCCACATCGAACAGCAGCAGCTTGCGCATCGGATCTCCCCTCTGAGGCGCCCGTCAGGTCCACCGGCTCGACGCCGACGGGGTGAGGAAGCCGACCTCGGTCAGGATCCGGGGCAGGTCGTCGGCGAGCCAGGACTCGGCGACCAGCCCGTCGGCGAGCCGGTGCACGTCGGTGCCGCGGACGGTGAACGCCCGGTCGGTGGGCGGCACCCCGAGCAGCGCGCCCCGGTGCGTGCCGGACGCGACGTACCGGCAGGCCACCACGTCGCCCGCGGCGATCACCGCCTCGATCTCCACGTGGTAGTCGGGAAACGCGTCCCGCCACTGCCGGACCAGCATCTTGATCGCCTCCGGCCCGCGCGGCACGGACAGCCCGGCCTTGCGCAGCACGTAGTCCGCGGCGAACAGGTCCGGTACGGCGCCCAGGTCGCCGTCGTTGACCACGGTCCGCACGATTCGCCGGACCAGTTCCACGCCGGTCCGATTGCCGCCCACGGCGACACCAGTCGCGTCCAGGGACACCGGGCACCTCCGGTTGTCTTCTCCGCCTTGTCGCAGCCAAGGTTCGCGCCCGGCACATCCTGGCGTCGTGAGTCAGCCGTCCCACCGGGGACGGGAAAAGGCGTCCGGCGTTTCCCAGCCCGCTACGGCGGAGGCGAGGCGGAGGCAATGATCGATGAACATGCCGAGACCGAGGGAGACCAACCATGACCGATCGTCCGTTCCGCTTCGGCATCGTCGCCGGACACGCCCCGACCGTGGACAGCCTCACGGGCATCGCCCGGCGGGCGCAGGAGCTCGGCTACCAGACGATGGTCAGCCCCGACCCGCTGACCGAACACGACCCGATGACGGCGCTGTCCGCGGTGGCCGCCGTGACGACCCGGCTGCACTTCGGCACGTTCGTGCTGGCCGAGTCGTTCCGGGACGCCCGGATGCTGAGCTGGCAGGCGCAGACCCTGCACGCCCTCTCCGGCGGACGGTTCGAACTGGGCCTCGGCCTGGGTCGCCCGGACAACGAGCGGCGGGCGGCCCGGCTCGGGCGGGAGTTCGGCAGCCCGGGGCGGCGGATCGCCCGGCTGACCGAGACCATCGCCGAGGTGAAGCAGCAACCGGACCGGCCGCCGCTGCTGCTGGCCTGCGGAACCGGCCCCCGGATGCTCACGCTGGCCGCCCGGGAGGCCGACATCGTGACGCTGACCTGGCGTCCGCAGACCACCGAGCCGGAGGCCGCGGAGGTGGTGGGCCGGCTGCACGCGGCCGCCGGGGACCGGCTGGACGACATCGAGCTGAACCTCAACCTGATCTCGGTCGGCGACGAGCCCGCGCCCTGGACGCAGAAGTTCATCGGGATGAGCACCGAGGAACTGGCGCGGGCCGGCGCCGTCACGGTGCTGCCCGGCAAGCCGGCCGACTGGGCGGAGAAGCTGCTGCGCTGGCGGGACCGGTGGGGGGTGTCCTATGTGACCGTCAACGCGGGTTTCATGGAACAGTTCGCCCCGATCATCGAGCTGCTGGGCGTGCGCTGAGCCACCGGCACCAGCCCGGTCCCGGCCGGCCGGGACCGCCGTCCCGACCGGCCGGGGAAATCGAACCGTAGATCGAGGCAGCTCTCGCCGAACCGGGCCGCGATGACGACGCTGAGATGGTCATCCCCGGTTCTAGGGAGCGCACCCATGATCAGTCGAAGGTCCTTCGTACGGGCGGGTCTCGCCACCGCCGGCCTGGTGGCGGCCGGCACGTCCCTGACCTCCGGTCCGGCCGCCTCGGCCCGCCCCGGCGTCCGCCGGCCCACCGCCGGATGGGACCGGTTGGACCGGTGCCTCACCGGCGACCTCGTCCGGCCCGGCGATCCCGACTACCCGCAGGCCAAGCAGCTCGACAACGGCTACTTCGACAGCGTCTCGCCGCAGGCCGTGGCGTACTGCGAAAACGAGCGCGACGTGGCCGCCTGCCTGGCCTTCGCCCAGCACCACGACGTGCCGCTGGCCATCCGCAGCGGCGGCCACTCGGCCGCCGGCTACTCGACCGGCACCGGACTGGTGCTGGACGTCTCCCGGCTGCGCCGCATCGACGTGGGCGCGGGCACCGTCACGATCGGACCGGGTACGCAGGGCGTGGACCTGCTGGACACGCTGGCCCCGCTCGGCCGGGCCGCGGTGACCGGCACCTGCCCCACCGTCTGCGCCGGCGGCTACCTCTCCGGCGGCGGCATCGGGCCGCTGGCCCGCCGCTTCGGGGTGGCCAGCGACGGGCTGGTGGCGGCCCGGGTGGTGCTGGCCGACGGCAGCGTCCGGTCGGTCTCCGCGCGCCGCGACCCCGACCTGTTCTGGGCGTTGCGCGGTGGCGGCGGCGGCAACTTCGGGGTGGTCACCGAATACCGGATGCGGACCACCGAGACGGCCCGGATGACCAGCTTCAGCCTGCTCTGGTCCTGGGCCGACGCGGCCGAGGTGCTCGCCGCGTACCTGCGCTGGCTGCCGCGCACCCCGCAGGACGTGACGGCGAACCTCACGGTCGCCAGCCAGGGGCCGGGGACGACGCCGAGCGTCTCGGTGACCGGCGGCTGGCTCGGGCCGGACCCGACCGGCATCGAGCCGCACCTGGCCGGACTGGTCGCGGCCGTGGGGGCGGCGCCCACCGTGCGGCTGGTCCAGGACCTCACCTACCAGCAGGCGCTGATGCGCCAGTACGGGTGCAGCGACAAGACCGTGGACCAGTGCCACCGGGTCGGGTACAACCCGGAGGCCGCGCTCGCCCGGCACGGCTACGTGGTGGCCCGCGGCCGGCTGCTGGACCGTACGCCGGACACCTCGGCCATCGCCGCGGCGCTGGCCCTGTTCGACCGCGACCCGCTGCCCGGGCAGTTCCGGATCCTCAGCCTCGGCGGGCTCGGCGGCCGGATCAACCGGCCCGGCCGGCGGGACACCGCCTACGTGCACCGCTCCAGCGACCACTACCTCACCTTCACCTCGGGGGTGCCCGGCTTCACCCCGACCCCGCAGCAGCGGGCCGCGGTCGGCTCGTGGACCGGCGACGGGTTCGCCATCGCCCGCCGGCACGGCACCGAGGGCCAGGTGAACTTCATCGACCCGATGCTGCCGGACTGGCGCCGCGCCTACTACGCGGAGAACTACGACCGGCTGGTCGGCATCAAGCGCCGCTACGACCCGCACCGGTTCTTCCGGTTCGCCCAGGCCATCGGGTCCTGATCGGATGGCCGCCACAACGGACGGGACGACCGCGACGGTGGCGCCCGAGCGGCGCCGGATCACGGTCGTCTTCACGGCGCTGGCCATGGCGATGTTCCTCGCCTCGCTCGACCAGACGATCGTGGCCACGGCGCTGCCGGAGATCGCCGGAGATGTGGGCGGCCTCGACCAGCTCTCCTGGATCATCATCGTCTACCACCTGGCGTCCGCGGCCAGCACACCGTTGTGGGGGCGGATCAGCGACCTGTACGGCCGCAAGCGGCTGCTGGTGGCCGCCGTGACGGTCTTTCTGGCCGGCTCGGCGCTGTGCGGCCTGGCGCAGAACCTGATCGAGCTGGTGGCGTTCCGCGCCGTGCAGGGGCTGGGCGCGGGCGGGATGATGACGCTGTCCATGGCGGTCATCGCCGACCTGGTGGCGGCCCGCGAACGCGGCCGCTACCAGGGCTACCTGCAACTGGTGTTCGCGCTGGCCGGCGTGGTCGGCCCGGTGCTGGGCGGGCTGATCGTCGACGGCGCGTCCTGGCGCTGGGTGTTCTACGTCAACCTGCCGGTCGGCGCGCTGGCGCTCGGGGTCATCGTGGCCCGCCTCCGGCTCCCGGCGGCCCGCGCGCGGCGCTCGGTGGACTATCCGGGCGCGGCGCTGCTCGTGGGCAGCGTGCTCTGCCTGCTGCTGGTGGTGGAGTGGGCCGGCCGGCAGTACGCCTGGGGTTCGGCGCCGGTGCTGCTGCCGGCCGTCGCCGGTCTGCTGATGCTGCTCGCGTTCGTGCTCTGGGAACGCCGGGCGGCCGAGCCGATCCTGCCGCCGCGGTTGTTCCGCAGCCGGGTCTTCCTGGTGGTCACCGCGACGCTGTTCCTGGTGACCGGCGTGATGTTCGCGGTGGTCATCTTCGTGCCGCTGTTCCTCCAGGTGGCGGCCGGCGCCAGCGCCACCCGGTCCGGCCTGCTGCTGTTGCCGATGACCGTCGGGATCACGGTGTCCACCATGACCTCCGGGCGGCTGATCGCCCGCACCGGCCGGTACCGGCACTTCCCGATCATCGGCCTGGCGATCGTCACGGTGAGCGTGTTCCTGCTGGCCCGGGTGACGCCCGCGACGTCGCTGCCGGTCGTGATGGCCGTGATGGCGCTGTTCGGCACCGGGTTCGGGCTGATCACCCAGGTCCTGGTGCTGGCACTGCAGAACGGCGCCGACCGCCGGGACATCGGGGTGGCCACGGCGTCGGCGAACTTCTTCCGGTCGCTCGGCGGCTCGGTCGGGGCCGCGGTGTTCGGCGCGCTGTTCGCCGCGGTGCTGAGCGGCCGGCTGGCCCGGACCCTGCCGGCCGGCGCGGGAGTCGACGCCCGCCAGGTCCAGGCCGGTCCGGAGCGGTTGCGCGAGCTTCCCGAGGCGGTGCAGGCGGCGGTGGCGGCCGGGGTGGCGCACGCCGTGGATGCCGTCTTCCTGCTGGCCACCCCGGTCGCGGCGGTCGCCCTGCTGGTGGTGCTCTTCCTGCGCGAGCGGCCACTGCGCGGCCCCGGAGCCCCGCCGGATCAGGCGCGCGGCCCCGGAGCCCCGCCGGATCAGCCGCGCGGCCCCGCAACCCAGCCGGATCAGCCGCGCGGCCCCGCAACCCCGCCGCATCGGCCGCGCGGCCCGCGGTGACCGGGCCGCACGGCGGCGCGGCCGGACCCGCCGAGCGGATCCGGCCGCGCCGTGGCGGTCCGCGCCGCTACCACCGCACGGGCAGCTCGTACAGGCCGTAGACGAACATGTCGTCGCGGTAGCGCAGCTCGTCGACGGGGCGCACCGGGCGCAGGTCCGGCCACTGCCCGAACAGCTCCCGCAGCACCACCTTGAGTTCCACCCGGGCCAGGCTCATCCCGACGCACTGGTGCACCCCGTACCCGAAGGTCAGGTGCGGCACCCGGGGCTGTTCGGTGTCCATCCGGTGCGGGCACTGGTAGATCGACTCGTCGCGGTTGCCGGAGGCCAGCAGGCAGGTCACCCACTCCCCCGCGGCGATCCGCACGCCGCCCACCTCGACGTCCTCGGTGGCCCGGCGGACCACGCCGTACTGGATGATCGAGTGCATCCGGAGCAGCTCCTCGACCAGCCGTTCGGCGCCGGCCGTGGTGCGCAGCCGGCCGATCAGCGCATCGTCGCCCATCAGGTGCGCCACCCCGATACCGATGGTGCTGGCCGTCGTCTCGTGCCCGGCCAGCAACAGCAGCATGCCCATGCCCACCATGTACTCCGGGTCGACCGGCTCGCCGTCCACGGTGGACTGCCCCATCCGGCTGAGCAGGTCGTCGCCCGGCCGGCGCAGCTTCTCGGCCACGATGTGCCGCAGGTACTCGGTGAGCGCGATGGTCGCCTCGTCCACCTCGTCCGGCGTGCTCGCCACCGAGCTGCGGATGTGCGTCTGCCGCTGGAAGAACTCGTGGTCGTCCACCGGGACACCGAGCAGTTCGCAGATGATCCGGGACGGCACCGGGAAGGCCAGCGCGCTCAACAGGTCCACCGGTGGTCCCTGCTCGCGCATCCGCGCCAGGTACTCCCGGGTGATCTGCTCGATCCGCGGTTCCAGGGCGCGGGCCTTGCCCGGCGTCAGGTCGCGCAGGATCAGCCGTCGCCACTTGGTGTGCTCCGGCGGGTCCATCGCGACCAGGGACCGGGGCATCATCACCGGCTTGCGGCCGATGGCCAGCGACGGCGGCCGGTTGCCGGCCCGGTCGATGCTGAACCGGTTGTCCGCCAGCAGCGTCCGGATGTGCTCGTACCGGGTCACCAGCCAGCCCTCGACCCCGTTGGGCCAGATGAACCGGCTGATCGGCGCCTCCGCCCGCAACACGGCGTACTCGTCTGGCAGGTCGAACGGGTGCGGACGCTGTCGGGGCAGCGTCGGAAGCGACGCGCTTGGTGCTGCCACGGGTGACCTCACTTCCCGGCTTGGTGAAACGGGTTGGTGAAAGGGCTCGGTGACGCGGTTTCGCCGGCCGGTCGCCGGACCGGCCCCGCACCGACCACGGTGGCAGAGACCCGTCCCGGCGTCGTCTGTGTCGCATCCACGCCGCCGGGGACAATCGGGCCGCCTCACCGGGACCGGGTCGGCGACCGCGGGGGCCGGATCCGTCCCGGCCGGCGGGCGCCAGATTCCCGGCCGGGAAGGACTCCCGGCCGACGACCTGGGACGTCCCGGGCCAGATGCTGAAGTGGCAGCACCGACCGATTGCCGGGTGAGAGAAAGAAGGGCAGAACGTGGGCGAGAACCACGCGCCGGGGGCCGAGGATGCCTTCGCGCTCTCCCAACTGATGTTCCCGACCACCGCCATGTGCATCTCGGTTGCCGCCCGGCACGGGCTGGCCGACGTACTGGCCGACCGGGCGCTGCCGGTGGACGAACTCGCCTCGCTGACCGGCACCGACCCGACACAGCTCGGCAAGGTGCTCCGGCTGCTGGCCGAGGACGGCGTATTCCGGGAGGTCCGCGCCGACGTCTTCGAGAACTCGCCGCTGTCACACCTGCTGCGCTCGGGGTACCCGCGATCGCAGCACTTCATGGCCCGCCTGGTCGGCTCGGGCTGGCTCTGGGACGCCTGGGGCCGGCTGGCCGAGGGTCTGGCCACCGGGCGGCCCGGCTTCGAGATCGCCTACGACACCTCGCTGTGGCGCTATCTCAGCCGGCACCCGGAGGAGGGGCAGGTCTTCAACGGCGCGATGAACGACTTCTCCGAGGCGCTCAGCGACCTGGTCGCCGCCGCCTACCCGGAGTTCGGCGAGAGCGAGATCATCGCCGACCTGGGCGGCGGCACCGGCACGTACCTGGGTGCCGTGCTGACCCTGTACCCGGGGATCCGCCGGGGCATCCTGGTCGACCTGGAGCCGGTCATCGAGCAGGCCCGCGCCCGCGCGGACCTGCGACCGCTGCTCGACCAGCAGCGGTTGCAGCTGACCAGCGGCGACTTCTTCGAAAACGTACCGGCCGACGTGGACACGTACGTGGTCAAGCAGGTCATGCACAGCTGGGACGACCTGCACGTGGCCCGGCTGCTGCGCCGGTGCCGCATCGTCTCCCCGCGGGCCCGGTTCGTGGCCGCCGAGTTCGTCCGGGACGCCAAGTCCGCCCGGTTCGTCAAGAACTTCGACCTGGTGATGAGCGTGACCATGAACGGCAACATCCGGTCCGAGGCGCAGTACGCCGCGCTGTTCCGCTCGGCCGGCTACGAGCTGACCCGGGTGGTGCCCACGGACACCGCCTTCAGCCTGCTCGAAGCGCGCCCGCTGGCCTGACGTGGACGCATCCGGCGTGGTTCTCGTCTGGCGGGCCGCCAGCGGGTGGTGGCGGGCCGGACCGGCGCCGGTCCGGCTGCTGGTGGCCGACTCCTGGCTGCTGCAACAGGGCCGGGTCCGCGGCCTGGACCTGCACCGGCAGCGGTTCCGCGCCGCCTGCGAACGGGCGGCCGGCGTACCGCCCGAGGCGGTGGACCGGTTCTGGGCCTGCCTGGTCGACCGGCTTCCGCGTACCGGCGACTGGTTTCCGCGGGCCGAGCTGGTGGCCGCCGCGGCCCGGCGGGGCAACGGCCGGCGGTTGCAGCTACGGCTGCGGATACGACCCGCCCCGGTCCGCGGGGACGCCGTGCGGGTCTGGACGCCCGCGCCGCAGGACCCGCGGCTCAGCCCCCGGATCAAGGGCCCCGACCTGGACCTGCTGGCCGACCTGCGGGCCCGCGCGGTCGCCGCCGGCGCCGACGAGGTGCTGCTGCGCACCCGCTTCGGGTACGCCCTGGAGGGCGCCACCGCCAGCATGCTGTGGTGGGAGGGCGGCACCCTCTGCCTGCCCGACCCCGCCCTGCGGCTGCTGCCCGGGGTGACGGCCGCCCTGCTCGGCCAGGCCGCCGCGGACCGGGACATCCCGGTCCGCCGGGTCCGCCGGCGGCTCGCCGCGCTGGCCGGCCGCGAGGTGTGGTTCGTCAACGCCCTGCACGGAATCCGGCCGGTGGTCGCCTGGGTCGGCAGCGACCTCCGGCCCGGTCCCGCGGTCCACGCCGCGCAGTGGCGGGACTGGTGGGACGACCGCGCCGAACCGCTGCCCGGTTCGCCGGCCACCGCGCTCCCGCCGGCAGGGGTGGACGTCCCGGCCCGGTGAGACTCCGGACTCCTGCCAGTGGGATATCGAGCCGACAAGATCTCGTCAGCGGCTGTTCGGCCGCATCGGGACGATCGTGGAGGGCAACCGATGACACGACGAAAGACCTGGCGCCTGGCGCTGCCGCTGTGTCTGACCCTGGTGGCGACCACCGCCGGTGGCGCGCAGGCGGTGGCGAAGGCACCCGACGCGGCCGCCTCGGCGCCGGCCGGTCACCGCGGACACGGCGGCGGGCACGGCGGCGGCAACGCGATCCCGCCGGCCACCTTCGCCGCCGCGGCGGAGTACGAGACCGGCACCCGGCCGTGGGCCACCACGTACGGGGACTTCGACGGCGACGGCAGGGTGGACGCCGTCACCGGCAACGGCGGCGGGTCCATCTCCGTCTTCCGCAACCTCGGTGGCGGCACCTTCGGCGAGCGGGCCGACTACGCCGCGCCGGCGCTGCCGTACTTCCTGCTGTTCGACCTGGTCGCCGTCGACTTCAACAACGACGGACACCTGGACATCGCGGTCTCCGGCGGCAACCCGGTCGGCAACGTGGTGCTGTACGCCAACAACGGCGACGGCACGTTCGCCGAGCCGACCTCGGTGCCGATGGGCTTCGGGCCGAACCAGATCGCCGTCGGCGACCTGAACCGCGACGGCAAGCAGGACCTGCTGACCGCCAACAACTTCTCCGCCGACGTGTCCGTGCGGCTGGGCCGCGGCAACGGCACCTTCGGCCCGGAACGGCGCTACCAGATCGGTCCCGGGCCGCAGGGCCTCGCCGTGGCGGACGTCAACCGGGACCACATCCCGGACATCCTGACCGGCAACTTCGGCCGGCTCGAAGACTCGCTGTCGGTGCTGCTCGGCCGGGGCGACGGCACGTTCCGGCCGGCCCGCAACTACGCGGCCGGGCTGTCGGTGAACGACGTGGCGGTCGCCGACTTCAACCGTGACGGCCTGCCGGACGTGGCGCTGCCGGAGTTCGTCAGCAACCAGGTCGAGGTGCTGCTCGGCCGGCCGGGCGGCCGGTTCGGACAGCCCACGGCGTACCCGATCGGCACCGGCGTCAACGAGATGTCGCTCGGCGACTTCAACGCCGACGGGAAGATCGACATCGCCACCACGGTCTCCCCGGACAACAACCGGGACCCCAGCGCCCCGCCGCCGCCGGCCGGCACGAAGGGCGCCGGTGTGTCGATCCTGCTGGGCAACGGTGACGGTACGTTCGGCGGGATGAACGTCCTCGCCGTCACCGGTGCGGTCGCCTCGGTACGGGCCGTGGACGTCACAAACGACGGGCTGCCCGACCTGGTGGGTGCCAACCTGAACACCCAGTCCCTGGCCGTCTGGCTGAACACCACCCCGCGTTGACCAGCAGCCACTCCGACACGACGAGCAGCCCGGCGATCGCGGCACCGTTCGGTAGGACGGCGACCGTGCTGACCCTCGCCGGGCTGCTCGTCGTCGGGCAGATGTACCTGGTGCTGCCGCTGCTGCCGGACATGGCCCGCGACCTCGGGATCCCGGTCGCCACCGCGACCTGGACGACCACCGCCTTCGGGCTCGCGTACGCCGGTGGCTTCCTGGTCACCGGCCCGCTGTCGGACCTGTACGGCAGGCGACGGATCATCGTGGTCGGGCTGGGCGTGCTCACCGCCGCCACCGCCGCCGGGGCGCTCGCGTCCGGCCTGCCGTTCCTGCTGGCCTGCCGGATCGTGCAGGGCCTCGGCGCGGCCGGACTCTCCCCGGTGGCGCTGGCCTACCTCGGCGAGCGGATCGCGCCCCGGCGCCGCTCGATCGCGGTGACCATGCTGGTGACCGCCATGATCGCGGCGACCGTGACCGGTCAGGTCACCGGCCAGATCCTGCTGCCGCTCGCCGGCTGGCGCGGCACGTTCCTGGTCAACGCCGGGATGATCGCGGCGCTGGCGGTGGCGATCCGGCTGGTGCTCTCCGGCGGCCGGCCGCAGGGCGCACCGGTCGGTCCGCGCGCCTTCCTCGCCGCGGCCGGCCGGCTGCTCACCCGGCCGCTCCTGCTGCTGATCTACCTGGCCGCGCTCACCGTGCTGGGCAGCTTCGTGGCGGTCTACACCGCGCTGCAACTCCTCGGCCCGCCCCAGCTGACCGACGCCCCGGGGGCGATGCTGGCGCTGCGGGCCAGCTCGCTGCCGGTGCTGGTGGCCGTGCCACTGCTGGCCCCGGTGTTGAACCGGGTCCGCCCCACCCTGCGGGCCGCGCTCGCCCTGGTCGTGGGCGCCGCCGCCGTCGGCGTACTGGCGGTCCAGGGCGCCGCCGCACCGCTGGTCACCGGTGGGCTGATGTTCGTCTTCGTCGGCGCCATCGGCGCCGTGTCGCCGGGGCTCACCGAGCAGGTCGCCGCGCTGTCGGGCCCCGCCCGCGGCGCCGGGGTGGCGCTCTACACCTTCTCGCTGATCACCGGGGCGAGCCTCGGCCCGCAGTTGGTCACCGCCCTGGCCGGAGGCGGACTGACCGCGCCGCTGGCGGCGACCGGCGTGGTGCAGCTCGCCGGCGCCGGAATCCTGCTGCTGGCCGACCGGTACCGCTCCAGGCAAGAGGCTGCCGAGCTGGGCTGACCGACCACCGTGTCGACATGCGGCCCGGCACAGATGCCCTCGTCGAGGGCGGTACGCGACGCTATGGGCGGTTCGCCACCCGCCTCGCGCCGACCTCCGGGTCTGGGCCGACGCCCCCGGCCGGGCCGCGGGCCGCCGGCGTCAGTACCGACCCGTCCGGTTCGACGGGGGCGCGGTGCGCGGGCCGTACGGGGCCCGTTCCAGCCAGGTGCCGAAGCGCGGCACCCAGGGCGCGAGCACCGCGGCGGCCCGCTGGCGCAGCACCAGCCCCGCGGAGGTCGGGCGCATGTGCGCCAACGCCTGGCCGGCCGCCGCGCTGTTGAAGTGGGCCGCCATCCGGCGTACCCGGTCGAAGTCCTCCACCGCCGACCGGGCCGAAGCCGGGTCCGCGGCCTCCAGCGCCGCCCGCACGGCCACCGCCGCGGCCGCACCGTCGGCGAACCCGCTGTTCATCCCGCGCGCGCCGAACGGCGGGAACAGGTGCGCGGCCTCGCCCACCAGCAGCACCCGGCGCCGGGCGTCCACAAGCGACTCCGCGACCACCTGGAGGTAGCGGTACCGGGATACCCACAGCACCGCCTCGGCGTGCCGCGGATGCACCACCCGGGGCAGCCAGCGGGGTACGGCCGACGGCTCGGCGAACTCGGCCGGGTCGTCGTCGGGAGCGCACTGCAGGTCGACCTGGAACCCGCCGGCGAACGGCACCCGCATCACGTTGCGCCCGCCGAGCGCGGGATGCCGGTAGTGGAAGACCCGCTCCGCGGGCTCGGCCCCCGGACCGGGGTCGGCGATGTCGACGACCACGTGGAAGCCCTCGGCCCGCCGGCCCTGCCAGTCGATGCCCACCGTTTGCCGGACGGCCGACCGGGCGCCGTCGGCGGCCACCACGTACGCCGCCCGCCAGCGCCGGCCGTCGGCGGCGTCCAGGCGCACCCCGTGCGGGTCCGGGGTCACCCCGACGACCCGGGCTCCCCAGTGGATCCGCACGCCGGCCGCCGCGCACGCCGCGAGCAGGTGCCGCTCGGTCTCCACCTGCCGCAGGCTGGTGAACCGGGGCAGCTCACCGGGCCGGGGCGGCGGGTACGTGCGGGCGTACACCTGCCGGCCGCGGTAGAACGTGCGTTTGGTGTGCCAGAGCAACCCGTTCTCGATCAGCCGCGCGGCGAGGCCGGGACTCGCCGCGTCGAGCGTCCGCAGCGAGTCGTGGTGCACGAACAGCGCGCGGCTGCCGGGGCGTACCCGGTCCGCCGGGTCGGCCTCCAGCAGGGTGACCGGCAGGCCCTGGGCCCGCAGGGCGAGCGCGGCGGCGAGCCCGACCGGTCCGGCACCCACGACGAGCACCGGAACGGCCGGTTCGGTACGGCCGGCGGCTGGCGACATGACGCGATCCCTTCCGGACCTCCGGCCGCGGCCGGGGTCAGTTGTTCGGCGACGGCGGGGTGTAGCCGCCGACCGGCAGCCGCTGGGTGACGCCGAGCCGGTTCCAGGCGTTGATGTCCACGATCGCCATGATCAGCTTTCCGAGGGTCTCCTCGTCGAACTGCTTGGCCGCGGCCTCGAACACCTCGTCGTCGACCCCGCCGTCGGCGATCAGGGTGATCTCCTCGGTCAGCGCCAGCGCCGCGCGCTCCGGCTCGGTGAAGAACGGCGTGTCCCGCCAGGCGCTCAACGCGTACAGGCGCTGCTCGGTCTCGCCGGCCGCGCGGGCGTCCTTGGTGTGGATGTCGATGCAGAACGCGCAGCCGTTCAGCTGCGAGGCGCGGATGTTGACCAGCTGGACGAGCTGGCGGTCCAGTCCGGAGCCCGCGATCGTCGAGGTGAGCCGGGCCAGCGCCTTCTTGCCCTCCGGCCAGGCGGTGCCGAGGTTGATCCGGGCAGCGGACATGAGGCGTTCCTCCATCGTGGTTGCTCGCCCGCCGGCGGCTGCCGGCGGGCCGGACGACTGCGTGGTCCGGTTCAGGAGTGTGGCAGGCCGGCGGCCAGCATCCGGACCAGTTTGGGTCGCTGCACCTTCCAGGTCGAGGTGCGGGGCACCTGGTCGAACGGCAACTGCACCGGCTCGGCCATCCCGGGCAGGTCGGCGGTGGCCAGCCGCCACCGCTCAAGGTCCAGCGGCCGCTCGTCGCGGACGCAGACCACCGGCACCGGCTCGCCGTTCGGGCCGGCCACGATCGCGACCTCGCGCAACTCGTTGAGCCGGGACATGAGCAGGTCCTCCGCCTCCAGGTTGCTCTGCATGGATTCGATCCGGTCGATCTCCCGATCCAGAAGATAGACCTCGCCGAAACGGCCGCGGAAGCCCATGTCCCCCATCCGCCACCAGCCGTCGTTGAGTACGTCGGCGTAGCGCCGCTGCTCGCCCAGGTAGGTGATGATCCGGCTGCGGACGCGTACCTCCAGGTGCCCCGGCCTGCCGCGGCCGACCCGGCGGCCGTCGTCGCCCGTCACCCGCATCCGGACGAATCCCGGCAGCGGAATGCCGATGCACCGGGCGTCGGTGCCGCTCGCGCCGCGCCTGGTGAACCAGCGGGCGCACACCGGGCCGGTCTCGGACTGGCCGTAGAGCTGCACGAAGAGCGGGAAGCGCCGGCGGGACGCGCCGAGCAGCCGCTGGATGGTCCGCGGGTGCATGGCGTCGAAGGTCCCGCCGAAGACCAGCACGCTGGACAGCGGGGCGTGCGGGGCGTCCCGCAGTTCCTCCCACTCGATGTACGTGTTCGGGTGCGTCTCGACGTACCCGGGGCGCAGCTGCACGAACAGCGGGCCGATCCGGCTCGGCTCGTGGTCGGTGGCGATCAGCATCGGGTTGCCGTAGTCCAGGAACACCCGCAGCGCGTTGTAGAAGCGCGAGTGGACGTACGTCATGCACAGCGCCGCGGTCTCGCGGCGCCGGATCGGCCAGGCCATCGTCTTCTGCGGCAGGAACCGGTGCCAGAGCGAGTCGCCGCAGTGCACGGCCAGCTTCGGTACGTCGGTGGTGCCCGAGCTGTGGGTGATCAGCGAGGGCTGGCGCGGGTGCAGTTGGACCGGTTCCCGCCGGGGTGCGCCGGCGAAGTCCGCCAGCGCCACGGTGCCTTCGATCTCCCGGCCGGCCGACAGCAGCACCCGGTGCGCCAACTCCACCGGGGCGGTCCCGCCGAACGCCTGGTCGACCTTTGGCGCGTCGGTCAGCAGCCACGGCCGCTCCAGCCGGCGCAGCAGTTCCACGGCGACGTCGGTGGGCAGCGCCGGCGAGAGCAGCGCCGGCACCGCGCCGATGCGGGCGACCGCGCAGGCCAGCAGCGGGATGTCGGCGTTGTTGGTCTTGTACACCGCCACCCGCTCGGTGGGCCGCACCCCGGCCGCCCACAGCCGGGCGGCGAGGTCGTCCACCAGCTCGGCCAGCTTCCCGACGGTCAGCTCGACGCCCCGGTCGGGGGCGAGCTGCAACGGTTCGTCGAGCCGGACCGGCACGCCGTTGTGCCGGCCGGCAGCCCGGTCGAACATGAGCCCGATCTGGAAGCTCCGGTCATGATCGCGTCTCGACATGGTCGGGGGTCCTTTCGTTCGCGGGATGGGCCGGGGCCGCGGCGCGCTGGCGCAGCGCGAACCGGCGCAGCTTGCCGGTGGCGGTCCGGGGCAGGGCGTCGACCAGCAGCACCGATCGCGGCACCTTGAACGCCGCCAGCCGGCTGCGGGCCAGCGCGATCAGCTCCGCGGCCAGGTCGTCCGCCGGCCGCTGCGGCCGGGCCGGCACCACGAAGGCGCGCAGCCGGGTGGCGCCCACCTCGTCGGGTACGGCGGCCACCGCCACCTCGCGCACCCCGGGGTGGGTGATCAGGACGTCCTCGACCTCCATCGGCGACATGGTGATCCCGCCGACCATCTCCAGGTCGTCCGCGCGGGACACGTGCTCGTACGTCCCGTCCGGCGCGCCCACCACCAGGTCCCGGGTGTGCAGCCAGCCGTCGACCAGCACCGCGGCGGTGTCGGCGGGCCGGTCCAGGTAGCCGGACATCATCGCCGGCCCGGTCACCCAGAGGTGCCCCTCGACCCCGGGCGGCACAGGCGCGCCGGCGGCGTCGCGTACCTGCACCGTGAAGCCCGGCACCGGCCGGCCGATGCTGCCCGGGACGTCGTGCCCGGGGGTGTTCGCGGTGGCCGCGCAGCCGATCTCGGTGGCGCCGAGCTGGTTGAGCAGCGGGGCGCCGAGCAACTCCGCGGCCCGCTCGGTGAGCCGGGCGGTGAGGCGTTCCCCGCCGGACACGGCCTGGCGCAGCGTCCGGAAGGCGCCCGGCCGCAGGTCGGCGACCGCGCGGGCGTACCAGGAGGGCACCGCGTACAGCAGCGTCACGCCGTACCGGGTGGCCAGCTCGGCCACCTCGGCCGGCCCGGGCCGGTGTTCCAGCAGCACCGACGAGCCGCCCGAGTAGAGCGGGAACACCAGCGAGTTGCAGAACCCGTAGGTGAAGTACAGCTTGGAGACCGACAGCGTCACGTCGGCCGGCCTCACCCCCAGGGCGCGGCCCACCGTGCCGTGGTAGACGGGCAGGTTGCCGTGCGGGTGCACCACGCCCTTGGGCCGGCCGGTGGTGCCGGAGGTGTAGTGCACGTAGAGCGGCGCGGTGGCCGGCACCGGCGCGACCGGGTCGGCGCCGTCCGCCTCCGCCAGCAGCCGCTCCGGGTCGATCCAGCGGCCGGCGTCGAACCGCGGCGCCAGCTCGGGGCCGCAGATCACCAGCGCGGAGGCGCAGTCGTCGGCCAGGAACCGGTGGTCGGCCGCGGTCAGCTCCGGGTTCACCGGTACGGCCGTGCAGCCGAGCTGCCCGACGGCGAGGAAGCTGGCCAGCCAACCGAATCCGTCGGGCACCGCGATGAGCACCCGCTGCCCCGGCCGGACGCCGTGCCGGCGCAGCACGCCGGCGACCCGGGCCACCCGGTCGTAGAGCCGGCCGTACGTCCAGACGCCGCTGGCGGTGTGCACCGCGGGCCGGCCGGTCCAGCCGCCCTGCTGAGCGCGGCGCCGTAGCTGTTCGACGACGTTCATGGCACCGTCCTTTCGTCGGTGGCGAACGATGGTCAGGCGACGACGCCGGCGCCGGCCGCGGCCGTGCCCACGGCGGGATGGGCGCGCAGCGTGGCTGCGGCCTTGAGCAGCATCTCGTCGTACTCCTCGACCGGGTCGGAGCCGAGCACGATGGCTCCGCCCGCGCCGACCTGCCACTGCCCGTCGGCCAGCACGGCGGTCCGGATCACGATGTTCAGGTCGGCGGTGCCGTCGCAGCCCAGGAAGCCGATGGCGCCGGAGTAGATGCCGCGGGCCTCGGTCTCCAGCCCGTCGATGATCTCCATGGTGCGCAGCTTGGGTGCGCCGGTCATCGAGCCGCCCGGGAAGCACGCCCGGACGCAGTCGACCGCGTCCAGGTCGGTGCGCAGCGACCCGCGGATCGTGGACACCAGTTGGTGCACCGTGGCGTACGACTCGACGGCCATCAGCCGGGGCACCCGGACGCTGCCGACCTCGCACACCCGGCCCAGGTCGTTGCGGAGCAGGTCCACGATCATCAGGTTCTCGGCGTACGTCTTGGGGCTGGTCGCCAGCTCCTCGCGCAGCCAGGCGTCCTGTTCGGGGGTGGCGCCGCGCGGGGCCGTCCCCTTGATCGGCTTGGTCTCCACGGTCCGGTCCCGGTCGATCCGCAGGAACCGTTCCGGCGAGGAGCAGGCCACCTCCAGGCCGCCGAAGCGCAGGTACGCGGCGTACGGCGCGGGGTTCACCCGGCGCAGTTCCCGGTAGAACGGCAGACCGCCGCCCATGTCCGGGAGCCGGACCGAGTCGGTCAGGCAGATCTCGTAGCTCTCCCCGGCGAGCAGCTTGTCCCGCGCCGCGGCGATGTCCCGCAGGTACCGGTCGCGGTCCCGGACCAGCCACGGCTCCACCGCGGACAGTTCGGCGGTGATCCGCTGCGCGGGCTGGTCGTCGGCGCCGGCCGGCAGCGTACGCAGGGCCTCGGTGCCGGCGCGCAGCCAGTCGTCCGCGGCCGTGGCGCCGGCCGGCGAGCCGTCGTCCAGCGCCAGTACGTACGTCTGGCCGCGCTCGTGGTCGACGGTGACCGCGCGGTCCGCGAAGATCCACTGCGCGTCCGGGTTGGCGGAGCGGTGCCGGGCCGGCGAGCCGCAGTCGGCCTTCAGTTCGTAGCCGAGGTACCCGACGTAGCCGCAGGTGAAGTCGAACGGCAGGTCGGGCGCCTCGATCGTGCGCCGGCGCAGTTCCGCCCGCAGGTAGTCGAAGACGGTGCCCGGGACGTCCCGGTGCCCGTCGGCGCCGGACACCGACACCCGGCCGTCGCCCACCCGGTAGCGCACCCGCTCGGCCAGCGGGCCGACCGCGTCGCCGAGGTGGGAGAAGCGGGCCAGGCCGGGTTCGACGTGCGCGCTGTCCAGCCAGAAGGCGTACGGCGAGGAGCCGAACAGCCGGCGGAACGCGGCGTCGGTGTCGACCTCGAAGTCGATGACCCGCACCCGCAGCCGGTACCGCCGGGTGGGGGGCCCGGCGGTACCGGCCGGCCGCCGGTCACCGGCGGCCGAACGGGCGGCCCGGTCCTCGGGACCGGCGCCGCGGGCGGTGCCGGTGGTGCCGGTGCGGGCCGCGGCGCCGTTACCGGTACGGCCGTGGCCGGCGCGGCGGCGGGCCAGGGTGATGTCCCGGAACTTGACCAGGAGTTCCCGCCCGTGCTCGGTGCTTATCGACTCCGGGTGGAACTGCACCCCCCACAGCGGCCGGTGCCGGTGCCGCAGGCCCATCACCACGCCGTCCTCGGCCCAGGCGGTCGCCGCCAGGCTCGGCGGCAGCGGCTCGGCGACGTGCAGCGAGTGGTAGCGCACCGCGACGAAGTCCTGCGGCAGCCCGGCGAACAGGTCGCTGCCGTCGTGCCGGATCCGGGTGAGGTGGCCGTGCCGGGCGGCCGGAGCCGCCGTGACCACGCCGCGCTCCCCGGCCGCGATGCCCTGGTGCCCGAGGCAGACCCCGAGCAGCGGGATGCTCGTCGACCGGATGACCTCGGTGCAGATGCCGAAGTCGTCCGGCCGGGCCGGGTGGCCGGGGCCGGGTGAGATGACGATGTTGTCGAAGTCGGCCAGATCGAGCCGCCGGGCCTCCGCCGCGTCGTTGCGGATCACCGTGGGTACCGCGCCGTTGACGTCGGCGATGAGCTGAAAGAGGTTGTACGTGTACGAGTCGTAGTTGTCGATCAGCAGGGTCCGCATCGGTCCTCCCTCGCTACCGGATGCTGGCCAGCGCGGCGGCCGGGTCGGGTCGGGCGGCCACGGCCGCGGCGAGCAGGTCCGCGATCGTTGCGGCGAGCCCCAGCGACTGCGCGTCGTTGAGCCGGGGGTCGCACAGGGAGCGGTACCCCAGGTCCGGGTCGGCCGGCTCGGCGCCCGGCCCGCCCCGGCACTCGGCGACCGGCTCGGCCGCCACCTCCAGTTGCACCCCGCCGGGCCACTGCCCGAACCGGGCCAGCACCGCGAAGAAGCCGCGCAGTTCGTCGACGATGTCGCCGTAGTGCCGGGTCTTCCGGCCGCCGTCGGCGCGGACCGTGTTGCCGTGCATCGGATCGCACATCCAGGTCACCGGCCGGCCGGCCCGGCGCACGGCGGCGACCAGCCGGGGCAGCCGGTCCCGGACCAGCGCCGCCCCCTGCCGGGAGATCAGGGTGAGCCGGCCCGGCACCCCGAGCGGGTCCAGCCGTTCACAGGTGCGCACCAGGTCCTCCGGGTCGGTCTCCGGGCCGACCTTGCAGGCCACGGGGTTGGCGACGCCGGCCAGGAACGATACGTGGGCACCGTCCGGCGCCCCGGTGCGGTACCCGATCCAGGGCAGGTGGGTGGAGGCCAGGTACCACCGCCCGGTCTGCTCGTCGCGCCGGGTCAGTGGCTCCTCGTAGTCGAGCACCAACGCCTCGTGGCTGGTCCACAGGCCGCGATGCCGCCAGGCGCCGTCCCGGCGCACGGTCACCCCGTGCTCGGCCGGATCGGCGCCGGCCAGCCGGCGCAGCTCGGCGAAGACCCCGGCGGCCGTGGCGTACCCGTCGACCAGCCGGGAGGCCCGCTCCTGCCGGGCCGCGGCGGTCGGCTCGGCGCCGTTGACGAGCAGGCCGCGGAACGACGGCAGGTGCCGGCCGTCGACGATCTCGGTGGGCTGCGACCGCGGCTTGGCGAACTGGCCGGCGATCCGGGCGGCGGTGACCACCGGCAGCCCCGTGCGGTCGCTGATCAGCACGGACATCCGGCCGATCAGCGCATGCTTGCGCCGGCTGGCCAGCACGGCCTCCGGGCCGAACGGCTCCGCGCAGTCGCCGGCCTGGAGCAGGAACGCCCCGGCCCCGGCGACCCGGGCCAGCCGGTCCTGGAGCAACCGCACCTCCGCCAGGCTGGTCAGCGGTGCCGCGGCGGCCAGTTCGGCCCGCGCCCGGCGCAGACCCGGGCCGCTCCAGCCCGGCTGGTGCACCCGGGGCAGCGAGTGCCAGATCGCGGGCCGCCACTCCGCCGCCCCGGCGTCGTCCGCCACCGCGGCGCCATCCAGCGGATCGGCGCCCTCCCGCGGATCGGCGCCGTCCATCGGGCCGGCACCGTCCGCCGGGCCGGCACCGCCCATCGGGCCGACACCGTCCGCCCGCGCGGCGCCGTCGGCCGCCGTGGCGTCGTCCACCGGCTGCCCGCCCGACGACGCCGTGGCTCCGGCGTCGCCGGCTCGATCATCGGAAGACAGATCAGGCCAGCTCACGTCCACCTCGTTTCGAGTAACACCGACGGCCGGATCCGGGACACCCGCCATCGACATCCCGATGATGGTTACCGTCTGAGACCAGAAGCGTGACAGCCGGTAATCCCATGGTCGTGAGCCAACGGTCCTGGCGGTCCGGGATCCTCGACGGGTCGGGAGAACGGCCCGCGGCCCGCCGGGGCGCGGCGCGCGTCCCGGGCCGGCGGCGCCCGGCCGCCCATGGGACCAGCGTCGGTCATCACCGCGCAGGACCACCCGTACGCAATGCTGCGTACCAGGATCCACGCGCTCAGCGGACGACGCGGCCCGGCCCGGTCGGCAAGCTGGTGCGGTGACCGACAACCTCGTCCGGACGACCGACCTCACCAAGCGGTACGGCGGGAATCAGGCGCTGGACCGCGTCAGCCTCACCGTGCGACGCGGCGAGGTCTACGGCTTCCTCGGACCCAACGGGGCCGGCAAGACGACCGCGCTGCGGATCCTGCTCGGCCTGATCCGGCCGACCTCCGGCCGGGTGGAGGTGCTCGGCGGCCGGCCCGGCGAGCCCGCGACGCTCGCCCGGATCGGCATGCTGCTGGAGTCCGGGGCCTTCTACCCCTACCTGTCCGGCCGGGACAACCTGCGCGCGTTCGCCCGCTACTGCCGGGTCCGCGAGCCCCGGGTGGACGAGGTGCTGGAGATCGTCAGCCTCACCGACCGGGCACAGGACGCGTTCGCCCGGTACTCGCTGGGCATGAAGCAACGGCTCGGGCTGGCCGCCGCCCTGCTCAAGGACCCGGAGCTACTCATTCTCGACGAGCCGACAAACGGCCTGGACCCGGCCGGCATGGCCGACATCCGGGTGCTGATCAGGCGGCTGGCCGACGACGGGCGCACCGTACTGCTCTCCAGCCACATGCTCGGCGAGGTCCAGCACGTCTGCGACCGGGTCGGGATGATCGCGCACGGCCGCCTGCTGCGCGAGGGCACCGTCGACGAGCTGCGCGGCGAGTCGCTGCTCGCGGTGGAGGCCACCCCGATCGGGCAGGCGCAGGACATCGCCGAGGGTGTGCTGGGCGCGGACCGGGTCTCGGTGGCCGGCGACACGCTCCGGCTGCGGGCACCGGCCACCGAGGCCGCGGAGATCAACCGGGCGCTCGTGCTGGGCGGGGTCGCGGTACACACGCTGACCCGTACCGAGCGGTCGTTGGAGGACATCTTCTTCGAGGTGACGCAGTCGCGCCGGGCGGAGCCGGGCACGGCCGGAACCGAAACCGGGACCGGCACGCCGGCCGGGACCGAAACCGGGACGGCCGCCGGGACCGGCCCGGCGGCCGAGGTGGCGGCCGGGACCGCGACCGGAGACAAGGAGGGTACGTCGGCATGATCGCGAGCTTCCGCGCCGAGCTGTTCAAGATGCGCCACCGGTCGGCCCTCTGGCTGATCGTCGCCGTGTGGATGGTGCTCACCCTCGTCTTCGGCTACCTGTTCCCGTACCTGAGCTACAACGGCACCTCGGGCGGTCCGGGCGGCGTACCGGCGGACGCCGACGCGGCGCTGGCCCGCGCGCTGCCGGCCGGGGTGATCTCCGCGGCCGTGCAGGGCTTCCCGCTGTTCGCCGGTGCGCTCGCGCTGATCCTCGGCGTGCTGGTCACCGGCAGCGAGTACGGCTGGCAGACGCTCAAGGCGGTGCTCACCCAGGGACCGCGGCGGCTGTCCGTGCTGGCCGGCTCGTTCCTGGCGCTGCAACTGGTGATCGGGTTGATCGTGGTGGCCACCTTCCTGACCGCGTCCGGCGGTGCCGCCGTGGTGGCGGCCGTGACGTCGAAGCCGGCCCAGTGGCCGGGCCTCGTCGACTTCGTCCAGGGGTTCGTGGGCGGCTGGCTGATCGTGGGCATGTGGGCGACCCTCGGCATGGTGCTGGGCATCCTGGTCCGCGGCACGGCACTGGCGGTCGGCGTCGGGCTGGTCTGGGCCCTCGCGGTGGAGACCCTGCTGCGGCTGTTCGCCCCGAGCGTGAGCCTGCTGGACACGCTCCAGCGCTGGCTGCCGGGCACCAATGCCGGCGGCATGGCCGGCGCCATCGGCGTGGCGACCCAGGGCGCCGCCGCGGACACCCCAGGGGTGTCCACGGTGGTCACCGGGACGCACGCGGCGCTGGTCCTGGCCGGGTACGTCGCGCTGTCCGTCGTGGTCGGTGCGGCGGTGCTGCAGCGGCGCGACGTGACCTGACCGGGTGCGACGCCCCGGCGTCGGGCGCGGCCCGGCGACCGGCGCCGGGGCGGTCAGCGCGGCACGGTCAGCGCGGCACGGTCAGCCCGGCCCGCACCGCGATCACGACCAGTTGCGCCCGGGACCGGGCGTGCAGCTTCACCATCGCCCGGCTCACGTGGGTGCGGACGGTCGCCGGGCTCAGGTACAGCTCCTTGGCGATCTCCTCGTTCGACTCGCCGGTGGCCACCCAGGCCAGCACCTCGCGTTCCCGCTCGGTCAGCTCGTCCAGGCCCACCGTCGGCGCCGAACCCGGCGCGGCGTGCTGGGCGAACAGCGACACCACCCGCCGGGTCACCGACGGCGACAGCAGCGCCTCGCCGGCGGCCACCACCCGGACCGCCCGGACCAGCTCGTCCGGGGCGGTGTCCTTGAGGATGAACCCGCTCGCGCCGGCCTGGAGCGCCTCGAAGACGTACTGGTCGATCTCGAACGTGGTGACCACGATGACCCGGATGTCCGCGAGGACGGGGTCGGCGTGCATCCGCCGCAGCGTCTCCAGACCGTCCATGCCCGGCATCCGGACGTCCAGCAGCAGGATGTCCGGCCGTTCCCGGCGCATCAGCTCCAGCGCGTCCTGACCGCTCTGCGCCTCCCCGACCACCTGCATGTCGTCCTCGCGGTCGACAAGCGTGCGCAGTCCCATCCGCACCAGTTCGTGGTCGTCGGCCAGCACCACCCGGATCACGCGCACACCCCCGTCAGCGGCATCCGGGCCCGTACCCGGAATCCGTCCTCGCCACCCTGCACCTCGAACCGTCCACCGATCGCCTCCACCCGCCGGCGCATGCCGGCGAGCCCGCGGCCCTCCCGCGGCGGGCCGGTGCCGCGGCCCCGACCGTCGTCCGACACCTCGACGAGCAGGTCGTCGCCGCTGTCGTCGACGCGTACCCAGGCCCGGGTCGGGCCCGCGTGCCGCAGCACGTTGGTGAGCGACTCCTGCGCGACGCGGTAGGCCACCAGGTCCACCTCCTCGGGCAGGCTGGCGCCCAGGCACAGGTCCAGCTCGACCGGCAGGCCACCGGCCCGGACCTGGTCGACAAGTTCCAGCAGGCCGGTCAGGCCGGCCTCGCCGGCCGGCTCGGTCACCGGCCGCAGCGCGGCACCGGCCGGCGGCGCGGCACCGGCCGGCGGCGCGGCACCGGCCGGCAGCGCGGCACCGGTGGGCGGTGCGGCACCGGTGGGCGGCGCGGCGCCGGTGGGCGGTGCGGCACCGGTGGGCGGCGCGGCGCCGGCACCCGCCGGCCGGCCCGGGTCGTCGTCGCCACCGTGGAACACGTTGAGCATGCTGCGCAGCTCGCTCAGCGACCGGGTGCTGGCCGCCTGGATCGCCTCCAGGGCGCGGCGCGCCTGCGCGGGCTGCTCCTGGAACACCAGCAGCGCCACCCCGGCCTGCATCGCTACCAGGGCGAAGCCGTGCCCGGCGACGTCGTGCACGTCACCGGCGATCCGCATCCGCTCCTCCAGGGCGGCCCGCGCCACCAGCTCCCGGCGCGCCCGGTCCCGGCCGGCCGCCACCACGTGCGCCAGCGAGCCCAGCGACCAGGGCACGATCAGCCAGCTCGTCCAGGCCAGCGCCAGCCACTGCGGCTCGGTGGTGTCCGAGGCGAGCCGGATGAAGGCGGTCCCCGAGGCGAGCACGGCCGCGATGCCGCAGACCAGCAGCGAGACCCGGGTCCGCAGCCGGCGGGCGGCCTCGAACATCGCGATCACGACGCACAGCTCGATGGGGCCGTACGGGTAGTTGAGCAGCAGGTACGTGTTGACCACGACGATCGCGCCGGCCAGCGCGACGATCGGCGCGGCCCGGCGCAACGCCATCGTGACCAGGGCGGCCAGCACCACCAGCGCGCCGCCGATCAGGTCCAGGTCGCGGAAGCGGTGCCCCTGCAGGACGGTCACCAGCAGCGTGCCGAGCACCAGCAGCAGCGCCAGCCCCGCGCCCAGCAGCAGATCAGCGGGCGATGGACGGAGCCGGGAGTCGCCGCCGCCGGTCCGTCGGACGACGCCCATCCCGGGTCCCACCGGGACACCATACCGGTGCCGGCGGACGCGGCGCGGACGCCGCTCGCAACCGCTCAGCCCCGGCCGGTCAACACGAACTTCCCGCCCGAGGCACCGGCCGGCGCCGCCAGTTCGCGGACCACCCGCTCCGCCTCGGCCAGCGGCAGCGCGGTCACGGCCCGCGGCGCGATCCGGCCCTCCGCCAGCAGCCGCAGCACCTGCGCCAGGTCCTCCCGGTAGGCAGCCGGCTGCGACCTCTCCAGCGCCCACGCGTTGTAGAACACCGTCTGCCGGCCGTCCGGCAGCAGCTTGGGCGCGATGATGCCGCCGAGGAAGCCGAGCGCACCCACCCGCATGTCCCGCCTGCCGTCCCGCAGCGCCTTGCTCTGGCCGTACCCGACGAGGTAGCCGCCGCGACCGAGCACCGAGTACGAGCGCCAGAAGTGGGTGCCGCCCATCGGGTCGAACACCGCCCGCAGGTTCGCACCGGCGGCCTTCACCACCGCGACGAAGTCCTCGCCGCGGTAGTCGATCGGGCTGGCGCCCGCGGCGCGCAGCAGGTCGGCGTTGCCGGCGGACGCCGTACCCCAGACGGTGACGTCGCCGATCAGCCCGGCCAGTTGCAGGAACGCCAGGCCGACGCCGCCGGAGGCGCCGTGCACCAGGATCCGGTGCCCGCCGCGCACGTCGGCGACCCGGTGCAGCATCTGGTGGGCGATGAAGTAGTTGAGGGTGACCGCCGCGGCCTGCGTCGGGTCCACCCCGTCCGGCACCGGCACCAGCCGCTCGGCCGGCACGTTCAGCGCGGTGCTGTAGCCGCCCTCCCGTACCAGCGCGGCCACCCGGTCTCCCGCGGCCAGGCCGACCACGCCCGGCCCGACCGACTCGACGACGCCGACCAGGTCGAAGCCGGGCACGAACGGCGGCTTCGGGCCGCCGGGGATGACGCCGCGTTGCAGCAGCAGATCCCCGTACGAGACGCCCGCGGCCTCGACCCGCACCCGGGCCTGCCCGGCCGCCGGCTCCGGCAGCTCGACCTCCCGGATGTCGAAGAACTCCGACGCGCCGCGGTTGAGCGCGTACACCCGCTGTGCCTTCATTTCGCCTCCGTTGCGACGTCAGTACGCGATTTCGGCAACCCGCCGATGGGTGTCGCCGGCCGTGGACCGGGTCAGCAGGTAGTGCGCCAGGTCGGCGCGGGAGATCGACCAGCAACCCGGCAGCCCGGCGTCGTACGCGACCCGGTAGCGCCGGGTGCGCGGACCGTTGGTGAGGCGCGCGGCGCGCACCAGCGTCCAGTCGAGGTCGTCGGCCTCCCGCACGCCCCGCTCCATGGCCCGCATGTCCGCGTACGGCCGGGCGAGGATCCGGTGCAGCAGCCGGCCGACCAGCCATTCGGCGGGGTGGCCGCGCTCGGGCGGCCGCAGCGACGAGGTGGAGACCACCAGCAGCCGCCGGACGCCCTCGGCCCGCATCGCCCGCTGGACGTTGCCGGTGCCCTGCGAGTACACCGTGGTGGCGTGCCGGTGCATGCCGATGCCCAGCGCCGAGGCGACCGCGTCGGCACCGTGCACCGCCCGCCGGACGTCGTCCGGGTCGAGCACGTCGCCCGGTACGACGGTGAGCCCCCCGGCCGCCTGCCCCAGCGCGGAGGGGTCCCGGGCCAGCGCCGTCACCTCGTGGCCGGCCTCGATCGCCTGGTCGATCAGGCGGCGTCCGGTACCGCCCGTGCCGCCGAACACCGCGAGCCGCACCCCCGCCCCCGGCGGCTCAGCGCCCGGCGCCGGGCGGCGGGGCGATCTGGCAGAAGTGCTGCCCGGCCAGCAGCCACCGGTCGGCGCGGCGCACCGCGATGTGGGTGACCCGGAAGTCGCCGCCGGAGGGTCGCGCCTGGAACTCGATGCGCTGCGTGTGCTCGCCGATGGCCACCGCCGTGTCGCCGTACCCGCGTACCCGCAGGTCCTTGGTGTGCAGTTGGTGGGTGACCAGCCCGCCGCCGGCGTAGGACCCCAGCCAGCGTTCCCGGTCCAGGACGAAGCCCAGCGGCCCGACGATGGTGAAGTCCTCGGTCGACAGCCCGGCGAGGGCCTCCGCGTCGCTGGCCAGCACCGCGTCGGCCCACCGGCCGACGAGTTCGGTGACCTGCTGGCTGGTGTCCATCCCGCCCCTCCCGCTTCGCTCACGCATCGTCCGACATCATTGAACGACATCCGGGTACCCGGCGCGGCCCGCTGCGCCCGGCGTGCCGCGGATCCGTAAGGTCACTCCGGCGCCGGGGCGGCCATCCGTTCCAGGTGTTCCAGCACGGCGGCGCAGTCACGCTCGCCGAGACCGGCCGCGACGGCGCCGGACAGCACCTCGTGGGCCGCCGCGGTGGCCGGCATCGGCACCCCGGTCCGCCCGGCGTCGGCGAGCGCCAGGCCCAGGTCCTTGCGCATCAGCACGAGCCGGAAGTCCGCCCGCTGGAAGTCCCGGCGCGCCATCACGCCGCTCTTGAAGCGCATCACCGGCGAGCTGTAGCCGCTCGCGGCGATCATCCCGATCAACTGGTCCCGGTCCAGGCCGGCCCGCTCGCCGAAGACCACGGCCTCGGCGAGGGACTGGAGCTGGACGCCCATCAGCAGGTTCATCGCCACCTTCGCCGCCGCGCCGGTGCCCAGCCCGCCGAGGTGCACGGTCTCCTTGCCGAGCAGTTCGAACACCGGCCGGGCGGCGTCCACGTCGGCCGCCGCGCCGCCGACCATGAAGCGCAGTTCGCCGGAGCGGGCGTGCCGGGCGTTGCCGAGCACCCGGGCGTCCAGCGCTCGCGCTCCGGCGGCCTCGACCAGCCCGGCCAGCTCGCGGGCCTCGTCCGGGGAGACGGTGCTCAGGTCGGCGATCACCGCCCCCGGCGCCGCGCCGGCCAGCACCCCGGCGTCGCCGCGGAGCACCTCCCGCACCGCGTCCGCGGTGGCGACGCTGATCAGCACCAGGTCCGCGCCGGCGGCGGCCTCGGCCGGGGTACGGCAGACCGTGGCGCCCGCGGCGGCCAACCCGTCGGCGCGGCCGGCGGTGCGGTTGTACACCGTCACCGCCAGCCCCGCCGCCAGCAGCCGGGCCGCCATCCCGGAACCCATCACGCCGAGCCCCACAAAGCCCACCCGTTGCATGCCGCACCCCCAGCTCGCGTCCCGACCACCGGCACGGCAAGCCTGCCGGCCGCCGGTCCCGCCGTCGTGGGTCGGCGGTCCCGTCCCGTCGGGATCCGGGCGCCGACCGGCGGGCCGGTCCGCCGGGTGGGACAGGATCCCCGCCGCCGGCGGACCGGCAACCCCTGTGGACGGGACGGGCCGCGGCGCACACTCCGCTGCGGACCATCCGACCCAGGGAGAGCAGATGATTGGGATGAAGCCGTTTCTGCACGAGCCGCAGGACTGCCGGGCGATCTGGCACATGGGCGCGCTGATGGTGTTCAGGGCCACCAGCGCGGACACCGACAACGCGTTCTGGCTGGCCGAACAGACCTCCAACCGCGGGTACGCCTCGCCGGTGCACGTGCACAGCCGCGAGGACGAGACGTTCGTCGTGCTCGACGGGGAGCTGAGCATCGAGATCGACGGCGTGCTGTACCGGCCGGGCGTGGGCAGCACGGTCTTCGCCCCGCGCGGCCTGCCGCACTCCTACAAGGTGGAGTCCGACCAGGCCCGCTGGCTGGTGCTGGGCACGCCCGGCGGGTTCGACGGCTGGTTCTTCGAGACCGGCAAGCCGGCCGAGCGGCCGGAGGTCCCCGAGTTCAACCCGGCCGACTTCCCGGACTTCGGCGAGGTGATCGCCTCCGTGGAACGGTTCGGCGGCAAGGTCCTCGGCCCGCCGCGGGCCTGACCGGGCGGCCGACCATGACGATCGACATCCACGGACACATCACCCCGCCGGAGCTGCTCGCGCGCTTCCCGATGCCGGCCAGCCTGGGCGACGTCGAGGGCATGATCAGCCGGAAGGCGTCGCTGGGCATCGAGCTGACCATCGTGGGCAGCCCGGTCGGGGTGGGCACCATGGTTCCGGTGCCGGGGCTGGACAACTACGCCCAGTCGGCGGACCGGATCGACGCCTTCCACGAGTGGGTGGCCGAGACGGTCCGGGCACACCACCGGCACCTGCGGGCATACGCCTACGTCAACCCGTACGCCACCGACGACTCGCTGCACCGGGTGGCCAAGCGGCTGGCCCAGGAGGAGTTCGTCGGGCTGATCGTGAACACCAGCGTGCGCGGCGAGTACCTGGACTCGCCGCGGGCCGAGGGCGTCTTCGCGCTGGCCGCGGAGACCGGCTGCCCGATCCTGCTGCACCCGCCGGCCGAGCCGGTCGGCGCGGCGGCCATGCGCGGCCGGATCGGCCTGGTCGAGCACGTGGCCCGGCCCTGCGACGTGACCGCCGGGGTGGCCGCGATCCTGTTCGCCGGGTGGTTGGACCGGTATCCGGAACTCAAGCTGATCGCCGCCAACGCCGGGGGCGCGCTGCCGCTGCTGGTGGAGAAGCTGGAACTGGCGCAGCGGCGGGGCGCGCCCGGGGATCCGCCCCGGGCGGTCGAGGGTACGCCGGCCCGACCGATGAGCGAGGCGGTCCGCCGGATCTGGGTGGACACCGCCACGCCCAGCCCGCTCGCGCTGTCCGCCGCGCTCCAGGTGTTCGGGCCGGACCGGCTGATGTTCGGCACCGACTCGCCGCCGCTGGCCACCCCGCTGGAGGCGGCGCTGTCCATGGTGGACGGCGTGACCGGCGACGCCGGGCAGCGCGGGCGGATCCGGTCCGCGACCGCCCGGACGCTGTTCGGGCTGGACCGGACGGCGGCGGCGTGACCGGGGCGACGGGTCCGCAGGCCGGGCAGCGTGCCCTGGTCGGGCGGCGTGCCCTGGTCGTCGGCGGGTACGGCGGGCTGGGCGGGGAGATCTGCGCGCAGTTGGCCGCCCAGGGCGCGGCGGTGGCGGTGGCCGGCCGGTCGCCGGACAAGGCGGGCGAGCTGGCCGACCGGCTGCGCCGGTACGGCGTCGACACCGTCGGGCTGGCCCTGGACGTGGCCTCGGCGGAGAGCATCCGGCACGGCGTCGCCGAGACCTGGTCGGCGCTGAACGGCGTGGACGTGCTGGTCAACTGCGCCAGCCGGCTGGACACCGTACCGGCCGAGACGTTTCCCGAGCGGGTCTGGCAGGAGGTGGTGCAGACCAACCTCACCGGCGCCTTCCTGCTGTCGCAGGAGGTGGGCCGGCGGCTGATCGAGGCCGGCGAGCCGGGGCGGCTGGTGCACCTGTCCTCGGTCCGCTCGGCGCTGGGCGTCAAGCGCGGCTTCACCGCGTACGGCGCCAGCAAGGCCGGCCTGAACCTGCTGATCCGGCAGCTCGCGACCGAGTGGGGCCGGCACGGCATCACTGTCAACGGGGTGGCACCGGGCTTCGTGGCCACCGAGTTCGTCGAGTCGGCCGCCCAGGACCCCGCGTTCGTGGCGATGGTGCGGCAACGCATCCCGTTGGGCCGGTTCGCCGAGCCCGAGGAGGTGGCCAGCGCGGTGCTCTACCTGGTTTCCCCGCCGGCCCGGTTCATCACCGGGCAGGTGTTGTTCGTCGACGGCGGCGTCACCGCCAGCCAGTGAAGGAGTTGGTCGAGATGAGCCAGTGGCACGCCCTGTTCTACCCGCTGAAGCCGGGCAGCGAGGAGGCGGTCAAGGAGCTGTTCCGGGTCAGCGGCCGGCCCGAGTTCGACGTACGGAACGCCGACGGCGAGGTGGTCGGCCGGCTGCTCGGCACGATGGCCTTCGTCGGTCGGGAGCTGGCGGTGCGGGTGATGGAGGTCGAGGGGCCGCTGCCGCTGGTGGCGGCCCACATGGGCCGGCAGCCGGCGGTCCGGGCGTTCGAGGAGCGGCTGGAGGAGCACCTGGCCGAGCCGCGGGACATGCGCTCGCCCGCCGGTGCCCGGGCGTTCTTCCAGCGCAACGGCCTGGAGTGCGTGCTGTCCCGGCGGCACGACCAGCCGCTGACGCAGGTGTGAGGGCGGGGCCGTGGACATCGCACTCGCGCTGCCGAACGCGGTCCGGGCAACCCCCGGCCGGGACCTGCTCGCCTGGGCGGTCGAGGGAGAGCGGGCCGGCTTCTCGACGCTGGCCACCCTCGACCGCCTGGTCTACGACAACCACGAGAGCCTGACCACGCTGGCCGCGGCGGCCGCCGTGACCGAACAGGTACGGCTGCTCACCGCGATCCTGATCGCGCCGCTGCACACCAACACGGCGCTGCTGGCCAAGCAGCTCGCCACGGTGGACCGGCTCTCCGGTGGGCGGCTCACCGTGGGCGCCGCGGTCGGCGCCCGGCCGGACGACTTCCGGGCCGCCGGCGCCGACCACGCGCACCGCGGCCGGCGCTTCGACGAGCAGCTCGCCGAGCTGCGGCGGCTGTGGGGCGGGGAACGCCGGGGGTTCGCCGGCGGCGTCGGCCCGGCGCCGACCACCCCGGGCGGTCCGCCGCTCGTCCTCGGCGGCCACTCGCCGGCCGCGCTGCGCCGGGTGGCGGCGCACGGCACCGGCTGGATCAGCGGCAGCGGCGGGCCGGGCATGTTCCGGCAGGGCGCCGCGGCCGTCACCGCCGGATGGCGGGAGACCGGCCGGCCCGGCCGGCCCCGGCTGCTCGCGCTGCTGTACTTCAGCCTCGGCGACGATGCCGAGGCGCTGGCCGGCGGCTACCTGAACGACTACTACGGCTTCGCGCCCGGGTACGCCCGGTCGGTGGTCGCCGCGAGCGCGATCGGCGCGGCGGCGCTGCGCCGGTCGGTGGCCGAGTTCGCGGCGGCCGGCTGCGACGAGCTGGTGCTGGCGCCCTGCTCCAGCGGGTTGGACCAGGTGAAGCTGCTCCGCGACGAACTGCCCGGCTGAGCCGGGCACCCGCCGGCGGTCCCCGGGGATCACGGCCCGATCGGGCCGCCCCGGGGGATCCGCCGTGCCCGGGGGATCCATTGTGTCCGCGGGTTCCGCCGCGTCCGCGGATCCGCTCGTCCGCGCGATCCGCCGTGTCCGCGGGTTCTGCCGTGTCCGCGGGATCCACCACGTCCGCGGGATCCACCGCGTTTCGGCGGCCGCGCCGCGCCCGCGCACGGCAACGGGGAACGCCCCGGCGGGTCGCGGCCCGCCGGGGCGTTCCCCGTCCGGCGTCGGTCAGGGGCCGCTCACCGTGACCACGGCGTTGCGGATCGACTCGTCGCCCAGGTGCGTGAGCAGGTAGTCGGCGAGGTCCGCCCGGGACAGCGGGCGCTCGTCGCGGATGTGGTTGCCCAGCCGGGCGCGGTACCGGAAGGTGGCGGGCGCATCGGTGAGCCGGGCCACCCGGATCGCCGTCCACTCGACACCGCCGTGCCGCATCTCGTCCTCGACCCGCTCGTACTCCAGGAACGGGTTGCGGTTGCGCTTGTCGATCAGGAACTTCACCGTCGCCCGGCGCAGCAGCGGCGCCTCCCGGGAGACGTCGATCGCCGTCGGGGAGACCGCGAAGACCCGGCGCACCCCGCTGGCCACCATCGCCCCGGTCAGGTTCGCCATCCCCACCGACCGGGTGACCGAGGTCGACCTGCCGGGCACGCCGACCAGGTAGCAGACCGCGTCCGCCGCGGCCAGCGGGTCGACCAGGGAGTCCGGCTCCAGCACGTCACCCCGGACGATGTTCAGTTCCGGGTCGGTCAGGCCGACCGAGGCGGGCCGGCGGGCGACCCCGGTGACCCGGTGCCCGTCCGCGACGGCCCGCTCGATCACCAGACGCCCGGTGCGCCCACCGGCGCCGATCACGACCAGCTTCATCGCCAGCTCCCTCCGGTCAGGCCTGGGCCAGCAGGGCCACCACGTACGCGGCGACCGCGGTGATGGCGGCGTAGGTGCGGACCTGGTGCGCGATGTGCCAGTGGTACCGCTTGCGGTTCCACCGCTCCGCCACCCGGCGCGGGCTCCACTGCTCGATCTGGCGCCAGATGGGCCGGTTGAAGCCCTCGGAGGCGATCCCGACCACCACCATTCCCACGGAGCCGATCACGAAGAACGTGCTCACCAGCGCGCTGCCGGACAGCACCGCGGCCCAGACGCCCAGGCCGGCCGCCAGCACCCCGCTCCACACCGCGATCGGGTGGAACACGTGCATGTCGATGAGCTGGCAGACCGTCACGTACCGGTCGTAGGGCAGCGTGTTGAGCATGGGCAGGATTGACAGCTTCATGATCCAGAGCGTGCCCAGCTGGATGCCGGCCGCGGTCAGCACCCAGACGCTGAGCACCGTCAGCGTGTTCACGTCGATTCCCCTCGGATTTCCTCGCTCCTGCGGCCGGTGGTCTGCATCTCGACGACGAAACGCAGCGACCTCGCCTCGGTCATGCACTCGCGCATCGGCCGGACCAGTTCCCGGTGGTCCGGACTGCGCTCCCACGCCTCGAAGTGTTCGAGGCTGGCCCACTCACTCGTGATCAACCACTGCTGCGGGTCCGTCGCCGACCGGCAGACCTGGTCGACGAGGTGACCCGGCACCCCCTCCGCCACGGCGTACCGGACCTTCTCGTACGCGTGCCGGAACTCCTCGGCGCGGTCCTGGTCGACCCGGATCAGGAAGACCACCCGGGCCCTACCGGTGGCCGTCTCCGTGCTGCCCCCGCTCATGTCGCCGTCCTCTCCGCCCCGGTCGCGCCGGCGCCGGCACCGACGTCGCTGTCGGTGCCGGCATCGACGTCGCTGCCGGCGCCGATGTCGGTGCCGGTGTCGGTGTCGGTGTCGGTGTCGGCGAACCGGCGCAGCACGACCGAGGTGTTGTAGCCGTCGAAGCCGCGGGCGCCGACGACCGCGGTGTCCACCCGCGCCGGCCGGTTGGCCGCCACGAAGTCGAGTTCGCAGCCGGGCGCCGGCTCGGCCGTGCCGGCGCTGGCCGGCAGGGTCTGCTGCCGCATCGCCAGCAGCGCGGTCGCGACGTCGAGCGCCGCCCCGCCCTGGTACATCCGTCCGGTCAGCGCCTTGCTGCTGGTCACCGGCGTACCGGTGCCGAACACCGTGCGCACGGCGGCGGCCTCGGCCCGGTCGTACTCGGGCACGCCGAGCGCGTCCGGGATCAGCACGTCCACGTCCGGCGGTGCGACGCCCGCGCGTTCCGTGGCCAGCCGGAGCGCCTCGGCGTACCAGTGCCCGGAGGCGTCCACGGCCCGTCCCGCGTACACGCCGTCGTGGGTGGACGCCCAGCCTGCCAGCTCCGCGTAGATCGGCGCGCCGCGGGCCCGCGCATGCTCCAGTTCCTCCAGGACGAGCACCGCCCCGCCCTCGCCCGGCACGTACCCGCTGGCCGCCGCGTCGAACGGCAGGTACGCCCGCCGCGGGTCGTCCGCGCCGCTGAGCCGGCCGCTGCGCAACTGGCAGGCCAGCGCGTACGGGCTGAGCGGCGCCTCCAGCCCGCCGCACAGCGCCACCGAGACCCCGCGCCGGATCAGCCGGGCGGCGTACCCGAGGGTGTCCAACCCGCCGGCGCCCTCGGCGACGAGCACGCTGCTCGGCCCCTTGGCCTGGTGCCGGATGGACAGTTGGCCCACGGTGGCGGCGTAGAACCAGGCGATCGACTGGTACGCCCCGACCTTGCGGCCGGGCTGGCCCCAGAGCCGGGCCAGTTCCCGCTGGCCGAACTGGTTGCCGCCGGAGGAACTGGCCATCACCACCGAGAACGCGTACGGATCCTCGGTGGCGGGATCGAACCCGGCGTCGGACAGGGCCTGTTCGGCCGCGACGAAGCTCATCCAGGTCCACCTGTCGGTCTGCACCGCGAGCCGCCCCGGCACCCGAGCCTCGATGTCGAACCCGCGGACCTCGCCGGCCAGCGTGGTCGGATAGCCGGAGGCGTCGAACAGGCTGATCGGGCCGATCCGGTTCTGCGCCGAGGTCACCGTGTGCCAGTGCTCCGCCGTGGTGGTGCCGCTGGGCGCCACCAGGCCGATGCCGGTGATCACGACCCGCGGGGTCACGAGCCGACCTCCCCGACCTTCGAGAAGATCATGGCGGACTGGAACCCGCCGAACCCGCTGCCCACCGAGAGCGCCGTGCCGACCGGAAGTTCCCGCGCGACGTTGGGCGTGTAGTCCAGGTCGCACTCCGGGTCGCGGTTGGCCCAGTTCGCCGTCGGCGGGATGGCGCCGGCGTCGATCGCCAGCGCACAGGCGGCCATCTCGATGGCCCCGATGGCGCCCAGCGAGTGCCCGATCATCGACTTGATGGAGCTGATCGGGACGCGGTAGGCCGACGGGCCGAGGGACCGCTTGAACGCGGCCGTCTCGTGCCGGTCGTTCTGCTTGGTCCCGGAGCCGTGTGCGCAGATGTAGGACAGGTCCTGCGGGTTGAGCCGCGCCTGGGCCATCGCGTCGTCGATGGCCACCGACATCTCCAGGCCGTCCGGGCGCAGGCCGGTCATGTGGAACCCGTTGCTGCGCGAGGCGTACCCGGTCACCTCGCAGTAGATCGGCGCGCCGCGGGCCAGCGCGTGCCCGAGTTCCTCCAGCACCAGGACCGCGCCGCCCTCGCCGAGCACGAACCCCTGGCGGTCCCGGTCGAACGGCCGGGACGCCCGCGCCGGGTCGTCGTTGTCCGGCGTGGTGGCGCGGATGGCGTCGAACGACGCGGCGGTCACCGGCGACAGCGGGGAGTCCGACGCCCCGGTGATCACCACGTCCGCCTCGCCGTCCTGCACCAGTTGGTGCGCGTAGCCGATCGCGTCGATGCCCGAGGTGCAGCCGGTGGAGACCACCTGCACCGGCCCGTGCGCGCCGTACCGGATCGCCACCTCCGCGGCCAGGCTGCTGGGCACGAGCGCCTGGTAGAGGAACGGGCTGGCGTACGCCTCGTCGACAAGCCAGTCGTGGCCGTGGTCGCTGACCACGACGTACTCCTGTTCCAGGGCCGTCGTGCCACCGACCGCGGTGCCGAGCACCGCGCCGACCCGGTCCAACCGCTCGTTGGCCAGGTCGAGCCCGCTGTCGGCGACCGCCTCGGCGGCGGCCACCAGGGCGAACTGGATGTACCTGTCGCAGCGGCGGATGTCCCGTGCCGACAGGCCGGCCTCGGCGGGATCGAAGTCGCACTCGGCGGCCACCTGGGACCGGAAGTACGACGGGTCGTACCGGGTGGCCCAGCGGGTCGCCGTGCGGCCGTCGGTCAGCAGCGACCAGAAGGCCTTGCGGTTCAGCCCGCCGGGCGCCACCACCCCGACGCCGGTGACGACCGTACGGCGGGCGGCCGTACGGCGGGCGGCCGGCCCGCGGCGCCCGCTGCGCTCGCTCATGCCTGCGCCGCCGCGAACTCGGCCGCCTCGCTGGCCGTCTCGGTGTCCACGTGTCCCAGGTCGGGTCGCGGTGCGAGCGGGCCGAGGTGGAAGATCGCCTGGGCCTCCACGTCGCCGGTGTTGCGCAGCCGGTGCCGCACGTTCGCCGGCACGAGCAGCCCGTGCCGGGCGTCGACCCGGACCGGCTCGTCGTCGATGTCGACCACCAGGCTGCCCGAGACGACGTAGAGGAACTCCTCGCTGTACGGGTGGTAGTGCTCCGCGATGGCCTCGCCGGGTTGCAGCGTGGCCACGCCGAGGAATCCGGAGGTGCTGCCGACGGTTGCCGGGCCGAGCACGACGCGGATCTCCGCCCCCCGGCGGGTGTTGGGTGGCTGCTCGCTCCAGGCGATCACCTTGGAAGTGACGGTGCTCATGCTCGAAATCTCCTCGTCTCGACGGCCGGTGCCCCGGCCCGACCGACGGACCGATCGGGTCAGACGCCGGCGCGAGCGGCGGTCTCGATCCGGTCCTTGATGATCTTCATTTGCAACTTCGAGTTGGTGTTGATCCGCTCGGTCATCGCGGCGTCGTCGACCGGCGCGGTGGGCTTCATCTGGAAGTTCTGGACCCAGGTCATCCGGGTACCGCCGGCCTCCTCCCGGTAGGTCCAGTAGATGTGCATGAACTCGAACGGCCCGGTCTCCACCCGGTGCGCCCGCACGGACCGCCCCGGCAGGTCCATGACGCGCCGGCTCACCCAGCTCCAGACCACCCCGTTCTCGTCGGGATGCATGGTCAGCCGGAACGTGACGCTGTCGCCGTCGCGTTCGAGCACCTCCGCCGAGGCGTACTCGGTGTACAGCCGCGGCCAGTTCGGCACGTCGTTGGTCATCCGCCAGACCAGTTCGAAGGGGGCGTCGATGAAGACGCTCTGCTCGGTGTGCCCGGGCATCTCACCCACCCGCCGGCAGTTGGGCGCGGACCATGGCGGTCAGCTGCGGAACCGTCAGCTCCAGCAGCTCGTCCGGCAGTTGGACGCCCAGCCGGGACTTCACCACCGCCTGCAGTTCCATCGCGGCCAGCGACTCCATGCCGAGTTCCTGGAGGGTCTGGTCGCCGGGCGCGGTGAGCGCCGCCGGATCCACGCCCGCGGCCCGTACCAGGATGTCGTCCAACTCGGCCGGCAGGTCGGCGTGCCCGCCGAACTCTCTGGTCTTCACTGGTTCTCTCCTTTTCGTCCAGGCGCGGCCGCGGGCCGGTTGCGGTCCGCGGCCGGTTGTCCGGTCCCGGCGGTACGGAGCCGGTCGTCCTGCCGGATCCGGTCCACCAGTTGGGTGCTGTGCTCCGCCTTGCGGAACTGCGGATCGGCGATGACCCGGCGGAGGAACGGGATGGTGGTGCGCACCCCCGGCCCCTCGATGTCGAACTCGGCCAGCGCCCGGTCCATCCGGTCCAGCGCCTGCTCCCGGTCGGGCGCCCAGACCACGACCTTCGCCAGGAGGGAGTCGTAGTGCGGGCCGAGTTCGTACCCGGGGTAGGCGTGCGTGTCCACCCGGGTGAACGGGCCGCCCGGCGGCTGGAACACCACGAGCCGGCCGGGGGTGGGGATGAAGTCCCGGTCCGGGTCCTCGCCGTTGACCCGGCATTCGACCGAGACGCCGCGCGGCACGATCTCGGCCTGGCGCAACTGCACGGTCAGACCCGCGGCGACCAGCAACTGTTCCCGGATGAGATCCACCCCGGTGATCATCTCGGTGACCGGGTGTTCGACCTGGATCCGAGTGTTGATCTCCATGAAGTAGAAGCTCTCGTCGGCGTCCACGAGAAACTCCAGCGTGCCGACGCCGGTGTAGCCGACCTCCAGCGCGGCCCGGACCGAGGCCGACGTGATCGCGGCCAGGGTCTCGGCCGACAGTGCCGGCGCCGGCCCCTCCTCGATCAGCTTCTGGTGCCGGCGCTGCACCGAGCAGTCCCGGGTGCCCAGGTGCACGCCGTTGCCCCGGCCGTCGCAGAGGATCTGCACCTCGACGTGCCGAGCCTGTTCGAGATACCGCTCCAGGTAGACCCGGTCGTCCCCGAAGACCGACCGGGCCGCGGCGCGGGCGTGCGGGAAACTCTCGTCAAGCTCCTCGGGCCGGCGGACCACCGCCATGCCCTTGCCGCCGCCGCCCGCGACCGCCTTGATGATCACCGGGTAGCCGGCCCGCGCCGCCACCTCGCGGGCGGCCTCGACCGAGTCCACCGGCTGCACGCTGCCCGGCAGCAGCGGCAGCCCGGCCGAGCGCATCAGCGCCCGGGCCGAGGACTTGTCGCCCAGCCGGGCCATCTGCTGCGGGTCCGGCCCCACGAAGGTCAGCCCGGCCTCGGCGCAGACCTCGGCGAAGTCCGGATCCTCGGAGAGGAAGCCGTAGCCGGGGTGCACGGCGTCGCAGCCGGTCTGCAGGGCCGCCTCGACGATCGCGGCCACGTTCTGATAGCTGCGCCCCACCGCGCTCGGTCCGATGTGCACCGACTCGTCGAAGTGCCGCCGCAGTCGCTCGTCCCGGTCCGCGCTGGAGTACACCCCGACCGACCGGATGCCCAGCTCGCGCAGCGTCCGGGCGATCCGCAGGGCGATCTCCCCGCGGTTGGCGACGAGTACCTTGCCGAACATCTGCTCCACCTACCGCTCCGGATCGGCGGCCGGCGCACCGTCGCCGGAGGCCAGCCGCAGGATGGGTTGGCCGAACTGGACCGGCTCGCCGTTGCCGACGAGAATCTCGGCCACGGTGCCGGCGCACTCGGCGACGATCGGGTTGAACAGCTTCATGGCCTCGACGATGCCGACCGTCTGTCCCTCCTCGACCGGGTCGCCGACCTCGATGAACGGCGCGTCGGTCGGGGCGGCGGCCCGGTAGAACGTGCCGACCATCGGGGAGCCGAGCACCGTACCGGCCACGGCCGGCGGCTCGGCGGACCCGTTCGGGACGGGCAGCAGCACCGTCTCCTCGACCCGCCCCGGGTACCCCCCGGCACGCGGCTCCTGCCACTCCACCTCGATCACGGCCGCGCCGGCCCGTACCCTGACCCGGCGCAACGGGCCGGGCAGGTCGTTCACCAGCTTCCGCGCCTGCTGCCGCAGCTCGGCGAGCGAGCCGTCCGCCGTCGGATCCTGCTCCGCGGTCACTCCCACCACCCCTTGTCCGCCGTCGGTGCCGGTGCCAGGTCGGTGGACCCGTCGGCGCCGAAGGCGCGGAACCGGCGACGACGCCGGGCCAGCAGCCCGTCCGGCTCGGTACGGTCCAGTCGGGCCAACGCGTGCCCGAGCGCGACCCGCAGTCCACTGGCCATCGCCGTCGGGTCCGCCGCGGCACCGCCCGGCGGCTCGGGCAGCACGCCGTCGACGATGCCCAGTTCGAGCAGTTCGCGGGCGGTGATCCGGAGCGCGCGGGCCGCGTCCGGGGCGCACGCCGCGTCGCCCCAGAGGATCGCCGAGCAACCCTCGGGGCTGATCACCGAATAGGTGCCGCGCTCCGCGATCAGGACCTGGTCGGCGACCGCGAGCGCGAGCGCCCCGCCGCTGCCGCCCTCCCCCGTGATCACCGTGATCACCGGGGTGGCGAGCCCGAACATCGCCAGGATGTTTCCCGCGATGGCCGCCGACTGGCCGTTCTCCTCGGCCTCCCGACCGGGGTACGCCCCCGGCGTGTCGACGACCGTCACGATCGGCAGTCCGAGCCGGGCGGCCAGTTTCATCACCCGCAGCGCCTTGCGGTACCCCTCGGGCCGCGGCATGCCGAAGTTCCTGCTGACCAGTTCCCTGGTGTGGTGGCCCTTCTGGTGACCGACCACCGCGACCGGCCGGCAGTCCAGCATCGCGAACCCGGCGACCACCGCCGGGCAGTCGGCGCTGAGCCGGTCGCCGCGCAGCTCGACGAAGCCGTCGAAGGTCTCCCGCAGGTAGTCCAGCAGGGTGGGCCGGGCGGTGTCCCGGGCCGCCGTGACGGCCTGCCACGGGTCCACGGTGTCCAGCCGGTGCGGCTCGGCGACCACCGGATCCGGCTGCGCCGGCGCCGGCGCGGCGGCGACCGCGCGGGTCGCCAGGAACAGCCGGCGCAGCCACTCGCGCAGATCCCGGCGGTGCCGTACGGCGTCGACCTGCCCGCGGGCCAGCAGGAAGTCGGCGGTCTGGAAGTCGGCCGGCAGCTTCTGCCGGATCGTCTGCTCGATCACCCGCGGACCGGCGAAGCCCATCCGCGCGCCCTGTTCCACCAGCACGATGTCGCAGTTGGTGGCGAAGGAGGCCGCCACGCCGCCGTAGGTGGGGTCGGTCACCAGGCTCACCGAGAGCAGCCCGGCCTCGCCCAGCGCGCCGAGCGCCTGGCTGACCTTGGCCATCTGCATCAGCGACAGCGCGCCCTCCTGCATCCGGGCGCCGCCCGAGGCGGTCACGATCAGCAGGGGGCAGCGGTCGGCCAGCGCGCGCTCGGCGGCCCGGGTGATGAGTTCGCCGACGGCCGTACCGAGGCTGCCGCCCATGAACCGGAAGTCCATGACGGCGAGGCAGACCGGCATGCCGCCGATCAGGGCGGCGCCGCAGACGACGGCGTCGTCCAGACCGGTCCGCCGGCGCGCCTCGGCGAGCCGTTCGGCGTACGGGCGCGCGTCGGTGAAGCCGAGCACGTCGCCGGCCAGCGCCCGTCCGCCGAGCGGCGCGAAGGTGCCCTCGTCCACCAGTTGCGCGATCCGCTCCGGCGCGGTCAGCCGGTGGTGCCGCCCGCACTCCGGGCAGACGTTCAGGTTGCGGGCCAGCTTCTTCCGGTAGACCAGCGCGCCGCAGGTCAGGCAGCGCGACCAGGGCTCGGCCGGGGCGAGGGCGGCGGGCCGGTCGTTGGTCACGGTCATTCCGCCGGTCCGTTCCGCTCCGGCTCCCAGGTGTAGAAGCGGTGCGCCTGCGCGTCCTGGGGCGAGCGCCAGGTGCGCAGGTACGGCGTGATGAACGGATCGAGTTGGGTGCTGATCCGGCCGAACTCGGGGTGTTGGCGGGCTCGCTCGATCGCCTCGGCACCCCGGTCCTCGGTCTCCAGCAGGTGGACGTACAGATCGCCCAGCCGGTACAGCGACCGATGCCGCACCCCGGCCAGCCGGGGAAGTTCGGTGGCGTCGGATCGGGCCCAGATCTCGGCGACCTCGCGCTCCGCGCTTGGATCGATCTTCGCGACGATGAGTGATCTGTGCATGGACATCCCCAACCGGGTGTGATCGGTGCCGGGCCGTGAACCCCGCCGTACGGCGGGCGGCGTCGCCGGTGCCACGGCGCCGGCCGACGGTGCCCGATCAGATTCGCCCGGAACGTTCCCACCGTCGTGAGCCGGCGGTCCCCGATCGGTGGGGAACGGGCATGGCCCGGACCAGGCGGTCGTCCCTGGCCACGGTGGCGCCGACGCGCGACGCGCAAGCACGCCGTGGCGCGCGTCGGCGCCACGGCGTGCGGCTTGGCGGACCGGTGCTCCGAGGGCGTGGCCGGACCGGAAGGTGCTGCCGTCTCTGAGGCGGTTGCCGTCTCTGAGGCGGTTGCCGTCTCTGAGGCGGTTGCCGTCTCTGAGGCGGTGACCGGATCTGGGACGGTGGCCGGGTCAGTGGCCGAGACCGGCCCGGCGAGCCCGGACGGCCGCCTCGGTCCGGTCGGCGAGACGCAGCTTCGCGAAGATCCGCGACAGGTAATTGCGAACAGTTTTCACGCTCAGCCCGAGATCGCGGGCGATCGCGGCGTTGCCCTTGCCGTCGGCGACCAGCTCCAGCACGGCTCGTTCGCGGACGGTGAGTTCGGGAAAGGGATCCTGCAGCGCCGGCGGTTTGGTCAAATGCTCGACGACCCAGTCGGAGACGCGCGAGTCGAAAATCACGCTGCCGGCCTGGACGGTGGCGATGGCCAGCTTCAATTCGTCGGCGCCGGCGCCCTTGAGCAGGAAGCCCCGGGCTCCGGACCGCATGGCCGACAGAAACGTATCCCGATCCTCCAACATGGTGACGATGATCACCGCAATGTCCCGATTGCGATGCACGATCATTTTGGTCGCCTCGACACCATTGATGCCGGGAAGGTTGACATCCATCAGTACCACGTCCGGCCGCAGGCGGTCGATCAGTGCCAGCGCCTCCGCACCGTTCGAGGCCTCGCCGACCACCCGACATGTCCCGGTTGTTTGAAGCAGACCCCGGACGCCGGATCGGTAGAGCGGATGGTCGTCAGCGATCAGTACATCAACCACACCCGGCTTCGTTTTGTGCTCGATGTCCATAGTCTGGTTCCTCCCCGTACAACCGGACCGGTAGCCCCGCCGACACCTGCATTCCCTGCGATTCGGTCGGCCCGATCGTGCACCACCCACCGCGCTCCCAGGCGCGCTGAATCATGTTGATCGTGCCGTTTCCGCACCCCACACCTCCGCCGACCAGGCCCACTCCGTCGTCGCGGACGACGACCCGCACCTCGTCCTCCACCAGCGCAACGGAGATCCAACAGTGCTCGGCACGCGAGTGCTTGAGCACATTGATGATCGCCTCATGGATGATCCAGAATGCCGCCGAGCCCACGTCGGCCGGCACGTGTTCCAGCCCCTCGTCCAGGTGGAAGTCGAGCTCCAGGCGTTCCCCGAAGGCCCGCCGCATCCGGACCAGCATCGCCCGCAACCGGGTCGCCCAGCCGCCGGACTCCGCCGGCCCCTGCGCCATGGCCTCGTCCGGGTCCCGACCGGCCGCAATGCCACGGATGTACGTCACCAGTCCGGCCGCCTCGTCGTACAGCTCCCTGATGACCCTGGCCACCTCGTCCGGACGCTGTTCGATGAGGCGCATGGCCAGCTCAAGCTGGATCTTGATTCCGGACAACGTCGAGCCGACGCGATCATGCAGGTCCCGTCTGAGATCGCGCAGCGCCCGATCGCTGCCGGACGGGGTGATGTCGTGCGCCCCCCGGCGCCGGGTCTGCTGCTCGCTCGAGCCAACCCTGGCATCGCATTCGATCCGCACCCGTCGTGCTCCTGTCTCATCAGCGACCAGCACGCAATCGACGCAACCGCGCATCGCAGCTAGCCAGACATTTAATTAACGGGATTACTCATCGACACTGGGGACTGTAACATCGGGCATCTCGGAGGGCAACCTAAAGGGGTGCATGCTTGCGCCTCAACAGTCTCGCTACACCGTTCCCCGCACCGCCGGGAATTCAGCCCGAGCACCTTGGGACGTCACCACTCACCGTTGCAATGATCATCGTCGGCTGACCCATCAGTCAGCCTATCAAGATCTCAATCAAGCCACCTGAGCTGCCGATTCACGCAGCGTTCATCTCATCTGCCGGGAAGCCGCACCAAGTGGAGGCAACGCGTCCTTCACATAGAGTCATATTCGGCCTCCTTGCCGCCGACCTGGCTCGCAGGTATGTTCTGCGATCGGCGCGGATAAATTACCGACCAGTCTCCACGGATCCCTTTCTGACGCGTCGTCACGAATGCGCGCACCACTTCTGCGGCCCGATTCACCAAAACAATTAGTGGACATGCCATTTCGCCTACCCGAGGAGCGTCGGATGACCAGTCCACCGAGCACGAAGAGTAGCCACGAGCCGTCGATCGCCGAGGTCTACCGCGTCCTGCGGACGATTCGTGAGTTCGAGGAACGGGTGCACGAAGAGTTTCCAAAGGGCGAGATCCCGGGCGCCGTGCACCTGTACGCGGGCCAGGAGGCGGTCGCCGCCGGAGTCTGCGCGCAACTGCGTCCGGACGACTACATCGCGAGCACCCACCGGGGCCACGGTCACGCGATCGCCAAGGGCTGCGACATCACGGCGATGATGCTGGAGCTCTACGGCAAGGCCGGCGGGCTGTGCGGCGGCAAGGGCGGCTCCATGCACATCGCCGACTTCGACCGCGGCATGCTCGGGGCGAACGGGGTGGCCGCCGGCGGGGTGCCGCTGGCCCTCGGCGCCGCCCTGTCGGCGAAGGTCCGCGGCAGCGGACAGGTGGCCGTCGCGTTCGTCGGGGACGGCGGGGTGAACCAGGGGGCCTTCGCCGAGAGCCTCACCCTGGCCGCGGTCTGGCGGCTGCCCGTGGTGTTCGTGGTGGAGGACAACGGCTACGCCCAGGCCACCGGAACCGCCTTCCACCTGGGCGGGATGGACGTCGCGGCCCGGGCGACCGCCCAGGGGATCCCGGCCCGGGTGGTCGACGGGTACGACGTGTTCGCGGTCCGCGCCGCCGCGGCGGACGCCGTGCGGCGGGCCCGCGACGGCCACGGGCCGGCGCTGCTGGAGTGCCGGGCGCAGCGCTTCTTCGGCCACATGGAGGGCTGGGACCAGCAGGCCTACCGCGGCGCCGGCGAGGTGGACCGGATCCGCGCCGAACACGACTGCATCCAGCTCTTCCTCGATCGGGTCACCGCGGAACAGCAGCTCGACGCGGCGCAGATCGCCGCGATCGACGCAAGCGTCCGGCAGGACGTGGAGCGGGCGGTCGCGGCGGCCCGCAGCGCACCAGATCCCGACGTCGACAGCCTGCTGACCGACGTCTACGTCAACTACTGAGGAGACGCCATGGCCAGACAGCTGACCTACCTGAAGGCGGTGGGCGAGGCGCTGGAGCAGGAGATGCGCCGGGACCCCCGGGTGCTGGTGTTCGGCGAGGACAACATCGGCGGCACCGGTTGCGAGGGACGGCTCGGCAACGCGTGGGGACCCACCCAGGGGCTGCACGAGAAGTTCCCGGATCAGGTCCTGGACACCCCGATCACCGAGGCCGCGTTCGTGGGCGCCGCCGTCGGCGCCGCCGCCACCGGGCTGCGCCCGGTCACCGACCTGCTCTTCATCGACTTCGCCGGCGTCTGCTTCGACCAGATCCTCAACCAGGCCGCGAAGCTGCGGTACATGGTGGGCGGCAAGGCCAGCGTGCCGCTGGTGCTGCGCGCCATGTGGGGCACCGGGCTGCGCCGGGGCGCCCAGCACTCCCAGGCCCTGCACTCGGTGTTCACCCACATCCCGGGGCTCAAGGTGGTGGCGCCGGCCAGCGCGGCGGACGCCAAGGGCCTGATGATCGCCGCCATCCGGGACGACGACCCGGTGGTCTTCTTCGAGCACAAGATGCTCTACTTCGTGCCCGGCGAGGTTCCGGAGGAGCCGTACGAGATCCCGCTGGGCCAGGCCCGGGTGGTCCGGCCGGGCGACGACTGCACGGTGGTGGCGGTCGGCCGGATGGTGCAGTACGCGCTGACGGCCGCCGAGGAACTTGCCAACTCGGGCCTGTCCTGCGAGGTGATCGACCCGCGCACGCTGTCGCCGTTGGACGAGGACACCATCCTCGGCTCGGTCGAGCGCACCGGCCACCTGGTCGTGGTCGACGAGTCCAACCCGCGGTGCGGCTTCGCCGCGGACATCGCCGCCCTCGCCGCCGACAGGGTCTTCGGGTCGCTGCGCGGCCCGGTCCGCACGGTCACCGCGCCGCACGCACCGCCACCGTTCAGCCCGGTCCTGGAGAACGCGTACACCCCGTCCGTCGAGCAGATCGTGTCCGCCGTCCGCAGTACCCGCCGGGAGCCGGCCCTGGCCTCGGATTCCGCCGCCCACCGATGAAGGAGTCGACCATGGTCAACATCAACGAGCACCCGAACGTCGAGCTGATGCGCAAGGTGTACGCCGCGTTCGGAGTCGGCGACGTCCAGACCGCGGGCAGCTACTGGAAGGAGGACGCCGTCCACCACTACCCCGGGAACAACCCGCTCTCCGGCGAGCATCACGGCCTGGCCGACTCGACCGCCTTCGCGCAGAAGATGTTCGAGCTGACCGACGGCAAGCTGCACATGGAGACGCGCGAGATCGGCGCCAGCGACAACCACGCCTTCGCCCTGCTGCACACCCGGTACGAACGCAAGGGGCAGGTGCTGGAGATGCCGTTCGTGAACGTGGCCCGCATCGAGGACGGCAAGATCGCCGAATTCTGGACCTATCCCAACGACGTCTACGCCGTCGACGCGTTCTGGAACCTGTGACGGCCGCGGCCTGAGGAACGGTGGTCAGATCATGAAAATCATCATCGTGGGAAGCAGCGTCGTCGGCCTCGCGACCGCGCTGGCGCTGGCCGACCAGGGACACCAGGTGGAACTCCTGGAGCGGGTCACCGGCCCGCTGCCGGACACGGTGGACGAGGCCGCGGCCTGGCAGCGCCCGACGGTCCCGCAGAGCGTGCACTCGCACGCGTTCGCGTCGCTGCTGTGCAACCTGCTGCGCGACCGCGCGCCGGACGTACACCAGGGACTGCTCGCGGCCGGCGGCCGGGAGATCAACCTGGCCGACCACGTGCCGCCCACCCTGGAGAACTTCCAGCGCCAGCCGGCGGACGACGACCTGCGGATGGTGGTCACCCGCAGGTCCACCTTCGAACTGGTGCTGCGCCAGCGCACGCTGTCCCGGCCGGGTGTCACGCTGAGCACCGGCGCCACCGTCCGCGGCCTGCTGGCCGCGGAGGACGATCCGCACCGGGTGGTCGGCGTACGCCTGGCCGACGGCAACGTGCGGCGCGCCGACATCGTGGTCGACGCGACCGGCCGGCGCTCGGCGATCGGTACCTGGCTCGCCGAGCTGGGGCTGCCCGCGCCGGCCACGGACAGCGAGAGCGCCCGGATCGTCTACTACACCCGGCACTACCGGATGCTCACGGACCGGCCGCCGGGACCGCTGAACCGGGGTTTCGGCGCCGGTGGCACCTGGGACAGCTACACCGCGGTGCTGTTCCTCGGCGACAACCGCACGTTCTCGATCTCGCTCGGCGTACTGCCGGACGACACGGAGCTGAAGCGGCTGCGCGAACCGGCGGCCTTCACCGCGGCGCTCCGCGCCACCCCGCTGCTGGCCGGCTGGGTGGCGCCGGGGAATTCGGAGCCGATCTCCCCGGTGTACGCGATGGGCGGCCTGGACAACGAGATCCGGCTTCCCGAGGTCGACGGACCGCAGGCCGCCGGGCTGTTCAGCGTCGGTGACGCGGTGTGCACCACCAACCCGGCGTACGGCCGCGGCATCTCGCTCGGGTTCGCGCACGCCTTCCAGCTCGCCGACCTGCTCGCCGAGCACCCGAAGGTGGACGAGGAGCAGAGCCGCGAGTTCGTCCGGCGTACCGGTCGGCTGATGCGACCCTGGCTGGAGGAGGCGCGGGCGAACGACCGTGCCCGGGCCGCACTCTGGGAGGCGGCCGCCGCCGGACGCCCGCCGCAGCGTCCACCGGCCGGCATCGTCACGTTCGGCCTGGCGGTCGCCGCGTCCACCCGGGACGCCGAAGTCTGGCGCCGGGTGGCGAACGTGATGATGATGCTCCGCCCGCCGGCCACGCTCTACGCCGACGACGACAGCCGGGCGCGGATCGGCAGGGCGCTGGCCGGCGGTCCGCCGCCCCAGCTGCCCGGCGCCAGCCGGCAGCAGCTGCTCGCGGCGATCGACGCGGCGGAGCGGACCACCGAGCCCGCCGCGGCCGGCTGAGCAGCCGACCTTGCCGACCTTGCCGGCCGGGCCACCCGCCGCCCACCGGCGGCGGGTGGCCCACGGCCGACCCGGGCACGACACGGGCCGGCCGGCGGGCGATCCCGGTACGGCCGGATCGGCGACGAGGAGGAGAGCCGCCATGCGACGAGCGGTACGGACAATGGTCGGAGCGCTGCGACGCGTCGGCCGTCGCCTGGCCGACCAGTTCTTCCGGCTCGCGCCGCACCTGGTGATCCTGGCGCCGTACTGGCCGCCCCCGAGCGACGGCGACGGCCGCGCCGGTACGGACGGTAGCGACGGCGACGGCCGCGCCGGTACGGACGGCGACGCGGGCAGTCGCGGCAGCGCGGGCAGTCGCGGCGGTACGCACGGTAGCGGCGGCACGAGCGGTATCGGCGGGCATGGTGCGCCGGAACCGCGCGGACCGCTGGCCGGTCCGGCGCCCGGACACCCGGAACGCGTGCCGCCGCCCGGCCGCCTGTCGGCGCGGGAGCGCCGGCTGTGGGCGGACCTCTCCGCTCCGGACTAGCGGCGTGTGGCCGCGCCAGCCAGCACATACCTCACGGAGCACCGAACACAGCCTTACCGACCTACCGAACACAGCAGACATTTGGGGGTGGCAGGTGTCCAGATCCAACCAGGAACTGGTCCGCTTCATCACGGAAGAGGGACTGAACAAGGGCGAGCTGGGCTTCACCGACAAGGTCTTCTCGCCGGACTACCAGGTACACACGGCGGGGCTGGCGCTGCCCCGCGGCCCCGAGGCGTTCCGGATGGCCGTGCAGTTCTGGAAGCGGGCCTTCCCGGACTTCACCTGCACGATCCAGCAGTTGCTCGGCGACGGGGACCACGTGACGCTGCGGTTCCGCACCACCGGCACGCACACCGGGCCGCTGATGTGGATCCCGCCGACCGGCCGCACCTTCGTGGTGCAGGGCGTGGACCTGCACCGGGTGGCGGACGGCCAGGTGCAGGAATCGTGGATCAGCGACGACTTCCCGCGCATCCTGATCGAACTCGGCATCGTCCAGGAGCCCGCACCACCGGCCGGGGCGGCACCTCCGGCCGGCGTTGCGATACCACCCGCAGGTGCCCCGATCCCCGGCGGTGCTCCCACCCCGTCCGGTGCCCCGGTCCCCGGCGGTGCTCCGCTGCCACCCGGCGGTGCTGCCATGCCACCCGACGTTCCGCTCCCGCCCGGCGGTGCTGCCATGCCACCTGACGTTCCGCTCCCGTCCGGTGCTCCGGCTCCTCCGCGGCGCCGGTGACCCGGGAAGCAGCGGTCCACGCCCGCAGCAGCCGTTCGACCGCGTCCCATCCGGCGTCCCGGTCGGCGAACCGGCCGCCGTCCCGGTCGGCGAACGGGTCGGCGTCCCGGTCGGCGTCCCGGTCGGCGTCCCGGTCCGCGTCCCGGTTGGCGAACGGGTCGGCGAACCGGTCCAGATCCGCAATACCGCCCGGGATGCTCGGTCCCGAAGGGCGGGAACCGACCGCCGCCGCCCGGCCGGTCGCTCTCACAAGTTGGAACATCGGACCGGGGCGCGGCGGATCCTCGGGGCGGCGACCGTCCGACGCGGACCATCTCCCAGCAGCCCATACGCGGTAATCCGAGGGCCGACCGAGGTCAGTCGGGGCGGGTCGAGGCCGGTCGAGGTGCCTTCTTCAACTCGCTTTGCTCTGCTGCCCTCCACGCAGCAGGCGATATTCGACGGCTCGACGATTCGACGGCTCGACCTCGACGACCCGGCCTTCGACCGGCCGACGGGCCGACGGGCCGGACGCCAAGGGCCCGCCAAGGGTTACCTGGAGGGCAGCAGAGCAGGAACGAGCGGGGCACTCCGGACGGCGTCGGGGTTGCCGGAGCGTCTTGCCGGAGTGTGCAGACTTGTTGTCGCCCCAGCGACAACAAGTCTGCACACTTCCACCAGTGGTACGCCGACCCGGGTACGCGGCGACCCAGACCCCGGCCGCCGCAGCGCTGGGTCACCTCCGCGCCGTCGACGTTGTCGCGGGCGCTTCGCTGCGAGAACAGGCTCCTCCCCCAGCCGCCCAGACCGACCCGGAGCCACCCGCCCGAGCAGGCCGCCACCTCAGCGAAGATGCTTGATCCACCCGCCAGCAAGCCCACACAGGACAGCGGAACAGGTGGCGAGCACACCAGCAGAGCCGCACAGGACAGCAGAGCAGGTGGCAGGCACACCCGCCTGCAGATCAACGCGGACACCGCGGTGGCCTCCAGCAGCACGGACAACCTCACCACCGGCGCCGGCCCAACCCGGCTCGACCCGGCCCAACCCGGCTCGACCCGACCCGACCCGGCCCGACCCGATCCGACCCGACCCGACCGCAGGAGTGTCGCGTCCAGGGCAGCAGAGCAAAGCGAGTCGCACAGACCTCTGGTCGGCGCCGCGACACGCCGGTCGGCGCGGCCTAGCTGCGACAACTGCGGGCCAACGCCGGACGCGCGCCCGGCGGACCGCGACCACCAGACGAAACGACGCGGCACCGCCGACCGGACCACGGACAGGACCACGACCAGGCAAACCGGGAGCGTGGGCAGGAGCCGGAACGGAACCGCGGGCGTGGCCGGGAGAGGACCGTGGGCAGGAGCCGGAACGGAACCGCGGGCGGGGCGGGGCGGGGCCGGGAGAAGACCGTGGGCGGGGCCGGGAGAGGACCGTGGACAGGACCGCGGATCGGGCCGCGGATCGGCGAACGAGCAGCGGACGAGCAGCGGACGAGCAGCGGACGACGGGTCCGGTACGTCGACCTGCGTAGGCCGGCGCGCTCCCATCAGCGGAACACGGTAGCCCGCTTGCGGCCCGAGGCGGACGCGACGCACGCGCGCCGTGCCTAGGCTGCGGGCATGACCGACGAGCGGCACCGGGGCAGCATCGCCACCGCGTCGGAGGCCACGGAGCCCGGCGCGCCACACCACCGTACGGTGATCGAGAACCCGCTCAGCGGTGAGCGCATCGTCATCCGTACCGGCGCGTCGGAGACCGGGGGCGAACTGTTGGCCTGGGAACTCCTGCTCGCTCCGGGCGGACGGGTGCCCAGCAGCCACGCCCACCCGGAGCAGGAGGAACGGTTCACCATTCTGGCGGGCCGGATGCGGTTCCGGGTGGGCGGCCGCAGGACGATCGCCGAGGTGGGGCGTACCGTCGTCGTCCCGCCCGGTACGGTGCACAGCTTCGCGAACGCTGGACCGGAACCCACGCACGTGCTGGTGGAGACGCGCCCGGCGCTGGACATGCAGGCGCTGCTGGAGACGGCCGCCGCGATGGCCCGGGAACAGCAGGCCGCCGCCCGCCCGTTCCCCCGGCTGCTGGACCTGATGCTGTTCATGCGCGACTTCGAACGCGAGGTCCGGGCGCCGTACCTGCCCCGGGCGCTGGTCCGGCTCGTCACCCGCACGCTGTCCGGGCTGGCGCGGCTGCGCGGCCTGGACGCCCGGTACCGGCGGCTGCGGGTGCCCGGCCGTGACGCTGTCCACCGCTGACCCCGCCGGTACCGGCGGGAGCATCGACACGTCCGGCCGGCCGCCTGCCGTGCGGGTGCGTGACCTGGTCAAGCGGTACCGCAACACCGAACACAACGCGGTGGACGGGGTGTCGTTCGAGGTGCCCGAGGGGGAGCTTTTCTGCCTGCTCGGGCCGAACGGCGCGGGCAAGACCACCATTGTGTCGATTTTGACGACGACGCTGAACGCTACCTCCGGAGAGGTCCGGGTGGCCGGCCACGACCTCACGCGGCCACACCTGGTCCGCCGCAACGTCGGGATCGTGTTTCAGGAACCATCGCTGGACATGAATCTTACGGCCGAGGAGAACATCCGGCTGCACGCCATTCTCTACGGTTTGTACCCCTGGCGTCCCTCGTGGCGACTGATGCCGGCCGACTACCGGACCCAGGTGCGCGAGCTGGGTGAGATTCTCGGGCTCGACGGCCAGCTGAGCCGGCGCGTCCGGACGCTGTCCGGCGGGACCCGCCGCAAGCTGGAGATCATCCGCGCGTTGCTGCACCGGCCCCGGGTGCTGTTCCTGGACGAGCCGACCGCCGGCCTGGATCCCCGGTCGCGGCACGACCTCTGGGCCTACCTGCGCCAGGTACGGCACCGGCACGGTACGACGGTGCTCCTGACCACCCATTACCTTGAGGAGGCCGAGGCCGCGAACACGGTCTGCGTGCTGGCCCGCGGCCGGGTGATCGAGTACGGCAGCCCGGCAGCCATCAAGGACCGGCACACCCGACCGGAGCTGGTGCTGGACGCCCGCGACCGGGCCGGGTTGCGCCGGGAGCTGCTGGCCCTCGGGTTGACGGTCGCCGACGGCGAGCCGCTGCGGGTCCGGGTCGACCCGTCCGGGGCGCAGCGCGTCGTCCGTGCACTGCGGACCGAGTTGACCCACCTGCAGATGGTCCAGCCGACCCTGGAACAGACGTACCTGCTGTTGCTGGAGCGGGCGCGGTGAGCGGGTGGCCGGTGGCGGACGCGGGTCCGCGCGGCTCGCGCGCGTACCCGCTGTGGGCGGTGTTGGCGATCGCCCAGCGGGACGTGACGAAGCTGGTGCGCGACGGTCCGCGGCTGGCGGTCAACCTGGCCTTCCCGGTCCTGTTGATCGCGGGGCTGGGCAGCGTCCTGCAGGCCACCGTGGGCGCGGTCACCGGGGTCAGCGCGACGGAGCTGGCGTTCAGCGGGGTGCTGGCGGCGACGCTGTTCCAGTCCGCCGCGGCCGGCATGATCTCGATCGCCGAGGACCGCCAGACGGACTTCTCCCGGGAGCTGTTCGTCACCCCGGCCTCCCGGCTCACCCTGGTGGTCGGGAAGATCGCCGGCGAGTCCTCGGTGGCGATCTTCCAGGGGGTCTGCGTGCTGGTCCTGGCCCTGCTGCTGGGGGTGCACGTCGGACCCGGGCAGGTGGGCCAGATGCTGCCGCCGTGCCTGGCCGCCTGCCTGCTGGGCGGGGCGTTCGGCCTGGCCACCGTGGCTCTGCTGCCCAACCAGCGGTCGGCGATGGAGATCTTCCAGTTCCTCATCATCCCGCAGTACGTGCTGGGCGGGGTGCTGGTCCCGCTGCACGGCCTGCCCGGCTACCTCGACGCGCTGTCCCGGGTGATGCCGCTGCGCTACGTGGTGGAGCTGAACCGGGCCGGCTACTACGCCGGGACGGCCGGCTACGACCGGGCGGTCACCGTGACCCCGGCGACCGCCGCGGCCGTGGTCGCGGTCCTCATCGTGCTGCTGCTGCCCCTGGGCGCCTTCTGGTACGACCGCCGGGAACGGATCCGCTGACCCTGCCCCGGGTCGGGTGCCGCGCCGGCGCCCGACCCGGGACCCGCCGTCAGGACTCCGCCAGCACCCGGGAGAACGCGGCCAGGTAGCGGGGGTCGCCGTCCCGCTCGCGGGCCAGCCAGTATTCGGCGCCCCAGAACAGGTACGCCGACAGCCGGGTCGGTGCACCGTCGTTCCAGGACATGCACTGGTTGTAGTTCTCGATCAGGTGCTCGGGACGGCAGCTGTAGGCGGCCGCCGCGAACGGGTTCGGCGGGTCGGTGATGGTCTCCCAGGGCTCCGCCTGCCCCTCGGAGACCATCACCGCGCGGCTGCGTTCGAGGCTGGCCCACTCGAACAGCGACCGCCGCACCCGCTGCTGCCAGGGGCTCCGGCTGCCGGCGAGGTAGACGGCCCGCCCCCTGGTGCCGGCCACCGCGTGCCGCGGGTAGAAGTCGATGCCCACGATGTCGGCCAGCAGCTGCGCGACCGCCAGCGAGTCGCCCTGGTCCCGGGTCCGCCACCACTGCTGGGCACCGACCGGCAGGGACGTGGGCAGGAAGCCGTTGAGCATCACCGGCCGGGTCGGGTCGGCGATGCGTACCGTCTCCACCTCGCGCCGGACGAAGGCCGTGGCCAGCCGCCACGAGTGTTCCATGCCGAGCGGATCGACCGCCTCGTGCTCGACCTGCCAGGCGATGACCGAGCCACGGTCGCGGTAGCGTTCCACGACCCGGTTGATCACGGCCGTGGCCCCGGCGAGCAACGGCCCCTGCGCGTCCGGGACGACCAGCGCGCCCTCCCGCAGCGGCGAGTCGAGCACGTGGTCGGGCACGAAGTACTCCGGGTACCCGAAGTTCTTCACCGCACCCACCGAGATGATCACCTGCTTGCCGGCGCGTTCGGCCGCGTCGACCTGCCAGTCGAGTTCCTCCGGGCGGAAGGCACCGGGTTCCGGTTCCAGCCTGTTCCAGTACGCGCCGAGCCTGATCACCTCGAACGGATGCTCCAGCAGACGGTCCAGCGACTCCCGCAGGTCCAGACCCATCGCCTCGGCCTGCCGGGGTCGGAAGCTGATCCCGAGCCGGGTGGAGCCGCGCTTTCGTACCGGCGCCCGGCGCCACTGCTCGGTCAGCGGCTGCTCGGTCCGGGCGACCCGGACCTCCGCCACCACCGGCAGCGCGGCGGCCGCCGCCACCGCCCATGCCGCGTTCCTGCCGCGCCCGCTCTCCGGCCGGTCTGCCCTCACAAACCCTCTCCTTCCGCTCATCAGGTGCTCCGGCCGCTCAACAGGTGCTCCGGCCCGCGGCCGCGGCCCCTCAGCTGGTCCACCGGGTCCCGCCCGGTCCCGCACACCGGCAGCGGACGGGCCGGCGGCCGGTCCACGCGTACCCCGCCGGGAAGTCCGACCAGGTCGGCCAGCAGGTCGGCGATCTGCTCGGCCGCCCCGGGCCGGCCGAGCCCCGCCGACGCGGCCCGCATCGCCTCGGTCCGGGCCGGCTGGCGGCACAGGTCGGTGACCGTGCGGACCAGCCCCCGCACGGTCGGCGCGTACGCACCGGCGCCGGAACCGACGACGTGGGCGACGTTTCCGCGCTCCTGGCCCGGCAGCCGCGAGGTGAGCACGATCGGGGTGCCGCAGCAGGTGGCCTCCGCGATGGTTCCGGGTCCGGCCTTGCCCACCAGCACGTCGGCGCAGCGCAGCCAGTCCGGCATGTTGTCCACGAAGCCCTTCACCACCAGGCGTCGCGGGTAGCGGCCGGCCACCGCCAGCAGGCGGCGGCGCAGCCGTCCGTTGCGGCCGCAGACGGCGACCAGCGCGATGTCGGGTACGTGCCGCAGCAGCGCGGTGATCTGTCGGGCGATCCCGCCGGCGCCCTCGCCCCCGCCGGTCACCAGCACGAGGAACCGGTCCTCGGGCACGCCCAGCGAGCGCCGCAGTGCGTTGCGGGCGGCCCGCGACAACGGGCTGCCGGCGAAGGCCGGTGCGACCGGCACGCCGACCGGGATCCGCCGGGTCGCCGGGTCCCCGGCACGGTCCGGCCAGTTGACGGTGGGCGGCACGACCATCCGGTCCACGTCGGCGTCCCGCCAGCTCGCGTGGGCGGTGACCAGGTCGGTCACGACGGTGACGACGGGCGTCGCGGGGGCGCGGCCGTCCCGGGCGCGCACCGCCGCCGTACCGGTCAGCGGGTGGAACGAGACGACGGCGGCCGGGCGGTGCCGGGCGACCGCGGCCGCCACCGGCGGGTCCGCCAGCCGCAGCAGGGTGGCCCGGAGCAACCGGACCGCGCCGGGCGAGTTGGTGCCGTGGTACGCCAGCGCCCAGGTCCAGCGGGCCAGCCGGATGGACGGCGCGTACAGCCGGGTGATCCAGCGCATCAACGGGGCGGCCTGCGGGCCGCCCAGCGGATCGCAGAGGATCCGCACGAAGGCTCCGGGGTAGCGCCGGTCCAGCGCCTGACCGACGGCGCGGGCCGCGGCCCGGTGCCCGCCGCCGGTGTCCGCCACGAGGAACAGCAGCCGGATCCGCGCGCCGTCGAACGGCAGATATGGTGCAAGCGGCTCGTACGGGGATCTTCTCGCTGCGGCCACGGGCCAATTGTCCGGGTCCGGCCGTCATTTGTCGTACCGCGTGGTAAGTATCGGCACTACGTCACGGAGCGGCCCGGTCGGTCAGCCGAGCGGGCCGTCCGGCAGGCCGCGAGCGGCGACGGGCCGGGTACGCCCGCCGCCGCTCGTCCCCGTGCGGCACGGTCAGCCGAGGGTCCAGGACTGGTTGGCCGAACCCGTACAGGTCCAGATCTGCAACTGGTTGCCGTCGGCGGTGCTCCAGTCGGTGACGTCGAGACACTTGCCCGAGCCGGTGTTGACCAGGCTGCCGTTGGCGCCGATGGTCCAGTTCTGGGCGTTGGTGCCGTTGCAGTCCCAGATCTGGATCTTGGTGCCGTTGGCGGTACCGGCCGAGGTCACGTCAAGACACCTGCCCAGCGACCGGAACGTGTTGCCGGTGTGCGTCCACTGCTGGGCGTTGGTGCCGTTGCAGGTGTAGAGCTGCACGTGGGTGCCGTTGGCCGAGCTGGCGGCGGCCACGTCGACGCACTTGCCGCCGTACCCGCGGATCACGGTCGTGCCCGACGGCGGCGCAGTGGTCGGGGGGTTGGTCGGCGGGGTGCCGCCACCGGTGATGGCCCTGAAGATGGTGGTGAACTGGTAGTTGCTCTGCGGGGTGCCGCTGGACCCCTGGTTGTCGCGGCCGAGCGCCCAGAACGTGAGTTGCTGGATGCCCTTGCTGGCGGCGAACGCCTCCAGTTCCTGCGCGTCCTGAATGGTGAACACCTCGACGGTGACGTCGTTGACGCCGATCATCGGGCAGTTGCCCTCCATCGCCCACAGCTCGGCCGAGGACTTGCTGGTCCAGATCTGGCCGAGTTGGGTGTGCAGGCCGTTCGCCGCACTGATCGCGGCCTGGCCCATGTCCATCGCCCCGCCGTAGTCCATGGTCATGATGTTGACGAGGTTGACCGTGAGATTGTGGCTCCTGGCGTTCTGCAACAGCGCGATGCCGTTGGACTCCAGCCCGCTCGGGTTCACCGGCAACGTGTAGTCGACGGCGAGGGTCCGGCCCTGCGTCGCGTACTGCTGTTGCAGGTTGGCCAGCGCCTGGTTGCGGCGGTCGTTGGCGGCCGTGTTGTTCAGGGTGGCGCCCTCGATGTCCAGGTCGATCCGGGTCAGGTTGAACTGGTCGATCACCTTCTTGTACTGCGCCTGCATCGCCGAGACCGTGCTGCACGAGGTGAGTTCGCTGCCCGCGGCACCGCCGAAGGACACGATGACGTCGCCGCCGACCGCGCGCAGACTGTTGATGGCGTTGTTCCAGCCGGCGTCGGTGACCGGGGTGTCGCCGTTGATGGTGGCGTTGCAGGTGCCCTGGCTCACGACGAACGCCAGCGTGTAGTACTTGTTGCCGGTGGCGTTGTAGGCGGCCATCAGCGAGGACGGGCTGTTCCACATCTCGGCGTACGGCGCGGCGTAGTGGGCCGGGAAGCCCGGTCCGGGATTGGCGGCGGCCGCTGCCGGGCCGACGCTGGCGAACATCGCCGCGGCGGCGGCCAGCGGCAACGCGCCGAGCGCCGCGGCGAGCGACCTGATCCGGGTACGGGGCATGGCGGTCTCCTGCGGGGGTGAGGCGACGGGGCGGCGGGGCGGCGGGGCGGCGGTGGGCGTTCGGACGTACGGGATCAAGCGGGCGGGTTCAAGCGGGCAGCGTCCAGAGCTGGTTGGCGCCGCCGAAACAGGTCCAGATCTGTAGCCGGGTACCGTCGGCGCTGCTGTTGTCGGTCGCGTCGAGACACTTGCCGGAGCCGGTGTTCACCAGCTTTCCGGCCTGGTTGGTCCACTGTTGTGCGCCGGTGCCGTTGCAGTCGTACAGCTGGACCCTGGTGCCGTCGGCGGTGCCGGCGGCGGCCACGTCCAGGCACTTGCCGAGGGCGCGGACGCTGCCGTCGGCGTTGCCGACGGTCCACCGCTGGGCGTTGGTGCCGTTGCAGGTGTAGAGCTGCACGGCGGTGCCGTTGGCCGAGTTGGCGCCGGCCACGTCGACGCACTTGCCGCCGATGCCGGTGATGGCGCCGGTCCGCGTGCCGCCCCCGCCGGTCGAACTGGCGGTCGGGGTCGGGGTGGGGTTGCCGGTGCCGGTGTTCCAGGTGAACGTCGCGGAGGTCCGGGTCGGCAGGCTGTAGACGAAGGACTGCCCGGCCCAGTCGACCCGCACCGTCTGGGTGGCGCCGGTGGAGTTGTACGCGATCAGCGCCTTCGAACCGTCCGGGTTCCGGAACGCCACGTTCGGGATCGCGGCGTTGGCCGACGAGTCGATGCGCACGGCGCCGGGGCGGACAAACCTGGTGAGGTGGCCCATCGTGTAGTACTCGACCGTGTAGTCGACCTGACCGCTGCGCGAGTCGCCGCGGTGCACCGTGACCAGGCCGGTGCAGGTGCCGCAGCCGCCGTTGTGCGGCCCCATGTTCTGATCCACGGCGAGACTCCACTTGGTCCACGACCGACCCCAGTTGCGGAAGTACTCGATGAGGTCGTACATGTCCTCGGAGTGCTGGTTGCCGACCCAGGTGCCGCCGGAGTGCTCGGTGACGTACGCGTTGACCCCCGGGAACTGGTTGTGCACCGTGCTCATCTGGCCCGGACTGCCCCCGTAGTCGTGCCAGGCGATGCCGCCGAAGTTCGGGTGGTTGCGGATCGCCGCGTCGTTCACCAGCGGCGCCACCCACGTGTCGTACGTGTCGAAGTTCCAGTCCCCTATGAGCAACCGGGTGCTCAGCCCCGCGCTCTGCAGGGCCGGCAGGAGGTCATTCCTGGCGAACGACTGGAGACCCGACACCGGCCACTGCATCGACGGGTAGCCGGCACAGCACCCGGGCTCGTTCTGCTCGGTGACATAGTTGATGTGCACGCCGTTGGCCTCGTAGCCCTGGATGTACCTGACGAAGTACTGCGCGTACGTCTTGTAGTACTGGGCCTGCAGGTAACCCTGGCTGTAGGCGTTGTTGTCCTTCATCCACGGCGGCGCCGACCAGGGTGAGCCGATGACGATGCTGTTCGGGTTGAGACTGCGCGCCTGCTTCGTCAGCGCCATGACGTCCGCGTCGCGGGCCAGCGAGAAGTCGTTGAGATCGCAGCACGTGGTGTCGTACGAATAGCTGTTCTGGGCCAGGTCGGACGAGCCGATGACGTTGCGTAGCGCGCTGATGCCGATCCCGGAGGTCGGGCTGAACAACCTGGTCATGACGTCGTTCTGGGTCGCCGCGCTGAGCGCGCCGCTGCCCCGGATGTCGAACGCCGCGGTGTCGGTGATCGAGGCGCCCGCGCCCTCGAACGGCTGGTACGTGCTGCCCTCGTTCACCGTGATCGTCTGGTTGGCGCCGCCGCCACCCGCCGTGAACACGACCGGCGCCTGCTGCTGCAACCCGCGGCTGACCACCCGGCCGCCCGGGTCGGAGGTGGTGGTCAGCCAGACGTCGACGCTCTCGTTGGCGGCGTTGGCGAAACTCGGTGGCAGCAGGGCGACCGCGGCGACGAGGCCGACGGCCGCCACGACGGTTCCGCACCGACGCGGGTACGGGGATCGGGCGGAGGATGGCGGGCGGCTCTGTGGCATGGGGGCTGCCTTTCCAGAGGCGGGGCACGCTTTCCGGCCGGCCGGGCACGGTTTCCGGTGGCCGGGCACGGTTTCCGGTGGCCGGGCACGACCGGGACGCGGCTGGTGGGCGCCGCGTCGGTCGGATCGTGAGCCGTCCGTGATCGGCCCGATCCCGGACGCTGGTGGGGTGGGTGGCGAGGCTGGGTGGCGGGGCGGGTGCTCCATAGAAAACACCCGATGCCACGAATGTGTCAACGAATTGCTGCAATTTTTTCTGTAACGCGTTACATCGATGCAGCTCTCGGCTCCCCCGAACCACCCGCAAGCCGCAAGCCGTCGGACCAGTACGCGCCCACGCAGCGGCTACGCCCGCATCCGGCTACCGCGCGGCGCTCTCCCCACGCTCAGCACCAGGCTTCCCGGGGTTGAACCCTCCGTTGGGTCCGTCCGGTGCACTGGTACTCCGTCTGGCCCTTCTGCTCACTTCATGCCCACGTCCGCGATCGTCCGCTGCTGCTCGCCAGTTTGGCTGCTCGCTTGGCTGCTTGACCCGTTCAGGATTCCTCGCTCAATGCCGGTCCTTGCGGGGGCGTCCCTCTCTGAAGGCCGTGGTCGAAGCTGTCCCGGTCACCGCTCGGCAGCCCGGGCACCGCCTCGGCGGTGAGGTTCTGGGGTTCACTCATCTTCAGGGCGGCGTGCCGCGTTCGTTCTCCCGATTAGATCGCCTGTGCGTAGTCATCATTTGCAAGGTCATCTTTTCAATATGCAACTTGCATGATCGACTCGGCGCCGTGTGCTGTTGAGAGCAAACAGACAAAGCCCTCACCTCTGTTGCTGGACATGTCTCATGAACCATGTCCAAATGGGCAAAACTTTCCGGAGGACGGCCCTGACTGACCAATCACTTCTTGCACGGCCGCCTCGTTGATGTCTAGGCGGGGCCAGGACGCTCCGTGCACAGGCAGCGGGGCGACACCGCCGTGAAGAGGAGTGTCGCCCCGCCTGCACCCCACAACCAGAAAGTTGCGGATGCAATGAGGCTAACGAGTCAGTCGCCCGACGGTTCTCGGTCTGAGCCGGGAGATAACAAGGGGCGCCGCAAGCTGACCGTCGCTGAGATCACGGGAATCGTCGCAACCGCTGCTGCGGTGATCTCTGCCATCACGGGGATCCTGATCTACGTGGGTAACTAACCAGCGACGCAGCGCAGGGGGTGGCTGTCCGGTGAACACGCCAACAACCACCTCCTGACGTCTTGTTTGGTACGGCTGACCGACAGGAATCACTAGAGGCGACTAGTGCCTCGTCATGCGGCCTTGAAGGGGTAATCCGGGTGGCGGATCTTGGACTTGGTCGCGTATCCCGTTTTCGGGCGGGCCTGCTGGTTGTGCCAGCGGATGTAGTCACCGATCGCGGCGTCCTGCTCGGCGTGGGTGCGGTGGTCGGTGCCGTTGAGGGTGAAGTAGCGCAAAGCGGCGAACTCGGCTTCGATCCAGTTCAGCCAGGAGCTGTAGGTCGGCAGGAAGACCAGCTCAACGTCGTTGGCCTGGCACCAGGCCCGCACGGTGGGGTGCTTGTGTGGGGAGAAGTTGTCCAGGATCAGGTGCAGCGTCTGCCCTGGCCAGCGGCGCCGCAGGCTCTTGAGGAAGTCGAGGAACTCGCTCGATCGTTTCCGGTCCCGGATCCGGTAGTGGATTCGTCCGGTGGCCAGGTCGAGGCTGGCGATCATGTGCCGGACACCGTGGTCACGGTGGTACGTCGCCCGGAGTCGGACCGGTTTGCCCTGCGGTTTCCAGGCTTTGCCCGGCCGGGGCTGCAGGTTCAGCGGCCCGAACTCGTCGACGCAGATGACCCGGCCGCCGGCCGGTGGATGGTCGTAGAGGTCGAGGACCCGGCGCATCTTGGCGGTGAAGTCCGGGTCGTTGCTGGCCTTCCACGTCTTCGACGTCTGCCAGGTGACGCCGCGTTCGTGCAGGATCCGCCGGACGGTCTCGATGCTGATCGTGTCCACCTGGCCGGTGGCGATCAGGTAGTCACGCAGCTTGGACAGCGACCAGGTCGTAAACGGCTGGCCGAGGAAGCGGGGGTCACACCGGGCGATCACGCAGATCCAGTCGCGGGTCTGCTCATTGATCTTGTTCGGTGTGCCCCCTGTCCATTTTGGGTCCAGCGCGTCGAACCCCCGCTCGTTGAACGCGTGGACCACGTCGCGGACGTAGTCCTCGGTGGCCTTGAGCAGGTACGCGATGTCGGGCACCGGCTGGCCCTGGCCAGACATCAGAACCACGATCGCCCGGCGCAGCTTGACCGGGTTCTTCGCGGTCCGCGTGATCTTCTGCAGCCGCTGGCCCTCGGCCATCGACAGCGCCCGCACGAACACTTCCGGGCGTCGTCCCACCCGGCATCACCTCCCACACCAACAGCGAGAGGGACAGCCTGCCCGAAACGGCCCCCGAACCAACGGATTACACGGCCAACGTCCAAAGACGAGGCACTAGACGGTTGCGTTCTGTTAGCGTGACGTGCATCGTTGTCGCTACGGGAGGGGCGTCGTGATCGATCCGACGTCAGAGATGCAACGCCTCGCGGGAAAGTTCGCCCTGCTCCTCGCTGGCATCTACGTGCTGTTCCCGTTCGGAATGGCCGTGTCCACCGCCGCCGGCGAACCCATCCCCCTGTGGGGGTGGCCGCTGCTCTTGCTACCGGCGTTCCTGTTCGCCCCTGCCGTGATCGCCGCGATACGGCTGCATCGCACCTCCGACCGGGACATCGGCAAGCGCCTCTGGTGGCGCAGCCTGCTGCTGGCTTGTACCGGTTTTGTGCTGGTTATCGCGGTCGCGCTCATCCTCGGCGAGGCAAACTCGTGACCTTCACCGTCCACCCCGAGGCACTGCGGACCTACGCCGCCCAGCTCGACGAGGCCCGACAAGCCGCCGAAGAGGCCAAGCGATACATCACCCATCATGGCTCCTTCAGCCTGCACGACAGCGGCCTGTTCGGTAAGGCGGCTCCCGGACACCGGCACGTCATGGCCGCGCTGGACCTGCTGCTTGACCGCCTCGCCCGGCTTACCGATACCTCCAGCTTGGCCCTGCTTCAAGTCGCAGCCGGCTACGAACGCACCGACGACCAGGCTGCGGCGAGGATCGACGCCAGCTACCCGGCCGTACCCCGGCCCGCCCCCAACCGCGACTAGTGCCTCGTCTTTGGACGTTGGCGGTGTAATCCGTTGGTTCGGGGGCCGTTTCGGGCAGGCTGTCCCTCTCGCTGTTGGTGTGGGAGGTGATGCCGGGTGGGACGACGCCCGGAAGTGTTCGTGCGGGCGCTGTCGATGGCCGAGGGCCAGCGGCTGCAGAAGATCACGCGGACCGCGAAGAACCCGGTCAAGCTGCGCCGGGCGATCGTGGTTCTGATGTCTGGCCAGGGCCAGCCGGTGCCCGACATCGCGTACCTGCTCAAGGCCACCGAGGACTACGTCCGCGACGTGGTCCACGCGTTCAACGAGCGGGGGTTCGACGCGCTGGACCCAAAATGGACAGGGGGCACACCGAACAAGATCAATGAGCAGACCCGCGACTGGATCTGCGTGATCGCCCGGTGTGACCCCCGCTTCCTCGGCCAGCCGTTTACGACCTGGTCGCTGTCCAAGCTGCGTGACTACCTGATCGCCACCGGCCAGGTGGACACGATCAGCATCGAGACCGTCCGGCGGATCCTGCACGAACGCGGCGTCACCTGGCAGACGTCGAAGACGTGGAAGGCCAGCAACGACCCGGACTTCACCGCCAAGATGCGCCGGGTCCTCGACCTCTACGACCATCCACCGGCCGGCGGCCGGGTCATCTGCGTCGACGAGTTCGGGCCGCTGAACCTGCAGCCCCGGCCGGGCAAAGCCTGGAAACCGCAGGGCAAACCGGTCCGACTCCGGGCGACGTACCACCGTGACCACGGTGTCCGGCACATGATCGCCAGCCTCGACCTGGCCACCGGACGAATCCACTACCGGATCCGGGACCGGAAACGATCGAGCGAGTTCCTCGACTTCCTCAAGAGCCTGCGGCGCCGCTGGCCAGGGCAGACGCTGCACCTGATCCTGGACAACTTCTCCCCACACAAGCACCCCACCGTGCGGGCCTGGTGCCAGGCCAACGACGTTGAGCTGGTCTTCCTGCCGACCTACAGCTCCTGGCTGAACTGGATCGAAGCCGAGTTCGCCGCTTTGCGCTACTTCACCCTCAACGGCACCGACCACCGCACCCACGCCGAGCAGGACGCCGCGATCGGTGACTACATCCGCTGGCACAACCAGCAGGCCCGCCCGAAAACGGGATACGCGACCAAGTCCAAGATCCGCCACCCGGATTACCCCTTCAAGGCCGCATGACGAGGCACTAGGTCACCCGGCCGGAGGTTGCTTCCATGAACGACGCGACCATTTTTCTGGTCGAGCCCGGCGAACCCGAAGCCAGCATCAGCCAGGGATTCGCCAACCCGCTGGACCTTTTCAACTACCTCAGCCCGTCAGCGTGGATCAACTCTGCCATCGCTGACCTCACCGGCACCGACGTCTTCGGCTGGATGACCGACTGGATCGGCGGCGACTGGGCCGCGATGTGGAAGTTCGGCGACGCCCTCGGCCACCTTGCCGAATGCCTGCAGCAGATCGGCATCAACATCCAGGCCGGCGTCATTGCCCTTGACGCCTCCTGGGACGGCAATGCCAACGACGCCGCCTACCGATACTTCTCCCACCTGGCCAGCAGCGTCAGCGGCCAGCAGTACGCCCTGACCGACCTGCGCGATCGGTACCACAAAGCCGCCACGGGCGCCTGGCAGATGTCCAACCAACTCGGCAACATCCTGCAAGCCCTGGCCGACAAAGCCATCCTCGCCGGCATCGCCGCCGCGGCCGGCACCATCACCGCCGAGACCGGCATCGGCGCCCTCGCCGGCTACGGCACGGCAGCGCTGATCGTGACCGACATGCTCAAACTCATCAACCAGGCATCCATCATCATCAACACCGCCGGAACAGCCATCCTCAGCTTCTTCGGCATCGCCATCGATCTCATCTACCAAGGAGGCGGAGGCCTTGGATCCATCCCCCTACCCGCCGTCTCATACACCCCACCCGCAGCCTGACATGCCCCGAGACCGCCTCGACCACGACCTGGAGGAGATGACCGGAGACCCAGCAATCGCCCGCGACATCAAAAAGACCCTCCGCCAGCTCGCCGACGGAACCGGCGGACCCACGCTCGCCGAACTCGCCCGCAACGTCCTGGACGGCCGCACGACCCTCCGCTCCGCCGCGTCCAGCGACGCCTACGCCACCCCGCTCACCGACGCCATCAACCAGTTCCGCCAGTGGCACGAGCAGTTGCCCCCCGAGCAGCGCCGGCAGATTCTCGATGACACCCGCCGACGCCTACACCAGGCAACCGACAACACCGCCTAACCGACGCGACCACCGACAGCACCGATTAGGAGCCACATGGCCTCACCCAAACGGCAACGTCACCGCGAACGACGAGCGGTCGGCGAACCCGCGCCCGACCTTCCACCGGCCACCGTCCGTCCGACGCGAAGGCGAGCGTGCAAGCGATGCGGCGAAGGCGGCCGAACCGAGAAACCCCCTACGGCTGGGTATGCGCCGACTGCCCTTCCCCTCGTAGCGTGGAGGCCAGAGCTTGAGGGATAGAGGTTCATGGCTGAGACGAGACGCCAGTTCGATCCGGAGTTCCGGGCGGGCGTTTCTCCTGCGTATCGAGGTGCCCCCGGCAGGATTCGAACCTGCGACACACGGTTTAGGAAACCGATGCTCTATCCCCTGAGCTACGAGGGCGCGAGGGCCCAGTCTAGCGACCTGGGGGTTCACCTGGGGTGGCAGGGAGTGGCCCACGTTCACCCACGTTCCCCGGACCCCTGTTCGCCCAGCCCAGGACCACAGCCGGAGTCTCCATGTGACTCCGGTTGATCTTGGTGGGCAGGGTGGATCGACCGGCGCATGGGGTTGCGTCGGCGGGGAGCGGTTTGGTTCAGGCTGCCGCGCGGATCACCGGTGCCGGTCGAGTGAATGAGCCATTCCGTGCAAGGTTCTGACTACTGAGGGTTGTCATGTAGTGCGGTCGTGCTCGATGTGGAGAACGGCCAACGCGGCGGCGACGATCTTGCCGATCCGCCATGGGTTGAGGCTGACGTTGCGCAGCGCCTTGAAGGTCATCTTGAGCAGCGAGTTGCCGCGTTCGGCGATCGCTCGCAGGCTGTTGTGGGCCTTGTTGAGCTGCTGCTGGACGAGGCTGAGCTTGGCGTTCTTCGGCTTCTTGAACGCGACGGTGATGGTGCCGGACTCGCCCTCGTAGCCCAGATCGCCGAGGGTGCGCAGGTCGGAGCCGGCGGCGGTGAGGGCGGGCAGGATCTCGGCGTGGGTGCGGACGGCGGTGGTGTCGTGTTCGCGGCCGGGCCGCACACCGGAGGTCCAGATCGGCCAGCCGTCGGGCACGGTGACGACCTGGACGTTGCCGCCGTGGTTGTCGTGTTTACCGGACCACCACAGGTCGACGCCCTCCGTAGGGCCCGGGGTGCGGCACCGGTCGGTCTCGACCAGAATCCCGTCGATGTTCACGTAGTCATGGCCGGCGGCCTTCGCCGCGAGTAGGGCGCCGTGCAGGGTCGGTGACCGGGCGGCGAGAACATCGATGCCTTCGTGGAGGTAGTCGTAGCTGGTGGAGAGGCTGATCGCGTTGTCCCGGGCGAGTTGCCGCATCCGCGTGCTGTCGAGGAACCAGCGCAGGATCAGGACCGCCTGGTCACGGCATGGCAGAGCGCGGGTTCCGGCACGGGTACCGCGGCGGGCGCGTTCCGTGGTGAGCAGACCGGCGAGTACGTCCACGGTGTGTTCGCGTACCGGCAGGACAGCGGTGTATGTGACACTCATCGTCGGCGCAGGACCTCTATGAAGTTGAGCTGTAGGAGGCCACCTTCTTATCGAGGTTCTGCGCCGTTCCTACGTAGCCGCGATCATCCGGCGCGTCTCCGACTTTCCACGCATCTCGTCGGCTACAGACAGCAACCGCAACGTTGCACGGAATGGCTCACTGGCCTGGCTGCTGCACAATCTCGTCGAGAAGCCAGCCATGCGCCGGTGGTCGCGGCCCCGGCCCAAGGTGGTGGCACCCGCCGCCCCGGCCGACCGAATATCTGCAGAACGACAGATTTCCTCGACGACTTCAAATGTTACCGATGCCAGCCGATGATCGCCTCACATAGGCTGTCCGCATGGGAAGCGGATCGCTCGCAGCATGGCGCGACAGGCACTCATGGGCCGCCGTTCTGGCCCTCCTGGTTCTCGCTCCGGCGATCATCGCGCCCCCCGTTGGATTGATCGTTGCCATTCCTGCCGCGACCGCGGTGGCCGTGGTGTTCATCAGATGGCCGCAGCGCGGAATCTCGATGATCACCGCGGCCACCGCGGTATCGGCGATATCGCTCACGGTCGACATCGCCTACCCCGGGCCGCCCGGGCTCGCACTGTTCTGGCTGCCATTCGAGATGCTGGCTCTGTTGCTTCTGACCGGCATGACGATCCGGCTTGCCGGCGAGCGCAAGGCTCTCGTGAGTGGTGCGCCGTGCGTGCTCACGACGATCCTGCTGCCCCTACGGTTCACGCTGCGGATGGACCAGTCCGTGCTCAGCGGATCGATCATCATGATCGCACTGACCGTCTTTCCCACGGCCATAGCGATCGGCATCGGGTTCTATCTGCGCGGCCAGGACCACAAGCGTCGCCAGGCCGTTAGTACCGCCCGCCGCGACCAGCGGCTGCGGGTCGCCGGTGACCTGCACGACTTCGTGGCCCACGAGGTCACCGGCATCGTGCTCGAGGCACAGGCGGCCCAGCTCGAGCCGCTCGACGCCGAGCGGGCTCGGGCGATCTTCTCGCACATCGAGGTCGCGGGGCTGCGGGCGCTGGAGTCCATGGACCAGACCGTGCGGACCCTGCGTGACCCGAACGGCGACAGCAGCGAGGACGCCCCTCCGGTGCGGGTGTACCGCCTGGCCGACCTGCCCGCGCTGGTCGACCGGTTCTCCTCCGGCACGGCCATGACGGCGACCCTCGACCTGCCGGCCGAGCTGATCCACGCCCTCGACCCGGAGCGGGAGGCCGCGGCGTACGCGGTGGTGCTGGAAGCCCTGACCAACGTGCGGCGACACGCACCCCGCGCCGCCGAGGTACGCGTCGTGCTGCGCCCGCTCCCCGGCCCCGAACTCGAGGTCCTGGTCGACAACGATGGCCGGTCCGGAAGCGGCCTGGTCGGCAGTCGCACCGGCGGAGGCACCGGGCTGATCGGCATCGAGGAGCGGGTCCGCGCCCTGGGCGGGCACCTGAGCGCGGGCCACACGGACAGCGGCTGGCAGGTGCGCTGCGCCTTCCCGGCGCCGATCTTGGCCGTGACCGCGCCGGAGCCGCCGACGTTGGCTCTGCCGCCAGGGCAGCCGGGGCCATACACCGCCTGGAAGTGACGACGCACGAGGGGTTCCCCGGCCCGGCCGCCGCCTGACTGATTCCGGGGCCTGAGCCGGATCTTCGACCGGACCCCCTCGACCCGCCCAGTGGCGTCCTCCCGCCGCTACGGCCGGGCATTCGGGCCGTTCGCCGCCGGCTCGTTCCTTGTTTCCGCTGGCCACAGATCTGCCGAACGGCAGATGTCTCTCCTCTTCCGGATCGCCATGATGAAGCAGTCAGCAGATATTGCGATCGGAGGACTTGATCATGCCCCCCAAGGGAAAGGGACTCCTCGTTGCCACCCTTGTTGCCGCCATTACTTCCGGCGCCGCCGGATGCGGCAACAGCGAGGCGACGAAAACCGAATCTCAGAGCTTTCCCCTTCCCGGAGAGGTTCTCCGCATCGACGCGTCCGAGGCCGCGGTGAAGGTGATCAGCGGCACCGGCGAATCAGTCGACGTGCAGCGCGAACTGAAGGGCAAGGCGACTGACGACGGCAACGCCACGTGGACGATGTCGGGCGACACGCTCAAGCTCGGGCTGCGCTGCTCGGGCATCGTGGTCAGCTGCGAGGGCAGGTACACGGTCGCCGTGCCGCAGGGAACGGCCCTGCGGGTCAACGCCTCCGGCAGTGCCGTGACCCTGGACTCTCTCACCGGCGACATCGACGCCTCGGTCACCGACGACGGAACGCTGCGCGTGGCGGGGCCGACCGGGAAACTGAGCCTGGCCACCCGGGGCGGCTCCATCACCGTCACGAGCGCGCGATCCACCGAGGTGACCGCACAGACCAAGGGCGACGGCAACATCGACCTCGGCTTCCTCATGGCGCCCGAGCGGGTGAAGGCGACCGCCAGCGGTTCGGTCCAGGTGACTCTCCCGAACGACTCCGGGACGTACCGGATTGTCGGCGCCGACTCCGCGAGTCTCGCCTCCGACGACAAGAGCTCCCGTTCCATCACCGTCTCCGCCGCAGACGGTACCGCCAGCGTCCAACGAGCCGGCTAGGAGACCGTGCCATGCTCGAACTGATCGACATCACCAAGATCTACGCCGGGGACAAGCGGGCCGTCGACAGCATGACGCTCCGGATGGACGCCGGCATGCTCGGCATGCTCGGCCCGAACGGCGCCGGGAAGTCCTCGCTCATGCGGATCGCGGCCACCGTCACCAAGCCCACGTCCGGGCGGGTGCTCTTCAACGGCGACGACGTCGTGGCCCGGCCCGACCTGCTGCGCCGGACACTCGGGTACCTACCGCAGGACTTCGGCGTCTACCCCAACCTCACCTCGCGCGAGTTCCTGGGCTACCTGGCCGCCGCCAAGGGCCTCTCGGCCCGGTCGGCCAAGGCCCGCATCGACGAGCTGCTCGCGATGGTCAACCTCACCGAGGCACTGAAGCGACCGCTGGGCAAGTACTCCGGCGGCATGCTCCGGCGGGTCGGCATCGCGCAGGCGCTGCTCGCCGACCCTCAGGTGATCATCGTGGACGAGCCGACCGCGGGCCTCGACCCCGAGGAGCGGGTCCGCTTCCGCAACCTGCTCAGCGACCTCGCGGCCGATCGGGTCGTCATGCTTTCGACCCATATCGTGTCCGATGTGGAGTCGGTCGCGTCCGACATCGCGATCGTCGCGCAGGGGCGGCTGCTGCGCCGGGACAGCCCGGAGGAGTTGCTGCGCCAGGTCGACGGGCAGGTCTGGGAGGTCGTAGTGCCCTCCGATCGGGTGTCGGTTCTACAGCACCAGTACGTCATCAGCCGCCTGGTCCGCACCACCGCAGGCGTCCGGGTCCGGCTGCTCTCCCCCGTGCAGCCGGGCCCGGACTCGACCCGTGTCGCGCCCGACCTCGAGGACGCCTACCTGGCCGTCATCAACTTCGCGGCCGGGCGGTCCGTCGACCCGGCGCGGGCGGTACGGCGATGATCGCCCGGGACATCACCGCCCTGGCGGTTGCCGACTTCCGTGACCGGATACGCCGGCCCGCGTACGTGGTGATCCTGGTGGCTGCCGTGGCCCTGGGTTACTTCGCGGCACCGGATTCCGACGCCCGCTGGGTCGTCATGTACATCGGCACCCACCGCGGCGTCTACAACTCGGCCTACATGGGTACCCTGATCGCCCTGGCCAGCGCCCTCTGGCTGACCCTGGGTGGGTTCTACGTCGTGCGCAACGGTGTCAGCCGGGACGAGAGCACCGGCGTCGGCCAGCTCTTCGCCGCCACGCCGATGCGCACGGTCAGTTATCTGACCGGGAAATTCCTCAGCAACTGCCTGGTGCTCAGCTCAATGGTCGGCGTGCTCGCGGTTACCGCGCTGATCCTGCAGCTGGCCCGCGGCGAGGAGATGTCGATCGACCCGGTCGACCTGCTCCTGCCCTTCCTGATCATCGCCCTTCCGCTGGTAGCGTTCACCGCCGGCATGGCCCTGCTGTTCGAGACCGTCCCGCTGCTCAAGGGCGGTCTGGGCAACATCTTGTGGTTCGTGGTCTGGCTCGCGGTCGCGATCGGCGGCCAGTCACCGGACGCCCCACTCGGTGGTATCGGGGTGCACGCGGTCGCGGCCTCCATGGCGCAGAGCATGTCCGCTCAGGGCGTCGACATCTCCGAGGGTGGCTTCAGCCTCGGCCTAGTCTATCTGGACAACCCGCTGCGCACGTTCGTCTGGGACGGCCTCGACGTCACCGCCGGATACCTGTTCGGCCGGCTCGCCATGGTGCTGATCTCGCTGCTGCTCGCGCTCGTGCCGGTGTGGTGGTTCGCGCGCTTCGACCCGTCGCGTCGGCACGGTACGGCGTCGGCGCCGGCCGGTGGCCCGGCCGCCCCGGGGACCGGGATGCCGGACGGCACGCCGGCCGGACCGGGGGAACTCGCCGTCGGCGGCGTCGCGGTGCTCGCCCGCCCCCAGGCCGTCGCGCCGGCAGCCGGGCTACCTCGCTCGGTGCCGAAACAGGGCGGCGCGTACGGCCGGCTGTTGGCCGGCGAGTTCCGGATCCTGATCCAGGGCGTCTCCCGCTGGTGGTGGCTGGGCATGGCGCTCATCATCATCGCCGGCCTGGCGCTGCCGATCGGTGCCGTGACGCTGTTCGCCCTGCCCATCGCGTGGATCTGGCCGGTCCTGATCTGGTCCCGGCTCGGCACTCAGCGCTACGAGTACGGTGTGGACGGCATCCTGGGCGCCTACCCGTGGGTGCGGCGGCGCCTCGTCGCCGAGTGGGGCGCGGGCGTCCTGCTCACTGCGGTCACCGGCGGCGCGCCCCTGATCCGGATGGTGGCCGCGGCCGACAACGCCGGGGTGGCCGCCTGGTGCGCCGGCGCGCTCTTCATTCCCTCCCTGGCGCTGGCCCTGGGCGTGCTGAGCCGCACGCAACGCCTCTTCCAGGCCGTCTACCTGCTCTGGTGGTACGTCATTATCAACGGCATCGCATTCCTGGACTTCATGGGCACCGTGCGCAGCGACGGCGAGCCGGCCGGGCCGAGCCCGTTCCTCATCGCCGCGGTCGCGCTGGTCCTGGTGGCCGTGACCTTCGCGGCGGGCACGCTGCGCCGCAACGCACGATCATGAGGACCGTCCCGGTGACCGGAGGACGGGTGACACACATCGGTGAGGCACTGGCGGGAGGAGCGTTCGAGTTGCCGGCTGGAGACGAGGAGCGGGGAGACGAGCCGTCGCGCTCCGAGCGGCGCGCAGTACCCTCCGACGACCAGGACGCGCTCGAGGAGCACCGCATCGCGCGGCTCGAGCGCGAGGTCGAGGAGCTTCGCAACGCCAACGAGATCTTGCTCCGGGTCGCCGGGTTCCTGATCCGGCCGCGGGACCGGCCGCAGACCGGCGAGGACCACGACTGAGGTCTCCCGACAGGGCTTCGCGGCCGCCGGCCGGTCAGCTTCGGGCTGGCTCCGGCGGCCGCCGCGTCGTGTCCGGGATATGCCATGATGAGCGGGATGGGAATCCGAGTTCTGATCGCCGACGACCAAGCGATGGTTCGCCAGGGCATGCGGCGCATCCTGGAAAGTCAGTCCGACATCTCGGTGGTCGGTGAGGCGGCTGACGGTGTGGCAGCCGTGGAGCTGGTGCAGAGCCTGCGACCCGACGTGCTCCTAGTCGACATCCGGATGCCGCGGATGGACGGCCTGGAAGTGACCCGCCTGGTGGCTGGCTCCGCGGCGACCAGGTCCGTCAAGGTCGTCGTGGTGACCACGTTCGACCTCGACGAGTACGTTTACCCGGCATTGCGCTACGGCGCCTCGGGCTTCCTGCTCAAACGGTCCGGAGCGGTTCTCATCATCGAGGCGGTACGGGCAGCGGTGGCCGGCGACAGCATGATCAGTCCGTCGATCACGGTGCGCCTGCTGAAGCACGTCACCCAGCCGTCACCGGCGCTGCCCGCGCCGACCGAGTCGCTGACCGCCCGCGAGGTGGAGATTGCCGGACAGGTCGCGCAGGGCAAGACGAACGCCGACATCGCCGCCGAGCTGTTCATCTCGCCCGGCACGGTGAAGACCCACGTCGCGGCCATCCAGCGCAAACTCAACGTGCGCAACCGCGTCGGCGTGGCCGTGTACGCGTGGGAAGCCGGTTACGCCAGCCAGCCTTCCACCGATTGATCTTGGCAATATCTGCCGATCGGTAGATGCCCCTTCGCCGACCGCGGTCGATGCTCGAGGAACGAGCTTCGATGCGTCGGGAGGACCCGTGAGACCGCGCAAGACGATGGCGCTCATTCTGGCCGCTGCGGCCGCCGTGCCAACCATGGCCGGCTGCGAGGAGAAGGCGAAGTCCGGACCAGAACAGTCCGAGTCACGATCGTTCAACCTGTCCGGCACCACACTCAAGGTCGTCGCGACCGAAGCCGCGGTGCAGATCAAGGCGGGTGCCGGCGGCGGCATCGACGTCAAGCGCTCGGTGCGCGGCGAGATCGCCGACGGCGACTCGGCCATGTCGCTCGACGACGGGACGCTTCACCTCAGGGCCACCTGCGGCGGAGTGGTTAAGGACTGCTCGGCGAAGTACACGGTAACCGTCCCGAAAGGCGTCTCGCTGAACCTGGACGGCGTCGGCAGCGACGTCACGGTCACCGGTCTGCGCAACGGGCTGACCGCGCGGCTGAGCGCGGACGCGTCGCTCAGCGCCAACGACATCGCCGGCACGATGCAACTCCGCAGCGACGGCGGTGACATCACGGTGAAGCGGGCGCGGGCCGACACCGTCAAGGCGGTGGCGTCCAACGACGGCAACGTGCGGCTCTCCTTCGCCGAACCACCCAGATCCGTCGAGGCCAAGTCCTACGGCGGAGCGGTGACCGTGGTCGTCCCGACCGGCTCGGCCACGTATCGGGTGGTCACCGCCGGAAACAGTGTCGGCAAGCAACTGGAGTCCGATCCGCGCAGCAGCCGGACCATCTCCGCCGTGGCCACCGACGGCCCGGTCTCCGTTCGGAAGGGTTGAGCCGCCGCATTTGTCAACTCGTTTCCGCAGCGGCTTTCGATTAGGTCGGCGGTTGACACGCCCACCGGGCCCGGCAGACTGACAGCGATCACTACTTTACGGGGAGTAGCGTGATTTCGATACCTCCTGCCGCGCGTCGGGGTAAGCCCTTTTCACGATGCCGAGGTGTTTCCTTTGGCCGTTAGTCCGAGTCTTACTGGCCTGCGCTGGCAATTCGGGATACCCATCCGCGCACAACGGGGCGCGGAGCCGGCTTTACCAATGGGGGGCGTCGATGCGGATTCACCTCGAACTGGAGGACCTCACGCGAGTGCGCATGGTCGAGAGCGCCTCGCCGGTGCTGGAGAGCATCTTCGCGCTGCAGATGCTGAGCGGTCCCACCAACCCGGTCTTCCGCGACTGGCGGCGGCAGGCCGAGGTGGCCGTCGGTCGCCGACTGAACGACGTGACCGAGTTGCTGCGCCGCCACCAGCCGGTGCCCGACCTGCTCTGGCTGGCCGACCGGGAGACCAAAATCCCTGCTCACGGCTACTTTGCGCACCAGGGGGCACGGCAGCGGGCGGTTCCGGTCGTGTTCGACTTCTGCCGGCTCGCGGTCCTGCCGTACTGGAGTTCGCTGCGTCGATACCTCCAGTCCTACCGCGAGGCCCGCGGACAGCACGTCATTCAGCGGGGCGTCGACAGCCTCCTGCGCACGCTGCATCCGCTGTTGAGCTGGGAGCCACCCGTGCTCACCATTCCCGACGGCCGCGATCGTGACGTCTATTTGTCCGGGCGAGGACTTTCCTTCAAGATGTCGTTGTTCCTGGGAACTACTCCGGGCTTAGTCATGGATCCGGATGCCGGCGGCAGCGTCCAATTGGTGGTGCCCGTGCCGGTGACCGGGGAGACAGCGTCGGTTCTGCGCGCCCCGTCGGAGGACGAAGAAGGCGCACTCGGTGCGCTTGTCGGGCATACCCGGGCGGCCGCTCTGCAGGTGATGGCCGACGGTTGCACGACCGGCGAACTGTCCGACCGTCTGGGCATTTCGCTGGCCGGCGCCAGCAAACACGCGAAGGTTCTCCGGAAAGCGGGCCTCATCGTGACGGCCCGCAATGGGAACAGCAGTTTGCATTCACTTAGCTCACTCGGACTTGCATTGCTGAAAGCCGTCACGACGCGAGCGTCTAAGCCTCGATCCACCGATGAAGGTCGACTCGACGGGGCCCTGGATATAGGAAGTGCCCTGTCGGGTGGCCGGAGGGAGTCTCACCCTCCGGCTCCCACAGATCCCGGCGTGAACCTCTCGGCTCACCGGGCTCTTGTCATCCTGATCACCAGACGGTGGAGAGCGAGGTGACCCATCTCCAGTGGGCGAACAGGCTCCGTCGCTTCTCGACGGTTCGTCGCCAGTGCTGGAGGGCCTTCTTCTTGCTCCGCAGCCGTTTGAGCTTCCGACGGAGGAAGCGCATCAGGTAGGCGTTGATGCGTTCCAGGAGCGGGTGCAGTTTGGAGCGGTAGAACGCTCCGTAGTACTGCATCCAACCCCGCACGATCGGGTTGATCCAGCGCGCGAGATCGGCAAGGGTCAAGTTCGTCTTGTAGTGCAGCTTCCACGAGCGCACCGTCGCGTTCATCTTCATCTGGGCCGCGTCGCTGCGCGCCGGTAGGAACCCGTTGAAGGTCTGGCCCCGCCGGTTACGTGCTCCACGCTGCCGAAATGTGAAACCGAGGAACGTGAACGATGTGTGCTCATACGAGCCTCGCCGGTTGCTGTCCTGGCAGTAGACGATCCGGGTCTTGTCCGGATGCAGTTGCAGGCCCACCTGCCGCATCCGCTCGGCGATCGCGTCCCGCACCTGGACGGCACGGGCCTCGGTGCGACAGTGCACCACCGCGTCGTCGACGTAGCGGGCGAACTCGACGTCCGGGAACGTCCGTGCCAGCCACGCATCCAGCGCGTAGTGCAGAAACAGGTTCGCCAGCGCGGGTGATACCGCAGAACCCTGCGGGGTTCCCCGCTCCCGACGGATCACGGTCCCGTCCGCGGTGACCATCGGCGCGGCCAGCCACCGCTTCACATACAAGATGATCCACGGCTGGTCGGTGTTGGCCTCCACGGCTTTGACCACGAGATCCCACGGGACGCTGTCGAAGAACTTAGCGATGTCCATGTCCACCACCCAGTTCATCCGCCAGCAGCGTTCCTTGGTCCGCTCGACTGCTTGCAGCGCCGACCTGCCAGGACGATAGCCGTAGGAGTCGCGGTGGAAGATCTGCTCCATCCGCGCTTCCAGCCTCGCCGCGACCACGGTCTGCGCTACCCGGTCCCCCACCGACGGCACCCCCAACGTCCTGGTGCCCCCGGCCTTGGGGATCTCCACCGCTTTGACCGGCGGGGGAAAGTAGCTCCCCGACGACATCCGATTCCAGATCTTGTACAGGTTGTTCTGCACATCCTGCTCAAAATCGGCGATCGACTGTCCGTCGATCCCAGCGGCACCCTTGTTGTCCCTGACCTTCTCCCACGCCCACCAGACCTCCATCTTGGAGATCTCGAACGGCTTGCCTGGTGACTGCTGCTCGGCCACCCGACTCCTCCCCGACCCGAACCGGGCCCGGTTGATCGAATCTCCGAACCACGAATGACCTGGCCCTTCGCTCCACCCCCACCGCGTCAAGCAGGAGCTTCACCACTACTACGGGCCAGTCCGCCAGCGTCGCCGCATCGGTACTCAGCCCCTCCCGGAGCTACCGGTCGGAACGCTCCCTCTCGCCGCCCGATCACCCGGACAGCCGTATCGGCTCCGCCTTCCCACGTTCCACGTGAAAGCCGCAGATCGAGCTCGCGCCGCCTATATGCCGGACACCACCTGGCCAGTAAGTGGGTAGCCGCCAGACTCATCCCAGAGCAGATCAGATGCCCCGGTTTCGATGTCGACCATTCTCCCTTTCGACACTTCACAGGCTGTGACACAACGCCTTCTCGATCCCCACCTGACACTTGAACAGCGCCTTTTCCACCTCGCTCACCACGACGGTCTTCAGCCAACGCAGCAGGTGGCGGTTTGAAGTTGTAGCCACCGACCTTGGCGTGACCGAACCCGATGCCCTGCTTACGCTTGCCGTAGACCCGCCGCAGCATCGAACCGATGTCCACAAAGGTCAGCACATCGGCGCCGGCCAGCAACGGCACCCGGGCGGCCAGGCCGATCAACGTCTGCCGGGCCGCGGCCTGCAACTGCCGCACATGCCCATGGGTGAACGTGCGCAGGAACGAACCCAACGTCGAGGGCGCGTACACGCTGGTGAACAGTGACCGCATGCCACCATGCCGAGCCACGTCGAGGTCGTCGATGCTGTCCGCGCCGGCGCACATCCCGGCCACGATCGTGGCGACCTTACCGGCCGGGTTCGCGCCCCTGTCCGTCGGCACCCTCACCCGAGCGGCGACCGCATCGTGCAGACCGGCCTGCTCGGCAAGCCGCATCACCGGCACCAGCCCGGCACACGACACCAGATTCGGATCATCGAACGTCGCGGCCGTCACCGGCGCGTCATAGCGTAATCTCACCTGCGAGGTGCCCTCTCGAACCGGACGGTAGAAGCTTCGCAACTCCTATCCTTCCAGCTCAGAGGGCACCTAAGAGCGTGTCCCAGGTGGTGGTCGGCTGATCTTCGTGGTAGATCGTTTCTACTGTGGACGAGCGGTTGATCCAGCAGTGGGTGCCTGAGGAGTTGTGGAACCTGGCCGGCCCGTTGATCCCGCCGCCGCCTCGGCGTCGGCAGGGCGGAGGGACACCGCCGATCGATGCGCGCGCGGTGTTCGCGGCGATCGTGTACGTGCTGACCACCGGCTGCGCCTGGCGGCATCTGCCGCCCGGGTTCGGGTGTCCAGGGCCACGGCGCATCGCCGGTTCCAGGCGTGGACGGCCGCTGGACTGTGGCGCCGGTTGCACGTCGCCGCGTTGGACCAGCCCGGCGCGCAGGGGCTGATCGAGTGGTCCCGGGCCACCGCCGACGCCGACTACGTGCGGGCGAAAAGGGGGGCGCTCTGACCGGTCCGAGTCCGGTCGACCGAGGCAAGCCCGGCAGCAAGATCCACGCCTTGTCCGAGCGCGGCGGGCTGCCGCTGTCGGTGGGCGTGTCGGCGGCGAACACCCACGACAGCCGCTGCCTGGAATCGCTCGTCCAGGCCATCCCCGCCGTCCGCTACCGCCGTGGTCCCCGGCGCCGACGCCCGGACAAGTTGCACGCCGACAAGGGCTACGACTACCCCATCTGCGCCGCATGCTCCGCCAGCGCGGCATCCGCCCCCGCATCGCTCGACGCGGCGTCGAATCGGCCAACCGGCTCGGCCGGCACCGGTGGGTCATCGAGCGGACATTCGCCTGGTTCACGGGCTACCGCCGGCTGACCATCCGCTACGAACGCGACCCCAGCCTGTACTGCGCATTCGTCACCCTCGCCGCCGCCCTGACCTGCCACAAGCGCTACCTCAAACTCACCACCTGAGAGGGCGGTCCGCAGTAACTTGATCTGATCTATGCGTTGGGTCCGGTTGGTGGCCTTCCGGCAGGTTCATCACGGATAGCGGCCGGTCGATGGGTTGAATGTGAGTTCTGGTCGTGACCGCCCGGGCGGATGAGGCGTTAGCCCGGTCATGGGTGATCGAAAGCGGTATCCCAGTGATGTCACCGACGAGCAGTGGGAGCTGATCGGACCGTTTCTGCAGGCATGGAAGGCCAAGCGGGTCGCGGTGTCGGTGTCGGGCCGGCCAGGCGACTACGACCTGCGGGAGATCGTGAACGCGATCTTCTACCAGAACCGGACGGGCTGCCAGTGGGCGTACCTGCCGCACGACCTGCCGCCGAAGTCGGCCACCTACTACTACTTCGCGTTGTGGCGTGACGACGGCACTGACCAGGTGATCCACGATCTGCTGCGCTGCCAGGCAAGGGAGAAGGTCGGCCGTGCCGAGGATCCGAGCGCGGTGGTGTTGGACACCCAGTCGATCCGGGCGGCGAACCACGTCCCGGCCGCCACGACCGGCAAGGACGCGGCCAAAAAGGTGTCGGGGCGCAAGCGGGGCCTGGCCGTGGACGCGTTGGGACTGGTCATCGCGGTCGTGATCACCGCGGCGTCGGTCACCGACAACACCATCGGCATCCGGCTGCTCGACAAGGTCGTCGAACACACCCCGACGGTGAGCCGTGCCTGGGTCGACGCCGGGTTCAAGCAGGACCTCGCCCTGCACGGCGCCGTGCTGGGCATCGACGTCGAGGTCGTCAAACGATCCGACACCAAACCCGGGTTCGTACCGATCCGCAAGCGGTGGATCGTCGAGCAGGTCAACGGCACCCTGATGCTGCACCGCCGCCTCGTGCGCGAGTACGAGAGCCGACCAGAATCCTCGGTGTCCCGAACGCTGTGGGCATCGACGGCGAACATCGTGCGGCGGCTGACCGGAACCAGCACACCCTCCTGGCGGCACCGGTGAACCTCCCCACCGTCCTCGACCTGATCACCGACCGGGAGACCACCACACGCCAGCACGCCGACCGGCTCCGCGAGCAGATCACCGCCCTGACCAGCGAACTCGCCCGCCTCGACGGTGAACTGGCCGACCTGGCGACGACCCGCACCACTCTGCGCACCCTCGCCGCCGCCGAGTTCACCGCCGACGACCCCACCATCGCCAGCGGCCCCTACCAGCAGATCCTGCATGTCCTCGGCACCGCGCCCGCCGGCATGCGCGCCAAAGGCATCTGCCTCGCACTCGGCGTCGAGCCCTCACCCAAGAACGTCGAAGGCACCCGCGCGAAGCCGAAACGCATGGTCAACCGCCACGTCCTCACCGAAGACGAACCCGGAGTATTCACCCTCAACCAGAAACGGACCTAACACTCCGAACCGCCCTCTCATGACCCACGGAAAAGTCGACGCGTGGGAGACTGGCACGGTGGTGAGCGTCCTGGAGCGTGAGGTCTTCTCGGAGGCGGAGGCTGCCCGGCTTCTGCGGGTGGCGCAGTCGACGCTGCACTACTGGCTGGAGGGCGACGAGCGTAAGGGGCGCCGACACAAGCCGGTGCTACGCACGGAACCGCGCGGCGGCCGTTCGGTCACGTGGGCCGAGTTCGTCGAGGCCGGGCTGTTGCGGGAATACCGACGCACCCACCGGGTGCCGATGGTCGAGTTGCGGGCATTTATCGGCCTGCTCCGCGAGCAATTCGGGGTGCCCTACCCACTCGCCGACCGCCGGCCCTACGTCGCCGGCAAAAAACTAGTGCTGGAAGCCCAGGCCGAGGCCGGCCTCGACCCGGAATACTGCCTCGTGGCCGCGGTCGGGAACCAGTTGCTGCTCACTCCTCCGTCGGCGGCGTTCGTCGAGCGGGTCACCTGGGACGGCGACGTCGCCGCCGGCTGGCGACCGGACCCCAACCCCCAGTCACCGGTGCGGATCCTCCCGGATGTCCGGTTCGGTCGGCCGTCGATCAAGGGGATCAGCACCGAGGTGCTCTGGGAGCAGGACGAGGCAGGGCTGGACGTCGAGGAAATCGCCGAGACATACCAGCTCGACGTGCCCGACGTGCGGTGGGCGCTGGCCTACGAGAACTCCCAACGCGCGGCGTGAGCAGGATCAAGCCTGCCGAGGTCCGGTTCTACATCGATGCCGACCTCCTCGGCCTCGCGCGCGTCCTCGCCGGCCTCCGTTCCGACGTCACCTATCCCGGCGACCCCGGCACGGTCATCCACAAACGCCAACGCCCCCCGTGCCCCATCGCCTCGCCCGCAGTGAAGGACTCGGAGTGGATCCCTGAGGTCGCGGGTCGCGGCTGGCTGATCATCACCCGGGACCGCCACATCCAGGAACACCGCCTGGAGATCGCCGCCGTGCGAGAGCACCAGGCCAAGATGGTCGCCCTGACAGCCGCCGACGCGGGCAGCGTCTTCGGCCAGTTGGAGGTCGTGATGAGCCGCTGGCGCGATATCGAGCGCTGCCTCGCCGAGCCGCCACCCTTCATCTACGCGGCCACCCGAACCATAATGCGGCAGATCCCGCTGACCTGACATGGTCGTGAACACCGACCTGAGGCGCCGGTCCGATGACGAGCCTGCCCATGCATGTCCCACGCGAGCGGGCTTCGTTCGTGGAGCCAGTCATGTTGACGAGATGACCACGAGTGCGAGGCGGCGTGTCGATCTTCCTGAAGAACCTCCCCCGGCCGATCGGGACCAAGACCTCCGGGTCTTCATGCAGTTCGAAGCGATCGCGAACCTGCGGTGGCCCGACGACGTGGTGCGGCAGTGGCTCTACGACCACGGCGGACACCTTGAGTTCCTCAGGGACTACGAAGACCTCGACCTCGAACGGATCCGCTGGAGCCTCGAGGACGTTCCCGTCGCAGAACTCGAATCGATTCCCACCGGCGCCAGTGACCAGGGATTCCTCGAGGAGGTCGCGGCGAACCACGAGTACTGGCTGAGCAAGCGCCCGCAACGAATTCAGGACGCATGGAAGATCCAGGGAACGTGGCTCATACCGCCGATCATGATCTCCCGCAACCTTCTTCATCCATCGAACCGCGGGCTGCAGGTCATCGAAGGGCGGATGCGCACCATCTTGCAGGGGCGACGCTCCGGTGGCCTGCATGTCGCCGACAAGCATTCGGCATGGGTTGGAAGACCAGGCTGATCCGCCCCGTACAAGACCACGCCGGAGAGGTGGCGGCCATCGAGCACGGGACCGGTCGTTGGGATCGCATTGTGTTCCTAACACCCCACCCCAGCAGCCCTCGCCCCACGCCCTCACCAGCACCACCGGCGGCGGAACGACCACCAGCTGCACCTACGACAACGGCGGCTACCCCAAAACCCGCACCAGCGGTTGCGCGGGCGTCGCTCCCTGGCTGCTCGGTGGCTGCTCGAACGTCGGCGAACTGGCACGGACTCATCGGGACTGAGCCGGATTTCACCCTTGCAGAAACGGCGTCAACAAGTCCACCGGCCGATATGCGGTCGGACCTTCGGGGATGTCGCCAGATTGGCTTCGGACGCGACCGGACGTCGTCGCACTCTCGCCACTCCCTGCAAGATCATCTGACTACGGATCAGATGCTCAGAGGCGCTCGACCGCTAGCCATTACTGATGCGGCGTAGCAACTTCGATAAGCCCCAGCAAGGACACACCAGACCGAACGCAGCGCGGCCTGAGCAGGACTTACGTCCGCCCTGATGGTCTTACACAAGCGCAGTCTCTACGCGAGTTCGCACAGCGCCACCTCTGCCGATCTTGGCTGTTTGGGCTGGTAAGGGGTCTTGTCGCGGATGCAGACCCAGAGGACGTTGAGGCGTTGTCTGGAAAGGGCGGCGGTGGCTTGGCGGTGGGTTTTTCCTTCGGCTCTCTTCTTGTCGTAGTAGGCGCGTGATCGTGGGCAGTGGGTCAGGGCGGTGAAGCTGGGCATGCTGAACACCCGGCGTAGACCACGGTGGTAGCGGTACGGCCGGATCTGGTGACCTTGGCGGCGTCCGGAGTCGCGGGAGATCGGCGCGAGCCCGGCGTGGGCGGCGAGTGCGGCGGCGCTTGGGTAGGTGGTGGGGGTGCCGGCGTGGGCGAGGAACTCGGCGGCGAGGGTGGTGCCGATGCCGGGCAGGCTGATGACGATCTCTCCCAGCTCGTGCTCGGCGACCATCGCGGCGAAGGTCTCCTACACAGATGACCTTGACCCGCTAGCCGACATGCCCGGCAACCCATACGATCCACCGCCATCGGCGGCCGTGCCCGCATCGAGACAGCAGCACGCCGAGAGGATGCCTTTACGCCGCCGCCCCGCCAGCCGTGGCATCCGAACCGCCGCTGGTACCACGGCTAGTAACAGTGCCCGGCCGGCAGGTACGGCCGCAGGTCGTCCCGCTCGGATTTCGGCGCCGTCGGCATGCCCTCCCGGCTGAGCCGGGGATCCACGCGGTCGGCGTGATGCAGGATCCACGTCGACCAGGCCCGCACCTCCTGCGCACGGTAGGGCTCCAAGTCGTCAGCGACCGCCGATAGCGCTGGGCCTGATGGGCGAGCTGGTCGGCTTCACGCTGAAGGAGCCGGCACACCAACCTCTCCGGCCCGGGCAGGTGGCCGACGCGACGCGCCGGATGGTGGACCAGTCCGGGCCGCCGGACCTCTCGTGTCCTGCGCCGCGAGGCGCTTCGCCGGGCTCCTTCCCCCGGAAGCGTGCAAACGCACGGCGGCACCGACGCGTAGGCTCTAACCGCGGGGCGGAAAGCGGGTCGGTGACAGCGAGGAGCCCTTTGATGCACCGGATCGGAATCATCGGGACGGGCGACATCGCTCGTAAGGTCTACCTGCCGCTGTTGACCGGGAATCCGGATGTCGAGATCGTCGCTCTCACCAGCCGGACTCGCGAGAAGGCCGTCGCGCTCGCACGCCGACATCGCCTCGACGTGGTGGTCGACGACGTCGGAGAGGTGTTGCAGCTCAAGCCGGACATCGTCTTTATCCACGCGTCGACCAGCGCGCACGCCGAGCTCGTTCGAACCTGTCTGGACGCCGGGTCCCACGTCTATGTGGACAAGCCGCTGTCCGAGAGCCTCGACGAAACCCATCGCCTGGAGCAGCAGGCGACAGCCCAGGGGCTGCTCTTGGCCGTGGGGTTCAACCGGCGATTCGCGCCGATGGTCCGCGCGGCGGTGGAGGCCGTACCGAATCCAACCATGATCATTTCCGAAAAGCATCGACGGTCGATCCGACCAGACCGGCCTTTCGGTACGGTCTACAACGATTTGATTCACGCGATAGACCTGGCCTGCTGGGCCGGCGCGATTCCGGTCGATGCGGTGGTTCAAGGGGCCGGAATCGTCGACGGCGACCACCTGCGTGCCGCGACAGCCGTGCTGTTGGCGTCACGATGTCACGCGCACGTGGCCATGAACCGCGACGCCGGCGACGACGCGGAACGGCTCTTCATCGCCGGTGACGCCGTGTCGGCAACTGTCGTCAACCTCGACATGGTGATGGTCCAGGAGAGCGGCACCACCACGACACGGACGTTCGGCAGTTGGGACGGCATCCTGCTGCGTCGCGGATTCGTCGGACTCGTCGACCACGTGCTGAACTCACTGGGCGCCCCGGAGCAATGTCTGGTGTCGGCGACGGCGGTTCTTCGAACTCACCGCGTGGCGGACCAGATCGCCCGTAGCCTCACCGGGTGTTAGACGGCGCTCATGGCGAGTCGAATCGGATGAAGGGCTTCAGCAGTTCGCCGCGATAGAACCGGGCGAACACCTCGGGCAGCTCGTCGAGAGTCGCTCGACTACTGAGAACCGACACGAGTCCGGGGCCAACCCGCGCGAGCGCGGCCCAGTTCGCCTCGACCTCGGAGAGCGGAAAGTAGAACGTGCGAAGGTTGAACAGGTTGGTCCGTCTCGTGCGGGGGTTCGCCGGTATGACGAAGGGCTCGTCGGACTCACCGAGTGCGAGCAGCACCGCGCCTGGCCGTACGAGCCGTTGTGCCACCTCGCGTCCCGTGCGGGAACCGCTCGCTTCGACGACCAGGTCGTACTGATTCTCGGCGTCCAGGTCACGGAGCCTCCGCGCACCCATGCCAACGGCTGCTGCGAGCCGACCGGGGACGGGGTCAAACACCTCCGGCACGGGGAGCCCCATCTCCAGGGACATGACCGCGACGCCGAGCCCGAGCGGGCCACAACCGATGACGGCGACGCGCTCGACAGCCCTCACCTGCGTCCGAATCGCCCACCGCAGTCCGTGGGCCGCGGTCCCCACGGTGTCCAGGCCCAGCACCGCGACGTCGAGCGACATCGCATCGGGTACGCGAATGAAGCACTGGGCCGGCACGTCCACGTGCGTCGCATAGCCGCCATCCCGTTGCCAACCGACCAGCTCCGCCAGCTTGAGGCAGCCGTTAGTGAAACCGACCCCGCAAGACGCGCACGCCCCACAGAAGACAGGCGCGTAAACGACCCCGCGTTCCCCGACCCGATGCGTGGGAACACCGCCCCCGACTGCCACGATGCGCCCCGCGATCTCGTGACCAGGGACGACAGCGCTACCCTCGCGGTACGGCCGCTTGTCCGAGCCGCACAGAGCCGAGACTTCCACCGCCACCCTGACGTCACCGGCAGCGATGTCCGGCAGCATCTCCTGCGCCAACTCGACGACGCCGTCACCGAGAAATCGAGCCCGCCTAGCTTTAGTCACCGTCGTGGCTCCTTCCCGGTCCGGAGATACCGTCATCGATGATCGGTTGCAACCACTCGCCGAACCGCTCCTGGCGCTGGAGGTCAGCCGGCCAGAACTCCTCCGGTAGTGGCTTCGTCCGGCCGGCCACGCCCGCTAGGGGGACCGGGTCCACGGCGAGGGCGAGCGGAGCGCTCTTGAGTCGCCGGGTTCCGGCCATCACACCACGGCGCCCTTCCAGCACGTACCGCCCGGCCCACTCGCCCGTCAGGCGGGCACACTCCAGGTCGGCCGCGCTGGCGAATGAGTAAGCGCTGCGTTGCTGGGTGCCGAGAACCTCTCCCCGGGCAGGACGACCCAACTGCGCCTCGAGCATCCGCGCCAGGCGCCGGGAAACCCCACCGAGCAGGAGCGTGCTGTGGTTGCCGGCGCGGTAGTCGTCACGCGAGCCCGAGAATGGAAACCCTTCACTGCAGACGAGGAAGGCCCTCGACTGCGCCGCCAACGCGTTTTCCACGGCATCGAGGATCTGCGGGATGGTGGTGTCGGAACGCTCGGGTATCAGGCACAGATCAGCGGCCAGGTTCGCATTCTCCAGAACGAGCGCGGCCGCGGCGGCGGCCGCCAACCAGCCGGTCCCGCGCCCCATGGTCTCGACGACGCGGATCGGCTCTATCGACGACATGGTGGAGTGATCGCGAGCGATGCCGGGTACCGTCAGGCGGAGGTAGCGCGAGGCGGACCCGAACCCCGGGCTGAAGTCGACGCCGAGCAGGTCGTTGTCGATGGTCTTGGGAATCCCGACGGTCTGAAGCGAGAGATCGCGGCTGCGCGACTCCGCATCTACGGCATCCAGCAGAGCCATGGTCCCGTTTCCCCCGGCGAGCACCAGCGCATCGATACGGGCAGCCTCCAACCGGTCGACTATCGCCGCGATGCCCTGGGAAGTCAGCGCACGGCGGCCGCTTCCCAGCACACAGCCGGCGACGGGAGCCGAGGAGAGCCGGGCGGCGTCCAAAGAAGCGAATGCTCCCTCCACTAGGCCGTTCGGTCCGCCCGTGATCCCCCGGACATCGCAGACCCGTGCCAGCACGTCACGGCAGGCCCGCAGGCTGGCCTCGACGACGACCGTCGGAGCACCGGCCAGGCCGAGGGCGACGCTACGCGGCATGGCGTGGGCACGGCATCGCGACAACGGGACCGGTCATCACGGGACCTCCCCCTTGCCAACGTGCACCGCTCATGACTCGTTCCGTGGTCCATCCCGAACTCGGCACCGGTCACCGCCCCATCCGGAGCGGCACGACGGGCGGCGGGACCGCCTGCGCGCCGGCTCCTCGGGAGTGGCCGCCGCTCTCGAAACCGGGCGACTCAGCCTAGCAAGTCGCTGGAAGTCGATCGAGTGCTGCCGATCGGTGGTGCGCGAATCGCGTTGGTAGATCAAGCCCGGCCGGTAGCCGCCCCGGGGCCGGCCACACCCCGCCGCCTGCCGCTTCGACGCCCATCACCGCTTCCGCCCGGGCCGGCCGGACCACGGCTTCGACGATTGGTCGGACGCGGGGATTGCCCCGGCCAAGTACGCTCGGCGTAGCCGGCAAGGTCGACTTCGGTACGGCGGGTCGGAGGGTCCCCGGTGGGTGACCCTTCCCACTCAGCAACACTGCAATCTCGGGTGATCTCGTATGACTCAGAGAGGGCCGGGCAACTGAGCACACTCGCGTGGGAATCAGGTGATGGCCGGACCATGGAGCACTCCTGGCTGCGCTTGGCCGTCAGTCATCCGATGTGGTCCCTGACATTTGGCGAGGCAGACGGCCAGGACTTCCTCGCCGGTGGTTGCGCGGACAGCACTATCCGACTGTGGAAGGCGAGCACCGGGGCTCCGGTCCGCCGACTGCGCGGCCACACCGGCGCCGTCCTGTCGGTGGCGGTCGGCGTCGTCAGCCGCCGCCCGGTGTTGGCGTCCGCCGGCATCGACGGCACGGTTCGGCTCTGGGATCCGAGCGAGGACGACGCTGGCCACCGGACCCTTCAGGGTCATGTCGGGGGAGTCCGGGCCGTGGCATTCGGCCAGACCGATGGCCGCACGTTCCTCGCGTCCGCAGGCGCGGACGGCACCGTCCGGCTCTGGGACGCCGAGGCCGGTGTTCCTGCCGCCGAACCGTTGACCGGCCACTCCGGCACCGCCCTGTCCGTTGCCTTCGGGCTTGTCGGAGACCGGTACGTGCTCGCGTCTGCAGGCGACGACGCAACGGTGCGGTTGTGGGACGCCGAGACGGGCGCGTCTCTGATGGATCCCCTTCGACGGCACAGGGGCGGCGTGCGATCGGTGGCCTTCGGTCAGGTCGACGGGGTTCCATTCCTCGCGTCGGCCAGTGACGACGGCACCGTGCAGCTGTGGGATCCGCAGGCCGGTGTTCCCCTCTTCGGGCGTCTCACTGGTCACTCCGGCATCGTGCGAGCTGTCGGCTTCACCCAGGTCGCCGACGTTGGTCTCGTCATGTCGGCAGGCATCGACGGCACGATCCGGATGTGGAACCCGAACACCGGCGTCGGGTACCCCGATCACATCACCGCCCCCGCCGACGACCTACGGGCCATCGCGTTCGGAAAAGTCCGAGGAGAGGACGTCCTCGCCATCGGCTCCGGCCAGGGCGTCTCGATGTCCCTCCTTGCAGATCAGATAGACACCACCAAGCTGCTTGCGCCCGACATCGTCCGTTCAGCGATCGTCACCGCGGACGCGATCGACGCCGCGGACTACTTCGGCCGGGTGATCCTGGCTCGTCATCTCCATGGTGTGATCGGCCAGTTGATCGCCCCGGGCGGCGCGAATTCGCATCGCAGCGTCGTCGTCAGCATCGACGGACGGTGGGGAGCCGGAAAGACCACGCTCGCTCGCCTCCTGGTCGAGGAAATGCGGAACCACACACCGAGCGCGACACCTTCCCCCAGCCCGACTGAGACCCCGGGGAGAAACGGCCGAGGCATCGCCGCGCTGCCACGCGACCCGGTCGTGGTCAACTTCGACGCCTGGCGCGAATCCGAGATCGCTCCGCACTGGTGGGCCGTGGCCGCAGCGATCAACCGGGGCATCCGGAGTGAACGCAGTCTCGTTGCTCGGATCGGAATGACCGTGACCGGGGTCGGACGCCGGATCGCGCGGTCACCGGCATCCCTTGCGGCAATGCTCATCGTCTCGGTGGTGGTCTTCGGATCCATGGCCATCAGAAGCGCGGCGCCTGCCCAGCTCAACCAGACGCTGACCATTCTGCAGACGTTCCTGACGGCAGCCACCGCCCTCTTCGCGGTCGCCGCCGTCATCACCCGTTCGCTGTTCTGGGCCTCTCCCGCCCTCGGCCGACTTCATCTGCGGGCCGATGACAACCCGCTCGGCGAGGTCGCCGACATGGTTACCAACCTTCGCCGCTGGAGTCCACGCACCGGCAGCAGCCCGCTCGTGGAAACCGCCGCCGTCGTAATGTGGATCATTATCGGTACCGTCGCTGGACGCCTGATCTACTCTCGCCCCGAGACGGTTCTCTCGAACGCGGACTGGTCGGCCTGGGTGCAGCGCCATCTGATCGCCATTTCGGTCGCCCTCGCGACCGCGCTCGTGGTCGGACTGGCCACCCCCGTGACGGTCCGATCGGCCTCACGGTCGATCTGGCAGGGCTCCCCTAGCAGTGTCGACTGGTCCGCGGACCCTCCTCGTTCCCGCTGGTACACACGGCCGAACTGGCGAGCCCGAGCCGTCTGGGCGGTCATCGCCGGCTCGATCGTCGGCGTCGCGGGGTCGGTGGCACTACCCGAGATGGCCGGTCCGGCATGGCTGCCGCTCATCGTGCTGGGTGGGCTGGGCATCGCCGGTCTCGTCGCTCAGCTCGTGTACGTCCGATCACCGCGCCGCCGAAACCGACGTCCGATCGTCCTGGTCATGGACGAACTAGACCGTTGTTCGGTGCCGACGGTGGTTGCCTACCTCGAGACGGTTCACACTCTCCTGAAGGAACGCTCGCCAGGCGCACCACCCTCGCTGCGGAACGGGTGGCGGGATCCGGCCCCGCTGGTCGTGCTGGTGCTTGCCGACGGGCGTTGGGTACGAACGGCGTTCACCACAGAGTACGACGCGTTCAAGGATCTGGGGTCACCCGTACGCACGTTGGGTGGAGACTTCCTGCAGAAGCTCTTCGACCACACAGTCCTGGTGCCCGACCTCACGGCAGACCACGTCGGGCATCTCCTCGAACGCATCACGATGCCTGCCGTGTCGGCCGAGACCCGCACCGGCAGGTGGCCGCCAGCCGAATCGCGTCCCGCCGCCGACGCGCAGTCGACGGGTGGGCCGCCACCCGACACCGACGCGCGGCCGGCCCAGGACGACCCCACGGCGCTGGCCGCCGAGCGGGAGCGCGTCGCCGATGACGCGCGGGCAGCCGCCACCCCGAAAGCCATCGAACGTCGAGAAGCTCATCTGCTCGCGTCGTACACCATGCTGCTGCCCTCCAATCCGCGGCTCATCCGTCGGGTGGCCAACACGTGGGCGATGCTGGAAGCGCTGAAGCATCACGTTGGACATGACGAACTGGACGACGTCGTTGTTCGCGCTGCGGTGATGTACGTCACTTTTCCGTCACTCGTTGACACTCTCTTGGACGACGTACGCGCGCCCGCCCTGCCCGACCGGCTCGACGATTCCGCAACCGAAACCGACCGTGAGAGCCTGTGGCTCCGCCCCGATGTGCTGGCCATCATCACGCGCGAGGACGGATCAATTGTGTCACCGGCATCGATCGCTCGCTGTTACGGAAAGGCCTATGCGCCGAGGCGCTCGGAGACGTCGGGCATTCCGGAGCAGCGTAACGCCGCGAAAGGAAGCTAAGTGATTGGTTACGCCATCTGCAGCGTCGAACGGACAGGCAGTACGCTCTACTCCGCGCTTCTCGAACAGACCGGCATAGCGGGCAGGCCTGTCGTGGAGCCGTTCAATGCGAAGATCCAGTCCACCGCCTTCCGCCACCACCGCTTCAGCACCTACCACGAATACCTTAAATTTGCGCGTCGACAGGCCCGCACGCCGAACGGGATATTCGGCATCAACATCATGTGGCGTCACCTCGCCCGTGTCGTCGGAGAGTTGGAACGGGCGCGATCTTGGAATGGGGAGACGTCGGTTCAGATGCTCCAGCACTACCTGCCGGAGCTGACACACTTCGTATTCACCCGGCGTCGCGACACGCTTGCGCAAGCTGTATCCTGGGCCATCGCATACCAGACCGACCGCTGGAAGAGCACTGATCCCGACCTCGGCCGCACCCCTATGTACGACTTCCCACTCGTTGACACGCTGCATCAGAACGTCGTCGCCGACAACTTCGGCTGGGAAAGCTGGTTCAAGCTGAACGGCATCGAACCACTCAGGTTGACCTACGAAGATCTCGTTGATGATCCACGACGGGAGATATTCCGGACGCTGGAATTCCTCGGGCTGGACACTCCTGCGGAACTGGCGCTCGCCACCCACATCGAGAAGCAGGCAACCGACCTGAACCATACTTGGCGCGACCGCTACCTTGAGGACAAGGCACGCAACAACGTCATTCAGCTGCCGACACCGTGGTTATCCGACGGCGGAGCTTAAGAGCGGCCGTCGGAGCACCGCGCGCGACATGTCGACGACCGGGTTGGGAGTGTGTCGATTTCTACGCAGTCCCTATTCGGGTGGGTCATCACCACCCGGTGGGTCATCACCACCCGGCACGCGCAGCCAAGCGCGCCACGCTGCTGGCCCAAGCTCTTGCGGCACCGTAGACTAAAGCGAAGCGGCAACTTCGCCGAATCTCGGCAAGGGCGCGTCGAACTGACCGAAGCAAGTCCTGAGCAGGGATTACGCCTATTCTGTTGATCTTCAACAAGCGATCACAGCAACGCGCTTGTGCGACCCACTAACGTCGAAACACAATAGGAGTCTCCATGTGACTCCGGATGATCTTGGCGGGCAGGGTGGATCGGCCGGCCGGACCTGGTCGAGTCGGCGGAGAGCGGTCTGGTTCAGGCTGCGGCGCGGATGGTTGATGCCGGTCGGGTGAAGGTCTTGCGGTCGCGGATGAGTGCCCACAGGACGTCGACGCGTCGTCGGGCGAGGGCGAGTATGGCCTGGCGGTGGTTCTTTCCTTCGGCGCGTTTCCTCTCGTAGTAGGCACGCGAGGTGGGGCATTCCCTGGCGGCGGTGAAAGCGGCCATCCACAGAATGTGCCGCAGCCTGCGGTGGTAGCGGCGGGGCGGCCGATGGTTGCCGGCAACCGTTCCGGAGTCGCGGGAAACGGGTGCCAGGCCGGCGTGGGCGGCGAGTTTGGTGGGGCTGTCGTACTCGGTCATGCCGGCGGTGTGCACGAGCAGTTCGGCGGTGAGTAGGGGTCCCATGCCGGGCATGCTCTCGATGATCGGCGCCAGCGGGTGCTGGTCGAGCTGGTCGGCGATGAGGTCGTCGACGGCGGCGATGCGCTGCTCCAAGGCGAGGATCTCGGTGGCCATCTGCCCGACGACCACCGCGGCGGCCCGTTGGCCGGGCAGGTTCACGGTCTGCTGCCGGGCGGCGGCGACCATCGCCTCGGCGACCTGGACGGCGTTCTTGACGTGGCCGCGGCGCAGCAGGGCGGTGATCCGGTCGACGCCGGCGTGCCGGATCGCGGCCGGAGTCTGCCAACAGGCGAGGACCATCATCGGGGCCTTCCGGTTCAGGTCCACGGCCCGTTCGAGGGCGGGGCTGATCCCGGTGAGGAGTTCCTGCAACCGGAACAGGGTGGCGACGCGCTGCCCGACGAGGTCGGCGCGGTAGCCGGTGAGCACGGTGAGTTCGGCGAGGAGCCGGTCAGACGGTTCCAGGATCGGGATGTCGGGGCGCATGCGGATGGTCTGGGCGATGACCACGGCGTCGCGGGCGTCGGTCTTGTTCTCCCCGGCGAACGCGGCGGCCATGTGAAAGGCGACGGGCCCGGAGACGTAGCGGACCTGGACCTGACGCCGCCACAGCAGGGTCAGCAGCAGCGCGGACAGGCCGGTGGTGACGTCGACCGCCCAGCACACCGGCCGGCCGTGCGTCGACACCTCGGCCATGACCGTGAGCAGGGCGGTCTCGTCGTTGGCGACCCGACGGGAGTAGACCAACCGGCCGTCGCCGTCAACGGCGGCTACGTGGTGGTGGGTCTTGCCGATGTCCACGCCGATCCACAGCTTCGCCACCCTCGTGCTCCCCTTCATCGGTCAGTCTTGGCGAATGGCCCTGGTCTGCGGGTTCGGACTTGCCGGCACCTTCTCACGATGCGAACGCAGGTCGCGGATCTCCATCAGCGGTCTACCGAATCTCACAGACGACGAAGCGGCGGGTGGCATCTCCTACCGTGAGCCAAGCGATCTCGACGAAACACACGCAGCCATACCCACCGCTCCCGGGCATCAGGGTCTACGGCTGTCGGTGCCGCGCCCGTTCCACCCGGCCCGCCCGCGAGCCGGGAAAGTGGGTGGCACCTCGAGGCTCAGCCACGATCACGGCGGAACACACACAGCCATCCCCACTCCCGGCTCTGCGGGCGCGGCAACCCTGAGCCTGCCGCCGCTGCCGGCCGGCACCCCGGACACGATGTGCGGGACCTTCGCAGCATCAGGGCATCACCGAGCGTAGGGCGGGCGTACGGCATGGTGCCCAGGCCGGCTGGTCGCCGGCCGCCGTTTCGCGACCGGGCCTGATTTCCACGCGTACCGGGCTCGCGGCGACCGATCAGTACGGCTTCGCGTGGCATCACCGGGGCCGGCAAGGCGACCACGATATGGGGCCCTGGTCTGGGGCTGTGGCCGCGCGTGTCAGGTGCACCGTCCTTCTGTGGCGTGGGGGCCAGGTTGGCCGACCAGCGTTCCTCGACCCGGCCGAGCCGCCAGACCGCGATGGCGACGAGCCAGGCGACGGCGAACAAGCCCGCGATGGGTCAGCCGGTCGGGCGGGGCGCATACATGATGACCGCGACGCCGGCCAGGCAGATCAGCGCACCGATGACGTCCCACCGGTCCGGACGGAACTTGTCCACGACCATGCCCCACGCGAGGGACCCGGCGACGAACACGCCGCCGTAGGCGGCCAGGATGCGCCCGAAGTTCGGGTCGGGCTGGAACGTGGCGACGAACCCGTAGGCGCCGAGCGCGATGACGCCGGCGGCGATCCACCACAGGCCGCGGTGCTCGCGCCAGCCCTGCCAGACCAGCCACGCCCCGCCGATCTCGAACAGCGCGGCGACGACGAACAGCAGTATGGAACGGGCGACGGTCACGTCCGGACCGTACCCGGCGCACCGCCGCCCGCGATCATGCCGGTGACCCGGTGGAGCAGCCGCAGCTCGTCCCACCGGCGCAGCCGCCGCGGTGGCGGCGCCGACTCGCCCACCACCACGCGGCGCCGGCCAGCGCGGCCAGGGCGACGGCGATGCCGGGCATCCACGCCCCCGCGGCGGCCCACCCGGCGCCGGACAGCACCCCGGCGGCCAGCAGCAACGGGAGGGCGCAGCACGCCGCGCAGGCCACACCGGCGAGCCCGGTCAGGCCGGAGGGCAGCACCCGGCGTGCCCGGCCAGCAACCCGATCAACGGTCTTCGGCATCCGAGGCTCCTTCGGCAATGGTGGCGAACGGGATGGGGCAGCACGGCGCTCCGGCGCACGCGACGAGGTCGTCGCAGCCGGCGTCCACGGCGGCGCGCAGCGTGCCCGCGATGACCTGCAGGTCGGCGATCTTCGCCTCCACCTCGGCCAGCTTCGCTCGGGCGCGTGACTGCAGCCCGGCGTCCGGGCGCCGCCCGTGCCGGTGCTGGCCCGCTTCGAGCAGGCCGGCGACTTCGTCGAGGGCGAAACCGAGCCGCTGCGCCGCCTTGATCACCTTCAGGACGGTGACCGCCTGCTCCGGGTACAGGCGGTGCCCGCCCAGGCTGCGCTCCGGCTCAGCGAGCAGGCCGCGGCGCTCGTAGTAGCGCAGCGTCTGCAGGTTCACCCCGGCCGCGGCCGCGATCTGACTGCTGCGCAGCCCGCTCACGCCGCCATCCCGGCAGCCGCCCGAGCGGCGAGCGCGTCCAGGACGTCAACGTGCCCGGCCGGAACCTGCACCTCCAACTCCACGCCGTTGCCGCCAGCGGGGGCCAAGGTGAAGGTGAAGAAGGAGCAGCACACGCTCTCCCGCCCGATCAGGTCCCGTGCGGTGGCCTCGGCTGCCGGGGCGAGCTGCCACCGCAGCCGCGTCGGCGCCGGCCGCTGCTGCCCGACAAGCGCGGTGGCGAACAGGTCATCGAACTCGGCCAGCCGCAGCGGCCGCTGCGCGGTGGGCAGGGTGCATGCCTCGGGCACCCACGACGGACCGGTTACCTCGTCGTTCGTGGTCATGCCACGACGGTAAGCCTGTACCCAGGTACAGGATGCAAGCCCTTCGGGCCGACTTCGACGCCGCGCCTTCCACCGCCGGTGAACCGTGGACCGGGCCACCACACAGCTCGGCCAGGTCCGGCACCCATCCGGGACGAGCCAAGCAGACCACCTCTGGGCCGCCAGCGTTGGTCGTGGCGGCCCCGACGCGGGTCAGGTCCCCGCTGGGCGGGTCGGACAGAGCGCGGCGTCGAGCACCTCGACTGGTACGCCGACCGACGCGCCGGAGGCATGTGGGCGGTGGTCACCCCGGCGGTGGTGCGGATCATCGCGTGCCGGGGGGATCGCCTGCGAGGTGCGCCCGCTCGCGGGCATCACCTGTGGCCATACTGCGGCAATTGCCAACTATTTGCAACAAGGCTGTAGCGGTGGAGCGGGGTTGCGGTCATGGGGTGACCGGGGGACTCCCCGCCGTCGTGGCCACGAGCAGGGACAGCTCGCGGACCAGGTCGTCCATGCTCTGGCCGCTCTGGGCCCGGACCAGGCCCAGCGCGAGGTCGGCGAGCAGGTAGAAGCCGAGGGTGCGGGCCTGCTCGCTGGGGAACGCGGCGAGCAGTTCCTCGGCGCCGGCGGGGTCACCGCGGTGTTTGGCGGCGATGACCCCGGCGGCGCGTTGGAGCAGCTCCGCCGCGGCGGGAGTGGCTGCGCTCACCAGGTCAGATCTTCGGGCTCGTGGCGCGGGCGGCGTCGAAGCGGGCGATCACGTCGGACCAGTTGACGAGGTTCCACAGCCGGTCGACGTAGTCGGGGCGGACGTTCTTGTACTGCAGGTAGTAGGCGTGCTCCCAGGCGTCGAAGACCAGCAGCGGCGTGGAGCCCTGCCCGACGTTGCCGTGGTGGTCGTAGACCTGCTCCACGATCAGCCGCTGCCCGAGCGGCTCCCAGGCCAGGACACCCCAGCCGGAGCCCTGCACGCCCTTCGTGGCCGCCGACAGCTGCCCGGCGAAGGCGTCGAAGGAGCCGAAGTGCTCGTCGATCGCGGCGGCGAGGTCGCCGTCGGGGCGGTCGCCGCCGTCCGGGGACAGGTTGTTCCAGAAGATGGTGTGCAGCACGTGTCCGGAGAGGTTGAACGCGTACGTCTTCTCCAGGCCGACGAGCTTGCTGAAGTCGCCCTTGTCGCGGGCCTCGGCGAGCTGCTCCAGGCCGTCGTTGGCGCCCTTGACGTACGCGGCGTGGTGCTTGTCGTGGTGCAGCTCGAGGATCTGCCCCGACATCGCCGGCTCCAGCGCGCCGTAGTCGTAGGTCAGGTCGGGCAGGGTGTAGACCGCCATCAGGATCCCTCTTTCGGTGATGCTGCCGTAGTTTTGTTGTTGCCAGTATCTTGCAACAAGACGGCGGGTGGTGGGAGGAGCGGGGATTGATCACATCGCGGGCCGATCGGGTGGACGCGGCGCTGGATCGGCTGCGCCGGGCCGGCCTGCGCACGACCCTGGCCCGGCGTGCGGTGCTGGACGCGCTCGGCGACGCCGCGGTCGAGCGGCGACACCTCAACGCCGGCGAGGTGCACCGGCGGCTCACCGGCCGGGGGCTGGCGGTGGAGCTGTCGACGGTGCACCGCGTCCTGGGGCAGCTGGTCGACCTCGGCGTGGCGCATGCCGTGCCGGTGGGCGGGGCGGCCACGTTCGGGTTGGCCGACCACCCGCACCATCACGCGGTGTGCGAGGGCTGCGGCGGCATGCGTCAGCTGCCGGTGCCGGCGGTGGCGGCCAGTGTCGCGGCGGCGCGGGAGGTCGGCGTCGAGATGGACGGCGGCAGCGGCGGGGTCGTCGTGTACGGGCGGTGCCCGGCGTGCCGCGCCACGACCACCTGAGCGCGCCGGCCGCACGTGCCCGACCGGCGGCCGATCCGAACGCTGAGCCGGCGCCGGTCCCGCGTGCGGCGGTCCGGCGCCCGCAGGCCTTCACCGACAGCCGCGAGATGGTGGCGCTGGCGGTGCAGCTGGCCAACGCGCCGCCGGGGAACACCCCCGCGGAGGCAGCTGTCACGGTCGGGTGGCCGGGCCTGCGCGAGGTCGCGACGCCGGCTGATCTGCCGCTGCTGCACCAGGCGGGCCGGCAGCTCCGCGAGGTCTTCGCCCACGCCGGCGCACGCCGTGACCGCGAGGCCGTACACGTGCTCAACCGGCTCCTGGCCCGGCACCGGCTCCGGCCCGCCATCGCCGGCACCGGCCCGGCGGACCGGCACCTACACGTCGCCGCGCCCGGCGCCACACCGGCGGCCGAGCACGTGGCCGCCGCGGTGTGGGCACTCGCGGTGTTCCTGTGCGAGCAGGGCATCGACCGGTTCAAGACCTGCACGGAGCCGGGTTGCGGCATCGTGTTCCTGGACGAGACCACCAACCGCCGCCGCCGGTTCTGCTCCCCGCGCTGCGCCACCCGCGCCCACGTGCGGGCACACCGCAGCCGGCGACGGACGGTCACCCGCTGATCAGCCGGCCCGGATCAGGCCGGCGACGGTGGCCAGCGCGGCATCGGCGGTCAGACCCGGGGCGCCGCCCTGCGCGAGGCGGGCGGTGCCGCCGCCACGTCCGCCGAGCGCGGACCTCACCAGCTGTACGGCGCTGAGCGCGTCGGGCGTCGTCGCGGTGGTGGCGACGACCAGGCGGGTGCCGCGCTCGGCCGGCGCGGCGACGGCGACCACGCCCGGCCGGTCCTGCGCAAGGGCGGCCCGGACCAGTTCGGCGAGCTGCCGAGGGTCCTCGTCGGCGGCGGCGACGACACTGACGACGAGCGTGCCGTCGATCTGCACCGCATCGGCGGCAAGGCGTCGCGCCCGCTGCGCGGTGAGCTCACGGGCGAGCTGGTCGGCGCGGCGCTCGGCGGCCTTGGCGCGGCCGAGCAGCACGGTGATCCGCTCGGGCAGGTCCTCGCGCGGGGCCTGCAGCTGCGCGGCGAGTTGAGTGACGAGGTCACGTTCGCGGGCGAGGTAGCGCAGCCCGTCGAGTCCGACGACGGCCTCGACGCGGCGGTGCCCGGCGCCGACGGACGATTCGCCGGTCAGCGCGAGCAGGCCGATCTGGCTGGAGTGGGCGACGTGGGTGCCGCCGCACAGTTCCCGGGACCACGCGCCGCCGATCTCGACCACCCGGACCTGCTCGTCGTAGGTCTCCCCGAACAGCGCCAGGGCACCCAGTTCCCGGGCCCGGGTCAGCGGCATGACCTGCGCCGTGACCGGCAGGTCGTCACGCAGCGCCTGGTTGGCGACGTCCTCGACCTCGCTGCGGGTGGCCAGGGGGAGGCCGCCGGGCCAGGCGAAGTCCAGCCGCAGGTAGCCGGGCCGGTTGTAGGAGCCGGACTGCAACGCGGTCGGGCCGAGGACCTGCCGCAGCGCGGCGTGCAGCACGTGGGTGCCGGAGTGCGCCTGCCGGGCGCCGCGCCGCCAGGTCGCGTCGACGTTCGCGGTGAGGCGGGCGCCGACCGTCAGGTGCCCGGCGGTGACGCGGACCTGGTGGGCGACGAGGCCCTTGACCGGCCGTTGCACGTCGATCACCTCGCCCGCGCCGTCGGTGCCGGTGAGGTGTCCGGCGTCGGCGGCCTGCCCGCCGGACTCGGCGTAGAACGGGGTGACGTCGAGCACCACGGTGACGATCTGCCCCTCGGTCGCCGCGGGCACCGGTTCGCCGTCGGTCAGGATCGCCACGATCGTCGACTCGGTCGTCAGGTCGGTGTAGGCGCGCCAGTCCGTCAGGCCCGCCGTGTCGACGATCCGCCGGTAGGCCGACACGTCGGTGTGCCCGGTCTTGCGGGCCTGCGCGTCGGCCTTGGCCCGGTTGCGCTGGTCGGCCATCAGCCGGCGGAAGCCGTCCGCGTCGACCTGCAGGCCCTGCTCGGCCGCGATCTCCAGGGTCAGGTCGATCGGGAAGCCGTACGTGTCGTGCAGCTGGAACGCCTTGTCACCCGACAGCGCCGACCGGCCGGCCGACTTCGTCTCCGCGATCGCGGTGTCCAGGATCGTGGTGCCGGCCCGCAGCGTGGCCAGGAACGCGTCCTCCTCGGCGTACGCGTACTGCGAGATGCGGCCGAACTCCTCGGCCACCTCCGGGTACGACGGCGCCATGCAGTCGCGGGCCACCGGCAGCAGCTCCGGCAGCGCCCGGTCCTGGTAGCCGAGCAGCCGCATCGCCCGGATCGCCCGGCGCATGATCCGACGCAGCACGTAGCCGCGCCCCTCGTTCGACGGCGTCACCCCGTCGCCGATCAGCATCAGCGCGGTACGCACGTGGTCGGCGACCACCCGCAGCCGCACGTCGTCCGGGTGCGACTGGTTGGCCGCGTGCCCGGAGTGCGCGCCGTAACGCTTGCCGGTCAGCTCGGCCGCCCGGTCCAGGATCGGCTTGACCTCGTCGATCTCGTAGAGGTTGTCCACACCCTGCAGCAGCGAGGCCATCCGCTCCAGGCCCATGCCGGTGTCGATGTTCTTCGCCGGCAGGTCGCCGAGGATCGGGAAGTCCTCCTTGCCGACGCCCGGTCCGCGCTCGAACTGCATGAAGACGAGGTTCCAGAACTCCAGGTAGCGGTCCTCGTCGACCTCCGGGCCACCCTCGCGGCCGTACTCCGGGCCGCGGTCGTAGTAGAGCTCCGAGCACGGGCCGCACGGGCCGGGGATGCCCATCGACCAGAAGTTGTCGGCCTTGCCCCGACGCACGATCCGCTCCGCCGGCACGCCGGTGGCGCGCCAGATGTCGTACGCCTCGTCGTCGTCGAGGTAGACCGTCGCCCAGATTCGCTCCGGGTCCAGCCCGAAGCCGCCCGCCTCGACCGACTTGGTGACCAGGTCCCAGGCCAGCGGGATCGCCCCGGACTTGAAGTAGTCACCGAAGGAGAAGTTGCCGTTCATCTGGAAGAACGTGCCGTGCCGGCTGGTCTTGCCCACCTCGTCGATGTCCGGCGTACGGATGCACTTCTGCACGCTCGCCGCCCGCTGGTACGGCGGGGTCTGCTGGCCCAGGAAGTAGGGCACGAACTGCACCATGCCCGCGTTGATGAACAACAGGTTCGGATCACTGATGGCGGGCAGCGGAGCGGACGGCACCACGGCGTGCCCGTTCGCCTCGAAGTAGGCGAGGAACCGCCGCTTGATCTCCGCCGTGCGCATACCGCCCCATCTCTACTGCAAGTCTTTGGCAATTGCATAGTATGGGCGACTGTGCAGACACCGACCGGCACCCCACGACCCATCACCCGATACGGCACCCCGGTGCTGCACCGCCGCTGCGCCGAGGTCACCGTCTTCGACGACGCCCTCACCCAGCTGGTCGCGGACATGTTCGCCAGCATGTACGCCGCGCACGGTGTCGGCCTGGCCGCCAACCAGATCGGCGTCGACGCCCGGATCTTCGTCCTCGACTGCCCCGACGCCACCGGCGCCCACACGACCGCCCACGTGATCAACCCGGTCCTGCACCTATCGGAGCAGCGTGACCTCGCCACGGACTCCGAGGGCTGCCTGTCCGTGCCCGGCCAGTACGCCGAGGTGACCCGTCCGGCCACCGCCACCGTCATCGGCGTCGACCTGCACGGCCGGCCCGTCCGCATCGACGGCACCGGCACGCTCGCCCGCTGCCTGCAGCACGAGGTCGACCACCTCGACGGCCTCGCCTACGTCGACCGGCTCCCCGCCCGCACCCGCAAGCGACTCCTGGCCGCCGCCGCAGAGCACCCCGGGGTGGGCGTCGGCACCGGACAGGACTGACCGGTGCCGATCGTCCTGGGCATCGAGACGTCCTGCGACGAGACCGGCGTCGGCATCGTCGCCGACGGCGTCCTGCTCGGCGACGCCCTCGCCACGAGCATGGACGAGCACGCCCGCTTCGGCGGCGTCGTCCCTGAGATCGCCGCCCGCGCCCACCTGCACGCCATCACCCCGATGGTGCGCCACGCCCTCGACAAGGCCGGGATCGGCTTCGGCGACATCGACGCCGTCGCCGCCACCGCCGGGCCCGGCCTCGCCACGGCGGTGCAGGTAGGCCTTGCCGCCGGCAAGGCCTACGCGCTGACCCTCGGTGTCCCTCTCTACGGCGTGCACCACCTCGCCGGCCACGCCGCCGTGGACATCCTCGACCACGGCCCGCTCCCCGAGCGCAGCATCGCCCTGATCGTCTCCGGCGGCCACACCTCGCTCCTACTCCTGGGTGACCTCGCCCGTGATCCCGTCATCCACCTCGGCGACACCGCCGACGACGCCGCCGGCGAAGCCTTCGACAAGGTCGCCCGCCTGCTCGGCCTGCCCTACCCCGGCGGCCCCGCCATCGACCGGGTCGCCCGTGAAGGTGACCCCACGGCAATCGCCTTTCCCCGCCCGATGACCGGACCGCATGACCCGCCGTACCGATTCTCGTTCTCCGGCCTGAAGACCGCCGTTGCCCGGCATGTCGAGCGGCATCCGGGCCCGCTGCCCATCGCCGACATCGCCGCCTCCTTTCAGGAAGCCGTCGCCGACACCCTCACCCGAAAGGCCGTCACCGCCTGCCGTGACCACAGCGTCGACACCCTGCTGCTCGTCGGCGGGGTCGCCGCCAACAGCCGTGTCCGCGCCCACGCCGAACACCGCTGCGCCGCCGCCGGCATCACCCTGCGCGTCCCCGCACCACGACTGTGCACCGACAACGGCGCCATGATCGCCGCCATCGGCGACCTCCTCGTGCGCGCCGGCATCGCACCGTCACCGCCGACCCTGGGCGCCGACCCCAACGCCCGGCTGACCCATGCCCTGATTCACCAGGATCCGAACTGAACCGCCCGGACGGGAGGCGCCCGTCGACCGGCGGGAACGCCGTAGACCAGTGTGGACCGGCCGGTCGCAGCCCCACCACGCGGACCTCACCGGCCACCCCGACTTTGCCCAATACCTCATCCGACGAGTCCTCGGGGTCTATCACTGCCACCCGGCACGGCCAGCCGAACTCACCACGCTGCTGGCCCACACTCTCGCGGCATCGTAGACTGACGCGGCGAGGTGACTTCGCCGGATCTCGGCAAGGACCTGCCAGACCGGCGAAGCAAGCCCTGAGCAGGACTTACGCCTGGCTGCTGATCTTCGGCAAGCGAGCACAGCAACGCGGGGTGTGCGACCTGGAGAAATGGAAATAGGACAGGAACCTGCAGGCAGTTCGCCGCCAGGTACAGATAGAGCGTCGTCTTAGGAAACCGATGCTCTATCCCCTGAGCTACGAGGGCGCGAGGGCCTAGTCTAGCGACCTGGGGCTTCACCTGGGGTGGCAGGGAGTGGCCCACGTTCCCCGGACCGCCGTTCTCCCAGCCCAGGACCACAGCCCGAGCACACGAACGCCGGTTTGCGACCGGCGGTCGGCCGCGGTGACCCGTGTTGGCACCGGTTCACCCGGGTTGGCATCCGCAGGAGAGCACACACCGCGCACATCATCGAAGATCAACGACGTTCCGTCCGCACGCCAACAGTCGGCGCCGCCACCGTAGACCAGGGAGCGCTCAGCCCGAGGTCGCTCGGACCCGCCGCGAATCTGACCATGATGATCCCCCCAGACGTCCGCACATGCCGAGGAGCCGTACCATCTGCTCGGCTGGTCGTTCGGCGGCATCATGGCCCACGCCTTCGCGACCCGGCTGCGGGCCGCCGGAGAGCCGGTGGATCTGCTCACGATCGTGGACGCGTACCCCGCACCGCCGAATCCCACGCCGCTCGATCCGCGGCACGCGGTTGCTGCCCTGCTGATCTCGCTCGGCATCACCACCGACGCCCTGGAGCTCGACGCGGGCCAGGCCCTCGACCTCGCCACCGCGCAGGGCCACCCCGTCGCCGCACTCGGCCGCGACCGCCTGGCAGCCATGGCGATCACCTTCGCCGCCAACGTGGCATTGCAGGAGCGCTACGCCGTCACCCGATTCACCGGAGACGCCCTGCTCATCGAGAGCGACCTCCGCCACCGGCTCGACTCGGAGGCGCCGGGCTCATGGTCGCCGTTCATCACCGGGTCCGTCGACGTCGTCCGCATCAACGTCCCGCACGGCGCACTGCTGAACCCCGACCCCGCCGCCACCATTGCCGCCGCGGTCACCAACCGCCTGACCCCACTTGGGTAGTCGGCGGTACGCAGCGCGATCGAGCGGTCCAGGCGAGCGGCGTTGAAGTACAACTCGTCCTGCTCGATCAACCACGGGTCGGCGAGGACCTCGAGCGCGCCGGCGCGTAACGCGAACGGCACGATACTGCCCCGTACACATCCGGTCAGCTCTTCCGCGGTCTCAGCCGGTGCCAGCTGACCTCGGCGGCCTCCGGTGGCCCGGGCGACCGCCGCCAGGTCCACGCGGTGCTCCCCGGGGATGACGGTGAGCGCGTACCGGTGTCCCTCGCTGGCACCGTCCACGGAGATGACCATGCATTTGGCCGCCTTGCGTAGCGGGTGGCCACGTAGCCGGCTGGCGGCCACGGTCCGCCCCTCCGGGGCGTGCTCGATCAAGCGATAGCGAACGCGGTGGCGGTCGAGCAGTTCGATCAGTGCGTCGAAGGCGCCGGTGCTGGTCATGCCATTTGTTCCATTTCGCGACGCAGGCTGGCCGGGCGCATGTCGGTTCACACCTGGTCGATGTGCTCAACGCACTCGGTCTGCGTGCCGACGGTGCCGTCCGCGCGCCAGCCGGCCGGCGGCTGCTGCTCGGCGGGCCAGATCGAGTACTGCTCCTCGTCGTTGATGACGACCTGGTAGCGCTTTTCGTCTGACATTGTCGCTCCTTTGAGGTGTGATGGGACCACTGGCTGATGGTGACGTCTTCGGTTGCACGGCGCGGGCTGCTGTCCGTCGCCGGTGGCTGCTCCTGCGGCTCGGTCACGCCGTAGTCCGCCGCGCGAGGAGTGATGCGGCCCAGCAGCAGTGCGCCCGCGCCGATCAACAGGCACGCCACGGCAAGGCCGAACAGGTAGGGCTTGGCGTAGCCGTACCCCAGCGCCGCCCCGGCGATTGCCGGGGCCGCAACCGGGCCGATCTGGTTGGAGAGGCTGAAGATGGCGTTGTAGCGGCCACGAAGACGGTCCGGGGCCAGGTCGTTGATGATGGCCGACAGGGTGGGCGAGAGTAGCGCCTCGCCGATGGCGAACACGCCGAGGGAGAGCACGAGGAGCCCGTCGCGGCCCCAGCCGGTCAGGTGCAGGGTGGCCGGTGCCACGACCAGCACCCAGGTCAGTGCGAAGAACACGGCGGCCAGGCCGGCGACCCGGGTACGCCGCCGACCGCGGGCGAACTTGATGCCGAACAACTGGATCGCGACCAGCACGGTGATGTTGAGGGCGAACGCGAGACCCACCACCCTGGTGGAGGACCCGGCTCCCCCGGTGACCCAGGCCGGGAAGGCCGAGTTGGTGGGCGACAGGGCGAACACCATGAGCAGGCTGTTGAGTAGCAGCGCACCGAGCAGCGCCCGGTCACGGATCACCTGCCGGTACCCGATCCGCTGCCCGGGCTCGGCGACGTCGGGCGCCGCCGACTGCGGAACGGCTAGCACGGTACGCGACAGCACCAGGATCGCCACGGCGAACAGCACGTACGACGCTGCGTCCACCGCCAGGATGGTGATGAACGGACCTTCGGTCTCAGAGACCGTGATCAGACCGCTCAGCAACGCGCCCGCGCCGTAGGCGACATTGGCCGTCATGTATCGCAGCGCGAAGACAGAGCCCCGCTCCGACGCCGGCACGAGCTCCACCAGGAGCGACATGAAGCCGTTCCACATCAGTCCGCTGGCGCATCCGTAGACGATCGCGGAGGCGATCGCCGTGGCCGGCGACGTGGCGACGATGAAACTCGCGATGCCCACACCGCCGATGAGCAGCCCGAGGACGAAGCCCCGCAACGGGCCGACCCGATCGATCAGCGGCCCGCTCAGCGGTGTCGTGACGATGCCCGCCACACCGATGACCCCGAGGATCGCTCCCGCGGCCGGCAACGACAGGCCACGGACCTGATGCAGGTAGATGATGAGGAACGGCATGGTGAGCCCGCTACCGAGGCAAGAAAGCGCGTTCACTCCCAGTGCTACCCACGCCCGCCGCCCGATGGGCGGAATCAGGCCGACGCGTTCAGCGGTCATTGCGCCTTGCCATCCTTAGTTCGTCGTTCCGGTGCCTGCGAGGGACCGCTCCGCCGCTCGGCCGGCGGGGCGGTCGACCCGTCGTGGTCCCGCCTGTCACAGAGATACGATCCGACGCCAAGCATGCTGGGCCTAGCGCAGTAGGCCGAGGGGCATGGGTCGGTTCTGTGAGGATGAGTTGCAGGCGGTTGTCTCCCGGTACGAGGCGACGCGGGCGGCTGCGTTGACCGAGCGGGACGAGCAGCTACGGGCGTTCCGCGCGGCCGGTTGGCGGCCGGTGGATCTGCAGCGGGTCACCGGGTACAGCCGAGAGACCATCCGTCAGGCACTCCGACCGGAAGTCCGACGGGCGACCAACATCAGCCGACGAAGGACCTTACCCCAGCCGCCGGCCGACTACGGGCCCTATGGTGACCGCAAGCCCTACCTGGTGGCCGAAACCCTCGCCCAACTGCAGGGCCCGACCGAAGGCATGGTTACACTCCCGCGTCACCTCGACTGGTCCGGGCACCCCGAGTACGACCTGAACCGGACCGCGCGCCTGGCCAGCATGTACAAGGTGGTGCTCACCGAAGCCAGCACCGTCGAGGATCTGCACACCTGGCTCGCCGCCGACCTCCTCCGGCGACTCTGGCCCACCCTCTGGCTGCCGCCCCAGCTCCGCCAGCGCTGGGAGGACGCCTTCCCCGAACTCGCCGCGACCGTCAACAACGCGACGTAGCCGTGGACCCCTTCCACGAACCGGCTCACCCGCGTGGCCCCGCAGATCGAACACCAAATGACCGCGTACCGAACGCACCTCCTGCCGCATATCGAAAGCCTAGGTCCTCGCAGATCGAAAGTGCGGCCGTTATGATGGTGCCGTGCCCACACCGCACCTGATCCCCCGCCGCGCCGCCGCGCAGGTCGATGCCGCTCTGGCGGACACCCGCGTCGTCTTGATCAGCGGAGCACGCCAAGCAGGCAAGAGCACCCTGGTCCGCCTCGTTGCCGGCGATCGTCTGGCCGAGCGCCGCGATCTTGATCGGGCTCAGGACCGGGCAGCGGCGATCGCCGATCCCGTCGGGTTCGTGGACTCCTCCGAACTCCTTGTCATCGACGAGATCCAACGCGCTCCGGAACTCCTGTTGGCCATCAAGGCTGCCGTCGACGAGGATCCCCGTCCTGGCCGGTACCTGCTCACCGGATCATCACGGCTGTTCGGCATGGTGGCTGCCCCGGACGCGTTGCCCGGCCGGATGGAGACCGTGGAGCTCTGGCCGTTCTCCCAAGGCGAACTCGACGCAGCGCCGGACGGATTCGTCGACGCCGTCTTCGCGCTCGGCCCTGACCTACGACACGAATCGGACGTGACCCGCGCCGACTACGCGGCCCGAATCGTGCGCGGCGGCCTACCCGAGGCCACCACCCGCACCGACCCACGCCGCCGCCAACGGTTCCTCGACGCCTACGTCCAGGCGCTCATCGACCGCGACGTCCGGCAACTGTCCGACATCCAGCACAAGGGCGAGCTACGCAAACTGGTACGCCTGCTCGCGGCCAGATCCGCGACCATCATCGCCGCAAACTCCCTCGAATCCGCCCTCGGACTCAGTCGACCGACGATCGCCCGCTACCTCCAAGCCCTGGAAGAGATCTTCCTGATCAAACGGATCCCCGGCTGGTCCCGCAACCTGGGCACCCGCGCCACCGCCGCGCCAAAACTGATCTTCGTCGACTCGGGCATCGCCGCCAACGAGATCGCGACCGACGCCCGGGCACTGCTCCGGCCGGGCGCACCGTTCGGTCCGCTGCTCGAGTCATTTGTCCTGTCCGAGCTGTCCCGGCAGCTCACCTGGTCCGAGCAGTTCGTCGACCTGTCCCACTACCGGGACCAGAGCAGGTACGAAGTCGACGCGGTGCTGGAGAACCGAACCGGCCAGGTGGTCGGAATCGAAGTCAAAGCTGCCACCACCGTCGGACCCGACGACTTCCGCGGTCTACGCCGACTCGCCGACCGCCTCGGCGACGACTTCATCGCCGGCATCGTCCTCTATACCGGAACCTCCACGCTGCCGTTCGGCGACAGACTCCGCGCCATGCCGGTCAGTACCCTGTGGCAGGCTCCTGCCCCGACAGCGGACTGACCTCGCCCGCTGGTCGCTCCTCAGCCGGCCAGGGCCACCGAGGACCGAAAGGCGTGGTCTGCTGATCTTCAGCAAGCGATCGCAACTGGACCGCGCAGCGACCGGCACACGAGACCAAGAAGCGAAGAGCCGCAGGTCATCGGCCTGCGGACACCGACGGAGCGTCGGGTTAGGAGCACACGGACCCCGGTTTGCGACCGGGGTTAGTTTAGGCCGCGGTGACCCGCGTTGGCACCGGTTCACCCGGGTGGCATCCGCTGGAGAGCACACTCGGCGCACATTGCCGAAGATCAACACTGCTCCGTCCACATCCCACCTTCGGGTTCACCTGCGGAGGACCACGGAGGGCTCACACCGGATCCCTCTGGCACCGCCGCGATACTGACGCTCGCCGATTACCTGCGCGTGCACGCGACTCGGCGGGTTCGGATCGGTCGGGTACGGCTGCGTGTTCGCGTCCGACGCGTTCGGGCCGCTGGTGATCCGGCCGCAGGCACGGGCGGGTTGAGCGCCGGGCAGGCGCCCGCACCGGACGCCGAACGGATCGCCCGGCAGGCGAAGCAAGCAGTCACCGGTACCGATGTCGCCACGATGAGCCGGTCCGCCGCGACCCAGGTCCATCCACCGCTACCTCTGTGCCGGGGCGCGTGGAGCGCCGACGCCTTAAAGGCCGAGGTCCGTGACTATGTGGTGGAGCATCTCGGCGGCCCGGACGCCGTGCTGATCATCGACGACACCCAGATGATCAAGAAGGGTGACAAGTCCGTCGGCGTTGCCCCGCAGCACTGCGGTGCGACGAATCAGGTGGAGAACTGCCAGGTCGCGGTCATGCTCACCTATGCCGGCGGCCGGGCACGCGTTCATCGGTCACCGCCCGTATCTGCCGAAACGGTGGACCGACGATCCGGCCCGCTGCCGCGAGGCGGGAATCCCGACCGAGGTCGCGGTCGGCACGAAACTCGACCTGGCGCAAGAGTTGCTCGCCGAGGCGCTCGCCGCGAAGGTGCCGTTCGGCTGGTTCACCATGGACGGCGGTTACGGCCAGTACCCGCAGGTCCGTAACTGGCTGGCCACCGGTCGCCTGCCGTATGTGGTGGCGACCTCGGCAGCGCTGCCGATGACCCAGATCAGCGTGCTGCCCGGAGCGACAGCGATCACCCGCGCCGACGACCTGCTGTCGCGACTGTCCGATGGTGACTGGCAGCGCCGTTCCTGCGGTGCCGACAGCACGGGGCAGCGCTTCTATGACTGGGCCCTGGTCCAACTCGGCGGCAACCTACGCGTCAGCGACGAGACACCCACCGACGGGTACGCCCATACCCTGCTGCTGCGGCGCTCGATCACCGACCCGGACGAGGTCACCAATTTCCTTGCCCACGCTCCGGATCCGAGCCCGGCCGACACGCTCATCCGCGTCGCCGGGACCAGGTGGAAGATCGGGGAGAACAACGAGCAAGGAAAGGATCTCATCGGCATCGCTCAGCATCAGGTGAGGACCTGGAACGCGTGGCACCACACCATCACCGTGTGCATGTTCGCCCACGCCTTCGTCGCCGTCCAGCACGCCGGCCTGCACCACGACACCACGACCAGCACCGCGGATCAGGCCATCGGCCAGGGAAAAGCAGCAGCCCAACGCCAACCCGCCCGGCGGGCCCCGACTGGCTGAGCCCGGACCTGCTCGCCCACGCCACCGTCGCCGACGTCCGCAACCTGCTCGCCCAGACCATGCTGCACGCCCGCCGCGACCGACGCCACAGCCTGCGCAGGCTCGCCTGGCGCCTGAAACACAAGATCCGCGCCCAGATCAGCCACCACCAACGCCGCGGCGACCCACTCCCCACAACCCTCTGAAAATGGGTGAAACGGCCAGCGATCACCCCACCCTGAAAGGTCCGCAGCTGTAGTACATGCTGGTGAACACCCCTGCTGGCCGAGTGGCGTCATCGAGGGCCTCGGTTGGCGCCATGGGGCGAACCACAGAAAGGCCGGCGTCCTAGGTAGACAACACCGATCGCCATGCATCTATGATGGCAACCAGCGCAAAGACTGTGAGACTGTCGCATCAACGGTAGCTAACGGCGCGGAGGTGGGATGGCCCCTGAGGGTGTCGAGCGGACATTGGCGGAGAGGCTAGAGCACCCTGATGATCGGCAGGAACACAGCGCGCAATCGGCGTATCCTCTGGGCCTGCACCTGCCTCACAGCCTTGGCGATGATCGTCCTCTTCAGCCTCGGAACGGACAAGGCTTGCGTCCAGTTCCTTCCCAAGGGGCCCGATTCTCCGCTCTCTTCGGGTATTGGTCTGTCCATCTCACGTACACGGGCAGCGTCAGTGCCGCAGCGTTCGTTCTATTCTGGCGCTCGAAGCACAGGGCGGACCCGAGACTACTTCGCGCGGGTCTCCGGTTCCTAGCGGTCGGATTCGTGGCGGGCCTGGGCTATTCCGTGTTGCGAATAGTCCTTCTCGTTGCTCCCAGAGCGTCGGCCATCACTCTATCGAGACACCAGGGAATCCTGCACGAACTGTCGTTCAGTGCGCTCGATCTCCGTGTCTATCGACGAGTGATCGAGATTCGCGACGGATTGATGGCGCTTCGTAGATACACACCCGTGCACCTGCCGGATGAAGCGATGCGGTTTGTCTCCCTGAGGGAAGTCCCTGCAGATGTATTGGACGTGACGGTGACCGCCTGCATCGTAGAGGTGGCGCGCCGAGCCAAGGTGCACGGTGGTCCGGCACCAGAGTCGGTCGCAGACAGCTCCCATCTCATGAGTGAACTGGCTCAATCAGATGTGCTCGAAGAAGTCGAATCCCTGTGCCGGCTCGCCGAGGTTAATAGCGACCCACTCGTGAAAGAGTTTGCGGATTCTGTACCCATGGACCCGATCAATCAGACGAATCATGGTGCTCCGGAGGTGGCACGCGTGGCAGACGGACGGCCCATGGCGTGATCACCTCAGAACGCCACGAGTTCTGATTCATGGGCGAAATCAATCAAGAGAACGGAATGCGATGACCGCTGACCTGTATGCAGAGTATGCTTTCAACAACGATGTTGTCGAAGCTAAGAACCAGCTACAGTACCTCAGCGACACTGTCGATCCACACACATTCGCCACGTTGGATTCAATCGGCGTGGCACCTGGCTGGGAATGTTGGGACGTCGGTGCCGGCGCGGGCACCGTGTCACATTGGCTGGCCGAACGCGTCGGAGTTGAAGGCCGGGTGTTGGCAACCGATATCAAACCGCAACACATTCCGGCTCGCGAGGGCTTGAACATTGCGCGACATGATGTGCGAACAGACCCCTTCCCGACCGAAACCTTCGACCTGATCCACGCGAGACTCCTGTTGATGCACTTGCCCACCCGCGAGCAAGTCGTATCCCAGCTGGTCCAGGCTTTGAAGCCAGGAGGAGTTCTGGTGATCTCTGACTGGGAGACCAACTATCTCGACCTGATCCTGGACAGTCCTGACGAGACCGGATCGCGAGTGTTCATGAGGTTCCTCGAAATCTGCCGAGCGGGAAGCCCCCTGGTTGGTATCGACCTTCGTTGGGCGGCTCGGGCACATAGTGTCATGCGAAGTGCGGGACTATCTGATGTCACAACCACCACGCATGCAAGCTCCTGGGCTGGTGGAACCGGGGCTTGCGTTCTTCATCGAAGCAACACCTTCCAGCTCGAGTCCAGACTGCTCGAGGACGACTTCACCGAAGAGGAGTTGAGAACTCTGCGGGGTGTGCTTCTAGACCCCCGCTTCGTCATCTCCTCATACCTGATGTTCACCACGCTGGGAAGGAGAGCGCAATAGCCTTCTCCAGGGGTGTCTTCCTGAGCGGTCGAGGCCGTCGACCTACCCGTCTCCCTCTCGGTCAGGATGGTGTGAGACACCCCGTGTGAGTGGGGTGCTGACCTGAGGACGGGGATCGGAGATCCTTGTGTACGTGTCCACTTCATCTGGCAAGCAGCCGGCCACCGGCAGCGGGGCCGACCCGGCGCCGAAGCCGTCGCGGCGGGTCTTCAGCCCGGAGTACAAGCTCGCGATGGTCGCCGAGTACGAGAACGCCCCGAACGGCGAGAAAGGCGCGATCCTGCGCCGGGAAGGCCTGTACTCGTCACACATCATCGAATGGACACGGGCCCGCAACGCCGGGCACCTCGGCCACGTCGACAGCGGCGGGAAAACGGATACCGCCGCCCCCTCTGCGCCACGGGTGAAAAAGTCCGCGGACCAGATCGAGTTGGAGAAGCTGCGCCAGCAGAACGAGAAACTGCGGGCGGACCTGACAAAGACCCGGATGGCGTTGGACATCATGGGAAAAGCGCACGCGCTCTTGGAAGAACTCTCCGGGAGCGCGGACAACGACAACCCGCCGAGGAGATCCTGACCGCCGCGTTCGCCGAGCTGCGCGACGCGGATGTCCCGGTCCAGCGGGCGTGCGCGTTGGCGGGGACCTCGCGGGCGACCCACTACCGGCGGGCGCGGCCGGTCGGACCGCGACACGGGCCGTGGCTGCCCCGGACCCCGCCACCATGGACGCTCAGCACGGCCGAACGTGACCGGGTCCTCGCGGTGTTGAACTCGCCCGGCTACGCCGATCTGGCGATTCCTCAGGTGTGGGCGCGGGAACTCGACGCGGGCCGCTACCACTGCTCCATGTCCACGATGTACCGGATCGCGCGTGCGGCCGGTCAGAGTCGGGAACGACGCCGGCTGGCGACCCACCCACCCCGGGTACGGCCGGAGCTGGTCGCGACCGGGCCCGGTCAGGTGTGGTCCTGGGACATCACCGCGTTGAAGGGGCACGTGAAGGGCGTCTGGTACCGATGCTACGTGATCATCGACATCTACTCCCGCTACGTCGTGGGTTGGCTGGTCGCGGCCGCCGAGGACGCGGTCGTGGCCCGTGACTTCCTCGCCGCCGCGATCGGCCGTAACGGGATCGAGCCGCACACGATCCACGCCGACCGTGGTGGCGCGATGGTGTCGAAGCCGGTGTCGGAGATGCTCGTCAACCTCGGTGTCCTCCGGTCGCATTCCCGACCCCGGACGTCGAATGACAACCCGTACTCGGAGGCGCAGTTCAAGACGATGAAGTATGTGCCGGACTTCCCGGCCAGGTTCGGGTCCCTCGCCGACGCGAGAGCGTTCTGCGACGGGTTCTTCACCGCCTACAATCATGAGCATCGGCATTCCGGGATCGGCTGGCACACCCCGGCGTCGGTGCACTACGGCACCGCGGAGCAGGTTCGTGAGCACCGCCAACGCGCCCTCGACGCCGCCCACGCCGCTCACCCGGACCGGTTCACCCGTCGGCCACGCGCCCCGAAGCTGCCCGAGCAGGCCTGGATCAACCAGCCAACCCAGCAGGCACAAACCGTCTCAACTTGACTTGACAACTACCGTCTCGCACTGCCACGGGCCGCTCGCTCGAACAGTGGCGACCCCGGCCCGCACACGCCTTCGGCTTACGACCGCCCCCGTCGGCTGCGCGCCGACCGTACGGCCGGTGGTGTTCAGGTCGGAGGTCGAAGCGACGAGCAGGTCGGCGGCTTCACGGATGTCGCGCACGGGCATCACGGTTCCCATGGCAGGCCTATTGGCTGGGTGTGGTGTCCAGGGAGGCTGGTCGAGGTTGTGTGACGACGTCTCGGCCTGAGTTGTGGACGAGTAAAGGCTCCGGTTGTGGCACTCGAGCTGTCTGGGAACCCGTTCCACAACCAGGAAGCCATCGTGGACGAGCCCTGGCCGGTCGCGCAGGCAGCCCAGCGTTACGCCGACTTCGGCCCTGATGCAACGCCTCGGAGCGGTACAGCTCGGCGGGCGCGCGTTCGTGCACACCGTCATCGACGATCACTCCCGGGTCCCTGATCATCGCCGCGGTTGGTGGTGCCCTCTCCTGCTTGTGGCTGTTGAGCTCCCCGATTGCCCGACCGCGCCGGCTGGAAGAACTGGGCCGCATTTCGGAGCCCGAATCAGCAAGCCTCTCCGCTGACGCGAGGCTCCCGCCGGACACGCTGACCGTCAAGATCAACGGAGGTGGTAGGGGTCCCTCGCCTGCTTGGCGTGCTCCCCTCAGCACCACGCGTGTGTCAGCCAGGGCTGCGGCGCGGCCTGGAATCGGTTGCGATGTGGGCGCGGCACCTGGTAGGAGACAAGCTTTCGATCTGCGCGGCGAACCGCGTTCGATTTGCGAGGCAAGCCGTGTGCGGGCAGTGAGGCTTCGGTATCCGAACTGCCGACCGCCGAGGCGGTCGTCGTGCCTGCATCGCGGGCACGCGGTCGGTTTCCACGCGAGGGCGCGATGAGGACACCTTGCGCGCCGGCAAACTGGCCGTAATCCAGTGCGCCGGCACCGATCAGATCCGGGCCAGCAAGGTCTTCATCGTGTCGATCTCGGCCTGCTGGGTGGTGGCGATCCGCCCGGCAAGCGCCTTCGCGTCGCTGTTGGCGCCCTGGGCGGCTTCGGTCCGGGCCATGGTGATCGCGCTCTCGTGGTGGGCGATCATCATGGTGAGGAACTGCCGGTCGAAGTCCCGGCCCGAGGTCGCCGCCAGCCGGGTCATGTCAGCCTCGGACATCATGCCCGGCATGCCGTGATCCATCCCCGGCATGGCGGAGCTGGTCGGGGCGGCGCTACCGCCGTGGTTCATCCCCGGCATGGCGGTGCTGCCATGGTCCATGCCCGGCATGGTGGTGGGCGCACCGCTCGGCGTGCCCCAGGTGGTCAGCCAGCCGCTCATCGTGGCGATCTCCGGCGCCTGGGCGTCCTTGATCTGGGTGGCGAGCTGCTTGACCTGCGAGTCGGCGGCCCTCGTGGCGGCCAGGTCTGCCATGGCCACAGCCTGCTGGTGGTGCGGAATCATCATCTGCGCGAACATCACGTCCGCCGCGTTGTGCACCGCGGCCGGGGTGCTGTCGGCCGGGGCGGTGGCGGTGGGCGAGGCCGTGGCCGTTACCAGCAGCGTCGTGGTCGTCGCTGCTGCCGCAGCCGGCCAGGACGCAGGAAGGTACGGGACATGACGAAGTATGCCTTTCGGAATCGGTGAACATACGCGGAAGCGGGCGCGTGGTCACCGGAAGGTGACCGCCGCGGGGCGCTTCCATATGCGCAGCACCGACATCGCGGCGACGCGATTGCCCATCGGGGACCACGCCGGCGGGCCGCGGGAAACCGCCACGGACGGCTGGCTACGGTCGCGGGAGGTGACGCCCGTTGGGCGCAGCAGCAGAGCCGCCGCCAACGCCAGCGAAACCCCGAACGCGCCGACGACTGCCAGGCGCACCGCCCACCCGGGCATGTGTCCGGGCGAGCCTCCCGGCGCGGCGGCCAGTCCGGCGCACCCTTCCCCGGCACACCCAGGCGAGACCGCGGCGTCCATCGCGGCAACCGCCGTCAGGACCGCTCCCGATTGCGCATCCCCGTGCGTGTCCGTGGGCATGGCCGCCCGTGGTGCGGGCCGGCCCCGACAGGCTGGTGGCCCAGACTGTGCATGGCCGCGAGGCCGGTCAGGGTGGCCGCCAGCAGCACGAAGCGGACGAGCCATCCGCCTCGCACCGCCGACACACCGGTCACGGCCACCACGCTACCGGCCGCCTGCCGATCCGCGTCGCGAACCAGGTCATCGCGTATCCGATGGGCGCAGCCGCACCCGGCGCAGCAGTTGGGCGTTGAGCGCCACCACGATCGTCGACGCCGACATGAGCACGGCCCCGACGGCGGGGCTGAGCGTCACCCCGGCCCAGGCCAATGCCCCGGCGGCGAGGGGGAGGGCGACGACGTTGTAGCCGGCGGCCCAGGCGAGGTTCTGGATCATCTTGCGGTAGGAGGCCCGGGACAGGGCGATCACCCCGGTCACCCCGCGTGGATCCGACGAGGCCAGAACCACTCCGGCGGACTCGATGGCCACGTCGGTGCCGGCGCCGATGGCGATACCCACGTCGGCGCGGGCCAGGGCCGGGGCGTCGTTGACCCCGTCGCCGACCATGGACACCCGCAGGCCCCGCTTCTGCAGGTCGACCACCGCGTCGCCCTTGTCGGCGGGCAGCACCTCCGCGTACACCTCGTCCTCGCCGGGCCGGAAGCCGAGGTCGGCGGCGACCGCGTCGGCGACCGGCCGGGCATCCCCGGTGATCATCACAATTTTCCGGACGCCCTGCGTGCGCAGGTCGGCGATGGCCTGCCGGGCCTCCGGGCGGACCTCGTCGTCCAGCGCGAGGGCACCGACCACAGCCGCCCGGTCGCCGTCGGTCCGCAGCAGGTGCAGCACCGCCGATCCCCGGCCGGCCCATTCCCGGGTACGGGCGGCCAGGTCCTCCGGCACTGTCGCGTCCACCTCGCGCAGCAGCGCCGGGCCGCCCACGGCGTACGTGACGCCGTCGACCTCCGCCTGCACGCCGCGTCCGGTCAGCGACCGGAACCCGGACGCCCGCCGGGACAGCTGCCGCTGCTGCGCGGCGGCGACGATCGCCCGGGCCAGGGGATGTTCGCTGTCCGCCTCGACCGCGCCCGCCACGGCGAGCACCCCGTCATCGCCGGTGCCGCCGGTCCCGGCCACCCCGGTCACGACGTGCTCCCCGCGGGTCAGGGTGCCGGTCTTGTCGAACAGCACCGCATCCACCGTGCGCATCCGCTCCAGCGCGAGTCGGTCCTTGACCAGGATGCCGCCCTTGGCCGCCACGGCGGTGGACAGAGCGATCACCAGGGGGATGGCCAGGCCCAGGGCATGCGGGCAGGCGATCACCAGCACGGTCACCGCGCGCACGACGGCCTCGTCGAGGTTCCCGACGACGGTCCAGACAACCAGGGTGATGGCCGCGGTGGCGGTGGCGATGTAGAACAGCCAGGCGGCGAACCGGTCGGCGAGCACCTGCGCCCGCCCGCTGGACTGCTGCGCCTGCGCGACCAGCCGTTGGATGCCCGCGAGGGCGGTGTCGTCGCCGACGGCGTCCACCCGGACCCGGATCGCCGCGTCGGTGGCGACCGTGCCCGCGACCACCCGGTCGTCGACGCTCCGTGCCACCGGCCTGGACTCCCCGGTGATCATCGACTCGTCCAGTTCGGCGGCCCCGTCGACGATCTTCCCGTCGGCCGGCACCCGGCCACCCGGGCGGACCAGCACCACGTCGCCGACGCGCAGGCCGGTGACGGACACCGCCTGCGGCTGGCCGTCCTCACCGATGCGTTCGGCGTCGTCGGGCAGCAGTGCGGCCAGCGCGGAGAGTGCCCCCTGGGCCCGGCCGATGGCCTTCATCTCCTGCCAGTGACCGAGCAGCATGATGGTCACCAGAGCGGCCAGCTCCCACCAGAAGTCCAGGTCGAACGCGCCGACCGCGGTGGCCAGCGACGCCACGTAGGCCACCATGATCGCCATCGCGATCAACAGCATCATGCCCGGCGCCCGGTCCCGTACCTCCCGGACCGCGCCCTGCAGGAACGGCCAGCCGCCGTACACGAAAACGACGGTTCCCAACACCGGCCCGACCAGCTCGATGCCGGGAAAGTCCAAGCGGTAGCCGAACCAGTCCATCACCATGTGACTGGTCACCACGATCGGCACCGTGAGGACCAAGGTCAGCCAGAACCTGCGCCGGAACGCCTCCGGGTCGTGCCCGGCGTGCTTGTCATGCCCACGGTGCCCACCGTGGTGCGCCGTTGGGTGACTCTCCTGCTCAGAGGCATCCTGGGACATCTCGGCACCTCCCTTCGCCATCAAAAAATACCCCCTAGGGTATCTGCCGGCATGTCGCCACCCGCCGCAGTGGGCCGGGCGGCATGGCGCCGAGGGTCGCCACCCCCGGCGACGGCGGGCTGGAGGCGTCCGTCGGGACCCGCAACCGGACATCGAGGTGTGTCGTTTCTGGGGTGGACCCGGAGGGTCGGGTGACTGTCTGGGTGTGTGCTGCCGATGTCATGGCCAGCTTGGAGTAGGACGCCCCGGCCCTCGCTGATGACCGCTGTATCAGCACTGGATGGAGACTTGCGACCGATCGCCCTTTCCGAAGTTGTGGCTACTGAACCGCGGCGGGTCCACGCCCCTTGACCAGACAACCGAAGAGGGTGATGCCCGGTGGGCAGTCTGTGGGCCGGCGTCGACGTCGGCGAGACCCACCACCACGTTTGCGTCGTCGACGACGACGGCACCGTGGTGATGTCCGGGAAGATCCCCAACGACCAGCAGGCCATCTCCGGCATCGCCGGGCTCGATAAACGCCGCAAGCCGATCCGCTGGGCCGTCGACCTACGCGGCGGACCCGCGGCACTGCTGCTGGCGGTTCTGTTCGACCGGGGCGCGGACGTGCGCTACGTCAGCGGCACCGTCACCTCGCGGATGGCGGAGGCGTTCCACGGCGAACGCAAGACCGACGCTCACGACGCGTACGTCATCGCCCAGACCCTGCGCATGCGCGGCGACCTACCGACCCTCACCCTCGCGGACGGGGTGCAGCAGCAGTTGAAGCTGCTCGTCTCCCGCCGCTTGGACCTGGTCGCCGACCGGGTCCGTATCGCCGCCCGCATCCAAGACCTCCTGGCCATGATCAGCCCAGCGCTGGAGAAGGCGCTGAACCTGCGCAGTAAACGCGCGCTCCGGCTGCTGGCACAGTGGCAGACCCCCGCCGGGCTACGTCGTGCCGGCGAAGCCCGCATCCTGGCCTACCTGCGCCAACACGGCGTGCGGGCCGCCAAGGCGCTGACCGTCAAAGTCCTCACCGCCGCGCGGACGCAGACCGTCCCCGTCGCCGGAGAGGCCACCGCGGCCGGGACCGTGGCGCAGATGGCCACCGACCTGGAAGCGGTCAACGACCGGATCGCCGCCATCGAGGAAACCATCGCCGGCATCGTCGCGGAGCACGAGCTGGGAGAGATCGTCACCAGCCTGCCCGGCATCGGCACCACCCTCGCCGCCGAGTTCCTCGCCCACGCCGGCACCCTCACCACCTACCCCAGCGCCGCAGCCCTCGCCGCGCACGCCGGCCTCGCCCCGATCTCCCGCGACTCTGGCAGCCGTCAGGGCCACCAGATTCGGCCACACCGCTACCACCGTGGCCTGCGACGGGTGTTCAGCATGTCCAGCTTCACCGCCCTGACCCACTGCCCACGATCACGCGCCTACTACGACAAGAAACGAGCCGGAGGGAAGACCCACCGCCAAGCCACCGCCGCCCTGTCCAGACAACGCCTCAACGTCCTCTGGGCCTGCACCCGCGACAAGACCCCCTACCAGCCTAAACAACCAAGATCAGCAGAGGTGGCGCTGTGCGAACTCGCGTAGAGACTCCACCGCGGCCCTTACCGCACTACAAGGCCCAACCGTGGGCACGGTGACGCTCCCGCGTCATCTCGACTGGTCCGGGCATGCCGAGTATGACCTGAGCCGGCCCGCGCGCCTGGCCAGCATGTACAAGGTGGTACTCACCGAGGCCAGCACCGTCGAGGATCTCAACACCTGACTCGATGCCGACCTCCTCCGGCGGCCCTGGCCCATCCTCCGGCTGCCACCCCGACTGCGCCAGCGCTGGGAGGACGCCTTCCCGGCCTGTGAGCGGTCCGAGGTCTTGCGCCCGTAATCTCAGCGCTGCACGCGGGCACCAGCTCCCCTCATCAGGGCCTCGACCTCGGCGAAACCGGCCATCGACGTGTCGCCGGGGGTGGTCATCGCCAGGGCGCCGTGTGCCGCGCCGTATTCGACGGCGAGGGCCAGGTCGCCGTCCCGCTCCAGCAGACCGTAAATCAGGCCGGAGGCGAAGCTGTCGCCTCCACCGACCCGGTCGAGTATCTCCAGCCCGGGGCGGTCGGTCGCCGCGGCGAATTCACCAGCCGCCCAGGCGACGGCACCCCAGTCGTTCACGGTCGCGCTGCGTACGCCACGCAGCGTGGTCGCGACGACCTTGAAGTTGGGGTACTGCTCGACCACCGCCCCGATCATCGTCCGGAACTTGCCGGCGTCCAGTGCGCCGCTGTGGATGTCGGTGTCCGGCACGGCGAAACCGAGGCAGGCGGTGAAGTCCTCCTCGTTGCCGATCATCACGTCGACGAGCCGGGCGAGGCGCCTGTTGACCTCGCGAGCACGCTCCTGACCGCCGACGGACTTCCACAGGCTGGGCCGGTAGTTCAGGTCGTAGGACACGATCGTGCCGTAACGGCGTGCGGCCGTCATCGCCACTTCGACGGTTTGCGCGGCCGTCTCCGACAGTGCCGCGTAGATGCCGCCGGTGTGCAGCCACCGCACGCCCAAGGTGCCGAAGAGGTGGTCCCAGTCGACGTCGTCCGGCTTGAGCTGCCCGGCCGCGGTGTGGCCTCGGTCCGAGGTGCCGACCGCCCCGCGTACGCCAAAGCCACGCTCTGTGAAGTTGAGCCCGTTGCGGACAGTCCGGCCGAGCCCGTCGTAGGGAATCCACGCGATGAGGCTGGTGTCGACGCCACCCTGCAGAACGAGGTCCTCCAGGAGCCGGCCGACCTCGTTGTCGGCGAACGCGGTGACGATTGCGGTCCGCAGCCCGAAGCAACGCCGTAGACCGCGTGCCACGTTGTACTCGCCGCCGCCCTCCCAGACGCGAAAGTTGCGGGCGGTACGGACGCGGCCCTCGCCAGGGTCGAGTCGCAGCATGATCTCGCCGAGCGACACGAGGTCGTACCGGCAGTCGGCCTTGGGTCGAGGGTTGACGACGCTCATGCCGCACCGCCCGCCGCCGCGACGGCCTGCTCAGCGCGAGTGGTGATCTCGTCCCACTGCTCCGCCGCGATGATGTCGGTGGGTGCGACCGCCGTCGAACCGACCGCGAGGACGGCCGGGAGGACGATGTAATCCGGGATCAGGGCGGGGGTGACGCCGCCGGTCGGGATGAACCGCACCCCACTGAACGGGGCCGACAACGCCTTGATCATCGCGACGCCGCCGAGTTGCTGCGCCGGGAAGAACTTGACGACGCCGAGCCCGGCGTCGAGGGCCGTATGGATCTCGGTCGCGGTGGCGACACCCGGGAACACCGGCACTGCGGCGTCCTGGCAGACACGGACGACGCGGGGCGCGAAGCCCGGGGTCACGACGAATCGGGCCCCGGCCGCGATCGACCGCTCGGCCTGCTCGGCGGTGAGCACCGTGCCCGCGCCGACCACGAGATCCCCGCGGCCGGCGAGGGCCCGGATGGCGTCGATCCCGGCCGTGGTCCGCAGCGTCACCTCGGCGGTGGTAAGCCCACCCTTGACCAATGCGTCGCCCAGCGCGCCGACCTTGCCGGCGTCCTGGATGACCAGGACCGGTAGCACCCGCCCGATCTGTAGGGAGTTCGCCACGGTCACGCCCCGATCTGGATGCTGAAGCGCTCGTCCGCGCCGTCGGAAATGCGCGCCCCGATGCCCGGCTCCTCGCTGCCCCAGACCCGGCCGTCCTTGACCACCGGCGGATCGACGAGGAAGCCCTCCCAGCCGAGACCGCCGTACGCGTCGAACTCGATCATCGGCGCATTGTCGCAACTGAGGATGACCTGCAACCCGGCGTAGATGCCGATACCGGTGCCGGAGGAGCAGCCGATGTGCGGGACGCACTTGAGGTTCCAGGCGCCGGCCATGTCCGCGATCCGCTTGAGCTCGGAGATCCCGCCGACGCTGGCGGCATCCGGCTGGACGATGTCGAAGGGCAACTTCGACATCAGGTCGATGTACTCGTACCGCGTCAGCAGCGACTCACCGCCGGCCAGTGGGATGTCCACCCGGTCAGCCAGCCACGAGTGACCGGTGACGTACTGCGACAGGCTGTGCGACATGATCGGCTCCTCCAGCCAGGCTACCCGGAGGTCGTGCAGTTCCTTGGCCAGCGTCAGGGCGCCCCTGCGGTCATATGCCATGTTGGCGTCGACCATCAGCTCAATCCCGGCGCCGACCGCTGTGCGCACTGACTGCACGAGGTGGACCGCTTGGTGGAGATCGCCGTCGACACGCAGCTTGATCGCCGTATAGCCGGCAGCCACCGCCTCCTTGGCCTCGACGACAGCCTGGTCGACCGGCTTCAGCGAGGGTGCGAAGTACGCCCGCGCCGAGTGCTGCGACGTGCCGAGCAGCCGGTGGACCGGCTGCCCGGCGGTCTTGCCCATCAGATCCCACAGGGCGATGTCGATACCGCTCAGTGCGTACGTCTCGACGCCGCGGCGGCCCCACATGTGCGTCGCCCGCATCATGCTGTGCCACAGCGCGCCGATGTCCCGCGGGTCACGGCCGGTGATCATCGGACCGAGCTGCTCGTTGATCAGCGGGCCGACGGTCGCGAAGTACTCGGCCGAGAAGCCAGCCTCGCCGATGCCCACTGAACCGTCGCTGGTGCTGACCTCGACGATGATGCCACCCTTGGTACCCACCGCCATCGCTCCCCAGCGCAGCTTCTCCTTCAGGGGCAGTCCGACGGCATATGCCCGAACGCCTGCGATTTTCATGCTCAACTCACCGTTCGCCTCGTGGCTGTTGCTGTCGGATGGTGGGCCGGCGCGTCAGGCGCCGTATTTCTTTGGTGCCGCAAGAGCCCACTCGGTGTAGCTCTGGTGCCAGTCCACATTGGTCTTGTCGACGACCTGGGTCGGGTTGTTGATGATCTGGGTGACTGACTGGCCAAGGACCGCCGTCACGAAGATCGCCTCAATGAGGTTCTGGCCCTGGTCAACGCCACCGATATCGACGGTGGCGGTGAGCTTGCCGGCCTTGATCTGCTTGTAGCCGGAGACCAGCCCGTCGGCGCCGATGGTCAGGACGCCGTTGGTGCCGTCCCAGTGCTTGAGGCCGGCGGTGTCGATGGCCTGGGACGCGCCGAGCGCCATCTCCTCGTTTTCGCCGTAGATCGCGTTCACGTCGCTGTTCTTGGTCAGCAGGTCCTGCGCGGCGGCGAAGCCCTTGTCACGCACATAACCGCCGTCGGCCTGGCCGACCACCCTGATGTCCGGGTTCTCGGCGAGCGCCCTGTCGAAGCCGATCTTGCGGCCGCGGGTCCAGTCCGAGCCGGACGGGCCCCAGATCTGGAGGATGTTGCCCTTGCCCTTCAGCTTTTCGGCGATGTACTTGCCGGCCAGGTAGCCCGACTGCCAGCGGTTGTCGTAACCGACGTTGGTGACGGTCTGCAGTTGGTCCTCGGGGTAGAGCTCGGCCGGCTGGTTGAACTGGTAAATCTTCACGCCCTTGCTGGTCGCGTCGCGGTACAGGCTCTGCACCGTGGCGAAGTTGGCACCGGTGCAGACCGCGATGGCGTCAAACTTGCGGGAGACCCACGATTGGACGATGCCAAGGGTGCCCTGGACGGCGTTGAAGTCGCCGACCGGCGCCTGTCGCTCCCACACCCACTTGCAGCCGAACCGCTGCTCGTACTCGTTCATCCGGTGCCAGGCGGCGTGCTCGATCTGGGTGAAGTTCTCGGAGAGGACCGGCGGGGTGAAGCCGACCTTGATTTCCCTGCCGTTGACGATCTTCTTGATCGCGTCGTCGAACGACTCGCTGGCCGCCGTACCGCCGCCGCGCGACTGCGCCGATTCGCCGTTGGGCGAGCAGGCGGCAATCAGCGATCCACCGACGCCGGCGCCGGCCAGCAGCCCGGCTGTGCGCAGCATCCGCCGGCGCGAGACTCCATCGAAGTTGGGCATGACTATCTCCTTGTGGGGTGTGGTACTGCGTTGCGGACGGGGGGTGCGGTACTTCAGTTACGGGGTGCGCCGATCGAGCGGGCGATGCCGCTCCACGCCTGGTTTGCCAGGACGGCGAGGATGAGTACGAGGCCGGTGACCACCGTCTGCCAGCTCGACTCGACGCCGGTCAAGTTGATGATGTTGCGCGTCAGCGTCAGGGTCAGCGCACCAACCAGAGCGCCGACCACCCGGCCCTTGCCGCCAAAGAGTGAGGCTCCGCCGATCACGGCCGCGGCGATGGCGCTGATCTCGTACCCGTTGCCGATCAGCGGCGGCACGGTGGTCGTCCGGCCCGCTATGTGGATGCCGGCGATCGCGGCCATCAGCCCGCTGATCACGTACGCGGCGATTTTGGTGCGGTCGACCCGGATGCCGGCGTTCTGTGCGCCGCTCGGTGAGCTTCCGACCGCGTAGAACCGCACGCCGTAGGTGGTGCGGCGCAGGACGAGCGAGACCGCGACGCTGACGGCGAGGACCAGCAACATGGGTACGGTGATCGGCCCGAGGATCTGCCGCAACCCGCCGATGTAGTAGTACGCATCGGTCATGTAGCCAAGGATCGGCACGCCGGCCGTCCAGTAGAGCAGGACCCCGCCGGCCAGGCCGAGCATCGCCAGCGTCGCGATGAAGTCGGGGATACCGAGCCTGGTGATGAGAAGCCCGTTGACGAGACCGATGCCGGCGCCGACGCCCAGCGCGGCGAGAAGCGCGACGGCCAGCGGCATCCCGTTGTTGAGGCAACTGGCCGCCACGCCGGCGCTGAGGGCCATCACCGACCCGACCGAGAGGTCGAGGCCGCCGGCGATGAGCACCACGGTCATGCCGATCGCCAGGAAGCTCACGGTGATCATCGCGTTGATGATGTTGGTGAGGTTGCCGGCCGTCGCGAATGCCGGCTCGGTGAACGCCATCACCGCGCACACGACGACGAGGAGGGCGAGGATCCCGAACGAGGGATCGCGCAGGATGCGGACGCGAACCGCGGAGACCCGCTCGTTGGTGGTGGCGGACACCCGCTCGGGGGTGAGGGTGATCATCATCGCCCCTTACTTGTCGCCGGTTGCAATTCAATGGCCGGATCCTGAACGGGTTTGGGGGTGCGCAGTGTCAGGGCGAAGCGGCGGACACCGCGGTCCACGATCACGCCGACGAGGATGCAGACACCGGTGATGATCGAGAAGATCAGCGGATCGACGCCCATCAGCCGGAAGCCCTGCTTGAGGGTCACCAGCAGCAACGCGCCGAGCGCGGCCTGCCAGATCCCGCCGCGACCGCCCACCAGGCTCACCCCGCCGAGCACGGCGGCGGCGATCGCGATCAGCTCGTAGCCGCCGGCCATGCCGGCCTGGACGGAGTTGAGGCGGGCGGCGAGCAGGACACCGCCGAACCCGGCCAGGCCGCCGGAGACAAGGTACGCGTAGATCTTCAGCCGCCCGACGTCAAGGCCGGCCACCAGCGCGGGTGCGCTGCCCATGCCGCTCGCCCGGATCCGGCGGCCGATCGCGGTCTTCACGAGCACCAGGTGCAGCGCAGCGATGACGAGGCCGGCGAGGACCATGGCGCTGGTGACGCCGCCGACCGATGAGCCGGCGATACCGAGGAAGCTCTGGTCGCGGGTGCCGACCAGCTGGACATGGTCGGTGAGCACCACGAGCAGGCCGGCCGCGACGTTGAGCGTGCCCAGTGTGACGATGAAGTCGTTGAGCCGGAGCTTGACAATCACCAGGCCGTTGATCAGCCCAAAGGTCAGCCCTGTGCCGATTCCGACGAGGACGGACAGGAGCGGGTTGAACCCCTGCATCGACGCCCACAGCGAGGTTCCGGCGCTGAGGCCGAGGACGGCGCCGACCGAGAGGTCGATCCCGCCGGCGATGATGACCAGGGCCAGCCCGGCGGTGATGACGAAAATCGGCACTTCCTCGTTCAGGTAGTACCTGACCGAGTCATGGTCGGCGAACGACGGCACGGCCAGGGCGAAGCCGACGGTGACCGCGGTGAACGCGAGGAGGATGGGTACGCCCTCGATCCCGAGGATCCGGGCGGCGCCCGAGCGGAGGTTTGTCATCGGTCAGCTCTCGATGCCTTGTCGATGATGGCATGCTTGACGGCGTCGTATCCGTCCGTCGCCACCCGTTTGGGGATGTCGCGGATCTCGCCGACGAGCGCTCCGCGGTTCATCACGACGACCCGGTCGCACAGGCTGATTAGCTCGGCGAACTCGGACGCGATGACGATGACCGAGGTGCCCTTCGCCACGACGTCCCGGATGAGGCGGTGGACCTCGGCCTTGGCATGGATGTCGATGCCCTGGGTCGGCTCGTCGAAGATGAGGATCGACGGCTGGGTGTTCAGGCAGCGGGCAATGATCGCCTTCTGCTGATTGCCGCCGCTGAGGTTGCGGATCAACTCGGCCGGTCCGGGTGTCTTGATTCCCAGGCCTTTGATGTACGAGTCGGCAAGCGCCCGCTCCCGCCGCGATCGCAGTACACCGCCCGCGGTGACCGAGCCGAGCTCGGAGATCGAGATGTTTTCGGCCACCGACAGATCGGGCAGGATCCCGAGTTGCTTGCGGTCCTCGGGAACCATCGCCAGGCCGGCCTTGTACGCCGCCTTGGGATGCCGCAGCCGACGGGGCTTCCCGTCGATCTCGATCCGGCCGGAGTTGAGTCTGTCCAGGCCCATCAGGGCTCGCGCCAACTCGGTCCGCCCGGCGCCGGCGAGCCCGGCAATGCCGAGGATCTCGCCACGCTCCACGTCGAAGGAAATGTCCCGGAGCACCCCGTGCCGGCTCAGGTTCAGCGCCCGCAGTCGTGGATGCGGGTCGTCGCCGACGACCCGCCGCCGTGCGGGTACGGCGTCGGCGGCCTCCATCAGCTCGGTCGCGTCGCCGCCGAACATCTGCAAGGCCAGCTCGCGTTGACTGAGCCTGGCGGTCTCGGTGCGCGCGATCGTGCACCCGTCGCGCATCACCGTCACCACGTCGGCCAATCCGAACACCTCGTCGAGGTGGTGCGTGACCCAGATCAGGGCTACGCCGCGGCGCTGCAGGCTGCGCATGTGCTCGAAGAGCAGGGTCTTCTCGTGTTCTTCGAGTCCGGACGTCGGCTCGTCGAGGATCAGCACCTTCGGCGGTACGGCGAGCGCCTTGACGATCTCGATGACCCGCTTCTTCAGCGCGCCGAACTCGTTGACCGGCCGCCACAGCTCGGATTTCGTGATGCCGAACTCGCTGGCGAGTTCCTGGATCCGCCGGGCGATCTGCCGGCGGTTCACGAACGGCGAGCCCTTGCCGGCCAGCACCCCTTCCCGGCCGAGGAAGATGTTCTCCAGCACGGTCAGGTCGGGCACGGTGGACAGTTCCTGGTGAATCGTGCCGATGCCCAGGGCCTGCGCCTCGCGGGGATGCCCGATGGACACCTCGTGGCCGGCCAGTTCGATGCGGCCGGAGTCCGGCGTGACGAGGCCGGACAGCACGTTCAGCAGGGTCGACTTGCCTGCACCGTTGCCACCGAGCAGGGCGTGAATCTCGCCGCTGCGCACCAGCAGGCTCACCCCGTTCAGTGCCTGGACGCCCTGGAAGCGCTTGTGGATGTCCGTCATGCGCAGGTGCGGAGCCGCTGCGGGCCGCTGTGCCTCGACCGGCGCTGGGGACGCCTTCATTCCTGCTCCTCTCTGCATACGACTGGTCTTGTGATCGGGTGGTCCGACCAATATCCTGAGATCCGGGCCACAAAGTCAAGGGGTCGATTGGGTTCTTCCCGCAGAAAGGGGACCGGCAGGATGCAGAAGATCATGGGCGCCGCGTCGGCGGTCGTCCCGGACTATCTGCGCGGCCTGGCGGCCGCTCATCCCGACGTCATCGAGTACGACGCGGAGCACCGCATCCTCGTACGCCGCGCACCGGTCGCTCCCGGCAAGGTGGGTCTCGTCTCCGGCGGCGGCTCGGGCTGTGAACCGCTGCACGCCGGCTACGTCGGGCTCGGGATGCTTGATGCAGCATGCCCCGGCGAGGTGTTCTCCTCCCCCGTGCCGAACGCCATCATGGCGGCGACGGTCCGCGCCGACCACGGCGGAGGCGTTCTCTACATCGTCAAGAACTTCGGCGGTGAGGTGATGAACTTCGGTCTCGCTGCGGAGGTCCTGCGCCGCAGGGGAATCCGGATCGAGAAGGTGCTCGTCAACGACGATGCGTCGTTCCCAGCGGAACTCGCCGCCCGCCGCCGTGGACTGGGCGCCACGGTGCTGGTCGAGAAGATTGCCGGCGCCGCCGCGGAGCAGGGCCGCACGCTCGACGAAGTCGCCGCCGTGGCCCGCCGGGTCGTCGCGCGCAGCCGCACCTTCGGCGTCGCGTTGAGCCCTTGCACCCACCCGAAGACGGGACGACGGACGTTCGAGCTGCCCGAGGGCGAATACGAGGTGGGCGTCGGCATCGGCGGCGACCGCGGCCACGAACGCCGTCCGCTGCCATCGGTCGACGAGATCGCCCACGTCATGCTCGATCCGGTCGCCGTCGAGCTGGAACTACAGCCGAGCAGTCGTGTCCTGGTCATGCTCAGCGGCCTCGGCTCAACCCCCGCCGTCGAGCTGTACGGCCTCTTTGCCGCGGTCCGGAACCGGCTGGTCAAGCACGCCGAGCCCGTCCGGAGTCTGGTCGGTGACTACATCACGTCGCTCGACTCGCACGGCGCCCTGCTCACGGTGCTGCAGGCCGACGACGAACTGCTCGATCTCTGGGACCGACCCGTGCACACTCCGACACTGCGCTGGGGAGCGTGAGATGACCACGACACTGTCACAGGACGCCGTGACCGCCTGGCTGGAGCGCTTCTGCAGCGAGGTCGAGGCCGCCGAGGCCCATCTGAACGAGCTCGACTCCGCCACCGGCGACGGTGAGCACGGCTCGAACATGAGCCAGGGTGCCGCCGCCGTACGAAAAGCGTTGCGGGACGATCGGTTCGGTGACATCCGGGAGCAGCTCGATGCCGTCGCCATGGCCCTGGTCAACTCGGTCGGCGGCGCCAGCGGGGCGCTGTACGGCACATTCTTCCTGCGGCTGAGCGCGGTCGGCGAGGGCCGGACCGCGCTCGATCTGACCGCCCTCACCGAGGGGCTCGTCTCCGCCGTGGCGGGCATCCGCGAACTCGGCGGCTCTTCTCCCGGCGACAAGACGCTCGTCGACGCGCTCCATCCGGCCGTGGCCGAGTTGGAATCCTCCGCCACCCGGTCCGCCGGCCTCGCGACCGCCCTGGACCGCGCCGCCACGGCGGCGGAGGAGGGCCGAGACGCCACCGCCGACATGGTGGCCAGGATGGGCCGAGGCAGTTACCTCGGCGACCGCAGCCGCGGTCACGTCGACGCCGGTGCCACCTCGATGGCGCTGCTGATGCGCTGCCTGCACATCAGCGCCGAGGGAGCGGCATGAAGTCGTCGGTGACGTCGGTTCACCTGCTCGACGGCGGCGTGCTGGAAGTCGAACCTAGTTCCGTCGTGCCCGGCTCCGGCTCCGGTCGCCGGATTGTCGTACCGGTCCAGATGTTCCTGGTCGGCACCACCTCGGGGTACGTCCTGGTGGATACCGGCAACGATCCCGGCGTCATCGACGATCCTGTCGCCACCTGGGGACCGGAACTGGCGGCGGCCTCCCGCCCGCGGACCGCGCCCCACCAGCACCCGGCAAAGCAGTTGGCGTTGCTCGGGCTTACCCCACGGGACGTTCGGGCCGTCGTCTACACGCACCTGCACCACGACCACGCCGGCGGCGGACGCGTCTTCCCGACCGCGGTCCACGTCGTACAGCTCGCGGAGCACCGGTGGGCGCACAACCCGGACGGGCACGCCGGCAAGGGGTACGCGCGGGCCGACCTCAGCACGACGGACTGGACGCTCGCCGACGGAGACTGGCACATGCTGCCCGGCATCCAGCTGATGATGACGCCGGGCCACACGCCGGGCCATCAGTCGGTGGTCCTGTGGGACGTTCCCGACCTGGGCAACGTGATCCTGGCCGGCGACGCGATCAACACCGTCCGGTGCATCGACGACGACCTGCCGCCAGGGATCGCGACCGACACCCTGGCGGCTGTGCACTCGATGCACCGGCTCACCGCTCTGGCCGAGGCGATGGACGCACTCCTCGTAACCGGACACGACATGGCACAGTTCGAGGCCCTGCCGAAAGCTCCGGAACCGTTGCGGCGCCCGGCCGGCGGCCCGGCCGGCTTCCGTCAGGAGAAGCTGGATCTCCTGTGACACGCCGAAGGGCATCGCCGATGGCGACGCCCTTTCGTGCCTGGTGTCACGGACGCTCGGTCGTCCGCTCCAAGTGCTCGGCGATGTCGCGCTCGACGTCGCGGATGTGACTCAGCGCGGCCGATCGCGCGTCCCGCACCCGGTGCCCGATGATCGCCTGACACATCGCGACGTGTCCTGCGTGCGCGTGCGCACGCCGGCCGGGCAACTGGATGACCCGGTGTGAGTACTTGAAGAAGAGCGGTTCGATGCTCTCCATCAGCCGCACCAGCAACGTGTTCTTCGTGGCCTCGACGATCGCGCGGTGCAGCGCGGCGTCGAGTTTGACGAACGCGTCGTCGCTCAGCTGCGGATTTTCGGCCTCGGCCAGAATCCGCTGGAGGTTGGCGGCCTCCTGCGCGGTGATCCGCCGGGCGGCGAAGCTCGCCGCGTCCGGCTCGAGTGACAACCGCACCTCGAAGAGCTCGGGCACCGTGAAGTCGTCGAACACCAGCAGATCGGAAAGCTTCGGCATCGTCTTCTTGTCGCTCACGACGAAGACGCCACGGCCGTGGTCGGTGCGGAGCAGTCCGTTGGCCTCGACCACGCGGATCGCCTCGCGCATCGAGCTGCGCCCGACACCGAACTGCTCAGCGAGGACCCGCTCGGGCGGCAGCTTCTCACCCGGCTTGATGTCGCCGCGGGTGATCAGCTGCTCCAACTGGGCCGCGACCGAATCGGCGACCTTCAGCCGACGGATGGGCTCGATATCACCGGGACCGATACCAGTCATCTTGGTGACCCCTTCATCGAGCAAACGACGGTCAAAATCAATGGTCAGGTGGCCTGATCACCGTACCCTACCATTGTCATAACCAGACATCGACAGCAGCGGTTGGCTACGACTCGGACAGCACGCCCAGGCCGCACCCGAGGTGGCTCCCGGCACGAGCGTGGGCTGCCGAGCATCGGTGACGGGGCGACTCCGGGCCCGGGCCAGAAGGCCCGCAAATCCACCCACGCCCGCGCCCGGGAGACCCCGCACTACTCCCCGGCCGGCTGGAACGGATGGTCGTGCAGGTGTGGGACCAGATCCTGCCAGCTGTAGTCGCCCTCCATGAAGTAGGGCGTCGTATCGTACGTGCCGTCCATCGTGTCCCTCAACGACTTCGGGCCGACGAAGCCGATCACCTTCCAGCCCACGTGGTCCTTGTTCCCTCCGTACACGGGGTCGCAGTAGAAGCCCTGCTTGGTGTGCAGGCACAGCGCGGGAAAGAAGTTCATCCCCTCGTCGAACGTGCCCTGCAGGAACGTGGTCACCGCTTCCGTCGTACCCAGGGTGACCTTGGACGGCTTCGGCGCGCCGGAGAAGGCCTCAAGCACCGCATCCTGCTGCTCCTCGGTCAGGTCCTTGAAATCGGCGTGGTGGCTCTTTCGGGCCACCTCGTCGAGGTCGCGGATGCCCTGGCGGTAGGTCTGCTGCATGTCCCACATGCGGGCCCGCCACGCCTCGGCGAACTTGCCGGTGAGCTTGAGGAACCCGCTGCCATCGGCAGCGGCGAAGATGTAGTCGATGCCGGACAGGTAGCGGTCGATGAACACGACCACCCGAGCCTCGCGGGCCCCGGGGTCGTGGTCGGTCGGGATGATGCGGGCGGTCGCGGCCTCGATCGTCGCCCACTCGTGCGCGGTGAAGAACAGCCGCTCGTTCGAGTCGGGGTCGATCGGCGAGCCGCCGATCTCCCAGTCAGCCTTGAGGGTCACAAGTCCTCCATCCTTACGTGAACGCGTTGTCTAGACGACCCTGATGTGCTCTTCGCGGCCCTTGGCAAAGGTGCCGACGATGTAGTCGCAGGCGCGCCAGGCGTTGGCCATCATGGTCAGCGTCGGATTGACGCCGGTCGAGGTCGGGAAGCCCGAACCGTCCACGACGAACAGGTTGTCGACGTCGTGGGTCTGGCACCACTCGTTCAGCACCGACTTCCCCGGGTCGTTGCCCATACGCGCCGTGCCGTGCTGGTGGCAGGTGTTACCGGTCATCCGGTCGAGGTAGACCGGAACCGTCTTGCGGGCGCCGGCGACCTCGAGGATCTCGGCGTTCTTGTCCACCTGCCACTTGCTCATCCGCACGTCGTTCTCGTGCGGCCGGTGGGTGATCCGGGCGACCGGCAGGCCCCAGGCGTCCTTCACGGTCGGGTCGAGGTCGACTCGGTTGGACTCGCGCGGCATGTCGTGCAGGATCGCACCGATCTTCATCGCGTAGTTGAAGTAGTCGCGGTCGGCGTCCTTGAGCGCACCGCCCCAGCTCGGCCGGCCCGGGAAGACCCAGTTGACCGGGTGCACCGTCTGCGAGGCCGAGATCAGGCAACCACCGATGTGGCCGCGGTCCTTCGCGGTCTCGTAGAACTCGAACGTGCCGCCGCTGATGTAGTTGCCCGCCCAGCCGTACAGCGGGTCGTCGACCTCCTTGTCGAAAAGGCCGACGGCGAACACGTACTCGTGGAAGGTCGCGTTCTTGCCGAGCAGGCCGCTGGAGTTGGCCAGGCCGTCGGGGTGCTGAGCGGAGCGCGACATGAGCATCAGGCGGGCCGACTCGATGGCGCCGAGGCCGAGCACCACGACCTTGGCGTCCTGCTCGACCTCGCGGCCCTCGGGGTCAATGTAGACGACGCCGGTGGCCCGGCCGTCCTTGCCGACCTTGATCTCGCGTACGAAGCACTCCGAGCGCAACTCGAAGTTGCCGGTCGCCACCGCCTCCGGGATGAACGTGGTGAGCGTGTTCGACCGGGCACCGCTCGGGTCGCCGTACTGGTTCCAGAAGCTGGTCTTGTTGAACGGATCGCGACCCTTGTGCCGGTTGGTGACCATGGCGTGCGGGATCGGGAACGCGTTGAAGCCCATCTTCTTGGCTGCGTCGTAGAACCGCCGGCCGAAGCGGGTCGGGCGCAGTGGCTCACTCGGATACGGGCGGCTGCGGAACGGCTCGTACTTGTCCGCGCCGGCCACACCGGAGACGCCGAACTCCCACTCGACCTTGGTCAGGTACGGCTCGAGGTGCTCGTACCGGATCGGCCAGTCGGCAAGGCTCGCACCGTCGAGGTCGCCGTGCAGCGAGCGCTGGACGAAGTCTGACTCGCGGGGGCGCGGCACCCAGCCTGCCCAGTGGTTCGTGCCGCCGCCGACGAGTTGCGGGGTCGGTGAGAACGGGAACACCTCCGCGACCGAGTTCTCGTCGTGGCGCAGGGTGCGGGGGAACAGCTTCGGGTCGGGCCAAAGGTAGTTCCGGTTGACGTACTTGACCTCGTCGCCGGAGTAGTGCTCGTGGGCACGCAGCCATGGACCGCGGTCGAAACCGATGACCTTCAGACCGGCCTCGGCCAGCACCTTGACCGCTGTACCACCGGTCGCGCCGAGCCCGACGACGATGGCGTCGACCGGCTCTGGCTTGGACGAATAAGCCATAACTCTCTCCTCCCGAAGGGGCGCTCGGTGGCAGTGCCGGTCAGGCGCGCCCGAGGTACTCGACGATGGCCTTGCCGAAGTGGGGCAGGTCGACCGGCGTACGCGAGGTGATGACGTTGCCGTCCTCGACGACGGGCTGGTCGACCCAGGTGCCGCCCGCGTTCTCGACGTCGGTCTTGATCGGCAGGTAACCGGTGATCTTCCGACCCTTGGTCGCACCGGCCGAGGCGAGCATCCAGCCGCCGTGGCAGATCGCGGCGACGAGCTTGCCCGACTCGTATGCCTCGCGGACCAGGTCGACCATCTCGGGGTGCAGCCGCATGTTGTCGGGGGCGAACCCGCCGGGGATGACCACCGCGTCGAACTCGGCAGCGGACACGTCCGGCGCACCGGCGTCCACCGCCATGGGGTAGTGCTCCTTGCTGTCGTACGAGCCCTTGGTGCCGCTGCCGATGACCCGGACGTCCGCGCCGGCCTCCTGCAAGCGCAGCAAGGGGTACCAGCCCTCGAGGATTTGGTACTCGTCTTCGATCAGCAGGGCCACGCGCTTGCCTGAAAGCGACATCTCATGTCCTTTTCTCGCGCTTACGGTTATTCGATGGATCGGAGCCGGCGGCACGCCGGCGGAGCCCGACGGTGGCAGGCCGTGCAGGCCGGCGCTCAGGCGCCGATCATCCGAAGGAACTCGACGCTGGTACGCACGTCACCGTGGTTGGCCTGGATGTTGCGCAGGGCCTCCCAGTGCTGGCCGTAGCCCAGGGGCTGCTCGGCGCCACCGGGAATGGAGGCCGGGATGGCGGCGGTGGTGTCGGCCAGGACGATGATCCTGAAGTCCTGGTTGTTGCCGTCGATGGCGGTGGTGATCTGGCAGTTTCCGGTGGAGAGGCCGGCGATGACCAGGGTGTCGCAGCCGGCGCGGCGCATGTACTCGGTCAGCGGCGTGCCGTAGAACGAGGAGAACCGGTGCTTGCGGATGACCGGCTCGTCGTCGAGCGGCTTGAGCTCGTCGACCAGTTCGTCGCCGCCGTTGCCCCAGGCGCCGGGAAAGGTGGCGAGCTGGCCCTCAAGGCCCCACTTGCGGTCGGCGAAGCCGGCGTCCTTGCCGTCACCGCGCAGGCCCCACATCGACCAGACCACCGGCATGCCCTTGGCGCGGGCGGCTTCCAGCACGTTGACCACCGGCTGGACGACGTCCTTGCCCTCCGGGGCGCCGCCGACGCTCGGGATGTACATGGCCCCGCCGACCTCGGCACATGCCTTCTGCATGTCCAGTACCAGCAGCATCGTCCTTTTGGGGTCGACCGTCGGGGCTACCCAGGTCGACCGGTCGATGACCTTGTCGATGTTCTCGTAGGTGTAGTCGAGCGAAGACATCGATCCTCCTGTGGCGTCTGGATCGGGCACGGAGCCCGTCTGCGTCGATCACGCGACACGCGATCGACGACATCTGATCGGGTGAGCAGGTGGTCTGAACACTAATCCAGCTGGCGGCAGTGTCAAGAGGTGTTTCGCCTTGACTTCGGCACCGTTACAAGCCACGCGCCAGGCGCAAGGCCCCGGTGACCGCCGCGACGAGTGCGGAGCGCCGGCACGGCAACTGATACAGAACCATGGATGCGTGATCACGGTCGGTGGTGACGGGATGCGGGCCGGCCGACGGCGCGATAGCGTGCAAGACGCGCCCCGTACCTGCGGGCGTAGGCGATGAGGCTCGCCGTCAACCGCCGCTGCGCTGATGGCCTCTACCAGAATCCGGACCCACCGGTCCGGGTTGGTGGTGTCGAGGCCTGCCGCTGCCGGTCTCGCCATGGACCGGGAGTGATGCGATGACCGAGCCGGCCTTCCGGAGCATCCTGTTCGACGACCCGGCCGACCGCGACGGTGTCGACGAGCGGCCGGTGCCCGACTACTTCGGGGATCTCAACCTGGACCAGGTGACCGCGGCGGTCACCCGGGGCCGCGACAGCTACCGGCTCGCCCCCTTCTTCCACACACCGCTGCGGCGTGTCGAAGCGGTTGCCTACCGGCACGAGGTCTTCCGCGAGCTGCGCCGGCCCGAGGTACGCGGGGCGGTGGCCGGCTTCGCCGACCGGATGCGGACGGTACGCGACCGGCTGGGTCAAGCCCGACGGGCCCGGTACGCCCCGCAGCGGCAGCTGTGGTTCCTCGATGCCGCCGACGGCTACTCGGCGGCGGTCGCCCGGTTGAGCGAGGAGCTGGACGGCCTGCCGCTGCGCTCGCGCGGGCTGTGCGGGCTGCGCCGCTTCCTCCGGTCGCACGTCGCCGACCAGCCGTTCGCGGAGCGCGCGGTGGAGGCCGCCGGCCTGCGTGACCGGGTCGCGGCGGTGCGGTACACGATCGACATCCAGGGTGACCGGATCAGGGTCGGCCGCTACGCGGGCGAGCCCGACTACAGCGGCGAGATCGCCGACACGTTTGCCCGGTTCCGGCCGGGCGAGGCCCGAAGGCGCCGCTCCGCCCGCCAGGACCTCACCGAGATGAACCATGTCGAGGCGGTGGTGTTGCAGTATGTGACCGAGCTGCATCCGGAGGTCTTCGGCGACGTACGGGAGTTCTGTGCCCGGCACGACGACTTCCTGGACCCGGTGGTCACCGACTTCGACCGCGAGGTGCAGTTCTACCTGGCCTGGCTCGACTACCTGGACTTCCTCGGCGAGCACGGCCTGCGGTGCTGCCTGCCGGAGGTGTCGGCCACCAGCCGGCGGACCGAGGTCCGGCAGTCCTTCGACGTGGCCCTGGCCGACCGGCTGGGCCGGGACTCGCGCCCGGTGATCCCCAACGACGTCGAGTTGCACGGCGACGAGCGCATCCTGGTGATCTCCGGGCCGAACCAGGGCGGCAAGACCACGTACGCCCGCATGGTGGGCCAACTGCACCACCTGGCCCGGCTCGGCTGCCCGGTCCCGGGCAGCCGGGCCCGGTTGTTCCTGGCCGACGGCATCTTCACGCACTTCGAGCGCGAGGAGGTGGCCACCGACCTGCACGGCCGGCTGGAGGACGACCTGCTGCGGGTGCGGCACATCCTCGACCGGGCCACGGCCGACAGCGTGGTCATCATGAACGAGATTTTCACCTCGACCACGCTGGAGGACGCCCTGCTGCTGGGCGGGAAGATCATGGACCGGCTCATCCGGCTCGGCTGCCTCGGTGTCTACGTCACGTTCGTCGACGAGTTGTCCCGGCTGGGTCCGGCCACGGTGAGCCTGGTCAGCACGGTCGAGGCGGCGGACGCCGCGCGGCGCACGTTCAAGGTCGTCCGCCGGGCGGCCGACGGGCTGTCGTACGCGCTCAGCCTCGCCCAGAAGTACGGCCTGACCTACGAGTCGCTGACGGAGCGGATCCGATGAAGGCAAACCTGCTGTACCCGGACCGGGACTTCGACGCCGGCGCACCGCCGCCGTTCGGCACCGACGACCTGGTGCGGGATCTGCATCTGGGCACGCTGTTCGAGGCGATGGGCGACGGGGACGGTTACCTGGCCGACGTGGCCCGGCAGGTGGTGCCGGCCGGGCTGGCCGACGCCGAGGCCATCCGCCACCGGCAGGACGTGCTGGCCGACTGCCTGGCCAACCCACAGGTGGTACGCGAGCTGTACGCCCTTGCGGTGGCGGCCTCCCAGGGCCGGAAGCGGGACTTCCTCGGCTACCTGCGGACCACCCCGGATCTGGTGCTGCACCACGCGATCGAGGTGCTGGAGATGTCGGTGGGCATGCTCCGCCGGTTGCGTGGCCTGGCCGACGCGGAGGCCGGCCGGTTCCGGTCCGCGGGGTTCGGCACGTTCTTCGCGATGGTCGCACGCGAACTCGACGACGACTATCTCGGCGCGCTCGACGAGCACGTCCGGCTGCTGCACTTCCGCAACGGCATGCTGGTCAGCGCCGCGCTCGGGCCGGGTGGCCGGGGCACCGACCATGTGTTGCGCCGCCCGACGCACCGGCCCGGCTGGTGGCAGCGGCTGACCGCCGACGTTCCCGAGACCCGCACGTACCGGGTTCCCGAGCGGGACGAGGCCGGCGCCCGCGCCCTGGCCGAGTTGCGCGACCGCGGGGTCGATCCGGTCGCCACCGCGCTGGCCCAGGCCACCGAGCACATCGTCGCGTTCTTCGGCACGCTGCGCCTGGAACTCGCCTTCTACCTCGGCTGCCTGAACGTGCACGACCGGCTGGACCGGCTGGGCATGCCGCTGTGCCGGCCGCGACCGCTGGCCGCCGCGGCCGGCGCAGACACCGCGGCCGCCGGGAACGGCGGGGACACCGGGGACGGCGGGGACACCGCGGACACCGGGGACGGCGACCTCGCCGCCACCGGGGACGGCGGCCTCGCCGCCAGCGGCCTGTACGACGTCTGCCTGGCGCTGCGTGCCCCGCAGCAGCGGGTCGTCGGCAACGACGTCGCCGCCGCCGACACCGACCTGATCGTGATCACCGGGGCGAACCAGGGCGGCAAGTCCACGCTGCTGCGCGCGGTCGGGCAGGCGTACGTGATGCTGCGCTGCGGGATGTCCGTCGCCGCCGCCGAGTTGGCCGCCGCCCCCCGGACCGGCGTCTTCACGCACTTCAAGCGCGAGGAGGACACCGACATGGAGCACGGCAAGCTCGACGAGGAGCTGGCCCGGATGGCCGGCATCGCGCAGCATCTGCGGCCGGGCGGGCTGGTGCTGTTCAACGAGTCGTTCGCCGCCACCAACGAACGGGAGGGTTCGGAACTCAGCCGGCAGATCATCCAGGCGCTGCGGGAGCGGCGGGTCGGCGTGGTCACCGTGACCCACCTGTACCGCCTCGCCTGCGCCCTGCGCCGGACGGCGACCGGCAGCGTGTTCCTGCGGGCCGAACGCCGTGCGGACGGGCGGCGCACGTTCCGGGTGGTCCCCGGCGAGCCGTTGCCCACCAGCTACGGCGCCGATCTGTACCGCAGCATCTTCGGCGGGGACGAGCCGGACCGGCAGCCGGCCCCGGCTGTCCTCGGTGGCGATCATCTAGGACACTGAAAAGGTGTTCGACTACGACGTGCTTGTCCTCGGCTCGGGTCCCGGCGGTCAGAAGGCCGCGATCGCTGCGGCGAAGCTGGAACGCCGGGTGGCGGTGGTCGAGCGCCGCCACATGATCGGCGGGGTCTGCATCAACACCGGAACGATTCCGTCCAAGACGCTGCGCGAGGCGGTCCTCTACCTGACCGGTCTCAACCAGCGGGAGATGTACGGGCAGAGCTACCGGCTCAAGGACGACATCACGGTGGGCGACCTGGCCGCCCGGACCCAACACGTGATCGGCCGCGAGATCGACGTGATCCGCAGCCAGTTCGCCCGTAACCACGTACGGCTGCTCAGCGGCACCGCCCGGTTCACCGCCCCGCACACCGTGGGGATCACCGACGACGCCGGGCGGACGAGCACCGTGACCGCGGAGAAGGTGATCATCGCGACCGGCACCCGGCCCGCGCGGCCGGACAGCGTCGACTTCGACGACCGGACGATCATCGACTCCGACGGGATCATCAACCTCGAACACGTACCGGGCTCGATGGTGGTCGTGGGCGCCGGGGTGATCGGCATCGAGTACGCCTCGATGTTCGCCGCCCTCGGCACGAAGGTGACCGTGGTCGAGCGGCGGGACCGGATGCTCGACTTCTGCGACCTGGAGATCGTCGAGTCGCTCAAGTACCACCTGCGGGACCTGGCGGTCACCTTCCGGTTCCGCGAGTCGGTCGCCCGGGTGGAGCGGCACCCGCGGGGCGCCGTGGCGGTGCTGGACAGCGGCAAGCAGATCGCCGCCGACACGGTGATGTACTCGGCCGGCCGGCAGGGTACGGCCGCGAACCTGGATCTGGACACGATCGGGCTCTCCGCCGACGCCCGGGGCCGGGTCGCGGTCGACGAGCACTTCCGGACGCCGGTCGACTACGTGTACGCCGTGGGCGACGTGATCGGTTTTCCCGCGCTCGCGTCCACCTCGATGGAGCAGGGCCGGCTGGCCGCGCACCACGCCTGCGACGAGCCGGTACGCGAGATGCAGGCGCTCCAGCCGATCGGCATCTACACCATTCCGGAGATCAGTTTCGTCGGCCGCACCGAGGACGAGCTGACCGACGCGCGGGTTCCGTTCGAGGTCGGCGTCTCCCGCTATCGCGAGTTGGCCCGCGGGCAGATCGTCGGCGACTCGTACGGGATGCTGAAGATCCTCGTTTCCCCGACCGACCGCAGCATCCTCGGGGTGCACGTCTTCGGCACGAACGCCACCGAGCTGGTCCACATCGGCCAGACGGTGATGGGCTGCGGTGGCACGATCGACTACCTCGTGGACGCGGTGTTCAACTATCCGACGCTTGCCGAGTCGTACAAGGTCGCCGCGCTGGACGCGATGAACAAGATGCGGCACATCGCCCGCCTGCACGGCTAGCCGCGGCCTGCGCGGGTCGGTGTCCCGGGGGAACCGGCCCGGTTCCCCCGGGACACGCACCGGGCCGGTGGTCGGCACGCCGCCGCGGCCCCAGGGTCCGGGTCAGCGCCCCTGACCGGTCGCGACCGCCGGCGCCCAGAGGTCGTCGATGGCGCGTTCGGCGGCCGCGAGGCTCTGCGCGGCCAGCGGCACCAGTTCGGCCATGGCCGGGTTCACGGGGGCGAGGGTCAGCTCGGCCGTGATGAAGCGCGGGCTCAGGCCGGTCATCGCCAGGCCGTGCGGGAGCCAGGGCTCCGCGTGGTCCCAGCCCACCCGGGGGGTGCCGGCGCCGTAGCCGCCACCGCGGCTGGCCAGCACGATGAACTCACGGTCGCCCAGCAGGCCGGCTCCGGTCGCCGGGTCGTACGCCACCCCGGGCACGATCAGGTGGTCGACCCACGCCTTGACGCTGCTCGGCGCCGCGAAGTTGTAGAGCGGCAGCCCCAGCAGGACGGTGTCGGCCCGCTTCACCTCCTCGACCAGCGCGACGCTGAGATCCCAGGAGGCCCGCTGGGCCGGGCTGTGCTGCTCCGGGGCGGTGGCCCGGGCCAGCCCGCCGTCGGCGTCCAGGTGCGGCAGCGGCTCGCGGCCGAAGTCTCGGTACGTCACCGTGCCGTCGGGGTGTCTGGCCTGCCAGAGCGCGGCGGCCCGGGCGGTGAGCCGCCGGCTGGTCGAGCGATCCCCTGGATGCTCGAATCGAGGTGCAGCAGGTGAGGCATCGTTGATCCTCCGGAGATGGTTTGTGTTGAACAAATCGTTTATAGCACGGCGATGACCCCACCGGGGGTAGCATTCGTCACATGCCCGTACCGGTCGACCAGCCGGAACGCCGCTCGGGGCCGCTGCTCGACCACCTCGCGCGGAGGATGCGGCTGCGCGCGGAGACCGCGCTGGCCCCGTTTGGTCTCCGTCCCCGCCACCTCGTCGCGCTCACCCTGCTCCGCGAGCACGGCGGCAGCAGCCAGCAGGCGCTCGCCCGGCTGCTGGAGATGGACGGGACCAACATCGTCGGGTTGCTCAACGATCTGGAAACCGCACAACTGGTCCGCCGGCTACGCTCCCCCGACGATCGGCGCCGGCACGTCGTGGAACTCACCGCGGCCGGCGCGCAACGGCTCACGGAGGCCGAGTGCGCGCTCGCCGCGACCGAGGACGAGGTGCTCGGCAACCTCGACGAACAGCAGCGGGAAGCCCTGTACGACCTGCTCCGCCGCGCCACCACCGGCAGCGCCGGCAGCGGCAGCGCCATCGCCTGCGCCGAAGCGGCACCGGACGACGCCGGGGCGTGCTGAGAATCGGCTATCCGACAGCGGGCACCGTGGCACGCCCGCCGTCACGCTCCGCAGCGTCAGCACCCGGCAACACATCGACGCGCCACCGGGGCATTCGGCGCTCCACCTTGGATACTTGCGTGATGGCTCAGCTACCGTACGGCGTTCCGGTGGCCCCGGCGCATCACTGTGCGGTAACCTCACGCGCGGCCATCGCTGAAGGCGCGTCGCGCCGGCGGTGCCGCCGCCTCGGCACCCCGCCAGGGGTTGACCGGGGACCCAGGACCGGGGGCTGATCCGCGTCACCCGCGGTAGCGGCGACCCGCGTCCCGAGCACGACGGCCCACCCGGCCGGCGGTCAGGGAAGGACAGAACGGATTGACACTCCGACCGATGTGGTGGGGTCCGCTGGTCGCCGCCGCGGCCGCCCTGGTTGTCGTGGTCGGACCCGGCCCCGCCGGCGCCGCGCCCGGGACGCCGGCACCGTCCAGCTCCGAACAGGGCCCGGACGAGAAGGCGCCGGCCGCCCACGACGACGACGAGTTGCTCAGCGAAGCGCTGGAGACCGCCAACCGTAACTACGTGGCGGCCAAGGGCAAGCTGGACAAGGCGCGGCAGCAGCAGAAGAAGCTCGCCGACGAGGCCAAGCAGGCCGAGGACGAGCTGAAGCAGCTCGCGCCGGACCTGGAGCGGATCGCCATCTCCGCGTACCGGGTCGGGCCGGCCGGCCAGGCGGCGATGCTGCTGGACAGTTCCTCACCGGATGACTTCCTGGCCCGCGCCCTCGGGATCAACGAGATCAACGCGGTCAACGACGGCAAGGTCGGTGAGCTGAACGCCGCCCGGGCCCGGGCACTGGCCGCCAAGACCGCGCTCGACCTGCAGGTGCAGGAGCAGCAGCGGCTCACCGCGGTGATGGCCAAGCAGCGGCAGGACGTCGAGAAGTCGCTCGACCTGCTGGGCGGCAACCGCCAGATCGGCAAGGGTTTCGTGGCCGCGACCTCGCCGGTGGCCAAGGCCGCCCCGCGGGCGGCCGACGGAAGCTTCCGGCCGGAGTCCTGCACCAAGGACGACCCGACCACCAGCGGCTGCATCACCGCACGCACGCTGAACGCGTACAAGGAGACCCGCAAGGCCGGCTTCAACCGGTTCGCCAGCTGCCACCGCAACGGCGGGCCGTTCGAACACCCGAAGGGCCGCGCCTGCGACTGGTCGCTGATCAACAAGGGCTTCGTGCACGCCCAGAACAAGGACCAGATCCTGTACGGCAACAACCTGGCCGCGTTCCTGATCCGCAACGCCGACCGGCTCGGGATCTACTACGTCATCTGGTACAGACAGATCTGGTTCCCGGCGACCGGCTGGAAGTCCTACAGCGGCGCGTCGGACCACACCGACCACGTCCACATGTCGCTGCTCTGAGGCGTACCGCACCTCAGCAGGGATAGCGCGGCCCCGCTGCGGGTATCCAGTGGCAATGGGATCGCTGCCCGCCTCGCCCCCACTACCGGACACCGCACAGCTGCGGTGGTGGGCGTTGGACGACCCCACCGAGCTACGCGGCCTGCGCGCCGCCCTGCACGAGGCGCTGACCGCCGAGGCGCTGACCGCCGAGGCGCTGACCGCCGAGGCGTCGACCGGCCAGGCACCGACCGGCCAGGCACCGACCGGCGAGACGCCGAACGACCAGGCGGCGCCGCCGGGCCAGGCGCCGCCGGCAGCGGACGGCCTCGACGAGGTCCCGGAGCGGGTGGCGCTGGTGGCCACCGAACTCGCCACGAACGCGCTGCGGCACGGACTGCCGCCCACGATCGTCCGGCTGCTCAGCTACCGCGACCACCTCGTGCTCGACGTGGTCGACCACGACAGGAACTCCGTACCGGAACTGCCCGACGCCTCGCCGGGCGACTGCGGCGGTCAGGGGTTGCGGCTGGCCCGCGCCTTCTCGCAGGACATCGGCTGGTACGCGCTCGACGGCGCGAAACACATCTGGGCCTCCTTCCCCCGCCCGGCCCACACGGCTTCGCGGGCCCCCGGCCAGGGCGGATGACCGCTCCGGCTGTCCATGATGGACGCCGTTCGGGCGACCGTCGAAACTTTCGAGTCCATCGATACGGCGGGCTGGGCAGGGAGAGCCGGAGATCGTGTCCTTGATGTTTCCGAAAGTTTATCGGTAGCATGCATCGACGCTTGTCTTGGTTGGGCACGCTCCCACGGCCCGGCCGCGCACCCCGACAGCCCGGAAGGTTCCCCACATGAAAACCGCTTCCGCCCCCGACCGCCGACCCCCGAGAAGCTGGCGCAACAGGCGCACCGCCGTGCTGGCCGGGGCCGCCGGCACGCTCGTCGCCGGCCTCGTCCTGACCATGCCGAACACGGCCAGCGCCGCCACCACGCTGGGCGCCTCCGCCGCCGAGCAGGGCCGCTACTTCGGTACGGCCGTGGCCGCCTACAAGCTCTCCGACAACACGTACTCCACCATCCTGAACCGCGAGTTCAACATGGTGACCCCGGAGAACGAGATGAAGTGGGACGCGACCGAGCCGTCCCAGGGCCAGTTCAGCTACGGCAGCGCGGACCAGATCGTCAACCACGCCCAGTCGCACGGGATGCGCGTCCGCGGGCACGCCCTGGCCTGGCACTCGCAGCAGCCCGGCTGGGTGCAGAGCCTCTCCGGCACCGCCCTGCGGAACGCCATGATCAACCACGTCACCCAGGTCGCCACCCACTACAAGGGCAAGATCTACGCCTGGGACGTGGTGAACGAGGCGTTCGCCGACGGCAGCAGCGGCGCCCGCCGCGACTCCAACCTGCAGCGCACCGGCAACGACTGGATCGAGGTGGCGTTCCGCACCGCCCGCGCCGCCGACCCGGGCGCCAAGCTCTGCTACAACGACTACAACACCGACGACTGGAACCAGGCCAAGACGCAGGCCGTCTACCGGATGGTCCAGGACTTCAAGTCCCGCGGCGTGCCGATCGACTGCGTCGGCTTCCAGTCGCACCTCAACAGCGGGTCGCCGTACCCGAGCAACTACCGCACCACGCTGTCCAGCTTCGCGGCGCTCGGCGTTGACGTCCAGATCACCGAGCTGGACATCGAGCAGGCCAACTCGACCTGGTACCGCAACGTCGTCACCGACTGCCTCGCCGTGGCCCGCTGCAACGGCATCACGGTGTGGGGCATCCGGGACTCCGACTCGTGGCGCGCCTCGCAGAACCCGCTGCTCTTCGACGGCAACGGCAACAAGAAGGCCGCCTACGACGCGGTCCTCGCGGCGCTGAACAGCGGCAGCACGCCGCCGCCGACCACGGCGGCACCCACCACCGCGGCACCCACCACGGCGGCACCCACCACGGCCGCGCCGACCACCGCGGCACCGACCACCGCGCCGCCGACCACGACGCCGCCGGGCAACGCCGGCTGCACCGGCACGGTGACGCTGAACCAGTGGCCCGGTGGCTTCGTGGCCACGGTACGCGTCACGGCCGGCTCCTCCGCGCTCAGCGGCTGGACGGTGACCGTCAGCCTGCCGTCCGGGTCCGCGGTCACGAACACCTGGAACGCCCAGGCCAGTGGCAGCAGCGGGTCCGTCGGGTTCACCAACGTGAGCTACAACGGCTCGGTCGCGGCCGGCCAGTCGACCGAGTTCGGCTTCCAGGGCACCGGAACCGGCCCCGGATCCGTGCAGTCCTGCACCGCTCGCTGACCCTTGATCGGGGTGCCCCTCGTCGTCGCCGACCGCGACGGCGAGGGGCACGATCATGATGGCACCGGAGCCCGACGGCGATTTCCGAAACTTTCGGGCTATGCTGCTGGCCAGGGCAGTCCCACCAGCCGAGGAGCCGGAATGCCATACCAGCGGGCGACGCTGTCGGATATCGCGACCGCGGCCGGGGTATCCATCCCCACGGTCTCGAAAGTGCTGAACGGGCGTCCGGACGTCGCACCGGCCACCCGGCAGAAGGTCCAGGACCTGCTCGACCGGCGCGGCTACACGGCTCGCCGCACCGCCCGGCCGAGCGGCGGCGCCGGCCTCATCGACCTGGTCCTGCGCGATCTGGGCAGCCCGTGGGCCATGCAGATCATCGACGGGGTCGAGGAGTACGCGTACCGGGCCGGCATGGGCGTGGTGGTCTCCGCCGTGCACGGCCGGCACCGCAGCCGCCCCGATCGGCGGTGGATCGAGCAACTGTCCGCCCGGCGCTGCGACGGCGTGCTGCTGGTGCTCTCCGACCTGTCCGACAGCCAGCAGGGACAGCTCGACGAACTCGGCATCCCCGTGGTGATCATCGACCCGGCCGGCCAGCCCCGCCCCGGCATCCCCTCGGTCGGCGCCACCAACTGGGCCGGCGGGGTCGCCGCCACCGAACACCTGCTGGAACTCGGCCACCACCGGATCGCCGTGATCGGCGGCCCGGTCGGGGTGCCGTGCAGCCGGGCCCGGGTGGACGGCTACCGGGCCGCCATGAACGCCGCCGGGCACCGGGCCGCACCCGGCTACATCCGTACCGGCGACTTCACCGCGCCCTCCGGCTACCGGGAGACCAACGCCCTGCTCGACCTCGCCCAGCCGCCCACGGCGATCTTCGCCTGCGCGGACGAGATGGCCCTCGGGGCGTACGAGGCGCTGTACGAACGCGGCTTCCGGGTGCCGCACGACATGAGCATCGTCGGCTTCGACGACCTCGACGCGGCCCGCTGGTCGATCCCGCCGCTGACCACCATCCGCCAGCCGCTGACCGAGATGGCCAGCATGGCGAGCCGGATGCTGCGCACGCTGATGGACGGCGAGGAACTGGGCGGCGACCGGATCGAGCTGGCCACCCCGCTCGTGCTGCGGGACAGCACCCGGCCGCTCTGACCGCGGGACCCGGACGCGGCGGCGACCCGCGGGACCGGACACGGCGGCCTCCCACGGACCGGACACGGCGATCAGGCGACCGGACGCGGCGGCTTCCCCCGTTTGCGGCGCCCCGGTCTGGGCAGTCAACCGGCCGGCCCGGCCGGCAGACCGGCGGCACCGGGCCGCACGGGCGGACAGACCGGCGGCACCGGGCCGCACGGGCGGGCAAGCCGGCGGCACCGGGCCGCACGGGCGGGCAAGCCGGACAGCGTACGCAACGGGGGGCGACATGGTCAGCGGTACCCGGTCCGGCGTCGCCGGGATGGCGATCTCCCGGTCGGCGCTGCGCTCGGCGGCGGCCGGCGTGGCCGGCATCTTCCTGCTGCTGGGCGTGCTCGGCTTCGTGCCCGGGATCACGACCGGGTACGGCGAGATGACCTTCGCCGGGCTCGGCTCCGGCGCGCGGCTGTTCGGGGTCTTCCAGACCTCGATCCTGAACAACATCCTGCACCTGCTCTTCGGCCTCGTGGGGCTGGCCCTCGCCCGCCGGCCGGACGGCGCCCGGGCCTACCTGACCCTCGGCGGCGTCCTCAACCTGGCGCTGTGGATCTTCGGCCTGGCGGTGGAGCACCACGACGCCGCCAACTTCATCCCGGTCAACAGCGGCGACACCTGGCTGTACCTCGGGCTGGGGTTGGGCATGCTCGCCCTCGGACTGACCCTGGCGCCCCGGGCCACCGGCGCGCAGGGCGTACGCAGGCGCAGGTAGGGCCCACTCGGAGGGGGCGCATTCGGCGTGACCGAGCGCACAATGTGCGGGTGAAATTCCTGCTGCTGATCTACAACCGGCCGGGCTTCCTCGACGAGCTGTCCGAGCGCGACCACGCGGCACTCTTCGACGAGATCGAATTGATCATGAAGGAGCTGGCCGATTCCGGTGAGCTGCTGGGCGGCCAGGCGCTCGCCGGGCCGGAGCGGACCCGCACGGTCCGGCAGGTGGACGGCCGGTTCGACGTCCGGGACCGGCCGTTCGTGCCGAACCGGGAACAGCTCGCCGGCTACGTCGCGGTGGACTGCGCCAGCATCGAACGCGCCACCGAGATCGCGGCCTGCTGGCCCGACATCCGGTTCGGCGGCGCCATGGAGGTACGCCCGGTCCTCGGCGAGGACTGACCCCGCTCCCCCCGCCTCACAACAGGTCGGCGAGCGCCAGGCCGCGGGAGTTGTCGGCGATGGCCCGCATCCGCCAGTTGCTGGTGAAGAGCGCCAGCAGGGCACCGTCGCGGACCCGGGTCAGCACCTCGGCGCCGGCCACCGTCCGCAGCAGTTCCTCACCCGCCGGGTCGGTCCGCCGCACCACCTCGTACGGCAGGTGTTCCAGCGTGGTCCGGACGCCGAACTCCGCCTCCAGCCGGGCCACCGCGACCTCGAACTGCATCGGACCCACCGCGGCCAGCACCGGAGCCTGCTCCCCCGCCGGCCCGAGCGGAGCACCTGGACCACGCCCTCGGCGTCGAGCTGTTCGACGCCCCGGCGGAACCGCTTGTACGTGCTGGTGTCCGGCGAGCGCAGCACGGCGAAGTGCTCGGGGGTGAACGACGGCAGCGCCGGGAAGCGCACCGCCGGCCCCTCGTGCAGGGTGTCCCCGATGCCCAGGGCGGTGGCGTTGACCAGGCCCACCACGTCCCCGGGTACGCCTCGTCGATGGTCTCCCGGTCGGCGCCGAACAGCTGCTGGGCGTACTTGGTGGCGAACGGGCGGCCGGTGTCGCCGTGCAGCACGGTCATTCCCCGGGTGAACCGGCCCGAGCAGACCCGGACGAACGCCACCTGATCCCGGTGCGCACGGTTCATGTTCGCCTGGATCTTGAAGACGAAGCCCGCGAACGGCGCCGTCACCGGCCGTGGTTCGCCGTCGCGCACTGGCCGCGGCCCGGGCGGCGGGGCGTACTCGACGAGCGTGTCCAGCAGTTGCCGGACCCCGAAGTTGGCCACCGCCGCGCCGAACAGCACCGGGGTGGTCTTGGCGGCCAGGAACGCCTCCTGGTCGTGCTCCGCTCCGGTGAGGTCGAGCAGCTCCAGCTCCTCCTGGGCGCGGTGCCAGTCCGGGCCGTACCGCTGGGCTGCCTCGGCCGGGTCGAACCGCTCCTCCACCGCGGCGGTGGCGCCGCCGGGCGTCCGGTGGAACGCCGTCATCGCGCCGTCCCGCCGCTCGATCACGCCGTGGAACTGCCCGGCGATCCCCACCGGCCAGCTCAGCGGCGTGGGCCGCAGCGCGATCCGCTGCTCGATCTCGTCCAGCAGCGCCAGCGGCTCGCGGCCGGGCCGGTCCCACTTGTTGATGAAGGTGATCACCGGGATGCCCCGGTGCCGGCAGACCTCGAACAGCTTGAGGGTCTGCGGCTCCAGGCCCTTGGCGGCGTCCAGCAGCATGACCGCGCAGTCGACGGCGGTGAGCACCCGGTAGGTGTCCTCGGAGAAGTCGGCGTGCCCCGGCGTGTCCAGCAGATTGATCACCAGGTCGCGGTAGCCGAACTGGAGCACCGCCGAGGTGATCGAGATGCCGCGCTGGCGTTCCATCGCCATCCAGTCCGAGACGACGCCCCGCCGGCCGCCCTTGCCGTGCACCGCGCCCGCCTCGCCGATGACCCGCGCGTGCAGCGCGAGCGCCTCGGTCAGGGTCGACTTGCCGGCGTCGGGATGGGAGATGACCGCGAAGGTGCGGCGGCGGGCCGCCTCGGCGGTGATGGTTGACGCCGCGGACACGGCCCTGCTTCCTGTCGTCGTTGGATCGGGTGCGGGCGCCGGTGGTCGGGCCGCGCGGCTCCCACCGTAACGCGGCGCCGTCGCGGGGGACGGCGCGGCCATAGGACGTTTTTCATAACTGTCGGTCGAGCCGGGACGGAGGCCGGGCGGCGTCCGGCAAGGCGGAGGTTCGTCCGGACACCGGCGTTGTATCCGGACGAACCGACAACGCGGCCGGGGTCGCCGTCTGGACCCGGCGCAGGCCGGCCAGCACTCGTGGAACACGCCCTAGCGGAAGGCGCGCAGCCGGAGGCTGTTGGCGACCACGAAGACCGAGGAGAACGCCATGGCCGCGCCGGCGATCATCGGATTGAGCAGCCCGGCGGCGGCCAGCGGCAGGGCCGCCACGTTGTAGGCGAAGGCCCAGAACAGGTTGCCGCGGATCGTCCGCAGCGTCCGCCGGGACAGCCGGATCGCGTCGACCGCGGCCATCAGGTCACCGCGGACCAGGGTCAGGTCCGCCGCCTCGATCGCGCTGTCCGTCCCCGTACCCATGGCCAGGCCCAGGTCGGCCTGGGCCAGCGCGGCAGCGTCGTTGACGCCGTCGCCGACCATGGCCACCCGGTTGCCCGCGGCCTGCAGCCGGCGCACCTGCGCCACCTTGTCCGCCGGCAGCACCTCGGCGATCACGTCGGTGATCCCGACCTCGGCCGCCACCGACCGGGCGACCGTCGCGTTGTCCCCGGTCAGCAGCACCGGCCTGAGGCCCAGGGCGCGGAGCCGGTGCACCGCGGCCCGGCTGGTCGGCTTCACCGTGTCGGCCACCACGAGCACCCCGCGGGCCCGCCCGGCCCAGCCGGCCAGCACCGCCGTCCGGCCCGCCGCCTCGGCCGCGGCCACCGCCCGGACCAGCTCCGGCGGTACGTCCAGGCCGTGCTCGCGCAGCAGCCGGGGCCGCCCGGCGAGCACCGCGAGCCCGTCGACCGTGCCGGCCACGCCCAGCCCTTCGACGTTGCCGAACCCGGTCACCGGCGGAAGCTGCCCGGTCCGGGCGGCGGCCCCGGTCGCGACGGCCCGGGCGATCGGATGCTCCGAGGCCGCCTCCAGCGCACCGGCGCGCCGCAGCAGCTCACCGGCGTCCTGACCGTCGGCGGGCAGCGCCTCGACCAGCTCCATCCGGCCGGTGGTGACCGTTCCGGTCTTGTCCAGCAGCACCGTGTCGACCGAGCGGGTCGACTCCAGCGCCTCCGGCCCCCTGATCAGGATGCCGAGCTGCGCACCCCGGCCGGTGCCGACCAGCAGCGCGGTCGGCGTGGCCAGCCCGAGCGCGCACGGGCAGGCGATGATCAGGACCGCCACCGCCGCGCTGAGCGCGACCGCCGGAGCGGCCCCGGCGGCGAGCCACCCGGCGAGGGTACCGATCGACAGCACGATCACGATCGGGACGAAGACCCCGGAGATCCGGTCGGCGAGCCGCTGCACCGCCGCCTTGCCCTGTTGCGCCTCCTCGACCAGTCGGGACATCTGGGCGAGTTGGGTGTCGGCGCCCACCCGGGTGGCCCGCACCACCAGCCGGCCGCCCGTGTTCACCGTGGCGCCCGCGACCGCGGCCCCGGGCGCGACCTCCACCGGCACCGACTCCCCGGTGAGCATGCTGGTGTCGAGCGCCGAGGCGCCCTCCTCGACGACCCCGTCCGTGGCGATCTTCTCGCCGGGCCGGACCACGAACCGCTCACCCACCCGGAGTTCGCCGATCGGGATCCGGACCTGCACCCCGTCCCGCAGCACCGCGACGTCCCGGGCGCCGAGGGCGAACAGCGCCCGCAGCGCCGCACCGGCGGCCCGCCGGGACCGGGCCTCGACGTAGCGGCCGGTCAGGATGAACACGGTGACCCCGGCGGCGGTCTCCAGGTAGACGTCGCCGGCGTCGCCGGACAGCAGCGCCCAGAGCGACCAGCCGAACGCCGCGAGCGTGCCGAGCGAGACCAGCGTGTCCATGGTGGCGGCGCGATGCCGCAGGTTGACCAGCGCGGCCCGGTGGAACGGCAGGCCGCCGTACCCGACCACCGGGGCGGTCAGCGCCAGCGACAGCCACTGCCAGTGCTCGAACCGCAGGGCCGGGACCATGGCCAGCGCGATCACCGGTACGGCCAGCACGATCGAGGTCCACAGCCGGGTACGCAGGCCGGCCAGCTCGCCGGCCGGGTCACCCGCCCTTCGAGCCGGCCCGCCCGACCCGGCCGCTCCGCCCGATCCGCCCGGCGTGGCCGGTACCGCTGCCGCCGGTGCCGCCGCCGGCGGCGGCCGCAGCGGTTGCGCGGTGTAGCCCGTCTCCTTGACGGCGCCGACGAGGTCGGCCGGATCGATCGCGTCCGGGTAGCGGACCGCCGCCTTCCCGGTGGCGTAGTTGACGGTCGCCGTCACCCCGTCGAGCCGGTTCAGCCGCTTCTCCACCCGGGCCGCGCAGCTGCCGCAGGTCATCCCGCCGATGGCCAGCTCGATCCGGTGCGGCGCCAGCGGCGGAGTGCTCCCGATGCCGGTCATGTCCCCTCCTCGCCGACGGGGTCGGCCCACCTCCGCACCATATACCCCTAGGGGGTACGGGTAGACCGGATGTGAGCGGAACGACATACCCCCTCGGGGTAGCGGGATATCCTGGTCCGATGACCGCGCCAAGCACGCCGGCCGGTGGGCCGGTCCGGGGCTACACCGCCAGCAAGGACCAACTCCTGGCCCGGCTACGCCGGATCGAGGGCCAGGTACGTGGCATCAACAGGATGGTGGAGGACGACCGGTACTGCATCGACGTGCTCACCCAGATCTCCGCCATCCAGGCCGCCCTCGACAAGGTGGCCCTGGGACTGCTCGACGGGCACACCCGGCACTGCATGCGCGAGGGCGCCGCGGAGGGCCGGTCCGACGAGATGGCCGGCGAGATGATGGCGGCGGTCGGGCGGCTGATGAAGCGGGGCTGAGCCGGCCTCACAACCAGTTGCGGCGGCGGAAGACCAGATACAGGGCACCGCACACCATCGCCATCAGCAGCAGCGCCAGCGGATAGCCGAACCACCAGCCCAGCTCCGGCATGTGGGTGAAGTTCATCCCGTACACGGTGCCGATCAGGGTCGGCGCGAACAGGATGGCCGCCCACGCCGAGATCCGCTTGATCTCCTCGTTCTGCTCGAAGCCCGCCTCGGTGAGCCGCCTCATCTCGTCGTTCTGCTGCTGCCCCACCAGGGTCGCGTTCACCGCGAGCATGTTCTGCAACAGTTGCCGGAAGCCGTCCACCCGCTCCGCCACCTGGGTCAGGTGATCGGCCACGTCCCGCAGGTACCGCCGCAGTTCCTCGCCGGTCTCGTACCGGGTGACCCCGGCGTCCAGCGCCCCGAGCACGGCACCCAACGGCCGGGCGGCCCGCTGGAACTCGATCACCTCCCGGCTCAGCTCGTAGATCCGCCGGCTCACCGTCGGCTCGCCGCCGAACACCTCCGTCTCGATCTCGTCGATGTCGTTCTCCAGGCCGGCGACCACCGGCAGGTAGCCGTCGACGACCTGGTCGAGGATCGCGTACAGCACCGCCTGCGGACCGGCCGCGAGCATGCCGGTGTCGCGCTCCATCCGGTGCCGCACGGCGGCCAGGTCGGGCGCGTCGCCGTGCCGGACGGTCACCACGAACCCGGGGCCGATGAACACGTGCAGCTCGCTGAAGCGCACCTCCTCGCGGGACTCCAGATAGCGGGCCGCCAACAGCACCACGAACACGGTGTCGCCGTACCGCTCCAGCTTGGGCCGTTGATGCGCGGTGATGGCGTCCTCGACGGCCAACTCGTGCAACCGGAACTCGCGGGCCAGCGAGGCGATCTGGTCGGCGTCCGGCTGGTAGAGCCCGATCCAGGCCATCGCGCCCTCGTGCTCGTGCAGGCAGCGGTACGTGTCGGCGAGCGTCGACGGCGAGGCGCGACGCCGGCCAGCGACGTAGACCGCAGCGTCGATCACGGGCATCGGACCTCCCGCCGGCAAGGTCCGCCCGGATACCCGTTCCGGCCCGCTCCATGCCCGCCGCCTGCCCGCCGAGCCCGGGCGTGAACCCGGCCGGACCGGGAACGCGCAGCGCACCGGGGAGCCGGGGAGAGGAGATCGCGATGCCCTTCATCGCCGTCGGCGCGGAGAACTCCGCACCCATCGACCTGTACTACACCGACCACGGCAGCGGCCCGCCCGTGGTGCTCATCCACGGCTACCCGCTCAACGGCACCGCCTGGGAGAAGCAGACGCCCGCCCTGATCGGCGCCGGATACCGGACCATCGCCTACGACCGGCGCGGGTACGGCAACTCCAGCCAACCGGGCACCGGGTACGACTACGACACGTTCGCCGCGGACCTCAACGCGCTGATGACCGAACTCGACCTGCGGGACGCGGTGCTGGTCGGGCACTCCATGGGCACCGGCGAGATCACCCGGTACCTGGGCGTGTACGGCTCGGCACGGGTCAACCGGGCGGTGCTGATCAGCGCCCTCCCGCCGTTCCTGCTGAAGACCGACGACAACCCGGACGGGGTGGACCGCAGCGTCTTCGACGGCTTCCTGGACGCCGCCGCGCAGGACCGGTTCGCCTTCCAGACCACCTTCCTCAACAACTTCTTCAACTGGCCGGACAGCCGCGGCAAGCTGGTCAGCGACGAGGCGTACCACGGGCACTGGATGGCCGCGGTCGCCGCGTCGCCGACCGCCACGTACGAGTGCATCAAGACCTGGATGACCGACTTCCGCAACGACGTGTCGCGGATCGACGTGCCGGTCCTGATCATCCACGGCACCGCGGACAACGTCCTGCCGTACCCCAGGACGGCGCCCCGGATGCACGAGATGCTGCCGGACAGCCAGCTCGTGAGCCTGCCGGACGCCCCGCACGGCATCCCGTGGACGCACGCCGACCAGGTGAACGGCGCCATCCTGCAGTTCCTCGGCGCACCGGCGCCCGTGATGGCGCGCTGAGCGCAGGGTATCCTCCGTCGCGGGCGATCAGTGGCCCGCGGCGGTGGGGCCCGCCGCCCCCACCGACCGGCGGGGAAAACCGCGGCGTACGCCGCCAACGGTCCCTACCAGCGCCGTCACCGACTGGTAGGAGTGTTCCGTGTACCCCGATCGACCGCCGACCGATCCGGACGTCGACCTTCATGTCGCCAGACAGCGCGCCGAGCTGCGCCGCGGCGGCGCCACCCTGCTCGCCGCCATCGCCGCGGGCGGCGTGGTCGGCGCGCTGGCCCGGTACGGCCTGAGCGTGGCCTGGCCACACCGGCCGGGCGGGTTCCCCTGGGCCACGTTCGTCACGAATGTCACCGGTTGTCTGCTCATCGGCGTGCTGATGGTGCTGATCACCGAGGTCTGGACCGCGCACCGGCTGGTCCGCCCCTTCCTCGGGGTCGGCGTGATGGGCGGCTACACCACCTTCTCGACGTACGCGGTCGAGATCCAGCAGGCGGTGGCCGCCGGCCACCCGCGGATGGCGCTGCTCTACCTCGCCGCGACCGTCACGGCCGCGCTGGCCGCGGTGTACGCCGGCACCGCCCTCACCCGACTCGCCACCGGCCTGCCCTTCCGGGAACCAGCCGTGTTGGAGGACGCCCTGCAATGAACCTGCTGCTGTTGGCGGTGGGCGCCGCGCTCGGCGCGCCGCTGCGCTACCTCGTCGACCGGGCCGTGCAGGCCCGCCACGACTCGGCCTTCCCCTGGGGGACCCTCGCGGTCAACGTCACCGGATCGCTGCTGCTGGGCGTGCTCATCGGCGGTGCCGCCGCCGGCGGCGTGTCCCGACCGCTGGTCATGCTCCTCGGCACCGGGCTGTGCGGGGCGCTCAGCACCTACTCCACCTTCGGGTACGAGACCATCCGGCTGTTCGAGACCGGCTTCCGCTTCTACTCGCTGCTGAACGTCGGGGCCAGCGTGGTCGCGGGTCTCGGCGCCGCCTTCGCCGGGATCAGCCTGTCCCAGGCGCTCTGGCTGGCCTGACCCCGGCAGCGGCGCGGCGTCGGACCAGCCGTCGGCGCCCGGCGGCGCGGCGTCGGACCGGTCAGCGGCGCAGCGTCGAGCCGGTGACCGTGGGGTTGTGCGCGCCCAGGAAGAAGATGCCGGGATAGCCGGAGGTCTCGAACTTGTCGCTCGGGTTGCCGCGCAGCGTCGAGTTCTCGATCCGCATCGTCCCGGTCCGGTTGTTGCTCACGAAGAACACCGCCCCACCGCCCTCGTTGGCGTGGTTGCCGGTGATCACCGTGCCGGCGATCCGCACCGTGAACTCGTTGCCGTCGCAGTAGATCGCGCCGCCGCTGCCGCCGCCGGGCGTGCCGCCCTTGGCCGGGTTGGCGCCGTTGCCGATCGCCGAGTTGCTCTGCATCAGCGAGTTCAGGAACACCCAGGACACCCCGATGCTGCTGGTGGCGCCGCCGTTGGAGCACTTGCCACCGGTGAAGGTGCTGCTCACCACGTACACCGGGGCGTTGTTGTACTGGCTGAGCACCCGCAGCGCCGCGCCGCCCAGGTCCGGGCCGGTGGTGTCGCACCGGTTGCTGGTGAACCGGGAGTTGACGACCTTGAACCGTCCACCCCGGACGAAGATCGCGCCACCGCCGCCGCCCTCGGTCCGGTCCCCGGTCGAGTTGCCGGCCGTGAAGGTCAGGTTCTGCACCACGAGCTGCGGCGTCGACTGGTTCTGGCAGTGCGAGGTGGTCCACCCCTGCGCCTGGTCACAGGTGTTCTGGTACAGGATGCGCCGGCTTCCGCCGCCGCTGAGCGTGACCTTGCCGCCGCCGTCCAGCACGACCCGGGAGTTGGCGTTGCGCACCTTCGCGGTGGCGGTCATCCGGATCGTCACCGGATCCGGACCGCAGTTGAACGTGATGATCCCGCCCGCCGCCACGGCCGCCACCACGGCCTTCGAGGTGCAGCTTGCCGGCGTACCGGTGCCGACCCGCCGGGTCGGGTGGCTGGTGTCCACGGCCCGGGCCTCGGCCGGAACGCTGGCGTGCCCGTTCGGGTTGCCGGCCTTGGGCAGCGGCGCCGGACGGCTGGCGGAGGGCTTCGGCGTCGGGCTCGGGCTGGGCGACGGCGAGGCCGTCGGCGTCAGCGTCGGCTCGGCGCCGTCGGATTCCGGGTTCGCGGCGACGAACCGGGGCTGCGCGGACGGATCGCTCTTCGCGCCGCAGCCGGCCAGCATGGCGCCGGCCGCGAGCGGCAGCACGACGAGGCCGGCCAGCAGCCGAACGGTCCGACCGGGAACGGGGAGGGCACGGTAGCGCACCCGACGATGTTAGGGCCCCGCCGCGTCGAGCGGGAGGCATGGGCGGCGGGCTTAAGGCACCGCTAAGCGGGTGTTTGACCGGACCCGTCGCGGGCGGCGGTCCGCCGGCTCGGCGCACCCGCTCGGCGCACCGGCTCGGCGCACCGGCTCGGCGCTTCGCCTCAGCGCACCGGCTCGGCCAGCCGGGCCCGCAGCTCGCCCGCGGTCAGGTCGGCCAGGAACACCGGACCGCCCGGCTCCTGCCGCCGGCCGCCGTCCCGCAGGTCCCGAGGTCCACCGGTTGGAAGCCGAGCTGCTCGACCAGGTCCAGCACGGTCCGCTTGGCCCGGTCGTCGTTTCCGGACACCGGCATGCCGTACCGCTCCAGGGCGCCGGCCTCGTGACCGTAGTCGCGCAGGTGATCCCAGCGCATCGTGTTGAACGCCTTCACGACCCGGCTGTCCGGCAGGTCCCGCTGGAGCAGTTCGCTGGAACCGGTCCGCCCGCCGGCCAGCTCCGGCATCGGCCCGTCGCGGTCCGGCAGGTAGTTGGTGGTGTCGATGACGATCCGGTCGGCCAGCAGGGCGGGCGGCAGTTCCCGGTACCGGCCGAACGGGATGCTCAGCACCACCACGGGGCCGAAGGTGGCCGCCGCCGGCACGGTCACCGCGTGCACCGCGTCCAGCCCGTCGGTCACCGCCGCGAGGGTGCCCGGGTCACGCGAGTTGGCCACCGCCACCTCGTGCCCGGCCACGGCGAAGTGCCGCGCCAGCGTACCGCCGATCCGGCCGCCGCCGATGACGCCGATGCGCATGCGAATCCCCCTTCGCGGCCGGTGCCAGACCCGGGCCGTGGCCCGGGTACCCGGCGCCGGTAAGGGCAAACGGCGGCAACGCCGGCAACCACCGGCGGCGCAGGCAACCAGCGAGGGCGCCGGCAACCGGCGCCGGCGCCGGCATCGGCGGTACGGGGTCAGTCGCCGTCCCGCTGGTCGGTGCCCTGCCAGCGGACCAGCTCGCCGCCCTCGCCGGAGCGCTGCTTCGGCGCCTCCGGCACGCTGTACCGGCCGGAGGCGCCGGCGGAGTCGGGGTGGTCGACGGCCAGCGCCACGGCGGCCGCCTCGTCCAGGCTGAGCCGGGCGCCCTCCCCGTACGCGGCGTCGAAGGCCCGGTCGCCCAGCGCGTTCCGGACGGCGGCCTGTTCCCGCAGCCAGTAGGCGCTGTAGATGCCCGCGGCGCAGCGCAGCGCCGTCCCGGCGGCCTGCGCCGCGCCGAACAACCGGGCGGCCAGCACCGGCTCGTTGCCCCGGGCGCAGCGGACCGCCATGGCGGTGAGCGTGTCGCAGGCCCGGCCGTGGAAGCCGTGGTTCATCCGGGACCGCAGCGCCACCACCAGATGATCGTGGGCCGCCGCCAGATCGCCCCTGTTCAACGCCACCATGCCGAGCATCATGTCCACGGAGCGCCGGCCCCGCTCGGCGGGCTGGGCCGCCTCGATCGGCCGGGCCGAGGCGAGCAGTTCGGCCACCTCGTCCAGGGCGCCCCGCCGCCACAGCAACTCCGCCAGGCGGAAAATGGCGAACAACGCGTCCCCGGGGACCTGGTTGTCGTCCGCCCAGCCGATCACCTCCCGGCAGACCCGCTCGGCCTCGGTGAACTGGGCCATGTCGATCAACGGTGCGGCCCGGCCGGCGAGCACCCGGGCCAGCAGGCCCACGTCACCGGCCCGCCGCGCCGCGGCCTCGGCCCGCTGCGAGAAGCGCAGTTCCTCGGCCAGCTCGCCGTCCGCGCCGGCCTGCAGCGAGTGCATGTGGTACGCGGCTGCCAGCTCGGCCTCGGGAATCTGCTCCCCGGTCTCGGCGATCCGCCCGTACAGCCGGAACAGCCACAGCCGGCCCTCCCGGGCCAGCCCCCGCTCCCGCCACCACTGGTCCAGGCCGGCGGCCAGTTGCAGGCCGGTGCGGGCGCTGCCGCCGGTGGCGGTCCAGCGCAGCGCCGCGCGAAGTTCGTCGGCGATCGGGTCCAGCGCGTACAGGGACAGCGTGATGGGCTGGCCGTCCGGACCGAGCGCGGCGCGGCGCAACGCGTGCAGGCACCAGGCCACGTGCCGGCTGCGGGCCGTCTCCTCCTCGCCGGCGTCGGCGAGCCGGCGGGCCGCGTACCCGCGGATCGGGTCGAGCATCCGGTAGGTGCTGCCCGAGGCGTGCGGTTCGGCCTGCACCATCGACTTGTCGACGAGCACCGACAGCGGGTCCAGCGGGTCGTCGTCCTCCAGCAGCCACTCCACGGTGGCCAGTTCCACCGGGCCGCAGAAGACGGCCAACCAGCGCAGCAGCCGGGCCGCCCGCGGGCTGAGGGTCCGGTACGACCAGGTGACCGTGGCCTGCATGGTGACGTGCCGTTGGATCGCGGACCGCTGGGCGGCGCGGACCCCCGGCGCGGGCGCGGTGCCCATCGCCGCGGCGGCCAGGTCCACCGTGTCGTGCTGGTTGCCCATCCAGCGCCGGGCGGTGGTCGGCGGCCGTTCCGTGCCGTCCCGGCCGGCGTCCAGTGCACCGAGTACGTCGTCGAGCCGCTCGGCGAGTTGCACCGCCGAGAGCACCCGCAGCCGCGCCGCCGCGAGTTCGATGGCCAACGGCAGCCCGTCGAGCCGGACGGCGACCCGTTGCAGCCCGTCGATCTCGGCCGCGCCCGCCGGCCGGCCGCCGCGGGCCGCGGCCGTGCGGTCCAGCAGCAGGGCGAGGGCGTCGCTCGGCGAGCCGCCCGGACCCGGTTCACCCGACAGCGGCGGGATCCGCCACACCACCTCGCCGGGCAGCCCGAACGACTCCCGGCTGGTGGCCAGCACCCGGACCCCGCTGCCGCCCGCGAGCAGCCGGGAGATCACGTCGGCCGTGGCCGCCGGCTGGGCGTCGCAGGTGTCCAGCACGAACAGCACCCGCCGGGAGGCGGCGTACTCGACAAGCGTCTCCAGCATCGGGCGGCCCGGCTCGGGGCGCAGGCCGAGCACCGCGGCGATCGCGAACGCCACCAGACCCGGGTCGGTGACCGTGGCGACGTCCACGAACCACACCCCGTCCGGATGCGCCTCCACCACCCCGCCGGCCACCTCGACGGCCAGCCGGGTCTTGCCGGCCCCGCCCGCGCCGACCACGTTGACCAGCCGGTGCGCCTCGGTGAGGCGGCGCAGGTCGGTCCGTTCGGCGCCCCGGCCCACGAAGAGGGTGGCCTGGGTCGGCAGGTTGTGCGGGATGTTGTCGGCGGTACGCGGGCGGGGGAACTGCCGTTCCAATCCGGGCGCGACGAGTTGGAACAGCCGTTCCCGGTCGTCGAAGCCGCGCAGCCGGTGCAGGCCGAGATCCAGCAGCGACGCGCCCGGCGGCAGCGGCATGGCGTACCCGGCGGTGGCGCCCGAGCAGAGCACCTGGCCGCCGTGGGCCGCGGCGGCGATCCGCGCCGCGCGGTGCACCTCGGCGCTGGCGTACTCCCCGGCAAGCGGTTCCGCGTGCCCGGTGTGCAGTCCCATCCGGACCTTCGGCACCGAGTCGGGGGTGGGCCATTCGTGCTCGGCGAGCGCCCGCTGGGCGGCCAGGCACGCGTCCAGCGCGGCCGACGCGTCCGGGAACGCCACGAAGAACGAGTCGCCCTCGGTGAACAGCTCCGTTCCGCCGCTCGCGGCCAGGGTGCTGCGCAGCAGCCGGCGGTGTTCGCTGAGCACCGGCCGATAGCCGGTACCGAGCATCTGGGCCAACCGAGTCGAGCCCTCGATGTCGGTGAACAGGAAGGTCACCAGGCCGCTGGGCAGGTGATTCCGTGCCGACATACGTCGAACCTCCGCCCCCTGGAAGTCGCGTTCATGCTGCCGCAGAACGCCTTCCCGGCGCATCGTAGGAACGGGTGGCGCGCGGCGTACCAAGGTGCCAACCGGTGATCGCGTGAGTTTCTCGACCAAGCGGCCCTAGCGCGCCGACCAGGCAAGAAGCGACAACCTAGGAAAACACGGACGCCGGACGATCAGCAACCACAGCCACCGCCGCAGCATCCGCCGCCACCGCCGCCGGACGCCCCGGCGGTCGGGCCGCCACGGCCGGTGACGGCCACGGTGGACAGCAGCTTGACCGTGTCCCCGTGCCCACTCGGGCAGGTGGCCGGCGCGGCGGCCTCGGACATCGGGCGATTGACCTCGAAGGTGTCGCCGCAGGCGCGACAGCGGAACTCGTAGCGGGGCATACCCCAAGCGTACGGCCGAACCTGACGATCTCCGCGGGATGGGGAATACTCGGATCGTGGTGGATGGCGAACAGGACCGCAAGCTGGCCCATCGGCTCCGGCCGGCGATACCCGGACAGCGGCGCCCGGGCGATTCCCCCACCGATCCGCCCGCCGCACCGCCGGCCGCACCAACGGCCGACACCCCGGCCGAGCCGCCGGCCGACGCCCCGGCCACCGCCGTGGAAGATGCGGTCGCCACGACACCGGCGCCGCGACCGCCGGTACCGGTCGACGACCCCGCCACCCGGGCGCCGGGCTCCCGCCGCCGGGTCCGGTTCGCGCACGCCGTCCGCCGGGTACCGCCCACCCGGGCGGCGGCGCTCGCCGGCCGGGCCGCGCGGTCCTGGCTGCGCCGGCCGGCCGGCCGGGTCGCCGCCTCCGCCGGCCTGCTGCTGGTCCTGGTGGGTACGACGGGTGCCGCGGGCGCCCTGGTGGTGCCGGCCATCGCGCGACCGGCCAAGCCGGTGGCCGCCTCGCCGGAGCCGGCCGGCACCTCCGCACCGGCCTCCGACACGACCACCGTGCCGATCATCCCGGCGCCGACCGGACCGCTGCCGACCACCGGCGCGGCGCCACCGGCCGCGACCCTGCCCGCCGGGGGCCGGCCGGCCGACGCGCTGGCCGGCTGGGCGCAGCAGACCTCCGCCAAGGTGAACATCCCGGTGGTGGCCCTCCAGGCGTACGGCTACGCCGAACTCGTGCTCAGCCGGACCAAGCCCTCGTGCGGGCTGACCTGGACCACGCTGGCCGCGATCGGCAAGGTCGAATCCGATCACGGCTCGGCCAACGGCTCGACCCTGCTGCCGGACGGGCGGGTGGAACCGCCGATCATCGGACTGCCGCTGGACGGGCAGGGCGGACGGCAACGGATCACCGACACCGACGGTGGCGCGCTCGACGGCGACCGGGAGTACGACCGGGCGCTCGGGCCGATGCAGTTCATCCCCACCACCTGGCGCACCGCGGGCGTGGACGCGGACAACGACGGCACCGCCGATCCGCAGGACATCGACGACGCCGCGCTGGCCGCCGGCAACTACCTCTGCGCGGGCGACCGGAATCTGAGCATCGTCGAGGACTGGTGGGCGGCCATCCTGTCCTACAACGAGGTCCAGCCGTACGCCCGGGCGGTCTACAACGCGGCCAACGAATACGGGTCGGCCAGCCATACGTAGCGTAACGTCCTCCGTACATTGACGGACCGGATACTTCCCACCAGGCGGGGATGACGGCAAGCTGTACGGGTGATGGTGCGCGAGTGGGATCCACGAACCGCGTCCGCCGCCGAGATCGGGTCGTTCCTCGACACGCTCAACGCGGTTCTCGCGGCCGACCTGCCCGAGGACCCGCCCTGGCAGGACACCGCGCTGCGCGAGTACCTCTGCGAGGTCATGCCGGGCGAACGGCGACTCTCCTGGGTGGCCCAGGTGGATCCGGACACCGACGGCCGGCCGGGCCGCATCGTCGGGCACATTCACGTCCTGCTGCTCGGCGACATCGGCGTGATCGACCTGATGGTGCACCCCGAGGTGCGCCGCCGCGGTCTGGCCCGGCGGCTGCTCGCCACCGCCGCACACCGGGTCTACCAGGAGGGCTTCAGCTCCCTCGGTGTCGAGGTGCCGGGTGGCACCCCGGCGATGGGCTTCTACACCCGGCTCGGCTTCACCCGGGAGTTCGTGGAGACCCGCAGCGTGCTCCGGCTGTCCAGCGTGGACTGGGCGGCGGTGGCGGACATGGCCGACGAGGTGAGCCCCGGCTACCGGCTCGAATTCTGCCCCGGCGGCCCGCCGGAGGGTCTGCTGGAGGCGTACGCGCGGGCCAAGGCCGAGGCCCGGGACGAGGAGGAGGGCGGCGACCTCGACCTGCGTCCCAGCTCCTACGACCCGCTGCGGCTGCGGGACAGCATCGACTGCCTGCACCGGCGGGGCATGAAGCCGTACATCGTGCTGGCCCACCATGAACGCACCGGCCAGGTGGCGGCGTTGACCGAGGTGGTGGTGCCGGCCCAGCACCCGACCCGCGCCGACCAGTACGACACCATCGTCGGCCGGGACCACCGCGGGTACGGCATCGACCGCGCCATCAAGGCGCGGATGCTGCTGGAACTGCGCTCGGTCGAGCCGAAGCTGGCCGAGGTGCAGACCTGGAACGCGGAGGCGAACGAGCAGATGCGCCGGGTGAACGCCGAGCTGGGCTTCGCGCCCGACCGCGAGTGGTGCGAGTACGGCGTCGAACTGGGCGAACTCGCGCACCGGCTGGGCGCGCCGGGCTGACCCGCGGGCACCCGTCCGGCCGGCCCGCCGGCCGCTGGCCACCGGCGACGGACTGTCGGTGTTCATCCTTGGTATGGACGCCGGCAACGGCGACGATCTACGGTGCGTGGGTTCCCCGTCCGCCCTTCGTGGAGGCTTCATGCGCCCGCGTACCCTCGCCGCGCTCGTCACCGCGGCCGCCGTCACCACCACGGCGGTCGCGCTGGCGCCCACCGCAGCCAGTGCCGCGCCCACCGACCTGTTCATTTCGGAGTACGTCGAGGGGTCGTCCAACAACAAGGCGATCGAGCTGTACAACGGCACCGGGTCGGCGATCGACCTCGCCGCCGGCGGCTACCAGCTGCGGATCTACTTCAACGGCAACACCTCGCCCAGTTCCCTGCCGCTGACCGGCACGGTGGCGCCGGGCGACGTGTTCGTCTTCGCCTCCGCCTCGGCGGCCGCCGCGATCCTCGCCCAGGCCGACCAGACCACCGGCGCCTCGCTGTTCAACGGCGACGACGCGATCGTGCTGGCCAAGGGCGACGCGGTGCTGGACTCCATCGGACAGGTCGGCGTCGACCCCGGCACCGAGTGGGGCTCGGGCCTGACCAGCACGGCCGACAACACGCTGCGCCGGCTGCCGTCGATCACGAGCGGCGACACCGACCCGACCGATCCGTTCGATCCGGCGGTGCAGTGGGCCGGATTCCCCACGGACACCTTCGACGGGCTGGGCTGGCACAGCATCGGCGACGGCCCGGTGGACGAGCCGGCCACCCTCACCTGCGGCGCTCCGCTGGTCACCGAGCTGGGCACGGCGGCAAGCCGCGACGTGACGGCCACCGACACGGACGACACGATCACCGACCTGGACATCACGGCGGTGAGCCCGGCACCGGCCAGCGGGTCGATCAGCCGTACCGCGTTCACCCCCGCGGAATCCGTCGGCGGCACCGCCACGGCGACCGTGACCGCCTCCGCGGGGCTGCCGGCCGGCACCTACGCGGTGACCCTGACCTCGACGGACACCGACGGCACCAGCGCGACCTGCACGCTGAGCGTGCAGGTCAGCACCGTGCTGACGGTGGGCGAGGTGCAGGGCCAGACCCGGGACGACGAGTCCGCCCGCGACGACCGTTCGCCGCTGGCGCCGCCGTCCGGCAACGGCACCAGCGCCAGCACGTACGACGTGCAGGGCGTGATCACGCAGAAGTTGCTCACCCGGGCCTCCTCGGGGGCCGACCAGTACGGCTTCTTCCTGCAGAGCCGGCTGGGCAGCGCCGACGGCGACCCGCTGACCTCCGACGGCATCTTCGTCTTCATGGGCGGCTACCAGACGCTGATCGGCGGGTACGCCCCGACGGTCGGCGACGAGGTGGTGCTGCGGGGCAAGGTGTCCGAGTACTACAACCTGACCGAGTTCTCCAGCGCGTCGCTGGTGCGCAAGCTGGCCTCCGGACTGGACGTGAACACCGCGGTCGAGGTGACCGACGCCGTGCCGCCGGTCGACTCGGTCCAGGCCGACTACTTCTGGGAGCGGCACGAGGGCATGCGGCTGCGGGTCCGGGCCGGCAGCAGCGTCACCGGTCCGCGGGACGTCTTCGGTTCGACCGCCGACTCGGAGATCTGGGTGATCGACCGCGACGACCCGCTGCTGGAGCGCGCCGACCCGTACGCCCGCCGGGTGTTCCGGGACGCACACCCGCTGGACGACCAGCCGGGCCTGTTCGACAACGGCAACGGCCAGCGGATCCTGCTCGGCGGTGGCGGCGTCAAGGCCACCTCCGGCGACTCGGGGACGCTGCTGCCGCCGGCCCGCACCTTCGACACGGTCGGCGCGGACGCGTACGGCGCCTCGTACTACTCGTTCAACAAGTACAGCGTCCAGGTCGAGGCGGTGACGTTCAGCGCGGGCGTGGACCCGGCGACCAACAACCCGCCCCGGCCGGCGGACCGGTCGCGCGAGGTCGCGGTCGCGACGTACAACCTGGAGAACCTGTACGATTACCGGGACGACCCGTTCGACGGCTGCGACTTCACCGGCAACTCGGGCTGCCCCGGGGTGACCCCGCCGTTCGACTACGTGCCGGCCAGCGAGGCCGAGTACACCGCGCGGCTGGGCGTCGAGGCGCGGCAGATCATCAACAGCCTGCACAGCCCGGATCTGATCCTCGTTCAGGAGGCCGAGGACCAGGACATCTGCTCGGTTTCCGGCGGTGAGCTGGTCTGCGGCACCACGAACAACGCCGACGGCGCACCGGACACGGTTCAGGAGTTGGCGTTGACCATCGCGGCCAGCGGTGGCCCGGCCTACGCGGCGGCGTACGACCGGACCGGTTCGGATGCCCGGGGCATCACCTCGGCGTTCCTCTACCGCACCGACCGGCTCTCGCTGGCCCCGGCCGACCCGACGGATCCGGTGCTCGGCGCCACGCCGCAGGTGGACTACCGGTCGGCCGGCCTGCCCGGCAACGCCGACGTGCAGAACCCGAAGGCGCTCAACGCCGTCCTGCCGGCGGACGTGGACACCTCGACCGGGGTGGACGGCGCGAACGTCTACACCCGGGCGCCGCAGGTCGGCAAGTTCGTGGTGGCCGCCGCGCCGGGCTCGGCCGATCACTACACCCTGTGGGCGATCGGCAACCACTTCTCCTCGACCCCGGACGCCCGGGTCGGGCAGCGCCGGGAGCAGGCCGCTTACGGGGCCGCGCTGGTCAAGGCGATCGAGGCGGCCGACCCGGACGCCCGGGTGGTCCTCGGCGGGGACCTGAACGTCTTCCCCGTCCGGACGACCCGATCGCCACGGCGGCCAACCCGACCCCGTCGGACCAGCTCGGCCCGCTGTACGGGGCCGGCCTGCACAACCTGTGGGACGACCTGGTGGCCGACGTCCCGGTGGCGGCGTACTCGTACACCTTCGGCGGCCAGGCCCAGACGCTGGACAACCTGTTCGTCAACGGACGGCTGTACGGCGACCTCGTGCAGGTCCGCTCGGCGCACATCAACGCGGACTATCCCGCGGACGCCACCGGCATCGGCGACCGGGGCGCCAGCGACCACGACCCGCAGGTGGCCCGGTTCAGCTCCCGGGCGGCGCTGTCCGTCTCCGACGTTTCGGTACAGGAGGGCGACCGGGGCACGACCGCGATGACCTTCCCGGTCACGGTCTCCCGGCCGCTGTCCACGCCGGTGCTGGTCTGCGCGGCCACGCTCGGCATCACCGCCTCGTCCGGTTCGGATTTCGAGCCGTACGCCGGATGCCGCACACTGGCCGCCGGGCAGACCTCGCTGGCGTTCACCGTGTCGGTTCGGGGTGACCAGCGCCGGGAGCCGGACGAGAAGCTCGCGCTGATCGTGGCCGGCCTGCCCGGCGTGACGCTGGCCGACCCGCTGGCCTTCGGCACCATCGTGAACGACGACTGACCCGTATCGGCCGGTCGCGGCGCGACGATGCGACCGGTTGCGGCACCGGCGGAACGACGAACGGCCCGGGGCGGCTCGCCCCGGGCCGTTCGTCGTTCCGCCTGTCCAGACGCATACGCTCAGCGCGCATCCACTCAGCGCTGCGCCCTCGCGGCGCCTGTCCGCTCAGCGGCAGGGCGCTCACCGCCCACCGGGTCAGTGGTAGTTCGTCACGTCGGGAGGCGGCGGCACGTTCCGGTTCTGCTTTACCCGTACCTCCCACACACTGCGGCGACGCCGCACCTCCCGGACCGCCGGCGGAAGCCGGTGGAAGGTCTCCGGTGGCCGGAGCAGGCCGTAGGTGTCGCCCCACCACTCGCCCATCACGGGATCCAGAATCGTGTCGAGGTGAGCCGGGTAACGCCGGTCCGCACCGTCCCGGGTGTCCCCTTCCCATTCCTTCATCGGAAGAATGATGTGGCCGTCGTGATCGACGACCGCAAGATAGAGATTCGCGGCGCCAAGAATCCGTTGCAACACGTCCAGACTGGGAGTCGTCTCGCCCGTCTCGACCCGGGCGATGGTGGAGGGCGCCACCTTGGCGAAGCGGGCCATCTGACGCTGGCTCATGGCGGCGATGCGGCGAGCCCGCCGCACGAGGCCAGCGGCCGGATAGCGGCCGATCATGGGCTCAAGCGGAAGCGGCTCCGACGCGCAGGACACGCCGTCCACGCTGCCACCCGCTGTCCCCACCGGCAACGCGTACCCGCCCGCCTGTGGACAACCAGGCCGTCGGCCTGTGGACAACTCCGCGGACCCGACGACGCCGCAGCTCCGGCCGCGCCGACCCGCCGTCCTCCGCGCCGGCCCGTCTCCTCCGCGCCGAGTCCTTGTCCGGCGTGCCGACCGCCTTGCTCCGCGGGGAACGCCCTGCGCCCTGTGGTCCTGCGCCCTGCTGTGCTCCTGCTCCCTGTGGTCCTGCTCCCTGTGGTCCAAACTGTGAACCTGGTATCCAGCAATCGCCTGCTTGCTGGGACCGACGCTGGGCGGTGAACGAACCTCCGCCGTTGGAGACCGAGGCCGCCTCCCGGCACCGGAGCAGTCCGCCGGGTGCCACCGGCGATCGACTCAGGGCAGGTCAGCGGGCATACTCGCGGCACCGCGACGGGTACTGCAGGGTGCGGCCGACGCTGCCGTCGGTCCGCGAGGTTGCCCTCGACCGCCCACCGGCCATGGTTGCTCAAGTCGCTTTGCTCTGCTGCCCTCTCCGCGACGTTGCGCCGCGATTTTCAGGGCATACCAGACAATAAGCTCGTCGATGATGCGCAGAAGGCAGCAGAGCAAAGCGGCACGACCGGGGGAACCCGAAGCGGCCCGGCACGACGCCGCGCCGCCGGCCCGTGACGCGCAGAGGACAGCAGAGCAAAGCGGTCGTTGAGGGGTACCTCGGCCGGCGGGCGATGCGGGCAGACCACCGGCGGCGACCGGCGAGGCTGCGGGCGGCGAGGGCTGCGGGCGGCGGCCAGCGGGGGCGGCGACCGGTGGGGCTGCGGGGTGTCAGTAGCGCTGACGGAGGAGTTGCGCGGCCTCGGTCGCCCAATAGGTGAGAATGATCCCCGCTCCGGCCCGCCGGATCGAGGTCAGGGTCTCCAGGATGACCCGTTCGCGGTCCACCCAGCCGCTCGCGGCCGCCGCCTCCACCATCGAGTACTCGCCGGAGATCTGGTACGCCGCGACCGGCACGTCCACGGCCGCCCGGACCGCCGCGACCACGTCGAGGTACGGCAGGGCCGGCTTGACCATCACCATGTCGGCGCCCTCGGCCACGTCCAGTTCGACCTCGCGAAGCGACTCCCGCAGGTTCGGTGGATCCTGCTGGTAGGTACGCCGGTCCCCCTGCAACGAGGATTCCACGGCGTCCCGGAACGGGCCGTAGAAGCCCGAGGCGTACTTCGCGGCGTACGCCAGGATGGAAACGTCCTGGTGCCCGGCCGCGTCCAGCGCCCGCCGGACCACCCCGACCTGCCCGTCCATCATTCCCGACGGGCCGACCACGTGGACGCCCGCCTCGGCCTGCGCGACGGCCATCTCGGCGTAGCGCCCGAGCGTGGCGTCGTTGTCCACCGACCCGTCCGCGGCCAGCACCCCGCAGTGCCCGTGCGAGGTGAACTCGTCCAGGCACAGGTCGCTCATCACCACGCTGGCGTTGCCGACCTCGGCCACGACGTCCCGGATCGCCACGTTGAGGATGCCGTTCGGATCGATGCCGCCCGAGCCGGTCCCGTCCTTGGCCGCGGGCACGCCGAACAGCATGATCCCGCCCACGCCGGCCTGCGCCGCCTCGGCCGCGGCCTTACGCAGCGACTCGCGGGAGTGCTGCACCACGCCGGGCATCGAGGCGATCGGCCGCGGCTCGGTCAGCCCCTCCTTGACGAACATCGGCAGCACCAGTTCGGCCGGCGCCACCCGGGTCTCCTCGACCAGGCGACGCAGCGCAGGGGTACGCCGCAGCCGCCGCGGCCGGATCTCGGGATAGGGCATGGTGGCGAACCTCCGTACGGCTTACCGGAACCTGAGCGCGGTCGGACCCTGCACCTTGGAGCCGCGGCGCTGCTTCGCCGGCATCGCCGCGAGCTTCTCCCGCAGTTCCACCGCGTACGACGCGAGCGCCTCGACCAGGTCGGGCACGGAGGCCGTCTGCGGCTCGACGTCCACCCGCAGGCCGAACTCGCTCGCCGTCTCGGCCGTCTTGGGCCCGATCACCGCAACAACGGTACGCGCATGCGGCTTCCCGGCGATCCCGACCAGATTCCGGACGGTCGAGGAGGAGGTGAACAGCACCGCGTCGAACCCGCCGGACTTGATCGCGTCCCGGATCTCGGCCGGCGGCGGCGCCGCCCGCACGGTCCGGTAGGCGGTCACGTCATCCACCTCCCAGCCACGCTCGGTGAGCCCGGCCGCGAGGGTCTCGGTGGCGATGTCGGCGCGCGGCAGCAGCACCCGGCCCACCGGGTCGAGGATCTCGTCGTGCGGCGAGAACTCGGCGAGCAGACCCTCCGAGGACTGCTCGCCGCTGGGCACCAGCTCGGGCTGGATGCCGAAGGCGCGCACCGCACCTGCGGTCGCCTCGCCGATACAGGCGATCTTGACCCCGCCGAAGTGCCGGGCGTCCAGCCCGTGCTCGGCGAACTTCTCCCAGACCGCGCGTACGGCGTTGACCGAGGTGAAGATCACCCAGGCGTACCGGCCGTCCACCAGGCCCTTGATCGCCCGCTCCATCTGGGCCGGGGTGCGCGGCGGTTCGACCGCGATGGTCGGCACCTCGCACGGGATGGCGCCGTACGCCCGCAGCCGCGCGCTCATCACGCCGGCCTGCTCCTTGGTGCGCGGCACCAGCACCTTCCAGCCGTACAGCGGGCGGTTCTCCCACCAGCTCAGTTTGTCCCGCTGCGGTACGCCGTCGCCGACGGTCAGCACCACCCGGCCGGTGAAGCCGAGCGCCGCGGCGACGTAGCTGTCCACGGTCGACGTGGTGGTGTACTGCGTCTCCCCGGTGCCGTCCCCGGTGACCGCCACCGGGGTCTGCCCGTCGACCCCGGAGGCGAGCAGGCCGTCGCGGACCCCGGCCAGGTCGCCGGCGTCCACGGCCAGCGCGAGCGAGCCACGGCGTACGGCCCCGGCCAGCGCGTCGAAGTCCAGCGTGCTGACGTCGTCGACGTCCGCGCTGGTGCGTACCGCCGGCAGCGGCACCCCGGCGTAGCTGGCCACGCCCGCGGCCTGGCCGATACCCGGCACGACCTCGAACGGTACGGCGGTGCGCGCCACCGCCTGCACCTCCTTGACCACGGCGTCGTGCCCGAACGGGTCACCGGCCACCAGGTGTACGGCGGCCAGTCCGGACCGGGCCGCGGAGAGCAGCACCTTGGCCACGTCGCCGGGCGCGCCCTCGGCCGGGGTGAACTGGGCGTCCGGCTTGGCGTCGGCGCGGATCACGTCCAGCAGCGGTTCGGGAACGTTCCGGTCGACGATCACCTGGTCCGCGTCGGCCAGGGCGTCCAACGCCCGGCGGGTGAGCAGACCGGGATCCCCGGGGCCGGCTCCGACGAATGTGACGTGGCCGGCGGGCTTACGCGTGCGGGTCATTCTGTGCTCCCAAACTGCTGGGTCCCCGGAGCGCTCGAAGCATCCATGCCGAGGATCGAATCGGCGCCGAGGTCGAGGAGTTCGGCGGCGAGCGCCTTTCCGATCTCCGCGGCATCGGCGGGCGTACCGGTGCGGGACAGCCGGAGGTCTCGGGACCCGTCCGGACTGATCACCGCCCCGCGCAGGTAGATCTCGTCGTCACCGGGGGTCTCCCCCTCGGCGACGACCGCGTACGCGGCCACCGGAGCGCTGCAACCGGCCTCCAGGGTGGCCAGCAGCGCCCGTTCCGCGGTCACCGCGGCCCGGGTCGGTGCGTGGTCGAGCCGCCCGAGCAGCTCGATCAGGTCCGCATCGTCGATCCGGCACTCCACCGCCAGCGCACCCTGCGCGGGCGCCGGCAGCATCAGCATCGGATCGATGGTCTCGGTGATCTCGTCGAGCCGGCCCAGCCGGGACAGCCCGGCCCGGGCCAGCACCACGGCGTCCAGGTCCGCCTCCGGCCCGCGTACCCGGCGCAACCGGGTGTCCACGTTGCCGCGGATCGGGGTCACCGAGAGTTGCAGGCCGAGCGCGTGCAGCTGGGCGATCCGGCGCAGCGCGCCGGTGCCCACCGTGGCGCCGGGCGCCAGCTCGGCCAGGCCCCGCCCGTCCCGGCTGACCAGGGCGTCCCGCGGGTCCTCCCGGGGCGGCACCGCGGCGATGGTCAGCCCCGGGTGGCCGGCGGTGGGCAGGTCCTTGTACGAGTGCACGGCGAGGTCGATCTCGCCGGCGGTGAGCGCGTCCCGCAGCGCGGAGACGAACACCCCGACGCCGAGCCGGTGCACCGGGGCAGTGGACCGGTCGCCGGCCGTCACCACCTCGACCAGTTCGACCTCGCGGCCGGTGTGCTGCCGCAGCGCGTCGGCGAGCTGCCCGGACTGGGCCATCGCCAGCGCGCTCCCCCGGGTCCCGAGCCGTAGTGCGGTCACCGGTCACCTCCCGTCGACAGGTCCGGGACGACCTCCGCCTGCGCGGTCTGCGGCACGTCCAGGTCGAACAGCTCGCGCAGCAGCGCGGCGTACTGGTCGCCGCCGGGCTCGGCCGCGAGCTGGCGGACCCGTACGGTCGGCGAGTGCAGCAGGCGTTGCACCACCCGGTGCACCGTGTGCGCCACCTCGCCACGCTGCTCGTCGGTCAGCTCGGGCCGCCGCTTGGCCAGCCGGCGCAGCTCGGCGCCGACCACCTCGTCGGCCCGGCTGCGCAGGGCGGCCACCGTGGGCGCCACGTCGGCGCCGCGCAGCCAGGTGAGGAAGCCCTCGACCTCCGCCGTGACGATGCGGTCCACCGCGGCGGTGTCGGCGGCGGCCGGCCCCGCCGGCAGGTCGGTGGCCAGCCGGTCGATGTCGATCACCAGTACGCCGGGCAGCTCCGCGACCTCCGCCTCGACGTCCCGGGGCACCGCGAGGTCGAGCAGGACCAGCGGGGCGGAGGTACGCCCGGCCCGCTCGGCGAGCGCCCGGGCCACCACCTCCCGGGTCAGCACGGGCGTGGTCGACGCGGTGGCCGCGACGACGACGTCCACCTCGGCGACCGCCGAGGTGAGCTGCTCGGCCGGGACCGCCGTCGCGCCGTACGCGGCGGCCAGCCGGACCGCCCGGTCCGCGCTGCGGTTGCTCACCGCGAGCGGACCGCCGCCGATCCGGGACAGCGTCGCCACCGCGAGCGCGCCCATCGCGCCGGCGCCCACCACCAGCGCGGGCCGCTCGGCCAGCCCGTCGGCGAACTGGGCGGCGGCGAGGCCGACCGCGGCGGTGACCACGCTCTGTCCCGCCTTGTCGATCCCGGTCTCGGTGTGCGCCCGCTTGCCCACCCGCAGTGCCTGCTGCATGAGTTCGTGCAGCAGCCGGCCGGCCGAGTCCGACTCGGTGGCCGCGTGGTAGGCGTCCCGTAGCTGGCCGAGGATCTGCGCCTCGCCGACCACCATCGAGTCCAGTCCGGCGGCGACCCGGAAGACGTGGTCGACCGCGGCACCGTCGTAGTGCACGTACAGGTGGTTGGCCAGTTCGCCCGGCGGATAGCCGGCGTGCGTGGCCAGCACCGTGCAGATGTCACCGAGGCCGCCGTGGAAGCCGGACACGGCGGCGTAGATCTCCACCCGGTTGCAGGTCGAGACGATCACCGCCTCGCCCACGTACGGCTGCGCGAGCAACCGCGCGGCGAGCTGGCTGTGTTCGGCGGGCGTCACCGCGAGGCGCTCCAGCGTGGCGACCGGAGTGGTGCGGTACGACGCACCGACGACGAGGAGGTTCACGTGCCGACCGCCTCCTGGGTGCCGGTGTCGGGAAGCGCACGAGGCAGCGCCGGGAAGCTCCCGCCGGCCGCGGCCCGGTTGCCGGGCAGGCCGGTGAGCGTCGCCTTGCGGTGCTCGTGGAACGAGAGGATCTGCAACTCGATGGCCAGGTCGACCTTGCGCACGTCGACGTTCTCCGGCACCGAAAGGACGCACGGGGCGAAGTTCAGGATGCTCGTGACGCCCGCCGCGACGAGTTGGTCGGCCACCCGCTGCGCGGCGGCGGCCGGGGTGGCGATGACGCCGATCGCGATCGACTCCTGCGCCGCGTACCGGGCCAGCTCGTCCACGTGCCGGACGACCAGGCCGTTGATCTCCTCGCCGACCCGGCCCGGGTCGGCGTCGAAGAGGGCGGCGATCCGGAAGCCGCGGCTGCCGAAGCCGGCGTACCCGGCGAGGGCGTGGCCGAGGTTACCGATCCCGACCAGCGCCACGGCCCGGCGCTGGGTGAGCCCGAGCACGAACTCGATCTGCTCGACCAGCAACGCGATGTCGTAGCCGACCCGCGGGTGCCGTACGAGCCGAGGTGGGAGAGGTCCTTGCGCAGTTTGGCCGAGTTCACCCCGGCCGCGGCGGCCAGTCCCTCGCTGGATACCGTGTCGTGCCCGGCCTCCGCGAGGTGATGCAGCGCACGGAGATATTCGGGCAGCCGAGCGACGGTCGCCTCAGGGAGGTCCGGGAGCGCCGGGACCGGGCCGGTGCCGCCGGGCGTGCCTGTGGGACGCTGCTGACTCATGTGACTCCGTGCGATGCGATCCTCGACCGGCCGAAGAGGCGGGCCGCTGCGGTGCGCCCACCGGAAGCCGCATCGACCGGCTGCGCTGGCGGGGCTCGTCGGACCTACAGAGTAGGCGCTTGTGAAGGTGCGCACAAATCGCGATCTTGACAGGCCGCGGCCCGCGCCCACCAGAAACTCCATTCCAGAGATCGATTCGCGGCTCCACCGGCCGCCGTCCGGCGATTATTGCGCAATTCCGACTTCTCTCGCCAATCGCGCCGCGCCGGCGAGCGCCCGACCGGCGCCCGACGGGTGCCCGACGAGCCCCGGCGGGGTGCCCGACGAGCTTTCGGAGGCTGCCGGGTGCGCGTCCCGGCCCACGCCCCGTGCGGCCAGCCCTGCCGGAACGCGCCCCGGTGGGGCCAGCCCTACCGGAAACAGACCGGCCGGTGGGATGGGAAGGGGCACACCCGGTTCCCTAGGGTCGAGGACATGAGCACCGCAGCCGCCGCCCCACCCGCCACCCGCGTACCGGCGCCCACGATCCTCCGCCAGCTCATGATCGACTCCGGATACGTCCTGCTGGGTCTTCCGCTGGCTGTGGTGAGCTTCACCGTCCTGATCGCCGGCCTGTCCGTCGGCGTCGGCCTCGCGGTCACCATGATCGGCCTGCCGATCATCGCCGGCACCCTGTACGCGGCGCGGGCCCTGGCCGACATCGAGCGGCTCAGGATGGCGCCGATCCTCGGCCGGCCCCGGGTCCGGCCGGAGTACCGCGGCACCTCGCCGGACGCCGGGGTCTGGCGCCGGATCGTCACCCCGATCGCCGACGCGCAGTCCTGGCTGGATCTCGCGCACGGCATCGCCACGTTCCCGGTCTCGATCGTCTCTGCCGTGGTCACCCTGGTCTGGTGGTCCGCGGCGATCAGCGGCGCGCTCTACGGGGCGTACGACTGGGCGATCCCCCGCGGCCCGGACAACGTCGACCTGAACGAGCTGCTGGGACTGGGTGACTCCACCGCCGCCCGGATCGGCCTGAACACCGTCATCGGGGCCTTCTTCCTGATCACCCTGCCGCTGATCGTCCGGGGTTGCGCCCTGCTGCGGGCCAACCTGGGTCGGGCGCTGCTCACCGGGGTCGCCGAAATACGGGACCGGATCACCCTGCTGGAGCGGCAGAAGGCCGCCGCCGCCTCGGCCGAGGCGACCGCGCTGCGGCGGCTGGAACGGGACATCCACGACGGGCCGCAGCAGCGGCTGGTCCGGCTGGCGATGGACCTCGGCCGGGCACGGCAGCAGCTCGCGGACAACCCGGAGGCGGCGCGGCAGACCCTGGACGAGGCCGTCACGCAGACCCGGGAGACCCTGGCCGAGCTGCGCGCACTCTCCCGCGGCATCGCGCCGCCGATCCTGGTCGACCGAGGGCTGCCCAGCGCCCTGGCCGCGCTGGCCGGCCGCGGCGTCATCCCGATCGAGCTGACCGTGGATCCCCGGCTGAGCGCCGCGTCCGGCCGGCTCGACCCGCTGATCGAGAGCGCGGCCTACTTCGTGGTCGCCGAGGCGCTGACCAACGTGGCGAAGCACAGCCGGGCGACCGAGTGCCGGCTGGCGGTGACCCGCACCGGCGGGCGGCTGGTGGTCGAGGTGGCCGACGACGGCACGGGCGGCGCGCACGTGGCCAAGGGGCACGGCCTGGCCGGGATCGCCGACCGGGTCACCGCGGCCGGCGGGGCGCTGTCGGTGGACAGTCCCGCCGGCGGTCCGACGATGCTGCGCGCCGAGCTGCCGGCCCGGCCGGCGGCGGGCTGACGGGGGTGGCGATGAGCACGGGGGTGGCAATGGGCACCGGGACGCGGGAGCGGGTACCCATGCGGATCGTGATCGCCGACGACGCCGTACTGCTCCGGGAGGGCTGGTGCGGTTGCTCACCGAGCAGGGGCACGAGGTGGTGGCGGCCGTCGGCGACGGACCCGCGCTGGTCGAGGCGGTCGTGACGCACCGGCCGGACGTGTCGATCGTGGATGTCCGGATGCCGCCGTCGCACACCGACGAGGGGCTGCGGGCGGCCGTCGAGGCCCGCCGGCTGGTTCCGCGTACGCCGGTCCTGGTCCTTTCCCAGTACGTCGAGGTCTCCTACGCCGACGACCTGCTGGCCACGGTCCGGCCGACCGGCGGCGGCCCGGCGGGCGGCGTCGGCTACCTGCTCAAGGACCGGGTGGCGGCGATCGACGAGTTCCTGGACGCCCTGCACCGGGTGGCCGCGGGTGGCACGGTGCTCGATCCGGAGGTGGTGGGCCAGTTGCTGGTCCGGCGCCGCCGCGACGACCCGCTGCGCGAGCTGACCCCACGGGAGCGGGAGGTGCTGTCCCTGATGGCCGAGGGGCGGTCCAACACGGCCATCGCGCGGGCGTTGGTGGTGAGCGACGGCGCGGTCGAGAAGCACGTCCGGAACATCTTCACGAAGCTTCAGCTACCGCCGGACGAGGAGCAGCACCGCCGGGTGCTGGCGGTGCTCGCGTACCTGCGCAACTGAGCGACCCGGCGCGGGCGGCGCAGCCAGCGGATCAGCGCGGCCAGCGCGGCCAGCGCGGCCAGCGGATCAGTTCAGCAGTGGGATCGGTGCGGCCGGTGGGATCGGCGGGGGCAGCGGGGGTCAGTTCAGCGCCGACGCCAGCCGGACGGCCTCGGTCAGCGAGTCGGCCACCGGCAGGCCGGAGGCGCGCAGCCGGTCCGGGTCGGTGAAGCCGCCGGTGTAGAGCACGCAGCGGGCGCCGACCGACTCGGCCGCGTCGGCGTCGTCGATCGAGTCGCCGATCAGCACGGTCACCGCGCCGTCGACCTCCAGCGCCGCGAGGTGCCGGGCCAGGTGTTCGGCCTTCCGGTCGCCGCCGACCGTGCCGCGCAGGCCGTCCACCCGGCGGAACATCCCGGTCAGCCCGTACGTCTCGACGGCCGGCACCAGCTCGTCGTGGAACCACATGGACAGCAGCGACTGCGAGCCGGCCCAGGACCGGATCGCGCCGGCCGCGTCGCCGGCCAGCCGGCAGCCGGCCATGCCGACCCGGTACGCGTCGTGGAAGATCTTGTCGAGTCGTTCGAACTCGGCCGCGTCCACCGCACGCCCCAGCACCTCGGCGTAGTAGTCCGCGATCGGGCGGCGGAACCGGATCCGGTGCTGCTCGGCGGAGACGGTCAGCCCACCGACGCTGGTGAACACCGCGTTCGTGGACTCGACCACCAGGGCGAGGTCGTTCAGCAGGGTGCCGTTCCAGTCCCAGACCAGGTGGGTGCGTACGCGAGCCATGGCCGCACCCTACGCCCGCCGACCGACATGCCGGCCGTACCGTCCGCCCGGGGACTCATGCCGCCAGATCGCGCAGCAGCCGGTCCTCCTCGACCCGCCAGTAGCCGTGCTCGCGCCCGTCCAGCAGCACCACCGGCAGCCGGTCGCCGTAGTCGCGTTCCAGTTCCAGGTCGCCGGTGACGTCCACCTCGACCCACCGGTCACCGGTCACCGCCACCACCCGGCCGATCGCCTCCCGGGCGACCTCGCAGAGGTGGCAGCCGGGCCGGGTGATCAGTGTGAGTCGCGGCGGCGGCGCCGCGGCGGCGCCGGGTTCCTCGGTTGCGGAAGGCACGGTGGCCGAGTCTGGCACGGCGGCGAGCACCGGGCCAACAGGAATGCCGAGAATTGAAAGAGATTCATTCTTTCTCGGCAATTTGCACGTGATCCAGGGGCATCCGCTCTCGACGCGATCCGACCCCGGCGGTACCGTCGACGGGACCGCCAAGGGGGCCGACCGGCCCAGCGCCCAGGCACCTCCAACGACAGTTCCGACACGCCGAGGAAAACCTTCCAGCCTCGGCGTTTCCTGCTGCCGGGGGCCAGCGCAACCGCTCAGCCTCGCAATTGTCCGGCATCCGACAACGCACAAAGTGTGCGAGGTCAATGTGCCGTCCTGGGAAATACTTTGGCCCTGTGTAACGGAGCTGCCACATATGGGTGACGTTGGCCCTATCATCACTCGGGTCGGCTCACCCGTTTTGCCGTGAGTCGACACCCCTCAGCCCGAGGAGGCCGCCGTGCCTGTCAGCGCATCGGACCCGCACCTCATGGGTGCGCGTCATCTCCACCCGCGCTCGCACCCCATCACGCGGCACGTCCGCCCGGGACGCCATCGCATCACCGCCACCAATGGGACCCGAGGGTCCGCCCTGTCCGGGCGCGGCCGGGTTGGGGAGGGCAAGTGACTGCACACGTCTATCCGCAGGGTCCGGCCGGCCGCGATCAACGCGCGCCGCAGGGCAACGAGGGGCTGGCACAGCTGCGCACCTCCGCCACCGACATGGTCGGTGCGGCGGCGCGCGGCGGAGCCCGTCGGACCCAGAACCGTCCACATCACAACGAGACGCCCTCGCGGCACGTGCCCGCCGGCAACAAGCCGCTGGGCAACGGCCGCCTGGTCACGCCCGCCCGGCCGGGAACGCCGGCGCAACCGGTGCCGGGCCAGCACCGCCCGGCCGGTACGCCCCCGGTCGACGGCTCGAACACCGACACCACGATTCTGCCGGTCATCCCCGAGCAGCCGCAGGCCGACTCGCCGAGGCCGGCCACCGGCTACCCGTCCCGACCGGACCCGTCCGACCCGGCCACCGAGGTGTGGGCCCTGGTCGAACGGGCGCAGGCCGGCGAGACGGAGGCGTTCGGCCTCATCTACGACCGGTACGTCGACACCGTGTTCCGGTTCGTCTACTTCCGGGTCGGCAACCGCCAGCTCGCCGAGGACCTCACCTCCGACACGTTCCTGCGCGCCCTCAAGCGGATCGGCAGCTTCACCTGGCAGGGCCGTGACCTCGGCGCCTGGCTGGTGACCATCGCCCGCAACCTGGTCGCCGACCACTTCAAGTCCGGCCGGTACCGGCTGGAGGTCACCACGGGCGACGTCCTCGACGCCGACCGGGAGGACCGCGGCCCGGAGGGCAGCCCGGAGGCGGCGGTGGTGGAGCACATCACGAACGTCGCCCTGCTGTCCGCGGTCAAGAAGCTGAATCCCGAGCAGCAGGAGTGCATCGTGCTGCGGTTCCTCCAGGGCTTCTCGGTGGCCGAGACCGCCCGGGCGATGGGCAAGAACGAGGGCGCGATCAAGGCACTCCAGTACCGCGCCGTTCGTGCCCTGGCCCGGCTGCTTCCGGACGGCTTCCAGCCGTAGGACCGGCGGGCGGCACCTCACCCTTTCGCCCGACATGTTGACCGGCCCGTAACCGGTACGGTTCACCGTCCGTTTGTCCGGGTGCGACCGGCGGTTGCCCCACCTTCGCCGGAGCCGGCGGGCCGGCCCACCGGCCCACTCCCGCGACGTCTCCGGAATCGGTACCCGTCGCCGCGTCGCAAAACGGCCGAAGTGGGTTGCCGATCACGTGGCCGTGATCAGCGGAGGGAGGTGCGGCATGGCGAATCCGGTTACCGAGCGTCGACACGCCGAGCGCTTCGCACAGCTTGTCGATGAGCCCGATGGAGGCAGCCGGCATCGGATCCGATCCCGGCTGGACCTCGAACTCGCCGGGTTGGTCACCATCCCCGACCGGTTGCGCGCCGAACCGGCGGCGCAACCGGGGGCGGGGATCGATCCGGAATTCCGGGTCGGACTGCGGGCCATGCTGCTGGCCACCGCGGAGCGGGAGGGCCTCGGGCGCCGGCCCGGCACCGAGGCCGCGACCGAGCCGGACCGGGCGGCATGGCGCAACCGGCTGGCCCGGCTCAACGGGGGCCGGCTGCCCCGGCTCAACGCGCGCCGGGCCCGGGCACGGGCCGCCTTCGTCGTCGGGATCGCGGCCGGCGCCATCGCGGTGTCCGGCATCTCGGCGGCCAGCGAGGACGCCGTACCCGGCGATGCGCTGTACGGGATGAAGCGCTCCGCCGAGCGGGCGCAACTGGCGCTGAGCGGCTCGGACACCAGCCGGGGCCAGCTCTTCCTGGACTTCGCCCGGACCCGGCTCACCGAGGCGGCGACCGTGGCGAACGGTCTGGGTTTCGGCGCCGTCCTCGACGACATGGACGCGGACACCCGGCAGGGCGTACGGCTGCTCACCACCTCGGCGGTGCAGCACCGCGACCAGCACGGCCTCGACCTGGTCGGTACCTTTCTCGTCGGGCAGCGCCGGCAGGTGAACGCGCTTGCCGCCGGCGCCGACGGGCCGACCCGGGAACGGGTGGCGGCCTCGCTCGCCCTGCTGGACGAGATCGGTGCCCGGACCGCGGCGCTCTCCGTCGGACTGTCCTGCGGTGCCGAGCCCTCGATCCGGTCCGACGCGCTCGGTCCACTGCCCCGGACCTGCCCGGTCGTCCACGAGTCGACCGCCGCCGAGTCCGCCGAGCCGACCACCGGCAGGTCCGCCGAGCACCCCGCGGGTCAGCCGCGGGGCATCCGGACCAGCCCGGCCGGCCCGACCGCCGTGGCGCGGGACGAGGAGATGGGCTCGGCCACGCCGCAACCGGCCGCGCCGGTGCAGGACTGACCTCGCATCCGTCCTGGTGACGGGCATCTCCGGTGCCGCCTGTCCGGGCCGACTACCCTTCGAAGAGGGGACGGCACGGCAGACGAGGGGGCCAGCGGGGTGGGGCGTACCCGGAAGGTGACGATCAGCACCGACCAGCACGGCCATACGGTCGGCTGGGCGCCGGCGGCCGCCGGGCCTGAGCTTCGCGCCCTCGCCCGGCCCGCGGCGTTCTTCGACATCGACAACACGATGCTGCGCGGCGCGTCGATCTACTGGTTCGCCCGCGGCCTCGCGGCCCGCGGCCATCTCACCGTCGGTGACCTGGCCCGGTTCGGCTGGCAGCAGTTGCGGTTCCGGCTGCTGGCCACCGAGAACAGCGGCCACATGTCCGGCGCCCGGGAGGCGGCGCTCGCCTTCGTCGAGGGCTGGCCGGTGGCCGAGATGGAGCAGCTCACCCGGGAGATCTTCGACGAGCTCATGGCCCCGCGGATCTGGGCGGGCACCCGGGCGCTGGCCCAGCGGCACCTCGACGCGGGCGAACGGGTCTGGCTGGTCAGCGCCGCGCCCGTGGAGATCGGTCGGGCCATCGCGACCCGGCTCGGCCTGACCGGGGCGCTCGGCACGGTGGCCGAGATCCACGCTGGCCGGTACACCGGCCGGCTGGTCGGGGATCTCATGCACGGCACCGTCAAGGCGGACGCGATCACCCAGCTCGCCACGGCCGAGGGTCTCGACCTGGCCCGGTGCACGGCCTACAGCGACTCGTCGAACGACATCCCGATGCTCTCGGCGGTCGGTCACGCCGTGGCGGTCAACCCGGACGCCGGGCTGCTGCGGGTGGCCCGGGATCGTGGCTGGCCGGTCCGGGACTTCCGCACCGGACGCAAGGCCGCGCGGATCGCCGTACCGTCGACGGTCGCGGCCGGGGCGCTCGCGGGGATGGCCACCGCGGGTCTGGCGCTGCGGCGCCGGCACGCCCGGTAGGCCACCCGGGCGACCCACCCGCCCGCGCCCTGGCGGCCGTCCGCCGCACCGGCGGCCACCCCTTGCCGCGGCAGGCCGCGGCGGGTCAGAGGCCGAACGGGTCGGGCCGGCGGCGCAGCAGCTCCAGCAGCGTCTGCTGGATCGTCTCGCGGACCTGGTCGGCCAGGTTGAACACCACCAGCGGGTCGTCCGCCTGGTCGGTGAGGTGCGCCGTCGGGATCGGCGCGCAGAACTGGATCAGCCACTTGCTCGGCAGCGGGATCATCCCGATCGGACCCAGCCACGGGAAGGTCGGGGTGAGCGGGAAATAGGGCAGCTTCAGCAACCGGGCCAGCGGCTTGATGTCGGCGAGCATCGGGTACGTCTCCTCCGCGCCGACGATCGCGGCGGGCACGATCGGCGTACCGGTGCGCAGCGCCGCCGAGACGAACCCGCCCCGGCCGAACCGCTGCAACTTGTACCGCTCGTTGTAGAGCTTGCCGATGCCCTTGAAGCCCTCGGGGAACACCCCGACCAGTTCACCCAGGTCGAGCAGGCGTTCGGCGTCCGTGTTGCAGGCCACCGTGCCGCCGGACTTGCGGGCCAGTTCGGAGACCACCGGCATCCGGAAGACCAGGTCGGCGCCGAGAAGCCGCAGGTGCCGGTGCGCCGGATGGTGGTCGTGCACCACGGTCGACAGGATCAGCGCGTCCAGCGCCACCGTCCCCGAGTGGTTGCCCACCACCAGACCGGGACCGTCCACGGGCAGGTTCTCCACGCCCCGGATCTCGGTGCGGAACCAGTCCCGGTAGAGCCTGCGGAGCAGCGGATGGAAGAGCTGGTCGGTCAGCTCCGGGTCGAAGCCGAACTCGTCCACCTCGTACTGTCCGGACAGCCGGCGGCGCAGGAAGGCCAGTGCCCCCGCGACCCGGCGGTCCCACACGTCGGCCGGGCCGTCGGCCACCGCCGGCCCGGGTGCGGGTCGCGACCCGTTCCCGCCCGGTACGGCGGTCCGGTGCCCGTTGCGCTCCGCCGGCGGCTCCGCGGCACGCCCGTTCACCCGTCCGTTCATCGGCTCACCATGCCGTCCCGCCGGCCCGAGGCGCGCACCTGCCGGACCCCGTCCAGGATGGCCTGCTCCGCCAGCGCCAGCCGGTCCCGGCTGACCAGCATGCCGCCGCGGTGGGCGCGGATGAAGTCGTCGAACGCCTCCGCCGTGCCGCGCGGGGTGAAGCCGAACTCGCTGGCCAACCGGCGGGTGTCCACCACCCGGCCGTGCACGATCAGATCCACCTGGTCCAGCCCGTACCGGCCGAACCCGAGCACCCGGGCCAGCCCGGCGGCGCCGGACAGGCCGGGTTCCAGCACCGGTACGGCGATCCGGCCGGCCCGCCGGATGGCCTGGGAGAGCGTGAGCACCCCCGCACCGGCCACGTTGAAGGTGCCGGGGTGGTCCTGCACCACGGAACGGTGCAGCACCTCCAGCGCGTCCTCGATGTGCACGAACTGGAGGCGGGGGTCACGCCCGAAGACCGTGGGTACGACGGGTTGGGCGAAGTACCGGGTCAGCGTGGTGTCCGCCGCCGAGCCGATGAACGGGGCGAACCGGAGCACCGTGGCGGTCACCTCGGGACGGCGGCGACGGAAGCCGCGCACGTACCCCTCGATGTCGAGGATGTCCCGGGCGAAACCGCCGCGCGGCACCTCGCGCGGCTCGGTGTCCTCGGTGAAGACGGCCGGATCGCGGAACGACGCGCCGTACGCCGCGGTGGACGACCGGATGACGAGCTTGCGCAGCCGGGGCGCTCGCTGGCAGGCCGCCAGCAGCTGCATCGTGCCGATCACGTTCTGGTCCTTCATGGCCGACCGGCCGCCCTGCTGCTTGTCCGGGGCGGTCACCAGGGCCAGGTGTACGACGGAGGCGGCGTCCAGGTCGGCGATCACGCTGCTGACCGTGCCGGCGTCCCCGCGGACCCGCTCCACCCCGTCCAGCAGCGGCGCCAGCTCGGGCGGGGGATCCACCGGGTCCAGCCCGACCACGTGCTCGACGGCCGGATCCGCCACGAGCCGGGCGGCCACGTGGGCGCCGAGATAGCGGCTGACCCCGGTCACCACGACGACCCCCGGCACACCTGCGGTGTCGCCGAGGGTCATGGTGCGCTTCCCACCGGCATCGCCGAAGGATGCCCGGCCAGCCGGGAGCTGATCACCGCGAGCCTCCGAGGATCGACGGGCGCCCGGCGCCTGCGTTGGCCGGGCCGAGGCCCGGCCAACGGGTCACTTGCCGAGACGGCGACGCTGGACGCGGGTCTTGCGCAGCAGCTTGCGGTGCTTCTTCTTAGCCATGCGCTTGCGGCGCTTCTTGACCACCGAGCCCATACGACAGCCCTTCTGATGCAATCTGCGGAACGGGCCGGGACCACCGTCGGTGGCCCGGAAACCGAGCTGGACAGGAACCGGACCTGGCTGGCGGGCGGCACGGCGCACCGGAGTGAGGTCACGGTCGCGATCCAGGGTAGCCGCCGGCCTCGATCAAGGCCAACGCGGCCCCCGGCCGACGTGACGTTCCGCGAAGCGCGGGGCCTAGGCGCTCTGTTGGAAGGCTCCGCGAAGATATTCATGAACGACGTGCTCCGGTACCCGGAAGGACCGGCCCACCCGGACGGCCGTCAGCTCGCCCGAATGCACCAGCCGATAGACCGTCATCTTGGAAACGCGCATCAGCGACGCCACCTCGGCCACGGTCAGGAACCTGACCTCCGACAGGCGACCGTCGGACTGTGGTGATCCCACCACGGCTCACCAACCCATCCCATCCCCGGCGCGCGCCCGGCGAGTGACGACCGTCTCCGTCACGGCAGGCGACGCGCGTGTTACCAGTACGGTAGCGGGGCAACTGTGGCCGGCGCGATCCCTTCGGACTTTTGATCATGCAAGTTGCGTCAACGGGCGGACGTGACGGCGGTGGCGGACGCGATCGCGCGGGTGTCGTGCGGCGGCAGGCGGCTCGCGGTACGGCGTCGCGGCGGCTGCCGCGCGGACATCACCGCCGGCGCCGCCCCGCACGACTCCGGTGGCCACGGCGGTGTCGCCGCGACCACCGGACGCCCGCCCGCCCGCTTCTGGCACACGGGACCGGACATCGCGCTGGGAGCGGCCTCAACTATCTCAGGTGGCCGCCCGGGTGACGGAATCGGCCGATCCGGCACGATGCGGTCGCCGCTGTCGCGCGGCCGGCGCCGACTCCCGCGCCGCCGGCCCCCGTACGGCCGATCCCTGCGCCGCCCGGTCCCGCGCCGCCGGTTCGGTCACGAACGCGGCGAACAGGTGCGTCCGGCTGAACGGGAGGGTCGTCTCGACAAACCGGGCGGCGGCCCAGGACCGGGCGGTCAGCATCCGGCTCAGCGGCGGCGCGAGCGACAGGCGCCGGGCCAGCACCGGCCGCAGCGGCTGGAAGTAGTCCCGCACCTCCCGCAGCGGCAGCCCCCGGACGTTCGGGTTCCGCGGGTTGCCGACCGCCATGTCGTACCAGACCAGCAGCCCACCCGGACGCAGCACGCGCAGCATCTCCCGGGCCGCGGCGACCCGGTACTCCCGGTCCACCATGCTGGACATGGCCAGGAACTGGTAGACGACGTCGAACGACCCGCTGGCCCAGGGCAGCCGCTGGCCGTCGTACGTGCGCAGGTCGGCCTCGGGGAAGTACTGCTGGCCCCGGCGGATCGCCGGCTCCCGCACGTCGGCGCCGGACAGCCGGGTCGGGTCGGCGCCCCAGGCCAGCCAGCGGCCCAGCCACCGGGCGTTGCCGCAGCCGAAGTCCAGCACCCGCAGCCGTTCCAGCCGGGCACCGAGACCGGCCACGTCCAGCGCCCGCAGGAACATCCGCTCGACCCCCTGGACCCGCTGCAGATAGCAGGGGTCCAGGTCGGAGTAGACCGGGTCGGTGTCGTACCCGCGGTCGTCGTAGATCCGGTTGAGTTCCGCCACGTCCTCTCGGCGCATGCTCACCTCCGCCGTACCGGCCGCGCCGCCGCGAGGCCCTCGATCATCCGTACGTATCCGGCCAGGCCGGTTCGTGCCTCGTAGTCCCGCTGGAAGAGCCGGCGCGCCCGCAGGCTCATCGCGGTCCGCTCGGCGGGGGTCATGGCCCGCATCCGGCGGATCGCGTCGGCCAACTCCGCCGGCCGGCCCGGGGTCGCGGCGAAGCCCACCCGCTCCGCCCGCACCACGTTCGCCACCTGCCCGGACGCGTTCGCCACGATCGGCCGGCCGGCCGCGAGATAGCTGGCGAACTTGCTCGGCAGGTTGATGTTCAGATAGGGGTCCGAGACGAGCGAGACCAGGCAGGCGTCCGCCCGGGCCAGCACCCCGGGGATGCGCTCCGCCGGCACCAGCCCGGTGAGCACCACGTTCGACAGGTTCCGCCGGGCCACCGCGGCGCGGATCTCCGCCAGGTCGCGACCGCCGCCGACCAGCACCAGCCGTACGTCCGGCTGGTCGCGCAGCAGGTCGGCCGCCGCGAGCACCGTCTCGATGTCCTGGAAGACGCCAAGATTTCCGGCGTGCACCACGCAGAACATGCCGTCCAGGCCGAAGCTCGCGGCGAACGCCCGATCCGGCCCGGCCACCTCGTCCTGCGCCCAGGGCGGGCGGACGGTGACCGGGATCGGCCGGGCGCCGAGCTGCGCGAGCACGCGCTCACGGAAACCCTCGGTGAGGACGGTGATCCGGTCGGCTGCCCGGTAGCTTCGCCGGGCGAACCAGCCGGAGCCGGCGACGACCAGCCGGGAGGACGCCATGCCGGAGCCGGCCACCGCGTCCGGCCACAGGTCCACCACGTCCAGCACCACCCGCGCCCGGCGGAACGCCTTGAACAGCCGGGCCGTGATTCCCAAGGTCATCGGCGGCGAATAGACGAAGACCACGTCCGTACGGCCCGCGAGCAGCGGACCCAGGATCGAGGCGCTGAGCGTGAAACTCAGGTAGTTCGCCATCCGCCGCAGGCCGGACGAGCTGTGGTCCGGATACAGCGGTACGCGCAGGATCCGCACCCCGTCGACCTGCTCCCACCGGCGCCAGGCCAGTCGGTAACCGGGATAGATCTTCCCGAGTGGATAGTTGGGGAAGCCGGTGACGATCGTGACGGAGTGCCCGCGCCCGGCCAGTTCGCGGGCCAGCGGCAGGTTCTTGAAGTCGGCCGGCTCGGGCCAGCAGATGTGGGTCAGGATCACCACCCGCAGCCGGCTGCCGCTCCCGGCCGACGCCGGCTCGGTGACCTCGCTCAGCACTTCCCTCACGAACAGACAACGCGTCATGCCTGCTCGGGGTTCCTGCGCGCGGGCCGTTGATGGCCCTCGGCTCAGCCGGCCAACTGGCGCACGTACTCGACGCAGTCCTGCGACAACGGCCGCCAGGCGCCCCCGAACGCCAGCCGGGACGCCTGCTCCAGGCTCCGACCGTCGCGCAGCACCAGCCGGAAGAACTCGATCACCGGCTGCTGGCCGAACCGCTCGACGAGATGGTGTACCGCGAGGTAGCTGGCACCGTAGCCGCCCACCACGCGCCAGTCGGCGGCGTCGTCCGCCGGCCTGAGGTCGGCCAGCCGGCCGTCCCAGTCGCCGTCCACGACCCGGCGCACCTCGTCCAGGTCCCGCGACAGGCGCGGCCGGCGCCCGTTCGCGGCCGCCTGCTCGGCCAGCCCCTCCACCAGCCACCAGTCCTCCGTGCCGACCTGCTTGCGGTCGGCCAGCGAGGCGACGTGGGTCATCTCGTGCCGCAGCAGCGGGTCCAGCTCGGCCTGGCTGTCCGCCAGTTCGTCGGCGTTCAGCACCACGTCGTGCTGCCCGGCGCCGACCGGGACCGCGTACCCGCCGGTCCATTCCGGCAGGTCACCGCCGTACCAGCGGTTCCACTCGGCGTGGCCGGCGTAGAAGATCAGGTACCGGTCCGGCGGGGTGCCGCCCACGGCGTACCGGTCGGCCACCGCCGCCGCGCGCTCGGCCCGGGCCAGCAGGTCCGGCAGCTTGCCGCGCAGCGCCGGCGTACTGGCCACCGTGGTCCGCGGCCCGGCCAGCGCGACCAGGTCGTTGACCTGCCACGGCCGCGGTCCGTTGGTGTCCGGATCCGGCGGGTCGACGGCCACCAGCCGGGGCAGGGCGCCGCCGTCCGCCCAGCGGGTACCGACGTCCAGTTGGCTCGGGGTGCAGTCCGCGGTCTCGAAGCAGTACCGGTAGGTGACCGCGAACCGCCACTCGCGCGGCTTCCCCTCGACCGGGGTGGGCCGGGCCGCCACCTCGGCCTGCCAGACCCGGACGTGCAACGCGCGCAGCGCGGCAAACTGGTGCCGCAGCGTGTCGATCGCGGAACCATCCGGATCCGCCACCGCCAGGAAGCCGTCCTCGTCGCCGGCCAGCAGCGCCGTCGACTGCCGGTCCACCTGCTCGGCGATCCGGTCCCGCAGCCAGGCGCCGGTCGCGGTGCCGCTGCCGCCCAGACGCGGGCTCGGCGCCGGCCGGCCCACCGCCCCGGCGGCGCCGCCGTCCGCCTGCCGGAACAGGGCCGCGACCAGCACGCCGAGCGGAGCCAGACAGAACAGCAGTACGGCGACCACCCCGAGCGCCGTCCACAGCCGCCATCGGGGACGGCTCCCGGCCGACGCGTCCTCGACGAAGGTCGGCGCGGGCTGGATGAGACCCGGCACGGGCTCGGCGGCGGCCGGCACGGATTCGGCGGCGGTCGGTGCGACCGGCGGGACCGGCCCAGAATCGGGCGCCTCGGGCGCGGACGCGGGCGGCGCGGGCGGCGCGGGCGGCGCGGGCGGCGCGGGCGCGGGCGCCTCGGCGGCCGACGGCGGCTCGGAATCCGGTGTTGCTGGCGGCTCGGCTGAGGCTGATTCCGGTCGCCGCGTCCCGTCGGTCACCGCCGGAGACTACGGCCCCGGCCGAGCGTAGCCAAGCGCCTACCCCACCCGGATCCCCCGGCACCCGGGGATCCGGCGGTCGGTCTACCTCGTTACGCGCGGGAGGCGAGGGCGCGGGCGAAGAAGGCGACGTTGGCCGGGCGCTCGGCGAGGCGGCGCATCAGGTAGCCGTACCACTGATGGCCGTACGGGACGTACACCCGGACCGAGTGGCCCTCGGACACGAGCCGGGTCTGCTCGTCCGGGCGGATGCCGTACAGCATCTGAAACTCGAACCCGTCGGGAGTCCGGTCGTACCACCGGGCCCGTTCCCGGGCGATCGCGATCAGTCGCGGATCGTGGGTGGCGAGCATCGGGTAGCCCTCGCCGGCCATCAGCACGTTCAGGCACCGGACGTACGACTTGTCCACGTCGATGCCCGCCTGGTAGGCCACCGACTCGGGCTCGGAGTAGGCGCCCTTGCACAGCCGTACCCGCGACCCGGCGCCGGCCAGTTCGCGGCAGTCGGACTCGGTGCGCCGCAGGTACGCCTGGAGCACGGCGCCCGTACCGGGATGGTCGGCGCGCAGCTTGGCCAGGATGTCCAGGGTCGAGTCGGTGGTGGTGTGGTCCTCCATGTCCAGCGTGACGGTGGTGCCGGCCTCGCTGGCGGCGGCGCAGATCTGCCGCGCGTTCTCGTAGGCCAGCTTCTCGTCGAACGCCTGGCCGACGGCCGACAGCTTCACGCTGACCTCGGCCGACGCGGTCAGCCCGGCGGAGCGCAGGGCGGCCAGGAGTTCCAGGTACGCGTCCCGAACGGCGGTCGCCTGTTCGGCCGTGACGGTGTCCTCGCCGAGGTGGTCGAGGCTGACGGTGAGACCGGCGGCGACGAGTTCGCGGGTGGCGCGCAACGCGTCGTCGGGGTGGTGCCGGCGACGAACCGGCGGACGACGTCCCGGCTGTACGGGGCGGTCGCGACGAGCCGCTCGACCTGGGACGACCGGGAGGCGGCGAGGATGACCGATCGGAGCATGGCCTGAGCCTAACGCCCGACCCAGCAGGCGGTCCGGCGCAGCGAGGCCGGCCGTCCCCGCGGTCCGCGGCCACCGGCCGGATCCGCGGCCCGACCGCAAAAAGTACGTAGATCACCCGATTCGCCAGCAAGGGCGCGTCGAGTAGTTTTGTCACAGTCCTGTGCCAGCCCGGGGACACGGTGGCGCCGACCGGGCCGAAAGTCGTCTACGGTTGTCGGGTGGACTTCGACGCGTACGCCCGGACCGGGGTTGATCTCGTCAACGCCCGCCTGGACGACCTCGACGGCCTGCGGGCCGTGTTCGGTGACGACAATCCGTGGATGCGGGACACGGTCGTCGAGCGGGATCTGGCGATCTTCCGGCGGGCGCAGCGGCGCCTGCGTGACGTCTTCGAACTGGGCACCTCCGGCCGGGACGCCGAGGCCGTGGCCGAGTTGAACACGCTGCTTGAGGCGTTCCCGGTGCAGCCGCGGATCTCCGGTCACGACTCCGGGGACTGGCACATGCACGTCACCGGGCGGGGCGCCACGATCGCGGCCGAGTACATCGCCGGCGCCGTGTGGGGCCTGTCGGTGTGGCTGTGCGAGTACGGCAGTTCCCGCTTCGGGGTCTGCGCGGACGACCGGTGCGGCAACGTCTACCTGGACACGTCGTCGAACTGTTGCCGCCGGTTCTGCTCGGAACGCTGCGCCACCCGCTCCCACGTGGCGGCCCACCGGGCTCGTAAGCGGGCGGCGATCGGCGAGCAGGGCGGCAGCGCGAACGCGGCGAACACCACGAACGCCGCAGAAGCCACAAATGTCACAGGGGCCACGGACGCCCCGCCGGCCGCGTCCGCGCCGCTGGCCTCCGTCGGCTGACCCCGGCCGCGGCGTTCAACCGCCGACCGGGCTGGCCGCGTTGAGGTGCTGGCGGGCGAATTCGAGCGAGACGCGCAGGTCGTCCTCCCGCTGCGCCCTGCTGCGCGCCCCCGGGTGGCCACCTCGACGGCCACCGAGCCCGCGAAGCCGCGCTTGCGCAGCGAGCCGAGCAGTTCGGCGCAGGGCTGGTTGCCGCGCCCCGGCACCAGGTGCTCGTCCCGCCCTCCCCCGTACCGTCGCCGAGGTGGACGTGGGCGAGGCCGGCGCCCATCCGGTCGGCCATCTCCAGCGCGTCGCCCTGCGCCGCGGCGCAGTGCGACAGATCCAGCGTGTACGCGGAGTAGCCGGCCTCCGTCGGATCCCAGCCGGGGAGGTAAGGGACAAACTTCCGTCCGGCCATCCGTACCGGGTACATGTTCTCCACCGCGAACCGCAGGCCACCGTGCTCACCAGCCAGCTGGGCCACCCCGTCGGCGAAGCCGCGCGCGTAGTCCCGCTGCCAGGTGAACGGCGGGTGCACCACCACCGTGGGAGCCTCCAGGGCCTCGGCCAGCTCCGCCGAGCGCCGCAGCCGCTCCCACGGGTCCGGGCTCCAGACCCGCTGGGTCACCAGCAGGCAGGGGGCGTGCACCGACCGGATCGGTACGCCGTAGTGCCGGGACAGGCCACGCAGCGCCCCGGCGTCCTGACTGACCGCGTCCGTCCAGACCATCACCTCGACGCCGTCGTACCCGAGCCGGGCGGCCAGCTCGAACGCCGCCGCGGTCGGCTCCGGGAAGACCGAGGAGCTGGACAGCAGGACCGGTACGCGGGAAGTCACGTCTTTCAGCGTAGCCCCGTCCCGCCCAACCCACCGGGTACCGCCGACCAGGGAAGATCACCCTCCGTCAAGCTGGTCCAGCCGGCGCAGGATCACGCCCTCGCGCAGCGCCCACGGGCAGATGTCCAGCCGGTCGATGCCGAGCAGCCGCATCGTGGCCTCCGCCACCACGGCGCCGGCCAGCAGTTGGTGCGCCCGGCTGGCGCTCACGCCTTCCAGTTCGGACAGCTCGCTCGGCGGGATGTGCCGGATGAACCCGATCACCTGGCGCAGGCCGTCCTGGGACAGCGACCGGCCCACCCACAGGCCGGCCGAGGACGGCGCCGCCCCGGCCAGTCGGGCCAGCGTGCGGAACGTCTTCGAGGTGGCGACCGTACGATCCCAGGCGACCTGGCCCAGCTTGTCGACGACCGGCGCGAGCGTCTCCTCGACGTACCGTTGAAGCTCGTCGATCGTCGCGGCCGGCGGCGGTACGCTCGTGCCCGGCTGGATCCGGAGCCGCTCGCGGGTGAGCCGGCCGGCGCCCAACGGTACGGAGAGCGCAAACTCGGGATGCTCGTCGATGCCGGCCGCCAGTTCCAGCGAGCCGCCGCCGATGTCCAGCACCAACAGCCGGCCGGCCGACCAGCCGAACCAGCGCCGGACGGCCAGGAACGTCATCCGGGCCTCGTCGACACCGGGCAGCACGTGCAGATGTACGCCGGTCTCCTGGCGTACCCGGGTCAGCACCTGCGGCGCGTTGGTCGCCTCCCGGACGGCCGAGGTGGCGAAGGCCAGCAGGTCGTCGGTGCCCAACCCCTCGGCCGCGGCCTTGGCGCCGGCCACCGCCTCGACCAGCGCATCCTCCCCGCCCGAGGTGAGCGCACCGTCCGGGCCGATCTGCTCGGCCAACCGCAGTACGGCCTTCTCCGAGTGCGCCGGCCAGGGATGCGCGCCGCGATGGGCGTCCACCACGAGCAGGTGAACCGTGTTGGAGCCGACATCGAGCACACCCAGCCGCATGACTCCCGACCCTAAACCCCGCACCTGCCCCGGAAGCCGCACCCGGTTGCCCGTGGACACCCGCCGACCACATACCGGATCCCCGCCCCGGAACGGCTGGGGACATCCACGATCTACTGGACTCGCCTACACGCCGGCGGCTGAGAGTGATGTCCTTTTTGATGTCCATACCTGAGAGTCATAAAAATGACCCTCAGGTATGACAACAGCAGAGGCCATCGCTTCTGGCGGGGGACACGCCCGACCCCCGAGGACAGCGGACAACGGACAGCGGACAACGGACAGCGGACAACGGCGACGGACAACGGCGACGGCGACGGCGACAGCGACAGCGGCCGGACCGGCTGGGCGGACCGCTCAGCCCTCGGGGTACGTCCGCCGCGGGGTTGCCTACGAGGGTGCGGCCCTGCCGGTGGCGAAGCGATACGCCGGTGCCGCGATCGACCTGTCGGACCCGTCGGTTGGGCAATCAGCGCGGTTGACCAGCGGACCTGTGGGATCGGCGTACGCTGGCCAGGTGGCTGTCCGCACCGAGCTTCGCATCCTGGTCGACGACGATGCTGACCCCCGTAGCCGGGAGGTCGGGTTGGACTTCGCGCGGGAGTGGATCGAGTTTCTCGACCCGGCCGACGAGGAACACGTCATCCGAGCCGATCTTACCTGGCTGCTGTCCCGCTGGACCTGCGTCTTCGGCCGCGGCTGTCACGGCATCATCGCCGGGCGGGCCGCCGACGGCTGCTGCTCGCACGGCGCGTTCTTCACCGACGCCGACGACGAGAAGCGGGTCCGGGCCGCCGTTCGGCGGCTGACCCCGCAGACGTGGCAGCACCACCGACGCGGCTTCCAGAACTGGACCGAGATGGACTCGGTGGACGGCACCAAGCCGGCCCGGCGGACCGCCACGCAGGGCGAAGAGGGTCCGTGCGTGTTCCTCAACGACGCCGATTTTGCCGGCGGCGGCGGATGCGCGCTGCACGCCCAGGCGCTGCGCGACGGCGTACATCCGCTGGAGTACAAGCCGGACGTCTGCTGGCAGCTACCGGTCCGCCGGGACCAGGAGTGGAGCAAGCGACCGGACGGGACCAAGGTGCTGGTCTCGACGCTGGCCGAGTTCGACCGCCGGGGCTGGGGCGCCGGCGGTCACGACCTGGACTGGTGGTGCACCTCGTCCCCCGACGCGCACGTCGGCCGGGAGCCGATGTACCAGTCGTACGGCCCGGAGCTGACCGCGTTGATCGGCGCGGCGGCGTACGAGCGACTGGCCGAATTGTGCGCGGCCCGGCTGCGGCAGGGCCTGGTGGCGCCGCACCCGGCCACCCCGACCACCCCGACGACCCCGGGGTCGCGCGGCTCGGGGGCGCGCGGCAACGGCCGGGGGCCGGCCACGCCGCCCCGCCAGGGGTAGCGACCGGGCCGCAGCAGACCGGGCCGTAGCGATCGGGCCGTAGCGACCAAGCCGCAGCGACCGGGCCGCGACGGCCGATCCGGTCCGGCGCCGGCGTGCCGGCCGGGAACCGTCAGGGTTCGAACTTGTAGCCCAGGCCGCGGACCGTGACGATGTGCTTCGGCGTGGAGGGCTCCGGCTCGACCTTGGAACGCAGCCGCTTGACATGTACGTCGAGTGTCTTGGTGTCGCCCACGTAGTCGGCTCCCCAGACGCGGTCGATGAGCTGCCCGCGGGTGAGCACCCGGCCGGCGTTGCGGAGCAGCAGTTCCAGCAGCTCGAACTCCTTGAGCGGCAGTTGTACGGTGCTGCCCTCGACGGTCACCACGTGCCGCTCGATGTCCATCCGTACCGGGCCGGCGGTCAGCGTGGCCGCGGTCGTCTCGGGTACGTCGGTGGTCTGCCGGCGCAGCACCGCACGGATCCGGGCCACCAGCTCGCGCGGCGAGTACGGCTTCGTGACGTAGTCGTCGGCGCCGATCTCCAGCCCGACGACCTTGTCGATCTCGCTGTCCCGGGCGGTCACCATGATGATCGGGACCGATGAGCGCTGCCGGAGCTGCCGGCACACCTCGGTGCCGGACATCTCCGGCAACATCAGATCGAGCAGGACGATGTCAGCGCCGGAACGGTCGAAAACGGTCAGCGCGGCGGTGCCGGTCGCCGCGACCGAAACCTCGAACCCCTCTTTGCGGAGCATGTAGGAGAGGGCGTCCGAGAACGACTCCTCATCCTCGACCACGAGCACGCGGGCCAACGAAACTTTCCTTTCCTCGGATCCAGCCTAGCGAAGCGCGGCCGAACCGCTTTCGATCTCAGCGGATGGTGGTGGCGGCAGGAAGGCATCGGGTGGGCTGGCCGGCAGCCACAGGGTGAACGTCGAACCGCCGCCCAGTGTGCTGGTGACCTGCACCCGCCCGCCGTGGTTGGTGGCGATGTGCTTGACGATCGCCAGGCCGAGTCCGGTGCCGCCGGTCGATCGGGACCGGGCCTGGTCGGCCCGGTAGAACCGCTCGAAGATCCGGTTGACGTCGTCGGGGGCGATGCCGATGCCGTGGTCGGCCACGGCGATCTCCACCCGGTCCTCCCCGGCGGTGACGGCGATGGTGACCCGGGTGTCCTCGCCCGAGTAGGCGATCGCGTTCTCGACCAGGTTCGTGACGGCCGTGGCGAGCTGGCTGTCGCTGCCGTACACGGTCTGGCCGCGCAGCCCCTCGACGGAGATCTCGATCCGCCGGGCGGCGGCGGTGGTCCTGGTCCGGTCCACCACCTCGGCCAGTATCCAGTCGACGGAGACCGGCTCGGGCGCCGGGAGCGGCTCGGCGCCCTGGAGTCGGGTGAGTTCGAGCAGTTCGTTGACGAGCCGGCCGAGCCGGGTGGACTCGCTGGAGATCCGTTCGGCGAACCGGCGGGCCGCCGCGACGTCCTCGGCGGCGGCCTCCGGGTCCCGGTGGTCGGACGGGTCGGTGGCGTCCAGCAGCGCCTCGGCGAGCAGTTGGAGGGCGCCGATCGGGGTCTTGAGCTCGTGGCTCACGTTGGCCACGAAGTCGCGGCGTACCCGGGCGACCCGGTGCGCCTCGGTGACGTCGGCGGCCTCGACCGCCACGTACCCCTCGCCGACCCCCATCGCCCGCAGGTGCACGCCCAGCGGGTCGGAGCCGGAACCGCCGCGGCCCCGCGGCAGGTCAAGCTCGACCTCGCGGCGCACGCCCGTGCGCCGGACCTGTCCGGCCAGGGTACGGATGATCGGGTGCGGCACGACGCTGCCGGCCTCGGGTCCGGCCCGCAGCAGACCCATGGCACGGGCCGCCGGATTGATCAGAACCGGCAGTTCGTCGGGGCCGAGTACGACGACGCCGACCCGCAGCGAGTCGACGGTACGGCGGCCGAGGCTGGGCAACCCGCTCGGCTGGTCCTGCTCGATGGCGGTTCCCCCGTCGATCCGGGTGCCCGGGCGCCCACCGGGGCCGCCCCCGCGGCCGGCCGCGGCCGAGCGCCGGACGCGGGCCAGGGTCGGGCCAGCGGCGAGCCCCAACGCCAGGCCGACGGCCAGAGCGGCCACGACGTACCAGTACACGAGCCGATCGTAGAAGCTCTGTTAACCAAAGCATCACCACAAAAGGGGCAAATCAGTCCAGCATTCGGGAATGTTAACCGGTCGGACCGTCCCCGTTCACTCCGTCGTTCCTCCCTCGGTCTCCGCCGACCTACCGTGGGAGCCGAATCCGCCCACACCCCCTGCGGTTGTCCTGCTCGGGCACCGCACCAGACACAGGACGTGAGCATGCGCGACGAGTTCCGGGCCGATCTGCACACCGTCAGCCAGCTACTGGTCGACATGGCCGAGGCGATCCGCGCGGCCATGCGGCAGGCCACCAGGGCACTCCTGACCGCGGACCGGGCGGCGGCCGAGGACGTCATCGCGGCCGACGCCGAGATCGACGCCACCTACCGCCAGGTCGAGGAGCGGGTCTGCGACGTACTGGCCCGGCAGGCTCCGGTCGCCTCCGACCTGCGGGCCATGATCACCGCCCTGCACGTGGCCGCCGATCTGGAACGGATGGGCGACCTCGCCGACCACGTGGCCAAGACCGCCCTGCGCCGGCACCCCTCGCCGGCCGTACCGGCCGAACTGCGCCCCGTCTTCACCGAGATGTCACAGGTCGCCGACCGGATGGCCGGCAAGATCGGCACCGTGCTCGCCAAGCCGGACGCCGAGGCGGCCGCCGAACTGGACCGCGACGACGACGCCATGGACGACCTGCACCGCAGCCTGTTCGCGGTGCTGCTCGGCGACGACTGGCCGTACGGGGTGGAGACCGCGATCGACGCCACCCTGCTCGGGCGCTTCTACGAGCGGTTCGCCGACCACGCCGTGAACGCCGGCGAGCGCGTCGTCTACCTGATCACCGGCGAATCCGTCTCCCCCGCCACCGCCGAGTAGCCGCCCCCGAGCGCCTCCGAGCAGCCGCCCCCGAGCGCCTCCGAGCAGCCGCCCCCGGCCGGGCGGGCCGCCCCGCCCCGCCCCACGGGCTCACCCCCGCGTGGACAGGCACGGCGGACCCGCCCGCCTACCGGCTCAGCGCCCCTGGTTGGCCACCGCCGCCGCGGCGTCCCGGGCGGCGTCCGGGTCGAGGTACGTGCCGCCGGTGCTCAACGGTCGCAGCGCGGCGTCGAGGTCGTACCGCAGCGGGATCCCGGTGGGGATGTTGAGCTTCGCGATCGCCTCGTCGGAGATCTGGTCGAGGTGCTTCACCAGGGCCCGCAACGAGTTGCCGTGCGCCGCCACCAGCACCGTCCGGCCGGCCAGCAGGTCCGGCACGATCGAGTCGTACCAGTAGGGCAGCATCCGGTCGACGACGTCCTTGAGACATTCGGTCCGGGGCATCAGCTCGGGCGGCAGCAGGGCGTACCGCGGGTCGCCGACCTGGGACCACTCGTCGTCGTCCGCGATGGGCGGCGGCGGGGTGTCGTACGAGCGACGCCAGAGCATGAACTGCTCCTCGCCGTACTCGTCAAGGGTCTGCTTCTTGTTCTTCCCCTGCAACGCCCCGTAGTGCCGCTCGTTGAGCCGCCACGACCGGCGGACCGCGATCCAGTGCCGGTCGGCCGCGCTCAGCGACAGCTCGGCGGTGCGGATGGCCCGGCGCAGCACGCTGGTGTGCACCACGTCCGGCAGCAGGTCGTGTTCCCGCATCAGCTCGCCGCCGTGCCGGGCCTCGGCCTCGCCCTTGGCGGTCAGGTCCACGTCGACCCAGCCGGTGAACAGGTTCTTGGCGTTCCAGTCGCTCTCGCCGTGCCGCAGCAGCACCAGCGTGCCGATCGAGGCTCCCTCGCTCGCCACGGGCCGGTCGGCCGACGCACTCCTCGTGCTCGCAGTCATGGTCCCATCCTGCCCGACCTGTCCCGGACGCATCCGTCGGACCCGTCGGGTCCCGGCATCCGGTGCGGCACGCGCTGCGTGATGACCGCCACGGTCGAATTCGGATGACCCGGCCCAGGTGGGCGCCCTAGGTTGTAAGGCGTTCAAGATGCTTAGCTCATTACGTCATTCGGGGGCGACGTGCGGTCGGTACGGGGATGGTTGCGGGACACGGCGGGCGGATTACCCGGAACCTTCTGGTTTCTCTGGACCGGCACCCTGATCAACAGGCTGGGCTCCTTCGTCCTGATCTTCCTGGCCATCTATCTGACGAACGTCCGCGGCTTCAGCGAGGTACAGGCCGGCGCGGTGATCGCGTTGTGGGGCGTCGGCGGCGCCGCCGGCACCATGCTCGGCGGCAGCCTCGCCGACCGCTGGGGCCGGCGACCCACCCTGCTCACCGCGCAGGTCGGGGCCGCGGTCATGATGCTGGCGCTCGGGTTCGCCCACGAACTCTGGGCCGTGGCGCTGGGCGCCCTGCTGCTGGGGGTGTTCGCCGAGGCCGCCCGGCCGGCATTCGGGGCCATGATGATCGACGTCGTGCGGCCGCAGGACCGGCTGCGGGCGTTCTCGCTGAACTACTGGGCGGTCAACCTGGGCTTCGCCAGTGCGGCCATCCTCGCCGGGATCGCGGCCGAGGTCAGCTACCTGCTGCTCTTCCTGATCGACGCGACCACCATCCTGATCATGGCCGGCATCGTCTTCGTGAAGGTGGGCGAGACCCGGCCGACCCCCGCCCACCGGCCCGCCGCGTACGGGCCGTCGGCCGCGCCCGGCCGGCCCCGGGCGACCGCCGGCGGACTGCGGACCGTCGCCGGCGATCGGGTGTTCCTCGGCTTCGTGGCGCTCAACCTGCTCTCGGCGCTGGTCTTCCTCCAGCACATCTCGATGCTGCCGATCGCGATGACCGACGACGCGCTGGCACCCTCGACGTACGGCACGGTGATCGCGCTCAACGGGGTGCTGATCGTGGTGGGCCAGTTGTTCGTCCCGCGGCTCATCCGCGGCCGGAACCGGTCGCAGGTCCTCGCCGCGGCATCCGTGGTGATGGGCGTCGGCTTCGGGCTGACCGCCTTCGCCGGTACGGCCTGGTTCTACGCGTTGACCGTGCTGATCTGGACCGTCGGCGAGATGCTGAACGCGCCCTCCAACTCGACCCTCATCGCCGAGTTGTCCCCGGCCGCGCACCGCGGGCGGTACCAGGGTGTCTTCTCGCTCTCCTGGCAGATCGCCGGCGCCACGGCACCGATCCTCGGCGGCCTGGTCCGCCAGCACGCGGGCAACACGACCCTGTGGCTCGGCTGCGCCGGACTCGGCCTGCTGGTCGCGCTGCTCCATCTGCTGTCCGGCCCGGCCCGCGAACGGCAGGCCTCCGCGCTCGGCGCCGCCACCGCGGTGGCTCCGGAACCAGCCCCGGGTACGCCCCGACCAGCGGGCTCATCCCCGACCGCGGACTCGTCCCGGGCGGCGGGCTGCGATGCGTCCCGGCCAGCGGGCTCGGCGGACGGCCCTCGACCGGTGGACTCACCCGGGGAAGCGGTCCCGGCGGCCTGACGACACCGGCCGGACGTCCGTACCCCGAAAAGGGTGGGCCGGCGGCGGCGGGCGACGCTCACCCCCGTAAGCGTCGCCCGCTCACACCGCCGGTCATCAGGTGGCGCGCCGTCCCCCAACGGCGGGATGCCACCTTCCCTGCGCCACTGCTCGGTTCTGCGCGAACTTCGGCTCCCCCGAGCCGTTTCGAGCGGGCGCGTTCAATAACGTTAGAACCACCTCGGAATACCCCACAACCCGCCGATCATGTCTTGCGGGTCACACCCGATCGGGTCAGACCGGATCGGGACTTTCCGAAGCCACCGGGCACAACACTCCGGGCACCCGGGACATTCCCCGCCGGGTCACGCGTCTTCACGGTTCGGCGACTCGGTCCGGAAGAAGTTGCTCGGCCCACCGTTGGAGCGCTGCTCCTGGTAGATGAAGTTGAGTTGCCGCAGATCGAAGGTGCGCAACCAAGCGTCCCAGGTGATCGGCTTGATCCGGCCACCCTCCCGCCAGCCGGGAAAGTTGAAGGTCAGCACCCCGGCCCGACCGTCCCGCTCGGTGCCCTCGATGGTCGCCGGCTGGGCCTGACGGTCCCGCGCCCACCTGCGGATCACCTCGTGGTTGGTGGTGACCAGGCTGCGCCCCGGACGGTCGGGACGGTCGCTCGGCGACGCGATCCGCTGGGCGTACCGCAGGGACCGGGACATGCTCCGACCCTCGCGGATACCGCCCTCGCCGATCCGCGCCTTCGGGGCCGCGCCGCTCGCCCGGCCCCCGCCGCGCGCCTTCGCCGTACCGCTCGTGCCGGCCCGCGCGGGCCGCGTGGTTGCCTTCCGGGCGGCGGCCGGCTTGGCGGTCGTGGACCGGCCTGCGCCGCCCGTCCGCTTCGCCGCGGTGGCCCGCCGCGTTCCGGCCGCCTGCGCCGCGGACGCGCCGCGACCGCCCGGCTTCGCCGCGCCGGAACGGCCCGTCGGACCGGTCCGACCCGATCGCCGGCTCTCCGCCCGCATGGTCCGGACCAGCGTGTTCACGAGGTCGTCCTTGCGCATCCCGGAGATGCCGGTCACACCGCGCTTGCGCAGCCGGTTCCGGATCTCGTCCATCCGCATCTGCGCGATGTCGGTCCGGTTGATCCCGGACGAGCCGGTCGCCCGGGTGGCGGTGCCGCCCCGAGCCGAAGGGTTCCGCTGAGCCATCCGGATCTCCCGCTCCCTTGACAGGTGTCCTGACGCCGGTGACCGCGCACCACCCGGTACGGGTCACCCGGCGCCGCATACCCGTCAGGCGGCGTCTGAACCTCCGGCCGGCCGATCATCCGCCGCGGAGGGCTCGAAGAGGTGCGCGAACGCCTGGAGGTTCGCCAGCGACTCGCCGCGCTTGACCCGCCACTCCCACTCCCGCCGGATGGCGGTGCCGAAGCCGATCTCCAGCATCGGGTCGAACGACTCGTCCGCGTACGTGAGCACCGAGCCGAGCAGCCGGTCCAGCTCCTCCTCGGTGATACCGGACAGCCCCACCCGGCCGGTCAGGTAGACGTCGCCGGTCGTGTCGATGGAGAAGCACACCCCGTACATCCGGGCGTTGCGCTGGAGCAGCCAGGCCCACAGCTCCTCCCGGCGCTCGTCCGGCTGGCGCATCACGAACGCCTCGATCCGGAGCGCGTGCTCGCCCACGATCAGGTTGCACACGGTCTTCAGCTTGTGCGTGCCCGGCAGGGTCACCGCGTACGACAGCTCGCCGGTCGGCTCGCACGGCAGCTCCCGCTCGGCGCAGACCCGCTCGATGAGCGCGGCGACCCGGGCGGGCGCGGAGTCGGTGGTCGTCATCCGATCATTGTTCCCCAGCCGACGCGTCCCCGCCGGTGAGCACCGGCGACCGGAGCCCGGCCGCGGGGCAACAACGCCCGAGCCCACAGGCCAGCAGCGGCGGCCCGAGCCCATGCGCCAGCAGCGGCGGCCCGAGCCCACGCGCCAGCGGCCACGCTCAGCAGCGGGCGCCCAGGGCGGCGTCGCCGGCCAGCCGGCTGGCCAGCCGGGCTCGCTGCTCGGCCACCGCCTCCCGGTACACCGAGATCAGCTTGTCCGCGGTCCGGTCCCAGGAGAAGCCCGCCGCGTGCCGGGCCGCGCCGCGGCCGAGGACCGCCCGCAGGGCCGGCGCCGCCAGCAGTTCGGCGAGTACGGCGGCCCAGTCGTGTGGATCGTGTCCGGCCACCAGCCGGCCGCTCACCCCGTCCCGTACCGCGGTGACCAGGCCGCCGACCGCGGCGGCCACCACGGGCGTGCCGCAGGCCTGCGCCTCCAGCGCCACCAGGCCGAAGGATTCGTTGTACGACGGCACGGCGACCAGGTCGGCGGCCCGGTACAGCGCCGGCAGGTCGGCGCCGGTCTGCGGGGGCATGAACCGGACCGTGCGGCTGATGCCCAGCGAGGCGGCCAGCTCGATGAGCGCGGTGGGCCGGTCCAGCCCGGCGCCGCTGGGGCCGCCCGCGACCACCACGGTCAGCTCGTCGAACAGCCACGGCGACCGCTCGCGCAGCGCGGCGACCGCCCGCAGCAGCACGTCCGGCGCCTTGAGCGGCTGGATCCGGCCCACGAACGCCACGATGGCGCCGCGCTGGGGCAGCCCGAGCCGCCGCCGGGCGGCCGTCCGGACGGCCGTTTCGCTGCCGGTGGAGGCCGGGCGGAACCGGTCCAGGTCGACCCCGGGTTGGACCACGGCCACCAGCCGCGGGTCGGCGGTGTACCGGTCGACGAGGTCCCGGCGTTCCACCGCGGTGTTCGCGATCAGCCGGTCGGCCTCGGCCACCACCTGCTCCTCGCCGATCACCCGAGCCCGGGGTTCGGGCCGGTCTCCGGCCGCGAGCCGGGCGTTCTTGACCTTCGCGAGGGTGTGCGCCGAGTGCACCAGGGGGACCCCCCAGCGTTCCTTGGCGAGCCAGCCCACCTGCCCGGACAGCCAGTAGTGGGAGTGGATCAGGTCGTAGAAGCCGGGCGGGCGGGCCGCCTCGGCCCGCAGTACGCCGGTGGTGAAGGCGCAGAGCTGGGCCGGAAGTTCCTCCTTGGACAGGCCCTCGAACGGGCCGGAGATGACGTGCCGGACCTGCACCCCGGGGGCCATCTCCACCATCGCGGGCAGGTCGCTGGCGGTGGCCCGGGTGAAGATCTCCACCTCGACGCCCCGCTCGGCGAGCCGCCGGGCCACCTCCACGACGTAGACGTTCATGCCGCCGGCGTCGCCCGTGCCGGGCTGGTGCAGCGGGGAGGTGTGCACGGAGAGGACGGCGATGCGTCGGGGCGTCGGCCACCGCTGGCTGCCGTCGGGCTGCCGGGCCACTCCGCTGTGCAGTTCCGCCACGTCCGCTCCTTCTGTCGCGGGGCTGAATGACGCGCACGGCTGGCGCCCTCTGAGTCAACCTCGACGCGGTATGCCATCTTCCCGATCGACGCTCAGGCATGCATGACAGCATCCCCCGAGGCGTGACGCAGCTCATTCCAGCGGATGCGGAACAATGCTGGGATGACCTCCGTCGCGATCGTCACCGGCGCCTCCAGCGGGATCGGCGCGGCCACCGCCCGCCGGCTGGCCGCCGAAGGGTTCCACGTGCTCGCCGCCGCCCGCCGGGCCGACCGGCTGGACGCGCTGGTGCGCCAGATCGAGGCGTCCGGCGGGGCGGCGACCGCGGTGACCTGCGACGTGACCTCGGACGGGTCGGTCGCCGAGCTGGCCGCCGCGGCGGGCCGGCTGCCGCACCCGGTCACCCTGCTGGTGAACAACGCCGGCGGGGCGCGCGGGATGGACCCGGTGGCCACCGGCGCGGTCGCGGACTGGCGCTGGATGTACGAGGTCAACGTGCTGGGCACGCTGCGGGTGACCCAGGCCGTGCTGCCGCTGCTGGACGCCTCGGGTGCCGGCACCGTGGTGGTGATCTCCTCGACCGCCGGCCTGATCGTCTACGAGGGCGGCGGCGGCTACACGGCGGCCAAGCACGGGCAGACGGCGCTGGCCGAGACGCTGCGCCTGGAGCTGTGCGGCCGCCCGGTCCGGGTGGTCGAGATCGACCCGGGGATGGTCCGCACCGAGGAGTTCAGCCTGCGCCGCTACGGCGGCGACCCGGAGAAGGCGGAGCAGGTCTACCGTGGAGTGCCCGACCCGCTGGTCGCCGACGACATCGCCGACTGCGTGGCCTGGTGCGCCACCCGGCCGCAGCACGTGAACGTCGACCGGCTGGTGGTCCGCCCGCTGGCCCAGGCCGCCCAGCACAAGGTGCACCGGGTCGGCTGAGGGGACGGTGCCATCAACGCCCACCAGCGCCCCGGGCGGCCGGTCGGCACGGTGACCCGGGGCACCACCAATCCCAACCGGCTGCGCCGGGTGGACAACTGGATCGCGTACCGGGCCGCCGGCGCCTTGCGGGACGCGGCCGATCCGCTGGTGGTGGACCTGGGCTACGGCGCCTCCCCGGTCACGGCGGTCGAGCTGCGGGCCAGGCTGGCCGCCGCGGTCCGGCCGGACGTCCGGGTGGTCGGGCTGGAGATCGATCCGGTACGCGTCGCCGCCGCCGAACCGGCCGCGGACCCGCCCGGGTTGACCTTCCTCCGGGGCGGGTTCGAGCTGGCCGGCCTGCGGCCCGTGGTGGTCCGCGCCTGCAACGTGCTGCGCCAGTACGACGAGTCGGCGGTGCGCGCGGCGTGGCTGACGATGACCGGCGCGCTCGCCCCGGGCGGCCTGCTGGTCGAGGGCACCTGTGACGAGCTGGGCCGGCTGGCCTGCTGGGTGCTGTTGGACGACCGCGGCCCGCGGTCGCTGACCCTGGCGGCCCGGCTGGCCAACCTCGACAGCCCGGCCTCGCTGGCCGAACGGCTGCCCAAGGCGCTGATCCACCACAACGTGCCGGGTACGGCCGTGCACGCCCTGCTGCGGGCGCTGGACGAGGCGTGGCGGGACGCGGCGCCGTACGCGGCCTTCGGCCCCCGGCAGCGCTGGCTGCGCTGCGTGGGCGCGGTCCGGGCGGCCGGCTGGCCGGTGCTGGACCGGCCGAACCGGTGGCGGCTCGGCGAGGTGACCGTGGACTGGTCGGCGCTGGCGGCCTGACCCGGCCGGGCGGTCAGAGTGCGCAGTTGATCATGATGGGCTCGGGGTGCAGGGTCACCCCGAACCGGTCCCGCACCCCCGCCCGGATCTCCCGGGCCAGCCCGAGCAGCGCCTCCGTCGAGGTGCCCGTCGGGTTGGTGAGCGCGAGCGTGTGCTTCGAGGAGATGGCGACCCCGCCCGGCCCCGGGTGGCCCTTGCCGAAGCCGGCCCGCTCGATCAGCCAGGCGGCGCTGACCTTGACCACCCCGCTGGTGCCCGGCCAGGACGCCGGTTCGCCCAGGCCGGCGTCCGCGGCCCGCTGCCGCAGCGCCTCGTACGCCCGGCCGTCCAGCACGGGGTTGGTGAAGAACGAGCCGGCCGAGCGGGTGTCCGGGTCCGCCGGGTCGAGCACCATGCCCTTGCCGGCCCGCAGCTGCAGCACCGCTTCGCGGGCGCGGGCCAGTTCCACCCGCTCGCCCTGCTGCACGCCGAGCCGCCGGGCCAGTTCGGCGTACCGGATGGGGGTGGACAGCGGCGAGCGGGCCAGGGTGAGGTCCACGCTCAGGATCGCCCAGCGGTCGCTGTGCCGGAAGACGCTGGACCGGTACGCGAAGCCGCACTCCGCCGCGGTCATCCGGACCACCTCCCCGGCCACCCGGTCGTACGCCTCGACCGCGGCGACCGTCTCGGCCACCTCCTGCCCGTACGCGCCGACGTTCTGGATCGGGGTGGCGCCGCACGATCCGGGGATTCCGGAGAGGCATTCGCAGCCGGACAGGCCCTCCGCGACGGTCCGCGCCACGAGGTCGTCCCAGCGTTCGCCGGCCGCGACCCGCAGCGTCACCGTCCCGGCCGTCTCGGCGACCGTGCGCACCCCGCCGGAGCGGATCAGGACGACGGTGCCCGGGAATCCGGCGTCGCCGATCACCACGTTGCTGCCGCCGGCCAGAAGCAGGACCGGCTCGCCGGCCAGCTCGGCCTCTCGTACCATTTGTACAATTTCGTCCGAAGATTCGGCCACCAACGTCCGGCGGGCCGCGCCCCCGAGGCCCAGCGTGGTGTACCTCGCCAGCGGCTCCGCCGAAACCTGGTCTGCGGCGGGTGGCGGTTGGGCACTAACGTCTCGCACACCTTCACCCTAGGCTGATGGACAGCCTCGCCACCGGCCGGTGGGCAGGTCGTCCGGGAGGATCGCGATGAGCAGACTGCACGGCACCAAGGACTTCTGGATCGGAGCCCTGCGCGCGGAGGGTCCGGCGTTCCGGGCCGCCGTCGCCGAGGCCCCGCCGGAGACACCCGTGCCGTCCTGCCCCGGTTGGACAACCGACGACCTCGCCCGGCACCTCGCGGGCGTCTACGGCTGGGTGAGCGAACACGTCGCCCGCGGCGTCACCGCTGCGCCGCCGGCCCGCAACACCGACGACGCGCCACCGGAGGGCACCGGGGCCGTGCAGTGGTGGCAGGACGCGTACGACCGGCTGCTCGCCCAGCTCGAAGGGCTCGACCCGGAGGCCCCGGCCTGGAACTGGGCGCCCCAGCCCAAGAAGGCGGCCTTCTGGCACCGCCGGATGGCGCACGAGACCGCCGTACACCGGTGGGACGCCCAGATGGCGCTGGCCGCGGCCGAGCCGATCGAGGCCAAGCTCGCCGCCGACGGGGTCAGCGAGGTGCTGGACACCTGGCTGCCCGCCGGCCGGCGTCAGGATCCGGGCCCGTGGCAGGGCGTCGCCCAACTGGTCGCGGTGGACGCGGGCCAGGAGTGGTTCCTGCGGCTGCGCGGCGAGGGCGTCGCGCTGCTGGACACCGACACGATCCTGGACGACGACGACCACCACGCCCGGGTGCACGCCGTCGGCAGCGCCAGCGACCTGCTGCTGGCTCTCTACGGCCGGGTCGACCTCGACGTGCTGGAGATCAGCGGCGACGCCGCCCTGCTGCGGGGGCTGCGGATCCGCTGAGGCGGCCCCGGGCCGGCGTCAGCCGGCCCGGAACACCCGCTCGGCCAGGTCCAGCGTCGCCCGGTCGTACAGCACCAGCCGCGCCTGTCCGACCCCGGCCGGTGCGGCGTCGCGCAGGACGGTGAGCGCCTGCGCCACCGCGTCCTGCGCCGGCCAGCCGTAGATGCCCGCGGAGATCAGCGGGAAGGCCACGCTGCCGGCGCCCAGCTCGGCGGCGACCCGGAGGCTGTTGGCGTAGCAGTCCCGCAGCAGCGCCGAGCGGTCCTCTTCGGCCGACCAGACCGGGCCGACGGTGTGGATGACCCAGCGCGCGGGCAGCTCACCGGCGGTGGTGGCGACCGCCTGCCCGGTGGGCAGGCCACGGCCGCACCGGGCGGCGCGCAGCCGGCGGCACTCGTTGAGGATCTCCGGGCCGCCGCGCCGGTGGATCGCCCCGTCCACCCCGCCGCCGCCGAGCAGCGTCGAGTTCGCCGCGTTGACGATGGCATCCACCCGCTGCTCGGTGATGTCGCCCTCGACCAGCGTGATCTCCACGGCTCACGCACCCTCGACGGGCTGCCCGAGCGTGCGCCGGGCCAGCAGGGTGGCCCCGGCCACCGCCGCCGGGGTCAGCAGCACGGCACCGAGCGGGATCAGGAACGCCACGAAGACCGCGGTGCCGAAGCCGAGGGCCTGCGGCCGGTGCGCACGCAGCGCCCGCCGCCGGTCCGGCAGCCGCATCCCGCGCCGGTAGAACGGCCCGCCCACCAGTTCCAGCGCCAGGAACCAGCCGCCGACCAGCGCCCCCAGCACCGGTACGACCGTCTGCCCGAGCAGCGGCACGAACCCGGCCGCGAACAGCGGCACGCCGACCAGCAGGGAGACCGCGACCAGCCGGACCGAGTCGGCGACGCTGCGCCGCAGCGACCGCCAGAAGGGCACCTCCACGGCGTCCGGCACCCCGCCGCAGCGCCGCTCCACCCACTCGGAGATCTTCTCGTAGAACGGGTCGCCGATGGCCAGCGTGACCGCCGTGAAGAGCAGCACGCTGAGCAGGCCGCCCACGCCGAGCAGCGCCAGCCCGGCGACCGTACGGGCCAGGCCGCGCGGGCCGGCCGACCAGTTGTCCGCGAACGGGGTCACCAGCGCGGCCAGGTCGGTGGCGAAGTACGCGAGGGTGACGAACGCGGCGACGAACAGGGCCGCGGAGATCAGCGCCGGCACGATGCCCAGCAGGATCAGGCCGGGGTTGCGGGCGTACATGCCGAGGCCGCGCAGCAGCAGGCCGACGCCGGAGAGGAACTGCCGGGCCGGGCCGGTGGCGGCGGCCGTCGCCGCGGCGGTGGCGGTACGCGCGTTCACGAGGGGTCAGCCTAGCGACCGGCGTCGCTCTCGGCAGCGCGGCCGTTGTGCGCCGGAACGCCCCGGACCCTCGCGGCGGTCCCGCGACGCCCTCGCGGCGGTCCCGCGACGGTCCCGCGACGGTGCCCGCGGTCAACCGGTTGGTGGATGCGGCGGTCCACCGGCGGCCGGTGACCGGTGTCGCCGGCCGTTCGATTCGCACCGGGATCCGCGCCGCGATGCTGGAGACAGCACTGCACGAGTACCGGGAGGCGCTGTGTCCGTCATCGAGGTCACCGACCTGCGAAAGAGCTACGGCGGACAGGTCGCCGTCCGGGACGTCTCGTTCCGGGTCGAGCCGGGTGAGATCTTCGGCATCCTCGGACCCAACGGCGCGGGGAAGACCACCACGGTGGAGTGCATCGGGGGGCTGCGGGTCCCGGACTCGGGCGCCGTCTCGGTGCTCGGCCTGGACCCGCGGCGCGACCGGGTCGAACTGCGTCAGCGACTCGGCGTCCAGCTCCAGGAGAGCCAGCTTCCGGACCGGCTGCGGGTGGGCGAGGCGCTTGAGCTGTACGCCTCGTTCTACCGCCGGCCGGCGCACTGGCGCGAACTGCTGGACCAGCTCGGGTTGGCCGACAAGCGGGACACCGCGTACAAGCGGCTCTCCGGCGGGCAGAAGCAGCGGCTGTCCATCGCGCTGGCCCTGATCGGGAGCCCGCAGGTGGCGATCCTGGACGAGCTGACCACCGGGCTGGACCCCCAGGCCCGGCGCGACACCTGGGAGCTGATCGAGCAGGTACGGGACCGGGGCGTCACGATCCTGCTGGTCACGCACTTCATGGCGGAGGCCGAGCGGCTCTGCGACCGGTTGGCGGTCATCGACGCGGGCCGGCTGGTGGCCCTGGACAGCCCGGCCGGGCTGGTCGCCCGGGTGGCGCCCGAACAGCGGATCCGGTTCCGCCCCTCCGCGGCGCTGGACGACGCGCTGCTCGCCGACCTGCCCGAGGTCACCTCGGTGACCCGGACCGGCGGTCAGGTGGTGGTCGCCGGCACCGGCAACGTGCTGCACGCCGTCACCTCGGTGCTGGCCCGGCACCAGATCATCGCCGCCGAACTGCGCCTGGAGCAGGGCAGCCTCGACGACGCGTTCGTCGAGCTGACCGGCCGGACCCTGGACAACTGACCCCGGAGGCATCCCATGAGACCGTTGCGCCGCATCCTGGCCGTCGAGACCCGACTCTTCCTCCGCGACCCGGCGGCCGTCATCACCGGCGTCGGGCTGCCGGTGCTGATCCTGGTGGTGCTGGGCCTCATCCCGGCGCTGCGCAGACCCGACCCGACGTTCGGCGGGCAGAGCTTCATCACGTACTTCGCGCCCTCCCTGCTGGTGGTCTCCCTGGCCATGACCGGGGTCAACCTCCTGCCGCAGACGCTGGCCGGCTACCGGGAGCGCGGCGTGCTGCGCCGGCTGTCCACCACCCCGGTCAGCCCGGTCGCCCTGCTCGCGGCCCAACTGCTGCTCACCCTCGGCGCCATGATCGTCAGCGCCGCCCTGGTCGTGGCGGTCGGGCGGCTCGCGTTCGGCGTGCCGCTGCCCCGGCATCCGCTCGGGTTCGCGGTGGCCTTCGTCCTCGGCGCGGCCGCGCTGCTGTCGCTGGGCACGCTGGCCGCGGCGGTGGTACGCAGCGGCCGGGCGGCCGGCGGGGTCGCCGCCGCGATGTTCATCCCGATCATGTTCCTCGGCGGCGTGTACCTGCCCCGGTTCCTGCTTCCGGACCTCCTGGTCCGGATCGGCGACTACACCCCGCCGGGCGTACGGGCCCTGCTCGACGCCTGGACCGGAACCTCGCCGCGGCCCCTTCCGCTGGTCATAATGGCCCTGGTCACCGTGGTCGCCGGCGGCACCGCGGCCCGGTTGTTCCGCTGGGAGTGAGCGAATCCGTCGGAAGTGGGCGAGTCATCGTGCATGCGCAGGATGTCGACCGGTGGGAGGTGTGGCGCCGCTGGGAAGGGCTGGCCTACCGGCTGATCCCGCCCGGCACGCTCGCCGTGTCCACCGTGCTGGCGCTCGCCGTACCCACCCCCGGGCAGGCGCCGGCGGCCGTGCTGATGGCGATCTCCGCCTGGGTTGTCGGCTGGGTGTTCCTGCTGGGCGGCCTGGTCGCCCGGCGGCCGGACCGGCCCCTGCTGGCCGCCGGCTACTACGCCGGGCTGATGGCCTCGGCCGCCGTCCTGGTGCTGCTCTGCCCCTGGTACGCGTTCTTCGCCTGGGTGGGCTATCCGCTGGCCTTCTCCATGCTGCCGGGACGGTGGATCCTGGCCGGGCTGGCCGGCACCGCCATGATCAGCGGCACCGCGCAGGCCGGCGGCCCGCCCAGGGACGGCCGGACGGCGGTGCTGTGGCTGCTCGTGGTGCTGTTCAACCTGATGCTGGCCAGCGCGGTCGGCTGGTTCGGTCTGCTCAATTCGCGGCAGAACCAGCGCCGCAAGGTCATCATCGACGAACTCGCCGAGGCCAACCGCAAGCTCGCGGTCACCATGCGGGAGAACGAGGGCCTGCACGCCCAGTTGCTGACCCAGGCCCGGGAGGCGGGGATCCTGGACGAGCGGCAACGGCTGGCGCGGGAGATCCACGACACCATCGCGCAGGGACTCGCCGGCATCATCACCCAGTTGGAGGCCGCCGAACAGGCCCGGGACCGCCGCGGCGACTGGCAACGGCATGTGGAGACCGCCACCGGGCTGGCCCGGGAGAGCCTCACCGAGGCCCGCCGCTCGGTCCGGGCGGTCGGTCCGGAGCAGCTCGACACCGGGCGGCTGCCCGACGTGCTGGCCGATCTGGTCGCGCGCTGGTCCGCCCGGTACGGCGTGCCGGGCCGGCTCACCACCACCGGTACGGTGCGCCGGGTGCATCCGGAGATCGAGGTGACGCTGCTGCGTACCGCGCAGGAGGCGTTGACCAACGTGGCCAAGCACGCCGGGGCGACCCGGGTCGGGCTGACCCTGTCGTACATGGACGACCAGGTCACGCTGGATGTCCGGGACGACGGCCGGGGATTCGCGACGGCTGTCGGCGCCAGGGTTGGAGCCGGCGGCGCGGTTGGAGTGGGAGCCGGCGGCGCGGACCGGCCGGGTGACCCGGACGGCGGCTTCGGCCTGACCGCCATGCGGCAGCGGATCGACCGGGTGGCCGGACGGCTGGAGATCGAATCGGAGCCGGGCGGCGGCACCGCCATCTCGGCCTCGGTGCCGGCGCTCGCCGGGGAGTCGTCGTGACCGGCCCGCACCCGGTACGACTGGTCATCGTGGACGATCACCCGGTGGTCCGGGACGGTCTGCGCGGGATGTTCGCCGGTGACCCCGACTTCGCCGTGGTCGGCGAGGCCGGCGACGGCGCCGAGGCGGTCGCCGTGGTCGAGGCGGTACGCCCGGACGTCGTGCTGATGGACCTGCGGATGCCCGGGATGGACGGGGTGACCGCCATCGGGGAGTTCGCCCGGCGCGGGCTGACCGCCCGGGTGCTGGTGCTGACGACGTACGACACGGACAGCGACGTGCTGCCGGCGGTCCAGGCGGGGGCGACCGGCTACCTGCTCAAGGACACCCCGCGCGACGACCTGGTCCGCGCGGTGCGGTCCGCCGCCCGCGGGGAGTCGGTGCTGTCCCCCGCGGTGGCCGGCCGGCTGATGGGCCGGCTGCGCGCCCCCGCCCAGGAGCCGTTGAGCCCGCGCGAGCTGGAGGTGCTCACCCTGGTGGCCCGGGGGCGGAGCAACCGGGAAGCCGCCGCCGACCTGTTCATCAGCGAGGCCACCGTGAAGACGCACCTGCTGCACGCGTACGGCAAGTTGGGGGTGAACGACCGGGCGGCGGCCGTGGCGGTCGCCTTCGAGCGCGGCCTGCTCAGCCCCGGCGGCTGACCGCCGGCCGGAGGCGACCGGCCGAGCGCCCGCGTAGATGTGGCCTCGGTCACACCGTCGACCCGGGAACCCCTGGCCCGGCTCAGCCGACTATCCACTGTCATCACACGGTGACCATGCGCGAACGGTAGCCGCGATGCGCCCCGCCAACCGGGGCGTTCCTGCCGGCGCCCGGCTTGACCGACCTGGGGAGGTCTGATGGGACGCCCGTGCGCTCACGCCAGCCGGCCAGCATCCTCGGCGGAAGGCGCCGCCGCCGCCGAACGACCAGCCGAAGCCGCGTCGGCCCGGCGCGCTGCCGCCGACGGGCGGTCGGTGGCCGGCCGCGTGATCGAGTTCGTGAAGCTGAGCCCGACGGAGAACATGACCGTCCTGGTCAGAACCGAACACTCGGTCGAGGAGTACCGGGACATCGCGCTGCGCCTCATGTCCTACGGAAGCGTGCACGCCGAGCAGGTCGGATTCATCCGACAGCCCACCTCGACCGCGGCTGACGCCGGCCTGCACATGGCGGCCGGAGAGTTCTGCGGCAACGCCTGCATGGCGCTGGCCGCGCTCGTCGCGTCCGAGCGGCGGCTGCCGGTCGACCAGTCCGTGGACGTGACGCTGGAGGCGTCCGGGGCCGCCGGGCCGGTCCGCTGTCGGGTCGTGCGGGGCCGGCTCGACTATTCGTGTCGGCTGACGATGCCGATCCCCCGGACGGTGCGGGGCAGCGCCACCATCGGCGAGGTCGGCCGGGCGGACGCCCTGGTCGTCTACGACAACTGCACGCACGCCGTGGTCGAGGTGGAAAGGATCGATCCCGCGGCCCGCGAGGCGGCCCAGGCGTTGGCCGCCCGCCTGGGCGAAATGGCGAACGCGCCGCTGGTTGGCGTCATGGTGTACGACCCCGGATCGAACCACCTGGCACCGCTGGTGCACATCCCGGCACTGGGCGGCATGACCTGGGAACGGGGCTGCGGGTCCGGGGCCGGCTCGCTGGGGGCGTACCTGGCCTGGAAGAGAGGATCCGATGTCGCGACGAGCGTGGTCCAGCCCGGCGGAACGATGAACGTGCGGGCGAGCTACGGATCGGGCGGGCTGTCGGAGATCGCGGTCGAGGGTTCGGTGCGGATCGTTGCCGAAGGCAAGGCGTACATCTAGGCGATGCCGGTGACCTCATCCCGATCCAGGCTGGAGCGAAACGATGGACGTCACAGAATTTCGTCGGGCGCTGGTCCGATTCTCGGACAGGTTCGTCGAGCTGGTGTCGAAGTACGACGGGACGACCCGCCACGCGGCGGAGCTGGAGAGCGTCATAGGCGACTATTCGAGCTTCGTGACGGACGAGCGGAACCAGGAACCGTGGGCGCGGCTCGAAGGCGGCGGGACCGCCGAGTTCGCCGTCCTGGTGGACGACCTGCGAGTCCGCTCGGCCCAGTGCGCCGCGATCATCGAGAAGTACCGGGCGCTCAACCTCCTGAACGGCCGGGCCGAGACGGACAGCTATTTCGAGAACGTCGAGTCCTGCATCGAGGAGGAGTTCCGGATGTGCCGGATCACGTCCTCCTCCCGGGTACTGCTCGTCGGCTGCGGATCCTTTCCGATGACGCCGCTGCACATCGCCACCCGCACCGGGGCGCAGGTGGTCGGCGTCGACATCGACGCCGAGGCGGTGGAGTTGGGGCGACGCGTCCTCGACATGCTGGGCCGGGACCTGGACATCAGGCTGGAGAACACACCGGTGGAGGAACTCGCGTTCACCGCCCATGCCTCGCACATCATCTTCAGCTCGACCGTCCGGGCGAAGTACGACCTGCTGAGCGCGGTTCACGCACGCACCCGCGACGACGTGATCGTGGCGATCCGGTACGGCGATCATCTCAAGTCGCTGTTCAACTATCCCATGCTGGAGGTCGACCGGACCGACTGGCGGCTGGTCGAGAGGATCCTCCGACCCGACCAGATTTTCGACATCGCGCGGTACGCCAAGGTATAGCCAATTCACAGTCTCAGAGGGCGGAAATCGGATGCACGACTTCGAGCGGGTCCTGATCGCGGGAACCGGACCGACCACGCTCCAGCTCGCGGTTCTGCTGAAAAACCGGCTGGGCTGCCCGGTCGGGATCGCCGGACGGACCTCCGTCCGCTCGGCGGCATTCTTCGCGGACGCCGGGAAGAACAACAACAGGGTCCGGGTGGACGTGCAGAACGACAAGCATCGCGTGCTGGCCGGCGAGTGCGTCATCGACGAACTGTTCCAGGGCTACGCCACGGTGCGGGGCGAATGGGAGACGCTTGTCCTGGCGGTCACGGCGGACGCGTACACCGCGGTGCTCGACGGCATCGACGGCACGGTCATCGAACGCCTCGGCTGCGTCGTACTGGTCTCGCCGACCTTCGGGTCCAACAGCCTGGTCCGCAACTACCTGCGCGGTCGCGGGTCGGCGGCCGAGGTCATCAGCTTCTCCAGCTATCTGGGTGACACCCGGTGGCACACCGGCGCCCCGTCGAGTCGCGCGCTCACCGCCGGAGTCAAGCGGCGGCTGTACGTCGGCTCCAGTTCCCCGGGCTCGACGAAGGTGGAGCTGCTGCGCGAGCTGCACGAGCGGTCGGGCATCACGCTGGCGGCCATGGCGTCCCCGATGGACGCCGAGACGCGGAACATCTCGCTCTACGTCCACCCCGCGCTCTTCATGAACGACGTGTCGCTGGCGGCCGTCTTCGGCGACCCCGAGCCCGTCAGGTACGTGTACAAGCTCTTCCCGGAAGGCCCGATAACACCGACCCTGGTCAACGAGATGGTGTGCCAGTGGAAGGAACTGACGGGGATCGTCAACGCCATGGGACACAGCGGCGTGAACCTGCTCCAGTTCATGCTGGACGACAGCTACCCGGTGCGGCCCGAGAGCATATCCCGGCAGGACATCGAGCGCTTCGAGAAACTGCCCGCGATACACCAGGAGTACCTGGTCTACGTCCGCTACGCCTCGCTGCTCGTGGACCCGTTCTCCGAGCCCGACCAGGCCGGCAGGTACTTCGACTTCTCCGCGATTCCGATTCGCCACACCTTCGTCGACGGCGCGGGACGGTGGGAGGTCCCCCGAATGCCGAAGGAAGACTACTACCGCACGAAGATCATCCAGGGCGTCGCCCGCCACCTCGGCTCGCCGTGCCCGACCGTCGACCGACTGATCGCGCGCTACGAACGCAGGATCGGCGAGGCCGCCCGGGCGCTGGCCGGCGAGTCGTTGTCCGACGCGTTCCTGGTACGCGACTTCCGCGCGGACCTGGACATGATCTGTGACGAGATCTCCACGACGCGGCGGGTGGCGGCGAATTGAGCAGGACCGGTCGGCAGGACGGCGGCATGGCAGCGGTCGACGGGGCGGCCTCCCCACCGGCTCCCGGGACCGTCCCGGTCGCCGCGGGCGCGCTGCCGAGCGACCGGCGCATCGCCGGCGCGATCTGGCCGGCCCTGGTGGCCTCCGTACTGGGCCTGTTGCCGTTCACCGTGTTCAGCACGTTCCTGGTGCCGATCGCCGACGCCGCCGGGGAGAGCGACGCGGTGGTCGGTGCGCTCCGCGGCCTGGGCGGGATCGGCGCGGTGCTGGTGGGCATCGCCGTGGCGCCGCTGATCGGGCCGGTCGCTCCCCGCCGGATGGCCGCGGCGGCCCTGGTGCTGCTCGCCGGGACGGCACTGGTCGCGACGATCGCCCGGGTACCCACGCTGGCGGTGTTCTGCCTGCTGGTCGGGGCCTCGAACGCCATGCTCTATCCGGCGTTGGGGACCGTCGCGGCGGACCGGTTCGGCACGACGCCGACCGCGGTCCGCGCCGCGACCCTGGTGACCGCGGCCAAGACGTTGGCCGCGACCCTGGTCGCGCCCCTGGTCGCGCTGCCCGCCCTCTGGTGGGGCTGGCGGGGGGATCTGGTGGCGATCGCGGTGGTCGCGACGGCCGTCACGCCGCTGCTGCTGCGGCCGGGGCCCGAGCCCGCCGCGCCCGGCGAGGCGACCCCGCGGCGCGGCTACCTCGCGTCGCTCCGGACGCTGGCCGCGGTGCCGGGCGCCCGCGCCCTGTTCGTGGTCTCGTTCGGCCAGGCCGGCGCGTTCCAGGGGTATCTGGCATACCTGGCCGCCTTCTACGCCGACCGGTACGGCCTGTCGCCGAGCGCGTTCGCCCTTGTCTGGACCCTCAGCGGCGGATCGTTCTTCTTCGGCAACCTGTTCGCCGGGCGCCTCCTGAACACCGTCGACTCGGATCGGCGGGCCGTTCGCGCGCTGCGCGTCTTCCTGGTCCTGGCGCTGGTCTCGCTGTTCGGGGTCTTCTGGGCGCCGGTGCTGCCGCTGGCGTTGGTCGCCACGGCGGTCCTGTCGGCCAGCCACGCGATCGGGGTGGCCGCGGTGGTGACGCTGTTGGTACGCCGCGGCGGGGAACTGCGCGGCGCGGCGCTGAGCGTCAACGCCTCGGGGATGAGCCTGGGGCTGTTCCTCGGCGCCGCGGCCGGCGGTGCCGGGTTGGCGGCGGCGGATTACCCGGGCGCCGCCGCCGTCTTCGGCATGCTCACCGCGCTGTCCCTGGGCGCCGCCCTCACCGTCCGGCGGGGCAGCCCGTGACGCCCCCGCCGACGGGTGACCCGATGGTGTGATGCCGATCACAAAGCAGCTCCGGCGGAACTCGGCACCCGGGCCGGGCGACATACGAGGTGCCCGATCGCGGACGCGCCGGTGGCCGCTGCGGCCCCGGCGACGGCCGGTCCGGCCCCGGTCCGGTCCCCGCGACGGCCGGTCCGTTCCCCGCTATCGGGGTCGTGACGAGACGCTGGAGGTTGGTTCATGAATGGTCGCCCGAGGATCGCGACGCCGGCCGGCAGGGGTCGGCCGACCCGGCGGGCGCCCGTCGCCGCGCTTGCGCTGCTGACCGTCCTGGTCGCCGGGTGCGCCGTGGACGACGACCCGACGACGGCGCAGTCCTCCTCGGCGGCATCCGGGCACTACCCGGTGACGGTGGAGAACTGCGGACGCAAGGTGACGTTCGACAAGGCGCCCAGCCGGGTCTATCTGGGCTTCCAGCCGGCGGCCGAGCTCTTCTTCGAGCTCGGACTGGGCGATCGGGCCATCGCCCAGATCAAGCCGATGGACGACCCCCTGCCCGAGCAGGCCGCCGACTTCGCGCGCGTCCCGGACAAGAGCCCGGACAGCTACGTACCGGTCGGCAAGGAGGAGATGCTCGCGCTGCGGCCCGACCTGCTCTTCGCGTACGTGAACTCCGAGTACGGCGGACCCGAACAACTCGCCTCGGGTCTGGCCACGGTCGACGACCTCAAGAACATCGGCGCGAACGTGTACGCCCTGGTGTGCCCCAACGAGGAGCCGATCCGCGTCGACTTCACCTATCGGGCCCTCAAGGATCTCGGCGTCATCTTCGACATCGAGGACCGGGCGAACGCCCTGGCCGACCGGCTGAAGGCGCGCGTCGCCGACGTGCAGCACCGGGTCGCCGGCCGCAAGCCGGTGCCGGTGTTCTTCTACTACGGCGGCGAGGGTCCGATCTACACCGGCACCCGCGACGCGTACGTCGACGAGATGATCCGGCTGGCCGGCGGAAAGAACGTGTTCGGCGACATCGGCGGCGGGCGCCGGGGCTTCCTTGAGGTTTCCCGGGAGACGGCGGCCGCGAAGAATCCCGACTTCTTCCTGGTCGACGCGAGCCCGAACTACGACCAGGACGCGCAGGCCAAGGCCGACTACCTGTTCCGCACCTTCCCGGAGATGCAGGCCAGCAAGGACCGACGGTTCGGCCTGACCTACGACACGGCCAACACCCCGGGCATCCGGTACGTCGACGTGATCGAGAACCTGGCCCGGGCGCTGCACCCGGACGCCTTCGCCGACCAGCCGGCCGGGTCGCCGGCCACCTCCGCGGCCGGGACATGACCGCGCTGGCGCCGGACACCGATCGGACGGACGCGACCCCGATCACCCGGGTCGCGTCCGGACCGGCCCGCCGGGCGGTGATCCTGCTCGCCCTGGGCGCCGCCGTGCTGGCCGCGGTCATCCTGGCGACCTGCCTCGGCCCGGTGCGGATCCCGGTACGCGACACCGTGCAGACCGTGCTCTACCACCTCTCCCCGGCCTGGTTCGCCAAGCCGCGCGACCCGGTGTTCGCCCAGATCGTGTGGCAGATCCGGCTGCCCCGTGCCCTGCTCGGCGCGGTGGTCGGGGCGGGACTGGCGGTGGTCGGCGTCGTCCTGCAGGCGGTGGTCCGCAATCCCCTGGCCGACCCGTACCTGCTCGGTGTCTCCTCGGGGGCCGCCTTCGGCGCCGTACTGGTGCTGGTGCTCGGCGCCTCGGCCGTCGCCGGGCTGGGCCTGTCCTCGGCGGCGTTCGTGGGTGCGTTGATCGCCACCCTGCTGGTCTACCTGCTGGCCAACCGCGCGGGACGGGTCACCCCCTTCCGGCTGATCCTGGCCGGGGTGGCGCTGGCGTACCTGTTCCAGGCCCTCTACGGGCTGCTCCTGCTGCACGCGAACCCGTACGACGTACAGGGCGTGCTGGTCTGGCTGTTCGGCAGCCTGGGCGCGACGCAGTGGCACGACGTGGGCATTCCCGCGGCCGGTGTGCTGGCCGGCACGCTGTACCTGCTCACCCAGGCGCGACCGCTGAACTCGCTGCTTGCCGGCGAGGAGACCGCCGTCTCGCTCGGGCTGGACGTGTCCCGGTTCCGGATGCGGATGCTGGTGGTCACGTCGCTGCTGGTCGGCGTGATGGTCGCGGTCAGCGGCGCGATCGCGTTCGTCGGACTGATCATCCCGCACGCCTGCCGGATGCTGGTCGGCGCGGACCACCGGCGGCTGCTGCCCGTGGCCGCGCTGACCGGGTCGGCCTTCCTCGTCCTGATGGACCTCGCCGCCCGTACCGTGCTGGCCCCGACCGACCTGCCGCTCTCGATCGTGACCGCGATATTCGGGGTGCCGTTCTTCATCTGGATGCTGCGCCAACGCGAGGCGGGTCGGGAGGCACGATTCGGGTGACCAGCGACTCGAGGGTTGTCGTCGACGGCGTGTCCGTGACCCTGGGCAACACCCCGATCGTGTCCGGGGCGAGCCTGACGGTCGGTGCCGGGGAGTTGGTGGGCATCGTCGGCCCGAACGGAAGTGGAAAGTCCACGCTGCTGCGGGTGATCTACCGCGCCCTGCGACCGGCCGTCGGCGCGGTACGGGTCGACCGCAGCGACGTGTGGAAGATCAGCGCCCGGGAGTCCGCGCAGCGCACCGCCGTGGTGGTGCAGGAGACCGGGGCCGACTTCACCCTCAAGGTGGCCGACGTGGTCGCCATGGGCCGCAACCCGCACAAGCGGGCGCTGGACCGGGACACCGGCACGGACCGGCGGATCTGCGAACAGGCCCTGGACCGGACCGGCATGCGGGCGTTCGCCGGGCGGGACTTCGACACCCTCTCCGGTGGGGAGAAGCAACGGGTCCTGCTGGCCAGGGCGCTGGCCCAGCAACCACGGCTGCTGGTGCTCGACGAACCGACCAACCACCTGGACATCCGGTTCCAACTGGAACTGCTCGCCCTGATCCGGGCGACCGGCGTCACCACCCTGACGGTGATGCACGACCTCGCCCTGGCGGTCGGGCACTGCGACCGCCTCTACATCGTGCACGGCGGACGGGTCGTCGCCCACGGGCCGCCGGAGCAGGTGCTCACCCCGGGCCTCGTGGCCGAGGTCTTCGGGGTCCGGTCACACCGCTGGGTCGACCCGGACACCGGGCGAGTGCACCTCGGCTTCTCCCGCCTGCCCGACACCGGGTCCGACGACACCGACCCGGCCGCGACACCCGTACCGGCGCTCAGGGAGGAAGTCCCGTGACCATCCGCGACCAGGCCGGCCCGTGGCGCGAGCTGCTCGACCGCTGGGACGCCCAGCAGACCGTCTACATCGAGCATCGGGACCGGGTCTACGACGTGATGTTCGAGGTGCTCACCCACCTGCGACCCGGCGACGACCCCACCGTCCTCGATCTCGCCTGCGGACCCGGTGCGATCAGCGCCCGCCTGCTGCACCGGCTGCCCAAGGCACGATCGGTCGCCGTCGACATCGACCCCGTCCTGCTGGCCATCGGCCGGGGCGCCCTCGGGGACGTGGACGGCCGTCTCCGCTGGGTGCGGGCCGACCTGCGGGACCCGGACTGGACCGCCGCGCTCGGCGCCGACAGCGCCGCCGGCACCTTCGACGCGGTGCTCTCCAGCACCGCCCTGCACTGGCTCGACCCGGCCACCCTCGTCGCGACCTACCGCCGGGCGTACGAACTGCTGCGCCCCGGCGGGGTCCTGCTCAACGCGGACTACCTACCCCACCCCGCGCAGAGCCGGCTGCGGCAGGCGTGCGACGCCCTGGCTCTGCACCGACGCAACCGCGCGCTGGGAGCCGGCGCGGAGTCCTGGGAGGCGTGGTGGGACGCCGCGGCCGCCGAGCCGGCGCTCGCCGACGCGTTCGCCCTGCGCGCGACGCTCTGGCCCGAAGGGGCACGGGACTGGGCGATGGCCACCCACCACTTCCACGAGGCCGCCCTACAGGACGCGGGCTTCGCCGAGGCCGGCATCGTCTGGCAGGACCTCCAGGAACGGATCATCGCGGGCCTCAGATAACGGTACGTGGCGAGGCGGTTGCGCCATCGGCCGAACGGCCGCTGACGGCCCCGATCGGTTCATGGTTGTCTCTGCTCAGAAACATCGGCGTGGGTAGATATAACCCGATCTTCCGGCGCCGCCTCCCAACCTCAGGAGCTGCCCCATGGTCCGTACCAGACTCCGGCGGAGAATCCGTGCCGCCGCCGTCCTCGCGATCGTCACCGCCGGCCTGCCGGCGCTGGCCGCCCAACCCGCCACCGCCGCCCCCACCACCGGCCAGGCCACCACCACGACCGGCCAGGCCAGCGGCCTGGCGGCGGCGTGTACGCCCGGCCAACTGCTCGGCAACCCCGGCTTCGAGAGCGGCGGCACCTCCTGGACCGCCGCATCGGGTGTGATCGGCAGCTTCACGCAGCAACCGGCCCACGGCGGCAGCCAGGTTGCCTGGCTGGACGGGTACGGCCGCCGGCACACCGACACGCTGTCCCAGGCGGTCAGCCTGCCGGCCGACTGCACCACCGCCACCCTCAGCTTCTGGCTGCACATCGACACCGCCGAGACCGGATCCACGGCGTACGACCGGCTCACCGTCAAGCTGGGCGACACCACCCTGGCCACCTACTCCAACCTGGACGCCGCCAGCGGGTACGTCCAGCGGACCCTCAACCTGTCGGGATACGCCGGCCAGTCCGCGACGCTCAGCTTCACCGGGGTGGAGGACGCCAGCCTGCAAACCAGCTTCGTGCTGGACGACCTCGCACTGTCCGTCTCCGGCGACGGTGGCGGCGGCGGCACGGACGCCACCCGCACGCCCAACCAGGGCACCTACACCGTCAACCTGACCAGCGACTCGACCGGCGCGAACTGGAGCGGCCACGAGAGCATCCGGTTCAGCAACCCGTCGGCGGTGGCGCTGGCCGAGGTCTACCTTCGGCTGTGGGACAACTACCACGGCAGCTGCCCCGGCAACCAGCCGATCCGGGTCAGCAACGTCACCGGCGGCACCGCCGGCGCGCTGGAGGTCGGCTGCACCGCGCTGAAGGTGACACTGCCCTCGCCGCTCGCCCAGGGCGGCACCGCGACCATCGGCTTCGACCTGTCGATCGCCGTACCCAACGGCAGCGACCGGTTCGGCCGGGACGGGTCGTACAGCTTCATCGGCAACGCGCTGCCGGTGCTGGCGGTCCGGGACGGCAGCGGCTGGCACCTCGACCCGTACACCAACAACGGGGAGAGCTTCTACCAGCTGGCCAGCAACTACACCGTCGCGCTCGACCACCCGAGCACGGTCCTCACGCCGGCCACCGGCACCGCCACCGACACGCCCGGCTCGTCCGGACGTACGGTCACCACCGCCACCGCCACGAACGTCCGCGAGTTCGCCTGGGGTGCCGGGCCGTTCAACCGCTCCACCACCACCTCGTCCGGTGGGGTGAAGGTCAACACCTGGTGGACCTCCGGCGTCTCCAGCAGCACCGCGGCGAGCATGCAGTCCACCGCGGCGTCCGCGATGGACGGCCACGGCTCGCGGTTCGGCGCCTACCCGTACGGTGAGGTGGACCTGGTGCTGCACAACAACTTCTGGTTCGGCGGCATGGAGTACCCGGGCTTCGTGCTCTCGCAGCCCAGCGTCACCCCCGTCGTCCACGAACTCGGCCACCAGTGGTTCTACGGCATCGTCGGCGACGACGAGTACAACACCCCGTGGCTGGACGAGGGCTTCACCGACTACGCCACCGACCTGCAACGCGGGATCACCGGCACGAACTGCTGGAACAACGTCCGGTGGTCCTCGTCCGCCGAGATGATCACCAACCCGATGAGCTACTGGGACACCCACTCCAGCCGCTACTCGACGGTCATCTACACGTACGGCAAGTGCGTGCTGCACGACCTGCGTCGCCTGCTGGGTGACGCCGCCATGACGACCATGATGCGCAACTACGCGCAGAGTCACTGGTACGGCATCTCGACCGTGGCAGACTTCAAGGCCGCGGCCCAGGCCGCCACCAGCACCGACCTGACCTCCTTCTGGAGCACCCACCGGGTGCAGGGCTGAGGTCCGCCGGTCCCCGGCCGGAGACGTCTCCGGCCGGGGACCGGTTACGGCAGCGCCCGCGAGTCAGTCATCGCCAGCCACAGGTTCCCAATTTTCGCGTACACCGAGAGTCCGGGCGGTGGTCGTGGCCCTCAAGGTGGCACACCTCCTGGTGGTCGCGGTTCGCTTGACGGGTGACCGGGACGCGAGCAGCCGCGCCACCATCATCGCCGACGCCCGATGCGACAACGTGGTGGCCCTTGGTCGTCATCAGCGGATGTCCGGCTCGCCGAAGTTGCTCGCCGCGACCTGCGGCCGTACCTGCACATCGCGCACCAGCGATCCCACCTGGTCATAGAGCCGCACCCGGACGACCTGCCGAGGATCCACCAGGAGCGCACCGGCCCCGGCGTCGAGATCACCGCCGGCCAGCACATCATCCCGCTCGTCCAGCAACTCCGCGCGGGCAGCCGCCGGCGGGCCGGCCACCAGCACCCCCGCGGCACCCACCCCGGGCAGCCGCACCACCATCAGGTCGGGCTGGCCAATCCCCGACGTATCCCACGTGCCGGTCGGTGATCCCGCGACTCCGGTCCGCAGCAGCCCGGCGCATCCCCCGGTGGGAAAGCACGAGCGGACCAGCACCGCCCCGGGGCCGCCGACGGACCAGTCCGGCAGCCGTCCCGCCCACACCAGCTGGGGCTCGGCCCCGCCGCTCAGGCCAGCCTTCGACATCCTCTCGGACAGGACGGTCATCGCAATTGCTCCGGTGTCCGGGCCGCCTTGAGCGGTGGCTACCGCCAAGGGAATCGCGACCCGCATTTCAGCAGGCACGGCCGGACCGGCGTACCGGACGGCACCGTCGCAACTGAACCGCCACCGCGCGTCCGGCTGTCCCGCGTACCAGGTCAGGAAGCCGTCACCCGACGTGGCGTGCCAGGTCCGCGCCACCGAACCGGACTCGGTGATCTGCCCGTTGCTGGAGGTCTCCGCGACGCACCCCGCCGGGGCGAGGCCGAACGCGACACCGTCCCGGTCCGCGACCGCCGACCATCGGCGGCCGTAGACGACGGCTGTCAGTTCCTGGGCCTGATCCGGGGTACCGGTCTCGTTCACCAGGTCGGCGCCGGAGGCGCCCGGGGCGCCCCAACCGGTACGGATCACCGCCTGATTCTCGTTCCGGAACGCCACCACCACGATCCGCGTCCCCGAGACGTCCTGTGCGAACAGCACCCTGACCCGATCCAGCGCCGGATCGACCAGCAGCCTCACCCGGGCGTCCCGATATCGCCGCTCGATCTCGGCGATCAGCGCGTAGTCGTCGGCCAGGTTGCCCCGGGTCGGCGAATCCAGCAGGCGTCGGACCATCGGCGTGTCGATTCGGCTCGGCGGCTGGTACCTGCCCGGTGCCGGTGATGCGGCCGCCCGTCGCAGGTCCGTGAGCCCTCCACCGCCGAGTACCGGCACCGCCGTCAGCACTGCTGCGAATCCTGCCACCGCGGCCAGGGCAACCCGCCGCCGGCGTCGCCGTACCCGCGCCAGCAGCCGCCGGTACGGGTCGGGACGCGGCACGACCGGCTCGGCCAGTCCGGCAAGCGCCTGTCGCAGTTCATCGTCCACCGTTCACACCTTCCCGCTCGCTCCGACGGATGTCTGCGGATCCGACTGCCGTCCGACCGGACGGATCGGATCGCTCGGGAACGGGCCGTTGCCGGGCGGGTCGCCAGGCTGAGAAAGCGCCCTGCGCAACCGCGCCAGCCCGCGGGACAACTGGCTCTTCACCGACCCGGCCGAGCAGTTGAGGGTGCTGGCGATCTGAGCCTCGCTGAGGTCGTTCCAATAGCGCAGCACCAGCACCGCCCGCATCCGTGGCGGCAGGCCGCGCAACGCGGCCAGCACCTCGTCGCGCTGCGCGACGTCCTCGGCCAGGTCGCGGGCCGGCGCGTCGCGCAGCCGCCAGGAACCCGTCACCCCGGCCAGGAACTCCCGGGAACTCAGCCGGCGCCACAGGTTCACCCGCTCGTTGACCATGATCTGCCGGAGGTAGGCCATCGGTTCCTCGACCCGCGACCACCGGCGCATCGCCCGGATCAACGCGCTCTGCACCAGGTCCTCGGCCGCATGCCGGGAGCCGGTGAGCAGGTACGCCGTCCGCAGCAGGTCCGCGTACCGGACCTCGACGAACTCGCGGAACCCGTCGTCGGCCACCCTGCCCTCCTCGCATCCGTTCTGTTCGCTGAGGAAGACCCGGGCACGCCCGGAAAGGTTGAGCGCGGCGCCGAGAATTTCGGTTCAGCTCAGGAACCCGGCTCACCTCGGCGAGCCCGACGGGCGATCGAGTTGCGAAGTTCAGCCGGCCAGGCGTACCCGGACCCGGCGGTTGGCCCGGCCCTTGCTCTCCACCTTGACCACCTGGACCCTGCCGATCTGGGCCGTGGACGCGACGTGCGTACCGCCGTCGGCCTGCACGTCCAGGCCCACGATGTCGACGATCCGGACCTCCTGCTCCTCCGGTGGGATCAGGTTGGACTGGGTGCGGATGATGTCCGGCAACGCCAGGGCCTCGGCCCGGGGCAGCACCCGGACCGCCACCGAGCGGTCGGCGGTGACCTCGGTGTTGACCAACTCCTCGATCCGGGCCTTGAAGTCCGGCGGCACCTCGGGCAGGTTGAAGTCCATCCGGGCCTCGCCCGGCTCCATGTTTCCGCCGGTCACCAGCGCGCCGAAGTCCCGGAACACCACGCCGCACAGCACGTGCAGGCCCGAGTGGGTACGCATCAGCAGCGTCCGCCGCCCGTCCTCGACCGCCCCGGTCACGGCCGTACCCGCCGGCGGCAGCGGATCGTCCTCGGCCGGGATCAGGTACAGCTCGTCACCCCTGCGGGTGCCCACGATCCGGGTCTGTACGCCCTGCCAGAGCAGCACCCCGTGGTCCGGCGGCTGTCCGCCACCACCCGGGTAGAACGCCGAGCGGTCCAGCACGATGCCCTGCTCGGGGTCGCTGGAGACCACCGTGCACCCCCACTCCCGCAGGGTGGGGTCGGCGAGGTCGAGCCGGTGGGTGTGGCCGTGCCGGGTGACGCCCATGGCAACGGAGCCTACGCGTTGAGAAACGCCGAGATGCGTTCCCGTACGTCGGCGCGGTGCGTCCAGAGCACACCGGGCCGGTCGTACACGTGCAGGGTGGCCGCGGGCAGCGCGGCGGCGACCTGCTCGGCCACCTCGGCCGGGTGCAGCGGATCACCCTGGGCGCCGATCACCAGGACCGGCGCGGTCACGGCGGCCAGCGCCGCCGCGTTGCGCACCGCGACCTGGTCGGGCAGGCCGGCCAGGGCCGGGGCCAGGCCGTCGCGGGTCAACTGGTCGAGCCGCTGGCGCAGGTACGCCCATCCGGCCGGGGTGTTGCGCAGCGCCACCGGGATCTCGTACGACACGGCCTCGGCGATTGTCGCGGGGTCGCCGTCCTCGATGGCGTCGAGCAGTTCGGTGAGGCGTTCCCGGGCCGCCGTCGGCCGGGGCCGGTCCAGCACGGCCGGCAGGAACAGCACCACCTTCTCGAAGCGTTGCGGGCTCTCCACCAGCAGCCGGCACAGTGCACCGGCGCCCAGGCTCACGCCCACGGCCCGGGTGGCCTGGCCGAGGTCCGCCACCGCCCGCAGGTCCCGGGCCAGCTCGGGGTAGCCCCACGGCCCGGCGGGCGCGTCGGACCGCCCGTGGCCGCGGAACTGGAAGAAGATTTTCGTACCGTCCACCGCGCTGCCCAGCGGCCGGGTGGTGGCGATGCCCTGGCCGAGCCCGTGCGCGAACACGGTCACCGGCTCACCCGCGCCGGTGACCAGCCGTTCGAGGCGTACCTCGTGTGGGGTGGCGACGATTTCGGTGGGGGGTTCGGGCAGGCTGGGTCGACCGTTCCGCGGGGCCGTTGGCCCCGGACCGTCCGTCCGCGGTCCGCCGTCGGGCGGCGGTGGCCAGCGGAAATCCCTCACCAGAAGCCCTTGCCGTCGGTGATGTCGCGCAGACCGACCCGGACGTCGAGCAGGTAGATCAGCGCGGCGGCGATGCCGATCAGGCCGAAGATGCTGATCGGCCCGAAGAACAGCAGGGTCAGCACCAGGCACAGGCCCAGGATGGCCAGCCAGGCGCCCTTCGGCAGGGTGCCGATCGCGGGGAACGCGTCGGAGCGTTGAGTGAGGCAGTGCACGAAGGCGACGCTCTCGACCACGAGCGCGAAGACCAGGAGCACCAGATTGATGATGCTCACGACGGACAGGTAGAACAGCGGCGCGGCTGATGCCATGCCGGCAAGCTTATGTCGACGGCCCCGGGTCCGTGCCACGTGGCACGGACCCGGGGCCGTGGTGAGTTCGACCGCGCGGGCTACTTGGCGCTCGGACGGCCGCGCTTCGCCGTACCGCTCGACCTGGCGGCGGTGCTCCTGGCCGCCGGCTTGGCGTCGGCGGCGGTGGCCTTGGCGGCCGGCTTGCCGGCGCGTGCGGTCCGGGTCCGCTTGGCCGACGCGGTCGCGGCGGTCCCGCCCGCGGTCGCGGCCGGCGCGGTCGCGGCGGACGCGGCCTCGGCCGGCGCGGTCTCGGCCACCGTGGCCGGGGTGGCGCCCACCTCGGCGACCTCGGTGCTGGCCAGGTCGGCGTTCACGGTGTCGGCGGCCTGGACCACGCCGGCGCCGATGACCCGCTCACCGCGGGCGACCAGGGCGGAGTACGCGGCGGCGGCCCGTTCCTGCGCGGCCTGCGCGTTGGTGAGCACCACCGCGGCGTTGCGGATGGCCACCTCCCGCAGCCGGTCGACGTCGATGTCGGCGGACCGGCCGCGCAGCGTCTGCGCGGTGTCGGTGGCGGTCCGGTTCACCGTACGGATCGACTCGGTGGCCCGCTGCCGCAGCTCGCTTCCGGTGCTGGTGGCACGGCCGCTCAACGTGGTGACGACCGCCGGGAGGCGGCGGCGCAGCGATTCGTACGCGAGTTCGCCGGCGCCCGCGGCGGCGTAGAAGGGCGCGGGGATGCGGCTGGTCCTGGGCTGGTTCATGACTCCTCCTCATCGGCCGCACGGGCGGCCTCGCGGCTGGGCTGGTCCGGCTTGCGGGCCGCCCGGCGGGTGGTCGTCCGGCGGGTGGTCGTGGCTGGGGGACATCCGGCGTTCCGGCCTTCTCCGCCGGGGTGCCGGTGGCCGGTGACGGCGCGGCGCCGGCCTCGGTCACCGCGACCGAGTCGAGCACCTCCGCGGTCGGGTCCGGCTCGGCCGGTACCGGCCCCGCGGCGGCGGCACCGGCCGGGGCGGCCCCGGCGTCGGTGCCGGTGCCGGTGCCGGTGCCGGTCCCGGTCCCGGTGTCGGTGTCGGTCCCGGTGTCGGTCCCGGTGTCGGTGTCGGTCCCGGTGTGCCGGGCGTTCTCCCGGCGGAAGGTCTCGTAGATCTGGCTCAGCGACTGCTTCTGCGGCATGGTGAGGTCCGGGTCGGTCGCGATGGCCGCGAGCACGCCCTGGCCCTCCTTGTCGTCGAGCAGACCGGCCCGCAGGTACATGGCCGGCGTCGAGACCCGTAGAGCGCTGGCGATCTGCTGCAACACCTCGGCGCTCGGCTTGCGCAGACCCCGTTCGATCTGGCTCAGGTACGGGTTGCTGACCCCGGTCTGCTCGGCGAGCTGCCGCAGCGAGATCTGGGCGCTGCGCCGCAGGTCGCGGATGAACCCCCCGATGTCCCGGGGTAGGTCCTTGGGTGTGGCCATGCCCCCACGCTAGCCACCGCCTGCTAACTCCTGCAAGCAAAATGCTTGCAGGAGTTAGCGGCGTCACTCCGGCCGGACGGGATCAGCCCGGACCCACCCGCTCACCAGAGCGGACGCACGCTGCCCACCGGCTCGCCGCCGCCGTACACCGTGCCGGCGGCCAGCTCGTCCAGCACCGGCGCCCGCACCCCGAGCCGGGACAGCGCCGCGGCCAGCACCGGCATCCGAGCCCGGCCCGCACCGTCGTCGATCTTGAGCGCCACCGCGCCGACCCCCGGCACGGCCACCGCCTGTACTCCCTCGGCCCCGCCCTTGGCCAGCAGCCCCGGCACCCCCGCCATCAGCCGGGTGTCCTCGGCGAGCGTCCCCGCCACCTGCTCGGGATGCGCCCGCATCGCATCCGCCACGGTCCGCCCGGCCGACCCCGGATCGGCGTGCACCAGGCGCAGGAAGGCGGCGGCCAGTCCGGTCAGCGAGAGCGCCAGCACCGGAGCCCCGCAGCCGTCCACCCCCACCGCGGCCACCTGCTCCCCGGCGTACTCCTGCACGGCCGCCCGGATCCGCTCCTGCACCGGATGCTCGGGCCGCCAGTACCCGTCCACCGGCCAGCCGTTCTCCTGGCAGGTGAGCAGCATCCCGGTGTGCTTGCCCGAGCAGTTCATGTACACCCGCCCGGGTCCGCCGCCGGCCCGGTACAGCGCCGCGCGGGCCAACCCGGCGATCGGCAGATCGGGCGGGCAGCGCAACGCCGAGTCCGGTAGGTCGGCGCCGGCCAGCAGCTCGCGTACCCGGCGCACGTGGAAGTCCTCCCCGTGGTGGCTGGCCGCGACCAGCGCGAGATCCGCGGCGTCGGCCAGCCGGAGACCGGCGGCGATCATGCCGGCCGCCTGCATCGGCTTGTTGGACGAGCGGGGGAAGATCGGCGCGGTGACGTCGCCGGCCGCCGCCAGCACCGAGCCGGCCGCGTCCAGCACCACCACCGAACCCCGGTGGATGCCCTCCACGAACCCCGACCGGACGACCTCGGCGAGCGGCACACCGCCCTGGTAAGTGTTGTACACGGTGCCGAACGTTACCGACCGGCGTCCGGCCGTCAGCCCCGGGCGGGGATGCCCAGCAGCTCCCGGGCCTCGCCCGGGGTCACCGGCGGCCGCTGGGCGAGCTGGGCGAAGGCCACCGCGCGGGCCACCAGCTGCATGTTCGACTCCACCGGACGGCCCTTGGCGTACGTGACGGTGTCCTCCATCCCCACCCGCAGGTGGCCGCCCGCGGACAGCGACGCGAGGATCACCGGGATCGTGCCGCGGCCGATACCGGTGGCCGAGAAGGTCGTCCCCGCCGGCAGGTCGCGCAGCGCCTGGCAGCAGGCCACCAGCGCCGCCGCGCTCGCCGGCATGCCACCCGGTACGCCCATCACGAAGTCGACGTGCACGTGTCCGCCGGCCGGCAGGCCGTACCTGCCGAGCAGCCGCTGCAACGCGGTGAGGTGACCCAGGTCGAAGATCTCGTACTCGGGGACCACCCCGCGCTCCTGCATCCGGGTGTGCAGGTCGACGATGAACTCCCAGCGGTTGAGGAACACGTCGTCGCCGAAGTTGACCGTGCCCATGGTGCAGGAGGCCATCTCCGGCCCGGCGTCCAGCACGGCCAGCCGGTCGCGCTCCGGGTCGGTCACCGCGCCGCCGCTGGAGAGCTGCACCACCAGGTCGGTGGACTCGCGCAGCGCCGCCACGGTGTCGCGCAGCCGGCCGAGGTCCAGCGTCGGCCGGGCCTCGCCGTCCCGGATGTGTACGTGGATCACGGCGGCGCCCAGCGCCTCGCACTCCTTGGCGGTGCCCACCAACTCGTCGAGGGTGACCGGCAGCGCCGGTACGTCCGCCTTGGTCGACTCGGCACCGGTCGGTGCCACCGTGATCAACGTCCCTGTCGTCATGGCCGGATCCTAGCCGCCGGTCCCCGGGCCGCCGGTCGCTCGATCGCCGGTCACTCGATCGCCGCGGCCACCTCGCCGACCAGCAACGGGGCGTCGTCCGCGACGTTCCGCTTGAGCACCGCGAGGGCGATCGGACCCAGCTCGAAGTGCTGCACCGCCGAACCGACGAAGCCGACCGATCGGCCCGCCGTGGTCACCGGCGTCCCCGACTCCGGCAGCCGGTCGCTGGCCGAGCCGTCCAGGTGCAGCAGGACCAGCCGGCGGGGCGGCCGGCCCAGGTTGTGCACCCGGGCCACCGTCTCCTGGCCCCGGTAGCAGCCCTTCTCCAGGTGCACGGCCGGTCCGACGAGATCCACCTCGGCCGGAATCGTCCGGTGGTCGGTGTCCCGGCCCACCCGCGGAATCCGGGCGGCCACCCGCAACGCCTCGTACGCCCACAGCCCGGCCGCCGGCACGCCGGCCTCCCGCAGCGTCCCCGCCACCTCGTCGATCCGACCACGGGGCACCAGCAGGTCCACGCCGAGGCGGACCCGGCGCGCCCAACCACCGCCGGGCAGCTGGCTCACGTCGTACCGGGAGGTGGGCCGGGCCGGCACGGAGCCGGCGGCGAACTTCGAGGCCGGCACCTCGACCAGATCCGGCGCGGCCAGGTCCGCCACGCCGAGCGCCGCCGCGGCGGCCGCGGCCCGCGGGCCGACCAGGGACAGCAGCGCCCACTGCGCGGTCACGTCCGCCGGGTCGACCCGGGTGAAGAACCGCATCTTGAGCAGGTAGTCCAGCAGCCCGGCGGCATCCCCCGGCTCGGTGTCCAGCCAGGTCGTCGTGCCGTCCTCGGCCACCATCGCGTGCTGCTCGATGTGCCCGTGCGGGGACAGCACCAGCAGCTCCGAACCCTCCCCCGCCGCGATCGTGGCGAGGTGCTGGGAGGTCAGCGTGTGCAGCCAACCGGCGCGTTCCTCGCCGGGCACCGCCAGCACCCCGCGGTGTGAGCGGTCGACCAGCGCCACATCGGTCGCCGCCTGCCGCTGCTCCCGCAGCGGATCGCCGTAGTGCGCCGCCACCGAGCCGACGCCGGCCGCCGCGTGCTCCGGATCCGGCCGGTCCCGGGTCCGCTCGTCGATCGCCTCCACCGCCACCGCTCCGGACAGCTCGATCATCACTACTCCCCACAGTTTCCGCAGACGCCGAAGAGCGCCACATGCCCGATGTCCACCTGGAAACCGCGCTCGGCCAGCAGCCGGTCGGCCACCGGGCGCAGCAGCTCCGGGTCCATGTCGTCGACCGTGCCACAGGACCGGCAGACCAGGTGCACGTGCTGGTCGTCGTCGGCCGCGTGGTACGTCGGTGCCCCGTGCGACAGGTGGGTGTGCCGGACCAGCCCCAGCCGCTCCAACAGCTCCAGCGTCCGGTAGATGGTGGTGATGTTCACTCCGGCCGCCATCCCGCGGACGGCCGTGTGCACCTGCTCCGGGGTGGCATGCCCCAACTCGTGCACGGCACGCAGAACGAGCTGCCGCTGGGCGGTCAGCCGCAGACCTCGGGATCGCAGCAGTTCGGCAAGGTGCGTTTCGGACACGCTCCGAGCATAGTTCGCCGGCTACCATCGGCCGGATGTCCGGTAGCCAGGTCGTCGCGGTGCTGGGCCGGGGACTCGTGCCGGCCGGCGAGCCGGTCGTGCGCGCCGACGACCGGGGACTGCTCGGCGACGGGCTGTTCGAGACCCTGCACGTCCGGGACGGTCAGCCGTGGCTGGTGGCCGAACACCTGGCCCGGCTCGCCACCGGAGCCGCCGCCATGGACCTGCCGCTGCCGCCGGTCGCGGAACTGGTCGAGCTGCTGGCCACGGCCTGCGCCCGGTGGCCGGCCGGGATCGAGGGCACGGCCCGGCTGACCTGCACCCGCGGCCCCGCCGACGGGACACCCGCGGTGGCCGTGGTGATCACCACGGTGCCACCGGCCGCGATCCGCGCCCGCCGGGACGGCGTCACGGTCCGCACCCTGCCGCTCGGCGTCACCGCCACCGCCCGCCGCGACCTGCCCTGGCTGCTGGCCGGGCAGAAGACCCTCGCCGCGGCGGTGAACGCCGCCAGCCGGCGGTGGGCCGCCGCCAACGGCGTGGACGACGCGCTCTGGGTCTCCACCGACGGGTACGCCCTGGAGGCACCCAGCGCCAACGTGGTCTGGCTGGACGGCGACACCCTGTGCACCGTGCCGGCCGGCCCCACCGGGGTGCTGCCCGGTGTGACGGCCGCCTGGTTGCTGGCGCACGCCGGCGAACTGGGCTGGGCGGCCGACGAACGGATGACCAGCCCCGGCGACCTGCGGGCGGCGACCGGCGGGGCGTGGCTCACCTCGTCCGGCCGCGGCCTGGCCGAGATCCGCCGGCTGGACGGCATCCCGCTGCCGCCGTCGAAACACACCGACCGGATCCGTACGCTGCTCGGCTTCCCCGCACCGGCGCCCGCCGCCTGACGGCCCCGCGCCGGCACCCGGGCGCCGGGATCCTGGCGCCCGGTACCGGGACCGGTCAGCCGCCCACCCGCAGCAGCCGGGCGGACAGGTGCGGCGAGAGGCCGTGCCCGACCGCCGCCATCTCCTGCGCGTAGAGCAGGGCGCCCTCGACGATCCCGAACAGCCGCTGTCCCGCGGTGACCTCCTTGGCCGTGGCCGTCCGCAACACCGCGTCGGTGGCCATCTCGATCCGCGTACCGCTGACCCGGCCCAGATACAGCTCCATGATCCCGGTCGGGTTGCTGAGCAGCACCTCCAGGTCGTCGGTGGCGCGCTCGCCGTCCATCACCGGCCGCCACCAGCCGACCTCCCGACCCAACGGCCGGACCGGCTTGCTCTGCTCGTCCAACAGCCAGGCGCGGGACCGGTAGTGCAGGAACGGCCGCCCGTCGTGAGCGATCTCGATCTCCTGCGCGTAGTCGAAATCCTCAATGGTGGGATAGCCGCCCCGGCCGCGACCCCGCCAGCGGCCGATGTACGGCAGCAGACCCAGCAGCGCCGGATGCAGGTCCGGACCCACCCGCAGGTTGTACGTCTCCTCGAACGGGTACGGCTCGACCGGCGGGGCGTTCAACCACGGAGGCTGCATCGGGTTGTCATCCGACGGGGTGCTCGCGCTCACCAGCGTCCTCTCGATATCTTCACAGCCAGATAGACCAGGCCGCCCGCGAGCGCGCCAAACCCGGCGACCAGCAGGCTGACGAACCCGATCTCGGTAACCATCGCGCCCATCCTATGCTGGCCAGATGGCACGTACCCTGATCGTCAAGGCCACCGCCGGTGCCGACGCGCCCGAACGCTGCGCGCAGGCGTTCACCGTCGCGGCCACGGCCGTCGCGGCCGGCGCCGAGGTGTCGCTCTGGTTGACCGGCGAATCGACCTGGTTCGCCGTCCCGGGCCGGGCGGAGGAGTTCGAGCTGCCGCATTCCGCGCCGCTGGCCGAGCTGTTGCACGTGCTGCTCAGCAGCGGACAGGTCACGGCGTGCACCCAGTGCGCGGCCCGACGCGGCATCACCGAGGCCGACGTGCTGCCCGGGGTACGGATCGCCGGGGCGGCCGCCTTCGTGGAGGAGGCGCTGGCCGACGGCGCGCAGGCGCTGGTCTACTGACCGCCCGCCCGCGCGGCACGGACCCACGTCAACCAGGGCGCGATTCGGAGCCGGGCGCGGCTTTGCGTCCCGCTCGCACCCCGCGTCAACAGCCGTGCGAGACGGCGACCCGGGTCTCGCCGTCGACGGTCTCGACCAGCACGCCGAGCGGACCGGCGCGATAGCCGTACGACTGTGGGGTGTCCACCAGCACGGGGCCGGCGCCGGCCAGCGACCGCAACCCCGCCGCCAGGCCGCCGGTCGGGGTGCCGGGACCGGCGGTCCGGGCCGTGTACGCGGCCCCACCCGCCGGGCAGGTCGCGCTGGACCAGTCCGGGTCGGCCGGTGCGGCCAGGCCGAGCGCGTCGAAGACCCGGTCCAGTTCGCCCCGCGCCGACGACCGGGCCGCCGCGACCGGTGCCGGTCCGAGATCGACCGCGGACGCGTCCGGCCGGCAGCCGGTGGCCACGGTCAGCTCGATCCGCCCCGGCGCGGTGACCCCGCCGGTGATCGCCACGAACTCCCCCGCGTCGGCCCGCAGCCGCGGCCCGGGTCCGGCCGGCAGCGGGCGCGTGCCGGCCCGGTAGGCGGCCGGCAGGCCGTCGGAGATCCGGTCCAACAGCTCCGCGGCATCCTCCGCGCCGGCCCGGAATGTCACGGTACGCGCCAGACTGGCGCCGTCCCGCGCCACGCTGAGCCGGCAGCCGCGGTCCAGCCGGGGCGTACCGAGTTCCACCAGCGGGTCCGGGCCGGCCGCCGCGACCAGCGCACCGAGCGCCCGGTCCGCCACCGTCGCCGCGGCGCCCAGGTCCCGCTGCTCGCGTACGGTCGGGGCGTCCCGGCGTACCGAGACGCAGGCCAGGACGACCAGCAGCAGCGCCCAGCCGAGCACGACGGTCGGCATGATCCAGCGGCGGGGACGGGCGCGCGGCGGGGTCGCCGACGGTCCCGGCTGCGCCTCCGGCGGTGCGTCAGTGCTCACGCCGTCAATCGTGGCATGCGCGGTCCGCGCCGGGTGCCACCGGTCACGCCGCCGGCAGATCTGCCCGCGGACCCCAGCCGCGGCGGTCCGCCCAGGCGTCGACACCGACGGTGATGTCGGGAAACGGCGTGCTGTCGTGGCCGCGGGTACCGAGGTCCGGACGCTCCTTGCGCTCCTGCTCGTCGATCCTGATGAGGTCGGAGATGGCCTCGACGTGCAGCCGCTCGGCGTCCAGCAGGTAGTAGACGAAGGTGTGCACCGTGTCCAGCAGCGCCTTCTCCGGATTGCTGCAGGAGGCGAAGAGGCCGTTGACGGCGTCGATGTACGTCTTGAGCGCGTTGATGAGCGTGTCGATGTGCTGGTACCCCAGGCTGGCGTACGCGTTCCGGAGTCCCTCCAGCATGGTGGCGGCCTTCTTGCCCTCGTCGGCCAGCCAGCGCGCCTGGGCTTCGATCTGGGACAGATAGGTGGACACCCTGCCGGCGTACTCGTCGAGGGCCTGGGCGGCGGCGCCTTCCCAGTAGTGGTTCAGGCTCGCCAGGTCGCCACCCATCCTGGCGTTCAGCTCCGCGTAGGTGTTGGCTGCCGAGTGCACGAGATCGGCGCGGTTGTGGATGATCCCGGGCGCGGACCTCCAGGCGTGGATCATGAGGTCGGTCAACGGGAGGCGTTCGCCGGTGCCCAACTCGATCAGGACGGCTTCGAGTTGGAGCAGCATGTCGCGGTATTCATGGATGAAGGTGTCGAGCTGATCGCCCGCCCCGTTCTCGTAGTAGGTGGTGTGGCCGCCGCTGAACCACAGGTCGTTTCCGTCGGTACTGCCGATGGTGATCGGTTCCTCGACCTCCCGGATGCGGGGAAGGGTTTCGGAACGGATGGCGAGAAGGCGGTCGTTGTCGGGTGGGATCCTCACCACGGGTTGGTCGTCCGGTAGGCGCCGCTCCGGCGGCCCGGCCAGGACCCCGACGCCGCCGGGACGGGCTCGGACGGTGGTGCCGTAACCGTCGCCGAGCGGCAGGTAGGGCGACAGGTCCCGGTTGACCAACGCGAAGGTGGTGGCGACGGCCAGGTCGGTGCCTTCGTAGTCCGCAGCGACCTGGATGATCCCGTCCGCCATGCGGCTTGTTTCGTCGCCGACGGATTTCGCCTCAGCCAGCCGGCCGGCCAGCGCCGTGCCCCAGTCGCGGTTGAGCTTCCCGGAAATCCCGTCGAGCGTTCCCCAGGCCGCGGAGGGGATCGAGCCCACATCACCGAGATACCGGCGGACGGCGCTGTACACCACGGCGTCCCGGTATCGCCCGACGCCGAAGGCAAGCAGGGCTCGGGACTCGACCCGCAGGGCGCTGGTGTCGGTTGTCACGGTCATCGCCCGCGCCACGGATCGACGGACCCGTGCGCCGACTCGACCGGCCCGGGCGGCGGTCCTGGGTCGGTCGGCGGCAACGGCTCGACTCCGACCGGTGAGCCGAAGTAGTCGATGCGCAACTGCCGGTACCGCCGCCGATGATCGGCGACGACCGCGAGGAGCGCGGTGCGGATTTCGGCCGCCACCTCCGCCGGGCCGAGTTGGCGCAGCATGCCGGTGCGGACGTTGACGGCGAGTTCGCCGTCCCGGCCCCGGCTGACCTGCACCCACCCGCTGTCCGAGGTACCCACGGCGGTGATCCGGGCCGCGTCCGCGAGGTAGCGGTCAAGTTTTCCCACGGTGATGCTCCTAGTCGCTGGCTCGGAGGGTCATCGCGCGATCGATGATGCTTCGGGCGCTGGTGGTGGCATAGGCGGCGACCGACTCCTGGGACATGGTGGCGCTGCCGATCTCGGTGAGCGTGTGCGCATAGCGGCCGTCCGAGGCGACGAACATCCCGACGAAGGCCTTGCCGTTGAGCCTTTGCAGACAGGAGCGCGCGACGTCGTAATGAGCCCCGTCCGACTGGGTCACGGCCGTGCCGTAACACGGGCCGTCCGTCGCCTTCTTCCGCAGAACGGCTCCGTCGCGGTCCGCACTGATATCTACCACGATCGTTCCCTGATATTCCTGGTCAGCGGAACGGAAGTCAAATTCACAGCCCACGACGGATTTGCTCACCGCGCGATTCGGCTCGGCCCGGTCGAGGGTCCACGATCCCGCGACGGCGCGCGGCAGAGCCTCCGCGAGATCGGCACAGGACGGCACCCGCCGGTCGGTGCGCAGCGGCCCCCGGCACGCGGCGACGAGCACGCCGGGACCCAGGATGGCGACCACGGCCACGAACGTCAGGGGTCGGGCCGGCCGCCACGTCACCGCCCGGCCTCCCGCTGGACCGCCGGCGGCCCGGGCGCCGCGGACGAGCGTTGCAGACGGGCCAACGTGAGCCTGGCCGCCGCCCGCACCTGCCGGGCCAGTGACTCGTCATTGTGTCGATGCAGTCCCTGCACGTGAACCGCGATCTGCCCACCGAGGGAAGCGATGATGCGCACAGATCCGTCCGGCGAGTGGACATCCGCGTCGGGAATACCGCCCGAGGGCTCCGACCCTGCCCGCGCCGTCGGCCGGCCGGTCATCGGACGAACAATTCGTCGGCGCGTCCAACCAGCCGCACCAAGCCGTGGAAATGCCCCATGAATGCGTCTCCCACCGCAGTCCCTTAGTGGGCACTAACCCTATCAATTGCCGTATCTAGATCACTACCCAAGGTCACGAGCGCGACATCGTGGCGAGCGAAGTGCTCGGCGAGCGCCCACGCCAGAGGCCGACCGCCGATTTACCGATAGTCGCTGGTCGATCAGTCGTTGATCGTGATCCGGTAACCGACGCCCCGTACCGTCTGCACCCGCGGGCCGCCCTCCACCGCGCGCAGCCGGCGCCGCAACCGCTTCACGGCGGAGTGCAGGATCGCGGTGTCACCCAGGTAGGCGCCGCCCCAGACCGAACTGAAGAGTCGCTCGTACGTCCACACCTGCACGGGCGGGCTGGCCAGCCGGGCCAGTAGCTGGCGTTCCAGCCTGCTGAGCGCCAGCGGCCGGCCCCGCCAGCTCACCAGGTGCCCGTCCGGGTCCACGGCGAGCGGGCCGAGGACCACCGGTACGCCGGGCCGGGCCGGGGCCGTATCGGGCGGCCATGGCGACGCCCGGTCCGTACCGTCGGGTCCGGCCACCGGCGCGGCGGGAGGGTCGGGCGCGGCCGGTGCGGGCGGCGCCGGTGCCGGTGCCGGTGCCGGTGCCGGCGGTACCGCCGGGGGCAGCGCCAGCGGTTCCGGCGCGGGCGGGTCGGGTGCGGCGGTGTCGTCGGAGGGAAAGAGCATCGCCCGCAGCTCGGCCAGGTCCGAGCAGAGGACCAGCGGTCCCAGGTCGCCGAGCCGGCGCATCAGGCGCTCGCGGACGTCCCGATCCGGGGAGACGCAGACCACCAACGCCAGTTGCCCGTCCGACACGGAACCTCCCGCGGCTGTTCGTGCCTCCCAGCCAACGCGGTCCGCCTACGCCAGTCAACAGCGACAAGGGCCGATCTCTGTCCGGATTCGGGCAACGGCCGGGCGGATCGCTCCAATTTCGACCGGATACTGGCCGTGCCAGTCCATTGATCACGATGGCTGCCGCTGTCGAGCATGGCAGCAGAGGCGCTGCGGGGATCTCGGACCGTGCTGGCCAGCCCGGACGACCGGCGCCGTCGAAGTGGGGAGGAACGATGCACATCCGATCATCCGGGCGAGGCTCCCGGGCAGCATGGCGGCGGCCGGTGGCCGCGTTGGCCGCCGTGCTGCTCGGCGTGACCGCCCAACCGGCCATGTCGGCCGCGGCGAGCGCCGCGCCGGCCGGTCCGCACGCGATCGTGAACAAGAATCTACAGACCGAGGTGGCGGCCAAGGGGACCGCGAGCTTCACCGTCTACCTGCGCGACCGGGCCAGCCTGTCCGGCGTGGCCGCACTGCGCAACTCCGACGCCCGCGCCACCGAGGTGCACCGGCGGCTCACCGAGACCGCGCAGCGCAGCCAGTCGGGACTGCGGTCGCTGCTCGACTCGCGCAAGGCGCCCTACACGGCCTACTGGATCGCCAACGCGGTCCGGGTGACCGGTGACAAGGCGCTGCTCGACGCGATCGCCGCGCGCTCCGACGTGGAGCGGGTGGAGCCGGCCCGGACCTACCGGCTGGAGGTGCCGCAGCGGGGCACCGCGCTGGAGGCCGCCATCGCGGCCGGGATCGGCGCGACGAAGGCCGGCGCGACGAAGGCCGGCGCGACGACCGACGCCGGCACCGACGCCGTGGAGTGGGGCCTGGCCAACATCGAGGCACCCCGGGTGTGGGACGAGTTCGGCGACCGCGGCGAGGGCATCGTCGTGGCCAGCATCGACAGCGGGGTGCAGTACGACCACCCGGCGCTGGTCGGCAAGTACCGCGGCAACCTCGGCGGGGGCACCTTCGACCACAACTACAACTGGTACGACCCGGCGGGGGTCTGTCCCAGCGCGGCACCGTGCGACAACAACGACCACGGTACGCACACCATGGGCACGATGGTCGGCGACGACGGCGCCGGCAACCAGGTCGGCGTGGCACCCGGGGCCGAGTGGATCGCCGCGAAGGGCTGCGAGAGCAACAACTGCTCGGACGCCTCGCTGCTCGCCGCCGGGCAGTGGATCCTCGCCCCGACCGACCTGAACGGCCAGAACCCCCGGCCCGACCTGCACCCCGACGTCGTGAACAACTCCTGGGGCGGCGACCCGAACGACCCGTGGTTCGCCCAGACGGTCGCCGCGTGGCGGGCCGCCGGCATCTTCCCGGTGTTCTCCAACGGCAACGACGGCCCGGGCTGCAACACCGCCGGATCGCCGGGTGACTACCCGGACACCTACTCGGCCGGCGCGTACGGGTCGAACAACGCCATCGCCAGCTTCTCCAGCCGCGGCGCGTCCCGGCTGGACGGCGGGATCAAGCCCAACATCTCGGCGCCGGGTGCCAGCGTGCGCTCCAGCGTGCCGGGCAACGGCTACGCGAACTTCAGCGGAACGTCGATGGCCGCGCCGCACGTCTCCGGCACGGTCGCGCTGATCTGGTCCGCCGCGCCCAGCCTGCGCGGCGACCTCGCGGCCACCGCGAGCCTGCTGGACGACACCGCCACCGACGTGGACGACACCACCTGCGGCGGCACCGCCGAGGACAACAACGTGTACGGCGAGGGCCGGCTCAACGCGTACCAGGCGGTGGAGGCCGCCCCGCGCGGTCCGGTCGGCCGGGTCACCGGCACGGTCACCAACTCCGCCAGCGGCTCGCCGATCGCCGGCGTCACGGTCAGCTCCGAGGGGCGCAGCTCGACCACCGGCGCCGACGGGCGGTACGCGCTGACGCTGCCGGCCGGCGAGCACGAGATCACCGCGGCCGCGTACGGCTACGCCAGCCGGTCGGCCACCGTCACGCTCCCCGAGGGTGGCGCGGTCACCCACGACTTCGCGCTGGACGCCGCGCCGACGGTGACGGTCGCCGGCACGGTCACCGACGCCTCCGGGCACGGTTGGCCGCTGTACGCGAAGATCGAGGTCGCCGGGCGACCCGGCGGGCCGGTCTTCACGAACCCGGTCAACGGCAAGTTCTCCTTCACCGTTCCGGGCAACTCGACGTACCGGCTGACCACCACGGCCCGGTACCCGGGCTACCAGACCGTGACCACGGACGTGGCCGTCGCGGCTGCCAAAAAGACGGTGAACGTCGCCGTACCGGTGGACGCCTCCTGCACGGCGCCGGGCTACTCCGGCAGCCTCAGCGCGCCGCTGCTGTCGGAGTCCTTCGACGGCACCGACGCCCCGGCGGGCTGGTCCGTGCTGGACCGGACCGACGGCGGTGGCTGGCAGTTCGACGACCCGGGCGGCCGGGGCAACCTCACCGGCGGCGACGGCGGGTTCGCCATCGTGGACAGTGACGCGCTCGGCATCGACAGCAGCCAGGACACCGACCTGCGCAGCCCGCCGATCGACCTGTCCGGCGCGGGCGCCCCGCTGCTGCGGTTCAACAGCGACTGGCGGGCCGTCGGCATCGACGACTCGGCGGACGTGGACGTCTCCGTCGACGGCGGCACCACCTGGACCAACGTCTGGCACCAGACCGGCAGCCGGCGTGGACCGCGCGTGGAGGAGGTGCCGCTCACCCCGGCCGCGGGGGCGGCCAGCGCGATCGTGCGGTTCCACTTCGTCGGCGACTGGGACTGGTGGTGGGAGGTGGACGACGTCCAGGTCGTCAACCGCAACTGCACGGCCACTCCCGGCGGCCTGGTGGTCGGCTTCACCACCGACAAGAACACCGGCAACCCGCTGACCGGGGTGCAGGTGTCCAGCGTGGACGCCCCGGCGGACAGCGGCGTCTCGGCAGCCACGCCCGAGGACCCGAACATCCCCGACGGCTTCTACTGGCTGTTCTCCAGCCAGGTCGGTGAGCACCAATTCACCGCGACCAAGCAGCCGTACGGGACCGCCACCAAGACGGTGACGGTGGCCGCGGACGGCGTCACCCGGGCCAGCTACGCGCTGCGGGCCGGCCGCCTCACGGTGACCCCGACCAGCATCGAGTCGTACCAGCCGTACGGCAGCACCCGCAGCACCACGGTGACCGTCACCAACACCGGCAGCGCGGCGGCGTCCGTGCAGGTGCTGGAGCGGCCCGGCGGGTTCGACCTGCTCGGCCACCGCGGCGCGGCGCTGGCCGAACACAAGATGAAGGGGATCAGCAAGACCCGCACCGGGGTCCGCTACGGCGCCACCGGTAACGTCGCCGCCGCGGCACCGCGGGTCGACGACGCGTGGGCGCGGGTGGCCGACCTGCCGGCCGAGCTGTACGACAACGCCGGCGCCACGCTGGACGGCAAGGTCTACTCGGTCGGCGGCGGGTCCGACACCGGGCAGGAGCAGAAGGCCTACGTCTACGACCCGGCCGACAACTCCTGGACCACCCTGCCGAACATGCCCACCGCCCGGTCGAAGCCGTCGGCCGCCGCGGTGAACGGCAAGCTGTACGTTCTCGGCGGGTGGGCCGCCAGCGGCACCCCGGTGGCCTCGGTGGACGTCTTCGACCCGGCCGCCGGTTCGTGGAGCACGCTCTCCGGCGCCACCAACCCGGCCCCCGCTCCGCGGCCGGCACGGCGGTGGCCGGCGGCAGGATCGTGCTGGTGGGTGGCTGCTCCGACGGTAGCTGCACCGACTCGGACTCGACGGTGATCTTCGACCCGGCGACGGGCTCGTTCAGCACCGGTCATGCCTACCCGCACGTGGTGTCCTGGATGTCCTGCGGCGGCATCTCCGGCGGCGTCTACTGCGCCGGCGGGGTGGGCGAGACCGAGTACACCGACGCCTACCGGTACGACCCGGCCGGCGACTCCTGGGAGCCGCTGCCGGACCTGCCGGTGGACCTGTGGGGTTCGCAGTACACCACCGCCAACGGCCTGCTGGTGCTGGCCGGCGGCGTCACCGGCGGCTCGACCTCGGTGACCAACCGCACCGTCGGCTACGACCCGGCCGCGGGCGCCTGGCAGGACCTGCCGAACGCCCAGTTCAGCCGGTACCGGGGCGCGGCGGCCTGCGGGGCGTACAAGATCGGCGGCTCGCCGACCTCGTTCGTCGGTTCGAAGGAGACCGAGCAACTGCCCGGTCTGGACCGGTGTGCCGAGGAGGGCGACGTGTCCTGGCTGTCCGAGGCGCCGGCCAGCGTGACCGTGCCGGCCGGGGCGTCCAGGACCGTGACGGTCAGCCTGACCGCCACGGCGGAGGCCGGGGTGGACCAGCCCGGCACGTACACCGCCGAGTTGGGCTTCCGGTCGGACACCCCGTACCCGGTCCAGGACATCCCGGTGACCATGCACGTGCAGACCCCGGCGAGCTGGGGCAAGCTGCAGGGCACGGTGGTCGGGCAGACCTGTACGGGTGAAAGGGTGCCGGTGCGCAGCGTCACGATCCGGGTCAACTCGCTGAACGACCCGGGCACCGGATACACGCTCAGCACCGACGCGCAGGGCCGGTACGTCTACTGGATCCCGCGCGGCCGGTACGAGGTGATCGCGGCCAGGGACGGCTGGATCCCGGAGGTGACCCGGGTCCAGGTGCCCGCCGGGTTCGTGCAGACCCTGGACTTCGTCCTCGATCCGGTCTCGGCCTGCGGCAGCCGGGCCAGCGGCCTCTGAGTTGAACGGGAGGGCCCCCGGTCACCGCCGATGCGGTGGCCGGGGGCCCTTCCTCGTGCCCGGCGCCGGGCGCTGCCTCGCGCGGCGCTGCCTCAGGCGGCACTGTCGCGCGGCAGGCGGCCGGACGCGGTGCTGCCTCACGCGGTGCTGCCGCGCGGCAGGCTGCCGGGCGCCGTCGCGATCAGCCGACGGTGACGTCGACCTCGTTGATGCCGCGGTTGGCGGTGACGGCGGTGTCGCCGTTGCCGTGCCGGGACAGCGCCCGCAGCGTCCAGTTGCCGGGTGCGGCGAAGAACCGGAACTGCCCGGCCGAGGAGGTCACCACCTCGGCGGTGAACTCGCCGGTCGCGTCCAGCAGCCGGACGTAGGCGCCGCCGACCACCTCACCGGCCGCGGTGCTCACCACGCCGGTGATGACGGTTTCCTTCTCCAAGTCCAGGCTGGCCGGCAGGGGCGCGGCCTGGTCGGGGGCGGCGCAGCCGGCCGCGGTCGGAGCTGTCATCTCAAGCCTCCCCGGGCTCGTCGCCGAGCGCCACGGGCACGCCCACCAGCGATCCGTACTCGGTCCAGGAGCCGTCGTAGTTCTTCACGTTGCGGTGGCCGAGCAGTTCCTGCAGGACGAACCAGGTGTGCGACGAGCGCTCGCCGATCCGGCAGTAGGCGATGGTCTCCCGGCTGTCGTCCAGGCCGGCGTCCGCGTAGATCTTGCGCAGCTCGTCGTCGGACTTGAAGGTGCCGTCCTCGTTCGCCGCCTTGGACCAGGGGACGCTGATCGCGGTGGGCACGTGCCCGGCGCGCTGCGCCTGCTCCTGCGGCAGGTGGGCCGGGGCGAGCAGGCGGCCCGCGTACTCGTCCGGGGACCGCACGTCGACCAGGTTCTTGACGCCGATCGCGGAGACCACGTCGTCGCGGAACGCCCGGATGGAGGTGTCCGGCTCCTGCGCGACGTACCGGGTGGCCGGCCGGGAGACCGGGTCGGTGACCAGCGCGCGGGCCTCCAGCTCCCACTTCTTGCGGCCGCCGTCCAGCAGCTTGACGTCCCGGTGCCCGTACAGCTTGAAGTACCAGTACGCGTAGGCGGCGAACCAGTTGTTGTTGCCGCCGTACAGGATCACGGTGTCGTCGTTGCCGACGCCGCGCTCCGAGAGCAGCTTCTCGAACTGGGTCTTGTTGACGAAGTCCCGGCGGACCGGGTCCTGCAGGTCGGTGCGCCAGTCCAGCTTGATCGCGCCGGGGATGTGCCCGCCGTCGTACGCCGAGGTGTCCTCGTCGACCTCGACGAAGACGACTCCCGGCGCACCGATGTTCTTCTCGGCCCAGTCCGCCGAGACGAGTGCGGTGTCGCGACTCATCAGATCACTCCTTGCTTGCGGATGTGGTGGTGAGCCAGCGCGTGCGGGTCACTGCCCGGTTGTCTGTCGGCACGCGCGGGACCCAGGTACGGATGGATCACGGTTCGTGCGACGGCGCCGGTGCCGAGGTGAAGCGGGAGTCGGGGAGAGCTGAACCCGCCGTACGGCCGCGTCAGGCGGCCGGAAGCTGCCGCGCCGTCAGTGGACGGGGCGACACAGGCAGGTGGCCACGCGGCACAGGTCGACCGCGCGCCGCTTCGTGAGGAAGGTCCCCATGACTGGGCAGCCTACCAGCGCGGCCGTGCCCGGCCCTAGGGCCGACCACGATCCGGGAGGGTGGTGGACGCCTCACCCGGCGACGGAACGCAGCGGGACGTTCTGCGCGTCGGCCGTCACCGCCAGCCCGTCCGGCCGCGGCTCGACCTGGCTCACGGAGAGCTGGAACGGCAGCGTCGGCAGCGGGATCTTGATCGAGATCTGGTTGGCGTAGTTGCGCAGGGCGGCCTGGGCCAGCGGGATGTCGGGCAGCTCGTCGGCGCTCAGGTTCTCGAACCGGAGGGCAACCTGGCCGTCCTGGACGGTCACGTCGGCCGTGCCGCGCACGGTGAACTTCTGGCCCAGCACGTCGACCGGGGCGGTGACCCCGAGCTTGCCGTCCTGCTCGGCGAGGCTCAGTCCGGGCCGGTCGATCAGCTTGGTCACGCTCTCGTACGAGATCGTGCCGGTGCCGTGCACCGTTCCCGCGGTCACGTCGCCGGTGCCCGAGCGCAGCGTCTCCAGCGGGGCGTCCACGTCCCGGGCGTCGATGTCGACCCGGGGCAGGCTCAGCCCGGTGCCCTCGACGGACCCGGTCACCTCGGTGAGGCGCATCGAGATGGACTCGTAGTGCCCGGACGCCACCTGGGTGAGGAACGGGAACCCGCCCACCGAGACGGAATCGACCTGGGCGCTGGCGTCCTGCCGGGTGACCTCCTGGCGGACCCGCTCGGCGATGGCCCGCTCGGCGAACCCGGCCGCCACCCGGTCGGCCACCACCAGCGCACCCACCAGCACGAGCAGCAGGACCAGCAGCCCGATCAGGAGCCCCCGGCCACGCCGCCGGGGGCGCTCCTCGTACGCATAGCCGTCCGCCACGTCGCCTCCCGCCGCTGATGTCCCGGTGCCGTTCCGGGTGTCGCTGAGTACCCGGACGCGGCTCGATTGAATCAGAGGAAGAACACCGTGACGGCGTAGGCGACCGGGACCGCCAACGCGAAGCCGCCCAGCGGACCCTGCATGTGTCGGGCCAGCCACAGGGTCGGCGGGTCACCGGCCATCAGCCGGCCGGCCTCGGCGTACCCGACCGCGAGGTCGGCCAGCACCGCGGCGCCGGCAGTGACCAACCCCACAATGGCGGATCCGGTGGGGTGGAACCCGACCAGGTAGCTGCCGATCACGGCCGCCGCGAGGGTGCCGCACATGGCGCCGGCGACCACGCCGGTGGCGCCGCGGGGCACCTGCGGGGCGAGCCGGGGCCGCGGCAGCACCGCGTCGACGAGGCGGGCCACCGTGAGGGCGACCGCCGCGGCGGCCAGGCACACGAAGATGGCCTGGGTGCCTCCCGGCTTGCGGCTCAGCACGATGAGCGTCCCGAACGCCACCACCCCGATCACGATCAGCAGGGTCGCGCCGAGCGACTCGGTCACCCGGGTCCGGTCGGCGCGGCGGACGAGCTGGCCGAGCACGGCCACCGCCAGCCCGGCCGCGGCCACGTACCCCAGCGGCGCCAGCACCGCGAGCGTGGGCAGCGCGGCCGCCGCGTCGGCGCCGGCCGCGACGATCACACCGACGCCCGCGACCAGCGGCAACGCCGGTGGCCGCATGGCCATCGTCCAGGCCAGCACGTAGAGCACCTGTACGCCGAAGACGACGACCGCGAACGGCAGCCGGTGGCCCGGTACGGCGGTGTGCACGCCGAGCACCAGTCCGGCACCCAGCAGGGCGGCGAAGGTGGCGACGGACAGCGACAGCGACCGGCGTACCGGCACCGCCGCCTGGCTGGCGTCCTCGGCGGCGGCCGGGGGGTCGGCGCGGCGCGATCCGCCCGGGGCGGCTTCCCGGCGCGACCCGGTGGCCTCGTCCCGGCCCTGGTGGCCGGCGCCGGCCCGGCGGCCGGGCGGCTCCGCCGGTTCGGTACGCGGCTGCCCGGCGCCGCCGCGCCACGGCTCGGCCGGTCCGCCGGACCGGCCGCCGTCCGCGGGCGCTGCGGGGTGGCGCGGGACGCCGTAGGGCGAGTTCGGTCCCGGCCCGCCGGGATGGCTCCGGGGATCTCCGCCCGGGTGGCTCCGCGGATCGCGGTCGGCACGACCGCCGGGTCCGGGCTGCCGGTCGCGGCCGGTTTCGGATGGCGTGGAGGGGAACACGACACGATGGTGCCAGACCGGCGGGCAACACGCCGATCACGGTTTCCGGCAGGAAAATTATCTGGACGATGTAGGCGCCAACCCGAGCATTCCGGACCGGGACCCGAGGGCGGCTCAGGGTGGATCCGCTACTCTCTCCTTACCTACCCGTCAGCGCAGCCGGGATCGACGGGTCGCATTCGCCGGCGGCGGCTGGCGATGCGACGGTCTCGGCGCGGCCTACCGGCCGCCCCGGACGGAGGTGACAGTGCAGATCCTGCTGCTGGTGACCGCGCTGCCCGGCGATCCATCCGCCGTGCTGCCCGCGCTCGACCTACTACCCCACTCGGTGCGTACCGCACCCCGCGACGTTCGCACCCTCGTCGCCGGACCCAGCCCGGACGCCGTGCTGGTGGACGCCCGCTGCGATCTCAGCGACGCCCGCGCCACCTGCCGGATGTTGCACGCCACCGGACTCGGCGTGCCGCTGATCGCGGTGGTGACCGAGGCCGGTCTCATCGCGGTGAACGCGGACTGGGGAGTCGACGACGTGGTTCTTGCCGGCGCCGGTCCGGCCGAGGTCGAGGCGCGGCTGCGCCTGGCGATCGGCCGGATGAGCGCCGCTGCGGCCGCCACGACCGGCCTGGTCCGGGCCGGCGAGTTGACGATCGATCCGGACACGTACGCCGCCCGGCTCAAGGGCCGGCCGCTCGACCTCACGTACAAGGAGTTCGAGCTGCTCCGCTTCCTCGCCCAGCACCCGGGCCGGGTCTTCACCCGGGACCAGCTGCTGCGTGAGGTCTGGGGGTACGACTACTTCGGTGGCACCCGGACCGTGGACGTGCACGTGCGGCGGCTACGGGCAAAGCTCGGCTCGGAGTACGAGTCGATGATCGGGACGGTCCGCCAGGTCGGCTACAAGTTCGTGGTGCCGCCCGGTCGGGCGCTGCCGGAGAGTGAGCCGGTACCGGAGACCGTGTCCGTCTGATTCGCCGGAAGTTCACCCTTTCGCGTTTTTGCCGGGCGGAGTACGAGAAGCCCTCTTTAACCCCTGTTTCCGGATCTAGGCTGAGCCGGAATCGACTGACAAGGCCGGACGGCGGCCGGGCCAGCAGCCCGGTCGCCGGCACCGGACGGGGGCGACACGGGGGCATCGAGTATGAGGTCATTCCCGGCGCTGCGGCTGTTCACCCTGATCGCGCTGATCGTCGCCGGGGTGCTGGGGGCCGTCTATGCCATCGGTCGGACCGTCGGCACCGGCAGTTCCGGGCCGGCCGACCGGCCGGTCGCCGGGTCCGCCGTGTCACCCTCCGCGTCGCCGTCCGGGGCGCCCTCCGGATCCGCCTCGGCCGAGCCGCCCGAGGTCCGGTCCGACGACCGGCCACCGCTGCCGCCGCAGGACAACGGCGCGGCCGGCAGCCGTTGGACCACCGGCACCGCCCAGGTGGCGCTCACCTTCGACGACGGCCCCGACCCGACCTGGACCCCACAGGTCCTGGCGCTGCTGCGGACGTACCACATCAAGGCCACGTTCTGCATGATCGGCCAGAACGCGGCGGCCCATCCCGACCTCGTCCGGGCGGTCGCGGCCGAGGGGCACACGCTGTGCAACCACTCCTGGAGCCACGACCTGCTGCTCGGCGGGTACACCCCGGCGGCCATCCGGGCCGACCTCGCCCGGACCAACGCGGCGATCACCGCGGCCGTGCCCGACGTACCGGTCAAGTACTTCCGCCAGCCGGGCGGCAACTGGACCAGCACCGAGGTCCAGGTGGCCCGCGACCTGGGGATGACCTCGCTGGGCTGGGGGGTCGACCCGCGCGACTGGTCCCGGCCCGGATCGTCGGCCGTGGTCCGCACCGTGGTGGGCGGCACCGAGCAGGGCTCGGTGGTGCTGATGCACGACGGCGGCGGCGACCGCCAGCAGACCGTGACCGCGCTCATGACCATCCTGCCGACCCTGAACCAACGCTTCGACCTCGCCGCGCTGCCGACGTCCTACCAGGCGCAGGTGTACGCCGCGGCCGCGAGCAGCGCCTCGCCCGGCGCGACCGCCAGCGTGGCGCCGGCGCTGGAGCAGGCCACGCCGCGACCGGACCCGGTCACCCCGGCTCCGGTGGTGGACGACCCGGAGCAGGCCGCGGACCCATCGACCGGCGACGGATCCGACGACGACCATCAACCGGACGACGATGGTCGGGAGTCGGACGCAACCGGCTGAGGACATCGACCGGGCAACGGTGGTTACGGTGGGAAGATGATCAGAGGTGGCTCGCCCGACGACGTCCGGATGATCAGTACGGCTGCCCTCGACCCCGAGGACGTACGGCTGGTGCTCGCTCTCGCGGACGCCGCCGGCGCGAGCGACGGCGTGCCGCCGCTGTCCGAGCAGGTCCTGCTGGACCTGCGCAACGGCGGACCGGCCGGCACGAGGCACCTGATCGCCCGCTCCGCCCGGGACACCGTGGCCGGCTACGCGCACCTGGACCTGGCCGGCGGGCGGGACGCGTTCGCCGCCGAACTCGTCGTACATCCGATGCAGCGGCGCCGCGGGATCGGCCGGGCACTGGTCGACGCCGTCCTGGGTGCCGCCCGCGCCGCCGGCCCTGACGGCACGGCCGACACCGCCGACACCGCCGGCACCACCGGCACCACCGACCCGAGCGGCCCTGACGGTGTGACCGGTACGACCGGCGGCCTCGACATCTGGGCGCACGGCGACCATCCGTCGGCCGCCGCGCTCGGCCTCGACCTGGGCTTCCGGCGCGAACGGGTGCTGTGGCAGCTGCGCTACCGGATGACCGGTCCGCTGACCGAGCCGGCCCTGCCGGACGGGGTGATCCTGCGCCCGTTCGTCCCGGGATCCGACGAGGCCGCCTGGCTGGCCGTGAACGCCCGCGCCTTCGCCAGCCACCCGGAACAGGGCCGCTGGACCGCTGCGGATCTCGCGGCCCGGATGGCCGAACCGTGGTTCGACCCGGCCGGCTTCCTGCTCGCCGTCGCCGAGTCGGACGGCCGGCTGCTCGGGTTCCACTGGACCAAGGTGCACCCGCCGGCGATCGACCGGGGCGAGCCGCTCGGCGAGGTGTACGTGCTGGGCGTCGACCCGGACACCCACGGCCTCGGGCTGGGTCGCGCGCTGACCCTGGCCGGCCTGCGGCACCTGCGCTCCCGCGGGCTGCACCGGATCATGCTGTACGTCGACGAGTCGAACACCCCGGCCATGGGCCTCTACGCCCGGCTGGGCTTCGGCCGCTGGGCGGGCCACGTCACCTACCGGATCGCGCTGGACGGGCGGCCCGACCAGGGCTGAGCGCGGTCGCCTCGACCGTCCAAAACCGGGCCGAAAACCCCGCGAGACGCGTGCGCGCAAGTTGGCAATAAATCGCCCAATAATGGGATATACATTCGGCAGTTCACGTAACGGACAACCTGTACTCAGCCACATGTGACCCAGTCGGCCGCGCCTGTTCATCCTGCGTTCACCCATGCCCGATGAGCCGTCCACCTGACGCTCCTACCTTGCGTCGTGGCTGGTCCTGAACCGGCCCCCGGAGACGGTTCCGGGGTATCGACCATGTGAAGGGAAACCTCTCAGGTGAAGCTCCAGCGGCACGGCACCATCGCCTGCCTCGCTATGACCGCCGTCCTCGCGCTCAGCGCCTGCGGCTCGGACAACGAGGCAGACGGGACGCCCGCTGCCTCCGGCTCCGCCGCGGGTGACTGCGCCACCGGCACGATCAACGCCCAGGGCTCCTCGGCGCAGAAGAACGCGATGGCCGAGTGGATCAAGGCGTACCAGCAGAAGTGCGCCGGGCTGACCATCAACTACGAGCCCTCCGGTTCCGGCGCCGGCATCCAGGCGTTCATCTCCGGCACGGCCGACTTCGCCGGCTCGGACTCCGCGCTCAAGCCGGAGGAGAAGCCGCAGGCCGACGCCCGCTGCTCCGGCGGCGAGGCGGTCGACCTGCCGATGGTGACCGGCCCGATCGCGGTCACCTACAACCTGCCGGGCGTGGACAGCCTCCAGCTCACGCCGGCCACGATCGCCCAGATCTTCGCCGGCAAGGTGACCAAGTGGGACGACGCAGCGATCAAGGCGGACAACCCGGACGCCAAGCTGCCGTCGGCGACCATCCAGACGGTCCACCGCAGTGACGAATCCGGCACCACCGACAACTTCACCAACTTCCTCAGCAAGACCGCCCCGTCGGACTGGACCTTCGACAAGTCCAAGGTCTGGAAGGCGCCGGGCGGCACCGGTCAGGCCAAGTCCGACGGCGTGACCAACTTCGTCAAGAACACCCCGAACTCGATCACCTACACCGAGCTGTCGTACGCCGAGAACGCCGGCCTCCCGATGGCCAAGATCCAGAACGGCGCCGGTGAGTTCGCTGAGCTGACCGCGGACAGCGCCGGCAAGGCCGTGGCGGGCGCCCAGGTCGCCGGCCAGGGCGACGACCTCGCGCTGTCGATCGACTACAGCACCAAGGAGGCCGGCGCCTACCCGCTGATCCTGGTCACCTACGAGATCGTCTGCACCAAGGGCCTGGCCTCGGACAAGCTCAAGGCGATCAAGGGCTTCCTCACCTACACCTCCAGCACCGAAGGCCAGCAGGTGCTGACCGACCTCGGTTACGCCCCGCTGCCGGACTCGGTCCGGACCAAGGTGGCGGACGTCGTCAGCAAGCTGTCCTGAACCACCCGCAGTTGACCACCCCTTCCCAACGGAACGAGCGAGTAGATGGCTGACATCCCCCGCTCGGCCGACGCCAGCACCGGCGGGCCGTCCGTGACCTATGGTCGCGGCCGGCCCGCCGGTTCGGCGCGTACGGCCGAATTTCCCGGAACCGGGACGAGTCCCGCGCCGTTCGGGAACGGCACCGACGGCGACCCGGATGGCGACGGCGCCCCCGGCGGTGGTGGCGCACTCCCCCAACGGCGCAGGTTCGGCATGGAGACGACGTTCCGGCTGCTGAGCATGGCGGCCGGTGGCATGGTGCTGGTCATCATCGTGGCCATCGCGGCCTTCCTGATCGCCCGGGCGATCCCGGCGCTGCGGGCCGACACGGAGAACTTCTTCACCTTCCAGGGCTGGGACCCGAACGCCGCGGAGCCGAAGTTCGGCATCGGCGCGCTCGCCTTCGGCACCCTGCTCTCCTCGCTGCTCGCCCTGGTCATCGCGGTGCCGGTGGCCCTGGGCATCGCGCTGTTCCTCAGCCACTACGCCCCGCGCCGGCTCGCCACCCCGCTCGGCTTCCTGATCGACCTGCTGGCCGCCGTGCCCAGTGTCGTGTTCGGACTGTGGGGGCGGGACTACTTCGTCCAGCCGGTCACCGACCTGTCGGTGTGGCTGAACAGGTACTTCGGCTGGCTCCCGATCTTCGGCGGCGAGGGGCCGTTCGGCCGTTCGGTGCTGCTCGGCTCGCTGGTGCTGGCCATCATGGTGCTCCCGATCGTGACCTCGCTGTCCCGGGAGGTGTTCCGGCAGACCCCCACGGCGAACGAGGAGGCCGCGCTCGCCCTCGGCGCGACCCGCTGGGAGATGATCCGCACCGCCGTGCTGCCGTACGGCCGGCCCGGCGTGATCGGCGCGGTCATGCTCGGCCTCGGCCGGGCGCTCGGCGAGACCATCGCGCTCGCGCTGACGCTCAGCTTCGCCTACAACATCTCGTTCAACCTCATCGAGAACGGCGGGAACTCGATCGCGGCCAACATCGCCGTCAAGTTCGGTGAGGCCGGCGACGTCGGCCGGGGCGCGCTGATCGCCTCCGGCCTGGTGCTGTTCTCGATCACGCTGGTGGTGAACATGACCGCCCGCGCCATCATCTACCGCCGCCGCGAGTTCACGGAGACCGCCGCATGACCACGATCTCGCCGCCGGCGACCGGTCCGGACCGCTCCACCGACCTGCGTACCCGCAGCCTGCCGGCGCTGGCCGTGCTCGGCATCGCCGCGGCGGCCCTGGCCGTCGCGGCGGCGCTGGTGTACGGCACCGGCATCGGCGGATCCACCCTGGTCCTCGTGCTCGCCCTGGTGCTGCACCTGGTCGGGACGTACGCCGCCAGCAGCACCGTCGAAGGCCCGCGCAAGGCCCGCAACCGCACCTGGACCACGCTGATCTACAGCGCCTTCGTGCTGGCCGCGCTGCCGCTGGTCTCGGTGGCCTGGACCCTGCTGCACAAGGGACTCAACCGGTTCGACCTGAACTTCTTCCAGACCTCGATGAACAACATCGGGCCGCGGGACGCCAACGGCGGCGCCTACCACGCCATCGTCGGCACGCTGGAACAGGTCGGCATCGCCGCCCTGATCACCGTGCCGCTCGGCCTGCTCTGCGCCATCTACCTGGTGGAGTACGGCCGCGGCCGGTTCGCCTTCGCGATCCGGTTCTTCGTGGACGTGATGACCGGCATCCCGTCGATCGTCGCCGGCCTGTTCGTGCTGGCCTTCTGGGTGCTGATCGTGTCGCCGCACCTCAACGGCACCGGCCGGCCGGGCTACTCCGGCTTCGCCGCCGCGCTGGCGCTGAGCGTGCTGATGCTGCCGCTGGTGGTCCGCTCCGCCGAGGAGATGCTCCGGCTCGTCCCGGCGCCGCTGCGCGAGGGGGCGTACGCGCTCGGCGTACCGAAGTGGAAGACCATCCTGCGGATCGTGCTGCCCACGGCGCTGCCCGGCATCGTCACCGGCGTGATGCTGGCGGTCGCCCGGGCGGCCGGCGAGACCGCGCCGGTCCTGCTGGTCGCCGGCGGGACGGCGGCGATCAACTTCAACGTCTTCGAGAACAACCAGTCGTCCCTGTCCCTGTTCGTCTACCAGCAGGCGGGCGAGGCGTCCAGGTACTCGCCCGACCGGGCCTGGACGGCGGCGCTGACCCTGGTCGGTCTCGTCCTGATCCTGACGATCGCGGCGAAGCTGCTGTCCCGTCGCAACCGGCTGAGCCGATGATCACCCGAGAGAGGTCCACCATGGCCAAGCGAGTCGAAGCCTCGAACGTCACCGCCTACTACGGATCGTTCAAGGCCATCGAGAACATCACCCTGACCGTCGAGCCGAAGAGCGTGACCGCGCTGATCGGCCCCTCCGGCTGCGGCAAGTCGACGTTCCTGCGTTCGATCAACCGGATGCACGAGGTGCTGCCCGGCGCGCGGGTCGAGGGCCGGCTGACCATCGACGAGCAGAACATCTACGACCGGGACATCGACGTGACCGCGGTACGCCGGACCATCGGCATGGTCTTCCAGCGGCCCAACCCGTTCCCCACCATGTCGATCTTCGACAACGTGGTCGCCGGGCTCAAGCTCAACGGCGTACGCCGCAAGTCGGTGCTCGCCGACGCGGCCGAGCGGGCGCTGCGCTCGGCGAACCTGTGGGACGAGGTGAAGGACCGGCTGGACAAGCCGGGCGCCGGGCTCTCCGGCGGTCAGCAGCAGCGGCTCTGCATCGCCCGGACCATCGCGGTCGAGCCGCAGGTCGTGCTGATGGACGAGCCCTGCTCGGCGCTCGACCCGATCTCCACGCTGGCGATCGAGGACCTGATGTTCAAGCTCAAGGACGAGTTCACGATCATCATCGTCACGCACAACATGCAGCAGGCGGCCCGGGTCTCCGACCGCACGGCCTTCTTCTCGATCGACCGTACCGGCGATCCGGGCCGGCTGATCGAGTACGACAACACGCAGCGGATCTTCAGCAACCCGAGCCAGAAGAAGACCGAGGACTACATCACCGGCCGCTTCGGCTGAGCCGCCGCGTCGGCTGACTCCTCGCTTCGGCTGAGCTTCCCGCCCCGGCTGAGCTTTCCGCACCGGCTGAGCCGGCCGCGGGCCGGGCGGGCGCGTGCCCGGCCGGCCGGACCGGCGTCAGAGCGCGGAAAGCTCCTTCTGGTAGACCGTGGAACTGCGCCGGACGCTCATCCCGACCCGCTCGTACAGCCCCAGCGCCCGGGTGTCCGAGTGGGTCCACAGCGTGCAGCCCCGCCGGCCGGCCTGGTGGAAGCCGCGGAACGCGTACCGCAGCAGCAGTCGGGCGATGCCGCGGTCGCGGTGGTCGCGCCGCACGGCGACCCGCTCGACGTACCCCATCCCCGCCGCGGGATCATCCAGCGACAGCACGGCGCCGACCAGCTCGTCGCCGGCGAACGCCACCGGCGACATCGCCGGCACGAACCGCGCGCGGTCGATGGTCAGCCGGACCCATTCGCCGTACGGCTTGCGCCGCTGCTGCCACTCGTCGAACGCGTCCTCGACCATGTGGTGCACGGCCACCCCGTCACCCGGCGCGAACGGGCGGACCGTGATCCCGGCCGGCGGCTCGGGAAGCTGCGGTTCCTCGGCCAGCTCGATCGCCAGCAGCCAGGCGGTGACCTTGGGCGCGAACCCGCGGGACCGGATCAGCGCGTTCGCCGCCTGATCGGCGCCCGGGACGGTCTGCACCAGCCGGGGCGTACCGGAGTGCCGCGCGCACCGCTCGGTCCAGTCCAGCAGGGCGCCGCCCAGGCCGCGCCCGCGGTGGTCCGGATGGACATCCACCGCGGAACGCCGGTTCACCCAGGCCCGGGCGGCCAGCTCGCCGGACGGGCCGTAGCCGAGCATCGTGTCGCGGGCCGGGTCCAGCCCCGGCCGGGCCAACTCGGCGGCGATCACATCGGGATCGGTCTCCACCCGCCCGTACAGGGCGCGCTCACACTCCGCAACCAAGCGGTGAATGGCGGGGACGTCCTCGTGGGTGGCGGCCCGGCCGGTGTACCCGGCGGGCCAGGAAGGCTGCTCGTGCATGGCGACTCTCATCTCATGTCCCGATCACCCCCGATCGGGACATGCCAGGGTGCCAGTACGGCTATCGCAGCAGCAGTCGGGGGGTGCCGTCGGCGGCCGTGCCGAGGCGCGGGGTGACCGGCGTGGCCGGGTCCCGTCGGGCGGCCGCCGCCACCACCGCGTCCAGGTCCGGGTGCGCGGCCACCTCACCGAGGGTGACCAGGGTCGGCGGCAGCATCGCCAGATCGCCCCGCTGCGCCCGGGCCAGCGCCTCCCGCGGCTCGATCCACATGGTGTGGTCGGCCTCCCCGCTCACGTCCCGGGTCCGCTGCCCGGCCGGCAGCAGGGCCAGGAAGAAGTACGTGTCGAAGCGGCGCGGCTCGAACTCCGGGGTGATCCACCGGGACCAGGGCAGCAGCAGGTCGGAACGGATCATCATGCCGCGCGCCCGGAGCAGGTCGGCGAAGCCGGTCCGGTGGGCCACCAGGTCGGCCCGGTCGGCCTCCCAGCGCGCGCCGCTCACGTCGCCCGGCACGTCGCCCGGCACGTCACCCGGCACGGCGCCCGGCACGGCGCCCTGCCCGGCGCCCGGGCGCGGGCTGGCCAGCAGCACGCCGGCCTCCTCGAACACCTCGCGGGCCGCCGCGCAGACGACCGCCTGGGCCGGTTCGGGCGCCAGCCGCAGCCGCCGCGCCCAGTCGGCCGGATCGGGGCCGGCCCAGTCCAGGTGCACCCGCGAGTCGGACGGGTCCACCCCGCCGCCCGGGAACGCGTACACGCCGCCGAAGGTCATCGCGGCCAGCCGGCGGATGACGTACACCTCGTACCCGGAACCGGTCGCGGGCCGCAGCAGCAGGACGGTGGCCGCCACCCGCGGGGTCGCCGGCGGGCCGCCCTCGGCGGCGAACCGGCGGGCGTGCTCGGCCAGCGAGTCGGGCACCGGGAAGCCGGGCTCCTCGTACGTCACCCCGCGAGGGTAGTCCGCCGGCCGGCGGTGAGGGCAAGATCGCAGGTACGGGGGCGGCGGTGGAGTAATGCGCGGCCAGGTCGTAGCGTTCCGGCATGACTCGATGGGGCATCCTGTCCACCGGCGGCATCGCCGAGCAGTTCGTCTCCGACCTGCGGCTGCTGCCGGACGCCGAGGTCCTCGCCGTGGGATCGCGTACCTCGCAGGCGGCCCGGGCCTTCGCCGACCGGCACGGCATCCCGCGGGCCTACGGCTCCTGGGCGGACCTCGCCGCCGACGAGGACATCGACGCGGTGTACGTGGCGACGCCGCACTCGGGCCACTACGACGCCACGATGACCTGCCTCACCGCGGGCCGCGCGGTGCTCTGCGAGAAGCCCTTCACGCTGGACGCGGCCACCAGCGAGGAGCTGGTGCGTACCGCCCGGGACCGCGGCGTCTTCCTGATGGAGGCGATGTGGATGCGGTGCAACCCGGACCTGCTGCGGATGGTGGACCTGATCGCCGACGGCGCGATCGGGTCGCTCACCACCGTGCACGCCGACTTCGGTGTGGGCGGGCCGTTCCCGCCCGAGCACCGGATGCGGGCCCGCGCGCTGGGCGGTGGCGCGCTGCTGGACCTGGGCGTCTACCCGGTCAGCCTGGCCCACCTGCTGCTCGGCCTGCCGGACCAGATCCGGGCCTGGGCGCGACTGTCGGACGAGGGGGTGGACGAGAACACCGGCGTGCTGCTGGGCTACGACTCCGGCGCGCTGGCCGCGCTGACCTGTGGCATCACCGGCGAGACCGGGGTGGGCGCGACCATCACCGGCGGCGCGGGCCGGATCGAGCTGCCCGGCCCGTTCTTCCGGCCGGACCGGATCACCCTGCACCGCGCCGGCCACGAGCCGGAGGTGATCCGGACCGACATGACCGGCCGCGGCTACCAGCACGAGGCGGCCGAGGTGCAGCGTTGCCTGGCCGACGGGCTGATCGAGAGCCCGCTGGTGCCGCACGCCGCCACGCTTGAGGTGATGGGCCTGCTGGACGACATCCGGGCGCAGATCGGCGTCCGGTACGACTGACCGACGGCGACCCCGGGGCCGTCGGGACGGCCCTCGCCGTCCGGATGGCCCTCGCCGTCCGGATGGCCCTCGCCGTCCGGACGGGGAGGGCCGTCGTCGACGGTCGTCGACGGCCCGGCGCCGCCGGCGGCCCGGTCAGAAGATCGGGCGGACCAGCAGGTACACCAGGCAGGCGATGGCGGCGGCGGCCGGGAACGTGATGACCCAGGCGATCACGATGTTGCCGGCGACGTTCCAGCGCACCGCCGAGAGCCGCTTGGTGGCCCCGACGCCCATGATCGCCGAGGTGATCGTGTGGGTCGTGGAGATCGGCGCCTTCAGCACCAGCGCGTTGAAGTAGAGCACCGCGCTCGCCACGGTCTCGGCGGCGAACCCCTCCGGCGGACCCAGGTCGATGATCTTGCGGCCGAGGGTCCGGATGATCCGCCAGCCACCCGAGTACGTCCCCAGCGCCAGCATCGCGGCCGAGGTCCAGAAGACCCACTGCGGGATGTGCGTCTTGTCCGTCTGGTACCCGCCGGTGTAGAGCGCGAGCACGACGATGCCCATGGTCTTCGCGGCGTCCTGCATGCCGTGCCCCACGGACATGGCCGCGGCGGAGACCGTCTGCGCGTACCGGAAGCCCCGGTTGAGCTTGCCCGGCTGCCCGTGCCGGAACAGCCAGAGGATCGCGAGCATCACGAGGAAGCCGAGGATCAGGCCGACGATCGGGGACAGCACCATCGGGATGATCACTTTGTCGAGGATGTTTCCCCACTTCACGTGGCCGCCCGAGGCCAGCAGGGTGGAGCCGACCAGGCCGCCGAAGAGGGCGTGCGACGAGGAGGACGGCAGGCCGAAGTACCAGGTGGTCAGGTTCCAGCAGATCGCGCCGACCACGCCGGCGAACACGACGCCCAGGCTGGCCACGCCGGTGGGCAGGCTGACCAGCCCGTCACCGACGGTCTTGGCCACCCCGGCGCCCAGGTGCGCACCGGCGAAGTTGCCGACGGCCGCCATGGCCAGCGCCACCCGCGGGGTCAGCGCCCGGGTGGAGATGCTGGTGGCGATCGCGTTGGCCGCGTCGTGGAAGCCGTTCGTGTAGTCGAAGACCATCGCGGCGACGATCACCGCGAGCACGGCGATGAGGGTGGCGTCCACGCGCTCAGGACTCCTTGACCGCGATTGTCTCGACGATGTTGGCCACGTGCTCGAACGCGTCGCAGGCCGCCTCCAGCTCGTCGGCGACCTCCTTCATCTTCAGCACGGTCAGCGCGTCGTACTCCCCGCTGAACAGGCGGACCAGCAGCATCCGGTACGCCTGGTCGCCCTCGTTCTCCAGCCGGTTGCACTCGATCCAGTACGGCTCCAGGTCCTTCATCGCCCGCAGCCGGGGCATCGCCTGGGCGGTCAGCTTCGCCTGCTGGTCCAGCACGTTGACCAGCTCGTGCAGCTCCCGGGGCAGCGCGGGCAGCTTGGTCAGCCCGTACAGGTAGACCAGGTTGCCGGCCGCCTCCAGGTGGTCCATCACGTCGTCCAGCAGCGAGCCGAGGGAGTAGATGTCCTCCCGGTCGAAGGGTGTGATGAAGGTGGAGTTGATCTTCTTGTACAGCTCGTGCGTGATCTGGTCGCTGTCGTGCTCCACCTCCGTCAGCCGCTCGCTGACGGACTGCACCTCGACCCCCGGCAGACCCAGTTCCTGAAGCAGCTCGGTGCCGCGGACCAGGTTCTGGGCGGCCCTGGTGAACAGCTCGTAGAAGGCGCCCTCGGTGGGGCGGAAGGAGAACTTCACGGCAGGACCTCGTCGTCTCGGTCGGCAGCAGCGGTGGGGCGGCCCGACGGCCCGCCGGGGGAATGCTAAGGAATGCCATTTTGTCGTTCCGCGCGGCCTCCCCCTGGTCAAGCCGCATTTACCCGCAGTTCACCTGCTGTTCAACTGGCGGCGAGCAGCCGCTCCCGCTCGGCCGCCACATCGAAGTCGCCCGACGGATACTCCAGCCCCATCCCGGCGAACGTCTCCGCGAGGATGCTGGCGACCGCCCAGTCGCGGTACCACTTCCGGTCGGCCGGGACGACGTACCAGGGCGCGTCCGGGCCGTCGCAGCGGGCGAGCACCTCCGCGTACGCGGCCTGGTAGTCGTCCCACCTGGCCCGGGCGGCAAGATCCGCCGGGTTGTACTTCCAGTGCTTCGTCGGGTTGTCCAGCCGCTTGAGCAGCCGCTCCCGCTGCTCCTCCCGGGAAATGTGCAGAAACACCTTGACCAGGGTGAAACCGCCCGCGACCAGCTCGCGTTCGAAGGCGTTGATCTCGTCGTACCGGCCCCGCCACACCGGCTCCGGCACCAGCGACTCCACCCGGACGATCAGGACATCCTCATAGTGTGAGCGGTTGAAGATCCCGACGTGCCCGGGCCGGGGCAGCGCGCGGCGGATCCGCCACAGGAAGTCGTGCCGCAGCTCCTGCGGGGTCGGCGGACCGAACGAGCGGATCTCCAGCCCCTGCGGGTTCATCGCCCCGGCCACCCGCCGGATCGTGCCGTCCTTGCCGCCGCAGTCGGTGGCCTGAAGCACCAGCAACACCCGGCGGGCGGCGTCCGGATCGACCTGTGCGCCCGCGTACAGCATCTCCTGCCAGGTCGCGAGCTGGCCGCCCAGTTGCGCGACCCGCTCCCGGGCCCACGCCTTCGCCTCCCGGCGGCTCAGCTCCGCCGGGATGCCGGGGGTGCCGCGGGGGTCGATCGCGGCCAGGTCGACCGCGCCGCCGCCGGCCGACGGTACGCGCAACAGCTCACGGATCTGGGCAACCGACCGTTTCATCCGTCGATCATCACCCAGCCGACCCCGATCAGCCAGCCGGTCGGGATCCGCCGCTGGCCGCACTCCCCCGAGCCGGTCCCGCTCTGCCGCCGGGCGCGCCCCCGGGGCTGGCCGCGGTCTGCCGCCGGGCATGCTCCGCTCCGGGCGCGCCCCCGGGCCGCCGCGCCGGGTCAGACCACCAGGGCCAGCCACTTCCGGTACGTCGAGGCGAACGGCTCGGTCCCGTCGCCGAGCACGCCCAGCAACCAGTCGACCGCCTCGCGCGCATGCCCCACCAGCTCGTCCGGGTAGCCGTACCGGACCCGGTTCTCGGCGAACTCGTCCTCGTCGCGCAGCTCGACCACGCCGGTCGCGCGCCGCCGGACCACGTCCAGGTCGAGGTCGTAGAGATGGACGGTGTCGCCCTCCCAACGCGCCGGGCTGGTGATGTCGCAGTAGACCTCGCTGGTCCGCGGCGGCGGGTTGAACATCCCCGTCCACCATGCTTCGTGCGGCACGAGCAACACGAACGGAATCTGTTCCACCGACGGCCGGCCGTGGTAGACCGACGCGGTGCCGACCGTGACGCCCAGCCATGTCCCGAGGTCGTCCTCGGCGAGCCGACGGGCCGGATAGTCGCGGTGTGCGCTGCCGTCGTACTTGCGGTACACGACCCGGACCATCTCGCTCGGCATGTCCCGCACCCTAGCTGATCAGCGTGACGCGCCAGCGACGGAAGCCGGACACCGGTGACCGTTCGTCTCGGTCGATCGGCCCACGGGCACGTCGATATGCCTGGCAGAACGGCGACCGATCGGACCGGGGAGGCAATCGTGGCACGTGAGCAGTACCACGTCGTTCCAGATGGTGACAATGACGAGTGGAAGGTGGAGCAGGGGTCGACGACCGTCGACACCTACGACACCAAGAAGGACGCCGTCCGGGGCGGTCGCGACACCGCACACCGGCACGAGCCGAGCCAGGTGATCGTGCACAAGGGAGACGGCAAATCGAGGGTGGGTCCACCTATCGCGACGACCCGTACCCGCCCGCCGGTTGATGCGCGCAGCGCGCGGGACGACACCCGCCGGCTGTCGCGGTTGCCATCACCGTTGCGGTCGCCGTCGCCGTTGCCGTCGCCGTTGCCGTTGCGGTTGCCGTTGCGGTTGCCGTTGCGGTCGCCGTTGCCGTTGCGGTCGCGGTCGGGGTTGCGGCCCGTGGTTGTCATCCGGCACCGGCCGGCGCCGAGGCTTCTTCGGAATCCGGGCGCCGGATGACCATTCCGGCGACGGCGGCGCCCGGTCCCGGCCGCACCTCGGACCCGGCGCCCGAGGTGATCCGCCGCCACGACTCGCGCCGGCGTCGTGTTGGCCCGGGCCGTGCACCATGCCAGCCACCACGGCGAGGCCAGCGACCACCGCGAGCAGGTCCACCCGGTCCGCACCGGCCTGCGCACCCGGCCTCCCGGCGCCCGCGCCTGGTCGCAGGTGGCGGCGCAGGCGGCTCGGTGCGACCACCTGGCGACGCCCGAATCCGGCGGTAGCGCCGTGCGTCCAGCGGCGCCGTCGGGCAGCCGGCGCGGTCCGCTCGACCTGCCCCGGCCGAACATCGGACGATGGCGGTACGGACGTGGGTACCGTCGGGGGCGGCGCGAGGAGACGCGGCACGGCCAGCACGAACGGCACCGGGGATCGCCGGACGGACGGCACGACCACGGTCACCGACGGCACGAACGCCTCGGGGAATCGCGACACGGACGGCGCGAACGGCACGGAGGACCGCCGCACGGACGGCACGGAGGACCGCCGCACGGACGGCACGGAGGACCGCCGCACGGACGGCACGGCCGCGGGACCCGACCGCGGCGGACACGACGGAACCGGCAACGAACCGGCAATCGCCGGTGGAACCGACCGCGGCAGAGACGGCGGAACCGACATTGGACCGGTCGCCACCGGTCGAGGCGGCGATGCCGTCCCCAAGGCTGGCTGCCGTGGTGACGCTGGCTGCCGTGGCGGCTCCGGCCGTAGCGCTGGCGGCGACGCTGGCGGCGGCGCAGCCTCCGGTCCGAGCGGCTGGCCGCCGGCCACGGGCGTCCGTTCGCCGTCGGCGCGCAGACGGCGCAGCTTCTCGGCGTGGCGTTGCCTCAGTCCCCAGGCTCGATGCCGGGCATGTTCCCGACGGAATTGTTCCTGCGCCGGACAATAGCGACGCGATCTCGTCCGATCCCGCATGGCAGCCAATTCCGACCTGCTGAACAATTGCAGCTGACCCACTCTCATATTCTCGCAGACCTCGGTCAGCAAATCGCGCCCGCCAAGCACAAAACAGTTTCGTCTGGCCCCCTCCGCGCGAGCCTCACACGACTCATTGACTCGCACGTTTTCATTGACCGCGGCCCGCGGCCAACGATGGGGACGTCCTGCTCGCATCGGCGCGAGGGGCGGCTCATCCTCGGGCGGCCGCAGTCCCGAACTTGAGCCTTCAATCAGCCATCTCGGATCGACGTCAGAAACGGCGGTATCGCCGGCGCGGGCAGCGCCCGATTGTTCGACGGACGATCCGGGCCGTCGGCAGTTCCGACGCCCAGGGCGGCCCAAAGCAAACTCCCGGTCGCCGCCGGGGGCGGAGACCACGCGCCGCCGGGGGCGGAGACCACGCGCCGCCGGGGGGCGGAGACCACGCGCCGCCGGGGGGCGGAGACCACGCGCCGCCGGGGGCGGAGACCACGCGCCGCCGGGCCAGCCGGACCCGCCCAGCGCGAAAGCCACGCAACCAGGCCAGCGCCCGAGCCCCTTGACCATGACCGGCACGCCAACCGGGCCGGATGGCTGCGGCGGTGTCGCCCACGGCGGGTACGGTCGCACGGTGACCGCGCCCGCCACCGCCACCGGTTCCGAACCGACCACCAAGACCGCCGGACGCCAGCGCGGCGGCCGGCCCAGCGGCACCGAACTGCTCGCGGCCGCCGTCGGCGCGGTCCCCGGCGGTACGGCCCGCCCCGGGCAGCAACTGATGGCCGAGGCCATCGTGCGGAGCATCACCACCCGGGAGCATCTGCTGGTGCAGGCCGGCACCGGCACCGGAAAGTCACTCGCCTATCTTGCCCCCGCGCTGACCGTGGACGGCCCGGTGGTGGTCTCCACCGCCACCCTGGCGTTGCAGTCCCAGCTGGTCGAGCACGACCTGCCCCGGCTCGCCGACGCGGTCAAGCCGCTGCTCGGCCGCCGCCCGACCTTCGCGGTGCTCAAGGGCCGGCACCACTATCTTTGCCTGGCCCGGCTGGACGCCTCCACCGAGGAGGAACCGGCCGACGCGCTGTTCGACGAGCCCCGGGGCGGCCAGACGAAGTGGCTGGGCGCCGCCGGCCGGCTCGGCAAGCAGATGGACCGGGTCCGCGCCTGGTCGGAGGAGACCGCCACGGGCGACCGGGACGAGCTGGATCCCGGCGTGGACGACCAGCTCTGGCGGACCGTCTCGATGCCGGCTCGGGAGTGCGTGGGAGCGGCCCGCTGCCCGTTCGGCGACGAGTGCTTCGCCGAGGCGTCCCGGGTCCGCGCCCGCGAGGCGGACATCGTGGTCACCAACCACAGTTTGCTGGCCGTCGACATGCTCGCCGACCGGCACATCGTGCCGCCGCACCGGCTGCTCGTGGTGGATGAGGCGCACGAACTGGCGGACCGGGTCTCGTCGGCCGCGCAGGCGGAGCTGGTGCCCGACCTGATCGACCGGGCCGCCCGGCGGGCTCGTCCGCTGCTCAAGCCGGAGACCGCCGAGGCCATGGTGGAGGCCGGCGACGCGCTGGCGGTGGCGCTCGCCGAGGCGCCCGCCGGCCGGATCACGGCGGGGCTGCCCGTACCGTTGCGTGAAGCCTGCACCCTGCTCGACTCCGCCACCCGGTCGGCGCTCGACACCATCGGCGACATCAAGGCCGACGACCCGGACCCGGTCCGCAAGCAGCAGGCCAAGGCGGTGCTGGACGAGTTGTCCAAGACCTCCCAGCGGCTGCTCGCCGAGGACGACCACGACGTGTCGTGGGTGGAGAAGCCGGAGGGCGCGGCCAGCGGCCGGCGGGCGCTGGTCGTCGCGCCGCTCTCGGTGGCCGGCACCCTGGCCGCACATCTTTACGAGGAACGCACCGTCGTGGCCACCTCCGCCACGCTCACCCTGGGCGGCCGGTTCGACACGGTGGCCCGCGCGCTCGGCCTGGAGGCGCCGCCGGCGGCCCCGCCATCGCCCGCCGCGGCCGCCGCGGCCCGGTCCAGCCGCCGGGGATCCACCCCCGAGGACGAGGGTACGGACCGGCCGGGCGGCGAGGCCGCGACCGCCGGGTCCGGCTGGGAGTCGCTGGACGTCGGGTCGCCGTTCGACTACGGCCGCCAGGGCATCCTGTACGTCGCCGCGCATCTGCCCCGGCCGAGCGTCTCCGGGCTTCCCGCGGCGGCCGGCGAGGAACTGGTGTCGCTGGTGACCGCGCTCGGCGGGCGTACCCTCGGGCTGTTCTCCTCCCGGCGGGCCGCCACGCAGGCGGCCGAGTTGCTGCGGACCCGCACCGACCTGCCCATCCTGTTGCAGGGCGAGGAGGCGCTGCCGCTGCTGGTCCGTCGGTTCCGGGAGGACCGGGCCAGTTGCCTGTTCGGGGTGATGTCGCTCTGGCAGGGTGTGGACGTGCCGGGCGACGCCTGCCAGCTCGTGGTGATCGACCGGCTGCCCTTCCCCCGGCCGGACGAGCCGCTGGCCGCGGCCCGTGCCGCGGCCGTGGACTCGGCGGGCGGCTCGGGCTTCGCCTCGGTGAGCGTGCCGATCGCGGCGATCCGGCTGGCGCAGGGGGTGGGTCGGCTGATCCGCAGCAGCACCGATCGGGGGGTGGTGGCGGTGCTGGACTCCCGGCTGGAGACCGCCCGGGGATACGGGCCGTTCCTGCGCCGGTCCGTGCCGCCGTTCTGGTACACCACGAAACCGGAAGTCGCCCGGGGTGCGCTGGAACGGCTCGCCCGCGGCTGACCACCACCCGCGCCGGCAGCCGGGGCCGGGCCAGGGCGGGTCACCCTCCGCGGCGAATGACCACCCGCACCGGCGGCCCGCCGGCCGGAAATGACGCCCCGCACCGGCCCTTACGGTACGGGGCGTCGGTGCGACCGCCCGTCAGGGTGCCTTCGCGGCCACCACCACGGCGTCCGGTGGCGCCTCCGGCACCCGTCGCGCGGTGAGCCGGCGCACCGCGGTGTTCAGCACCGCGATCAGCGGTACGGCGACGACCGCCCCGACGATGCCGGCCAGCACCGCGAAGGCGGCGATCCCGACGATCACGCCGAGCGGGTGGATGGCCACCGCCCGGCCCATGATGAGCGGCTGGAGGACGTGCCCCTCCAACTGCTGCACCAGGATCACCGCGCCGAGGATGACCAGCGCGATCACCCAGCCCTGGTCCACCAGCGCCACCAGCACGGCGACCGCGCCGGAGAGCGCGGCGCCGACGATCGGGATGAACGCGCCGAGGAAGACCAGCGCGATCAGGGGCAGGGTGAACGGGATCTTGAAGATGATCAGGAAGATTCCGATGCCCACCGCGTCGATGAAGGCGACCAGGACGGTGGCCCGCACGTACGCCACCAGGGTCGCCCAGGCGGCCGTGCCGGCGTCGTCCACCCGCCAGCGCGCGTTCACCGGCAGCAGCCGGACCAGGAAGCGCCAGATCCGGCGGCCGTCCCGGAGGAAGAAGAACGTCGCGAACAGCACCAGCAGCATGCCGGTGAGCACCTCGAACACGGTGGCGGCGGTGGAGAGCGCGCCGCTGGTCAGCGACTGGGTGTTCTGGTCCACCCACTCCTGACCCTGGTCGATGTACTTGTTGAGCTGGTTGTCCGACAGGTGCAGCGGCCCGGTCTTGAGCCACTCCTGGATGGTCCGCACCCCGTCGGTGGCCTTCGCGCTGAGTTCGGGCACCCCGGCGATGAACTCGTTCACCACCGCGGTCAGCGTGCCCGCGACCGCCGCGAGGCCGCAGATCAGCACGATGGCCGTGGCCAACGAGCGCGGGAGCCGGGCCCTGAGCAGCCAACCCACGGCGGGGGCCAGCAGAGCGGAGAGCAGCAGGGCGATGGCGAGCGGGATCATCACCACCTGGATGGCGCCGACCAGCCTGATCAGCGCCCAGCCGACGATCCCCACCACGATCAGCCGCCACGACCAGGCCGCCGCGAGCCGCAGCGCGTGCGGCACGTCGGCGTCGTCCTGGCTGGCGAGCGAGAGGTGCGGCGGGGCCGGCTCGGCGTCCGGGGCGGGCGGGCTCGGCGGGGCCGGCACCTCGACGGGGGTGTCCACGGGAGGTACGGCGACGGGCTCGCGGTCGTGCCGCGCGGACCGGACCGACTCCCGCCCTGCCTCGTACGCACGACGCAGCCGCGCCCTGACCTGCTCGAAGCGGCTCAAGTGCACCTCCTTGGGGGACCGGCCCTCATACGGTAGCCGCACCACGCTCACCGCGTTCGGTTCAAAGCTGGTGGATGCGTCCGCGGAGGCATCCCGGACCGGTGCGCGGACGCCGGGCCGCGAGCGGGTCGCCGGAGCCGGGCACGGTACCGTCTCCGTCGTGACCGCAGACCCGAACACCGACTCCGGCCTGCCGATCCGTCTGCTGCACGACCGCGTGCTGGTCCGGGTCGAAGGCCCCGAGGGCGAACGCCGCTCCACCGCCGGCATCGTCATTCCGGCCACCGCCTCCGTCGGGCGGCGGCTCGCCTGGGCGACCGCGGTGGGCGTCGGCCCCAACGTCCGTTCGATCGTCAACGGCGACCGGGTGCTGTTCGATCCCGAGGAACGCTCGGAGGTGGAGCTGCACGGCCGCGACTACGTGCTGCTGCGCGAGCGGGACGTGCACGCCGTCGCCGCGGCCCGGGTGGAGACCGACGGCACCGGGCTCTACCTCTGACAGCTCCCGGAACGCCGGGGCCGCGGGTCAGCGACCGGGCATCGGGGTGCCGGGCCAGCCCCGGGCCGGCGGCGGGGTCAGCACGACCGGGATCGGCACCACCGGCTCGTCGGGGGCGTCGAGGCTGCGCCGTACGCCGTCCGGGAAGACGATGTGGTAGCGGCTGCCGTCCCAGGTGGCGGCCGGCACCTGCGGATCCCGGCCGACGAAGACCGACCGCAGTGCGCTGATCCGGGCCAGCATGTTGCGCTCCTCGTTGGTGCTGCGGGCGAGTTCGCCGGGCCGGGTGTCCAGGCCGCGGCGCAGTCCGTCGCGCAGCAGGGCGAGCCGGGTGGCGGTGAACTGGTATTCCCGCATCGCCCGCACGCCGGCCTCGCCGGCCACCCGCCGCGCCCACTGCCGGGCCGCGTGCCGCCGGCCGAGGCTGCCCAGCGCGGCGACCTCCGGTGGGGTCAGCCAGCCGGCCCGGACGTAGTCGATGAGCGTACGTTCGGTGAGCCGGCCCTCCCAGCTGCGCAGCCAGACGGCCAGCCCGACCATGCCGAAGAAGATCGGCACCATCACGCTGAGGTAGCCGTAGAGGAGGATCAGGTTCTGCCGCAGCGCGACGGCCAGCGACGGCACGAGGTTCCAGGTGCCGTGCATCATCATGGCCACGAGCAGGCCGGCGATCGGCGCCAGGACCCGCACCCGGCGGTCGGCGGTCCGCGCCGCCAGGCCGAGACCGACGCCGGTCATCGAGGTGAACAGCGGGTGGGCGAAGCCGGAGAAGAGGATCCGGACGATGAACGTCGCGAACAGGTACTGCGCGCCGGTGGCCGGGCCGTACTGCTGGGCGCCCGCGGCGTAGCCGTGGCCGCCGAGGTAGAGGATGTTCTCCACCATGGCGAAGCCGACCGCTGACAGTCCGCAGTAGACGATCCCGTCCACGATGCCGGACCACTCCCGGCGGCGGAAGATCAGCAACAGGATCGGGAAGGCCGCCTTGGTCAGTTCCTCGATGAAGGGCGCCACCAGCACGGCGACAAGCGCGTCGGGCAGGCCGGCGTTGGCGAACGCCTTCGCCGCCGCGTCGTTGACCTGCAACGAGGTGTAGGTGGCCACGGCGGCACCCCAGCCGAAGCACAGCACCAGGTAGCCGGTCGGTTCCGGTTCGTAGCGGTCGAGCCAGAGGAAACACGCCACCAGCACCGGAACCGGCAGGATCGCGGCGACGATGCCGATCAGCAGCGCCTGCGCGCCGAGGCTCTCGCCGAGGGTGAGCAGCATCGCCACGGCACAACCGGCGATGACCAGGATGACGGCCGCCAGGACCAGCCCGCGCCGCCACCCGAGCCGGCGGCCCCGGGCCACCGGGCCACCGGCCTGGTACGCGGGCGGCCCGGCTGCGGCGGGCGGCCCGGACGGTACGGGCGGCGACGGCGGAGCGGTTCCTCCGCCGGACGGGGTGTCGGCCATGACGTCAGCGTAGTTGCCGCCGGCCGTTCGGTTCGGCCGCATCGGTACCGTCCCGCGCCTCCCGACCACCCGCGGACCCGCCACCGCGGGACCCGTCGACCGCGGACCCGTCGAGCAGGGACCCTTCGACCGGGGAGCCGCCGCCGTCCCGGTCCGACCTCGCCGCGCGGGAGCCGGCCCGTCCCATCCCGGCCGGCCGGGCGCCGGTACGGACCGGAGCCTCTTCCCGGTACGGCCCGGAGGCGCGCACGGACGCCGCGATCGCGGACTCGACGCGTCGCTCGTCCTCGGGCGAGGGCGCGGCGGCTGGCCGGTGCTCGGCCCGGTCCCGATCGTCCCTGTCGGGTTCGGTCGGGACCCGTCGCGGCTTCTCCGCCCCGTTCTCCGCCGGCATCTCGCCGGGCCGGGAAACGTCGCCCGACCGGAGCACCGGATCGGCCCCGGGCTCCGGTCCGGGCCGCCCCGACCGGCCGCTCTCCACCGCGCGCCGGACCTGCCGGTTCGCCTCGATCCGATCGATTCCGCTGGCCCGCAGCAGGTCGCTCGCCGTGGTCCGGAGCTGCGCCACGACCACGCTGCCGGAGAAACCGACGCCGTCGGCGTACGCCCGGCCCGCCTCGCCGACCGCGCGCAACGCCCGCTCCCGGGTCGCCTCCGGCTCCAGCCCGGCGCCCAGTTCGGCCACGAGTTGCCGAACGGCCTCGGCGAGTTGGGCCACCGCGGACGGCAGTGGATCGGGGATCGGTTCCCCGTCCTCCAGCGCGGTGACGCTACGCCGGATCAGGGTGCCGGCGTTGGCCACCGCGTGTTCGATGAACTCCGCGCCCTCGACGTACTGCGCGAGGGCGCCGCGGCGGCGCCAGCGGACCGGCGCCAGCGTCGCCGTCTCGCGGCCGGCCTCCAACGCCTCCTGGAGCCCCGCCATGTGCTGCTGCACCTCCTGGACCCGGTCCAGCGCCGCCTGGGCCCGATCCGGATCGCCGTCGGCCAGCGCCCGGGAGGTGACGTCCAACTCCCGGGCGAGGGTCTCCAGCGCCGGCCGGGCGGCCCGGTCCACCACCCGGAGCGGGTTGAACGGCAGCAGCACCAGGCCCACGCCCAGCGCCACGAACCCACCGACCAGGGCATCTATCACCCGGGGGAACTCCAGGTCCGAGGCCTTCGGCGCGAGGGCGACCAGCAGCAGCGCGGTGACCGCGGCCTGGGTGACCACGGACGGCCCGCCGCCCAGGAAGATCGCGATCAGCACGGCGAGCGTGACGATCATCCCGAGCTGCCACCAGCCGACCCCGAAGGCGACGATGAACAGGTCGCCCACGCCGATGCCGACCGCGACCCCGATGATCAGCTCGATCGTCCGGCGGAGCCGCTGCCCGACCGAGGCCGCGAGGGTGCCCACCGCCGAGATCGGCGCGAAGACCGGATCCGGGTTCTGCAGCAGGTAGTGCGCCACCAGCCAGGACAGGCTCGCGGCGATGCCGGCCTGGACCGCGAGCACGAGGTTGTACCGGACCCGGTGGGTACGCTCGCGTACCGTCGGCCGGACCCGGCGGCGCAGCTCACGGGCCGCGTCCGCCGCGCCCTCCCGGTCGGCCGGGACCGGAACACCGGCAATCCGGACGACCGGCTCGTCCCGCTGCGACGGCATGGGCCGGACTACCCGTCCCGAGCGCGCTGAATCATCCGGCCGGAAACCGCCCACGGGGGGCCAGCGCCCCGCGTACGCCCGGCGCCGGCGCTTCCGCTCGTCCACCGCCCTGGCGAGCGCTGTGCGGTCCATCGTGGAGGGCCAAAGCGGCAGGCGCCCGATGTCGCGCCCGGCCGGTCCGGACCGTCGACCGGCACGTACCGCTATATCCGACTTTCCTGGTCTTGGCTGTGTGATGCGCTGTTCATCCTGCTAGCTGCCTTACAATCCTCATGCACTGTTCTTCCCGAACTGACCCGGATCGACACCGCCCCGGATCGCGACACCGCCGGCAGCGCCGCCGGTCGCGGCGCCACCGGTCCGGGTGCGCCGCGAAGGCATGGGAGATCGGCATGCTGGAACGCGAGGCTCCGACCCCGTTGTCGCCCGGGGTCGACCTGCCGCCGCCCCCGACGAACCGGCGCGGCGGCACGGCGGCGCTGCTGACCGCCGCGGCGGCCCTGCTGTACGGCTGGGGCCTGACCCGCGGCGCGCCGCACTTCTTTTACAGCGCGGCCGTGCGCAGCATGGGCGAGAGCTGGACAAACTTCGTGTTCGGCGCCGTCGACCCGGGCGGCACCATCACCCTGGACAAGATCCCCGGTTGGCTCTGGCCGCACGTCGCCCTCGTCAAGGTGTTCGGCCTGCACGACTGGGTCCTGCTGCTGCCCGAGATGCTGGCGGCGACCGGCACCGTCCCGCTGCTGTACGCGGCGGTACGTCGCTGGGCCGGCGACCGGGCGGCGCTGCTGGCGGCGGTCGGCTACCTGGTCACGCCGATCACGTTCCGCGCGGCGCAGTTGAACCTGCCCGACACGCTGCTGGTGTTCTGCCTGGTGGCCGCGGCCTGGGCGCTGATCCGCGCGTGGCGGCGGCCGGGCTGGACGGCGCTGCTCGGTCCGGCCGTGCTGCTCGGGCTCGCCTTCCAGATGAAGATGCTCCAGGCGCTGCTGGTGCTCCCCGCGTTCGCGCTCGCGTACCTGGTCGGCAGCGCCGGCCCGATGGCGGCCCGGCTGGGGCGTACCGCCGTGTTCGGGACGGTCACGCTCGCCGTGTCGGCACTGTGGATGGTCGTGGTGTCGCTCACCCCGCCCGGCTCCCGGCCGGCCATCGACGGCAGCCCGACCGGCTCGGTCTGGGAGATGGTGCTGGCGCACAACGGCACCGAGCACGACGACCGGGCGGCCGGCACGTTCGGCGGCGCGCCCGGACCGATCCGGCTCCTCAACGAGCAGGTCGGCACCCAGGTGAGCTGGCTGCTGCCGCTCGCGCTGGCCGCGCTCGTGGTCGGCGTCGCCGGCGCCCGGCGGGACCACGACCGCGATCGGCTCGCCGGCTGGGTGTTGTGGGGCGGCTGGCTGCTGGTCGCCGGCTCCGCCTTCAGCCAGGTGTACGGGATGCACCCGTACTACACGGCGATGCTCGTACCCGCGATCGGCGCGGTGCTCGGCGGCGGCCTCGGGACGGCGCTGGCGGCCTGGCGGGCGGGCCGACCGCTCGGCTGGCTGCTGCCGGCGGGGGTGCTCGGCACCGCGGGCTGGGCGGTCGTCCTGCTGCTTCGGGAACCGGTCGGCCTCGACTGGCTGGCCGTCGTCGTGGCCGTGGCCGGCGTGGCCGCGACGGCGCTGCTGCTCGTCGCGCGCCGCGGCCACGGCAGCCGCGCAGCGGAGCCACCCGACGTGACAGGAGCCCGGCCCGGCCCGACGGCGGAGCGGCCCGACCCGACGGCAGCGCGCCGCGCGCCGGCGGTGGCCGCCGGGGCGGCACTGGTCGCGGGCGTGGTCGCCGTCCTCGCCGGACCGGCCGGATGGCTGCTCAGCACGCCCGTGCTGGAGCCAGGCAGCCCGCAGATCATCGACCCGGTCGCCGGGCCGGCCGCGTTCCAGCGCATCCGGCAGGAGGCGCTGAACGGCGGCTCCGCGCCCCGGGTCAATCCGGCCCTGCTGGACTACCTCACCCGGCACGACGGCGACGAAGCCACCCCGCGCGACGGCGGCGAACACTACCTGTTCGCGGCCGGCGAGTCCGGCACGGCCGCACCGTACATCCGGGCCGGCTACACCGTGCTCCCGCTCCGGGGCTTCGCGCTGCGCTCACCGCGGGTCCCGGTCGCCCGGATCGAGCGGCTCGTGGCCGACGGCCGACTTCGCTACCTGCTGCTCATCGACCGCGCCGGGCCGATGGTCGATCCCGCGACGGCCGGCTGGCTGCGGTCGCACTGCGCGGTCGTGCCCCGCACCGACTACGAGCCGGACGCCCGGCCCGGCCCGTGGGACCCCACCCTGTACGACTGCCGGCGGTGATCGGGCGAGCGAGGGCGCTACGGCATTTTACGTACCATGTGGTCGCTTTGTGATTGATGAAGGCGGCCGCTCCGGCTGGAATCGTGCACATCATGACGAAGAATCGGAATGCCCTGCTGACCGCGGCCGGCCTGGCGCTCTGCGCGGTCGGCATCGTCCTGCAGATCGCCACCGGAGCCGAGGGCTACCCCACGGTGCCGCCGGGAGCCGTCATCACCGTGGTCGGCGCGCTGCTCGTCGCCTTCGTGTCGTGGCGTTTCATGCCCATCGTCGGCCTGCTCGTCGGCGCCTTCATCAGCGTCGGCGCCTTCGTCACCCCGAACACCGGCGACCGCCTCGGCGCACCCGGCGACTTCGGGCCGTTCCTCGGCACTGTCGTCCAGATCATCGGGCTGGCCATGGCGGTCATCTTCGGCGTCGTGGCCACCGTGCAGGCGTTCCGCCGCCCCGAGGTCAGCTCCGCCGCGGCCGGCTGAGGACCCGTCGCGACGTACCGCGGCAGGGCGCGTCGCGACGTACCGCGGCATGGTCGTGCCGGCCGCGGCCGGGATAGCCTGCCGGCATGCCCGACCTGATCGAAGACCTGCGGGCCGCGCTCGGTGCGTCCGCCGTACTCACCGACCCGGACCTGCTCGCCGGTCACCGCCGGGACGAGGCCGACCTGTGCGCGGCCGGCACGCCGGCGGTCGTGGTACGGCCGCGCAGCACCGACGACGTCGCCGCCGCCCTCCGGCTGGCCGCCCGGTACGGCGTACCCGTGGTGCCGCAGGGCGCCCGGACCGGGCTTGCCGGCGCGGCCAACGCGGTCGACGGTGCGCTGGTGCTGTCGATGACCTCGATGGCGCAGATCCGCGAGATCGACCCGGTGAACCGGATCGCCGTGGTGCAGCCGGGGGTGGTCAACGCCGCGCTGGCCGCCGCGGCGGCCCGGCACGGGCTGCGCTACCCGCCCGACCCGGGCTCCTGGGAGTCCTCCACCCTGGGCGGCAACGTGGCCACCAACGCCGGCGGGATGTGCTGCGTCAAGTACGGCGTCACCACCGAGTACGTGCTGGGCCTGGAGGTGGTGCTGGCCTCCGGCGAGGTGCTGCGGACCGGGCGGCGGACCGCCAAGGGGGTCGCCGGCTACGACCTGACCCGGCTGTTCGTCGGCTCGGAGGGCACCCTCGGGGTGATCACCGAGATCACCGTGGCGCTGCGGCCGGCCGCCGAGGAATCGTTGACCCTGGTCGCGGTCTTCGACTCGACGGCCACGGCCGGCGCGGCGGTGGCCGAGATCGCCGGCCAGGGCCTCACCCCCAGCCTGCTGGAACTGCTCGACCGGACCCATCTGCGCGCCATCGAGGCGTACCGGCCGATGGGGCTGCGCACCGACGCCAGCGCGCTGCTGCTCGCGGCGGTCGACACCGGTCCGCGGGCCGCGGGCGACCTGGACCGGATCGCCAAGGTCTGTACGGCGGCCGGCTCGGCCGAGGTGTTCACCGCGACCGACCCGGTGGAGGCGGCCGAGTTGCTCCAGGCCCGCCGGCTGGCGCACCCGGCGATGGAGCGGCTGGCCGCCGGCAGCTATCCGGACGGCAACGGCGGGCTGGTGATCGACGACGTGGCCGTGCCGCGGGACCGGCTGGCCGCGCTGCTGGACGGGGTCGAGCGGATCGCGGCCGAGCACGACGTGCCGATCGGCGTGGTCGGGCACGCCGGAGACGGCAACATGCATCCCAACATCGTGGTGGACCGGGCCGACCCGGCCAGCCTGGAGCGGGGACGCCGGGCCTTCGACGCGATCATGGAGCTGGGACTCTCCCTCGGCGGCACGTGCACCGGCGAACACGGGGTCGGGCTGCTCAAACGGGACTGGCTGGCCCGCGAGGCCGGCCCGGTGGGCATGCGGGTGCACCGGGCCATCAAGGACGCCCTCGACCCGTCCGGCCTGCTCAACCCCGGCAAGGTGCTGTAGGCGCCGGTCAGGCCGGTTGCCGGTCCGGCGACGGCTCGTCGCCGCGGTCGGCGGCGAACCCGCGGACATCCAGCGCGCCCAGCCGGGCGGCGTCGGCGGTCAGGTCGTCGGGCATCCGCTGCGACTGCCGCTCGGCGGCCACCCGGGCCAGGTAGTGCGCGACCTCCCGGGCCCGCACCGACGAGTCCCAGCCCAGCACCGAGCCCATCAGCTCGGCCGCGTGCTCGGCCGACTCGGTGCCCCGGTGGGAGGTCTCGAACGAGATCCGGGTCCGCCGGGTCAGCACGTCGTCCAGGTGCAGCGCCCCCTCGCAGCGGGCCGCGTAGGTCACCTCGGCCGCCAGGTACTCGGGCGCGCCGGCCAGCGGCGAGGCGAGCAGCGGGTCGGCGCCGATCAACGCGAGCAGGTCCGTGGCAAGGGTGCCGTACCGCTCCAGCAGGTGCTCCACCACCCCGACCGGTACGCCGTGCCGGCGGGCCAGGTCCGCCCGGTCGCGCCACATCGCGGCGTACCCGTCGGCGCCCAGCAGCGGCAGGTCGGCGGTGCGGGACGGGCGTACGCCACCGAGCCGGCGGGCCGCCCGGTCCACCACGTCGGCCGCCATCACCCGGTACGTCGTGTACTTGCCCCCGGCCACCAGCAGCAGCCCGAGCATCGGCTCCACCACCGCGTGCTCGCGGGACAGCTTCGAGGTCGAGTCGGCCTCCCCGGACAGCAGCGGTCGCAGCCCGGCGTACACGCCCTCGATGTCGTCGGCCGTGAGCGGGCGGTCGAGCACGCTGTTGACCTGGGCCAGCAGGTAGTCGATGTCCCGGGCGGAGGCCGCCGGATGGGCACGGTCCAGCCGCCAGTCCGTGTCGGTGGTGCCGATGATCCAGTGCCCGCCCCAAGGGATGACGAACAGCACCGAGCTGGGCGTCCGCAGGATCAGGCCGGCGTCGCCGGTGATCGCCGAGCGGGGCACCACCAGGTGCACGCCCTTGGAGGCCCGCACCCGGATCCCGGGGCGCAACCCGACGTCGTTCAGCATCCGGGACATGTCGTCGCTCCACACCCCGGTGGCGGCGATCACGGTCCGGGCGCGTACCTCGAACTCGGCGTCCGCGGCGCCCTCCGGCGCCTCCATGTCCCGCACCCGGACCCCGGTCACCTCGCGCGCCTGCCGCAGCAGCCCCACGGCGCGGGCGCTGGTCGCCACCACCGCGCCCTGGCTGGCCGCGGTCCGGGCCAGCGTCACCACCAGCCGGGCGTCGTCCACCTGGCCGTCGTAGTAGCGGATGGCGCCGGCCGTGGCGTCGGCGCGGAGGCTGGGGAACACCCGGCGGGCGCCCTCCCGGCTCAGGTGCCGGTGCAGCGGCATGCCGCGGCCCCGGCCGAACAGGCCGGCGAACGCGTCGTAGGCCGCCACCCCCGCGCCGTAGTAGGCCCGCCGCAGGGCCCGGCCGGGCAGGCCGCCCGCGCCGGTGCCGGCCGGCAGCGGCACCAGGAACGGCACCGGCCGGACCAGGTGCGGGGCGAGCCGGGTGGCCAGCAGCCCCCGCTCGGTCAGCGCCTCGTGCACCAGGTGGAACTCCAACTGCTCCAGGTACCGCAGGCCGCCGTGGATCAGCTTGCTGGACCGGCTGGATGTGCCGGCCGCGTAGTCGCGCGCCTCCACGAGGGCCACCTTCAGCCCCCGGGACGCCGCGTCCAGGGCGGCACCGGCGCCGGTCACACCACCGCCGATGACCAGCACGTCGAACCGTTCGGCCCGCAGCCGGCGCAGGTCGGCGGCGCGCCGCGCCGGGGAGAGCTGGCCGGCGACATATCGGGAAACGTTCGGGTCACGCACCCATCCACGGTAACCGGCCACGGGGCGGCCGGGTCACCGGCGACCCGTAGTGTTCGCCTCATGCAGACCGGACCCGCCCTACCGCCGGAAACCCCCGGCGCCGGCGGCGGCCCACCGCACGGCCCACCGCCGGGCAGCGAACCAGCGCCCGGCTGGCAGCAGCCCGGCCCACCGGCCGGCCCACCGCCGGGTGGCTGGCCGCCGGGTGGCTGGCCGCCGGGTGGCTGGCCGCCGGGTGGCTGGCCGCCCGTGCCGCCGCCGGGCTGGCAGCCCGGGTGGCAGCCCGGACCGCCGCCCGGCGGCGCGGGCGCCGTGGTCGCGGCCGTCTTCGCCGGGCTGGGCGCGGTCGTGCTGACCGTGGTCGCGCAGACGCTGGGCTGGCTGGTGGCCCAGGTCCTGCTGATCGAGGACCTGCCCACCCCCGGCTGGGGTCGCGCGCTGCCAGCGGTGCTGGCGGCCGCCCTGGCCGGCGTACCGGCGCTGCTGCTGGCCCGGCTCCCCCGCTCGGCCGCGGTGCGGGCCGCCGGGAGGACCTGGGCGCGCGGCTGCGGCGCGCTCGGGGCGCTCGGCCTGTGCCGGCTGATCCCGGTGGCGCGCAACGAGACGTACCTGGCCGCGCTGGCGGCCGTCGCGGCCGGTCTGGCCTGGGCCTTCTCCCGGGTACGCCGCGACCCGCGGCCCGGCTGGCCGACCGCCGCGAGCGGGATCGCGCTCGCCGCCGGGCTGGTCGTGCTGCTGCCGTGGACGCTGGTCGGGGCCCTGGGCGGCACGCTGGAGACGCTGCTGGCCGCCGGGGCCGCCGCCGCCGTCGGCTGGCTCGGCTCCGCCGTGCTGGCCCCGGTACGCCGGCACGGCTACCGGACCGACCCCACGGGTCGCGCCACCGGCCCGGCACACACGGTGCTGCTCGCCGGCCTGGTCGCCGGGGTGGGCCTGCTGCTGATCGCCGGCGGCACCGGCCAGGACGGGGCACAGCTTCCCGCGTTGCTGGTGCTGCCGCCGCTCGGCTTCGCCGTCGCCGCCCTGGGCGTGCTGGCCGACCGTACCGGCAGCAACGCCGCGGTTCCCGCGGGCCTGCTGGTCGGCCTCGCCGCGGCCGGTCCGCTGGCGTTCGCCGACCCCGAGGAGATCTCGCTGCTGCTGGTCGAGGGCCGGGACGTACCGTTCTGGGTCGCCCTGGCCGCCGCCGCGTCGCTGGCCCTCGCGCTGCTGCTGGGCGTGGGCCTCGGCGCCGGCTTCGCGCGCCGGCGCATCGTCCGGCCCGGCCGCCGCGCGGTCGCGGCCGCCGCCGGCCTGCTGCTGGTCGGCACGATCGGCGGGTACGCCGGGGCGGGGCAGCCGGGCCTGTACGGCGAGCGGCTGTTCGTGGTGCTGAAGCGGCAGGCCGACCTGTCCGGGGTGGACACCGGCGCGACCGGGCCGGACGGGCGGATCCGGCGGGCCGGTGAGGTGTACCGGACGCTGGTGACCCAGGCCGAGACGTCGCAGGCCGCGCTGCGCCGCGAGTTGGACCGGCTGCATCTGGACTACACCCCGTACTACCTGGTGAACGCCGTCGAGGTGCGCGGTGGGCCGGCCGTGCGGGCCTGGCTGTCCGCCCGTGCGGACGTCGACCGGGTGCTGCTCAGCCAGCAACTGCGGCCGCTGCCCGCCCCGGTCACTCCGCGACGCGGCGCGGCCGGGCCGCCCGCCGACGTGCCCTGGAACATCTCCGCGATCGGCGCGGACCGGGCGCGTGCCGAGTTCCACGCGGACGGCTCGGGCATCGTGGTGGGCGGCTCCGACTCCGGCGCCGACCTCGACCATCCCGCCCTGGCGGGCAACTTCCGCGGTGGGGACGATTCCTGGTACGACCCGTGGAACGGCACCACCCGGCCGACCGACAACGGCGGGCACGGCACGCACACGCTGGCCACGGCGGTCGGTGGCGAACGGGTCGGGGTGGCACCCGGCGCCCGCTGGATGGAATGCGTGAACCTCGACCGCAACCTCGGCAACCCGGCGCGCTACCTGGACTGCCTCCAGTTCATGCTGGCGCCGTTCCGCACCGGCGGCGACCCGTTCACCGACGGTCGTCCCGAACGGGGCGCGCAGGTGCTGACGAACTCCTGGGGCTGCCCGGCGATCGAGGGCTGCGACCCGGCGGTCCTGCGCCCGGCCACCGCCGCGCTCGCCGCCGCCGGCGTGTTCATGGCGGTCGCCGCCGGCAACACCGGCCCGCGCTGCGGCTCGATCAGCGACCCGCCCGCGCCGTACCCGGACGTGGAGACGGTCGGGGCGGTCGACCGGGAGCGCCGGGTCACCGCGTTCTCCAGCCGCGGGCCGGCGCCGGGCGGGGCCGACAAGCCCGATCTGGTGGCGCCGGGCGCCGGGGTGCTGTCGGCGCTGCCGGGCGGCGGGTACGGCACGCTGGACGGCACCTCGATGGCGACCCCGCACGTGGCCGGCGTGGTGGCGCTGGTCTGGTCGGCCAACCCGGCGCTGATCGGGGATCTGGCCCGGACCCGGCGGCTGCTCGCCAGCACCGCCGGCCCGGTGGCGGCGCCGGCCGCGGAACCCGGCGACGGCGCCGGGTCCGCCGATCGGGCCGGACGCGGCTGCGGGATCGGGCCGGACGCGAGCGGCGCCGGCCTGGTCGACGCGTACGCCGCGGTCCGGGCCGCCCGCGGCACACCCTAGGGTGACGGCCATGGCCGTGCAGATCTCCGCGCTGACCGGCGGGCACCGGTCCGCCGTCATCGACCTCTGCCGGGTGGCGCTGGACCTCCCGGACGACGCCGCGGAGGCGGCCGAGATCGTCTCCTGCCTGCTGGAGCGGCCGGGCGGCGTGCTCGGTTTCGTGGCCGTCGACGGCACCGACCTGCTCGGCGTGGCGCTCGGCTCGATGTCCGGGCAGCAGCCGCCGGCCGGGCACGTGGACCTGATCGCCGTACATCCGCGGGCCCGGCGGCGAGGGTTGGCGCGGGCCCTGCTCGGGGCGCTCGAACCGGCGTTGGCGGACCGCGGAGCCGCGGAGTTCGCCCTGGCCGGCAACCCGCCGTACTACGCCTGGCCGGGCATCGACGTCCGCTACACCCCGGCGATCTGCGCGGCCACCGCGCTCGGGTACGCCCAGCACGACACCGCCTGGAACATGACCGTCGACCTGGCCGGTGCGGCCGACCCGGCGGTGCGGGACGGCCTGGCGGTGCGGGACGGCCTGGCGGACGAGCAGCGGCTGGCCGGGCGGGGCATCACGGTACGCCGGGCGACGCCCGGGGACGTCCAGCGGCTGGCCGCCTTCGCCCGGGAGGGCTTCGGCGGCTCCTGGGACGGCGAGCTGGGCCGGTCGGTGGGCCGGTCGGGCGCCGGCTGCCACCTGGCCGAGGACGGCGAGGGCGGGTTGCTGGGCTTCGCCGCGTACGGCTCGGCGCGACCGAGCTGGTTCGGGCCGATGGGTACCGCGGCGGCGGCACGCGGTTCGGGCATCGGCGCCGTGCTGCTGCGCCGCTGCCTGCGGGACCAGGCCGCGGCCGGGCACCGGCGGGCCGAGATCGGCTGGGTCGGACCGGTGCGGTTCTACGCCGACGCGGTGGGCGCCCGGATCGAACGGGTCTTCGTGCTGTACCGCAAGGCGAACACCGACAAAGCGCAGCAAAAGCCCCGATAACTCGGTTCGGCCGCTGGCCACCCGGCCCACCCCTACCGTGAGGTAGGAGGTGCCGACAATGACAGCGAGCGAGAAGGCCGCCGAGGACCACGGCGCCCCGGCGACGCAGGCCGGGCACCCGACGGACGCGCAGACACCGCCGGCCGGGCCGGCGACGGAAACCCCGCCGACCTCGGCCGAGGCCGGGACCGAGACCGGGGCCGAGGCGGCGGGACTGGCGGTCGACCGGATCGACTTCGGCGACATCGCCCAACGCATCGAGATGGACAGCTTCGACCCCGACCCCGTCGTCGAACCGCTGGAGTTGGTCGATGCGCCCGTGCCGGTGCCGGACCCGCCGGCCCGCACCAGCCGGCGGCGCGGATCCGGCCGCTACCGCCGCTGATCGGGATCGCGGGTCACGCCGCCGGCACGGTTGCCGGCGGGTCTCCCGGCGCGGTTAGCCGCTGCGCGCTCCGGGCACGGTTGCCGGCGGGTCTCCCGGCACGGTTGCCAGCGGCGTTCCGTGCACGGTTGCCGGCGGGTCCCCGGGCATGACGACGGGGGCGGGCCGCTGACGCGACCCGCCCCCGCTCGGTAGAGCCTGGACTCAGAAGTCCATGTCCCCGCCGCCCGGCGCGGCCGGGGCAGCCGGGGTCTTCTCCGGCTTGTCCGCGACCACGGCCTCGGTGGTGAGGAACAGCGCCGCGATCGACGAGGCGTTCTGCAGCGCCGACCGGGTCACCTTGGCCGGGTCGATGATGCCCGCCTGGAGCAGGTCGACGTAGTCGCCGGTGGCGGCGTTCAGGCCGTGACCCGGGTCCAGCGAACGAACCCGCTCCACGACGACGCCACCCTCCAGACCGGCGTTCACGGCGATCTGCCGCAGCGGGGCGTCCAGCGCGATCTTCACGATCTGCGCGCCGGTCGCCTCGTCACCGACCAGGTCGAGCTTGTCGAAGGCGGTCTTGCCGGCCTGAACCAGCGCGACGCCACCACCCGGGACGATGCCCTCCTCGACGGCCGCCTTGGCGTTACGCACGGCGTCCTCGATGCGGTGCTTGCGCTCCTTCAGCTCGACCTCGGTGGCCGCGCCGACCTTGATCACCGCAACACCGCCGGCCAGCTTGGCCAGGCGCTCCTGCAGCTTCTCGCGGTCGTAGTCGGAGTCGCTCTTCTCGATCTCGGCGCGGATCTGGTTGACCCGACCGTTGATCTGCTCGGCGTCGCCGGCGCCCTCGACGATGGTGGTCTCGTCCTTGGTCACCACGACCTTGCGGGCCCGACCCAGCATGTCGATGCCGACGGCGTCCAGCTTGAGGCCGACCTCTTCGCTGATGACCTGGCCACCGGTGAGGATGGCGATGTCGGTCAGCATGGCCTTGCGGCGGTCGCCGAAGCCCGGCGCCTTGACGGCGGCGGACTTGAAGGTGCCCCGCACCTTGTTGACGACCAGGGTGGCCAGCGCCTCGCCCTCGACGTCCTCGGCGATGATCGCCAGCGGCTTACCCGACTGCATCACCTTTTCCAGGATCGGCAGCAGGTCCTTCACCGAGGAGATCTTGCTGTTGACGATCAGGATGTACGGGTCGTCGAGGACGGCCTCCATACGCTCCGGGTCGGTCCAGAAGTAGGGCGAGATGTAGCCCTTGTCGAAGCGCATACCCTCGGTGAGCTCCAGCTCCAGGCCGAAGGTGTTGCTCTCCTCGACGGTGATGACGCCTTCCTTGCCGACCTTGTCCATCGCCTCGGCGATGATCTCACCCACGCTGGTGTCACCGGCGGAGATGGAGGCCGTGGAGGCGATCTGCTCCTTGGTCTCGATGTCCTTGGCGAGCTTGGAGAGTTCCTCCGACACGTTCGCGACGGCGGCCTCGATGCCCCGCTTCAGGGCCATCGGGTTCGCGCCGGCCGCGACGTTGCGCAGGCCCTCGCGGACCAGCGCCTGGGCCAGGACGGTCGCCGTCGTCGTGCCGTCACCGGCAACGTCGTCGGTCTTCTTGGCGACCTCCTTGACCAGCTCGGCGCCGATCTTCTCGTAGGGGTCCTCGAGCTCGATTTCCTTGGCGATGCTCACACCATCGTTGGTGATGGTGGGGGCACCCCACTTCTTCTCGAGCACGACGTTGCGGCCCTTCGGGCCCAGCGTCACCTTTACGGCGTCGGCGAGGGTGTTCATGCCCCGCTCGAGGCCGCGGCGCGCCTCTTCGTCGAACGCGATCATCTTGGCCATACGGCGTTGTCCTCCTGGACACTCACGGCCGCCCGGACCCGCTGGCCCGAACCTGCCGCCTGACTACGCACCTTCGGACGTCACTACCTGGCGACAGTGACGTCCGCCGGCCGGGCGGAAAGCCCGCGACGACCGGCCACGTGCCGCGATGCCCTCCGGCTCACGGCCATGGCCCTACCGCCCCGACCTTGGCACTCACATGGCGCGAGTGCCAATTCCTTGTTTAGCACTCTCACCCATCGAGTGCAAGCCGGTCTGGACCCCGTCAGCCCCATTCACCCGCCGGCCCTCGGCGACCACCAGCGCCTCCGGCGCCCGGCGCCCCGCAGGATGGGGCCGAGCAAGAAATCGGGCGGACCGGAGACCCGGCCGCGCCGCGCCGGCAGGCAGTCCCGGCGAGACAGGTTGATCGTGGATTTCTGGTGCCCCCTGGGGGGCAGCGGGAATCCACGATCGCCGGGTCGACAGACGCCGGGCACAGCACGGCACCGATCGGGGCCGAAGCGCGGCCACCGCTACGGCGGGCCGGGCGCCCGGCGCGCCCCGGGCCGGAGCAGCGGGACGGCGGAACGGCAGCGCGATCCGCGGCGGAGTTGCAGCGCGACCCGGCGCGCGGCAGCGGAGCAGCGGAGCGGCAGTGCGACCCGCCGCGCGGCGGCGGAGCAGCGGAGCGGCAGTGCGACCCGCGCGGGTGCGACCCGCTGGAGAGCGGCAAAACGGCGGAGCGACCACGCCGCGGGCTGCAGGGGTGCCCGTCGAAGCAGGCTCAGGCGATGACGCGGACCTGCTCGGCCTGCGGACCCTTCTGGCCCTGCGCGATCTCGAACTCGACGCGCTGCCCGTCGTCAAGGGCCTTGTAGCCGTCCATCTGGATCGCGGAGAAGTGGACGAAGACGTCCTGCCCGCCATCCACCGCGATGAACCCGTAGCCCTTTTCGCTGTTGAACCACTTGACGGTGCCCTGTGCCACGGTGCACTTCCTCACATCGATGATGCGGGCCCGGGTGGACCCCCGGCCCGGCATACGCCGGCCCCGGCCGCCGGCCGAAGGCCCGTGGCGGGCCATCGAAATCGGCGGCCGAAATCGCACGGTACACGAGGCGTGACGCCCGCGCACTACCGCAAAACGGACGCCTGACCAACCCGACCGGGTGGGGCAGCGACACCGCACGCGAAGCCGTTCCCCGGGCCGGTCCCATCGATGAGATTGGTTGTCCGAGACAACCCGCCAACCGGGTTGCCGGGACCGCCGGCCCCGGGTAGGCATGCAGTCATGACGAGCGCCCGGCGCGGTTGGTCGCGCCTGTCGTCCCCCGCGTACCCCTCGGGCGGCGCCGGCCGGCGACCGGACCGTGTCCGGGTCGACGGCCGGGACACGTCCGGCGGACGCGGCGGGGCGGTCCCGCCGGGTCCGGTCACGGTCCGCCGGGTCACCGTCGAGGACGCGGCGCGGATGCGGGCGCTGCGGCTGGAGATGCTCGCCGACTCGCCCCTGGCCTTCCTGGAGACCGTGGCGGAGGCCGCGGCCCGGCCGCACCCGGAGTACGCGGCCCGGGTCGCCGAGTGCGCGAGCGGACCGCGGCGCGCCCAGTTCGTCGCAGAGGTCGACGGCCGGTTCGTCGGGCACGCCGGCGGTACGGTCGCCCTCGACGACCCCAGCCTGACGGTGATCTTCGCCGTCTACCTGACGCCGTCCTGGCGCGGAAGCGGGCTGCTGGCCGACCTCGTCGAGGCGGTCGCCGCGTGGTCCCGGGAGTGCGGCCGGTTGGACCTGCTGCTGGAGGTGGTGGTCGGCAACGACCGCGCCGTGCGGGCGTACGAGCGGCTGGGCTTCACCGACACGGGGGTACGGGTCCCGCACCCGACCGTGCCGGTGATGACCGAGCTTCAGATGCGCCGACCGGCCTGAGCCGGGGCCGCGGATCGGGCCGGCGCCCGGTCAGGCCGGGCGGCGGCTCTGCACGATGCGGAACCGGTTGGCCACGTACGCGCCGTCGGTGAGCGCCGCGTTCGCGGCCGGGTTCGCGCCGCTGGCGTGGAAGTCGGAGAACGCCGCGGACTGGTTGACGAAGACGCCGCCGGTCAGGTTGCAGGACAGGTGCACCCCGACGTCCAGCGCCGCCTCCTCGACGGCGTCCAGCACCGCGGGATCGGTGGCGTAGACCGCGGCGGTCAGCGCCCCGCCGCTGCCCACGGTCCTGCGGAAGATCTCCAGGCTGTGCGCGGTGGAGTCGGTGGCGATCACGAACGAGATCGGTCCGAACCACTCCTGGCCGTACGTGTCCACGGCGTCCGCGTCCAGCTTCACGATGGTGGGGGTGCGGACCACGGCGCCGGGGAACCGCGGGTGCTCGACGGTACGCGCGGGCAGCACGGTCTCGCCGACCGCGGTCACCTCGTCGAGCCGCTTGAGCACCCCGTCGTTGACGATGGCGCCGGTCAGCTCGACGCCCCGGGCCGGGTCGCCGGTGAGCTTGCCGATCGCGGCGGCGATACCGGCGGCCACCTCGTCGAGGCTCTTGTGCCCCTGGTCGGTCTCGATGCCGTCCCGGGGCACCAGGATGTTCTGCGAGGTGGTGCACATCTGCCCGCTGTACAGCGTGAGCGTGAAGCCGAGGTTGCGGCACAGACCGGCGAAGTCGTCGGTGGAGTCGATGACGACCGTGTTCAGGCCGGCCTTCTCGGTGTAGACGGCGGCCTGCCGGGCGTTGGCCTCCAGCCAGTCGCCGTACTCGCTGGAGCCGGTGAAGTCGACGATCCGCACGGCCGGGTCCAGGGCGAGGGTGGAGGCGAGCCGCTCGTCCGGCGCCTCGGCGGCCAGCAGCACGAGGTTGGGGTCGAATCCCGCCTCGGCCAGCACCTCGCGGGCGTACCGGACGGTGATGGCGAGCGGCAGCACGGCCCGCGGGTGCGGCTTGACCAGTACGGGGTTGCCGGTGGCCAGCGACGCGAAGAGGCCGGGGTACGAGTTCCAGGTCGGGAACGTGTTGCAGCCGATCAGCAGGCTGACCCCGCGCGGCACCACGTGGTAGGTCTTGGTCATCCGCAGCGGCTCGCCCTTGCCGGCGGGCTTCTCCCAGTCGGCCGTGCCGGGGTGCCGGGTCATCTCCGCGTACGCGTAGGCGACCGCCTCCAGCGCCCGGTCCAGCGCGTGCGCGCCGCCGGCCTGGAACGCCATCACGAACGCCTGCCCGCTGGTGAACTGCACCGCGTTGGCCAGTTCGAAGACGTGCCTGTGCAGCCGGGACAGGATCTCCAGGCACACCCCCACCCGGGCCTGCGGGCCGGCGTCGCGCCAGGCCGGCAGCGCGGCGGTGGCGGCGGCGATCAGCTCCGCCGGCTCGCCGTGCGGGTAGCGCACGTGCAGGTCGATGCCGAACGGGCTGGTCTCGGTGGCCACCCGGTCCCGGGTGCCGGGCTGGTCGAGCGGGAAGTCGGCACCTAGGTACGCCTGGAACGCGGCCTCGCCCTCGGCCGCCGCGTGCTCGCCGTACACCCGCGGGCTGGGCGACTCCGGGTAGGCGGACCAGTAGCCACGCTCGGTTATCGCGTGCAGCGCCCGGGTGAGGGTCTCGGCGTGCGCGGCGTAGAGGGGATGCGGGGTCTCCGTCATGCCCGCCATCATGCCCCAGGCCCACCGGCGGCGGTAAGGCCAGCACACGTTACAAGGTGACCGCGAAATCACCAGGATGTGTCACAGCGTGAGCTGCCACGCCTGCCAGATGTCCAGGGGGCGGTAGCCCAGCAGCTCGTTGATCGAGATCATCTGTTCGTTGTCGGTCGCGTTCCAGGTGTCCACGACGCACAGCTCCGGTTCGTGCGTCAGCGTGTACCGCAGATTGTCGATCTTGACGGCGGCGCCGAGCCGGTGCCCGCGGTGCTCCGGGTCCACCAGGGTGATCTGCTGGTACGCGTGCCAGGCGTCGGTGGCGGCGAACATGATCCTGGTGAAGCCGACCAACCGGCCCGTGGCGTCGTCGCGGGCGGCGGCGCTGTAGAGCCGGCGCCCCCGGTCCACCAGCAGCCGCTCCTCGGCCTCCTGCCGGGTGACGTCGATGTTCTCCTGCTCCCACACCAGGTCGCCGATCGGCGCGTCGGCCATCAGCCGGCTGTTCAGGTACGCGATGTCGGCCAGGTGTCCCGGCTCGGTGAGCCCGGCCCAGCAGATCGTCGAGTAGCCGGCGGCCCGCCGCCGCCCCGCCGCGTACGCCGCGTCCAGCGCCGGCCAGTCCACCGTGCCGACGTCCAGCCGCCGGCGAACCTCGTCGAGCACCGCGGTCGCCCCCATCGCCGCGGCGAACGCGGAACCGGCCGGATCCCGCGGCGGGCCGTCCGGCAGCCCGGACACCACCTCGCCGACGATCCGCTTGCGGCCCAGTTCCCGGGCCAGCCGCACGGCGTACCCGTGCAGCGCCCGCCCCACGCCCCGGCGCAGGTGATCGGGGTGCACGGCAATGTCCAGTTCGGCGTTCCCGGTGTTGTCCAGCATCGGCAGGTGCAGGGTGGCGAACCCGACCGGCGTCCCACCCACCACCGCCAGCAGGGCCCGGACCTGCTGGCCCGGCATCGGCTGGCGGATCCCCGCGGCGACCTCCCGGCGGCCGCGCGGGGGAAGGTCCGCAACGGTGGCGGACGCGCTGGCCCGCCGGATCCGGTACGCCTGCGTCACGGCTTCGTCGTCGCGCGGGTCGAGCGGCACCACATCGATCGTCACACGGGTGACCGTGCCGCAACCCGCCCGCTCGGCGCGACCGAATTTCGGCCGCGGCCGAGCGCAGGAAAGATTTTGGTCGGGAGGGACGACCGCACAACGCCTCCGGCGCTGGGTCGGTAGAGCTTGAAAAGTCTCCGGCGGTACGCCCTCCCGCACGGAGCATCTTGCGCCGCCCAGGATGTCCAGTCAAGTACTCGAAGGCAGTTTTTCTGCTACCCACAGCAAATCCCCAGCTACCAAGCGCAGCGATCCGGCCACGGACCGGGTCGGTGCGACCGGCGGGTCAGCCGAGCAGGCCGGCGTCCCGGGCCGCCCGCAGCGACGGCCGGACCCGGTGCGTCGGACCGGCCGCGCCGGCCACCGCGTCCAGCGTCTTCAACCCCTCGCCGGTGTTGTAGACGACGGTCTCCCGGGTCGGGTCGAGCCGGCCGGACGCGACCAGCTTGGCCAGCACCGCCACCGTGACGCCGCCGGCGGTCTCGGCGAACACGCCGGCGGTCCGGGCGAGCCGCCGGATGCCGTCGCGGATCTCGTCGTCGTCGGCGAAGTCCATCCACCCGCCGGTACGCCGCACCGCCTCCAGCGCGTACGCGCCGGCGGCCGGGTCGCCGATGTTCAGCGACTTCGCGATGCCGGTCGGCCGGACCGGGGTGATCACGTCGGTGCCGGCGTGCAGGGCGGCCGCGATCGGGTTGCAGCCCGCGGACTGCGCGCCGAACACCCGCCACCCGTTCGCCGGCGCGTCGACCAGCCCGATCTCCACCAGCTCGGCGAACGCCTTGTCCACCTTGGTCAGCAGCTCGCCGCTGGCCATGGGGATCACAACCTGTTCCGGGATGCGCCAGCCCAACTGCTCGGCCACCTCGTACCCGAGGGTCTTGGAACCCTCGGCGTAGTACGGCCGGACGTTGACGTTCACGAAGGCGGTGTCGGCGAACTCGTCGGTCTCCACCAGCTCGCCGCAGAGCCGGTTCACGTCGTCGTACGAGCCGTCCACGGCCACCAGCTCGCCGTCGTACACGGCGGTGGTGACCACCTTGCCCAGTTCGAGGTCGGCGGGGATGAAGACGATCGACGGTACGCCGGCCCGGGCGCCGTGCGCGGCCACGGAGTTGGCGAGGTTGCCGGTCGAGGCGCAGGCGAAGCGGGTGAAGCCGAGGCCCTTGGCGGCGGTCAGCGCCACCGAGACCACCCGGTCCTTGAACGAGTGGGTGGGGTTGGCGCTGTCGTCCTTGACCCACAGCGGGGCGCTGATGCCGAGTTCGGCGCCGAGCCGCGGCGCCGGGACCAGCGGGGTGAGCCCCGGGTCGAGGCTCACCCGGGCGGCCGGGTCCTGGCCGGCGGGCAGCAGCGGGGCGTACCGCCAGATGTTGGCCGGACCCGCCTCGATCTGGGCGCGGGTGACCCGGGCCAGCGCGGCGGCGTCGTAGCCGACCTCCAGCGGGCCGAAACACTCGTAACAGGCGTGCTGGGCGATCAGCGGATATTCGGCGCCGCAGCCGCGGCAGACCAGGACCCGGGCCGGGGTGCCGGTGGAGGTGGTGGGCAGTGTCGACGTCATGTCGTGGGGTCCTCTCATCTTCCCCCGCTTCACGCGGCGGGGACGGAATTGGCACCTGCCGCGCAGGACTCGTCGTCGAGTCACGCACGGTGGTTGCCGGGGCGTCATCGGGCCGTATCCCTCAGCCCCTCTGGATGAGGTATGCAGTTGTACCGGCCAGCTTACCGGCCGCCGGGCGACGGACCCGACGGGACTCCCACATGCAGGGATACCGCCCGGCGCGGTACGGCGACGGGTCCGGGCCGCAACGGCGTGGTGATCACCGCGCCGGCGACCGACAGTTGTTCGACAGCAATCGAACAACTGTTATAGTGACCCGCGTGACGCTTGACGAGCCGGAGCTTGCCGCCGTACCGGTCACCACCGTGCTGGCGGCGTTGGCCGACGACGTCCGGTTGCGCATCGTGCGCGAGCTGGCCCGCGGCGGCGAGTTCGCCTGCGGCGCCTTCGACCTCGGGGTGGCCAAGGCCACCCGCTCGCACCACCTGAAGGTGCTGCGCGAGGCCGGCCTGACCCGGACCCGGATCGCCGGCACCACGAGGCACATCCGGCTGCGCCGCGACGAACTCGACCGGCACTATCCCGGCCTGCTGGCCGCCATCCTCGGGGCGCCCACCGCCGAACCGCGACCGGACGGCGGGCCGCAACGGGACGCCGGGCCGCGACCGGACGCCCGGCCGCGACCGGCGGCGGTCAGCTCGTGACGTCCTTGCGGGTGAACCGCCAGAAGGCGAGCGAGATGAACAGGGTCGCGTAGACCAGCGCCGACACGCAGCCACGCAGCAGGTCGTCCGGCTGCACGGGGTGGACAGCAGGCCCAGCCAGGCCCGGCTGTAGTGGGTCGGCAGGATGTCCCGGAGCGCGCCCAGCGCGGTGATCTGGTCCAGGATGCTGGACAGGATCCACAGCAGCACCGCGCCGCCCACCGCGCCCAGCGCCGCGTCCGTGGAGACCGACAGCAGGAACGCGAGGCCGGCCACCACCAGCAGCGCCACCGCCAGGTAGCCGACGATGCCGAGCAGCCGCAGCGCCCCCTCGCCGGCCGGGATCTCGGCCGCCACCGTGCTGCGCAGCGGATGCCAGCCGTACCGCAGCGTGCCGGCCAGCACCGCCGTGCCGGCCAGCAGCAACAGGGCCAGGCCGGAGTACGCGAGCGCCACCACCAGCTTCACGGCCAGCAGCCGGGCCCGGGGCACCGGCGCGGCCAGCAGGTAGCGCAGGCTCCCCCAGCTCGCCTCGCTGGCCACGGTGTCGCCGCAGAACAGCGCGACCACCACCACCAGCAGGAACGACGCCGACACAAAGACCGAGAACAGCGCGAAGTTGAGCCCGCCCGAGGTGGCCAGGTCGACCAGGCTGCCGAACTCGTTGTCCTCGCCGCTGCCGTCGCCGCCCGAGTTGAACTGGAACGCCACCAGCACGATCAGCGGCAGCAGCACCATGCAGGCCAGCCCGAGCTGGGTACGCCGGCGCGCGGCCTGGCGACGTACCTCCGCCCAGACCGGCAGGGTGGATCCCGGCCGGTAGCCGGGCGCGGCGCCCGCCGGCCCCGGGGGCCGGTCCGCGACCCGCGGCCCGGCGGCCGGCCGATCCGACGTGCGTGCCATCAGCGGTCCCCACTTCCCCGAGAGTGCTCGCCGACCAGCGAGAGGAAGGCATCCTCCAGGCGGCGGCGGGGCATCACCCGGTCCACCCCGATCCCGGCCTGGACCAGTTCGGCCACCACCGCGCTGCGGGCCGTGCCGTTGGTGTCCACCACGAGCGTGCCGTCGTCCTCCGGCAGCACCTGGACGCCGGCCATCCGGCCCAGCACCGCCCGCGCGGCCTCCGGATCGGTGACGTCGAAGCGCACGCTCGGCGACTCGCCGACGATCTCCGCCACCGGTCCGGCCGCGACGATCCGGCCCTTGTTCACCACCACCGCGTGCGTGCAGGTCTGCTCCACCTCGGCAAGCAGGTGGCTGGAGACCAGCACCGCCCGCCCGTCGGTGGCGTACCGCTGGAGCACCCGGCGCATCTCGGCGATCTGCGGCGGATCCAGGCCGTCGGTCGGCTCGTCCAGCACCAGCACCGCCGGCAGGCCCAGCATGGCCTGCGCGATCGCCAGCCGCTGCCGCATGCCGTGGCTGTACGTGCGCACCTTGCGGTGCACGGAGTCACCCAGGCCGGCGATCTCCAGCGCCGTCTCGAAGTGGGCGTCCGCCGCCGGCCGCCCGGTGGCCCGCCAGTACGCCCGCAGGTTCGCCTCGCCGGACAGGTGCGGGAGGAACCCCGGCCCCTCGACCAGGGCACCGATCCGGGACAGTACCGGCGAACCGGGCACCAGCCGGTACCCGAAGACGTAGATCTCCCCCGCGCTCGGCCGGGTCAGCCCCATCAGCACCCGCAGCGTGGTGGTCTTGCCCGCGCCGTTCGGGCCGAGCAGCCCGACCACCTGGCCCGGATGCACCTCGAAGTCCACCCGGGACACCGCGACGAACCCGTCCGCGTACTCCTTGCGCAGGTCCCGCACCACCAGCGGTACCTGGGCGTGGTCCGGGTGGACGGTGTCGGCCCGCCGCCGGGACCGCAGCCGCCCGACCAGCAGCACCCCGGCCAGCCCGAGCAGGAGCGCCGCGACCAGGCCGCCGAGCACCCAGCGCCAGACCGCGGCCGGGGTCGCGATCGGCATACCGCTCAGGGTCGGCAGCGTGACCGCACCGTCCCCGAGCGCCACCGTGTACACGGTGGGCGCGTCGGGCGTCGCGTACGCCTGATCCGAGGTGGCGACGGTGATCCGCACCCGGTGCCCGGCCTCGATCCGGCGGACGATGGCCGGCAGCGTCACGGCGACCGGGGCGGCGGCCGTGACGTCGGTCGGCAGCCCGGTCAGCCGGACCGGCGCCACCAGCCCGTCGGGCAGGGTGGCCACGCCCTTGGGGTCGACGTCGTAGAGCTTGACGAACAGCACCGCCTCGCCGGTCGGCGACGCGGCCCGGATCGACACCGTCGGGGCGCCGGCCACGTCGACCGCCTCGGCCAGCGGCGCCGAGTCGAACCGGGCGTACTGGCCGGGCAGGTCCGCGGCCACCCCCGGCAGCGCGCCGCCGGCCCCGCCGGACACCGCCGCCGCCGCGGACAGGCCGCCCAGGCCGGGCAGCGAGGAGATGGCCGCCGGGTTGCCCCGGGGCGGGTTGACGGCGGCCTGCGCCGGACCCGCCACCCGCACCGTCCGGGTCGCGCTGCCGGTCAGCCCCGGGTACCGGTCGGTGGTGTACCCGGTGGCCAGCAGACCCCGGTTCACCGCGTCGAACCCGGCCAGCCGGGACCAGGTGAAGCCGGCGCCGGGCGGCGGACCCGTGCCGCGCACGTAGTGGTCGAGCCACTGGGCCGTGAGGTAGCGGAGCCGGTCCCGGTCGCTCTGCGGGCCTGCGCCGCCGTCGTGGCCGCCGGTGTACCAGGCGACCCGGACGGGCGTGCCGGCGGCCGCGATGCCGCGGGCGTTGGCGTCGGCCTCGGAGAGCGGGAACAGCGTGTCCGCCTGGCCCTGGATGAGCAGCGTCGGCGCCTTGACCCGGTCGAGCACGCCGGCCGGGCTGGACCGGCGCAGCAGGGCCACCGCGTCCGGGCTGGCCCGGCCGGTGGTGGCGATCTCCAGGTACGCCCGGCAGACGTCGGCGGCGAACCGCCCGCAGGAGGGGTCACCGGTGTCCGCGGCGGGGCCGCCGCCGGTGGACCGGCCGGCGGAGCCGCCGAAGAAGATCCCCGCCCAGCCCTTCTTGAACACCCCGTCGGTGGCCGGCCGGCCGGCGGACTCGGGCAGGAAGGACCGGGCCAGGTCGTTCCAGGTGATCATCGGGACGATGGCGTCCACCCGCGGATCCTGGGCGGCGAGCAGCAGGGCGAGGCCGCCGCCGTACGAGCCGCCGACCACGCCGACCCGGGGGTCGCCGGCCGCGTCCCGGCGGATGTCCGGCCGCGCGGCCAGCCAGTCCAGCAACCGGGACGCGTCCCGGACCTCGTAGTCGGGGCTGTCCAGATGGATCTGCCCGCCGCTGCGGCCGAACCCGCGGGCCGTCCAGGTCAGCACGGCGTAGCCGCGATCGGCCAGGTCCTCCGCGTCCGAGCGGACGGACTCCTTCGTACCCCCGAAGCCGTGCGCCAGCAGGACCGCCGGCACCGTACGGGCCGCGGACGCGGATTCCGGCAGGTAGAACCGGGTGTCCAGGTCGATCCGTCCGGTCCCGGTCGGCCCGGCGGCGACGCTGATCAGTTGGTCGGTGACGGTGTACGCCCGGCGCTGCGGCCAGGCCGCCCAGATGGCGACGCCGGCGGCCAGCGCGGCGACGACCGCGACCGTGACCGTACGCCGGGCGGTCATCCGGGGCAGTGCGCGGCGGACCCGCACAGCGATCGGCATGGGATCACCGTACGGGCGTCCACCTGAGCGATGGCTGAGATCCCCCGTTAGGTTGGCCACCCCGGCCGTTCGGCAGCTAGCGGCACTTCACGGGGCAACGTTCCCGCCGGCCGGCGCGACAAGTTCGGACTCCGTGAATTTGGATGTTCTCCCACAGATCCCCTAATCCACTGATCTGGGCTCACCATTTGCAACCTAAGGCTTGATCAGCCGTACGGAGGGTCACCAAACCGCCTGGTGACGGAAACCTGACTGCTCGGAGCCGATGGTTGCCCGCATGCATCCGTTAGGTTTCCGGTCCGGTGCATGGGACTTCGACGGCTCCCCGCGACCGAACAGCTTCCGGGCCCCGCGCCCGCCGCTCCAGCCTGCTCACGTTCGCCACGACTCCCGTGTGGAGGAGACCGACGATGGACAACCGCACCGCCCCGGCCGCTCCACGGCCGCCCGCACCCGGCATCGCGCTGCCGCTGGTGCTGGCCATCGCCCTGCTGGTACCGGTGGCCGTGCTCTTCGTCCAGGTCTGGCGGGACGTCGACGGCGACCGGACGGCGGCACAGCGGGAGCGCGACGGCATCGCGTACCTCCAGTCGCTCTGGCCGGTGACCAACGCCCTCACCGACGCCCAGTCGGCGGCGATCACCGGCCGCCCGGTGGGGCGCGCCGCGCTGGACCGGGCCGTCGGGCAGGCCGACGCCGCGGACGCCCGGTGGGGCGACGAGCTGCGCACCCGGGAACGCTGGACCGCGCTGCGTGCCAGGATCGACGCGCTGCCCGAGCGGGCGACCGGCGGGATCCCGGCGACGCTGGCGGCGTACCAGGAGGTGACCGACCTGCTGCTGGCGCTGTACGCCAAGGTGCAGGACAGTTCGGGCCTGGCCCGCGAGCCGGACGTGGACGCGGCGAACCTCCAGGACGTACTGGCCCGCGACCTGCCGGCCGCGCTCGTCTCCGCCGGCCGGCTCTCCGACGTGATCGCGATCTCGGCCGCCGCCTCGGACGCCGACCGGCTGCGCACGGTCACGGAACTGGCGGCGGCCCGGCTGTCCACCTTCGGCCCCGCCAACGACGCGGTCGCCGACCTCCAGGAGGCCGTCGACGCCACGCAGAGCACGGATCTCGGCAGCAACCTGCTGAGCCAGCTGGACAACTACCAGCGGGCGATGAGCGCCCTGGCCGACGCAGCCGCCCTGCCGGCGGCGACCGCCGCCGGCAGCACCGCCGACGGCGACGGCGGCACCGGTACGGCCGACGGCACCGGCGGCGCCAGGGCGGTCATGCCCGACCCGGCCAAGGTGGCCAAGGCCCGGGAGGCCGCCCAGCAGGCCGCCTCGGATCTCGGCATGATCCTGCTGACCGAACTCGACACGCTCGTGCAGGACCGGGCCGACCGCACCGACAACCGGCGCTGGCTCGCGCTCGGCGCCGCGGGGCTGGCCATCCTGCTCACCCTCGCCGTGATCGTCGCGGCGGTGCTGTCGGCCCGCCGTCGGGCGGCCCGGGCGAGGATCGCCGCGGTGGCGATCGCCACCGGGCTGGCCGACCCGGGGGCGGCCGGCGACGAGCGGTCCAGCGCCGACCCGCCGCCCGCCGACCAGCGCCGCTGGGAGCCGGTGGAGTGGGCCGAGCCGGTCGGCGTGGGCCCGAACGTCCGCCCGGCGCCGGCCGCCGCGCTGCGGGACAACCAGCCGACACGGTGGGGGCGTACCGATGCTGCTCGGTAGGCTGCGGATCCGCGGAAAGCTCGCGCTGTTCGCGGTCGTCCCGCTGTTCAGCATGCTGGCGCTGGCCGTGCCGGTGGTGCACGACCGGATCGCCGCAGCCGCCGACGCCGGCGACCTCGCGGCGACCGTCCGGATCGCCAACCGGGTCGGCACGCTGGTGCAGGATCTCCAGCAGGAGCGGCTGCTCTCGATCGGCTACCTGCTCGGCAAGGTCGACCGGAGCCAGCTGGTGCAGAAGTCGGCCACCGTCGCCGACGGGGTGGCCGACCTGGCGTTCGAGTTCGACGGGCAGTTGACCGAACGGGTGCGCACGGCGTTGGACGACACCCGCAAGCTGGCCGATCTGCGCACGGCCGTGCTGTCCCGGCAGGCCGACACCGACCGGGTGATGACCGCGTTCTCGACGGTCGACAACGCGCTGATCAGCGCCCTGCGGTTGCAGTTCGATGTGGACACCAGCACGGCGGCCGGTCGACAGGTCCTGGCGCTGGACGCGCTGCTGCGCGCCGACGAGGGCATCAGCACCAGCGCCAGCCTGATCGTGCTGCTGGGCGCCAGCCGCGGCAACGTGGCGGCCACCCAGCAGATCAGCGCGGCGTACGTGGGCACGCTGGCCGCCCTGAAGGTCGACAACCAGCGGTTCCGCGCCCTGGCCACCCCCGAGCAGTACCGGCTGGCGCAGCTGGAGGAGACCGCCGTAGCGGCCCGGACCAGCAAGGACTTCCTCAACGCCGGCGCCCTCGACCCGGCCAGCGCCATCGCCAGCACTCCGCCGGAGACGCTGTTCGCGGCGGTGTCCTCGCTGATCACGCTCGGCCAGTTCGTCGAGAAGAAGGTGGCGGCCGACGTCATCGCCGAGGTGACCGGCCAGCAACGCCGGGCGCTGACCGAGGCGTACCTGGTGGCCGGCGCCGTGCTGCTGACCCTCGTGCTGGTCGTCGTGCTGAGCCTGCTGCTGGCCCGTACCGTGTCCCGACCGCTGACCCGGCTGACGCACTCCGCCGACCGGGTGGCCCGGCTGGCCGAGGCCGAACTGACCCGGATCGCCGACGACGAGACGGAATCGGCGGGTCCGCTCCGGTTGGACCGGGTGGATGTCCGCTCCCGGGACGAGATCGGCGACCTGGCCCGGGCCTTCGACCGGGTGCAGGGCACCGCCGCCCGGCTGGTGGAACGCCAGGTGGTGAGCCGGCGCAACGTGGCCCAGATGTTCGGGCACGTCGGCCGCCGTACCCAGAACCTGGTCGGCCGGCAGATCTCGCTGATCGACCGGCTGGAGCACCGGGAGACCGACCCGGGCCGGCTCCAGCACCTGTACCGGCTCGACCACGTCACCAGCCGGCTGCGCCGCAGCGCGAGCAGCCTGGTGGTGCTCTCCGGCTCCACCGGCACGGACGGCCACACCGAGCCGGCCTCGCTGTCCAACATCGTCCGGCTGGCGCTCGGCGAGATCGAGGACTACACCCGGGTGGACGTCCGGGTGGAGCCCGACATCCTGGTGGCCCCGGCCGTGGTCGGTGACCTCGTCCTGGCCCTGGCGGAGCTGATGGAGAACGCCACCTCGTTCTCCCCGCCGCACACCCGGGTGAGCGTCACCGGGCAGCGCACCGCCAACGGTGCCCGGATCAGGCTGGTCGACCACGGCATCGGACTGCCCGACCAGCGGATCGCCGAGGAGAACGCCCGGCTCACCCGGCGGGAACGGCTCGACCTGGCGCCCACCGAGGTGCTCGGCCTGTTCGTGGTCGGGCGGCTGGCCCGCCGGCACGGCTGGCGGGTCGAGCTGTCCCCGACCCCCGGTGGCGGCATCACGGTCGAGCTGGAACTGACCGGGCGGCTGCTCCAGGAGGTCCGGCCGGACGAGCCGACCGTGACGATGCCCCGGGTGATCGAGGGGTCCGGCGCCGCGCTGCGGCCGGACCGCGCGACCGGCGGACTGGCCGGCGCCGGCGCGGCGGCCGGGATGGCCGGTGCCGGTGCGGAGCCTTCCGTCGGCGCGGCGGCCGGCCGTCCCGCGATCGGGCCGGCGGGTCCGCCGGCCGAGCCGACCGGGCCGGTACCGGCGCCGGCCCCCGCCACGGCCATCGTCCCGGAGTCCATCGTGGCGGCTCCGACGGTCCCCATCACGGCGCTCACGGCCGCGACGCAGGGTTCCGTCCTGGGCGCGTCGCCCACCATGGAGCTTCCGGCGGTGACCGGCGCCGGGCCGGCGACCGCACCGGGCAACGCAACCGGCAACGCACCGGGCACCGCAACCGGCACCGCGATGGGCGCCGCACCGGGCGACGCGACGGGCGACGGATCCGGTACGGGAACCCCGTTGCCGGCCGACCGGGCCGCCGGAGGCCGGCCGGGCGGAGCGCCGACCGGTCCCGCGTTCAGCAAGGAACTGGTGGACCGGGCCACCCGGCTGATGGCCGGCCAGTCCTGGAACGCCTTCAGCCCGCTCACCGGTCACGCCCCCGCCGACCCCCCCGCCGACCTCCGCGCCGGAGCCCGCACCCAGGAGGTCGACGGCGAACCGGCCACCGAGCCGGTGCGGGGTACCGCCAGCGTCCGGACCAGCCGCCCCGGGCTGCGCCAGCGGGTCCCCGGCTCGCACCTGACCAGCCGCGGAACCGGCGGACAGGCCAACGGTGGACAGAACAACGGCGCCCGGCCGAACGGCGGCCCGAACCCGGACATGGTGCCGGCCGGCGCCGCGGGCAGCCGGGCCGGCACCGCCGAGGCCGCCGCCCAGGCCGATCCCGCGGCCGTCCGGGCGCTCGTCGAGCAGTTCGAGGACGGCGTACGCCGGGCGCAGGAGGATGCCAGCGGACCGGACGGTACCGACGACCGGAGCATGCTGGCCGGAGCGCGATCCGGCCGGCACATCCGGCTCAACCGCCGGGTACCCGGTGATTCCCTGGAACCGGGCGCGGTCCGGCTGGACCGGATGCCGACTCCCACCTCGCCCGCCGATCCCGAGGAGGCCCGTAGCCTCATCACCGAATTCGAGTCCGGGGTTGCCCGCGCGCTGAGCGAGATCAGGTCCGAACGTCGCGACGAAGAGGGATCACCAGAATGAGCAGTCCCTTCACCCAGAACCAACCGGAGCGCACCGAGCACGGTCCCGCGGACCTCAGCCCCGAGGCGCGTACCTTCAACTGGCTGCTCGACTCGTTCACCACCAACACGGCCGGCGTGCTGGAGGCGATCGCCGTGTCCTCGGACGGCCTGCTGATGGCGATGTCGGCGATCCGGGACCGGTCCAACGCCGAACGGCTCGCCGCCGTGGTGTCCGGGTTGACCAGCCTGGCCGGTGGCGCGGCCAACTGGTACTCGCTGGGCAACCTCAACCGGGTCGTGGTGGACATGACCGACGGATACCTGCTGGTCAGCTCGATCAGCAGCGGTTCGGTGCTCGGCGTGGTCGCGGACCGGTCCGCCAACCTCGGGACGGTCGCCTACGAGATGACCCTCTTCGCCGGTCGGGCCGGGGCTGCTCTCACGCCACGGCTGATCGTCGAGCTGAAGAACTCCGTTCAGTCGTGACCTGGCCCGGCGGCGACGATCCGGATCCGGAGCACCGGGCCAGGATCCGACCGTTCCTCTCGTCCCCGTTCCCACTCGGGAGCGGGGACGACGGTCGGACGGAGGCGGACGCGCCGACCGGGGCGCCGCGACCGTTCGTCCTGACGGCCGGGCGGGTGGCCGGAGCGGATCCGGCGATCGGCCTGGAGACGCAGGTGACCACCCGGGCGGGGTTCGGGGTCGGGCGGACGACGCTGGTCGAGCTGCCCCCCGAGTCGCAGGGCATCGTGCGGCTCTGTCAGGAACCCCTGTCGGTCGTCGAGATCTCGGCCCGGCTGCGCCTCCAGTTCGGCGTCACCCGCGTCCTGGTCGGCGACCTGCGGGCCGCCGGCTACCTCGACGTGCACGTCGAGGCCGATCCCACCACGAATCCCGACCTCATCCTGAGAGTTATCCATGGACTCCGTGCGCTCTCCTAACTGGCAGGTCGTCGACCCGGGTCCGGTGCCGCACCGACCGGGCCGGCACGCCGCCCCCACACCCCGCCGGTGCCGGTCAAGGTCCTGGTCGCCGGCGGCTTCGGTGTGGGCAAGACCACCACCGTGGGCGCGATCTCGGAGATCGCGCCGCTGACCACCGAGGCGGAGATGACGACCGCCGGCATCGGGGTCGACGACCCGGGCACGATCTCCGGCAAGACGACCACGACGGTGGCGATGGACTTCGGCTGTGTCACCATCGACCAGAGCCTGAAGCTGTACCTTTTCGGCACGCCCGGCCAGGCCCGCTTCGGCTTCATGTGGGACGACCTGGCCCGGGGTGCGCTGGGCGCGCTCGTCGTGGTCGACAGCAGCCGGCTGGACGACTGCTATCCGGCCATCGACTACTTCGAACGGGCCGAACTGCCGTTCGTGGTGGGGGTCAACGCCTTCCACGGACGCCTGGAACACTCGCTGGAGGAGATCCGCTGGGCGCTGGCCATCAACGAGACCGTACCCGTCACCCGTTTCGATGCGCGGGACCGGTTATCGGTTCGGGACGCGTTGCTGATGGTATTGGAGCGGGCACTGGCGCGGGCACTGCGGGATGGATCGGCCTGAGCGCGCCGAGGGCAAGCAGGAAAGGGGAGCCCCCATGCGAGGCGAACTCGACGATGCGCTGAACCGGATGGCGCGGATGGAGGCGCTGAGCCGGCGCCGCGCCGGTGACCAGGCCGGACAGCGGGCCGATGAGCGCAGCTCCATCGCCGAGGCGATCGAGGCGATCCGCCAGGTGGTCGCGCAGCATCCCCGGCTCCGCGTCGCGCTCTGGGCCGAGGAGGGGGCCACCGGCGTGGGCGTGCGGGTGGAGTGGCTCAACGGCGAACTGATCGTGCTGCACGACGACGAGCCGCCACCGCCGCCGAACACCGGCGCCGCGGCGGAGCCGATCCGGGTGACGGCGGAGTCGCCGGTCCGGCCCCGCCCGGCCGAACCCGTCCCACCCGCCTCGGCGCCGCCGCATCCCGGTACGTCGAGGGCGGCGCACTCCGAGCCGGTCGGCATGCCGCTGGCCCCGCGTTCCGAGCCGATCGGTACGTCGTGGGCGACCCGTTCCGAGCCGATCAGCACGCCCCTGACCCCGCGTTCCGAGTCGGCCGTGCCGGTGCCCGCGGCGTGGCAGCCGCCTCCGCCGGTACCGACCGGGGGATCGACCGGCACGACGTGGGCGCCCGATCCGGAGACCGACGCCGAGTCGGCGGCCCGGCTCGCCGAGCTGATCCGGCGTGACCCCTCGCTGCTGCGCGCCCCGGAGGACCCGTACCCGCGGAACTGACCGCGCGGCCGGGCGCGGCGCCGGCCCGGCTCCGACCCGCCGCCGGGGCTGATCCGGTCCGGCTCGACTCGGATCCACCGCCGGGGCTGACCCGGCCCGGCTCGGACCCGCCGGCGGGCGGCGGCTCAGGCGTCGAGGCGCAGCTCGGCCTGCACGGCGCTGCCGTCGGACCGCAACTCGGCGCCGCAGCGGCCCAGCACGGCCAGCGCGGCGCCGTTGCCGGTGGTGGTGCTGGCGACCACCCGGCTGGCGCCGGCCCGGACCGCCTCGTCCAGCAACGCCCGCAGCGCGGCCAGGCCGATCCCCTGGCCACGGGCGGAACGGCCCAGCCACATCCCGGTCTCCACGCAGTCCGGCGCATCGGTCCGGCTCATCCGGATCATGCCGACCACCTCGCCGCTGGCCTGGATGGCGTACATGACCGTGCGGGTCGGCCCGTCCAGTCCGCCGAAGTTCGCCCGGTGGAACTCGCGGAACGCGTCCCGGCGGGCCTGCGACCAGCCGGCCGGCGCCTCGACCGGCGGCATCACCTCCGCCGGCTCGGCCTCGGCGGCGGCCACCGACAGCAGCGGCTCCAGGTTCTGCTCGTTCATCGGCGTGAGCCGGACGTCACCTGCCACGAACGGCGATTCTAGGGCGTGTCCCGTGGTCTCCGGGGGTCCGCGACGCAGCCCGTGCCGCTATCCGTCCGGCCACCGGCCGACGGCGGTCCGTCCGGACGATCGCGGGGTCGGCTACCCGTCCGACGACCGTCCCGCCCACGGGTCGTAGTCGACCTCCAGTTCCTCCTGCTCCGGCCGCTGCCCGGGCGGAACGTGCCGGAGGTTGATCCGGATCCGGTACCAGACCGAACTGCTCCCCCGCATCCCGTCCACCAGCGTGTCCGCGGGACGCAGGTACGGCGTCACCGCCGGGTGGCGCTCGCGCCAGCGGGCGAGCCCGGCCAGCGCCTCGTCCCGGGTACGCGCCCGGGCGATCTCGATCAGCGGCATCGCCGACCGCCGCCGACCCGCGCCGGCCGGCCCGGACTCCCTGCCGTCAGCGCCGGTCGGCCCGGACTCCCGACCGTCGGCGCCGGTCGGCCCGGACTCCCGACCATCGGCGCCGGTCGGCCCGGACCCCCGCCGGCCGCGCGGCGGCTTCTCCGCCGGCCCGAGAACCCCGGCCCGGTCGAGCAGCGAATCGAGCGAGCCGGCCGTACCGTCCATCCCGGCCCACGGGTCGCCCAGCTCGGCCCACCTGCGGGGAACCGTCGTCAGCGTGCCGTGCCCGGGGCCGAAGGTGGTCAACTCCTCCCAGCTCAACGGGGTGGAGACCCGGGCGTCCGGGGTCGGCCGCACCGAGTACGCCGAGGCGACGGTGCGATCCTTGGCATTCTGGTTGAAGTCCACGAAGACGCCCTCGCGTTCCTCCTTCCACCACCGGCTGGTCGCCAGGTCGGGCGCCCGCGACTCCACCTCCCGGGCCACCGTCTCGGCCGCGAGCCGCACCTTCGGGTACGGCCACTCCGGCGCGATCCGGGCGTAGACGTGGATGCCGCGCGACCCGGACGTCTTCGGCCAGCCGACCAGCCCGTGATCGGCCAGTACCTGCCGGGCCACCATCGCCACCTCGACGATCTGCGGCCACTCGACCCCCGGTACCGGGTCGAGATCGATGCGCAGTTCGTCCGGGTGGTCGAGATCCTCGGCCCGGACCGGGTGCGGGTTGAGGTCGACGCAGCCCAGGTTGACCACCCAGGCGAGCTGGGCGGCGTCCCGGACCACCACCTCCGCGGCGGACCGGCCGGAGGCGTAGTGCAGCTCCGCCGCCTCGATCCAGGCGGGCCGGCTCGCCGGCGCCCGCTTCTGGAAGAACGCCTCCTCGTCGATCCCCTTGACGAACCGCTTCAGGATCATCGGCCGCCCGGCGACGCCCCGCAGCGCCCCGTCGGCCACGGCAAGGTAGTAGCGCACCAGGTCGAGCTTGGTGTGACCGGCGGCCGGGAAAATCACCTTGTCCGGGTTGGTGATTGTCACCTCCCGGCCGGCGATCTCCAGGACCTGTCCCGTGGCCATGCTCCCACCATAGGGCGGACCGGCCCGACCAGCGGATCAACCGACCCGACCTCGCGAGGCACCGGCTTTGTGGGCGCCGGCCCTCGGGCGTCCGCGTTCCGTCGCCGGCCTGGGGGATCGATCCGCGATTCCGGAACCAGGCTGCCCGCCTGCCGGTACCGTCGGCAACGGCGTGGCGGCGGACCGGCCGAGGGCCGGCGGGCGCGGCGGAACGACCGCCGCGACACCGATCGACGCCGGTGAGGACGGGGGTCCCGGGATGTTGAAGCACCTGCACGAGATGGGTCTGCGAGCGGAGCACTGCTACATGGCGGGCCTCGCGAGCATCGGCGTCTCGTTTGTGAGCTGGGCCATCTCAAGCCGGTTCGAGCACGCCGGGGTCGACCGGGCCGACCGGTGGGGCATCTTCGTGGGCGAATGGGCGCCCACCTTCATCGCCCTGGGCAACGGGTTGCGCACCTACGAGCGGTAGCCGGCCCGGAGGACCCCGAAATCAAGACCTCGGGGCCGACCCGCCAGGGTCGACTTCTCAAGGTCATGGGTGGGGTCGACGGTCGAGGGCCACGCGTGGGGGTCAAGGGCCAAGGGTCGAGGGCCGCGCGTGGGGCCGGAGGTCGGCGGCTGGCGGCCGGGCCGAATCCGGGGCCCTAGCGGCGGCGACCGCGGGAACGGGTGGCGCGCAACCGCCGGAGCCGACCGATCAGCACCGGCTCCGCCGCCAGCGCCGCCGAATTGTCCAGCAACCCGTTGAGAATCTGGTAATAACGGGTGGCGGTGATCCCGAAGGTGTCCCGGATCGCCTGCTCCTTGGCGCCGGCATGCCGCCACCAGCGCCGCTCGAAGTCGAGAATGGCCAACTCCCGCTCGGAGAGCGGTGGCGCGCTGGGGCCGGCCCGCCCGGCCCGGGTGGCCGCGACGGCAGCGTCCGGCTCGTCAGCGCCTGGCTCGTCAGGCCCGCCCACCTTCGCGGCAGACGGCTCAGTGGTGGCCGGGTTGGTAACGGTTGGCTCAGCAGCCTCCGGCTCGGCAGGCGTGGCCGGCTCGATGTCCGGTCCCGATGCACGCTGCGGCACTGACGCATCGTCGGGACGCGCTCGGGGCGCCGGAACCGCCGGTCTCGTCCGGCGGGAGCCGGGGGTCCCCGCCGACCCGTCCCCCGCCCGGTCGCGGGCGTCGGCGGGCGGTGGCATGGCACTCCTGGGGTCCGGCGCGATCGCGGGCACCGCCCAGCCTAATCCGCCCCTCCGACACCAGCCGCCAACGCAGGCCGCGATCCGCCAACCCACGTCGACCGACCCGGCACGGGGCCCCCGCACAGGGCAGAGCCCGGCACCGGGCCGGTCGGCGCACCGGTCAGGCCACGTCCCGCCGGCGCATCAGCCACAGCGACGTGACCAGCACTGCCAGCGTGCCCAGGCCGAAGACCCAGGCCGAGTGCTGCCAGGTCACCACGTACTCCGCGGGCCGGCACACACCCTGGGCGAAGTCGCAGGCGGCGTAGTCCTGCAACGGCCACTTTTTGAGGAACCAGGACAGGGCATAGCTGGACAGCACGTACCGGTCGGCGAAGTGCACCCCCGCCACGTGCAGCACGGTGCGCAGGCCGATCTCGCTCAGCACCCCGACCGCGACGGCCACGCCGAGCGCCATCGCGGTGTGCCGGCCGATCGAGGCCAGCCCGAACGCGATCACCGCGACCGCCAGCACCAGGCCGAGCCCGCGGGCGCCGGTGAGGCCGAGCGACTGCCAGAGCCCGCTGGTGAGCTTGCCGGTGGTTCCCCGGTACCGGGCGATCAGCCAGAACGCCAGGGTCCAGAGCGCACCCAGGCCGAGCGCCAGCCCGAGCATCCCGGTGAGCAGGGCGGCAAGCTTCGTTCCGAGTACGGTGAGCCGCTTGGGCCGCCACAGCAGCAGGTTCATCATGCCGCCGGTGCTCCACTCCGCTCCGACGAAGGAGGCGCCGACGATGAACGCGAACAGCACGAAGATGCCGGCGAAGACCGACAGGAAGGTGTCGAACTCCTCCCGGAAGTTGAACTGGTACGGCAGGTACCAGTCGGTCTGGAATTCCTCCCGTCGGGGCAGGAAGCCCTCGCCACAGTCCGGCGGGTACCGGTCGCTGATCGACTCGCCCCGCTCCTGCGCGGCGCGGCACTCCCGCACCTGCTCCTGCTGGTCGCGGAGCACCTGCTGGTAGCTGGCCTCGGCCTGCTGCTGCGCCGAGGCCAACTCGGCCGGGCCGATGTGGTGGCTGGTGACGCTGAACGCCGCGGCGATCCCGGCCAGCCCGAGGATGAGCAGCCCCATCATCAGCCGGGTGAGCCGGCGCTTGAACAACCGGCGTAGCTCGGTCCGGTACAGGCTCATACTCCCCACCCTCCCTGGGCGGTGCCGGCCTGGCCGGACACCGACTCGTCGACCTGCCGGTGCTGGCCCGGCACCGGCGCGGTGCCGGTCAGTTCGAGGAAGACGCTCTCCAGATCCACCGTGACCGGCGTCAGTTCGGCGACGTACAGGTCGTGCGCGGCGAGGGTACGGGTGATCTCTGCGGGCTGGTCCAGGCCGCGTACCAGCAGGTGGTCCTCGGCCACGGTGGTGTTGGCGCCGGCCCGGGTCAGTTCCTCGGCGGCCCGCGGCAGGTCGGCCGCGGCTTCGAGGCGTACCCGGTGTCCGCCGCCGGAGTGTTGGGCCAGGACCTCGGCCACCGGCCCGGTGGCAACCCGTCGGCCCAGCGAGATGATGGTGACCGAGTCGCAGATGAGCTGCACCTCGCCGAGGATGTGGCTGGACAGCACGACGGTCATCCCGGACGCGGCGAGGTCGCGCATCAGCGATCGCATCTCCCGGATGCCGCCCGGGTCCAGCCCGTTCGCCGGCTCGTCCAGTATCAGCAGCTTGGGGTCCTTGAGCAGCGCCGACGCGACGGCCAGCCGCTGCTTCATGCCGAGTGAGTAGGTCCGGACCCGCTCGCCGGCGCGGTCCCGCAGGCCGACCAGTTCCAGCACCTCGTCCACCCTGGACCGGGGTACGCCGCCGGCGCCGGCGAGCAGCGCGAGGGTGTCCCGGGCCGAGAAGTTCGGGAAGAACTGCGGGCTCTCCACGATGGCGCCGACCCGACCGGCGACCCGCGGCAGGGCGTGCGGCACCTCCTCCCCGAGCAGCGCCATCCGCCCGCCGTCGGGGCGGATCAGCCCGAGCAGCGTCCGCAGGGTGGTGGTCTTGCCCGATCCGTTCGGGCCGAGGAAGCCGTGCACCTGTCCGGCGTCGACCACCATGTCGAAATCGTCCAACGCGCGCCGGGTGCCCCGGCGCCGGCTGCGGTACGTCTTGCGCAGCCCGGCTATCTCCAGTACGGCTGGCACTGATCCTCCCGGCTCTCCGTTATCACGGGAGGCACAATACTCTGCTATCCGGAATAGCGGTGCCCCGAACCGCCCGGAGCCGCCGCGAGACCGTGGGACGCGGCTCAGGCGCAGACGACCTGCGCCCCGGCCGCCCGGAAGGCGTGCACGGTCGCGGGGTCGGCGCCCGAGTCGGTCACCAGCACCTCGATCCGCTCGACCGGGCAGATCCGGGCGAACGCGTGCCCACCCAGCTTCGAGGAGTCGGCGATGATCACGACCCGCTTGGCCCGCGCCACCATGAGGTTGTTCATCGCGGCCTCCCCCTCGTGGTGCGCGGCCGCGCCGAGCTGCGGATCGACCGCGTCCACCCCGAGCAGGGCGACATCCAGGGTCACCTCGCGCAGCAGCGCCCCGCCGAGCGGGCCGACCAGTTCGAACGACTTGGGCCGGACCACCCCACCGGCCACCACGACCTTCATCCGGGAGCGCACCAGCAGCTCGTTGGCGATGTTGAGCGCGTTCGTCACCACGGTGAGCTGGGCGCCCTCGGCGCTGGTGTTCAGGTCGGGGCGTACCGCCAGCGCGCGGGCCACCTCGGTGCTGGTGGTGCCGCCGTTGAGCCCGACCACCATCCCGGGCGAGACCAGCGCGGCGGCCGCGGCGCCGATCCGCTGCTTCTCCGCCGAGTGCTTGGCCGTCTTGTACCGCAGCGGCAGGTCGTAGGACACGCCGTTGGCCACCGCGCCACCCCGGGTACGCGTGATCATCTGCTGCTGGGCGAGCTGGTCGAAGTCGCGCCGGATGGTGGCCTGGGAGACGCCCAGCCGGTTCGCGGCGTCCTCCACGCTCACCCGGCCACTGTCGGTGAGCAGTTCGAGCAGGGCGTTCCACCTGGCGTACCGGTCCACCCGAGCCTCCCTGCACGTACCGTGATGAATTGCGTGCACGATAGTGCGCGAAACGAGCGGTACGCAAACGGTTGACCTGCGCGATCGTCCAGAATGTTGCCACGGTCCAGCCAACTCGCGCAGAATGATGCGCCAAATACGGCCCATCCGAGCTGTTTCACGCAGCTCGGTCACGGCCGCGAAACATCCGCGAGGAGCAGCAATGGCGTACGTCGATGCGGAGATCGCCAGCCAGCCGGAGTGCTGGCAGCGGGCCGCCGAACTGGCCCCGCAGGTCTCGGCGGACCTGCCCGACCCCGGGGAACGGGTCGCCGTGGTCGGCTGCGGCACCTCGTGGTTCATGGCCATGGCGTACGCCGCGCTGCGGGAGACCGCCGGCCAGGGCGAGACCGACGCCTTCCAGGCATCGGAGTTCCCGACCGGCCGCCGGTACGACCGGATCCTGGCCATCTCCCGCTCCGGCACCACCACCGAGGTCCTCGACCTGCTCGGGGCGATCGGCGGGCAGTGCCCCAGCACGGTCATCGTCGCCGACCGGACGTCCCCGGCCGCCCGGCTGGCCACCGCCGCCGTGGCGCTGGAATTCGCCGACGAACTCTCGGTCGTGCAGACCAGGTTCGCCACCGGCGCGCTCGCGCTGCTGCGCGCCTCGCTCGGCACCGACCTGCCGGCGCTGGCCACCGACGCCGAGGTGGCCGTGCGCTGCCCGCTGCCGGTCGACCCGGAGCGGGTCGAGCAGGTCACCTTCCTGGGCACCGGCTGGACCGTGGGGCTGGCCCAGGAGGCCGCCCTCAAGTGCCGGGAGGCCGCCACCTTCTGGGCCGAGGCTTACCCGGCGATGGACTACCGGCACGGTCCCATCTCGATCGCCGGCCCCGACCGGCTGGTGTGGGCGCTCGGCCAGGTCCCGGCCGGGCTGGAGGACGAGGTCGAGGCCACCGGCGCGACCTTTCTGCACAGCCGCACCCACGGCCGGCACACCGTGCTCGGCCGGTGGGCGGCCGGGCGTACCCCGCTGGACCCGATGGCCGACCTCGTGCTCGCGCAGCGCTTCGCGGTCGCGCTGGCCCGCACCCGCGGGCTCGACCCGGACACCCCGCGGCACCTGCGCCGCTCGGTGGTGCTGACCGGATGACCGACGTCGTCCTCGCGCTCGACGTGGGCGGCACCGGCATCAAGGCGGCCCTGGTCGGGGTCGACGGCACCGCCCGGCACACCGAACGGCACCCCACCGGCGCCGAACGTGGCCCCGACGCCGTGGTGCAGACCATCCGGAGCATCGCCGCCGGACTCGCCCGGACCGCCCGGGACCGCGGTTGGACGCCGGTGGCCGCCGGGATCGCCGTACCCGGGGTCGTCGACGAGGCCCACGGGATCGCCGCCTGGTCGACAAACGTGGGCTTCCGGGACGTACCGCTGCGCGACCTGGTGGCCGACCACCTGGCACTGCCCGCGGCGCTCGGCCACGACGTGCGGGCCGGCGGCCTGGCCGAGGCGCGACTCGGCGCCGGACGCGGCCACGACCACGTGCTGTTCGTCGCGGTCGGCACCGGCATCGCCGCCGCGCACGTGGTACGCGGCAGCGCCGCCGCCGGAGCGCACGGCGCCGCCGGCGAGCTGGGACACCTCGTGGTGCGCCCCGGCGGCCCGCGCTGCGGCTGCGGCCAGTCCGGCTGCCTGGAGGCGGTCGCCTCGGCGTCCGCGGTCGCCCGCGGCTACGCCGCCCGCACCGGCACCCCGGTCAGCGCGGCCGAGGTGGCCCGGCGCGCCGCCGCCGGTGACCCGTCGGCCCGCGACGTGTGGCGCGATACGGTGGACGCGCTCGCCGACGGCCTGCTCGCCGGCCAGACGCTCTACGACGTCTCGGTGATCGTGCTCGGCGGTGGGCTGGCCGAGGCGGGGGAACAACTGCTCGGCCCGCTGCGCGCCGCGCTCGCCCAGCGGCTCACCTTCCAGCGGGAACCCGCGCTGGTCCGCGCCGCGCTCGGCGACGAGGCCGGCTGCCTCGGCGCCGCACTGCTCGCCCTCGACAGTTTGGAGAGTTCCTGATGGTGCTGCGGGTAGCCGGCAAGGTGGTGACGCCCTCCGGCGTCATCCGGCAGGGCTGCGTGGAGATCGACGGTGAGCGGGTCACCGCGGTCGCGGAGTACCCGTCGATCCGCGACGGCCACTGGATCGTCCCGGGCTTCGTGGACATGCACACCCACGGCGGGGGCGGGCACACCTTCACCACCGGCGATCCCGAGTCGGCCCGACTGGCCGCCGAGTTCCACCTCGGCCACGGCACCACCACGCTGCTCGGCAGCCTGGTGAGCTGCCCGCCCGAGCTGATGCGCTCGGCCACCGTGGCGTTCGCCCCGCTGGTCGCCGAGCGGGTGCTCGCCGGCATCCACTACGAGGGGCCGTACCTGTCCGAACTGCGCTGCGGCGCGCAGCACCCCGAGTACCTCCGCGACGCCGACCCGGGCGAGCTGACCGAGCTGCTCGACGCGGCCGACGGCACCGTCCGGATGGTCACCCTCGCGCCGGAGCGGCCGGGCGCGCTGGACGCGATCAAGCTGCTGGTCTCCCGGGGCGTGGTGGCGGCCGTCGGGCACACCGACGCGACGTACGAGCAGACCCGGGCGGCCATCGACGCCGGCGCCACGGTGGGCACGCACGTGTTCAACGGCATGCGTACGCCGCACCACCGCGAACCCGGACCGGTGTACGCGCTGCTGGGCGCGCCCGACGTGGTCTGCGAGCTGGTCGCCGACGGGGTCCACCTGCACGACGGCACCCTCGCCTTCGCGGCCGGCGTGGCCGGCCCGGACCGGACCGCGCTGATCACCGACGCCATGTCGGCGGCCGGGATGACCGACGGCGACTACGAGCTGGGCGGGCAGGACGTGGTGGTGACCGGCGGGGTGGCCCGGCTCCGGCAGCCCGACGGCAACCCGGGGGCGATCGCCGGCAGCACCCTGACGATGGACGCCGCGCTGCGCCGCGCCGTGGCCGCCGGCATCTCCGTTCCGGACGCCAGCCGGATGGCCTCGGCCACCCCGGCGCGGGCGCTGGGGCTGGACGGGCAGGTCGGATCGTTGCTTCCCGGCTGGCGCGCCGACCTGGTCATGCTGGACGAGGACCTTCAGGTGGTCCGGGTGATGCGGGCGGGTACCTGGGTGGACTGACCGCCGGGCCGGCCGCGTACAGGGCCGGGCGGTCCCAGCGACGCAGCACCGCGGGCAGCGGTACGTCGTCCCAGGGCACCCGGCCCAGCAGCCGGTCCAGCAGCAGCCCCAGCAGCAGCCCGGCGACCGAGTCGGTCAGCCAGTGCCAACCCAGGTACGTCGTGGTGACCAGCAGGATCGCCGGCGGCAGCACCCGGATCGCCCGGATCAGATTCGCCGGTACCCGCCGGCCGTGGCTGCGCAGCAGGGCCGCCAGCAGCAGCGCGATCACGCCGTACCAGACGATCGCGTTGGCCAGGTGACCGGACGGGTACGACATGCCGTACCGGCCCGGGGTGTGGAAGAGCTGGACCGCGTCCTCCGCCGGCAGGTGCGGCGCCTTCTCGGTGGCGCTCGGTGCGGCCCGGTCGGTCCACAGCTTGAGCGGCCCGACCACCAGGTAGAGCAGGACGAACGCGCCGGCGAACACCAGCGCCGGCCGCACCGAGCGGGTACGCAGCACCAGCAGCCCGCCGACGATGCCGACCACCGGCATCAGGACCTGGCCGCCCTGGCCGAGCGTGTTCAGCACCCGGGCGATCCAGTAGCCGGCCGGCGGCCGGTGCGCACCGGCCCAGTCGGCGACCGCGCGGTCCAGCCCGTACCGGTGGCCGACGGCCAGGGCCAGGGTCAGCGCGACGAACGCGACCAGCAGGAGCAGGTCGAACCACCAGCCGGCGGGTCGGACCGGACGGGTCCGCGGCCGGGGCTGCGGTCGTACCGCTGGGGTCGGGCGCACCCGACCACGCTACCGGTCCGGCCGGCCCGGACCCGCCGGGCGGCTGTGGCACCGGCCACGCGGGGCGGCGCCGGATGCCGGACAGGCGTCATGCTGGAAGCGTGCGGATCACCTCGGCCCTCATCGACCCGGCGCTGCTCGACCTCCCCTGGTCGACGCCGCTCGAAGAATGGCCCGCCGACCAGCTCGTCGCGCTGCCCCGGGGCATCTCCCGGCACGTCGTGCGGTTCGTCCGGCTGGGCGAGACGGTCTACGCGGTCAAGGAGACCGGCGAGCGGATCGCGGAGCGCGAGTACGACCTGCTCCGCGCGCTGGAACGGATCGACTTCCCGTCCGTGGAGGCGGTCGCCATCGTGGCGGACCGGCAGACCGAGGACGGCGAGCCGCTGGATCCGGTGCTGATCACCCGGCACCTCCAGTTCTCCCTGCCGTACCGGGCGCTGTTCTCGCACACGCTGCGGCCCGAGACCATGACCCGACTGCTCGACGCGCTCGCCGCGCTGCTGGTCCGGATGCACCTGACCGGCTTCTTCTGGGGTGACTGCTCGCTGTCCAACACGCTGTTCCGGCGCGACGCCGGTGCGTTCGCCGCCTACCTGGTGGACGCCGAGACCGGTGCGCTGCACCGCCAGCTCTCCACCGGGCAGCGCGGCGAGGACCTGGAGATCGCCCGGGTGAACATCTTCGGCGAGGCGCTCGACCTGGCCGCCGCCGGACTGCTGCACGAGTCCATCGACCCGGAGGCGGTCAGCGAGGAGGTCGTCCGCCGGTACGAGGGGCTGTGGCACGAACTCACCTACGAACAGCAGGTCGAACGGGACCACCGGCACGACATCGAGACCCGGATCCGGCGCCTCAACGACCTCGGGTTCGACGTCGCGGAGGTGACCATGTCGGTCTTCGACAACGGCCGCTACCTGGTCCGCCCCAAGGTGGTCGACGCGGGCCACCACACCCGGCGGCTGCTCCGGCTGACCGGGCTGGACGCCGAGGAGAACCAGGCCCGGCAACTGCTGAACAACCTCGACGCGTACCGGGCGGAGAGCCACCTGACCAACGAGGAGCAGGCCGCACACCGCTGGCTCACCGAGGTCTTCGAGCCGGTGGTCCGGGCCGTACCGGCGCACCTGCGCCACAAGCTGGAGCCGCAGGAGGTCTTCGCCCAGATCATCGAGCACAAGTGGCTGCTGTCCGAGCGCGCCGGCCGGGACGTCGGGATGGCGCCCGCGGTGCACTCGTACCTCGCCGACGTGCTCGCGCACCGGCCGGACGAGCAGGCCGTCCTGGGCACCGACGCGAGTTTGCTGGAGGACGCGAGCCTGCTGGAGAACGAGTCCGGTCTGCTCGACACCGACACCGACACCGACACCGGCACCGGCACCGACACCGACACCGGCACCGACACCGACCTGCTGGATGTCGACTCCGACGGTGGATCACCGGCGACCGACCCCGCTCCGACCAGGGGTCTGCGCTGACGGCGGGTCACGGATCCGCACGCCATCTCCGCCGGTCGCCTACCGCCGCATCACCGCGACCCCTTCGGCCGCATGCTGGTGGCGCAGGCGATCACCGAAGATCCGACCCTGGCCTCTCGGGACGCGTCGGTGGCGCTGTACGACGCCGGCATCCTCAAGGTGTGACCGCGCCTTCGGCGGGTCACCACGCAGGGTGACCTCGCTGGTCGCGACAAGACTTTTAGTTGCTATACCCGAGAGTCATAAAAATGACCCTCGGGTATACCTGCGAAAGATGTGTTCGGTCCTGGCCCTAAACCGGTTCGGCGGATCCCGGCGTACCCGAGGGTGGGTCCGGCTGCGGCGTAGCCGGGCTTCGGTCCGCCGCCGGCGTACCGGGATGTTGCCGGGGTGGCCGCGGCCCGGCGTCCGCGGTCCCGGCGCCCGGCTCGTCCGAAGCCCCCGCCACGTCGATGCCCGCGGCGCCCGCGGCGCCCGCGGCGCCCGGGTCGGCCGCGGCGCCCTCGGTGCCGGCCGCGCCCCCCGGATCGGCCGGCCCGGCCGACCGCGCCGCCACGGCGGCGCCGTCGTGCCCGGCGCTGGCCTGCTTGAGCAGCCAGCTCAGCCCGGCCCGGCGGACCACCGCGGTCAGCCGGTCGCCCACGGCCAACGGGGTGTCCGCGGCGGGTGCCCAGTCCGGCTGGTCCGCATCGGAGCGCTGTACGGCGATCACCCGCACCGCCTCCGGTCGCTGGGCGGCCCGCAGCGGACGGCCGACCAGCGCGGAACCGGCCGCCACCGGCACCTCGGCGACCAGCAGGACGTGCCGGTGGACCGGGATGGTGGCGATCACCGCGCGGTTCAGCAGGGCGGCCGCGAAGGCCGGCGCCGCCAGGTAGGAAACGCTGCGCGAGATGTTGATGTTGAAGGCGCGCTGGATCCGGTCGGCGAAGTCGCCGTCGAACAGCCGCAGCACGACCAGCAGGTCCTCCCGGGCGGCCCGCGCGTGCAGGGCCGCCTGGAGATTCGTCACGTCGTCCGTGGTGAGCACCAGCAGGGCGCGGGCGGTACCGATCGAGGCGGTGGCCAGCACCTCTTCGGCGCCGCCGTCGCCGACGATCAGCGGGATGTTGAGCCGGCGGGCCAGCGGCGCGCCCCGGGCGTCCCGGTCGGCGTCGATGGCCACCACCTCGACGCCGAGGTCCTGGAGCTGCGCCATCACCCGGGTACCGACGTTGCCCAGCCCGAGCACCACCATGTGGTCCTCCCGGTACGGCTGGAGCCGGTCGGTGGCCAGCGCGAGCCGGGCGTTGACGATCCCGTCCACCACCGCGGCGGTGATCAGCGGCACCAGGGCCAGCCCGCCGATGGTCAGCACCACCTGCATGATCTTCGCCAGGATGGGCTGGTCGGGCTCCGGGTCGCTGCCGCTGATCGTGGTGACGATGGTGATGTAGAGCCCGTTGCCCAGGTTGTCGTGCCGGCTGTAGGCCAGCGCCACCCCGAGCACCAGCACCGTCGCCAGCACGGTGAGGGTGGCTATCCCGATCTTGCGGGTGACGAACGAGCGGGCCGCCCGTACCGCCAGCCGGGCCGGGCGGCGCCGGCGGCGGTCCCGGGCGATCCGCCGGGCCGCCACCTCCGTGCCGACCGGCTGGCCGTTGGCCTCGGCCAGCACCACGTCCGCGCGGTCCGCGTCGGCCGGGAGCACCCGGAGCCGGCCCGGATCGCTGGTGTCGGCCAACCCGCACACCACGGCCTCCGCCGGTACGTCGGCGCGCCGCGCGACGTGCAGGGTACGTCCGCCGTGCCGGAAGTGCGTCGGGTCCACCTCGCCCAGCGCGGCGGCCACGAAGGCCGGCGCCGCCATCGCCGCGTCGGACAGGACAGTGGTGTCCGGCAACAGCCGCCGGACCCCGTTGGCCAGGCCGGTGTTGAACATCCGCAGCACGATCCGCAGCCGCGGCTCGACGGCCTGGGCGCACAGCGCCGCGTGGATGTTGCCCACGTCGTCCTGGTGCAGCAGGGCCAGCCCGGTCGCGCCGGCCAGTCCCGCCCGGCGCAGCGTACGTTCGTCGAGCCGGTCGGCCTCGATCCACTTGATGCCGGGGAGCTTGCGGATCTCGGGGCCGTCGCCGCGCGGCCGGTACGGCACGACGACCGTGATCCGGGGCGGTCCGGTCGGCAGGTCGGCGGCGAGCAGCGCGATCACCACGTGGTAGGCGAGGGCGTCCTGGCCACAGACCACGTAGTGCGGGCGGACGTCGCCGGTGGGCCGCAGCAGGCGGCTCGATCCGACCGCGCGCCGTGCCCGGTCCCGCCACGGGTCCGTCATCCGGGCATGGTAGCCAGCCGACCCCCTCGGGCGCCGACCCGCGAGCACGGCTCGCCGGTCGCCGTGGGTGTGCGGCGGGCCAGGGTGGGTAGTGCGGCACCGTGCAGACCTTCCTGCCGTACCCGGATTTCCACCGCACCGCGCGGGCGCTCGACCAGCGCCGGCTCGGCAAGCAGCGGGTGGAGGCGGTGCAGGTGCTGCGCGGCCTGACCCGCCCGGGGTACGGCTGGCGCAACCACCCGGCGGTCCGGATGTGGGCCGGGTACGAGGAGGCGTTGGTCCGGTACGGCCTGGACATCTGTGCGACGTGGTGCGCGGCCGGCCGGGCGGACACCTGCGCCGGCACGCTCGCCGCCGACCTGGCCTCCGGCTGCGGCATCGGGACGGTACGCAGCCAGTACGAGCTGGCCGCGGCCGGCGAGTTGCCGCCCTGGCTGGGCCGGGACGACCTGCACCTGAGTCACCGCTCCTCGCTGCTGCGCAAGGATCCGACCTTCTACGCCCCGCTCTTCGGCGACGTTCCGGACGACCTGGAGTACGTCTGGCCGGCCTCGGACCGCGAGGCGACTTGCCGTTCCCGCCCGGTGCCCTGACGCTGGGATCAAAGCGTCGATAGGGGCTCTTGCCAGACAAAAGTGCGACTCGGCGGCCCCTGCTTGCCGAAGGGACGGGCATGGATCTCTCGCGGCCGGTGGCCCGGCTGCTCGGGGTACGGCCGCGGCTGGTGCCCACCGGTGGTGCCGGCGGCGCGAGCCGGGCGCCCGACGGCGCGTCGGCCGTCGTCGTGGGCGCGGGGATCGCCGGGGTCTCCGCGGCCGTGGTGCTGGCCGAGCGCGGAGTCCGGGTGACCCTGCTGGAGTCGCGCCGCTGGCTCGGTGGGCGGCTGGCGGCCTGGCCGGACCGGCTCGCCGACGGCACGCCGCAGATGGTCGAGCACGGCTTCCACGCGTTCTTCCGGCAGTACTACAACTGGCGCTCGATCCTGCGGCGGATCGACCCGGAGTTGGAGTTCCTACGGCCGGTACCCGGATACCCGGTGCTGTCCGCGCGCTGGCCCGCCGAGGAGTTCGGCAAGCTGCCCGCGGCGCCGCCGCTGAACCTGCTCGCCCTGCTGGCCCGCAGCCCCAGCCTGCGGCTGCGGGACCTACGCACGATGGACCGCCGGGCCGCGCTGCCGCTGCTGGCGTACGACCCGGAGCGGACGTTCGCCGAACTGGACACGACGAGCGCGGCCGAGCTGCTGGACTCGCTGCGGCTGCCCGACCGCGCCCGGGCGATGCTGTTCGAGGTCTTCTCGCACTCGTTCTTCAACGTGGAGACCGACTACTCGGCCGCCGAGATGACGGCGAACTTCCACTTCTACCTGCTGGGCAACCCCGAAGGGCTGGCGTTCGACGCGCCGTACCGGGACTACGACACGGCGATCTGGCAGCCGCTGGCCCGCTACCTCGAAACGTGCGGCGCGCGGGTGGTCACCGGCGCCCCGGTGCTCACGGTGGACCGGGACGGCGCCGGCTGGCGGGTGCGGACGGCCGATTCCGGGTACGCCGCCGCGCACCTGCTGCTGGCGGTGGATCCGCCGGCGCTGGCGGGGCTGGCCGGGGCGTCCCCGGCGCTGGCCGCCGCGCTGCCCGCGCTCGCCCGGCCGGCGGGCTTCGCGGCCGGACCGCCGTACGCGGTGGCCCGGTACTGGTTCGGCGGCGACGTACGGCGGGACCGGCCGATCTTCGCGGGCGTCTCCCGGCAGTCGACGCTCGACTCGGTGACGCTCTACCACCGGCTGGAGAGCGAGGCGGGCCGGTGGGCACGGCGCGTCGGCGGCTCCGTGGTCGAGCTGCACGCCTACGCCTGTGCACCCGGCGTACCGGCAGGGGAGCTGGCCGAGCGGATGCGCCGCGAGCTGGCCGGGCTCTGGCCGGAAACGGCCGACCTGCCGGTGCTCGACCTGCGGGCGCGGGTGGAGGCGCAGGCGCCGGCGTTCCGGCCCGGCGACCACCCGGGCCGGCCGTCCGTCCGTACCGGCGCGGACGGGCTGTACCTGGCCGGCGACGGGATAGCCGCCCCGTTTCCGAGCGCGCTCATGGAACGCTCGGCCGCGACCGGCATCCTGGCGGCCAACGAGATCCTGCGCGCGTACGGCACGGCGACCGAACCGCTGCGGTCGGTGCGGCCCCGCGGCCTGCTCGCCGACCGCGGGTCGAGCCGTGGCTGACCCGGGCCGGCCGGAGCGACGGTGCGGGCGCTAACGGCCGACGGCCGCGTAGCCCATCGCCGCCAGGCAGATCAGGGCGACCACGCCGCCTTTGGTGAACGCCGCGCGGACCAGGGTCCACGCCGTCTTGCGGAACTTCGGGACGCTCGCCTTGGTGGCCGAGTAATCCCCCCAGGCGCGCCGCGCGGTGGCCCAGGACCTGCCGGCGACGACGCCCAACACGACTCCGACGACGAGCAGTACGGAGGCAACTGGGCGGTCCATCGACACATCTTCAAATAGTCACCATCGGTGCGACATCAGCCGTTCGGCGACTACTCAAAGACACCTGCCACATATCGAAAAACGCGGGTTGAAGTCTAACTGCGAGCGCCATTCACGTGACTCTACGTGTTCGGTGCCGTGCCAACGTCACCGAGGGTGGCACCACCGCGACCGGCGGATCCGGCGGGCCGGCGACCGACCGCGACCGACCGCCGCCGACCGCCGCCGGCCGCCCTCCGCCGCGGAAATGGGGCGGCATCGTGTCGCCCGGCACTGTTAGCCTCGTACGCCACATAAACGGGGAGTGAGCCGTCGACCACGACCGCCGCGCCGGACTGAGATCGGCGGCGCGGTCGGGTCCGGGGGCGCGAAGGAGTCGTCATGTCCGGCACCGACCACATCGGATTGCCACGCCCTGTCCGGCTCGCGTCGGCCCTGGTGGCCACCGCGGCGACGCTGGCCGCGCTGGACGCCCTGGCGGCGTTGCTCAGCCTGCGCCGGGTGAACGCGCGGGCCGACAGCCTGATCCGGCTGATGTACGACCCGGAACAGGGCCGGCAGATCATCCAGGCGCTGCGCAGCGGCCTGTACGACAACCTCGCGATCGGGATCGTGGTGGCACTGCTGCTCCTGCCGCTGGCGTTCGGCGTACGCCGGCCGTCCCGCCGGATCCGGGTCGTCATGTGGGTGGTGCCGGTCGTGGCGTGGACCGGGCTCGGCTGCGCCCTTGCCACCGGGCCGGAGATCTCGACGTACACCGACGGCATCCAGAACGCGGCGGCGCTGCACGAGTGGAAGCAACTGGTCCCGGGCTGGTACAACAACCTGCACTCGATCACGGTGTTCCTGATCCTCGCCGGCCTGACCGCCGCCGCGCTGCTGCTGACCAAGCGGGAACTGGTGGCCTTCTACGGCCGGTCGGACCCGGAGACGGACACCGGCGACCTGTGGTCGCACCTGCGCCGGGACGACAACAGCCGGTCCGCCTGATCGGCGGAGCTTCGACACCGCTCCGCTTCGGCACGCACCACAGCGGTGGCGGCTCGGATGGAGCCCCCGGCCGGGATCGAACCGGCGACATCCCGCTTACAAGGCGGGTGCTCTGCCAACTGAGCTACAAGGGCGCTGTTCGAGGCCAGCATAGCCATACGGCGGCACCGGTCAGAGCATCCAACGGGCTGAACATCATCTGGCCGACCAGCGCCATCCGCCCCGGTGGGGACGGTATGCGGGCAATGACATCGGTCCCCGCGTAATTGATGCCCGCCAGTGGGTTACTGACCGTTATGCCCGATCGAATCGCTATCTTGTCGCCCGCCCGTGGGAGTTCGGGCGATGCTTCAGTCAGGCGGACCGGCTGGGGCCATATCCACCATAACGGACGCCGCACCCGGAGTGTTGCGGCGGTCACGGCGACCGCTTGCCGCGGGCCGGCCGGTGGCCGGAACCGGCATGGTAACGATTTGAAAACGGTCGGGCGCGTCCGCTGCGAGTACCGTCGTGGACACCACCTTGGCAGCAAAGAAGAAACCGTTTACGGTGCAGTGACACGGACGACACCCGCAGGCTACCGATGGTCGCGGGCGGGGCCGACCGTTGGCCGGGGCAGCCGCCCGGGTCGCGCTTTCACTCGGATCGTCCGGCACGTTCCTGCCGGTGAAAGGAAGCACCACATGGCTACCGTCTCGTACCAGAAGGCGACCCGGATCTATCCGGGCACCGAGCGGCCCGCGGTCGACCACCTCGACCTGGAGATCGGCGACGGCGAGTTCCTCGTCCTCGTGGGTCCCTCGGGCTGTGGAAAGTCGACCAGCCTGCGCATGCTCGCCGGCCTGGAGGACGTCGACGACGGCTCGATCTACATCGACAGCCGGGACGTCACCCACCTGCCGCCGAAGGCCCGCGACATCGCGATGGTCTTCCAGAACTACGCGCTGTACCCGCACATGACGGTCTACGAGAACATGGCCTTCGCGCTCAAGCTGCGCAAGACCTCCAAGTCCGAGATCGACCGGCGGGTCAAGGAAGCGGCGGCGCTGCTCCAGCTCGAGGACTTCCTCAACCGCAAGCCGAAGGCGCTCTCCGGCGGCCAGCGGCAGCGGGTCGCGATGGGTCGGGCGATCGTCCGGGAGCCGCAGGTCTTCCTCATGGACGAGCCGCTGTCGAACCTCGACGCGAAGCTGCGGGTGCAGACCCGTACCCAGATCGCCACGCTGCAGGCCAAGCTCGGCATCACCACGGTGTACGTCACGCACGACCAGGTCGAGGCCATGACCATGGGCCACCGGGTCGCGGTGCTGCTGGACGGCGTGCTCCAGCAGGTCGACACCCCGCGGGCGCTCTACGACAACCCGTCGAACGTCTTCGTGGCCGGCTTCATCGGCTCCCCGGCCATGAACATCAAGACCGTCCCGCTGACCGAGAACGGTGCGGCATTCGGTGACATGCTCGTGCCGCTGACCCGCGAGCAGGTCGCGGCGGCCAAGGCCGACGGCGGCGGCGACAAGGTCACCGTCGGGTTCCGGCCCGAGGACTGCGACCTGGTCGGCCAGGGCGAGGGCGGGCTGCCCGTCGTGGTCGAACTGGTCGAGGACCTCGGCTCGGACGCCAACGTCTACGGCCACGCCGACATCGCCGGTTCGTCCGAGCGGTTCGTGGTCCGCACCGACCGGCGGCAGATGCCGAGCATGGGCGACACGGTGTACGTCAAGCCGCGCGCCGGCCAGAACCACGCCTTCCACGGAACGAGCGGCATCCGGATCTGACGCCGATCGACAACGCCGAAAGGGGGCGGTCCGCGCCAAAGCGCGGACCGCCCCCTTTCGGTCTGTCGGGCTCGGCGGTCCCACCGCCGCACCCCCAACGGTGGTTCTACTGCCGGGCGCGGCGGCGGGCGATCTCGGCGAGCGTCACCGCGGCCGCCACGCTGGCGTTCAGCGACTCCACCTCGGAGACCATCGGGATGCCCACCAGCATGTCGCAGGTCTCGCCGACCAGCCGGGACAGCCCCCGACCCTCCGAGCCGACCACCACGACCAGCGGGCCGACGGCCGCTTCGAGGTCGTACAGGTCGGTCTCACCGTCGGCGTCCAACCCGACCACCATGAAGCCGGCCTGCTGGCACGCCTTGAGCGCCCTGGTCAGGTTGGTCACCTGACCGACCGGCACCCGGGCCGCCGCGCCGGCGCTGGTCCGCCAGGCGGTCGCGGTGATCCCGGCGGCCCGCCGCTCCGGCACGAAGACGCCGTGCGCGCCGAACGCCGCGGCCGAGCGGAGCACCGCGCCGAGGTTCCGCGGGTCGGTCACCCCGTCCAGCGCCACGAGCAGCGGGGCGGGCTGTTCCAGCGCCGCCGCCAGCAGGTCGTCGAACGGCTGGTACGCGAACGGCGGCACCTGCAGCCCGATGCCCTGGTGCAGCACGCCGCCGGTCATCCGGTCCAACTCGGCCCGGCTGACCTCCATGATCGCCAAACCGCGGTCGGCCGCCGTACGGACGGCCTCGTTCACCCGGTCGTCGATGTCGATGCCCTGCGCCACGTACAGCGCGGTGGCCGGCACCTGGGCGCGCAACGCCTCCACCACCGGGTTGCGGCCCACGAGCAGTTCGGGTCCGTCCTTGGCCGGGTTGGACCGCCGGCCGGGAGCCACCCGCGGCCCGGACCGGGTGGGTGCTCCCCGGCCGCCGCCGGCCGCGCCGCGCGCGACCGCGCGCCCGCCGGCCAGGCCGCGTCCGCCCTTGCCCCAGGTGGTGTCCTTGGTACCGGGCTTTCCGATCTTGGGCGCCCGGCCCTCCTCCGCCGCCGTGCGGCGTTCCTTCTCCTGCTTCCACGCGGTCCGCTCGGGCAGCTTCTCGGTGCCCGAGTAGCCCTTGTGCCACGGCCGCTCGTCCGCGGGCAGCGTGCGACCGCGACCGGCGAGCGAGCCCCGGTTCTTGCCGCCGGAGCCCTTGGTGGCGCCCTGCTTCGGCGTCACCCGTCGGCCCCGCCGTTGTGAGTTGCCAGCCATCAGTCTCGATCCCCGATCGTCCAACGCGGTCCCTGCGGAGTGTCCTCGACCATGACCCCGGCCAGCTTGAGCTGGTCGCGGACCGCGTCGGCGGCCGCCCAGTCCCGGCGCGAGCGGGCCTGCGCCCGCTGCTCCAGCGCCAGCGCCACCAGCGAGTCGACCACCGACCGCAGGTCGTCGGTGGGTCCGCCGCCGGTCCAGGCCGGATCCAGCGGGTCGAGCCCCAGAATGCCCAGCATCGCCCTGGTGGCGGCCAGCGCCGCGCGCAGCGCGGCGTCGTCACCGGCGGCCAGGGCCGAGTTGCCATCCCGGAGTACGTCGTGCAGCACGGCCAGCGCCGCGGAGGTGTTGAGGTCGTCGTCCATCGCCGCCGCGAACTCGGCCGGCAGCTCGCCCGGCTCGCCGGCGCCGATCCGTTCCACGGCCCGCTGGACGAAGCCCTCGATCCGCCGGAAGGCGACGGCCGACTCGCGCAGCGCATCCTCGGTGTAGTCGATCCGGGACCGGTAGTGCGCGGACACGATGTAGTAGCGCAGCTCGACCGGGCGCACGCCGAGGTCGGCCACGTAGCCGAGGTCGAGGGCGTTGCCGGCCGACTTGCCCATCTTCACCCCCGCCAGGCTGAGCAGGCCGTGGTGCACCCAGAAGCGGGCGAACGGCAGCCCGAGGGCGCGCGACTGGGCGATCTCGTTCTCGTGGTGCGGGAAGACCAGGTCGAGCCCGCCGCCGTGGATGTCGAACTCCTCGCCCAGGTAACGGCGGCACATGGCCGAGCACTCGATGTGCCAGCCGGGCCGGCCACGGCCCCAGGGCGAGGGCCAGTACGCGTCGATCGGCTCGTCGGGCTTGACGCCCTTCCACAGCGCGAAGTCCCGGGGATCGCGCTTGGCCCGGTCCGGGGCGTCCTCCGCCGGCTGCATGGCGTCCGGCTGCTGCCCGGACAGTGCCCCGTACGCCGGGTACGAGGTGACGTCGAAGTAGACGTCGCCCGAGTCGTCGCCGGCCGGGTACGCGTGGCCCGTGGCGATCAGCTCGGCGATCATCTCGTGCATCTCCGGGATGTGCCCGGTGGCCCGCGGCTCGTAGGTCGGGGGCAGCACGTTGAGGGCCCGGTAGTCGGCGCTCAGCAGCAGCTCGTTGGCGTACGCGATCGACCAGAACGGCCGCCCCTGCTCGACCGACTTGGTGAGGATCTTGTCGTCGATGTCGGTGAGGTTGCGGATGAACCGGACCGCGTAGCCGGAGCGCAGCAGCCAGCGCCGCAGCACGTCATAGTTGACCCCGGAACGAAGGTGGCCGATGTGCGCGGGCGCCTGCAGGGTGAGACCACACAGGTAGACCCCCACCTTGCCGGCTTCCCGCGGGACGAAGTCCCGCACCGATCTGGTGGCGGTGTCGTACAGGCGTAGTGTCACCCGACAAGGGTAGCCGGCCGCCCTCGGGCCGAGGTGCCCGAGGCGTACCGGTCGCGACGGCCCGACGGCCGTACCCTTCGGTGATGGACAGCACGGGCCGGCCGGCGGAATCGACCGGCCGGGTACGCCCGGCGGAGTCGGCGGGCCGGGCACGCCCGGCGGAACCGACCGGCCGGTCACGCCCGGCGGAATCCGCGCAGACCCTGGACCGGGGGCTGCGGCTGCTGCATCTGGTGGCCGACGCGCCGGGCGGGCTCACCGTGACCGAGGCCGCGCAGCGGCTGGGCGTCGGGCGGGCCGTGGTCTACCGGCTGGTCGGCGCGCTCGCCGAGCACGGGATGGTGCGCCGCGATCCGGCCGGCCGGCTGCGGCTGGGGGTCGGCGTTCTCCACCTCGCCCGCCGGGCGCAACCGCTGCTCGCCGAGGGCGCGTTGCCGGCCCTGCGCCGGCTCGCCGAGCAGACCGGGGCGACCGCACACCTGACCGTGGTGGAGGGCGGCGAGGGGGTGGCGCTCGCGGTCGTCGAGCCGAGCTGGACGGCGTTCCACGTGGCGTACCGGACCGGCTCCCGGCACCCGCTCGACCGTGGCGCGGCCGGGCAGGCGATCCTGGCCGGCCGCAAGGGCCTGGACCGGCCGGTCGCCACGAGCGGCGAGTTGCAGCCCGGGGCGTACGGCGTGGCGGCGCCGGTGCTCGGCGTGCCGGGACTGGAGGCGAGCGTCGGGGTGGTGGCGCTCGCCGCGCTGGACCCGACGGTGGTCGGCGGGCAGGTGCGGGCGGCGGCGGAGGCCGTGGCCAGCGCCCTCGGCTGAGTCGCCCGGCCCGGACCAGGCGGCCCGCACCAGGCGGCCCGGATCACGCGCTGCGGTTCGGGCAGCCGGATCACACGGCCGCACCGGGCGGCCCGGATCAGGCCGTCCGGATCAGGTTGTCCGGATCAGGCCGTCCGGACCACGATGGGCTCGGAGAACACCGAGATGCCCGCCGGGTTGGCCGCCCGCAGCCGGTAGTGGTAGGTGCTGTCCGGCGCCACCGTGTCGCTGACCGCCCGGCGCGGGCCGGGCACGGCGACCGTGACCAGTCCGGTGCGGAACTCCCGGTCCGCGGCGCGCTGGAGGGTCCAGCCGGTGACGACGCTGCCGGCGTCCTTGGACCAGCTCACGGTGACCACGGTCGCGCCACCGGGCTCGGACACCGCCCAGCCGCGCAGCCCCACCGGCGCCGCCGGGGCGTGCGGCGTGGTGACCGTGGCCACGTTCGACCAGGCCGACGCGGAGCCGAGGTAGTGGGTACGGACCCGGTGGTAGTAGGTCGTGTCGGCGGCGACCGTGTCGTCGACCCAACTGGTTCCGACCGGGAGTGCCACCGTCACCAGGCCGGCGGTGAAGGTCGGGTTGGTGGCCCGCTGGAGGTGGACGCCGGTGGCGTACGAGCGGTTGGTCCAGGACAGGTCGATGCGCAACGGGCCGTTCCCGGCGACCGATGCCAGCAGCCCGATGGGCGCCGGCAGCAGCGTCCGGGCCGACGCCGTAGAGGACCACGCCGAGCAGCCGGTCGGTCCCTCGGCCCGGATCCGGTAGTGCTGGGTGTGCCCGGCCAGCACCGGCGCGTCGGTGTACGTGGTGGTGCCGGAGAGCTGGGCCAGCTCGACCAGCCCGGCGGCGAACCCGGCGTCCGCGGCCCGTTGGAGCCGGACCGTCACGTCCGGGTCCTTGGCGTTGTCGGTCCAGACCAGCATGATCGCCGGTTGCTCGGTGGGCGAGCCCGGCAGTGGGGTGGCGGTGAGCCCGGTGGGGGCCGGTAACGGTTTGTCGATCGTGGCGGGGTGGCGCGCGTCGCGGCCGATCACCTGTTCGGACATGGCCCGCTCCTGTTCCGCGAGGCTCGACCGCTTCCGACCGCACTGTCCGCCTGGTCAACCCCTCAGCAGTGGTGACTATCCGTAATCATTGGACCTCCTTTGCGCAACCGGCGGCACCGGGGTGGTGCCGCGACACCGGGGTGGTCCGACACAAACGTCATTACCGACAAATAGGGCGACATCGACGCTGATTGTGCCGCGCAGGTGTCACTCTGCGCTCACAGAAGGGTCATTCTGCGTACGGAAACGGGTCAGGGATGGGTCATCCGCAGGACGTCCAGCGCCTCGTCGAGTTGTTCCTCGGTGAGCCGGCCCGACTCGACGTGCCCACGCCCGATCACGACCTCGCGGATCGTGCTCTCCCGGGCCAGCGCCTCCTTGGCGATCGAGGCGGCCTCGTCGTACCCCAGGTAGCGGTTGAGCGGCGTGACGATCGACGGCGAACCCTCGGCGTACCCGCGGCAGACCTCGGCGTCGGCGACCAGGTCGGCGACGCAGCGGTCGGCCAGCAGCCGGCCGGCCGCCGACAGCAACCGGATCGACTCCAGCAGGTTGCGGGCCAGCACCGGCAGCATGACGTTCAGCTCGAAATCGCCCTGGCTGCCCGCGAACCCCACCGCCGCGTCGTTGCCGATCACCTGCGCGCAGACCTGACGGACCGCCTCCGGTACGACGGGGTTCACCTTCCCCGGCATGATCGAGGAACCGGGTTGCAGGTCCGGAATCCGCAGCTCCCGCAGGCCGGCCCGCGGCCCCGAACCCATCCAGCGGATGTCGTTCACGATCTTGTATAGCCCCACGGCCACCGTCTTGAGCTGCCCCGAGGTCTCCACCAGCGCATCCCGGGCACCCTGCGCCTCGAAGTGGTTGCGCGCCTCGGTCACCGGCAGGCCGGTCTGCTCGCGCAGCCGCTCGATCACCCGGGCCGCGAAGCCGAGCGGGGTGTTGATTCCGGTGCCCACGGCGGTGCCGCCCAGCGGCAGTTCGGCCAGCCGGGGCAGCACCCCCTGGATCCGCTCCACGCCGTAGCGGACCTGGGCGGCGTACCCGGAGAACTCCTGGCCGAGGGTGACCGGGGTGGCGTCCATCAGGTGTGTCCGGCCGGCCTTCACGACGGTGCCGAACTCCTCCGCCTTCCCCTCCAGCGCACCCGCCAGGTGCTCCAGGGCCGGCACGAGATCGTGCACGACGGCGTGCGTGGCCGCGAGGTGGATCGAGGACGGGAACACGTCGTTGCTGGACTGCGAGGCGTTCACGTCGTCGTTCGGGTGCACCTCCCGCCCCAGCTCACGGGCCGCCAGGGTGGCGATGACCTCGTTGGTGTTCATGTTCGACGAGGTGCCCGAGCCGGTCTGGAACACGTCCACCGGAAACTGGCCGTCGTAGCCGCCGTCGGCCACGTGCGCCGCGGCGGTGGCGATCGCCGAGGCCACCTCGGGATCCAGCACCCCCAGTTCGGCGTTGATCTGCGCGGCCGCACCCTTGATCTGGGCCAGCGCGCGGATGTGTGCCGGTTCCAGCCCGCGCCCGGAGATCGGAAAGTTCTGCACCGCACGCTGGGTCTGGGCTCGCCACAGCGCCTCGGCCGGCACCTCGACCTCGCCCATCGTGTCGCGTTCGATCCGGAATCCGGCAGCCTCTGGAGTCGTCACAGGTTCCATCCTGCCCCGGTCGCCGTCGGCCCGCAGATGATCGCCGGCCCGGACGGCAGCAGCGGGTGGACCTACCGCGTCCCCGGCCGCTCGGTCCAGCCGACGGGGATCAGCTCCGACCGATGGTGAGGACCGGCTTGGTGACCTCGGCGAAGAAGTCGTTGCCCTTGTCGTCCACCACGATGAACGCCGGGAAGTCCTCGACCTCGATCTTCCAGATCGCTTCCATCCCCAGCTCCGGGTATTCGAGCACCTCGACCCGCTTGATGCAGTCCTGGGCCAGCCGGGCCGCCGGGCCGCCGATCGAGCCGAGGTAGAAGCCACCGTTCTCGGCGCAGGAGCGGGTCACCTGGGTGGACCGGTTCCCCTTGGCCAGCATCACGTACGAGCCGCCGGCCGCCTGGAACTTCGCGACGTACGCGTCCATCCGGCCGGCCGTTGTCGGCCCGAACGAGCCGGAGGCGTACCCCTCGGGGGTCTTGGCCGGGCCGGCGTAGTAGACGGCGTGCTCCCGCAGGTAGTCCGGCATCGGCTCACCGGCGTCCAACCGTTCGGCGATCTTGGCGTGCGCGATGTCCCGGGCCACCACCAACGGGCCGGTCAGGGACAGCCGGGTCTTGACCGGGTACTTGGCCAGCTCGGCGCGGATCTGCGCCATCGGCCGGTTGAGATCCACCTGGACCACCTCGGAGTCGGCGTCCAGCTGTCCCTCGGTGACCTCCGGCAGGAACCGCGCCGGGTCGGTCTCCAGCCGCTCCAGCCAGACCCCGGACGGCGTGATCTTGGCGACCGCCTGCCGGTCGGCCGAGCAGGAGACCGCGATGGCCACCGGGCAGGAGGCGCCGTGCCGGGGCAGCCGCACCACCCGTACGTCGTGGCAGAAGTACCGCCCGCCGAACTGCGCACCGATGCCGAACTGCCGGGTCAGCTCCAGCACCTCGGCCTCCAGCTCCAGGTCCCGGAAGCCGTGCCCGGTCATCGACCCGGCCGTGGGCAACTCGTCCAGGTACTTCGCGCTGGCGTACTTCGCCGTCTTCAGCGCGTACTCGGCGGAGGTGCCGCCGATCACGATCGCCAGGTGGTACGGCGGGCAGGCGGCGGTGCCGATCAGCCGGAGCTTCTCGTCCAGGAACTGCATCATCCGGGTGGGATTCAGCAGCGCCTTGGTCTCCTGGTACAGGTAGGACTTGTTGGCCGAGCCGCCGCCCTTGGCCATGAACAGGAACTTGTACGCGTCCGGATGCCCGTCCGGGTCCTCGGCGTACAGGTCGACCTGGGCCGGCAGGTTGGTCCCGGTGTTCCGCTCGTCCCACATGGTCAGCGGCGCGAGCTGCGAGTAGCGCAGGTTGAGCCGGGTGTACGCCTGGTAGACGCCGCGGGCGACGGCCTCGGCGTCGGTGCCGTCGGTGAGCACGTGCCGTCCGCGCTTGCCCATCACGATCGCCGTGCCGGTGTCCTGACACATCGGCAGCACGCCGCCGGCCGCGATGTTGGCGTTGCGCAGCAGGTCCAGGGCCACGAACCGGTCGTTCGGCGAGGCCGCCGGATCGTCGATGATCGCGCGGAGCTGGGCCAGGTGCGCCGGGCGGAGGAAGTGCGCGATGTCGTGCATCGCCTCGGCGGTCAACGCCGTCAGCGCGGCCGGCTCCACGGTGAGGAAGCGCCGGCCGCCGGGTCCGTGCACCACGTCGACGCCCTCGTCGGTGACGAGGCGGTACTCGGTCCGGTCCGGCCCCACCGGCAGCAGGGGCGCGTAGGAGAAATCGGCGGCACTGCTCATGAGGGGCAAGCCTAGGGCAGAGACGATCCATCGGCGAAAGCGACGGCCACCGGCCGGCTTCGGGCAGGTGGCGGGCCGGATCAGCCGGCCGGGTCGGCGCTGCCCGGCGGGCAGATCTCATTCTTCGGGCCGCCGCACGTCGGGTCGGCCGGCACCGGTACGCCGCCACCGGTGGGGCTGCCGGCCGGGCGGCCGTCGCCCGGCCCCGGTGCGCCCTGGATGGTCCCGAACGGCAGGTAGCCGATGTCCCGACCGTCGCCGATCACGATTCCGGTGGGTCCGACCGCGAGCACCTTGGCCGTCGAGTGGACGTTCACCAGCTCGCGTCCGGTACGCGGGTCGAGCGCCACGATCCGGTCCGGATCCTCGTCGATCACCGCCACCGCGTACGGGGTCAGCCCGACGGCTCCCTTCGGGTTGAGCGGCCGGGTCCACCGGACCGACGCGTCGGCGAGTTCGTGGGAGTTGACCGACTTCTGGTCGGCGGAGCGGGCCACCGCGTACCGGTCGTCGACCGCCAGCAGCTTCTCCCCGGCCGCGCCGGTCCACAACTGCCGCCCGTCGTACGCGTCGAGCACCGCCTCACGACCGTCGGCGCCCACCCCGACCAGGACGTTCTCGCCGCCCTGCGGGTTCTGCCGCTGGGCGCAGCCGGCGCCGTCGGCGGTTCGCAGGTTGAGCCCCGTGCGCCGCCACACCTCCTGCCCGGTCGCCGGGTCGGTGGCCGTCACGGTGAAGTAGCAGGTGCCGTCCGCCGACCTGGCCTGCACCCGGACCACCCGGCCGCCCACCACGACGATCCGGTCGTCCTGTGCGGGCTTGGTGTTCTGCACCACCCGGCCGACCGCGGTGTCCACCACCACGACGCGGCCGTCCACCGGCAGGCCGAGCAGCGCGGGCATCAGCCGGGGACCGGCCGCACCGTCGTCCACCTGCCGGGCGCCGATGGATCTCGGGTTGAGTCCCTTCGGGCTGTCCGCGGTGAGCCCGGTGCTGACCCCCGGCACGAACGTGCTCCACAGCGCCGTGCTGCCCCGCGGGTCCCAGGCGGTCAGCATGCAGTCGGTCGAGGTGCTGCACCGGGCGTCCAGCAGCGCGTTGCGGTACGCCCACACCGCCACCGCCGAGGTGTCCTTGCGGCGCACCGCCCCGCTGGTCGGGTCCAGCACCTCGTACCCCTTGGTCAGCAGCTTGCCGACCGCGACGACCGCGTCCGGCCCGTCGCCGGCCACCGCGGCCCAGTCGGCCTTGCGCTGCCAGAGCTGCACGCCGGTGACCAGGCTGCGGGCCTCGACCACGGTGCGCTCGCGGACAACGAGGGTGTCACCGGCGACGGTGACGCCGGTGGGCGTGCCGCCGACCTGTTCCTGCCAGGCCGGCGCCGGGTCGGACAGCGACCGGCCGGAGCTGGCCCAGTCCCAGATCTGCGGGAACGGGTTCCACACGCCGGTGATGGCCAAGACGACGATCACGACCAGCGCGAAGGCCAACCAGCACTTCACGCAAGGGCCGTTCCCCTTCGCCACCGGATCACCGTAGCCAAGTTCACGTCCATCCGTGGCACCCCAGCAGGCGTGTCGCGGGCTGTTTCACCGTCCCGCGGCAGGTTGCCGGGGGCCGGCGACGGTGGCCCGGACCAGCGGAAGGACCCGGTACGGGATCTGCTGGGCCAACGCGATCAGGCTGGAGGCGCGGGTGATGCCCTCGTACGACACGATCTGGTCGATGACCCGCTGGAGGTCGGTGTTGGACCGGGCCACGATGCGGCAGAGCAGGTCGCTCGCCCCGGTGATGGTGTGCGCCTCCAGCACCTCGGGGATCCGGGCCAGGTGCGCGGTGACCGCCTCGTGGCCGTGCCGCTGGCTGATCTCCAGGGTGACGAACGAGGTGACCGTGAAGCCGATGGCCGCCGGTGAGATGTCCGGACCGAAGCCGCGGATCACCCCCGGGCGACCAGCTTGTCCAGCCGGGCCTGGACGGTGCCGCGCGCCACCCCGAGCCGCCGCGAGCACTCCAGCACCCCGATCCGGGGCTCCGCCGCGAGCAGGTCGACGAGCCTGACATCGAGCGGATCAAGTTGGTCAACCTGTACAGCCATATCGCCAGTAGACCATACGTAATGCGCAAGCTGACCAGCTAATTTTGCAACAGTTGCCCAGCAGCTTGCCGAGCCGTAATGCTCGACCGGAGGACGCCGCCCACGAAGCGGGCGCCAACTGGAGGGAGTCGCGATGACCCAGGCGATCGACCGACCGACGAGCGGCGGAGCGGGCGACGAGGTGGACGCCGACCAGCTGATCGGCGCGGTGGACCACGACATCTCGCACGACCCGTTCCCGGTCAAGGGGCTCGACTACGTCCACTTCATGGTCGGCAACGCCAAGCAGGCCGCGCACTACTACTCCACCGCGTTCGGCATGACCTGCGTGGCGTACCGGGGACCCGAGCAGGGCTACCGCGACTACGCCGAGTACGTGCTCACCAGCGGCTCCGCCCGGTTCGTCTTCACCGGAGCCGTCCGCCCGGACGCCAAGGGCGCCGCGCACGTCGTGCAGCACAGCGACGGGGTCATCGACATCGCGCTGGAGGTCCCGGACGTGGACGCGGCGTACGCGCACGCCGTCGGCCAGGGCGCGACCGGCCTGGTGGAGCCCACCGACCACAGCGACGAGCACGGCACGGTACGGGTCGCCAGCATCGCCACGTACGGCGACACCCGGCACACCCTGGTCGACCGGTCCCGCTACGACGGCCCGTTCCTGCCCGGCTTCGTGGCGCGCGGCCCGATCGTGGACCGGCAGCCGATGATCGACGCCGGGATCCAGCCGAAGCGCTTCTTCCAGGCCGTCGACCACGTGGTCGGCAACGTCGAACTCGGCCGGATGGACGAGTGGGTGGAGTTCTACAAGCGGGTCATGGGCTTCACGAACATGGCCGAGTTCATCGGCGACGACATCGCCACCGACTACTCGGCGCTGATGTCCAAGGTCGTGGCGAACGGCACCCGGAAGGTCAAGTTCCCGCTCAACGAGCCGGCCGTGGCCCGCAAGAAGTCGCAGATCGACGAGTACCTGGAGTTCTACGGGGGGCCGGGCGCCCAGCACATCGCGGTCGCGACCAACGACATCATCGCCAGCGTCGACGCGATGCGGGCGGCCGGGCTGGAGTTCCTGGACACCCCGGACTCCTACTACGACGACCCCGAACTGCGGTCGCGGATCGGCAACGTCCGGGTGCCGATCGAGGAGCTGAAGGCCCGCCGGATCCTGGTGGACCGGGACGAGGACGGCTACCTGCTGCAGATCTTCACCAAGCCCGTGCAGGACCGCCCGACGGTGTTCTTCGAGCTGATCGAGCGGCACGGCTCGCTGGGCTTCGGCAAGGGCAACTTCAAGGCGCTGTTCGAGGCGATCGAGCGCGAGCAGGAGGCGCGCGGCAACCTGTGACGTTGCCGGTACGCCGGGCGCGGCGGCCCGGGACGGGCCGCCGCGTCAACCGTTGCCCCCGCGGCGCGGATAAGGTGCCAGCGTGAGATTGTCGAGGTCCGCGCCGTGACGGTGCAACCGGGCTGGTACCGCGATCCGGCCGAGCCGAGTACGCAGCGATACTGGGACGGCGAGGGGTGGATCGGCGCGCCGCTGCCGGTGGACGCCACCCCGCCGCCGGGTCCCCACCGGACGAGCCCGAGCCGGACCATTCGGATGCCGCGGAAACACTTGGTGAAACCGCCGACCAGAACGGCCCGGCGGAGCACCGGGCCGCGACCGGTCAGGCTGCCCAGCCGGCCGGTGCCGCCGGGGACCCGGCCGGCGGCAGCCCGCCGGCCGGCTGGACGCAGGCGCCACCGCCCGGCTGGACGCCGGGACCGACGCAGGGACCACCGGCCGGCTGGCCACCGGGGTCACCGCCGCCGGGCTGGACGCAGGGACCGCCACCAGCGGGCTGGACCGGCAACCCGCCGGGCTGGACGCCCGGATCGCCGCCACCGGGCTGGACCGGCCCGCCACCGGGCTGGACCGGCCCGCCACCGGGCTGGACGCCGGGGGCACCGCCGCCCGGCTGGGCCGGCCCGCCGCCGGGTTGGACCGGCAGCCCGGTGCCGCCCGGCTTCCCGCTGCCCACGCCGTACCCCCACGGCCTCGCGCTGGCCGCGCTCGGCCCACGACTGGTCGCCCGACTCATCGACATCACCGTCGTGCTGCTGCTCAACGTGCTGGTGAACGGCTGGTTCGTCTGGCGGTACGTGCAGGAGGTGGCCCCGGTCTACCGGGAGATCTTCCGTCGGTCGATGGCCGGGGACTCGTCCACGGAGAACCTGCCGCAGGCCGGTGAGCAGGCCGCCGGACTACAGATCGTGATCCTGTTGATCATCGTGGCGCTCTGGTTCGCGTACGAGGTGCCGGCCCTGGCCAGCAGCGGGCAGACCCTGGGCAAGCGGCTGATGGGCGTCAAGGTGGTCTCCCTCGGCACCGAACCGGGGCTCACCTTCGCCCGTTCGATGCGCCGGTGGAACGTGCTGGGCGGCATCCCGGTCTTCCTCTGGGTCTGCTGCGTCGGTTTCGTGATCCAGGTGATCGACAGCGTCTACCCGCTCTTCGACCGCCCGCTGCGGCAGGCGCTGCACGACAAGGCCGCGCAGACGGTCGTCGTGCGGGTCCCCCGCGTCGGCACCCCCGCCCCAACGGGCGGCGGCAACACCGATTCCCCAGGAGGTTCCGAATGACCACCCCCGGCGAACCCGCGCCCGCCCGGCTCACCCGGGCCGACCTGGACGCGCTGCCCAACTACGTGCCCGGCCGCAGCCCGGCCGACCTGGCCCGCGAGTTGGGCCTGCCGGAGGCCGTCAAGCTGGCCAGCAACGAGGTGCCCTACGGCCCGCTGCCCGGCGTGGTCGAGGCGGTGGTCAAGGCCGCCGCGGGCGCGCACCGCTACCCGGACATGGGGGTGGTGGCGCTCCGCGACACCCTTTCGGCCATGCTCGGCGTGGACGCCCAGCGGATCGCCACCGGCTGCGGCTCGGTGGCGCTGGCCGAACACCTGGTCCGGACCGCCTGCATGCCGGGCGACGAGGTCGTCTACTCGTGGCGGTCCTTCGAGGCGTACCCGATCATCACGGCGACCAGCGGCGCGACCAGCGTGCGGGTGCCCAACACCGCCGGGCACGGGCACGACCTGGCGGCCATGGCCGCGGCCGTGACCGACCGCACCCGGCTGGTACTGGTCTGCAACCCGAACAACCCGACCGGTACCAGCCTGCACCGGGCCGAACTGGACGCGTTCCTGTCGGCCGTCCCGCAGAGCACGATCGTGGTGCTGGACGAGGCGTACAGGGAGTTCGTCACCGACCCGGACGTGCCGGACGGGCTGGTCGAGTACGGCGACCGGCCCAACGTGGTCGTGCTGCGGACCCTGTCGAAGGCCTGGGGCCTGGCCGGGCTGCGGGTCGGCTACCTGGTCGCGCAGCCGGAGGTGGCCGCCGCCGTGCGCAAGGTGGTCACGCCGTTCTCCACCAGCGCGGTCGCCCAGGCCGCGGCGCTGGCCGCGCTCGGCCAGGCCGACGAGGTACGCCGGCGCTGCGCGCTGGTGATCTCGGAACGGGACCGCGTCACCGCGGCGCTGCGCAAGCTGGTGCCGGACGTGCCGGACAGCCAGTCCAACTTCGTCTGGCTGCCGCTGCTGGACCGCGCCGTGGAGTTCGGCCGGGCGTGCGAGGCGCGCGGGGTGATCGTGCGGCCGTTCGACGGGGACGGCGTCCGGGTGACAATCGGTACGCCGGCGGAGAACGACCTGTTCCTGGCCGTCGCCGAGACCGCGCTGAGCTGACCGGCGCTCGCCGCGGCCGGCCAGGGTCGTGGCCGCCGGCCGGGGTCGTGGTCGTGGCCGCCGGCCGGGGTTCGTGGCCGCCGGCCGGGGTCGTGGTCGTGGCCGCCGGCCGGGGTCGTGGTCGTGGCCGCCGGCCGGTCAGCTCACCGCGAGGATGACCGGCCGGGCGGCCAGGTAGTACCGCTGGTCCTCGGCGCCCGGGTCGACCGGCGGTGCCAGCCGCTCCACCGCCACGAAGCCGTCCGCGGCGTACGCCGCGCCGGGGTCCCAACCGATGCCGTCCTCGCCGTACCGCAGGTCGAAGCGGGACACCTCCCGCCCGGTACGGCTGTCCAGGGTGAGCAGTTCCCGGCGCGGGTTGAGCAGGTGCACCCGGCCCGGCTGGACCGCCAGCACCACGCTGCCCGGGTCGACGGCGTGCCGCCACCGCTGCCGGCCGCCACCGGCCGGCCGGGCCAGCGCGTCGGTCCCGTCGACCGTGACGGCCAGCCCGTCCACCACGTCGGTGCCGGGCGGGTCCAGCAGCGGGGCCGCGGCCGGCTCGGGGCGGTCCACCAGCCAACCGTGCCCGCCGCCGGCCTGGTCGGTCAGTCGGATCGCGGCACAGCCGGACCGACCGGCCGCACAGCCCAGACCGGCCAGACCGACCCACGCCCCGCCGCCACCCGGGTCGCCGCCACCCGGGTCGCCGCCGCCCGGGCCCCAGCTCCGGAGCACGGCACCGGTGGCGGCGTCCCGGAACTGGACCACCCGCGGCGAGTCGCAGGTGTCGATCGCGACGAGTTGGCCGGACGCGGTGCTGAGCTGGTCGGCCAGGCACGCCGCCGGCACGTCGACATGCCACAGCCGCCGTCCGGTGCCGGCGTCGAATCCGACCAGTTCGGTGCGGCCGGCCACGGTCAGCACCGTCGGCCCGTCCGCCGGCCGGGCCAGGCGCAGCCCCGGCGGGTCGTAGCCGGTCCGGGCACCGGTGCGCCGGCCGTCGTATCGGGCGTCGGTCGCCGGGCCGGCGGCCCGCCAGGCGATGCCGCCGGTCCGGGCGTCCAGCGCCACCAGCTCGCCGTCCGACCAGCGCGTCACCACCAGCGGGCGCCCGGTACCGGCCGGCGCGGCGGTGCCGTCGGGCGTCGCGGTGCCGGCCGGTGCGGCGGTGCCGGCCGACCCGCCCTGGTCGGTGGCCACGATGCCGGTCAGCTCGGCGGGCCAGCGCCGGAAGGCCCAGTAGGGGGTGTTGCGGTACCGGGCGTCGACCGGGCCGTCCGCGCTGACCTCCCAGCGCGCCCCGGAGACCCGGATCCGGCCGGCCACGATCAGCGGCGCGGTCGGCAGGGTCCCCCGCACCCCGGTCGAGCTGCGCGGCGCCTGCGGGTAGTCGGCCGGGCTGGCCGTGGTGAGCATCTCCGCGGGAGCGAACACCCGGTAGGCCACCACGCCGATGACGCCGGCCGCCAGCACGGCCGCCAGGGTGGCGCCGAGAATCCGGCCCCAGCTGCTCCGCCGCGGTATCGCCATGTACCGGACCTTATCGGCCGGGCCCCGAGCCGGACGACGCCGGCCTGGCTGATCCCCGCACACGCGGCCCACCGCGCCAGGATCGAACACGCCTTTCACGGCTATGCCTGGGAGTCATTTTTATGACTCTGAGGTATGAGAGTAAAAAATCTTGTCGCGGTCAGCGAGGTCACCGCGCGTGATGGCCGGTCGGCCGGATCATCCCCGGCCCCGAACGGCAGTCGGACCCCGAACGGCAGTCGGCCCCGGAGGCCGGTCCGCCGGGTCGGCCCTAGGCGGCGGTTGCCGGGTCGTCCCGCCGGCGCCCGCCGCGCCGCCGGTCATCGGTACGGCCCGCGTCGCGTCGCTGCACTGCCGCGGCCAGGTCGGTGAGGTCCCGACGCAGGGCGCCCTCGACGGTCCGGGCCGCCAGGCCGCCGAACATCAGCGCCAGCAACCGGCCGTATGCGGCGGTCGGCCCGCCCTCCTGGATCACGGTGACCGTGGTGCAGCCGCGGTGCCGGCCCACGGTGACCGGGGTGAACCGGTGGGTGATCCGGTAGTCGGCACCCACCCCGGCGAGGTGACCGTGCACAGGGTCGGCGGCTCGACCCGCTCCACCACGTACTCCTCGCCGACCTGGAGGCCGTCCGGGAGGGTGCGGATCTCGCGCCACCGGGTGCCGGCGCCGAACGGGCCGGCGGTGCGCACATCGACGCTCTCCACCGTGGACAGATGGGCCGCGCGGGCCGGCAGGTCGGTGAAGACCTGCCACAGCTCATCGACGCTGGCCTCGATCAGTCTGGTCACCGCCACGGTCGACATAGCACCTCCCCGCACCACGGTACGGCGTACTGAGCGATCCGTCACCGCATTACCACCAGACGGTAAGAGGCGCCCGGGAAGCCAGGACCGTCGATCGCCCGAGGGCCCATCGCCGATACGGTCGGAAACCCGATCACCGTTCAGTGAGCATTGCGTCGCTCAGTGCGAATAGGCAGACTCGATTGCGTTCCGCCCGGGTCGCCCGCCTGCGGACCGGGGCCCGCGGTCGGACACGGGGGACGAGGACAGGAGGCGGCAGCTCATGATCCAGGACGGAGGAGACGGGCCGAGCGAACCGGGACCGGCCCGCGCGTGGTGGGAGCAGCCCGGCCGGCCGACGCCGTACCTGCTCTGGGGGTTGATCTGGTGCCGTTGCGGCACTCCCATGGTGCCGGTCGATCAGCGCGCCCGGATGGGACCGCCGGAACGCTTCTACCGATGCGACGGCGGCTGCGGACGGGCACCCGTACCGGCGGGTTGCCTGGAGGGCGAGGTCTTCCAGGCGGTCGTGGCCGCGGCGCTGGACCATTCGCCGCGGTGGACCCTGCGGCGGCTACAGACCCTGACCGCGCACCGGCGCGCCGACCCGGACCGGCGGCGTGACCTCATCCGGCGCTGGATCCGGCGGGTGGTGGCCGACGACGGGAAGCCGCCGCTGCTGCTCTGGGCGGACTACGTGGCCGCGCCGTCCTGACCGGCCGGGGCCGGCAGGATGCGACCGGTCACCTCGCCGAGCGCCACGGTGGTGCCGTCCGGGCCGGGTGCGCTGGCGGTGATCGTCACGGTGTCGCCGTCGGCCAGGAACGTCCGCCTCGTGCCGTCGGAGAGGGTGACCGGCTCGGCACCACCCCAGGTCAACTCCAGGAATGAGCCGACCTGGTCGCGACTCGGCCCGGAGACCGTTCCCGAGGCGTAGAGGTCGCCGGTGCGCAGCGCGGCCCCGTTGACGGTCAGGTGCGCGAGCTGCTGGGCCGGCGTCCAGTACATGCCGGCGAACGGCGGCTCGCTGACCCGGTCGCCGTTCCAGTCCACCGCCAGCCGCAGGTCGAGGCCGAGGTGCGGTACGTCGCGCAGATAGTCCAGGACCGACGGATCCTGCTCGGGCGCCGGCACCCAGGCGTCGGCCAGCGCCTCCAGCGGCACCACCCAGGCCGACATCGAGGTGGCGAAGGACTTGCCGAGGAACGGCCCCAGCGGCTGGTACTCCCATGCCTGGATGTCCCGGGCGGACCAGTCGTTGACCAGGACCACGCCGAACACGTGCGCCGCGAAGTCCGCCACCGGCACCGGCCGGCCCGGCGCGGACGGCACGCCCACCACGAACCCGACCTCGGCCTCGATGTCCAGCCGGGTGGACGGGCCGAACACCGGGCCGTCCGCGGACCGCCGCTGGCCGGCGGGGCGGGTCACCGGGGTACCGGAGACGACCACCGTGCCGGACCGGCCGTGGTAACCGATCGGCAGGTGCCGCCAGTTGGGCAGGATCGCCGGCTGACCCGGCCGGAAGATCTGCCCGACATTGCCGGCGTGCTGCTCCGAGGAGTAGAAGTCGACGTAGTCGGCCACCTCGATCGGCAGCAGCAGCTCGACCTCCGCGAGCGGGGTGAGCAGCGGTTGCACGGCGGGCCGGTGCCGCTCGTCGGTGAGCAGTTCGACGATCCGCTCCCGCACGGCTGTCCACTGCGGGCGGCCCAGCGCCAGGAACCCGTTGAGGGTGGGCAGTCGCAGGGCACCGCCGGCCAGGATCAACCCGGCGTCCTCGGCGGCGTTCAGGTCGAGCACCAGCTCGCCGATCCGCACCCCGATCCGCGGTTCGCCGCCGTCGCGCCGGAACACCCCGTACGGCAGGTTGTGCGTGCCGTACGGGGAACCCACCGCGTCGCGTACCCAGGTCATGACTCGAATCCCCCGTTCACCAGGCCCAGTCGGATGAGATCGGTAAGCGGCTCGACCACGCTGCACGAGCCGAAGCCGATCCACAGCGGTCGCACGCCGTCCCGCCGGGTGCGGACCGGGTCCACCACCCGCAGCGGGTCGGTGGTGCCGAGCAGTTCGGCCACGTCGGCCACCTCGGCGCCGTCGATGGCGGCGGCCGTCGCGGCCAGCACGTTGACGAAGCCGTGATGCGTGAAGCCGGTCTCCGAATCGGTGTGCCGCAGCCCGTGGTGCAACCCGGCGGTCAGCTTGAACGGCACGTCCCGGTCGCGGCAGGCGCAGATCACCGCGGCCAGTTCCACCGGGGTCGGGAAGAGTTCGGCCGCCAGGCCGCCGGTGCGGAATTTCGCGGCGATCCGGCAGCCGCCGGCCCGCGCCCCGGCGATCGTGTCCAGCGCCGCCAGCAGGCCGAAGCTGAGCGGTACCTCGGCGTAGCAGTCCAGCTCGGTCCGCTGCGCGGCGAGCCGGACCAGCCCGGCCAGGCCGGGCTGCGGGTCCTCCCCGCGCTTGGCCACCGGCGCCTCCAGTTGGCGCACCCGCACGCCGTCGTCGCGTCCCAGCCGGTCCAGGACGGCGGGGAGGCGCTCGATGCCGGTGTCCCCGATGAGGCCGATCGGCAGGCCGGCACCGGGCTCGGTACGGCCGTCCAGTGCCCCGTTCGAGACCGCCGAGGCGGGTAACAGCAGCGGGCCGACCAGATCGGCGTACCAGGCGACGCGGTGCTGGCGATGCGCGGCGAGCGCGTCGGGCACGCTGGCGCTTCCCGGCGGGAAGACCGCGGCGTCGTCCACGAGCCCGTCGAAGATCCGAGGTAGCTGCGTTGACACGAACAAAGAACTTACGGGACGCTACGAGTAACGGACAACCACGTCCGATTATCGGACATCACCGGCCGGTGACCGGGACAAAACGGGAGGGCTGAGATGCCGTACTACCGCAGCGTCGGCGAGGTGCCGCGCAAGCGCCACACCCAGTTCCGCCAGCCCGACGGCAGCCTGTACGCCGAGGAGCTGATGGGCCAGGAGGGCTTCTCCAGCGACTCGTCACTGCTGTACCACCGGTACCCACCCACCGCCATCGTGGCGGCCGAGGAGTTCGTACCGCCGGCCGTGACCCGGGCGCCCAACCTGCCGCTCAAGCCGCGGCACCTGCGGACGCACAAGCTCGACGCGGCCGGGGCCGACGCCGTACTCGGCCGTCAGTACCTGCTGGCCAACGACGACGTCCGGATCGGGTACGCGGTCGCCGACCGGCCCTCGCCGCTGTACCGCAGCGCCGTCGGCGACGAGTGCCTGTACGTCGAGTCCGGGCAGCTACGGGTCGAGTCCACCTTCGGCGCCCTCGACGTGTCCGACGGCGACTACGTGATCATCCCCACCTCGGTGGTGCACCGGCTCGTCCCGACCGGCGACACACCGGTGCGGCTGCTGACGATCGAGGCGACCGGGCACGTCGGGCCGCCCAAGCGCTACCTGTCGGTCCGCGGGCAGTTCCTGGAGCACTCGCCGTACTGCGAACGCGACGTCCGCGGACCCGCGCAGCCGCTGCTGGTCGACGACGAGGAGGTCGAGGTGCTGGTCAAGCACCGCTCCCGGGCGGTGGCGGCGGCACGGCCTGGACCCGCCACGTCTACCTCAACCACCCGTTCGACGTGGTGGGCTGGGACGGGCACCTCTACCCGTGGGCCTTCTCGATCCACGACTTCGAGCCGATCACCGGCCGGGTGCACCAGCCCCCGCCGGTACACCAGACGTTCCAGGGCCCGAACTTCGTGATCTGTTCGTTCGTGCCCCGCAAGGTGGACTACCACCCGCAGGCCATCCCGGTGCCGTACAACCACCACAACGTGGACTCGGACGAGATGATGTTCTACACCGGCGGCAACTACGAGGCCCGGCGCGGCTCGGGGATCGAACAGGGCTCGATCTCGCTGCACCCGGCCGGCTTCACCCACGGCCCGCAGCCCGGCGCCGTGGAGCGGGCCATCGGGGTCGACTACTTCGACGAGCTGGCGGTCATGGTCGACACGTTCCGGCCGCTGGACCTCTGCGAGTCGGGGCTGGCCTGCGAGGACCCCGGGTACGCCTGGACCTGGTCGGGTCGGGGCGGCGGCCAGGGCTGACCCGGCCGCGAAGGCTGAACCGGCCGACAGGCTGAACCGGCCGACAGGCTGAACCGGCGGCCGGTGACGGTTCACCCTGGCGGGAGGTAGACGGTCGCCACCGCTATCGCCGCCAGACCCTCGGCCCGCCCGGTCAGCCCGAGCCCGTCGGTGGTGGTGCCGGCGACCGTCACGGCGGCACCCACCGCCGCACCGAGCGCCCGCTGCGCCTCGTCACGCCGGCGACCGATCTTGGGGCGTACGCCGATCACCTGGATCGAGACGTTGCCGATCTCCAACCCCGCGGCCCGGACCCGGCGGGCCGTCTCGGCCAGCAGCGCGACGCCCGCCGCGCCGGCCCACTCCGGCTCGGCGACCCCGTAGTTCGAACCCAGGTCGCCCAGGCCGGCGGCGGACAGCAGCGCGTCACAGGCGGCGTGCGCGGCAACGTCGCCGTCGGAGTGCCCGGCCAGGCCGTCCAGATCCGGCCAGAGCAGACCGGCCACCCAGCACGGCCGGCCGGGCTCGAAGGCGTGGACGTCGGTGCCCACCCCCACCAGCGGAACGATCATGAGACGAGGTTACGCCAGTCCGGCCCGCGGATCAGGCGCCGGCCCGGGTCAGCAGATGCTCGGCCAGCAGGAGGTCGAACGGGCGGGTGATCTTCAGGGCGTACTCGGAGCCGGGAACACAGCTCACCGACGTACCCAGCTTCTCCACCAGGCCGGCATCGTCGGTCAGCGCGTCGGCGGCGGCCGCGTGCGCGGCGACCAGCACCTCCCGGCGGAAACCCTGCGGGGTCTGCACGGCGCGCAGCGCGGATCGGTCGACCGTGCCGAGAACGAGATCTCCGGCGGAAACCTCCTTGATCGTGTCGACGACCGGGAGCACCGGGATCACGGCCGCGCGGCCGGCCCGGACCGCCGCGGCCACCGATTCGACCAGTCCGCTCGGCGTGAGCGCCCGCGCGGCGTCGTGCACGAGGATGATCTCCGGACCCGCCGGCACCGCGGCCAGGGCGGCGGCCACCGACTGCTGCCGGGTGGCACCGCCCGGTACGACCGCCACCGGTGCCACCGGCGCCAGCAGGTCGCGGACCGCGCTCACCTCCGCGGCCGGCGCGGCCACCACGATCGACCGTACCGAGGGCGCCGCCGCGATCCGGCGGACGGCGTGCACCAGCAGGGGCTCACCGGCCAGCGGACGCAGCGCCTTGGGCGCACCCGGGCCGAGCCGGACGCCCGCACCCCCGGCAGGAACAAGGACCGCGACGTCACCGCGCGGGTTCAGCTGCGCGGTCACGTCGCGGTCCTCGGATTTGGGTGGTGGCCGAAGAGGGTCTCAGGCCTCGGTGAGAACCTTGTCGAGGAGAGTCTCCGCCTCGTCCTTGGTGCTCTTCTCGGCGAGTGCGACCTCGCCGACCAAAATGTCACGGGCCTTCGCGAGCATCCGCTTCTCGCCCGCCGACAGACCCCGCTCACGCTCACGACGCCAGAGATCGCGTACGACCTCCGCCACCTTGAGCGGGTTACCCGAGGCCAGCTTCTCCAGATTCGCCTTGTAGCGCCGCGACCAGTTCGTGGGTTCCTCGGTGTGCGGAGCGCGGAGGACATCGAAGACCTTGCCCAGGCCCTCCTCGCCAACCACCTCGCGCACACCCACGATCTCGGCGTTCTCGGCAGGCACCCGGACCGTAAGGTCACCCTGAGCGACCCTCAGGACGAGGTACTGCTTGGGTTCGCCCTTGATGACCCGAGTCTCGATTGCCTCGATGAGTGCGGCCCCGTGGTGGGGGTAAACAACGGTCTCGCCGACACTGAAAACCATAGGTTCGAAACCCCTTTCGCTGTGTCTAGGGTAACACGCTCAGGCACCCATGTCTCACCGCAGTCCTGACCGTTAACGCAGCTCAGAGGCCCTGTGAGAGGTCTTTCTTCGGCTTGACAGCCGACTGCAACAATGATTTCGACACGCTGAGTCACGAACGGATCACCCGCCGACAGGGGCGGGCGGTGCAACCAGCCGGCGTGCGCCGTCCGTTACCGATGGTATCCCGACCGCGCACCTCGGCAGGCCCGGACCGGCGGGTAGGAAAGCGGACGTCCCCCGCCACCGCCTCCCGGCGACCCCGCACCGGCCGGCTCCGGGCGCCACCGCGCCGTCACTCAGGCACACCGACGGTGAACCGGACCGGCGGTGGAACCGGACTGGCGGTGAGCCGGCAGGTGCGGGACGCTGGAGACCGAGCAGCACCCGTCTTCGCCCATTCGCAGGAGGCGTGATGAATTCGTCGGGCAATGGTGACGGTGGGCCGGACGGTGGGCTGCCCGAGCTGCCGCCCGACTGGGGTTCGATGATCATTCCCGACGACCCGGCCGAGCTCGCCACGGAGTCCGCGGCCGTACGCCGGGAGCTGCGCCGGCTGGCCCGCTCCGCCCGGTGGCGGCGCCGCCTCGGCCGCCCCCCGCTGCCCGGCCGGCCGGGCCGGCCCCGGCTGCAGACCGGTGGACGCCGCGGGGCCGGCGGGCTCGGCGCCGGACACCGGTCAGCCGCCGGACACCGGTCGGCGGTCGGACACTGGGCACCCGGCGGGCGACGGCTGCCGCTGGTCCTCCTGATCATCGCCGTTCTCGCGACGCTGACCAGCCTCTTCGCGGTGATCAGGACAATCCGAACCGTCAGGGCGGCACCCGGACCGCCACCCCCGCGGTCGGCACCGCCGCCGGCGGTGCCGGCGCCGAGACCGCCGGCACCGGGCAGGCCGGCGGGGACCCGGCCAGCACGCTGCCCGCGCTCGACCTGATGGGTGAGCACGGCGAACTGGTCTCGCTGCGCAGCCTGCTGCCCGCGCTGATCCTCATCGTGGACGGCTGCGAGTGCGCCGGCCAGATCGACGCCGCCGCGCTCGCCGCGCCGGCCGAGGTGACGGTCGTGGCGCTGGCCAGCGGCCGGGTGGCGCCGGGGCCGGTGGCCGGCCGCGCCGTCACCGCCCGCCCGGTACGCCGGCTGGTCGACCCGGCCGGTGAGCTGCGCTCCTCGCTGCGCCTCGGCGCGCCCGACGGCTCCGCCACGGCGGTCCTGGTCGGGCGTTCGGCCCGGATCGTGCGCACCGTCCCCGGGTCGAGCGACCCCGCCGGCGAGTACGGTCAGGTCCTGCCCGAACTCGTCAACGACTGACCGCTCACTCCGGCGCCGCCCGGCGGTCCAGCAACGCCGCGTACAGGGTCAGGCCCGGACCGAACGCCAGCAGCAACACCCGCCGCGGTGGCCGCCGGGAACTGCGCAGCCGGTCCAGGATCAGCAGCGCGGTCGGCGAGGAGCAGTTGCCGTGCTCCGCCAGCGTCGCCCGGGAGGCCGCCAACGCCTCCGCCGGCAGACCCAGTTCCCGCTCCACCACCGTGAGGATGCGGGGACCGCCGGGATGCACCGCCCAGCCGTCGATGTCGGACCGGGCCAGGCCGTGCCGCCGCAGCAGGTCGTCCACCAGCGCCGCCACATGCACCGCGAGCACCTGCGGCACCCGCGGGGACAGGCCCATCCGGAAGCCCTGGTCGGTCACCTCCCAGGTCATGTGGTCCGCCGTCGAGGTGTCGGTGGCCGACACCACGTCCCGCACCGCGTACCCGGGGCGGTCCCGCACCGGATCGCCGCCGGGCCGCAGCACCACCGCGACGGCCGCGTCCGAGAAGAGCGCGTGCGAGACGATCTGCTGGGTGTCCATCCGGGCCGAGGCGGGCTGGATGTGCAGGCTGGTCAGTTCCGCGCAGAGCAGCAGCGCCGGGCGCCCGCGGGCCACCACGAAGTCGCTGGCGACACCGAGCCCCGGCAGCGCCGCGTAGCAGCCCATGTGGCCCACGAAGAGGCGCTGGGTGTCCGGTGCCATGCCCATGTCCCGGGCCAGCAGGATGTCCAGCCCCGGCGTGGCGTACCCGGTGCACGAGCAGACCGCGAAGAGCCCGACGTCCTGCGCGGACAGGCCGGCCGCGGTCAGCGCCCGGCCCACCGCCTCCTTGCCCAGCGGCAGCGCCTCGGTGAGATACCGGCGCATCCGGCGCTCGGTCGGCCAGTCCGACACGTCCTCCAGCAGCGGGTTGACCGCCGCCTGCCGGGTGGTCACACCGGAGTTCTCGAAGATCCGTTGGGCCAGCGCCCGGGTGGTCCCCGCGAAGTGCTGGGCGAAGAACCCGGTCCACAGCTCCTGCTGGGAGGTCTGGGGCGGGGTCGCCACCCCGAGACCGGCGATCACCGGCGATTCGGTCATGACCTCCCCCTCTCCCTCACCACCGGGGCGCCGAGCCGTCGCGGTCCGGATCGCCACCGAGGGCCGCGATCCCGAGCCAGTCGGCGCAGACGTCCGAGGTGGCCGGGTGCAGCGAACCGCACCGGGCGTCCCGGTACAGCCGCTCCAGCGGATGTCCCCGCCGGGTCGACGAGGTGCCCGCCGCCTCCACCATGGACGCCGCCACCTCGGCCGCCGTCGTACCGGCCAGCAGTTTGGCCCGCCACACCCAGCGGTTGGTCTCCTCGTCGCCGGGTGCCCCGTCCACCCGCCGGGCCGCCTCGGCCACCGCCAGCCCGGCGGCGGCCACCGCGGCGTCCGCCCGACCCACCCGGGCCCGGACCGCCGGCAGGCCGGTCAGGCCGCGCGCCGCCAGGTGCTGCACGGCCGCGTCCACCGCCGCCCGGGCCACCCCCACGTACACCGCCGCGTAGCTGGCCACCAGCCAGTGCGGCATGAGCTGCGCCACCACCAGGGCCAACCCCTCGACCCCGCCGAGCAACCGGTCCGCCGGCACCACGGTGTCCAGGTGCAGGTCGTGCGACGCGGTCGCCCGCATGCCCAGCGAATCCCAACTGGGCTCGACGGTCACCCCTTCGCCGGCCGGCACCAGGAACTGCGACACCACCGACGGGTCGGTGGCGCTGCGGGCCGCCACCAGGTACGCGTCCGCGTGGCCGGCGCCCGAGCAGAACGTCTTCGCCCCCTTGACGCGGTAGCCGCCGTCCACCGGTTCGTAGACCGTGGACAGTTGGGACAGCCGCGCACCGGCGCCCCGTTCGCTCATCGCCACGCCGTACCAGGACCCGGCCGCCGCGTCGGCGAGCAGCCGGTCGCGGGCGGCGAGCGCCTCGTCCGGGATGCCCAGCGCCTCGGCCAGTTCCTCGTTGACCGCGCTCAACGCGCCGGTCACCGAGGCGTGCATGTTGAACACCAGCGCCGTCGCGCCATTGCCCCGGGCCAGCTCGGTGGCCACCGCGGCGTACCCGGCGAAGCTGGCGCCCAGCCCGCCCAGCTCGGCCGGCACCATCAGGCCCAGCAGGCCGGCCGCGGCAAGGTCCCCGAAGTCGGCCACCGGAAAGGACCCGTCCCGGTCGTGCTCGGCCGCCCGTGCCGCGAAGCGCGGCGCCAACCTGCGCGCGGCGTCCACTGCATCCACCGCCATACCGCCCCCTCTGCCTCGTCAAGCCATACCCCTCAACGGCGGGCGCTACCCACCCTTGACCCCCCAACCCTGGTAGAGCACGGCCGTGGACCACGTCGGCACGATGCGCGGCGCCGGCACCGCCGTCCGATGTGGCACCGCGCGCCGGGCCAGCCAACGCGCCAGCCCCCACGCCTGCGGCCGGACGCCGCGGATCCGCACCGGCACGCCGGCCCGGGCGCACTCCCGCGCCAACTCCCGGGCGTCCACGAACAGCCGCGGGTCGTGGATGCCGCGCGGTACGCCGGGCAGCCGCTCGGCGACCCGTACGGCCAGCAGCCGACCCAGCGCCGTGTCGTTGAGCGTGTCCAGCACCAGCGTGCCGCCCGGCCGCAGCACCCGGCACGCCTCGGCGACCACCCGGCGCCAGTCCGGAACGTGCTCCAGCAGCTCCCCCACGGCCACCACGTCGGCGCAGCCGGCGCGCAGCGGGATCCGTGCCGCGTCCGCCACCACGGTGGACACGCCGTGCGCCGCGGCCTGGGCCAGCGCCGACCGGGTCAGGTCGATCCCCACGTGCCGGTAGCCCCGCCCGGACAGGTGCGGGGCGAGCAGCCCGGCACCACAGCCGAGGTCCACCAGCACGGCACCGTCCCGGGCCGCCGGCGGCACCAGGGCGGCCCGCGCGGCCGCGAGCCAGTGCAGCATCGCGAAGGCGCCCTGCGGGTCCCACCACTCGCCCGCCAGATCGTCGTACTGGCCGAGGTCGTTGCGGGGTCGGGTGCGAGCCGGCGACGACCGGGTGACGACACCGGCTTCCTCGTCTCGCATGATGTCGAGCGTGGCACGAGTCGGAGGTAACAGCCAGACTCTCCGTGTGCCGCGTCGGGTGTCAGCCCTGGTCCACGCCGGCCGCCGCCGGGTCTCCGGGCTGATCCGGGCCTGCCACCCGGAGCCGGCCGCGGCGGTGACGGCTGTCGCCGTACTGCTCGCGGCCGCCGCCGGTCACGGCCCGGCGCGGATGGTCGGGGTGGGTGCGGTGGTGCTGGCCAGCCAGCTCGCCGTCGGCTGGAGCAACGACTGGCTGGACGCCGACCGGGATGCCGTGGTCGGCCGGCGGGACAAGCCGGTGCCGGCCGGGCTGATCGGACGCCGGACCGTGGGGGTGGCCGCGCTGCTGGCCGCGCTGGGCACGCCCCTGCTGGCCGTGCCGCTCGGCCCGGTGGTCGTCGTGGGCATGAGCGCCGCGCTGGTCTCGGCACTGCTCTACAACTGGCCGCTCAAGTCCACTGCGCTGTCGGTGCTGCCGTACGGGTTCTCCTTCGCCGCCCTGCCGGCCTGCGTGGTGCTGGCCCTGCCGGGCGTGCCGGCCCCACCGGTCTGGCTGCCGGTGGCGGGTGGGCTGCTCGGCGCCGGAGCGCACTTCGCGAACGCCCTGCCCGACCTCGACGACGACGCCCGGACCGGGATTCGCGGCCTGCCGCACCGGCTCGGCCCGGCCCGGTGCACGCTGGCGGCCGGCGGGTTGCTGCTGGCCGCGACGGCCGTACTGGCCTTCGGCCCGGCCGGGCCGCCGTCCTGGGCCGGCTGGGCCGCGGTGGCCGCGGCCTCGGTCATCCTGCCGCTCGGCTGGTACCTGGGCCGGCCGAGGGCCGGCCGGACCGGGCGGCCGGTCGCCGCGTTCCGCGCCGTCATGGTCGTCGCGCTGCTCGACGTGGTGCTGCTGGTGCTGGGCGGCCGGCTGGTGTGAGCGGCACGGCCGCGGGGAACCATCCGACGCCGACGCCGACGCCGGCACGGCACGGCACGGCACGGCTCGGCGCGGCTCGGCGCGGCAGCGCGCGATGGGTTCGGCGCGGTCGCTCGACCGCGTACGGATCAACGGGTCGGCGTACGGCGGCCGATCACGGGCAACTACCCTGGACCCCGGCCTGAAGCGGGGATGGCCCCGCGTCCGTCCAGGGACGCGGATCGCGACGAGGAGGACCGACGTGACGCGCTCGATCAGCCGAGCCCGGCGGGCGGCGCTGCTGCTGGCCGGTGGGGCCACGGTCGCCACCACCCTGCTGCTGGCGGGGTGCGGTGCCGGCCAGATCGCCGAGACGGCGAAGATCGAACCCGCCATCTCCGGGGTCAACGTGCAGAGCGACGACGGCTCGTTCAAGGTCCGTGACCTCGGCGTCGACTACCTGGACACCGCCGGCTACCGCGCCGGCGGGGACGCCACGGTGCACGCGGTGCTCTACAACGACGGCCAGACGGCGATCAGCGTACGGATCAGCTCCAGTTCGGCCGCCTCGGTCGTACTGGCCACCGGTCCGGCGCCCAGCGCCGTACCGGGCGCGGACCAGGTGACGCAGGTGCCGGGCGGCGCGTCGGCGAGCCCCGGAGCGAGCACGTCCGCCGGCGCACCGTCCACCCCGTTCCCGGGCGGGCTGCCCGGCACGGGCACGCCGAGCCCGTCGACCTCGACCGAGCCGGGGGCCGGCCCGGACGCCACGGCCAGCGTCCCGGCGGTGCCGGCCGGACCGGCCGTCATCCAGATCCCGGCCCACGGGTTCGTGGTCCTCGGCCGGAACGCCGGCAGCTACCTGCGGCTGGTCGGACTGACCAGCGCGCTGGCCCCGGGTCAGGCGGTGCAGCTGACCTTCGAGGTGAACGGGCAGCAGATCACCACGCCCGCGCCGGTCGCCGTGCCGCTGACCCCGGCGCCCACGGCGCCGCCGGTGTCCACCGGCGAGGAACACGGCTGACGCTCCCCCGCCCGGCGGGATCGGGCGCGCGGGGCAGTCCTCGGACAGCGGGCCGGGCGTGGCGTGAGCCGGGCCCGGCCCGTCCTGTCGCACCGGCCGGTTACCGTTCCGGGGTGAATTCCCGCTCGGTATCCCGTACCGGATCGTCGCCGCGCGGCCGCGGCACGGCCCGCGACCCCCGTCCGGCCTACGAGTGCGACGCCTGCGGCCACCAGCCGCCCAAATGGGTGGGCCGATGCCCCGAGTGCGGCGAGTGGGGTTCGGTGGTCGAGTCCACCCTGACCGGGCCGACGGTCTCCGGGCGGGTGGTCAGCTCCCGGGCCCCGGCCGAGCCCGCCCGGCCGATCGCCACGATCAGCGCCGCGCCGGCCCGCGCCCGGCCGACCGGGGTGCCCGAGCTGGACCGGGTGCTCGGCGGCGGTCTGGTGCCCGGCGCCGTGGTGCTGCTGGCCGGTGAGCCGGGGGTCGGCAAGTCGACCCTGCTGCTCGACGTCGCCCAGCAGTGGGCGGCCGGCGCCGGCAGCCCTTCGCTGGTGGTCAGCGGCGAGGAGTCGGTCAGCCAGGTCCGGCTCCGGGCCGAACGGATGGGCGCCCTGCACGACCAGCTCTATCTCGCCGCCGAAAATGACCTGTCGGCCGTGCTGGGGCACCTCGACGCGGTGAAGCCGGGGCTGCTGGTGCTGGACTCCGTGCAGACGATCTCGGTGTCCGGCACCGACGGGGTGTCCGGCGGGGTGACCCAGGTGCGGGCCGTCACGGCGGCGCTGGTCGCGGTCGCCAAGGAACGCGGCATCGCGACCGTGCTGGTGGGGCACGTGACCAAGGACGGTCAGGTGGCCGGGCCACGGGTGCTGGAGCACCTGGTCGACGTGGTGCTGCACTTCGAGGGCGACAAGCACTCCTCGCTGCGCATGGTGCGCGGCGTCAAGAACCGGTTCGGCGCGGCCGACGAGGTCGGCTGCTTCGAGATGCACGAGGGGGGCATCACCAGCCTCGCCGACCCCTCCGGCCTGTTCCTCACCCGCTACTCCGAGGCGGTGCCGGGCACCTGCGTCACGGTGGCCATGGAGGGCCGCCGGGCCCTCCTCACCGAGGTTCAGGCGCTGATCGGAGCCACGGTGGCCGGCTCGCCCCGGCGGACCGTGTCGGGGCTGGACGGGGCGCGGCTGGCGATGGTCCTCGCGGTCCTGCAACGCCGCACCGACCGGCTCACGCTGCACGACAGGGAGGTCTTCGCGGCCACCGTCGGCGGCATCCGGGTGGTCGAACCGGCCGCCGACCTCGCGGTGGCGCTCGCGGTCGCCTCCGGCGGCATCAACCTGGCCATCGCGCCGCACCTGGTCGCGATCGGGGAGGTGGGGCTCACCGGCGAGGTGCGGCGGGTGGGTGCCGTTCCGCGCCGGCTGGCCGAGGCGGCCCGGCTGGGCTTCCGGTACGCCCTGGTGCCACCCGGCTGCGGCCCCGAGGCGACCGGCATCAAGCCGGACGGGATGCGGATCACCGAGGTGGGCGACGTCCGTACGGCGCTGAACATGGCCGCCCGACTCTCCGTCGACGACTGAGCGCGCCCGGTGATCAGGTTGGCCGACAGGCGCTCCCACATCCCCTGCGACCTGCGATTTCACGGCCGGGAGCAGGATCCGGGCCGGCGGCGCCGGGCCGGGTCGGGGCCGCCGCCGGCCGGGCGATCCGGTCGCCGTCACGGCCCGCGCGGGGGCGTCGTGGCACATCACAGTAACCGCGAGAGCACCCACCGCAGACCAGTCCGTAGACTGTGCGGGTGCCGATCGACCGCGATGCCAACCGAATCACCGGCGCCATCCCCCAGGTCCGGGCCGGTGTCCCGGGCGCTGCGGCGCGTCCCGTCTCCGCCGGCATGACGATGAGCGGCCCGAGCGCCAGCGGCGACCCGCTGCGCGCCAACCTGGCCCTGATGGCCCCCGGCACCGCGCTGCGGGACGGCCTGGAGCGGATCCTGCGCGGCCGCACCGGGGCGTTGATCGTGCTCGGGTACGACAAGGTCGTCGAGTCGCTCTGCACCGGCGGCTTTCCGCTGGACGTGGAGTTCTCCGCGACCCGGGTCCGCGAGTTGTGCAAGATGGACGGCGCCGTGGTGCTGTCCAGCGACGGGACCCGCATCGTGCGGGCCGCGGTGCACCTGATGCCCGACCCGTCGATCCCGACCGAGGAGTCGGGCACCCGGCACCGGACCGCGGAGCGGGTGGCCCGGCAGACCGGCTACCCGGTCATCTCGGTCAGCCAGTCCATGCGGATCATCAGCCTCTACGTCAACGGGCAGCGGCACGTGCTCGACGACTCGGCGGCGATCCTGTCCCGGGCGAATCAGGCGCTGGCCACCCTCGAACGCTACAAGCTGCGCCTCGACGAGGTCTCCGGCACGCTCTCGGCGCTGGAGATCGAGGACCTGGTCACCGTGCGCGACGCCGTGGCCGTCGTGCAGCGGCTGGAGATGGTGCGCCGGATCGCCGACGAGATCGCCGGATACGTCGTGGAGCTGGGCACCGACGGCCGGCTGCTGGCCCTGCAACTGGACGAGCTGATGGCCGGGGTGGACGCCGACCGGACCCTGGTGATCCGGGACTACCTGCCGGTCGGCCGCAAGGCCCGGACCCTGGACGAGGCCCTGGTCGAGCTGGACCTGCTGACCGCGACCGAACTGATCGACCTGGTCTCGGTGGCTCGGGCGATCGGCTACGGTGGCGCGTCGGACGCGCTGGAGGCGGCCGTGAGTCCCCGTGGCTTCCGGCTGCTCGCGAAGGTGCCCCGGCTACCGGCGTCCATCATCGACCGGCTGGTCAACCACTTCGGTACGCTCCAGCGGCTGCTGGGCGCGACCGTCGAGGACCTGCAGGCGGTGGACGGCGTGGGGGACGCGAGAGCCCGCGGCGTGCGCGAGGGGCTGTCCCGGCTCGCCGAGTCCTCCATCCTCGAACGCTACGTGTAGCCCACCCCGCCCGGGGTCCCGCCACCCGGCGCAGGGCCGGCCCGGCGGATCCCACGCGGCGCCGGCCCGGCGGACCCTGATCCCCAGACCGGCGGGCCCTGATCCCCAGACCGGCGGGCCCTGATCCCCAGACCGGCGGGCCCTGATCCCCAGCCCGGCGGGCCCTGATCCGGGGTGCGCCGGCTCAGCCCGTGATGGTCAGCTTCACCGGCTCGCTCAGCTTGCTGCCGAGCCGCCCGAACACCTGGTACTCGCCCGCGTCGACGAACGGCCCGGTGGCCTGCCCGTCGGCGCATCGGCTCGCCTCGCGCCCGTTCCAGTCCACCTGGTAGGCACGCTCGAAGCTGGGCGTGAACGGCTCCACGTCCGATCCCCGGGCGGTGCCGCAGGTGTCCGACGACCAGACCCGCCGGGCGCCGGACTTGATGTAGATCTCCTGGAGGTCCGCCCCGACGTCGCGCGGGCAGCTACGGGACGACACGTTCTTGATCTTGATCTGGAGGTTCACCACGGTCCCCTGCTGGGCCGTCCGCGGCGTCGGCACCGGAACCACCGAGATCTCCTCGTCGGTACAACCGCCGTCCGGGGGTGCGGCCACGGCCGTGGCGTTCGCCTGGCCGGTGGCGGCCGGATCGGGGGTGGCCGGATCCTCGTCGGAGGCGTCCTGGCCGCTGCCCGTGGACGAGGCCCGCGGTGTCGGTGCCGGCGAGCCGGTCTCGGTGCCGCCGGTGTCGGGTTCCGCCGCCGTGGTGGTGGACGAGGACTCCGGCTTGCCGGCCGGGCTGCCCGGCTGGGAGCAGGAGTAGACCAGCACGACAAGGAAAAGCAGGACCGCTCCGAGCACGACGGCGCGACGCCGCCAATATACGGCGGGGGGCAGGGGGCCAACCGTCAGACGCATGATGCCCACACCGTAGTCGGCGTGGTCGAGTTGATCCTGCCGACGCGCCGGGTCCGGACGGAGCGCCGGACGCGTACCGCGGTCCGGACCCGGATCGGGACCGGACCCGGCGCTGGCGGCACCCCCGCGGGCGGCCGGAGGGTGGCGAATGCCTCACTGGTAGACCTTGCGGGGGAAGATCGCGTGCGCCCCGGCCACCCGGTCGAGGAAGAGCTTGCCCACGCAGTGATCGATCTCATGCTGGAGAGCCCGGGCCTCGAACCCGTCGGTCGTCAGCCGCACGTGTTCGCCGGTGCCGGGCAGCCGACCGGTCACCACCAGCCTGGTGGCCCGCTTCACGTCGCCGGTGAGATCCGGCACCGACATGCAGCCCTCCCGGCCGGGCCGCCACCGGGTCGCCTCGACGATCACGGCGTTGCAGAGCACGAACTCACCGTGCACGCTCACCGACTTGGGGTGCCCGGTGACGTCGACGGCGAACACGTGCGCCGGCACCCCGATCTGGGGCGCGGCGAGACCGACGCAGCCCGGCGACACCCGCATGGTCGCCACCAGGTCCGCCGCCAGCCGGACCGCCTCGTCGGAACACGGGTCGACCTGCGCCGCAGCGCCGCTCAGCACCGGGGACGGTGCGACCACCACCGGGCGGACCCGCCCGGGCGGACCGAGTTCGGCCACGGTCCAGCCGGCGAGATCGGTGGCCCCGCCGGTCACAGGACGTCCGGGTCGACCCGGCGGAGGGTGACCTCCACGTCGAGCTGCCGTCCCACCTCGGCGAGCCGGCGTTGGAGATCCTCGGCGATCCCGGCCGGCAGGTCGACCTCGGCGACCAGCACGTAGAGCTGGCCGGCGAGCCGGGTGGTCAGGTCGGTGACGTTGGCGCCGGCCGAGGCCAGGACCCTGGTCACCGCGGCCACGATGCCGAGCCGGTCTGCGCCGTACACCGCGACCTGATGCGGTTCCCCGCGCGGCGGTTCCTCGTGGTCGGCGACCACCGACAGCACGGAGGCGAGCAGTCGGCCGTCGTCGGCCAGCGGCGCCAGGGCGGTCTCCACCTCGGCGGCCCCCGGCCCGGAGCAGACCAGGGTCATCGCGAAGTGGCCACGCAGCCGGGTCATCGTGGAGTCGGTGAGGTTGGCGCCCAGGCCGGCCAGCGCGTCCGCGACGTCGGCCACGATGCCTGGCCGGTCATGCCCGATCACCGTGATGGCAAGCTCGTTCACCGGAGCAGTCTGCCGCATCGCCGGGCACCGCCGGGCCGGTACGGCCCGCCGCCCACGGTATGGGACCGTCCACGGTACGGGACCGGAGGCGGCACCGGCCGGCATGGCAGGATCAACCGCGCGATGTCCGAGACGAAGCTGGCCGCTCTGGCTATTTCCTGGTACGACGACAATGCCCGTGACCTGCCGTGGCGGGTACCCGGGGTGGGTGCCTGGCCGGTGCTGGTCAGCGAGGTGATGCTGCAACAGACCCCGGTGGTCCGGGTGCTGCCGGTGTGGCAGCAGTGGGTGGACCGCTGGCCCACCCCGGCCGCGCTCGCCGCGGAGATCCCGGGCGAGGCGATCCGGATGTGGGGACGGCTGGGCTATCCGCGCCGGGCGCTGCGACTCCACGAGTGCGCCACCGCGCTGGTGGAGCGGCACGACGGTCGGGTGCCGGAGGATCTGGACGAGCTGCTGGCGCTGCCGGGGATCGGCAGCTACACGGCCAGGGCGGTGGCGGCCTTCGCCTTCGGCCAGCGGCATCCGGTGGTCGACACGAACGTCCGGCGGCTGGTGGCGCGGGCCGTTGCCGGTGAACCGGACGCGGGGCCGGCGACCCGGCCCGCGGACCTGGTGGCCACCGCCGAACTGCTGCCGCCGGAGCCGACGGTGGCCGCCCGGGCCAGCGCGGCCTTCATGGAACTGGGTGCGCTCGTCTGCACCGCTCGGGCGCCTCGCTGCGGCGCCTGCCCGTTGGCCGCCGCCTGCACCTGGTACGGCACCGGGCGACCGGCGCTGCCGGGCACGCCGAGCCGGCGTCCCCAGCGGTACGCGGGCACCGACCGGCAGGTCCGCGGCCTGCTGCTCGCGGTGTTGCGGGACAGCCGGGGTCCGGTGCCCACGCAGCGGCTGGACCTGGTGTGGGCGGACGAGGTGCAACGGTCCCGGGCGCTGGCGGGGCTGGTCCAGGACGGGCTGGTGGAGTTGGCGGGTGACTCCTGCGTGCTGGCCGGTGAGCGGCGGGAGCCCTGACCCGGCCCGCCGGCCGGGAGCGGTGACCACCGGACCCGGACAGGCACGAACGGCGCCGGCCCGGCCGGCCACCAGTGGCGCATCACGCCGCCCGCACCACCCGGCCCGAATCACACCGCCCGCAAACGACGCCGGCCCGGCCCACCGCGTTCGGTGGGCCGGGCCGGTCAGCCAACTGCCGCTGCCGCTACTCGCCGGCACCGGCGGCGGTGCCGCCGAGGTCGGCCGGAACCGCGTCCGGCACGTCGACCGGCTTGTCCGCGCCGCGGAAGACGAGCTTGGACTTGTCGGTGTCCTCCGGGTCGCCCTCGCAGTCCACCAGGACGATCTGACCCGGGGTCAGCTCGTTGAACAGGATCCGCTCGGACAGGTTGTCCTCGATGTCGCGCTGGATCGTCCGGCGCAGCGGCCGGGCGCCCAGCACCGGGTCGAAGCCCTTCCTGGCCAGGTACTTCTTGGCCGTGTCGGTCAACTCCAGACCCATGTCCTTGTTCCGCAGCTGGGTCTCGATCCGGGCGATCATGATGTCCACGATCGACAGGATCTCCGGCTGGGTGAGCTGGTGGAAGACGATCGTGTCGTCGATCCGGTTCAGGAACTCCGGCCGGAAGTGCTGCTTCAGCTCGTCGTTGACCTTCTGCTTCATCCGCTCGTAGTTGGACTCGGTGTCCTCCGAGGCCTGGAAGCCCAGCGAGACCGCCTTGGCCACGTCGCGCGTGCCGAGGTTGGTGGTCAGGATGATGACCGTGTTCTTGAAGTCCACGATCCGGCCCTGACCGTCGGTCAGCCGCCCGTCCTCCAGGATCTGGAGCAGCGTGTTGAACACGTCCGGGTGGGCCTTCTCGATCTCGTCGAACAGCACCACCGAGAACGGCCGACGCCGCACCTTCTCGGTCAGCTGGCCACCCTCGTCGTAGCCCACGTAGCCGGGAGGGGCACCCACCAGACGGGACACCGTGTACCGGTCGTGGAACTCGGACATGTCCAGCTGGATCAGCGCGTCCTCGGAGCCGAACAGGAACTCGGCGAGGGCCTTGGACAGCTCGGTCTTACCGACACCCGACGGGCCGGCGAAGATGAACGAGCCGGACGGCCGCTTCGGGTCCTTCAGGCCGGCCCGGGTCCGCCGGATCGCCTTGGAGACCGCCTTGACCGCGTCCAGCTGGCCGACGACCCGCTTGTGCAGCTCGTCCTCCATCCGCAGCAGCCGGGAGGTCTCCTCCTCGGTCAGCTTGTAGACCGGGATGCCCGTCCAGTTGCCCAGCACCTCGGCGATCTGCTCGTCGTCGACCTCGCTGACGACGTCCAGGTCACCGGCCTTCCACTCCTTCTCCCGCTGCGCCTTCTGACCCAGCAGCTGCTTCTCCTTGTCCCGCAGCTGCGCGGCCCGCTCGAAGTCCTGCGCGTCGATCGCGGACTCCTTGTCCTTACGCACCTGAGCGATCCGCTCGTCGAAGTCCCGCAGGTCCGGCGGCGCGGTCATCCGGCGGATCCGCATCCGCGCGCCCGCCTCGTCGATCAGGTCGATCGCCTTGTCCGGCAGGAACCGGTCGGAGATGTACCGGTCGGCCAGCGTCGCCGCGGCCACCAGGGCCCCATCGGTGATCGAGACCCGGTGGTGCGCCTCGTACCGATCCCGCAGACCCTTCAGGATCTCGATGGTGTGCGCCAACGACGGCTCACCCACCTGGATCGGCTGGAACCGGCGCTCCAGCGCGGCGTCCTTCTCCAGGTGCTTGCGGTACTCATCCAGCGTGGTGGCGCCGATGGTCTGCAGCTCACCCCGGGCCAGCATCGGCTTCAGGATGCTCGCCGCGTCGATCGCACCCTCGGCCGCACCGGCACCCACCAGGGTGTGGATCTCGTCGATGAACAGGATGATGTCGCCCCGGGTGCGGATCTCCTTGAGGACCTTCTTCAGCCGCTCCTCGAAGTCACCGCGGTACCGGGAACCGGCCACCAGCGCGCCCAGGTCAAGCGTGTAGAGCTGCTTGTCCTTCAGCGTCTCCGGCACCTCACCCTTGATGATCTTCTGGGAGAGACCCTCGACCACCGCCGTCTTACCCACGCCGGGCTCGCCGATCAGGACCGGGTTGTTCTTCGTCCGGCGGGACAGCACCTGCATGACCCGCTCGATTTCCTTCTCCCGCCCGATCACCGGGTCGAGCTTGCCCTCCCGGGCAGCCTGCGTCAGGTTGCGGCCGAACTGGTCCAGCACCAGGCTGGTCGACGGCGCCGCCTCACCGGTCGCCGCACCGGCCGCGGCCGGCTCCTTGCCCTGCTGGTAGCCCGACAGCAACTGGATCACCTGCTGCCGAACCCGGTTCAGGTCCGCACCCAACTTCACCAGCACCTGAGCCGCGACACCCTCACCCTCCCGGATCAGGCCCAGCAGGATGTGCTCGGTACCGATGTAGTTGTGGCCCAGCTGCAGCGCCTCACGCAGCGACAGCTCCAGAACCTTCTTGGCCCGCGGCGTGAACGGGATGTGCCCGCTCGGCGCCTGCTGACCCTGGCCGATGATCTCCTCGACCTGCTGACGGACACCCTCCAGAGAAATCCCCAGACTCTCCAGGGCCTTCGCCGCCACACCCTCACCCTCATGGATCAGGCCCAGCAGGATGTGCTCCGTCCCGATGTAGTTGTGGTTGAGCATCCGGGCCTCTTCCTGGGCCAGGACGACAACCCGTCGCGCTCGGTCGGTGAACCGCTCGAACATGCCCTCGTGCTCCTCACGTGCCGTGCGCACTCGATGTTGTTGGACAAGCATCGTGGCGGCGCCGGTGCCCGGACCTCCAAGGCGGACGTCCGTGCTCTTACTCTATCGCCGCGACCCGACTCGACTGAGGTCGTGCGCTGCCCGATCCCGTCCAGTTCGCGGTTTTTGTGGGTATTCCGCGCCACCTCGGGGTGTCGGCCACCCTCCCGGATACGCGGAAAGCGAAATTCACGGCCAAGCCCGGAACCCGGCCACGGGCCACCCGGAGCTTGTCCACAGGCTGTGGATAAATCATCCACCGGCTGGGGATAACGCGGGCGGCCCCCGGATCGTTCCCCGGCTACCCGGGACCCGCGGCGGCGCAGCCGTGACCGTCGTCACACGTGATCGCACGCCCGTGCTGGCCGCCGGGAACGGCCCGGGTACGCCAAAACGGCGCCGGCGCGGATCGGGAAACATCCCCGTCCGCGCCGACGCCGCACGTCTCGACCGTGGCCCAACCCGCTCCGGGAAGGAGGGCTCAGCGCCCGGCCTTGGCGTGGTACTCGTCAACAATCTCCTGCGGAATCCGGCCACGATCGGAAATCTCGCGGCCTTCCCGCTTGGCCCATGCCCGGATCGCCTTGTTCTGCTCACGGTCCGCGGTGGCACTGCCCCGGCCACGCGCGGCGCGTCCACCGACAACCACGCCCCCGCGGCCAACCTTCGTGCCTGCCGCGAGGTACGGAGCGAACAGGTCGCGCAATTTGCCGGCGTTCTTCTTCGAGAGGTCGATCTCGTACTGAACACCGTCGAGCGAGAACTTGACGGTCTCGTCGGCGTCTCCGCCGTCGAGGTCATCGACCAACTTGTGAATGATCTGCTTGGCCACGGTGCCGTAGTCCTTTCGAGCGGGGTGGCTCCAAACAGGTAAACAATATCCCGGCCGGTACTTGTCTGGTCAATAGGATGGGGAAATCGGGCCTCGAAACCCGCCGGCGACTACTCCGCGCGCACTAAGGGGAACAGGATGGTTTCCCGAATTCCTAGGCCGGTGAGCGCCATGAGGAGCCGGTCGATTCCAAATCCCATGCCCCCGCTGGGCGGCATTCCGTACTCCAACGCCCGCAGGAAGTCCTCGTCCAACTGCATTGCCTCCGCGTCACCGCCGGCCGCCAGCCGCGCCTGGGCGACCAGCCGCTCGCGCTGGACCACGGGGTCGACCAACTCCGAGTACGCCGTGCCGAGTTCGAATCCCAGCACGTAGAGGTCCCATTTCTCGGTCAGGCCGGGCTCCGACCGGTGCGCCCGGGTCAGCGGGCTGGTCTCCTCCGGATAATCCCGGACGAACGTCGGCTCCCGCAGACCCGGCACGACAAGTTCCTCGAACAGCTCCTCGGCGAGCTTGCCCGGACCCCACTTCGGGTCCACGGCCAGACCCACCTTCTCGGCGTACTGAACCAGACGGGGGCGGTCCGTACGGACGGTGACCTCCTCACCGAGCGCATCCGAGAGCGAACCGAACAGCGTCACCGACCGCCACTGGCCACCCAGGTCGAACTCGGTGCCATCGGCGTGCGTCACCACATGCGACCCGGCCACCGCCGTGGCGGCGGCCTGCACCAGTTCCCGGATCAACACGGCCATGGTGTCGTAGTCGCCGTAGGCCTGGTACGCCTCCAGCATCGCGAACTCGGGCGAGTGCGAGGAGTCCACACCCTCGTTGCGGAAGTTGCGGTTGATCTCGAAGACCCGCTCGATGCCACCTACCACGCATCGCTTCAAAAACAGCTCAGGCGCGATTCGAAGATACAGATCCGTGTCCAACGCATTGCTGTGTGTCACGAAAGGCCGGGCGGTGGCCCCGCCCTGGATCAACTGCAACATCGGCGTTTCCACCTCAAGGAACCCGCGCTCGTGCAAGGAATCCCGCAGGCTCCGTACTACCGCGGCCCGGGTACGGACGGTCTCCCGGGCCGCCGGGCGCATGATGAGATCCACATAACGCTGCCGAACGCGCGTCTCCTCGCTCATCGGCTTGTGCGCCACCGGAAGCGGACGCAACGCCTTCGCCGTGAGTGTCCAGGATTGCGCCAGCACCGACAATTCACCCCGACGGCTGGTGATCACCTCACCGGTAACCCCGACATGATCACCGAGGTCAACCTGACGCTTCCAATCCTCCAGCCGCTCGGCGCCCACCCCGTTGAGCGAGATCATTGCCTGCAGTTCCGTACCGTCGCCGTCGCGCAACGTGGCGAAGCACAGCTTTCCGGTGTTCCGCAGGAAGATGATCCGACCGGTTACCGCCGCCGTGTCCCCACTCGCCGTGTCGGTCGGCAGCTCCGCGTAACGCGCACGGATCTCGGCGAGAGTCGCGGTACGCGGGAAACCGACCGGATATGGCTCGATGCCGTGGGCCAGCAGCCGGTCCCGCTTCTCCCGACGGATCCGCATCTGCTCCGGAAGGTCGTCGGCTGGCTCGGCAGCTGCGGGGATGTGCTCGGTCACGGCATGCTTCCTCGGGATTCGCGGATTGGCAGGGACAGGCACCGAGCGTACTGGGATGCCTGTGGCGGGGGCGCGCGGATAACCTGTCGGGCGTGACCGAACAGGCCCTCTCCTTCGGCGCCGCGGCGACCGAGTACGACCGGTTCCGCCCGCCCTATCCGGCCGACGCCGTGCGGTGGGCATTGGCGGGCTGCGCCGCCGGCTCGCGGGTGGTGGATCTCGGCGCGGGGACCGGCATCCTCAGCCGGGCCGTCCTGGCCATCGGTCACCGGGTAACCCCGGTCGAACCCGATCCGGGCATGCGGACCCGGCTGGCCGCCGCCACCCCGGGAACGACGCCGCTGGCCGGCACGGCGGAGGACGTACCGCTGCCGGACGAATCGGCGGACGCGGTGCTGGCCGGGCAGGCGTACCACTGGTTCGACCGGGAGCGCGCGCACCGCGAGATCGCCCGGGTGCTGCGCCGGGGCGGGACGTTCGCGCCGATCTGGAACACCCGCGACGAGCGGATCCCGTGGCTGGCCGAACTGGGCCGGGTCATGGGGTCACGCAACGGCACCGGGGATCTGGTCGAGAAGATCACCGACTTCGGGTCGGACTTCGGGCCGGTGGAGTTGGCCCAGTTCACCCACTCGACCACGCTGCGACCGCAGGAGGTGGTCGGGATGGCGCACACCCGGTCGTCCTGGTTGACCGCCGGGCCGGATGAGCGGGCCGGGATCGATCGGGACCTGCACACCCTGCTCACCACCCACCCGGACCTCGCCGGGCGGGCAACGATCGAGCTGCCGTACCGGACGCTGGTCTTCCGATCCACCCGGCGCTGACCCGGCGCGAGGCAGCCGGACGACCGCGCAAGAAGCCGTGCCGACGACCGTGCCGGTCAGACGTTCCGGTCAGACGTTCCGGTCAGACGTTCCGGTCGTAGACCATCCGCAGGCCGATCAGCGTGATCATCGGCTCGTGGTGGGTGATGGTCCGGCACTCGCCGATCACCAGCGACGCCAGCCCGCCCGTCGCGATCACCGCCCGGACACCCCCCAGCTCGTCGCTCATCCGCTCGACGATCCGGTCCACCTGGCCCGCGAAGCCGAAGTACATGCCGGACTGGAGGCACTCCACGGTGTTCTTGCCGATCACCGACTTCGGCCGGGTCGCCTCCACCTTGCGCAACTGGGCCGCCCGGGCCGCCAGCGCGTCGAACGAGATCTCGATGCCCGGCGCGAAGGCGCCGCCGAGGAACTCCCCCGCCCGCTGATCACGTCGAAGTTCGTGGTGGTGCCGAAGTCGACAACGATCGACGGCCCGCCGAACAGGGTGTAGGCGGCCAGCGTGTTCACCACCCGGTCCGAGCCCACCTCCTTCGGGTTGTCGATCGCCAACTGGACACCGGTCCGCACCCCCGGTTCGACCACCACGTGCGGGATGTCCGGGTAGTACCGGCCCAGCATCGTGCGCAGCGAGCGCAACACCGCGGGAACCGTCGAACAGGCCGCCACCCCGGTGATCTCCACGGCATCCCCGGCGAGCAGGCCGCGGAACATCAGCCCCAGCTCGTCGGCGGTGGACCGGGCGTCGGTCTTGATCCGCCAGGAGTGCACCAGCTTGTCGCCGTCGAAGGTGGCCAGCACCGTGTTGGTGTTCCCGATGTCGATGCACAGCAGCATGCGTCAGCTCCCGGCCCCGGTAGTGCGGTCGTTCCCGGTCCCGCCCGGCACGCGCAGGTCGAGCGCGATGTCCAGGATCGGCGAGGAGTGGGTCAGCCCGCCGACCGACAGGTAGTCGACCCCTGTCGCCGCGTACTTGGCGACCCGGTCCAGGGTGAGCCCACCGGTCGCCTCCAGCTCGGCCCGTCCGCCCACCGCCAGCACCACCTCGGTCAGTTCCTCCGGGTCATGTTGTCGCACAGCAGGAAGTCCGCGCCAGCCTCCACCGCCTCCACCGCCTCGGCCGTGCTGGTCACCTCGACCTGGACGGGGACCTGCGGGAACGCCGCCCGGACCAGACGGTACGCCGCGGCCACCCCGCCGGCGGCGAGCTTGTGGTTGTCCTTGATCATGGCGACGTCGTACAGGCCCATCCGCTTGTTCGTGCCGCCGCCGACCCGCACCGCGTACTTCTCCAGGATCCGCAGCCCGGGGGTGGTCTTGCGGGTGTCCAGCACGGTCGCGCCGCTGCCGGCCAGTTCGTCGGCCCAGGCCCGGGTGTGTGTCGCCACACCGGACATCCGGCAGAGCAGGTTGAGCGCGGTCCGCTCGGCCGTGAGCAGGGTGCGGACCGGGCCGGTCACCTCGGCGAGCACGTCGCCCCGGGCCACCCGGTCGCCGTCGGCGACCCGGGCGTCCAGCCGCACCGGCCCGCCGGCCGCGCCGGCCAGCTCGAACACCGCGGCGGCCACCGACAGGCCGGCCACGACGCCGCCGGCCCGGGCCACCACCTCGGCCGTACCCGCCAGCTCCGCGGGGATCGTCGCCACGCTCGTCACGTCGAGGCCGTCCGGCCCGAGGTCCTCGGACAGCGCGGTACGGATGATCCGCTCGACCGCCGCCGGGTCGAGTCCCTGCGCCGACAGCGTCTGCCGGACCTGCTCCCCCATCCCGACCCCCTCATCCCGCTCGCTCATGCCAACCCTTCCCAGGCGTGTCGGAGGGTCCCGTCCCGCATGGCGCCCACCAGATGCCCGCGCCAGCCGTCCACGGCCGCCGGGTGATCCTCCCGCCAGTGGCAGCCCCGGGTCTCCTGCCGGGCGTACGCCGCCCCGGCCACCGCGCAGGCGACCGTGAGCAGGTTCGTCGCCTCCCAGCTCGCGGTCCGCGGGGTCGCCCGGGTGGCCCCGAGTTCGGTGAGTTCGCCGCCGGTGGCCCGCAGCGTCCCGGCCGAGCGGAGCACGCCGGAGCCACGGCTCATCGCGCGGGCCAGTCGGGGCCGGATCCCGGCGTCCACCACCCAGCCGGCCCCGCCGCGCCACGCGCCGGCCGGCGCCGGCTCGGTCCGCGGGGGCAGCCCGTGGGCGATGTCCTCGGCGATCCGCCGGGCGAACACCAGGCCCTCCAGCAGCGAATTGCTGGCCAGCCGGTTCGCGCCGTGCACGCCGGTGCAGGCCACCTCGCCGCAGGCGTACAGGCCGGGAAGCGAGGTCCGGCCGTGCAGGTCGGTACGGACGCCCCCGGAGGCGTAGTGCGCGGCCGGGGAGACCGGGATCAGCTCGGTGGCCGGGTCGATGCCGGCCGCGTGGCATGACGCCACGATGGTGGGGAACCGGTTGGCCAGGAACTCCCCGCCCAGGTGCCGGGCGTCCAGGTAGACGTGGTCGGCACCGCTGGCCAGCAACACCCGGTGGATGGCCTTGGCCACCACGTCCCGCGGCGCCAGCTCGGCCAACTCGTGCTGGCCGACCATGAACCGCTTGCCGTCGCCGTCGACCAGGTGGGCGCCCTCCCCCCGAAGCGCCTCGGACACCAGCGGCTGCTGGGCCGACCGGGCCGGATCCCCGGCGCCGGCGCCCACCACCAGCGCGGTGGGATGGAACTGCACGAACTCCAGGTCGGTCACGGCGGCGCCGGCCCGCAGCGCGAGCGCCACCCCGTCGCCGGTCGAGACCACCGGGTTCGTGGTGGCCGCGAAGACCTGGCCCATCCCGCCGGTGGCCAGCACCACCGCGCGGCCGAGCACCGCGCCCACCCCGTCCTCGCTGCCCTCACCCAGCACGTGCAGGGTGACCCCGCACGCCCGGCCGGCGGCGTCGGTCAGCAGGTCGAGCACGAGCGCGTGCTCCACCAGCCGGATCCACGGGTCCCGGGTCACCGCCTGGTGCAACGCGCGCTGCACCTCGGCCCCGGTGGCGTCGCCGCCCGCGTGCACGATGCGGTCCGCGTGGTGTCCGCCCTCCCGGGTGAGCATGAACGAGCCGTCCGGATTGCGGTCGAACTGCGCGCCGATCCGGATCAGCTCGCGCAACTGGGTCGGGCCCTCCTCGACCAGGACCCGGACCGCGGCCGGGTCGCAGAGCCCGACGCCGGCGATCTCGGTGTCCGCGGCGTGCGCGGCCGGGGTGTCCAGCGGGTCCAGCACGGCCGCGATCCCGCCCTGCGCCCACCGGGTCGACCCGTCGTCGATGTTGACCTTCGTCACCACCGTCACGTGCAGTCCGGCGGCCCGCAGGTGCAGGGCGGCGGTCAACCCGGCGATGCCGGAGCCGACCACCACCACGTCGGTGGTCTCCACCCAACCCGGTGGGGCGGCCGCCAACAGGGTCGGCAGCTCTGGCATACCGAGACTGGCCAGTCGCATGGTCACAGTCAACCGCGTCACGCTGGGTGTCCGCCGGCCGGGGCCGGGATTGTGTGCCACGACGCTGGCGTCCCGCCGGTCACCGCCGCCACTTCCGGCGACGGCCGGCTCAGCGGTACTGGATGGGCAGCCCGGCGGTGCCGGCGTCCTTGAGCGACCGGTCCAGGTCCCGGTTGCGCATCCACAGGTAGCACCGCACGCCGTGGTTGCCGGCCTGCCAGTCCGGGCGCGGCGCCGGCAGGGTCAGCACGCCGGTACGGTACTGCAGCATGCCGTCGACCGGCACGCCGACGTAGCGCCCCACCGCCGCCCGGCACCCGCCGTAGAACGGCAGCCAGTCGCGGTCCTTGGCCGGGAACGAGGCGGCCGGCGACGACCAGACCCCCACGTACTCGGCGTTGTGCTTGGCCTTGCAGTCGGTCGGCTTGACCGCGAACACGCCACCCTGGGCGTCGAGTTGCACGACGAAACAGCGAAGCAGCAGCGGAGAGTCGCCGGTGAGGGCACCCTTCAGGCTCGCCGTACGGGTCACCGGCTCGCCCTCCTCGTCCGAGATCTCGCTGACCTCGACCAGGTCGCAGCGGTACCACCGGGCACCGCTGCCCCAGGCGGGTGCGGACGGGATGGCCACGCCCAGCCAGAGCCGAGCGGACCGCCACTGCGCGCCGACGTAGTCGCTCGCCTTGCCGTCGCAGGCGTTGAACGCCGACCGCAGATCGGCCGAGCCCTGCGCCGGCGGCTTGGCCCGGTCGGCGACCGCGCCCGTGAAGGTGCCCACGTGGACGGTCTCGAAGCGATGGCTGCTCGTGCAGTCGACCGGGGTGAACGAGGAGACGTATGCGGTCTCGGCGAAGTCGTCCGGGTAGCAGACCCCGGCGGGCGGCACGAACGCCTCCGGCTCGCCCATCGGCTTCCAGTCGTCCAGCAGGTCACCGTCGAGGCCCGCCGGAGCACCACAGCCGGCCAGGACCAGCCCGGCCAGCAGGGCCGACACGCCAACCATCAAACGACGCATCGCGTCCCTCCCCGGGGGCCGAGCGGGTACTGCGCTACTGAGCCTACGGTAACCGCTCACGCACCCGCTGACACCGGTGGGCCGGCCGCGACTCAGCGGCTGGCGCCCGCCACGAGATCACCGCGGACCGGGTCGCCGACCATTCCGGGCACCGCCCCGGCCGGGTCGGCGTCGAGCTGGATTATCCGGTTGCGCGCGTCCACGTGCACGATCCGGGGCCGGTAGCGGCGGGCCGTCGCATCGTCCATCTGCCCGTACGAGATGAGGATGACCAGGTCACCCGGGTGCACCAGGTGCGCCGCCGCACCGTTGATGCCGATCACCCCGCTGCCCCGCTGGCCGGGGATCACGTACGTCTCCAGCCGGGCGCCGTTGGTGATGTCCACGATCGCCACCTGCTCGCCGGGGAGCAGGTCGGCGGCGTCGAGCAGATCCTCGTCCACCGTCACCGATCCGACATAGTGCAGGTCGGCCTGGGTCACCGTGGCGCGGTGGATCTTCGACTTGAGCATCGTACGGAACATCGCTGGTCCCTTCCGGATCAAGGGTTGACCGGGCCGTCGGGCCCGGCGAGGTGGATCGGCATGTTGTCGATGAGCCGGGTCCGGCCCACCCAGGCGGCCACGAGCAGCCGGGCCGGACCGGGCGGCGGACCCGGCTCCAGGTCGGGGTCGGTCAGCACCAGGTAGTCCAACCGGGCGTCCGGGCCGGTCTCGGCGAACACCCGGTGCGCGGTGGCCAGCACGGCCTCGTTGTCCAGTCCGCCGGCCGCGGCCGCGGCACCGGCGCGCAGCGCCGCGGACAGCGCCAGCGCGGTGCGCCGCTCCGGCGCCGACAGGTAGCGGTTCCGGCTGGACATCGCCAGACCGTCCGGCTCCCGCACCGTGGGCACGCCGACTATCCGGACCGGGACGTCCAGGTCGCGCGCCATCCGGCGGACCAGGGTCAGCTGCTGGTAGTCCTTCTCGCCGAAGAACGCCAGGTCCGGGCGGACCAGGTTGAGCAGCTTCAGCACCACCGTGAGCACCCCGTGGAAGAAGCCCCGGCGGGTGGCGCCCTCCAGCTCCTCGCCCAGCGTCCCGGGCAGCACCCGCACCGCCGGCTGGCCGCCCGGATACATCTCCGTCACGCTGGGCGCGAAGACCAGGTCGGCGCCGGCCCGCCGGCAGACCTCCAGGTCCGCGTCCAGGGTCCGGGGGTACCGGTCGAAGTCCTCGTTCGGGCCGAACTGCAGCGGGTTGACGAAGACGGTCACGATCAGGTGGTCGGCCTGCTGCCGGGCGGTGCGCAGCAACTCCTCGTGCCCCGCGTGCAGGGCGCCCATGGTCATCACCACGGCCACCCGGCCCGGGAGCGAGTCCCGCGCGGCCGCGAGGTCGACGCGGGTGTGCACGGTACGGGTCACGCCACGGTCTCCCGCTGCCGGTCGGCCAGCACCTCCAGCAGCGCCACCGCGTCCACCGGGCGCAGCCGGCCGGCGTCGATGGCCCGGCCGGCGGTCCGCCGGGCCAGCGCCAGGTACGCCGGCACCGACTCGGGGGCGCTGGCCGCCAGCCGGTCCAGGTGCCGGGCCACGGTGCCCGCGTCGCCCCGGGAGACCGGACCGGTCAACGCGGCGTCGCCGAGCCGCAGGGCGTTGTCGAGCGCGGCGCCCAGCAGCGGGGCCAGCACCCGGGCCGGATCGGCCACGCCCGCGTCCCGCAGCCGGTCCACCGCCTCGTTCACGAGCGTGACCAGGTGATTGGCCCCGTGCGCCAGGGCGGCGTGGTACATCGGCCGGTCGTCCTCGGCGATCCACTCGGGCACCCCACCGAGATCGGCGACCAGGCGCGCGGCCAGCGGGCGCAGCCCGTCCGGCGCGGTCACCCCGTACGAGACGCCGGGCAGCCGGGCCAGGTCGTCCGCGGTGCCGGTGAAGGTCATGGCCGGGTGCAGGGCCAGCGGCCGGGCGCCCACGGCGGTCGCCGGGGACAGCACGGCCAGTCCGTGCGCGCCCGAGGTGTGCGCGACGACCTGGCCGCCGTGCAGCGCGCCGGTGCGGGCCAGCCCGCCCACCACCCCGGCCAGCGCGTCGTCCGGCACCGCCAGGATCAGGATGTCCCGGGCCAGCCGGGCGACCTCGTCGGCGGGGCGGTTGGCGGCCGCGGGCAGCAACTCGGTGATCCGGCGCCGGGCGGCGGCCGACACGCCCGCGGCGGCGACCACCCGGTGTCCGGCGGCGGCCAGTGCGGAGCCGAGCACGGCACCTACCCGACCCGCGCCGATCACCCCGATCGTGCGGGGCGAACCCGGCGGGCGTGGGGATACGGCGGAGGCGGCGGGCTCGCGCGGGGCGGCCGGCCGCGGGCGCGGCGATGCGCTCATGGCGATGATCCAGTCCTCGTAAAATGTGGTACCGGTCGATCGCAAGTATGCGCTGGGCTCCGGAAGCCGCCCCAGCAATTGTGAAAACCTTCACCAACCGGGGCCGGGTGCACGGAAGTGGCCTCTTTTATCGCTTTTTGGAGAGGAAGCGCCCTTTGTTGACGCCGCAGGCCGGCCGCGGCTGGCGGGACGCGATGGCCACCGCCCTGTACGGGACCGACGGCTTCTTCGTGGCCGGTCCCGGACCGGCGGCGCACTTCCGGACCAGCGCCCAGGCTCCGGCGTTCGCCGCCGCCCTGGGGGTGCTGCTGGCCCGGGTCGACGCCGCGCTCGGCCATCCCGACCCGCTCGACGTGGTGGACGTGGGCGCGGGTCGCGGCGAACTGCTCCGGGCGATCGCCCCGACCGCCACCACCACCGCCGTGGGGGCGCCACTACCGCTGTGGGGGGCGCCGGCACCGCGCCGGTTCCGCTGACCCAGCGGGTACGGCTCACCGCGGTCGAGCGGGCGCCCCGGCCCGCCGACCTGCCCCCGTCGATCGGCTGGGTCGACGCGATTCCGGCCGGGATCACCGGTCTGCTGCTCGGCACCGAGTGGCTGGACAACGTACCGCTGGAGGTGGCCGTTCCCACCGCCGACGGCTGGCGCTACCTGCTGGTGGATCCCGCCACCGGCGCCGAGTCCGAGGGTGGGCCGGTCGGGTCCGCCGACCGGGCCTGGCTGCGCCGGTGGTGGCCGGCCGGCGGGGCGTCCGGCCGGACGGACGCCCGGGCCGGCGGGCGGGCCGAGATCGGCCGGACCCGGGACGACGCCTGGGCCGCCGCGGTGGCCCGGATGGACCGCGGGCTGGCCCTGGCGGTGGACTACGGACACCTGCGGTCGCAGCGGCCGCCCGGCGGGACGCTTACCGGATTCCGCGCCGGCCGCCAGGTGCCGCCGGTACCGGACGGCTCCTGCGACCTCACCGCCCACGTCGCGATCGACTCGGTCGCCGCCGCCGGTGCCGCGGTGGCGCACCGGCCGTACGTCCTGTCCCGGCAGCGGGAGGCGCTGCGGGCACTCGGTGTCGGCGGACGGCGACCACCGCTCGGCCTGGCCGCGACCGATCCCGCGGGGTACGTCCGGGCACTGGCCGCCGCGAGCGAGGGCGCCGAGCTGACCGACCCGCACGGCCTGGGCGGCCATCTCTGGCTGCTCCAACCGGTCGGGCTCGACCCGCTGCCGCTGCTGGCCGGGTTTCCCGACCGGTGACCGGCCCGCAGCGGACCCGACGGGCATGGGTTCCCCGGCCGGCCGGCGTCCCGGTTGCCGGTTACGGGCTGCGGGTTACGGGAAGCGGTGAGTCGCGGGCGGCGGCTTGCGGGCGGTGAGTCGCGGCGGCCGGCGTGGCACGATGGCGGTCATGACCTCCGATGCCGGCCCGAGGCGCGAGTTGACCGTCGGCACCGGTGCCGGGCTGCTCACCGACGCCGCTGGCGACGAACGGCAGCTCGGCGCCGACATGGTGCTGAACATCGGCCCGCAGCACCCGTCCACCCACGGGGTGCTGCGACTCAAGCTGGTGCTCGACGGCGAACGCGTGGTCTCCTGCGAGCCGATCGTCGGCTACATGCACCGGGGCGCCGAGAAGCTGTTCGAGGTGCGCGACTACCGGCAGATCATCATGCTGGCCAACCGGCACGACTGGCTGTCGGCCTTCGCCAACGAGCTGGGCGTGGCGCTGGCCGTGGAGCGGCTGATGGGCATCGAGGTGCCGGAGCGCGCGGTGTGGCTGCGCACCGCGCTGGCCGAACTCAACCGGGTGCTGAACCACCTGATGTTCCTCGGCTCGTACCCGCTGGAGATCGGCGCCATCACGCCGGTCTTCTACTCGTTCCGGGAACGCGAGACCATCCAGGCCGTCATGGAGGAGGTCTCCGGCGGTCGGATCCACTACATGTTCAACCGGGTCGGCGGGCTCAAGGAGGAGGTACCGGCCGGCTGGACCGGCCGGGCCCGCGCGGCCGTCGACCAGGTACGCCGCCGGATGCCCGACCTGGACCGGCTGATCCGGCGGAACGAGATCTTCCTGGCCCGTACGGTCGGGGTGGGTGTCCTTCCCGCCGCCACCGCGGCCGCGTTCGGCGCCTCCGGGCCGGTGGCCCGGGCCTCCGGCCTCGACCTGGACCTGCGCCGGGACGAGCCGTACCTGGCGTACGGCGCGCTGGACGTGCCGGTGGTGACCAAGACGGCCGGCGACTGCCACGCCCGGTTCGAGGTGCTGCTGGATCAGGTGTACGTCTCCCTGGACCTCGCGCAGCGGTGCCTCGACGAGGTCGACCGGCTCACCGGCCCGGTCAACGTGCGGCTGCCCAAGGTGGTGCGGGCCCCCGAGGGGCACACGTACGCCTGGACCGAGAACCCGCTCGGGATCAACGGCTACTACCTGGTGTCCCGGGGTGAGAAGACGCCCTGGCGGATGAAGCTGCGCACCGCCTCGTACGCGAACGTCCAGGCGCTGTCCACGCTGCTGCCCGGCTGCCTGGTGCCGGACCTCATCGCGATCCTCGGCTCGATGTTCTTCGTCGTCGGCGACATCGACAAATAACCCCCGGCCCACCCGAGCCACGCCCGGGGTCCGCACGCCCCGCCACGCGGGGTCGGCACCCGCCCAGCCTGCCCCAACCCAGCCAGAACGCGGGGTCCGCCCGGCCGGCGCCGGCTTGGCCAAGCGTGGGTCCGCCGGCCCCGCCCACGACGGGATCAAGCCTGACCGCCCAGAGTGGGCGGGCCCGGCGGACCCACCCACCCCGCGGCGCACCCGGCGGACCCGCGCACGCCGCGCAGGGCCAGCAGACCGCGGGGCGGGCGGACGCCAGCTCAAACCTCAGCCGGCCGCGAGCGACCCGTCCGAGGAGAAGACCAGCCCGACGCTCGCGGCACCGGTCTTCAGCGCCGACTTGGTCTGCGGGCCGCCGGCGTCCAGCGAGCTGAACGAGCCGGCCTTGAAGTCGTAGACCTCGACCAGCCCGGCCTGGCACTTCGGCCGCTGCGGGCACTCCGGCGGGCCGGCCAGCACGGTCGCCGAGCCGGAGCACTTGCTGGCCAGCTCGGAGAGGGTCTTGACGCCGTACTTGTCGGCGAACTCCTTGGTCACCGCGAAGGCGTTCTGGTCCTGCGCCTGGGAGGGCTTGCCGAAGGTCAGGCCGACCTTCTCGCCGGCCGCGGTGAGGCCGCTCACCGTCTGGTCCAGATCGGTCGAGGAGATCGGCGAGGCGCTCGCCCCGCCGGCCTTGCCGGACAGGAAGTCGGCCATCGTGGCCGCGTACTCGGGGACGACCTGGATCTGGTTCTTCTCCAGCGCCGGCTCGTACAGCTCCCGGTTGCCGATCTGCTGCACCTTGACCTCGTAGCCGGCGGCCGTCAGCGCGATCGCGTACAGCTCGCCGAGGATCTGGTTCTCGCTGAAGTTGGCGGCGCCGACCGTGATCTGCCCGCCGGCGCCCTTTTCGATGCCCGCGGTCAGGTTGTTCGCCGCCGCGAACTCCTCGGCCGCGACCTTCGGGGTCTTGCGGTCGATGTCGACGGCCTTGTTGAGCTGGATCAGCTTGTCGGTGTCGAGGGCGTCGGAGACCTTGTCCAGCGCCGCGATCAGCTGCGGGTTGGCCACCTTGCTGTTGATCGCCGGGATGACGTTGTCGGTGTTCTGCAGCTTCTTGTCGTCGTCCAGCACGACGAGCTGGTCGCCGGCCACCGGGGCGCAGCCGGCGCCGGCCGTACCGCCGGTCTGCGGCGCCTGGGTGCCGGAGGACCCGGCACCTCCGCAGCCGCTGAGGATCCCGGCCGCGGCCAGAGCTCCCGCGGCACCCAGGGCGATTCGGTTACGTGAGCGCATGACGCCCGCCTTCCGTGTCCCGGCGCGGCTCCGCGTGCGGGCCGGCCGCGTGTCCGACGGGCGATCCCCTGCTGGCCGCCCGCGACTTACAACCCAACATCTTTCACGTTGGACCGACAAATTGAGGGCGGATGTTGTCACCGGATCGTCATCCGGGCGCACCGTCCCGGTCATCGGGGCCGACGTGGGACGGCCGGCCCGAAACGGGGAGAAAGCACGCTTTTAGCCGGAATGCGTACCTTTTGGTGGGCCGTCGGCGGCCGGTCCGGCGGTCAGCCGCCGGCGGTGGCGGACTGGGCGCGGCGATCGGCGCGGCGCCGGGCGCGCCGCAGCGGCGGCGGCGTGACGAGCCGCTCGACGATGCCGAGCAGCAGTTCCACCAGCAGCGCCAGGGCGGCCACCAGCAGCCCGCCGGCCAGGATCTGGCCGCCGCCCACCGCGATGCTCAGGCCGAAGCCGGCGCTGATGATCTGGCCGAGCCCACCGCCGTTCACGAACGACGCCAGCGCCGCGGTGGCCACCACCTGCACGGCCGCGGTACGGAAACCGGCAGCCAGGTACGGCACCGCGAGCGGCAACTCCACCCGGCGCAGCAGTTGGCCGCCGGACAGACCCATGCCCCGGGCCGCGTCCCGCGCCTCCGGGTCCACCTCCCGCACCCCGGTGTACGCGTTGGCCAGCAGCGGCGGCACGGCGAAGACGGCCAGCGCGATGATCACGGGAGGCCGGCCGAAGCCGAGGAAGGTCAGCGGCAGCAGCGTGAGCAGCGCGATGGTCGGGATCGCCAGGGTCACGTTGGACAGCAGCACCACGAGCCCGCCGCCCCGGCCGGTGTGCCCGAGCCACAGCCCGATGGGCCAGGCCACCAGGCAGCCGAGCGCGACCGCCGCGGCGGACAGGTACAGGTGCTCGCCGAGCCGGTCGAGGATGCCGTCCGGGTTGGTCCAGTTGAGCGGGTCGTTGAGCCAGACCACCGCCTGTTGGATCGGGTTCATCGCACGCTCCGCCGGGTCAGCCACGGGGTGAGGAGCCGGCCGACGCCGGCCAGCAGGAGGTCCAGCACGAGGGCCAGACCCACGCAGAGCAGGGTCCCGGTGAGGATCTCGGCGCGGTAGAAGTTGTTCCGGAAGCCGCCGATGATCAACTGGCCGAGGCCGCCGTGCCCGACCAGGACACCGACGGTCACCAGCGCCACCGTCGACACCGTGGCCAGCCGCAGGCCGGTGAGGATGCCGGGCAGCGCCAGCGGGAGATCTATCCGCACCAACCGGGCGAATCTGCCGTACCCCATCCCCTCGGCCGCGTCGCGCACCTCGGCCGGCACCTGGTTCAGGCCGGCCAGGGTGTTCCGGATGATCAGCAACAGGGCGTAGATGACCAGCCCGATCAGCACGGTGGAGGTGCCGGTGCCCACGTACGGGGCGACGAACGAGAACAGGGCCAGCGAGGGAATCGTGTAGAGCACTCCGGAGAATGCGAGAATCGGCCCGGTGAGGGAGCGGAACCAGTACGCCGCCACGGCGAGCGGGACCGCCACCAGGGCGGCGATCAGCACGGCCTGCCCGGTGAGCGAAGCGTGCTCGCGCAGCGCGGCGAGTATGGTCTCCGAGTTGTCCCGCACGTACTGCCAGGAGAACCACGGATTGCCCGGAGCTTCCTGATAGCTCAAGTGGAAGGACATACGTGGACGTTACCCCGGACGCCGGTGCCACCGCCGACCGCGGATCCCCGCGGCCGGCCGCCGCCCCGATCACCCTGGAGCACATCCGGAAGCGGTACCCGGACGGCACCGAGGCGGTCGGCGACCTGAGCCTGGAGATCAGGTCCGGCGAGCTGATGGTGCTGATCGGCCCCTCCGGCTGCGGCAAGTCCACGGTGCTCCGCATGATCAACCGGTTGATCGAACCGACCTCCGGCCGGATACGGCTCGGCGACGAGGACGTCACGGACGTCGACCCGGTCCAGCTCCGTCGGCGGATGGGGTACGTCATCCAGAACGTCGGCCTCTTCCCGCACCAGACCATCCGGACGAACGTCGGCACGGTACCCCGGCTGCTCGGCTGGCCCTCGACGCGGATCCGCGCCCGCGCCGACGAACTGCTCGAACTGGTCGGGCTCGACCCGGGTACGTTCGGCCGGCGCTACCCGCACGAGCTGTCCGGCGGCCAGCGCCAGCGGGTCGGGGTGGCCCGGGCCCTGGCCGCGGACCCGGTGGTGCTGCTCATGGACGAGCCGTTCTCGGCGGTCGACCCGATCGCCCGGACCCGGTTGCAGGAGGAGTTCCTCCGGCTACAGGCCGAGGTACGCAAGACGATCGTGCTGGTCACCCACGACCTGGACGAGGCCATCCGGCTCGGCGACCGGATCGCGGTGCTGTCCCAGGGCGGCAGGCTGGAACAGTACGATCCGCCCGCGAAGCTGCTCGGCGAGCCGTCGTCCCCGTTCGTGCGGGAATTCGTCGGCACCGACCGCGGGATCCGGCGACTCGCCGTGACGCCGGTGACCCGGGAACTCCTCGACCCGGTCGAGGGCACCGACGCGGCGAAGCTGCCGGCCGTGCAGCTCGGCACGTCGCTCTACGACGCGCTGGCGGCCCTGCTGGTGGCCAACGCCGACCACGCGAGGGTGCTCCACCAGGGACAGCCGGTCGGCCTGCTGAGCCGGCACCGCGTACTGAGCATCGACTATCCGGCCGAGACCGGCCAGGTGTGACGCCGGTGCGGCCGGCCTCCCCGGCGGGGAAGGCCGGCCGCGCGGCCGTCCGGTCCGCGGCACGGCCACCGCGGCTGCCGGGACGCCCGGACCGGGCGGCCGGCACGGCGGCTCAACGACGACCGCGATAGCCGCCCAGCGTGGCGATGCCGATGATCCAGCCGGTGAACAGGCCGTACCGCGCGCCGTCACCGGCGGCCTGCAGGGCACCGAGCAACGACGGATTGGACTTGATCAACGCGGTGATCAGCGCCGCGAAGGCGCCCGCGAAGATGTACGCCCCCCAGCCCGCGAAGAACTGGCTGAGCGTTCCCCGCGCCCGGGCCAACTGGGAGCCCGGGAGCAGGAACAGGAACAGTGCGGTCAGTGCGACCACCAGGATCGCCTTGAGATCGGCGGCGAAGACGTCCTGGATGGAGTCGGACGAGTCGAATCGCCAGGCCGGCCAGGCCAGCAGTTGCAGGAACCAGCCGCCGGCGGTCTTGGGGTTCGTGTTGTCCCGGGCCCAGTCGGCGTACCACGGACTGCCGAAGACCAGGACCAGAATGAGCGCGGCGAGCGTACCCGCGCCCGGCGCAGACTTGTACCGGTTGGTGAGAGCCATGGCGCGGTAATTCCCTGCGCCCGCCCGACAGCAAACCTGGCGAGCGACTTCGGTGGATGTCCGGCGGTCCTAGTGTTTCAACAGGTAGTCGATGAAGGCCGCGCGCAGCAGCGGCGCCGCCTCCTCGTACCCGTGCCCGGTCAGCTCCCGCCACAGCGCCACCGCCTCGTCCACGGTGGGTCCGACCGAGTTCGGCGAACCGTCAAGTGCCTCCGCCTCGTCGGCGTTCGGCAGGTGCCGCAGCACCGACCAGAAGAAGCGGATGTCCCGGTGCTCCCGGGCCACGCTGAAGGCCCGCTCCCGCAACTCCTCCGTGGACAGCGCGTCAAGCTGCGCGAAGTCGGTGGCCGGCCGGCCCGATGGCGTCTCCGTCATGCCTGGAGACTAGCGGCGCGGCCCTCACCGATTGGTGGAACCCCACCGGTCGGCGTCCCAGGGGTCGGGGCGGGTCTCGGCCGGCTGCGCCGGCAGGGTGGCCGACCACGAGTCGGACCGCTCGGTCGAGGCCGACCAGTCGTTGTCCGGGTCCGTCGCCCACTCGCCGCTGTCGCCGGTACCGGTTGCCCGCGGCCGGCCGAACGCCTCCACCAGGCGGGTCACCACCAGGCCACCGGCGAGCGTGATGGCCGCCGTCGCGGCCAGCGCGATGTTCCAACCCTGCAGGCCCGAATAGCGCAGGAACAGGGTCACCGCCAACACCGAGAGCAACGTTCCGAACACCCCGCCGCGCCGGCCGTACGCGCTGGTCCCGCCGAGCATGGCGGCGCCGATCGCCAGCCCGGTCCAGTCCAGGCCGGTCGTCGGGCGCACCTCGCTGGCCCCGTTGGCCGCGAACAGCACGCCGGCCGCGGTCGCCAGCACCATCGAGGCCACGAGCGCCGCCGCGGCCACGACGCCGCCGGCCACACCGCGGCGCCGCGCCGGGTCGGCCACCGGGCGGAACCGACCCACCATCCGGCGGATCGACCGGATCGACCCGAACATTCCGGCCAGCACGGCCAGCACGGCAAACCCGCCGAACAGGTAGCTGGCGGTACGCGTCGGGTCGTACCCGCCCTGCACCGGGACCGGTCCGGAGCGCTGCTGGATGAAGACCATCACGCCCAGCGCCGCGGCGAGGCTCGCCGCCCAGCTCGGAACGTGGAATCCCACCACCAGCACCGCGATCGCCAGCCCCATGGCGGCGGCCACGAGCACCGCGGGGATCATGGCGGTCACGACGCCCTGGTCGCCGTTCTCGGCGAAGTACAGGCCGGCCGCCACCACCACCGGCCCGAGCGCGAGGTTGGGCACGGCGGCCCGCAGCGTCACCCCGGCCCCGAGCGTGAGCAGACCCAGCGCGGACGCCGAGACCAGCAGCGTGCGCAGACCGTGTCCACGAAGCGTCGCCGGGTCGTCGCGGTAGAGCAGGTAGCCGAGCACGACCGCCGCGACCAGCAGCAGGATCTCGCACAGCACGTGTATGCCGATCCGGTCCCGACCCGGCTCGCCGTGCGCCGGGTCGTCGAAGACGTCGTCGAGCGCGGGAGCCGGCGCGCGATGCGAGCGGGTCGTCCCGCCGTCGGCTTCGCCGTACACGTCGGTGCCGTCGAACTCCCGCCGCCGATAGGTCGGCTCGTCGTACGTCATGGGGTGCGCCTCCCGGATCGTCCGCCCGGCCGACCGGGCCACGGCCAGCGTGCCCGGAACCGGTGGGTGACCGTCCGGTCCGATCTCGGACCCGATCCCGGTCGCCAGGCACCGTACCTGGACACCGGGTCGGGCGTAACCCCCCGGCCAACCGGCGTCGTCGACCGCCGGCCCGTTCCCGGCTCACGGCCCTGTCCGGCCGGCCGAATGCCTGCGCTGGGTGGCCAAACGGTCGCTCAGCGGCGACCTTCGTCGTCCTGCTCGTCGTCGTCGCGTTCCGGCACCCGGCAGGAGCGCTCCAGCCAGAGCGCGGCGGCGATCAGCGCGAGCGACGCCACCAGGCCGGCGACGGCCGCCGGCAGGTCATCGGACGCGGCCCGGGTGCGTTCCACCGCCAGCCATCCGGTCAGCCCCGCCCAGAACCCGGCGAAGATGGCGCCCACCAGCGACGACGCCTTGGCCAGCACGGCGTACCGGGCCACCGTGAGCGGTTCGACCGGTTCGCGCCCGGGACGGCGCTCGATGCGGGCCCGGGTGGTGATCGCCGCGTACGCCTCCAGCACGGCCAGACCGGCGAGGGTCACGGCCGGCAGCCAGGGCAGCGCCGGGATGTCGGCGTAGAAGGCGCTGATCAGCAGCCAGGCCAGGGCCGCCGCCACCAGGGCGGCCACCACCAGGCTCGCCGGCCTCGTGGGTCCCATGCTGGGGCTCGGCGTCGGCTGCCGGGGCGGGGAGGAACGCTCGCTCACCGGTCCGACTCTATCCGCATGTCCGGGTCGGGGCGCAGGTCCCGCAGCTGAGACGCCAGCGCCTCCCCGCTCAGCAGGTCGGCGATCCGGCCGTGCCCGGGCAGCCGGCCGGACGGCTCGATCTCCAGCCACGGCCGGAGCACGAAGGCCCGCAGGTGCGCCCGGGGATGCGGCAGGACCAGCTCCGGATCGTCGCTGACCACCGGTTCGCCGTCGGCGTTCCACACGCCGATGACGTCGACGTCCAGCGTGCGCGGGCCGAACCGGCGGTCCGGGTCCCGGCGCCGCCCGGCCGCGGCCTCCAGGCTCTGCGCGCGGACCAGCCAGTCCCGCGGGGCGGCCGCCGGGTCCGCGACCAGCAGCGCGAGATTGAGGTACGCCGGCTGGTCGGCGTCTCCCCACGGCGGCGTCTCGTACACCCCGGAGGTCGCCACCAGGACGTCCCGCAGCCCGTGCACCGCCCCGCGGAGGTGGCCCAGCCGGTCCCCCAGGTTGCTGCCCAGCGACAGCACGGCCCGGCTCATCGCGCCGCGACCCCGGGGTCGCCCGGGTGCGGCCGGGTACGGGTGATGGTCACCGCGACGTCGGCGAACTCGTGCGGGATCGGCGCCTGCGGCTTGTGCACGGTGACCGTGGCCACGGCCACCCGCCGGTCGTCGAGGCAGGCCGCGGCGAGCCGGTCCGCCAGCGTCTCGATCAGGTGCACCGGATCCCCGGCGACGATCGCCACCAGCCGGCCGGCCAGTTCCCCGTAGTGCACCGTGTCGGCGACGTCGTCCGAACGGGCCGCGGGCGCGAGATCCAACTCCAGGCGTACGTCGATGACGAAGTCCTGGCCGTGGTCCCGCTCGAAGTCGTACACCCCGTGCCGGCCGCGGACCCGCAGCCCGGCCAGGGTGATCGCGTCCCGGATCGGCGCCGTCACCGGGCGCCGCCGGTCTTGGCCGTGCCGGCGACGGACCCGGCGGGCGGACCCCCTGAGCCGGCGGGCGGACCCGCTGGGCCCGCGGCCGGGACCGCTGAGCCGGGTGCCGCCGCGGGGACCAGCCGGGGCCGGCCGCTGGCGCACCAGACGGCGAGGGCGTCCACGGTGCCCCGGACGTCGTGCACCCGTACCCCCAGGCGCCGGCCGCCGCGGCCAGCACGCTGGTGGCGATGGTGGCCGCCTCGCGCTCGGCGGCGGGTCGGGGCGTCCCGTCCGGTCCGGCCAGCAGCCTGCCCAGATAGGACTTCCGGCTGGCCGCGAAGAGCAGCGGGAAGCCGAGTTCGACCAGTTCGGCAAGCCGGACGGTGAGCGCCCAGTTGTCCTCGGACCCCTTCGCGAAGCCCAGGCCGGGGTCGATGACGATGCGCTCGGGCGCCACCCCCGCGGCGAGCGCCGCGTCGACCCGCTGGCCCAGTTCGGCCTTCACGTCGGCCACCACGTCGGTGTACCGAGCCAGTTCGGCCATCCGGCGGGAGTGCCCGCGCCAGTGCATGAGCACCCAGGGACACCCGGCGTCGGCCACCACCCGGGCCATGTCCGGGTCGGCCAGCCCGCCGGAGACGTCGTTCACCACCGTCACCCCGGCCGCGAGCGCCGCGGCGGCCACGCTGGCCCGGGTCGTGTCGATGCTCATCGGCACGCCGAGCGCCGCGAGTTCACGGACCACGGGCAGCACCCGGGCCAGTTCGGTGGCCGCGTCCACGCGTTCGGCACCCGGCCGGGTGGACTCGCCGCCGACGTCCACCAGCCGGGCGCCCTCGGCGTACATCCGCCGGCCGTGTTCGACGGCCACGCCGAGGTCCGTGTACCGGCCACCGTCGGAGAAGGAGTCGGGCGTGACGTTGAGCACGCCCATCACCACCGGCCGGTCCGGACGCAGCAGTTCGGTCACGGTTCGACCGTACCGACCCGGGTCCCCGCACGTCGGGGCGGGGCTATCGAACGGGTGTACGATCAACCGGACATCCGGGCCGACCGGGCCCTCCGGTCGCGCCTTGTTAGAGACAGGGGCGGGCCGTACGCTGTGCAGTTGCGAGGCATCCAGACGGCGAAGCTGAAGGGGATGGGCCAAAACAGTCACAAACGCCCAAAACTCGTCACTGCTCGTGGCGGGCGCGGGACGCGGGGTCTACCAGGGCGGGCAGATTCTCGACGTTCCACCCGGTGCGACATCCGCGTTGCGGCTTCGCCGGCCGCGCCTTGGGGAGGTATCCGATGATCGCCACGGAACTCGTGGAGATGGTGTGGAACACGGGCGGACAGGCCCTCCACACAATGACGCACACCGCCGCGGCGGCACCCGAGCCGACGGACATCAACACCAAGGGTGTTGTGGGATTCTTCGCCAGCAAGATCGCCCCGATCCTGTTGGCCGTACTGGGAGTGATCTTCATCGGCCGCGCCAGTCGCGGTGAGATTTCCAAGGTGCTGACCAGCTCCGCCATCGCGATCGTCGGGCTCGCCTTCATCGCCGGCGCGGCCACACTGTTCTTCGTCGGCGAGTACCTGATCAACCTGATCTTCCAGTAGGCGCGGGCTCGACATGCGGCTGCGCACCGACGACGACATCTACCGGGCCCGCCTGGTCTATCTCGGCCCGCCCGGTTACACCCTGCCGGTCCACCTGCCCTACGCCCAGTACGGGCTGTTCATGCTGCTCGTGCCGCTGTACATGTTCATTCACTGGCTTTTCACGCTCGAGGTGGAAATCTTTCCTGCGTGGGAGATCGCCCTCGCCATCGTCACCACCTCGTTCATCTTCCGGTACGTCGATCCGGACCGCCCGGCCCGTACGGTGATCCGGACCGCGCTCACCGACTGGCGGCGCACCCGCGAGCCGGCCACGGAACTGCGCGATCCGCGCCTGGTCGCCAGGCGCGTCCGGATCCGGGAGGAGCTGGCATGAGCCGCCCTCCGGCCCGCGCGCACCGGATCGCCCAGCCGACCACGCGATCGGGCTGCCGATCCCACCAGCACCTGCCGGTCCGTCCCGGTCGACAGGGTTGCCAGGCGAGATCCACCGGACCAACCGCGAACACCTACCCGGGCGAGGCGACGGAATGACCTCCTCCTCATCGCCGGGCTCCCACCGCCCGGCGGCACCCTCGGCCGATCCACAAGGTAACGGTGTGCGATCGACCGACTACGACGACGGCGTGTCCGCGGAGTCGCTGGACCCGGCCCTGGTGACCAGCCCCGGGCGGGGAGCGGTGGCCCGCTTCCAGCCACCGCAGCCGGTACGCCGCCGGCCCGCCTCACCGGCCGCCGGTCACGGATCACCGGAACACCCGGACATCGACTCCCCCTTCCTGGATCTGTTCGGCTCCTCCCCCGGCGGTCGCCGCCCGACGCCGGGTGCGCCCCGGCAACGCCACGCCGACCGGCCCGAACCCGGTCCCGCGACACCCGGTCCCGCGACAAACGCTTCCGCGACGCCGGGGGGCCGGAACGGATCCGCGGCCCCGACCGCGCGGCCGGGGCCAGCGCGGGACCCGGCAGACACCCCGGCCCGACCCGCACCGGCGCCACGGAACACCGACACCGCCCCGACAGCCCGGCCCGAGGAGATCCGCCGTTCGGCGGCACCAGCCCAGGCCACCCGGCGGCCGGCGCCCGGAACCGCCGACCGGACCGGTACGGCGACCGCCCGTCCGGTTTCCGGCGCCACCGGATCGGGTGCCGCCCAGGGACCCGGTACCGGTCGGACCCCCGGCACCGGCGAGGGACCCGGTACCGGGCGGGACTCCGGGAGCGGCCCCGGCACGGCGGCGGCCGGCACGGTCCCGCCGAGCCGGCCGACCGGCGCGGACCCGGACGCCCCGCGGGTGCCGGCGTACGTCAACGAGGTGCCCGGCGGCAGGCCGCGGCCGGGACCGGGGGCACGGGCCGGGACCCAGCCCGCCGCCCCGACGCAGCGGGACGACGACCGGCTCCGCGCCGCACCGGCCCGAGCCCCGGCGTCCGCCGAGGCCGCGGCGGCGCACGAGTCCGGGCAGCGGCACCGGCCACCGGCCGGCATGGCGCCCCCGGCGACCCAGCACGACGCCGGCGCGGCCCGCCCGCAGCGGCCCGCCGGCGGACGGCGCCCGCCGCGCCGGCAGCAGACCAGCCAGCCGGCGCCGGTCCGGGCGCCCAAGGTGAAGTTCGGCGACCGCGATCCCGCGGTCGAACTGGCCATCACCGAGATCGCCGGCCACCTCACCTTCACCCCCAACACCGTGACGGCCTGGTACTGGCTGCCCGAGGTCCGCTGGGCGTTCCGGCCGGACGCCGAACGGGAGGCGTTGCTGGCCGCCATCTCCGAGCAGTACGCCGGTCTGGCCGGCTTCCGGCTGCATCTGCGCCGGACCACCCGGCCGTTCCCGGCCGACGAGTGGGCCCGCACCCTCGACGCGCACACCGCCCGTCCGCTGCCCACGGTCGCCGGCGGCACCAGTTGGGCCGATCATCTGGTGGCCGCGCAGCGGCACCTGCTGTCGGTCAACCACGCCGAGGGGCAGACGTACCTCGGGGTGACCTTCGCCCGCCGGTCCATGGGCGACTCGCTGACCGAACGCCTGCTCCGGGCCTTCGGCCGCGGCGTCGCCGACTCCGAACGGCGCAAGCTCGGCCGCACCGTCGAACAGTTCGACGAGGTACTCGGCTCGTTCGGGATGCGTGGCCGCCGGGTCACCGCCGGCGAGTTGGAATGGCTGATGTACCGGTCGGTCGCGCTCTGCATGGCACCGCCGTCGGCGCTCTCCCCGGTCTCCGGGGGGCATTGGGAACGCGGCGACCTGCTGGCGCTCACCGAACAGGTCGAGCGCTACCGCACGCCGTACGGCTCCACGGTCAAGCTGGTGAACCGGATGACCGGGGAGGAGCGGCACGTCGCGGTGCTGGCCGTCGGCCGGATGGAGCCGCTGGAGATACCCGAGCGGCACGAGCCGTGGCTGCACTTCCACGAACGGCTGCCCTGGCCCATGGAGTTGTCCAGCCGGATCGACCTGCTCGGCCCGGGCGACTCCTTCCGCAACCTCGAACACCGGCTGCGGATGATCCGCTCCCAGCAGCTCGACTACGCCCAGCACGGCATGGACGCCCCGCCGGAGCTGGAGCGGCTCGCCATGCGGGCGCTGGTGATCGGCGACGAGATGACCACCGGCCTGCCCGTCGAGTCCGCCCGCGCGCACGGCTGGCACCGGATCGCCGTCGGCGGGCGCAGCCGCGAGGAGTGCCTGGAACGCGCCCGCCGGCTGATCCAGCTCTACTCCCGGGAACTTCGCGTCTCCCTGCAACACCCCAAGAACCAGGACTGGCTGGCCCGGGAATTCATTCCCGGCGAGCCGGTGGCGAACACCGGCTACGTGCGCCGGATGCCGGTGAAGCTGCTGGCCGCGGCGCTGCCGCAGGCCGCCTCCACCGTGGGTGACCGCCGGGGCGACCTGGTCGGGCGGACCGCCGGCACCTGCCGCCGGCCGGTCTTCCTCGACCTGCACTTCCCGATGGAGGTACGCGAGCGGTCCGGCCTCGCGGTCTTCGTCGCCGAACCGGGCGGCGGCAAGTCGACCCTGCTCGGCGCGTTGGGCTACCTCGCGGCCCGCCGCGGCGTCCAGGTCACCCTGCTCGACCCGTCGGGGCCGCTGGCCCGACTCTGCTCCATGCCGGAGCTGCGACCGTACTCCCGGGTCCTCGACCTCACCGGCTCCGAACAGGGCACCCTGGCGCCGTACTCGCTCATCCCGACGCCGCTGCGCAGCGAGTTCGCCGACGGGGCCGCCGGCGACCGCGAGTTCGAGATCTCGGTCTCCAACGCCCGGGCCGAGCGCCGGATGCTGGTGCAGGACATCTGCATGATGCTGGTGCCGCCACAGGTCGCCCGGGAGGCCTCCACCGCGACGCTGCTGCGCCACGCCGTACGCCAGGTGCCGGCCGAGGAGACCTCCCGGCTGGACGACGTGGTCGCCTGCCTCGCCGGGCTGGACGACCACGACGGCAAGGAACTGGCCAACCTGCTCCTGGACACCGCCGAGATGCCGCTGGCGCTGCTGTTCTTCGGCCGTCCACCCGAAGGGCTGCTCGGCGCGGACGCCGCCCTCACCGTGATCACGATGGCCGGCCTGCGCCTGCCCGACCTGAAGATCGAACGCGAGTACTGGTCGGCCGAGGAGGCGCTGGCGCTGCCGATGCTGCACACCGCACACCGGCTCGCGGTGCGGCGCTGCTACGGCGGCTCGATGTCCGCACGCAAGATGGTGGGCCTGGACGAGGCGCACTTCATGGAGGGCTGGCGCTCCGGCCGGTCCTTCCTGGTCCGGCTCGCCCGGGACTCCCGCAAGTGGAACCTGGCCGCGCTGGTCTCCTCGCAGAACCCCCGCGACATCCTCGGCCTGGACGTCCAGAACCTCGTCTCCACCGTCTTCGTGGGGCGGATCACCGAGGACGAGGAGGTCGCCTCCGAGGCGCTCCGGCTGCTGCGGGTGCCGGTGAACGACGGCTACGAGGCGACCCTGGCCTCGCTGTCCGCGGTGGACACCGCGTCGGCCGACCGGCTCGGCTTCCGCGAGTTCGTGATGCGGGACGTGGACGGGCGCATCCAGAAGGTCCGGGTGGACGTCTCCTACGTACCCGGGTTGTTGCAACACCTGGACACCACGCCGGCCGCCGCGGCACCCGCCGTGGCCGGACTGCCGGCCAGCATCTCTGACCCGGAGGCGTGACATGGCTCGGCGGGCCGTCGCGATGATTCTCGCCATCGGCGTACTCGCCCTGGGCTCGCTGGCCTGGTCGCTGCCGGGCGCCGGGCCGGCGGTCGCGGCGCCGCCCGCAGCCGGCCTGCCCGCCCGGGCGCCCGCGGACCTCTGCACCACAAAGGAGTGGCAGGCCGACTTCCAGTCCTGCGTGCAGAAGCTCACGGACACCGGCGCGAAGACGCTGGACTGCGCCGATCCGCCGGTGCCGGGCGCGCCGGACTCCGGCCTCGCCGGCTGGTTCGCCAGCCGGCCCGACTCGGCCAAGGAGGCCGGCCCGCAGGGGCTCTACAGCACCTACGGGTACGCCGGCTACAGCTACACGACGTACGACGTGGACGGCGGCTGCGCCTCCTCGCTGATCCACCCGGACTACCGGTTCACCACGACGGTGGCGAACGGGGAGTTCATGCTGGCCACCGCCGTGGTCGGCGCCTCCAACGCGCTGCGCGAGCGGGCCTGGGCGCCGAAGGAGATGTGGGGCTGGGCCGATCCGCTGGTCGAGCAGGCCACCAAGGCGGTCTACCAGAAGGTATTCAGCGTCTTCGGCGTGCTCACCCTCGCCGTGGTGGGGCTCTACCTGATCTGGCGGTCCCGGCAGTCGGACCTGAGCAACGCGATGACCACGGCCGGCTGGGCGGTGCTGGTGATGGTCGCGGTCACCGCGCTGGCCGCCTGGCCGGTGCGCTCGGCGAACCTGGCGGACGGCACCCTGGTGACCACGCTCGGCGTGGTGCACGACGCCGTGGGCCCGCGCCCGCAGGACATCCCGCCCGACCAGTGCGACGACCCGACACCGGGGGCCTGTGAGGACCACCGGCCGCCGGCCGTGCGGGCCAGCGACACCGCCACCGAGACCATGCTCTACCGCAACTGGTTGCGCGGGGTGCTGGGCTCGGCGGACAGCGAGACCGCCAAGAAGTACGGCCGGGCGCTCTACGACGCCAAGTCGCTGTCCTGGGAAGAGGCCGAGAAGCTGCGAAGCAACCCGGCCACCAGAGACGCCACCATCAGCGCCAAGCAGTTGCAGTGGATGAAGGTCGCCGCGCAGATCCAGAAGGAGGACCCGGAGGCGTACGAGTACCTCAAGGGCACCCAGGACATGGACCGGATCGGCGCGGGCTTCATCGCGCTGCTGGCCGCGGTGCTGTTCGCGATGTTCGACCTGACCGCCTCGCTCCTGGTGCTGCTCGGCTTCCTGATCTTCCGCTGGGCGGTGATCGCCGCGCCGATCCTGGGCACCATCGGCCTGCTCCGGCCGGCCAGTTCCGGGCTGCGCCGGCTGGCCAACGCCGTGGTGGCCGCGGTCTTCAACATCGCCATCTTCGGCACCGGCGCGGCGGTCTACCTGTTCGCCGTGGACCTGGTGATGAGCACACCGACGCTGCCCGGCTGGCTCCAGGTGGTGCTGGTCTGGCTCTGCGGGGTGGTCGGCTGGCTGCTGCTGCGGCCGTACCGGCGGATCACCCAGCTCGGCGGCAAGGACAGCACCGAGGTGGCCACCTCGACGGGTTCCTGGCACCGGCGGTTCTTCCGGGACATGCGCGAGGCGGCCCGGCTCGAGGTGGTGGAGCCGGGTGGGACCGCCGAGCCGCGCGGCGCCGGAAACGCCCGTCGGGTGCTGGTCGAGCAGCCGAGCCTGCGTCCGGAGGCCCGGCTGGAGGATCCGACCGGCTCCACCTCCGCCGCCGACCGGGAACAGCCGGCAGCCCCGCCCGGCCCCCCGGCGCCCCGACCCGCTCCGGCACCCCGGCGCCGGCAACCGGCCGAGTGGACCGAGCCGGACGTGCCGGATCCGGCGCCCTCGTACGCGGTATACCGGCCGGACTCGGCCGAACGGGCGCCGGCCCGGGAGACGCCGCGGATCCGCACCGAGGCGAGGTGACGCGGCATGCGTGCGGTGCAGCGGGCCATCGGCTTCCTGATCACCCGGGCGCTCCGCTCCCGGCTGGGCGCCGCCGTGGCGCTCGCCGTGGTGGTGGTCGGCATCCTCGGCGCCGCCCGGCTGGTCACCGGGCCGGACTCCCGGCCGGCGGTGGTGGGGCAACCACACCGGCCGATCACCACGGTCAACCCGACGGCCGGCGATGACGGGCTGTCCGGCGACGCCGGCCCGGCGACGCCGCGGGTCAGCCCCGGCGCGGAACGGCCGGAGGTCGTCGCCCGGGCCTTCGCCGCGGCGTGGCTGGAGCGGGACCGGTCCGCGGCGGGCTGGCAGGCGGCCCTCGCCCCGCGGAGCACGCCCGCCCTCGCCCAGCGGTTGTCCGGGGTGGACCCGGCCGGCGTGCCGGCCCAGCGCATCACCGGCGAGCCGGTGCTGACCCCGCAGACGGCCGACCTGGCCGAGGTGAGCCTCCCGGTGGACACCGGAACGCTGCGGCTGCAACTCGTCGGCGACGGTGGGGTCTGGCGGGTCGACGAGATCGACTGGGAGCGGTCGTGAGCGCCCCGGACGCCTCGCCGCCGCCCCGGCGCCGGCTGCTGCCGCTGGCGATCGCCGGCACCGTGCTCTGCGCCCTGCTCTGCTGCGTGGGCGGAGCCGGCGCGTTCATGCTGACCACGCTCGGCGGCGACGACCCCACGTTGACGCTCGCCGCCGACGCCTGCGGCCAGGGCGATCCGCTGCCGCCGGACGGCGCCATGCCCCGGATGGAGGATTACGGGCCGAGCCAGCTGCGCAACGCGGCGGTCATCATCGCGGTCGGCCGGCAGATGCAGGTACCGCCGCGCGGCTGGGTGATCGCCATCGCGACCGCGATCCAGGAGTCCCGGCTGTCGAACCTGCCCTACCTGGGCGCCGGCAACGACCACGACTCGCTCGGGCTGTTCCAGCAGCGCCCGAGCCAGGGCTGGGGAACACCGGAACAGGTACGCGACCCGGCGTACGCGGCCCGGAAGTTCTACGAGCATCTGGTCCTGATCGACGGCTGGCAGCACCTGGCGCTGACCGACGCCGCGCAGCGGGTGCAGCGCAGTGCCTTCCCGGACGCCTACGCCAAGCACGAGCCGGCCGCCACCGCCATCGTGAACCGGCTGGCCGACGGCGCGGCCCGGTCCCTCGGCACGGCGGTCACGCCGCGCTGCGCCGCCGCCGACGAGATCACCGCGTCGGGCTGGACCCTGCCGGTGCACGCCAAGGTGGGCTCGGGCTTCCGCACGGCCGACCGGCCGGCGCACAACGGGGTCGATCTGATCATCGGGCGGGGCGCCGACATCCACGCCGCGGCCAGCGGCCGGGTGCTGGTGGCCCGCTGCGACCCGGACCACCGGGGCCAGCGGAGCTGCGACGTGGACGGATACCCGGGCAAGGGCGGCTGCGGCTGGTTCGTCGACATCCTGCACGCCGGCGGCGTGATCACCCGGTACTGCCACATGGTCCGGGCGCCGTTCGTCCGGCCCGGTCAGCAGGTGCAGGCCGGCGAGGTGATCGGTAAGGTCGGCACCAGCGGCAACTCGTCGGGTCCGCACCTGCACTTCGAGGTGCACCTGAACGGCGTCCGGGCCAACTCCGGCGCGGTCAACCCGGTGCCGTTCATGCGGGACCGGGGCGTACCGCTCGGCGGTTCGGCGTGAGCGGGCGCGACGATTGAGCCAGCCGAAACAGCGCCGTGCCACCGGGGACGGCTGCGGACGCAGCGAGGAGCGGGCATGAGTCGGAACGGGTCGCCATGACCCGGGAGCCGCTGCCCGACCCCTTCGCCGGCGAGCCGGACTGGGCGCCGTCGCCACCCCGGCCCATCGTCCTGGTGCCCGCCACCGAGCGGCTCGAACTGCGTGGGCGGCGGATCCGGATCGGGCTTCCCGGCCTGGGTTGGCGGGGCGATCTGCGCGCCGATGAGCGGGTGGTGCAGGGCAGCCGGACCTATGTGCCGGCGATACCGGAGCACGACTGGTACCGGGCCGAGTCCGAGCAGACCGAGGTCTTCGCCCCGCTGGTGCCCGCCGAGCGGGTCTGGGTCGAACTGCTCGGCGACCGCGGACGGCCCGCGCCGGGGCGGACCGATGTGCTGACCCGGCTCGTCTCGCTGGACGCCCCCGCGCATCCCGGGCCGGTGCCGGTGGTGGAGGCGGACGCGGTCTCCGGCCGCCGGGTGGTGCAGGTGGTCGACGGCGCGGAACGGCGGGACCTGCGCGCGGTGACCGAGCTGCACACCAGCACCGATGGCGACATCTGCGTCCGGGTCACCACCGAGGTGGAGTGGTACCGCTGGGCCTGGAGCGGCCAGTCCCCGAAGACCCAGGAGGTGCCGGTGCACCTGCTCTGGATCGAGTAGCTCAACCAAGGCGCTCGGCCCCGCAGACCCGCCAGCCGTCTTCGCTTGTAAGGGAGAATGCCCAATCTTCGTGCCGACGGCTCCGTGGCGCCCCGTCTGCAAAGCTCGCAATCGTGATGCTGGTCTGGACTGAGGCGGTCCTGTCCTGGACTCGCTCCATCAGCGCGCCCCAGGAAGCTTGAACAGTCACTGAGAACTGCTCTTCGCGATCCTCTATCTCGGCCCTCAGCGACCTGATCGGCTCAAGGTTACTGCCCGCTGAGCACTCGTATTGCTGGGCGCGAACATCGTTGCGGTCCACTAGGTAGGCACGAAGGTAGTTGTCAACGGTCACATCTGGAGCACTTCGGTCGAGGGTGGTGGCGCGGTCGTACCAGATGAAGACGGCGCCACCGGCGACCAGCAGCAACACCAGCAGCGCCCCGGCGACCAGCCAGAGCACCCGGCGGACCGGCTGGCGCGGAGGACCGGGCCGTACGCTCTGGTGTGGAGCCGGCGGCGCGACGGCAGCGGGGTCGGACGGCGGTGCGGCCGGAGGCTGCGCCACCGGCGCGTCGCGCTCGTCGACCTCCGGCGGCGCCCCCTCGGGACCCCGCTGGGCCGGTACGCGGGAGGTCCGGGAACCGGCGGGCGGCGGCACTGATTCCACCCATTGAGGCTATCGGCCCCGCGGCGGCGGCCCAATAGCCGCAGATCTCGGTTCCATCACCTCTGGTGAACGACCGCTCACCGGAGGCGACCGGGCCGGCGCCGAGGGCACCGCCAGCGGACCGTACCAGCAGGCCAGCGGCCGTGCGGCCGATCGCGCCGGAGCCGTCGGAAGACCCGCCGCGCGGTCGCCACCGCGCATCCCGGAAACTGGGCCAGACCTGGGTTACCTTTCCTTGAACCAGATCCGTCCAGCCGGCCCGTTGAGGAAAAGGCGGATTCGTTGACAGTCTCCAGGGCGCGTACCACCAGGGCGGCCGCACTGCACCGCCAGGCCGCCGCGTCGGCGGCGGTGGTCGCCGCCGCGGTGGACGAGATCGGCCCGGCTGTCGCCGACGGGAGCGACCAGCGCGCCCTGGCCGACATCCTCGCCGGCGCCGCAGGCGTACTGGCCCCGGGCTGGCTGGGCGCGGATCTCGGCGACGGGCTGGCCGAGCCCGAGGCCGGGGACGACCTGGTTCCCCGGTACGTGCGCATCGGCGTGGCCGAGCCGTCGGGCGGGGCGCACTTCCCGGTGATCGTGCCGCTGCTCGGCACCGGCCACCTGGCGCTGGACGCGGACGCCCGCGATCCTCGGGTGGCGGCCGTGCTGCGTTGCCTGCTGCTGCGGGTGCTGGCCGCCGCGCCCGCCGGTTCGGTCCTGGTCCGCGGCGTGACCGCCGCCGACTCGGCGGAGGCCTTCACCCCGTTCCTGCCACTCGCCGAAGTGGGGCTGTTCCCGCCGCCGGCCACCGATCGGCTGGGGTTGCTCGCCGTACTGGCCGAGGCCGAGCGGTGGGTCCGGCCGGCGACATCGGCCGCCGGGCGCGGGCGGCGGCGGGATCGCAGCCTGCTGGTGGTGGTGGCCGCGCTTCCCGATCCGGTCGAGCCGGCCGACCTGGCCCGGCTGGCGGCGCTGGCCGGACCCGGGGCCGCCGCGGGGCTGCATCTGATCGTGGCCGGTTGGCCGGCCGCCGCGCCGCGCCCGCCCGACGCCGATCCGGAGCCGGCGCCCCGACCGGAGCCGATGTCCCGACCGGGGCCGGCTTCCCGATCCGCCGCGGATCAGGTGCCCGCCACCCGGGCGCCGCAGGCGGCGGCGTGGCCGGGCACCCCACCCACGGTGCCCACGGCCGTTTCCCGGGTCGGCGCGTCCACCGGCGCGCCGGTGACCCGCCCGGCCGTGGCCGTGGCGGCCGGCAGGCCGGGATCCACCGCACCCACGACCCGGGCGGAATCCTCCGGGCGCACCGGCGCCGGGACGGCGGCACACGAGCCCGGCGGGCCCGTGGCACACGAACCCGCTGGGACGGCAGCACACGAGCCCGGCGGGCCGGCGGTGGAGGGTCCGGGTCGGAGCCGGCCGCCGGCGGCGGCATCGGGGCACCGCGAGCCGCCCCCGCTGGCTGCGGCCACCACGATCCTGGTACGCGAGGCCCACGCGCTCGTCGGTGATCCGCCCGGCGGCTCCTTCGGTGCCCGGGGACCGCGGCCGGTCGCCACCGGGCTGGCCAGCCCGGTGCGGCTGGACGGCGATCCGCCGCCGGAGTTGGTCGCCCGGGTCTGCGCCGACCTGGCCGAACGGTCCGCGCTGGGTTGCCGCCCCCGGTTGGCCGATCTGCTGCCGGAGAGCCGCGAGTACTGGGCGCAGGACGCCGCCGAGGGGCTGACCACGGTGGTGGGGCACGACGGGGACACCCCGGTGACCCTCCGGTTCGCCGAGTTGACGCCGCACTGGCTGCTGGCCGGCCGACCGGGCGCCGGCACCAGCGCCTTCCTGGCCAACGTGCTGTACGGGTTGGGCGCGCGCTACCGGCCGGAGTCGCTTGTCGTCCACCTGCTGTCGGTACGCCCCGATCCGGTGTTCGGGGAGTTCCTGCCCTCGCAGCGGAACCCGTCCTGGCTGCCGCACGTGCGGACGGCCGGGGTGGCCGCGGACCGCGAGTACGCGATGACGCTGTTGCGGGAGTTGGATGCCGAGCTGGACCGGCGGGCGGCCCGGTTCGAGGGCGCCGGGGTGGGCCGGCTGACCGAGTTGCCCGGACCCGACCGGCCGCCCCGGGTGCTCTGCGTGCTGGACGGGGCGCCGCTGCTGCTCGCCGGGTCGGACCGGCTGAGCCGGGAGTCGTTGCGGCTGCTGGAGTCGGTGGCGCGCCGCGGCCGCTCGTACGGGGTGCATCTGGCGCTGGTGGGCCGGCCGACGGAGCTGCCCGGCGGCGCGTACCCGGATCAGTTGTTGGCGCAGTGCCCGGTCCGGGTCGCCCTGCCGGGCGGCGGGGACGTGTTGGAGCCGACCAACGACGCGGCGGCCGGGCTGCCGCTGGGGGCCGCCGTGGTGAACACGGCCGGCGGGCTCGGCGGGCCGCGGGGTGCCACCCGCGGACACGAGCGGGTGGTCCGTTTCCCGGATCCGGCCATCGACGCCGCGGACCGGGACGAGTTGCGAAACCGGCTCTGGTTGGCCCGTCCGGATCCGGACGGGCCGCGGGTGTTCGACGGGGCCGCTCCGGCCCGGCTGGCGGACGACCCGACCTATCGGGCGGTGTTGACGGCGGGGTCCGGACCGCCGCTGGCGCTGCTCGGCCGGGCGGTGGATGCCCGCACGGTGACCGCCTCCTTCGCGTTGGACGATGCCCCGGGCCGGCATCTGGCCGTCGTCGGCCGCTCGCCGGTGGGCGCCACGGTGCTGGCGGAGGCGGCGCGCAGCGTGGCGGCCGCGCATCCGCCGGGTGGTACCCGGTTCGCCGTGGCGACGCTTGTCGCCGAGGCGGAGGCGGCGGCGGAGACGCTGGTGCGGGAGTTGCGCCGCCGGCACGAGGTGAACGTGGTGGACGTGGCGCAGCTGGCCAAGGAGTTGGACGACGACCGTCCGGGCTATCTGGTGGTGTTCGGCATGGACGCCGCGGGGCCGGCCGAGTTGCCGCCCGAGTCGGCCCGGGCCGGGCTGCGCGGGGCGCCGGGCCGGGGCGTACACCTGTTGTCCTGGTGGCGCCGCACCCGGCGGCTGGTGGAGCTGGCCGGGGACGGTTCGCTCACCGAGTACGTCGCCGGGTTGCTGCTGCTTGATCTGCCGCCCATCGAGGCCGAGTACCTGCTGGGCCGGGAGGCCGACTGGAAGCCCGCTCCGGGGCGGGCGACGCTCGCCGACCGGGCCACCGGGGAGGTACGGCTGATCGTTCCGTTCGGTGGTGGGGTGCGGTGACCGACGAGGATGCCTGGCAGCGCTATGTGGCGGCGGTGCAGCGCCTCGACGCGGTGGTGCGCGGGAGCGCCGCGACGGCCGAGCGACAGGCCACCGCGCAGAGCGCGGTCCGGACCCAACTGACCGGGGTGCGTGAGCGGTTGGCGGAGCAGCGGATCCGGCTGCGCGAGCTGGGCGTACCGGAGGTGGATCTGGTGCCGTCCCCGCCGGAGGTCGCGGTCGCCGCCGCGTCCGCCGGGCGGGAGCCGGACGGGTGGTCCGCGACGCTGCGCCGGGCCGGCGCGAGTGCGGATGCCGCGGACGCCCAGTTGTCCGGGCCGGGATGGGGTGGGCGGCGCCTGATCAGCCGGTGGGCGCGGTTGCGGGACCGGGCCGGGATGCTGGGGCTGCTGCTGGCGGCGCTGATCGTCGTGGGCGCCGTCGTGGGCGCCGTTCTGGGACTGCTGGCGCTCGTGGCGGGCTGAGCCCGAGGCCGGCCGGGTCGGGCGGTCAAGCCTGGTCAGGCGTGCCGGATGAGGCTGAGCGCCTCGGCCCGCGACTTCGCGTCGCCCTGCAGGATGCCGCGCAGCGCCGAGGTGACGGTCTGGGCGCCGGACTTCTGGATGCCGCGCATGGCCATGCACATGTGCTCGCATTCGAGCACCACCACCACGCCGCGCGGGGCGAGCTTCTGCATCAGCAGGTCGGCGATCTGCGAGGTGAGTCGTTCCTGCACCTGGGGGCGGCGGGCGAGCACCTCGACCAGCCGGGCCAGCTTGGACAGCCCGGTGATCCGGCCGTCCGGTCCGGGGATGTAGCCGATGTGCGCGGCGCCGCGGAACGGCAGCAGGTGGTGTTCGCAGAGGCTCATCACGTCGATGTCCCGGACCACCACGAGTTCTTCGTGGTTCGCCTCGAAGGTGGTGCTGAGTACCTGGGCGGGGTCGACCCGGAGCCCGGCGAACAGCTCGGCGTAGGCCCGGGCGACCCGGGCCGGTGTCTGGCGGAGCCCGTCGCGGTCCGGGTCCTCGCCGATGGCCTCCAGGATCTCCCGGACGGCCTTCTCGATCCGGGCGAGGTCGACGACGCGTTCGACCGGCTGGCCGGTGAGCCGCCCGTTGATCAGGCGGGCCGCGAGGAAGTCGAGCGAGTCGTCGCCGTCCGGTTCCGTGGAGGAACCGGACGGCGACGTCGTCTCGTTGGCCGCGGCTGGGTCGGCCGCGGCGCTCAGCGTGAGCCGTCCGGGTTCTGCGGCGCGCCTCCGCCACCGACCGTCGCCTCGGCGCCGTCGGCCTGCGCCTGCGCCTTCAGCTTCTCCCGCTCGCTCGGGGTGAGTACGGGCGGCTCGGTGGAGGGCTGACGCTTGCCGAAGCCGTTGTACGGCGCCATGGGCGGCCGCTTGACCACCCGGGCACAGATCCGGGCCATGTCGGCGGTGGAGAGGGTTTCCTTCTCCATCAGCTCCAGCACGATGTTGTCCAGGACGTCCCGGTACTCCACCAGGATCTCCCAGGCCTCGTCGTGGGCCAGTTCGATGAGTGCCCGCATCTCGCCGTCGATCTCGGCGGCCACGGCGTCCGAGTAGTCCCGCTCGTGGCCCATGTTGCGACCGAGGAACGGCTCGTCGCCGGTGGTGCCGTACTTGATCGCACCCAGCTTCGAACTCATCCCGTACTGGGTGATCATGGCCCGGGCGAGCTGGGTGGCCTTCTCGATGTCGTTGCCGGCACCGGTGGTCGGCTCGTGGAAGACGAGTTCCTCCGCGGCCCGGCCGCCCAGCGCGTACGCCAGGGTGTCGATCATCTCGGCCCGGGTCTGCGTGTACTTGTCCTCGGTCGGCAGCGTGAGCGTGTGGCCCAGCGACCGGCCGCGGGACAGGATCGTCACCTTGTGCACCGGCGCCGAGTGCGGCAGCGCCCAGGCGACCAGCGCGTGTCCACCCTCGTGGTACGCGGTGATCTTCTTCTCGTGGTCGCTCATCACCCGGGTCCGGCGCTGCGGTCCGGCGATGACCCGGTCGATGGATTCCTCAAGCGCCTCGTTGGAGATCGCCCGCTTCTCGACCCGGGCGGTCAGCAGCGCGGCCTCGTTGATCACGTTCGCCAGGTCGGCACCGCTGAATCCGGGGGTACGCCGGGCCACCGCGTCGAGGTCCACGTCCGGGGTGAACGGCTTGCCCTTGGCGTGCACCCGCAGGATCGCCTTGCGTCCCTCCATGTCCGGCGCGTCGACCGGGATCTGCCGGTCGAACCGGCCGGGGCGCAGCAGTGCCGGGTCCAGGATGTCGGGCCGGTTGGTGGCCGCGATGAGGATGACCCCGCCCTTGGTGTCGAAGCCGTCCATCTCGACGAGCAGCTGGTTGAGGGTCTGCTCGCGCTCGTCGTGCCCGCCGCCCATGCCGGCACCGCGGTGCCGGCCGACCGCGTCGATCTCGTCGACGAAGACGATGGCCGGCGCGTTCGACTTGGCCTGCTCGAACAGGTCGCGGACCCGGCTGGCGCCGACACCCACGAACATCTCCACGAAGTCGGAGCCGGAGATCGAGTAGAACGGCACCCCGGCCTCGCCGGCGACGGCGCGGGCCAGCAGGGTCTTACCGGTGCCGGGCGGGCCGAACAGCAGGACACCCTTGGGGATCTTGGCGCCGAGGGCCTGGTACTTCGCCGGGTTCTGCAGGAAGTCCTTGATCTCGTGCAGTTCCTCGACGGCCTCGTCCGCACCGGCCACGTCGGCGAAGGTGGTCTTCGGCGTGTCCTTGGTGATCATCTTCGCCTTGGACTTGCCGAAGTTGAGCACCCGGGATCCGCCGCCCTGCATCTGCGACATGAAGAACAGCAGCAGGATCACCAGGATGGCGATCGGCAGCAGGTTGACCAGCAGGCTGAGGAAGACGTTGTCCCCGGACACCTCGGTGTCCACCGGACCGGTGATCCGGTTGTTGGCCTTGGCGTCCTGGATCTCGTTCCAGATCTCGTTGCCGACCTCGTACGGGAACTGCGTCTGGATCTTGTCGGTCTCGGTGCCGTCGAACTTGGTCGGCTGGGCCAGGTCGATCTTGAGGGTCTGTTCCTTGTCCTGGAACACGACCTTGTCGACCTTGGCGGTGTTCAGCTGGTCGAGCGCGACCGACGTGTCGACCTTGTGGTAGCTCGGACCACCGGTGAACAACTGGGTGAGCGCGACCGCACCGATGATCACCAGGATGATCCAGACCACCGGCCGGCGGAAGAAACGCGTGCGTTCCATACTGTTGTCGAGCGCCGCAGCGCCCGGATCCTCCTGATCGACGTCCTGACCGTCTGGTTGGGTTGTCGCCGCCGGAGCGACGGCCGAGGCCGTCCCGCGGGCCGGCCCCGACACCCGGCGCGGACGGCCGCGCCGCGGTCATTCGACGGTACACCCTGTGGATGCGGAGCAGGCCCGCGAGCCCACCCCGAACACGTCCAGCTGGCCCCGTCGAGCCGGCGTGACGACGGACTGGCGTCCCGCGCCCCGCCCCGGCCGGTCAACCGGGACGAACCGCCCGAACCCCAACAGCATCCGCGCCACCACTGCATACCGTAACGGGGAATCCTGAAAGTGCGCTGTACGCGGGGTGGTAACCATCCATCAGGTGCCCCCGGGATCCCGCTTTCGGCGCTCCCGGGGGGACCATCCGGCGCCGGCGCCACCCGGAAGCCGCCGCCGGAACCCCCGCCACCGGAAACCCGCCGCCCGGAAACCCGCCACCGGAAACCCGGGCAACCGCCGGAAAACCGGCGGCCGCTCAGGAGCGGGCGTACACCTCGGGCTTGAGCACCCCGACGTAGGGCACCTCGCGGTAGCGTTCGGCGAAGTCCAGGCCGTAGCCGACGACGAACTCGGTGGGGATGTCGAAGCCCACGTACTTGACCGGCACCGGCACCTTCACCGCCTCCGGCTTGCGGAGCAGCGTGACCACCTCGACGCTGGCGGCCGAGCGCGACGCGAGGTAGCGCAGCAGCCAGGACAGGGTCAGACCGGAGTCGACGATGTCCTCCACCACGACCACGTGCCGGCCCGCGATGTCCCGGTCCAGATCCTTGAGGATGCGCACCACCCCGGAGGAGGTGGTGCCCTGCCCGTACGAGGAGATGGCCATGAAGTCCAACTCCGCCGGCGGGCCGTGCCGGCCGAGGGCCCGGGCGAAGTCGGCCATGAACATGGCCGCCCCCTTGAGCACACATACCAGCAGCAGGCCGTCCCGCACCTCGGCGTAGTCGGCGGAGACCTGCTTGGCCAGCTCCGCGGTCTTGTCGCGGATCTGGGTCTCGGAGATGATCACGTGGTCGATGTCGGCGTCGTACCAGGAGCCGTCAGCCATGGGCATAGCCTGCCGTACGCGGATGACGTCCGGTCGCCGGGGCCGTGTCTTTTGCTCCCAACCGGAAACCGGATCCCGCCGTTCAGTAACCCACCGCGCTGCCGTCGGTACGCGGCTCGGAGCCGGCGACGTAACCGCCCGGACCCCGCCAGACCGCCTGGCCGTGCCCGAACACGGACGGATCGGGCGGCACGCTCACCTCGTGGCCACGCCCGCGCAGCCCCGCCACCAGGTCCGCGCCGCCCGGCGCGGCGAGCAGGGCCGGTTCGACCCGCACGGCCCGGCCGGTGTGCCAGTACCAGCGGGGCAGGCCGAGCGCGGCCTGCGGGTCGAGCCCGCGATCCACTGTGGCGGAGACCACCTGCAGGTGTCCCTGCGGCTGCATGTGCGCGCCCATCACCCCGAACGGGCCGACCGGTTCCCCGCCCCGGGTCAGGAAGCCCGGAATGATCGTGTGGAACGGCCGCTTGGCCGGGCCCACCACGTCCGGGTGCGCCGGGTCGAGCCGGAACGCCGCGCCCCGGTCCTGCAGGCCGAAGCCGTACCCGGGCAGCACCACGTGCGAGCCGAAGCTGAGGTAGGTCGACTGGATCAGGCTGACCATCATCCCCGCACCGTCGGCGGCGCACAGGTACACGGTGCCGCCCCGGGCCGGCTCGCCCGGGACCGGCAGGCCGGCCCGGTCGCCGATCCGCGCCCGGCGGCCGGCCACGTACGCCGGGTCCAGCAGGTCGGCCGGGGAAACCCGCATCAGGTCCGGGTCCGTCACGTACGCGTGCGCGTCCGCGAAGCCGAGCTTCACCGCCTCGATCTGCCAGTGCAGCCACTCCTCCGGCGCCAGGTCGGCCGGATCCACCCCGTCGAGGATGGCCAGGGCGAGCAGCGCGGCGACCCCCTGGCCGTTGGGCGGCAGCTCCCACACCTCGTGGTCGCGGTAGCCGACCCGGATCGGTTCCACCCAGGCCGACCGGTGCGCGGCCAGGTCGTCCCCGGTCAGCAGGCCACCGGTACGGGCGGAGTACGCGTCCAGCGCGGCGGCGATCCGCCCGCGGTAGAAGTCGTCGGCGCCGCTGGCGGCGATCCGGCGCAGCGCCTGCGCGGCGCCGGGGTTGCGCCAGCGCTCCCCGGCCCGGGGCGCCCGGACGCCGTCGACGGTGAACACCCGGGACCACTCGGCGAACTCGGGTCCGGTCAGCCCCGCGTGCGTGGCCACCGCCCGATTCCAGACCCGGGAGACCTGCGGCGAGACCGGATAGCCGTGCTCGGCGTACCCGATGGCGTCGGCGAACAGCTCGGCGAAGGGCAGCCGGCCGAAGCGTTCGTGCAGGTCGTGCCAGCCGGCGGGGGCGCCCGGCACGGTGACCGGCAGCCAGCCGTGCGCCGGCATGGCCGGGCCGCCGGCCTGGGCGCCGCCGAACGCCTCGACCGGGTCGGCGCCCTGCCCGCCGGTGGCGGCCAGCACGGCCGCCCGGTCCAGCGCCGCCGGCGAGCGCCCGGAGCCGTTCAGGCCGTGCAGCCGGCCGCCGTCCCAGACCAGGGCGAACAGGTCGCCGCCGATGTCGTTGGAGCCGGGCTGCACCACGGTGAGCGTGATCGCGGCCGCGAGGGCCGCGTCCACCGCGGAGCCGCCGTTGCGCAGCGCCGCGAGTCCGGCGGCGGCGGCGAGGGGCTGACTGGTGGCGACCACCCCGTTCGGGGCGTACAGCGGCGGGCGGGGATGTGACACCCGCCATGTCTAGCGGATCCGCCGGGCCACGGCCAGCGGGAGATGCGGTTGTTCGGGTCAGGCCGGGAGCGGCACGGGCAGCAGCCGGCCGTCCCGCCGGCCGATCCGGATGCCGCCGGGCAGGTGCGTCGGACCCTGCCCGCGCCAGGCCGTCACCAGCGCCTCCAGCGCCCGTACGTGCCGGTACGACAGCGCGGCGGGCGCCGCGCCCAGCTCCCGGCACCAGGCGTGCAGCACCCGGCCGCGGATCGCCGGCGGCAGCTGCGCCAGGCCGGCCACGAGCAGGCCCGGCGGCTCCTCCCCGCAGGGCGTGCGGGCGGCCGCCAGCGCCCGGTGGGCGAGTTCGTCCAGCGCCGCCGTGTCGGCGGCCAACAGCTGCGCGGTACGCGCCAGATTGTCCCGTACGCCGGGACCCAGCGCGGCGGTCAGCGCCGGCAGCGCCGTGGCGCGCACCCGGGCCCGGGCGTACGACGGGTCGGTGTTGTGCGGGTCTTCCCACGGGCAGAGCCCGAGCGCGCCGCAGGCCGCCCTGGTCTGCTCCCGGGTGACCGCCAGCAGCGGACGGACCAGGCGTACCCCGTGCACGTGCCGGACCGGCGGCATGCCGGCCAGCCCGCGCGGCCCGGCGCCCCGGGCCAGCGCGAGCAGCACCGTCTCGGCCTGGTCGTCGCGGGTGTGCCCGAGCAGTACGGCGACCGCGCCGTGCCGGCGGGCGGCCTCGGCGAGCACCTCGTACCGGGCGGACCGGGCCGCCGCCTCCGGCCCGCCGGGCCGGCCGGCCACCCGGGTCGGCACCGCCTCGGCCGGGGCCAGGCCGGCTTCGTCGGCCCACTTCGCGACCGCGGCGGCCCGATCGGCCGAGCCGGCCTGCAGGCCGTGGTCCACGCTCACCAGCCCGGCCGGCCGGCCCAGCCGCGGCGCCACGAAGGCGGTCGCGGCGGCCAGCGCCAGCGAGTCGGCGCCGCCCGAGCAGGCCACCAGCACCGGCCCCGGCTCCGGCAACGCCACCAGCGCGGCCCGGACCGCGCCGCGGACCGCGGCCACCGGCGGGGCGAGCGCGGCCATCCCGGTCAGCCGTCGGCCAGCAGCGGCCCGCCGTGCACCCGGGCCACCCAGGCATCCGGATCGGCCAGCTCGTCGAGCTTGGGCATGGTCAGCGGGGAGCTGAACACCTTGTTGAAGCCGGTCATCCCGACCCGCTCCACCACGCCGTGCACGAACTTGCGACCCTCGGCGTACTGGCGCATCTTGACGTCGATCCCGAGCAGCTTGCGGATGGTCTTCTCCAGCGGGTTACCGGACTCCCGGCGCCGGTTGAAGGCCGCCCGGATCCGGTCCACGCTCGGGATCACCTGCGGGCCGACGCCGTCCATCACGAACTCGGCGTGCCCCTCCAGCAGGGTCATCATCGCGGTGAGCCGGTCCAGCACGGCCCGCTGGCCGGGGGTCTGCACGATGTCCAGCACGCTGGCCCGGCTGTCCGGGTCACGGACCGAGTCGGCCAGCGTGGCCACCCCGCGGCGCAGCCGGTCCAGGGTGTTCTCGCCGCCGGCCTGGGCGGCGTCGACGAACGCCTGCACCTCGCCGAGGAAGTGGCCCCGCATCCACGGCACGGCGGTGAACTGGGTCCGGTGGGTCACCTCGTGCAGGCAGACCCAGAGCCGGAAGTCCCGGGGGTCGGCGCCGAGCTTGCGTTCCACCTCGACGATGTTCGGCGCCACCAGCAGCAGTTGGCCCGGCTCGGTGGAGAACACCTCGTACTGGCCGAGGACCCGGCCGGACAGGTACGCCAGCACCGTGCCCGCCTGCACCCCGGTCAGCCGGGAGCCGATCGCCTCGGTCACCGCGCCGGGCTGCTTGTCGCCGGCGAGCCGGGACACCAGCGGCGTGATGACCTCGCGCAGTCCGGCGATGTTCGTCGCCGCCCAGTCCCGGCGGTCCACCACCCGCACCGGTGGATGCGCCACCTGGGCGCGCAGCCCGGTGTACTCCAGCACGTGCCCGGCCGCCTCGTCGGTCAGCCGCCGCAGGTCGGCCACGACGGCGGTGGCCTCCTCGTAAGACACCTTCGGCCCCGACTTACCAAGGGCACCGGCGGTGGCGGCGGCCAGGTCCCAGTCCACGAACTGCGCCATGCCCACCACCGTACCCGGACCGCGACACCTCACCGGGCGACGCGGAGCGGGAACCCACGGTCACCGGCGACCGCGACCGGCGGGGGTGGCCCGTCGGTGTGAGTCTTCCCTCCCCACCGGCCCTCCTCCCGCCCTCCGGGTGCGCTTGGGTGACACTACTTACGTCCGAACCAGCGACGGGTGTCCGAAGAAGTCCGGACCGTTTCCGGCAACCGCCGGCCGCCGCGGCGGTCCGTGAGCCAGCGTGGGCAGATGAGGGAGCGTGAGATGGATTTCGACGTGACGGTTGAGATCCCCAAAGGTCACCGCAACAAGTACGAGGTGGACCACGAGACCGGCCGGATCCGGCTGGACCGCACGCTCTTCACTTCGACCCAGTACCCGGCCGACTACGGCTTCATCGAGGGCACCCTCGGTGAGGACGGTGATCCGCTGGACGCGCTGGTGCTGGTGCCCGAACCCACCTTTCCAGGGTGCCTGATCCAGTGCCGGGCCATCGGCATGTTCCGGATGACCGACGAAAAGGGCGGGGACGACAAGGTCCTCTGCGTCCCGTTCGAGGATCCGCGGCAGGAGCACCTGCGCGACATCCACCACCTGGGCGAGTTCGACCGGCTGGAGATCCAGCACTTCTTCGAGGTCTACAAGGACCTCGAACCAGGCAAATCGGTCGAGGGCGCGACCTGGGTCGGCCGGGTCGAGGCCGAGGCCGAGATCAGCAGGTCGTACCGGCGCGCCGAGGCCGCCGAGGCGGCGCGGCGCACGGCCGGCGGCAGCGACGGGGCGCACTAGCCAGACCGCGTTTCACAACGCGCAGGTCGAGGACGAGCCGCCGAAGGGCCGGGTCCACGCCCGGTCAGCCGACCAGGCCGCGGGCCCGGCCGTACAGTCCGAGCACCGCGCAGGCGACCGGGACCACCGAGACCACCAGCAGGGTGTCGGCCAGGTCCGCAGCCCGGTCCAGGTACGGCGTCGGCGGCCGGCGCGGGTACGCGACGCCCCCCACCACCAGCAGCAACGCCGCCGACGCGCCGGCCGCCAGCAGCACGGACCGGCCCGCGTCGGCGGTCGAGGCCGCCACCGCGACACCGAGCGCGACGAGGCCGGCCAGCCCGGTCACCAGCAGCGGCAGCCGGTGGCGCCGGCTGGCGAAGATCCGGCACCGCAGCAGCAGCACGGCGGACCCGATCGCGGCCAGCAACCGGCCGGCCGGCCCGCCGGCCAGCACCAGCAGCACGACGGCGGCCACCGCCACCAGGCCGTGACCCAGCAGCATGCCGCTGAGCAGTTCCTCGGTCCGCGCCACGGCGGCCAGCACCCGGTCCCGCCGGGGCAGGTCGCGGACGCCGCCGGGAGGATCGGCGGCCGTCGGTTCCGCGGGCAGCACGATCGGCGGCAGCGGCAACCGGCCGAGCCGGATCGCCAGCAGCGGTGCCACGCCGACCCCGCAGACCAGCGCGGACAGCAGCAGCGCGGCCGATCCGGCGGCGGGCAGGGCGAACCCGGCCAGCGCGCCGGCCATGCCGAGCAGCCCGACGGTGGCACCGGCCGCGAAGATCCGGGTCCCGGCGGCGACGCCCACCCCGGCCAGCACGGCCGCCAACAGCAGCGTCGCGGCGCCGGCGAGGAGTTCGGGCGCGCCCAGCCAGGCCACCGGGACCACCGGTCCGGCACGGTCACCGCTTGCCACCAGCAGCGCGCCGCCGGCGAAGGCGTACGGCAGCGCGTACCCGCCCAGGGTCACGCCCGCGGCGCCGGCGCCGTAGCCCCGGGCGGCGGCGACCGCGGCCAGCAGCAGCCCACCGGCCGCGGCGAGCGCCGCCGGAGCGCCGGCGGCCCAGCCGGGGCCGCCGTCGAGGACCGCCAGCAGGCCGACCGTGGCCGGCGCGGCGGCGGCCACCAGGCCGGCGGTACGGCTGGCCGCGGCGTCCCAGGCGGCACCGCGCAGCCGGACGCCGTCGGCGATCGCCTCCACCACGTCGTCGTATTCGGGCTCGGGCCAGCCGGTGCGGGCCGGCAGCAGGTGCAGTACGTCGCCGTCGTGCACCCCCTGCGGCGACAGCGGCCGGCCGGTCTCCAGCGCGGCGCCGTCGGCGCGGCGCAGCACCCAGCCGCCGTGCCGCTCACCCGCGTCGGCCAGCCCCACGCCGGCGTACCGGAGCAGTTCCGGCAGCAGTTCGGCCACGGGCACCTGATCCGGCAGCGCGACGTCCAACCGGCGCCGCGGAGCGCTGACGGTGACCCGGGCCAGCCCCATGCTCATCGGCGTTCCTCCATCCGATGACTGCGCGAACGCCCGCACTTTACCTACCATCAGTCCGGTTCGGATTACCCAGCGAACATGCCGGACGTCCGGCGGGCCGCGTCCCGCCGGATCGGCCGGCAGGATCACGGCGGGAGGGATCGCGTCAGCGTGAGCACAGTGGTGGTACGCCGGCCGCCGCGCCAGCCCGCCCCGGAGCTGCCCTCCGGTGAGCTGGCCGTGGCGGCGCCGCCGGAGATACCCGAGGTGATCTCCGGCCGCTGGCGGCAGGCCATGATGATCCTGCCCATGGTCGGCGGCTCGGTGGCGATGGCCATGATGTTCGGCCGCGGCGGCGGCGCCTACTCCTACCTGGTGGGCGCCATGTTCGGGGTCAGCTCGCTGGCCATGCTGGTCACCTCGTGGGGCAGTTCGGCGGGCGGGCCGCGGCGGGCCGAGCTGATCGCCGCCCGCCGCGACTACCTGCGACACCTGGCGGGGCTGCGCCGGCGGGCGCGGGACACCGTTCGGCGGCAGCGGGCCGCGCTGTACTACCGGCATCCCGACCCCGGCCAGCTCTGGTCGACCGCGGCCAGCCGGCGAATCTGGGAGCGGCGCGGCACCGACCCGGACTTCGGGGTGGTCCGGATCGGGATCGGCCCGCAGTCCCTGGCCACCCCGCTGCTGCCGCCGGCCACCCGGCCGGTGGAGGAGTTGGAGCCGATGACGGCCGGCGCGCTGCGCCGCTTCCTCGACGCGTACGCGGTGGTGCCGGACCTGCCGGTGGCGGTGTCGTTGCGCGGCTTCGCCCGGATCGTCGTCGCCGGGCCCGGCCCGGCCGGCCGGCCCGGTCCACCCCGGCCGGCGACCGGGCCGCAGATGCCGGGCCGGGCCGAGACGGCGGCCGGGGCGCTGGCCCGGGCCGTGCTGATCCAGCTGGCCGTCTTCCACGCCCCGGACGAGTTGCTGATCGCGGTCTGCGCCGGGCCGGAGCGGCGCGCCGCCTGGGAGTGGGTGAAGTGGCTGCCGCACGCGCTGCACCCGACCCGGGTCGACGCGCTGGGGCCGGTCCGCCTGGTCACCAGCTCGCTGGCCGAGCTGGAACGCCTGCTGGAGGACGTCATCGGCAGCCGCTCCCGGTTCAGCCCGCTCGGCCCGGCGACCGCCGGCCCGCACCTGCTGGTCCTGCTCGACGGCGCCGACCGGACCGATGCCACGGTGCTCACCGGCGACGGCGGCATCGACGCGGTCACCGTGCTCGACCTGACCCCCGGTCCGGCACGGCCGCCGGACCCGGCGACCCTCGTGCTGGAGCTGTCCGGCGGCCGGCTGCGCGCCGGGTCCGTGGACGGCCCGGCGGAGGTCGGCACGCCCGACCGGCTCGGACTCGTCGAGGCCGAGTCGGTGGCCCGGCGGCTGGCGCCGCTGCGGCTGGCCACGACCGCCGGCCGGGGCGGCCCGGACCGGCCCGATCCGGGTTTGGCCGAGTTGCTCGGGATCGGCGACCCGGAGTCGTACCCGGTGTCCCGGGCCTGGGCGCGGCGGGCCGAGCGGGACCGGTTGCGGGTCCCGATCGGGACCGGCGCCGACGGCGGCACCGTCGAGCTGGACCTCAAGGAGTCCGCGCTGGACGGCATGGGTCCGCACGGGCTGCTCATCGGCGCGACCGGGTCGGGCAAGTCGGAGCTGCTGCGCACCGTGGTTCTGGGGCTGGCCGCGGTGCACTCGTCGGAGGAGCTGAACGTCGTCCTGGTCGACTTCAAGGGCGGGGCCACGTTCGCGAAGCTGGACCGGCTGCCGCACACCGCCGCGGTGATCACCAACCTGCGCCAGGAGCTGCCCCTGGTGGACCGGATGGTGGACGCGATAAACGGCGAGCTGGTGCGCCGGCAGGAGTTGTTGCGCCGGGCCGGCGTCGCCAGCCTGCGCGACTACGACCGGGCCCGAGCCGGGGGTACGGCGCTGGCCCCGCTGCCCACCCTGCTGATCGTCTGTGACGAGTTCTCCGAACTGCTGGACGCCAAGCCGGACTTCATCGAGCTGTTCGTGCAGATCGGCCGGGTCGGCCGGTCGCTCGGCGTGCACCTGCTGCTCGCCTCGCAGCGGCTGGAGGAGGGCCGGTTGCGCGGGCTGGAGACCCACCTGTCGTACCGGGTCGGCCTGCGCACCTTCTCGGCCCTGGAGTCGCGGTCGGTGCTCGGCGTGCCGGACGCGTACGAGCTGCCCCGCACGCCCGGGCACGGCTTTCTCCGGTACGGCACCGACCCGCTGATCCGGTTCCGCGCCGCGTACGTCTCCGGTCCCCGGCCGCGACCCACCGTGCGGCCGGCGGATGCCGCCGCCGGCCCCGCCCGGGTGCTGCGCTACTCGACGCACTTCGTGGCCCCACCGGCCCCGGTGCCGGCCGCGCCGGCCCCGGCCGGGACCGGGGAGAGCCTGCTGGACGTGCTGGTGGCCCGGATGGCCGGCGCGGGTCCGCCGGCGCACCGGGTGTGGCTGCCCCCGCTGGACGCGGCGCCGGCGCTGGACGAGCTGCTCGGCCCGGTGCAGTCGGACCCCGACCGGGGGCTGACCGTGGCCAACCCGGAGCTGCGGGGCCGACTCCAGGTGCCGGTGGCCGTGCTGGACAAGCCGTACGAGCAGCGCCGCGACCCGCTGTGGCTGCCGCTGCACGGCGCGGCCGGGCACGTCGCGGTGGTGGGCGGCCCGCAGAGTGGCAAGTCGCAGTTGCTGCGCACCCTGCTCTGCGCGCTGGCGCTCACCCACACGCCGGCGCAGGTGCAGGTCTACTGCCTGGACTTCGGCGGTGGTTCGCTGGCCGGGCTGCGCGAGCTGCCGCACGTCGGCGGCGTCGCCGGCCGGCTCGACGCACCCGCGGTGCGCCGTACCGTGGGCGAGGTCGCGGCGGTGCTCACGGCGCGGGAGCGGTCCTTCGCGGCCGCCGGCATCGAGTCGATGGCCGACTACCGGCGGCACCGGGCCGCCGACGACGCGGCGCGGGCGGACGCCTTCGGGGACGTCTTCCTGGTGGTCGACGGCTGGCCGACGCTGCGCGGCGAGTACGACGACCTGGAACCGATGGTCACGGACCTGGCCACCCGCGGCCTGTCCTACGGGGTGCACGTGGTGGCCAGCGCGCCCCGCTGGCTGGACTTCCGGCCGGCGATCCGGGACCTGTTCGGCTCCCGGCTGGAGCTGCGGCTCGGCGACCCGGCCGACTCCCTGGTGTCCCGGCACGCCGCCGGGAACGTACCGGAGAAGGCGCCCGGCCGGGGCATCACGACCGACGGCCTGCACCTGCTCTGCGCGGTGCCGGCGCTGACCGCCGGGGCCGGCACCGGGTCCGGCACCGCCGACCTGGTGGCGGCGGTCCGGGACGGCTGGTCCGGTCCGCCGGCGCCGCCGGTACGGCTGCTCCCGCCGGTGCTGCCGTACGCCGACCTCGACCCGACCGGTACGGCCGGGCTGCGGCTGCCGATCGGGGTGGCCGAGGCGGACCTGCGGACGGTCGCCCTCGACTTCGCCGGTGACCCGCACTTCCTGCTGTTCGGGGACGCCGAGGCGGGCAAGTCGTCGTTCCTGCGCGCCCTGGCCGCCTCGATCGCGCACCGGTTCGCCCCCGAACAGGCCCGGATGATCCTGGTCGACTACCGCCGGAGCCTGCTCGGCGCCGTCGAGACCGAGCACCTGATCGGGTACGGCACCGCCGCGGCGGCCACCGCCGACCTGGTCGAGTCGGCGGCCGGGTACCTGCAGCGCCGGCTGCCGCCCGCGGACGTCACCGCGCAACAGCTGCGCGACCGGTCCTGGTGGACCGGTCCGGAACTGTTCGTCCTGGTGGACGACTACGACCTGGTGGCGGCCGGGCCGGCGAACCCGCTCCAGGCGCTCGCGGAGTTCCTGCCGCAGGCCCGGGACATCGGCCTGCACCTGGTGCTCACCCGGCGCACCGGCGGGGCGGCCCGGGCGCTGTACGACCCGATCATCCAGCGGTTGCGCGAGCTTTCCTCACCCGGCCTCGTGCTCTCCGGCGACCCCGACGAGGGGCCGCTGCTGGGCGCGGTCCGGCCCGCCGCGCTGCCGTCCGGCCGCGGCCGGCTGGTCACCCGCAGGGAGGGCGTGCGCCTGATCCAACTCGCGTATCTGCAGGCCGGATGAGGAAGTATTGCGGTTCGTCCCGCGCTCGGCCGGAAACAAGCTAATCTCCGTTCAACACGTGTCCGCCGGATGGAAATGGCAACGATGTGACTGGGCCGTGGCGTGCTCGAGGACACGCCGTCCGGCGGTTCGCCGCCGCGGCGCTGCCGACGCTGACCGCAGCCGCCCTGCTCGGCGGCCCGACCGCACCCGCGTCGGCGACGCCGGGGGCGTTGCCGGGTCCCGGCTCGGCGCTGACCACCCCGGCACCGGCGTTCGCCGACACCCGGCACCAACCGCCGGGGTTTTCGCTGCTCGGCGACCCGGTCCGGGAGGACCAGTGGCAGCTCAAGGAGCTTGACGCCCGGCACGCCTGGCAGTTCTCCACCGGCAAGGGCGTCACGGTCGCCGTCATCGACTCCGGTGTGGACGGCCGGCACCCGGACCTGTCCGGCCAGGTGCTGCCCGGCATCGACCTGGTGAGCGGATCGGGCGACGGGCAGCTCGATCCGGTCGGCCACGGCACCACCGTCGCCGGGCTGATCGCCGGCCGCCGGGACGACGACCGGGGCGTGCTCGGGCTGGCGCCGGACGCGCACATCCTGCCGGTCCGGGTGCTGGACGACGAGAACCGGTACGACGACGCGCTGATCGTGGCCCGCGGCGTGCGCTGGGCGGTGGACAACGGGGCGAAGGTCATCAACCTGTCGCTCGGCGGGAACGGGGACAGTCCGGCGCTCGCCGCCGCCATCGACTACGCGTTCGCCCGGGACGTCGTGGTCGTGGCCTGCACCGGAAACCTGACGCCCAGTTCCCCGGTGAACCGGGTCTGGTATCCGGCCCGCGAGCCGGGCGTGCTCGCCGTCTCGGGTCTGGACCGGGACACCGACGGCCTCTGGTCCGGCTCCATCGACGGCGCGGAGACGGTGCTCAGCGCCCCGGCGAGCGGCCTCGTGGGGGCCAGGCCCAACGGCTACTGGTCGGTCCAGGGCACCAGCTTCGCGGCGCCGCTCGTCTCGGCCACGGCCGCCCTGCTGCGCTCCCGCTGGCCCACGATGTCCGCCGGCGACGTGGTCAACCGGCTCATCGCGACGGCCCGCGACCTGGGCACGCCGGGCCGGGACGACCAGTTCGGCTTCGGCCGGGTCGATCCGGTGGCCGCCCTCACCGCCACGGTCCCGCGGGTGTCGTGGAACCCGCTGGACGACCACCGCTCGCCCGGCACCGCCGGCTTCGGCCACGCCCCGGGCTCAATGCCGCCCGCATCGCCCGGACCGTCCGCGCAACAGCTGGACGTCGGCGCGTCCGACCTTCCCCGCTGGTCGGCCCGGGCCGCCGGGCAACCGGCCGAGCAGGAATCCCATCCGGGTTGGGGCTGGCTGCTGCTGGTCGTCGTCTTCGGCACCGGCGGGATCGTCGCGCTGATCCGGCGGCAGCGCACCCGCTCCTGAGCGCGGCGGCAGCGGGTCAGGTGCAGTTGCCGGTGCCGGTCGCGCGGGTGCTGTCGGCGCCGGCCGACGCCACCGGCGCGGCCTCGGCCGCGGTGACGGCGAAGCCGGTGTTGCGGTCGTCGGCCGCCGCCGCGAAGATCACCCCGAGTACCTCGCCGTTCGCCGCCACCAGCGGTCCGCCGGAGTTGCCGCTGCGGACCAACGCCCGGATCGTGTAAATCTCCCGGGTCACGTCGCCGGTGGAGTAGATGTCCGGGCCGGTGATCCGGCTGACGTCGCGGACCCGCGCCGGGCGGGCATCGTACGGCCCGTCCAGCGGATAGCCGAGGACGATGGCGTCGGCCCCCGTGCCGGCCTGCTTGGCGGCGAACCGCAGGGCCGGCGCGCCGAGCCCCGGAACGTAGACCACCGCGAGGTCCCGCTGCGGGTCGTAGACGACCACCCGGCCGCTGCGCCGTTCCCCGTCCACCTCCACCGAGATGCTGCGGGTGCCGGCCACCACGTGCGCGTTGGTCATCACCCGGTTGGTGGCGTAGACGAAGCCGGAGCCCTCGATCCGTCGGGAGCAGCTCGGCGCCGTACCGAGCACCTTGACCACCGACCGCTCGCTGCTGGCCACCACGCGGGACCCGGCGAGGCTCGGGTCCGGCGGCGAGACCTCCCGGGCGCGGGTCGGGGTGAGCCCGCCGAACACGTCCGGGAAGCCGTTCGTGTCCACCGTGTCACGCAGCGCGGTGGACAGCGCCTGGGCCTGCTCGGGCAGCACCCGGTCCACCACGCCGAGCAGCGCGCTGTTGCGGACCGCGCTGGCCAGCCCGGGGAGCGATGAGGACCCCAGCGGTACGGCCACCAGCCAGGCCACCAGCAGGACCGCGAAGATCGACACGAAGGCGCCGCCGACGTCGTCGACCCGGCGGGCCACCCGGCTGGTGATGGCGTGCCGCAGGTGCGAGCCCACCCAGCCCGCCCCGGCCTGCCCGATCACCGCGAGGCCGAAGATGGTCACCAGCGCGACGATCACCCGTACCGATGGACTGACGAACTGCTGGGCCAGCAGCGGCCCCAGTTGCAGCCCGACCAGCGCCCCCAGGAAGAACCCGCTGAACGAGAGCACGCCGATGACGAATCCCTGCCGGTAGCCGCTGATCGCGAAGGCCAGCATGAGCACGAGCAGAACCAGGTCGACCGCGGACACCCGTCCAATGTACGGGTGCCGGCCAGCCGCGGCGCGGGCCCTCGCCCGCCTCGTCGGATCCGCCACCGGCTCGCCGGTCAGGACGGCGGGCCGGCCACCTCGTCGCGGGCGTCGGGACCGGTGGCCGGCGCGGGCGGCGGCGGCAGGTCGCTCACCCGGTCCTGCGGCCACGGCCGGGACCAGCCGCCCATCTCCAGCAGGGCGTCCAGGACGCCGGCGGTGAACCCCCAGACCAGCATGCCGCGCACCTGGAAGGCCGGGCCGATCCAGCCGCTCGGGTGCCGCAGGCGCAGCCGGTTGTCCGGGTCCACCAGTTCCGCCACGGGCAGCCGGGCCACGTGCGCCACCTCGGCCGGCTCCCGCGGATGCACCGGGTGCGGCCGGTGCCACCAGCCCAGCACCGGCGTCACCACGAAGTCGCTGACCGGAATCCAGAGCCGGGGCAGTTGCGCCAGCACGGTCACCGTGCCGGGATCCAGCCCCACCTCCTCGTCGGCCTCCCGCAGCGCGGTGGCCGCCGGGTCGGTGTCGCCGGGGTCGGCAGCCCCGCCGGGGAACGCCGGCTGACCGGCGTGGTTGCGCAGGGTCGCGGCCCGCTGCATCAACAGGACGTCGGGACCCTGCCCGGGTTGCTCGCCGAAGAGCACCAGCACCGCGCTCTCCCGGCCGCCGGTCGACGGCGTACGCAGCCGGGTGAAGTCCTCGGTGCGGGCCGCGCGCACCCGGCCGACAAGCGTCCGCGCCCAGTCCGGTGGCTCCGGCGCGGGTGTCGGGTCGGCGGTGTCGCTCATCGCAGCGTCCTCACGCCGGCACCTGCACCCCGAGGTACCGCTGGACCAGATCGGCGAGCGCGGCCTCGTCGAGCGCCCCGGCAATGTGGACATGCCGGATCCGGCCCGCGCCGTCCACCAGGATCGTGCTGGGCAGCCCCGGGCTGCGGACCTGGATCCGCAGCGTCTCGGCCACGTCCACGAGCATGGGGAAGCTCACCCCGAGATCGCTACCGAGCGCCGCGGCGGCGTCCCGGTCGTCCCGGGTGTCCACCCCGATCACGTGCACCGCCGGTCCCGCCCGGGTGGCCAGCCACTGGAACGCCGGCAGCTCCTGACGGCACGGTTGGCACCAGGCCGCCCACAGGTTCACCACGGCCGGGCCGCGGATGTCGCCGAGCCGCACCCGCGGGCCGCCGGCGAAGCACGGCAGCGTCAGGTCCGGCAGCGCCAGACCGACCGGAAACGCCGGCGCGGACCCGGCGTCCTGGGTCGCGGCCGGCGGCGGAATGGTCGGCGACGCAGCGGCCGTCGGCGACGCAGGGACCGATGGCGACGCAGGGACCGATGGCGACGCAGGGACCGGTGGCGACGCAGCGGCCGATGGTGGCGCAGCGGGCGGCGGCGAGGTCAGCGCCGCGCAGTCGGCGAACGGCGACGGCTCGGCCACGGCGTCCGGGCGGGTCGCCCCGGCCGAGCACCCGGGCACGGCCACCAGCACGGCCAGCAGCACCAGGACCGCGTAGCGGCCTCGTGCCGGCGCCGTTCGCGACCGGAGGGCTGGCGGAACCGGCCGGCTCCGCGCGCTCATGGCACGTCGGCGGCGGTGGCGCCGGCGGGCACCAGCGCCGGGTCGAGGCCCGCCTGGCTGGCCAGCTCGGGGGCGCGCGGGCCCTTCAACAGCCTGGCCGCCGCGGTGGCATCGGTCGGCCCGATCCCGTACGACGGGCAGAGCTTGGCCAGCGTGCAGGCGCCGCAGGCGGGCTTGCGCGCGTGGCAGACCCGGCGCCCGTGGAAGATCACCTGGTGGGACAGCAGCGTCCAGTCGCGCTTCGGGAACAGCGCGCCGACGGCGTGCTCGATCTTGACCGGATCGGTCTCCGCGGTCCACGCCCACCGCCGGACCAGCCGCTGGAAGTGGGTGTCGACGGTGATGCCCGGTACGTCGAAGGCGTTGCCGAGGATCACGTTCGCGGTCTTGCGGCCGATCCCCGGCAGCGTCACCAGATCCGCGAGCCGCCGCGGGACCCGGCCGTCGAAGCGCTCGACCAGCGCCTGACCCAGCTTGATCAGCGAATCGGTCTTGTTCCGGAAGAAGCCGGTCGGCTTGATCAGGCCCTCCAGCTCGGCCCGGTCGGCGCCGGCGTAGTCGGCCGCCGTCGGATAGCGGGCGAACAGCTTCGGGGTGACCTCGTTGACCTTCTTGTCCGTGCACTGCGCGGACAGGATGGTGGCCACGGCCAGTTGGAGCGGGCCCTCGTGGTCGAGCTCGCAGTGCGCGTCCGGATGGGTCGCCGCGAGCACCCGGGCCATCCGGCGTGCCCGGCGGGTGCGGGCGAGGTCGGTCTCGCCCGGCAGCACCGGCCCGGCCGGCTCGGTGCCGGCCCGCTCGTCCTGCCCACGTCGCGCCGCCCGCCGTTGCCCGTGCTGATCGTCCACGCCGGTCAGCCTACGTCGCGGGCCGGACATCCCCGCGGGTCAGCCCGTGGTGGCGGGCGTGATCCGGCCGCCGGTGTCCAGCCGCGCGCCGGTGGACGGGAAGTCGGCCTGGGTGACCTGCCGGATCAGGGCCAGCCCCTGACCGCCGTCGTCCGGCACCGGACGCCCGGCGGTGTTGAGCTTGGTGGAGGTGAACGACCCGCCGTCCCACGTACCGTCGGGCTTGAGGGAGACCTTGAGGATCCCCGCCTGGCCGAGCCGGCCGGACCTGGACAGCGTGCCGCTGCCCCCGGCGAAGTTGCCCAGGCTGTAGGCGATCAGCCTGCCCTGGTAGAACTCCATGGCCCGCAGCACGTGCGGGCCGTGCCCCACCACGAGGTCGGCACCGGCGTCGATCACGGCGTGCGCGAAGGCGATCGGATCACCCCGGTTCTCCCCCAGGAACATCTCGGTGCCCGGCTTGACGTGGATCTTGTCGGATCCCTCGGCGCCCATGTGCACCTGCACCACCACCAGATCCGCCGCCTCGTCGGCCTTGCGGACCAGATCGGCGGCGGCGGTCAGGTTCAGCGAGCTGTTGTTCCACGCGTACGGCGAGAAGCCGAGCACGGCGATCTTGACCTGGCCGACGGTGAGCACGGTGATCTCGCCGGGCGCCCCGGTGTGCTTGAGCCCCTGCTCGGTCAGCGCCGCGCTGGTGTTGCGGTATCCGGCCGCGCCGTAGTCGTTGCCGTGGTTGTTGGCCTGGTTCAGCACCGTGAAGCCGGCATCCGCCAGGTGCTTGGCGTACCCGGGCGGGACGCGGAACTGGTGGCAGCCGCTGGAGTTGGCGCCGCACTTGGCCGTGCCCGTGTCGTCGGTCAGCGGCTCCTCGAGGTTGCCCATCACCACGTCGGCGGCCAGGGCCTTGCGTACCGGGGTGAAGAAGTCCTTGCCGCCGTCGGCCGGCAACCGGCCGGGGGCGCTGCCCATCACGATGTCGCCGGTGGCCGAGAGCGAGACGGTGCGGGGCGCCGCGCTGGCCGTGCGGCCGGGTGACGGGGAGCCGGCGACGGCCTGCCCCGGCTCCCACCGCGCGGCGGGGTCCTCGCCGCCGCACGCGGCGACCGCGAGCAGCAGCCCGGGCAGGGCGGCAAGTGCCGCCAGCCGGCGCCGGCGGGGCCGGGCGCGGCGCGCTGCGGTGCACTGCGGGTACGCGGACATCGGCGCAGACCCTACCCGGGGCATCGCCGTACCCGCAGTCCGGCCGCCGGGCGACCGGCCGGCGGCCGGACCGCCGTCGCCCCGGTGCCGGTCGCCGCCGTCGGTCGGGCCGGTCGCCGCCGTCGGTCGGGCCGGTCGCCGCCGCTCAGTCCGCCCGGCCGTCCCGGTCGCCGGTCGCCGGCCGGTCCGACCAGGGCAGGGTGGACGCCGCGCCACCCGCGCGGACGGCCCGGTGCACGGCCCGGGCCAGCGGTGCGCCGTACCGGGAGCGGGGACCCCCGTACGCCTCGACCGGCCCGTCCGGCGCGCAGAGCACGGTGACCGCGTCGGTGGCGGTGCCGGTGGCCGGCAGGCCCAGCTCCCACAGCGCCTGCGCCTTGGCCTCGGTGGCGGTGGCCACGGCGTTCACCAGCGCGGCGGCGGACAGCCGGGCGGGCACCAGCGCGACGATATTGACGGTGCCGACCCGCGGCGCCACCGGTGCGGGCCTGCCGGGGGCGGACGCGTCGCCGGAGCCGGCCCGCCGCACCGACGGCGACGACGACGGCGACGACGGCGACGGCGACGACGGCGACGGCGACGACGGCGACGGCGACGACGGCGACGGCGACGGGCCAGCCGGCCGCGGTTGGCCCTTCGGCGTGCCGTCGGTGCCGGCCGCCCAGATCGGGCTGCCGAGCCCGACCGTGGCCCAGACCCGCACCCCGGCCTCGGCCGCCGGCACCACCTCGGCCACGTCCACCCCGGTCAGGTGTCCGATTCCGGGGCCGGACAGGTCCAGCCCCGCGGCCAGCTCGGCCAGGTGGCGGTCCGGGTCGTCCCGGTCGTAGGACATCGGCACGGTCGCGTTGAGCACCCAGTGCCGGCGGCCGAGGCCGCCGCCCAGCGGTGCGGAGCTGACCGCCGGCAGGCCGGTCGCGGCCCGCCAGACCAGCAGGGGTACGTCCCGGCCGCCCTCGGCCCGGACGGTCAGCACGGGTTCGGACAGCACGGGTCGACCCTACGGCCGGGCCGGCGCGCCGCGGCCGCGGGCCGGTTCGCCGGGCGGACGGCACCCGAGGTTGGTCGGTAGGGGTGGAAAGGGTGGATGATGGGCGCTGAGATCGACTTACGGGTTCGGCGCCACCTCCCCATTAGCGGGGGTGCGGCTCCGAATACTGCTCACGTGCGCCTAGACTGGCGGCGCGCGGCGATCTACGGCCGGCCGGACCGGCCGACGGACGGCACGTGCAGCGGAGGTGCGCGATGGACGAGGTGTTGGCCCGCAGCGGGATCTTCCAGGGCGTCGACCCGGAGGCGGCCGAGGCGCTCGCCAAGGAGATGGAGACGATCGACGTCCGCAAGGGCGAAGTCGTCTTCAACGAGGGCGAACCGGGCGACAGCCTCTACATCCTGCTCAGCGGGAAGATCAAGGTGGGTCGCCGGGCGGCGGACGGGCGGCAGAACCTGATCGCCGTGATGGGCCCGTCGGACATGGTGGGCGAATTGTCGCTGTTTGACCCGGGTCCGCGTACCGCCACGGCCACCGCGGTCACCGACACCCGGCTCGTCCGGCTGCGCAAGCAGGCACTGCGGCCCTGGCTGACCAACCGGCCGGAGATCGCCGAGCAGCTGCTCCGGGTGCTCGCCCGCAGGCTGCGCCGGACGAACGACTCGCTCGCCGACCTGATCTTCACGGACGTCCCGGGCCGGGTCGCGAAGAACCTGCTCCAGATGGCCGGCCGGTTCGGCACCCGGGACGGCGGCGTGCTGCGGGTGACCCACGACCTCACCCAGGAGGAGATCGCCCAGCTGGTCGGCGCCTCCCGGGAGACCGTGAACAAGGCGCTCGCCGACTTCGCCTCGCGCGGCTGGCTCCGGCTGGACGGCAAGAGCATCATCATCCTCGACCCCGAGCGGCTGGCCCGGCGCGCCCGCGTCTGAGCCGTACCCCGGGGGCGTGCGTCCGAGCCGTACGGCGGGCGCGGGACCTTCTGCCATCAGCTAACAACCTCGACGCGGGCCACCGCCGGCCGGCACGGTGGTGCCCATGCTGAACACCGTCGCCGTGCTGTCGGACATCCACGGGTCGCTTCCCGCGCTGGAGGCCGTGCTGGCCGAACCGGACGTCGCGGCGGCCGAGGCCATCGTGCTGACCGGGGACATCGCCGCCGGACCCCAGCCGGTCGAGGTGCTCGACCGGCTCGCCGGCCTCGGTGACCGGGCGCACTGGGTGAACGGCAACGCCGACCGCGAACTCGTGGCGGCCCGCGCCGGCCGGGAGCCGCCGTACCCCGAGTCGAGGTGGGCCGCGACGCAGCTGCGCGACGACCACCTGGCCCGGCTGGCGGCGCTGCCGCCGAGCGTCACGCTGCCGGTGCACGGCCTCGGCCCGGTGCTGTTCTGCCACGCCACGCCCCGGGACGACGAGGAGGTCGTGCTGGTCGACACCCGGCTGGAGCGGTGGACGGAGGTGCTCGCCGGCGTTGCGGACGAGGTGCGCACGGTGGTCTGCGGGCACACCCACATGGCGTTCGTCCGGCTGGTGGACCGCCGGTTGATCGTGAACCCGGGCAGTGTGGGCATGCCGTACGGGCCGGCCGCCGCGCACTGGGCGCTGCTCGGCCCCGGGGTGCAGTTGCGCCGTACCGAGTTCGACCTGGACGCGGCGTGCGCCCGGATCGCCGCCGAGTCCGGCTTCCCCGGCGCCGCCGACTGGGCCGACGAGTACGTCCGGGCGCGCAACAGCGACCGGGACGCCCTGATCGCCTTCGGGCCGCGGGACGGTCGCTGACCCGGCTCCGGCCGGCCGGGAAACCGAGACGGGAACCCCGACAGAAAAAACAGTCTTGACTGTTTGTTTCGTGGCCGGCAGGCTGGCACCGTGCCGGCCACCCGGGTTCCCCAGCAGGAGCGCAGCCGGGCCACCCAGGCCCGGCTGCTGGAGGCGACGATCGAGACCCTGGTCGAGCGCGGCTGGTCGGGGACCACGACCACGGTGGTGGCAGCCCGGGCCGGCGTGTCCCGGGGCGCGCAACTGCACCACTACCCACCCGGGCCGCGCTGGTGACGGCCGCGGTCCAGCACCTCGCCGAGCGCCGGGCCACCGAGATCCGGACCGAGGCCGCGGCGCTGCCGCCCGGCCCCGACCGGCCGGGCCGGGTGATCGACATGCTCGCCGCCCTGTTCACCAGCCCGCTCTTCGCGGCCGCCCTCGAACTGTGGGTGGCCGCCCGCACCGACCCCGAGCTGCGGACCGCGCTGGTCCCGCTGGAGGCGCGGGTCGGCCGCGAGATGCACCGGCTCACCGTCGAGCTGCTCGGTGCCGACGAGCGGATCCCCGGCGTACGGGAAACCGTGCAGGCCACCCTCGACCTGCTGCGCGGCCTCGGCGTGGCCAGCCTGCTCTCCGACGACTCCGCCCGGCGGAACGCCCTGCTGGCGGTCTGGAAACGCCAGCTCGCCGCGGTGCTGGAGGCCGCGCCGCCGACCGGGCCGCGGCCCAACCCCTGATCCGAGAGGTGCCCATGGTCGACCTGGAACCCCTGCTGGCGGACCTGGCCGCCGAGTCCGCCGAGCTGGACGCGCTGGTCGCCGCGCTGCCGGCCGACCGCTGGTCGCTGCCCACCCCGGCACCCGGCTGGAGCATCGCGCACCAGATCGCCCACCTGACCTGGACCGACCACGTCGCCCGGCTCGCCGCGACCGACCCGGACGCCTTCTTCGCGTCCATCTCCCGGGCCGCCACCGACCCGGACGGCTTCGTCGACCGTGGCGCCGAGGAGTTCCTCGCCCCACCGGCCGAGCTGCTGGAGCGCTGGCGGGCCACCCGGTCCGCGCTGGCCGCGGCGCTCACGGCCGTGCCGGCGGGCGAGCGGATGCCCTGGTACGGCACCCGGATGTCGGCCGCGTCGATGGCCACCGCGCGGATCATGGAAACCTGGGCGCACGGGCAGGACGTCGCCGACACCCTCGGCGTGACCCGCGCACCCACCGACCGGCTGCGGCACGTGGCCTACCTCGGCACCCGGACCCTCGGGCACAGCTTCGCCGCACACGGCCGGCCGCTACCCGACGTACCGGTCCGGGTGGAGCTGACCGGGCCGGACCCGGCGGCGCCGGCCTGGGCCTGGGGGCCGGCGGACGCCGCGGACCGGGTGACCGGGCCGGCGCTGGACTTCTGCCTGCTGGTGACCCGCCGCCGGCACCGCGCGGACCTCGCGCTGGCGGCCACCGGGCCGGTCGCCGACGCCTGGCTGGACATCGCCCAGGCCTTCGCCGGACCGCCCGGCGCGGGCCGGGAACCGAACGCGCCGGGTCCCGGCCAACAACCCGCCGCGCCGGGTCCCGACCGGCAACCGGCCGCCGACGGTACGCCGGGAGCGGTCCACAGGTGAGCGGGCCGCTGCGGATCGGCAACGCCTCCGGCTTCTACGGGGACCGCTTCGCCGCCTGGCGGGAGATGCTCGACGGCGGCGACCTGGACGTCCTGACCGGCGACTACCTGGCCGAGCTGACCATGGTGATCCTCGCCCGGGACCGGCTCGGCGACCCGGCCCTCGGCTACGCCCGCACGTTCCTGCGCCAGCTGGAGGGCTGTCTCGGCACGGCAGCCGAGCGCGGCGTCCGGATCGTGACGAACGCCGGCGGGCTGAACCCGGCCGGCCTGGCCGACGCGCTGCGGGCGCTGGTCGACCGGCTCGGCCTGCCGCTGCGGGTCGGGTACGTCACCGGCGACGCGGTCGAGCGGCCCGAGGCGCTCGCCGCGAACGCCTACCTGGGCGCCTTCGGAATCGCGGCCTGTCTGCGGGCCGGCGCCGACATCGTGGTGACCGGCCGGGTGACCGACGCCTCGCTGCTGGTCGGGCCGGCAGCCGCGCACTTCGGCTGGCGGGACAGCGACCTCGACGCGCTGGCCGGCGCCACCGTGGCGGGACATCTGATCGAGTGCGGCGCGCAGGTGACCGGCGGCAACTTCAGCTTCTTCACCGAACTGCCCGACCGCGGCCGGCGGCCCGGCTTCCCGATCGCCGAGGTGCACGCCGACGGCTCCTCGGTGATCACCAAGCACGCCGGCACCGGGGGTGCGGTCACCGTCGAGACGGTGACCGCACAACTGCTCTACGAGATCGACGGACCCGGCTACCTCGGCCCGGACGTGACCGCCCGGTTGGACACCGTCCGCCTGGCGCCGGCCGGCCCGGACCGGGTACGCGTCAGCGGCGTCCGCGGCACCCCGCCGCCGGAAACCCTGAAGGTCGGGGTGGCGAGCCTGGGCGGCTACCGCAACGGGATGACGTTCGTGCTCTGCGGGCTGGACATCGAGGCGAAGGCGGAGCTGGTCCGGGCCCAGTTGACCGACGCGGTCGGCGCGCCGGGGTTGGAGTTCACCCTGGCCCGCACCGACCATCCGGACGCCGCCGAGACCGAGGTGGCGAGCGCGCTGCTGCACGTGAACCTGCGGTCGGCGGAGCCGAAGCGGGCCGGGCGGGCGTTCTCGGCGGCGGCCGTGGAACTGGCCCTGGCCTCGTACCCGGGCTGCACCCTGACCACCCCGCCCGGCGACGCCCGGCCGTACGGCGTCTTCACCGCCGAGCACGTGCCGCAGGAATCGGTGCGGCACGTGGCGGTGCTGCCGGACGGCGACCGGCGACACATCCCACCGCCGGCCGGGACCACACCGGCCGGGACCACACCGCCGGCGACTGCGCTGCCGGCCGGGACCACGCCGGCCGGGACCGCGCCGGCGGCGACGGGGCCGGCCGGTCCGGCGCCGGTCGGCGGTCCACCGGGCGGCCCGCCGGCGGCCACGGACCCGTCGCGGTCGCGCGCCCGGCGCGGGCCGCTCGGTGAGCTGGTCGGCGCGCGTTCCGGGGACAAGGGTGGCGACGCGAACCTCGGGGTGTGGGCGCGCAGCGACCCGGCGTACGCCTGGCTGCGCGGCTGGCTGACCACCGACCGGCTGCGCGAGCTGCTGCCGGAGACCGCCGAGCTGGCCATCGACCGCCACGAGCTGCCCAACCTGCGGGCGGTGAACTTCGTGCTGCGCGGCCTGCTCGGCGCGGGGGTGAGCGCCTCCACCCGGTTCGACCCGCAGGCCAAGGCGCTCGGCGAACTGCTCCGGTCCCGCGTCGTCGACCTGCCGGAGGTGCCGGGATGAGCCTGGTGGACACCCCGGAGCGCCGGCAGCTACGCGAGCTGACCCGATCCTTCACCCGCCGCGAGGTGCTGCCGCACCTGTCCGACTGGGAACGGGCCGGCGAGGTGCCCCGCGCGCTGCACCGGAAGGCGGCCGAGCTGGGTCTGCTCGGGATCGGCTTTCCGGAGAAGGTCGGCGGCAGCGGCGGGGACCTGCTCGACTCCATCGTGGTGACCGAGGAGCTGATCCGGGCCGGCGGCTCGTCCGGCCTGGTGGCGGCGCTGTTCACGCACGGCATCGCGCTGCCGCACATCGTCGCGGCGGCCGGCGCCGGTCCCGGACTGCCCGCCCCGGCCCGCATCCGGCCCGCCGTCGGCAGCCCGCGGGCCGCGGACCTGGTCGACCGGTACGTCCGACCCACCCTGGCCGGGGAGAAGATCGGCGCGCTGGCGATCACCGAGCCGGGCGGCGGTTCCGACGTGGCCGCCGTGCACACCACGGCCCGGCTGGACGGCGAGCACTACGTGGTGAACGGCACGAAGACGTACATCACCAGCGGGATCCGGGCCGACTTCGTCACGGCCGCGGTCAGCACCGGCGTGGCCGGCGGCGGTCCCGTGTCGCTGCTGGTCATCGACAGGGGCCTGCCCGGCTTCACGGTGGGGCCGCCGCTGAGCAAGATGGGCTGGCACTGCTCGGACACCGCCGAGCTGTCCTTCGTGGATGTCCGGGTGCCGGTGGCCAACCTGGTCGGGCCGGCCGACACCGGCTTCCTGCAGATCATGCAGCACTTCGCCAGCGAGCGGCTGGGCCTGGCCACCAGCGCGTACGCGACCGCCCAGCGCTGCCTGGAGCTGACGATCACCTGGTGCCGGGACCGGCACACCTTCGGCCGGGCGCTGGCCAGCCGGCAGGTGGTCCGGCACCGGCTCGCCGAGATGGCCACCGTCACCGAGGCGGCCCGCAGCTACGTACACGATGTGGCGGCCCGGGTGGCGGCCGGGCAGCCGCTGGTGGCCGAGGTGGCGATGGCCAAGAACGTGGCGGTGGCCGCCTGCGACCGGGTGGTGGACGACGCGGTGCAACTGCACGGCGGCTTCGGCTACCTGCGCGACGCCGAGGTCGAGCGGCACTACCGGGACGCCCGGATCCTCGGCATCGGCGGCGGCACCACCGAGATCATGAACGAGATCATCGCGAAGGGGCTGGGGATCTGAGCATGAGCGTGTTGCGCGCCGCGCCGCCGGCCGCCGGTCCGAACCGGGCGGCCATGCTGGACCGGCTGGCCGAGTTGGACGCCGCGCTGGACCAGGCGCGCTCCGGGGGCGGCGACAAGTACGTCACCCGGCACCACGCCCGGGGCAGGCTGCTGCCCCGGGAGCGGATCGAGCTGCTGCTGGACCGGGACAGCCCGTTCCTCGAACTGTCCCCGGTGGCCGGCTGGGGCACCGACTTCCCGGTGGGCGGCAGCGTGGTCACCGGGATCGGGGTGGTGGCCGGCGTCGAGTGCCTGGTCGTGGCCAACGACCCGACGGTACGCGGCGGGGCGGTCAACCCGGTCTCGCTGGCCAAGACCCGGCGGGCCGGAGAGATCGCGGCGGCCAACCGGTTGCCGATGGTCAACCTGGTGGAGTCGGCCGGTGCCGACCTGCCGAGCCAGGCCGACATCTTCATCCCGGGCGGCCGGGTGTTCCGAGACCTGACCCGGCTCTCGGCGGCCGGCATCCCGAGCATCAGCGTGGTGTTCGGCAACGCGACGGCCGGCGGCGCGTACATCCCGGGGATGTCGGACTACACGATCATGGTGCGGGACCGCGCGAAGGTGTTCCTGGCCGGACCGCCGCTGGTACGGATGGCCACCGGCGAGGTGACCGACGACGAGTCGCTGGGCGGGGCGGCCATGCACGCCACCCGCTCCGGCCTCGCGGACTTCCTGGCCGAGGACGAGCCGGACGCCATCCGGCTGGCCCGCTCCTGCGTCCGGCGGCTGAACCGGCGCAAGCAGGGGCCGCCGCCGCGGACCGCCGATCCGGCCCCGCCCCGGTACGACCCGCAGGAGTTGCTGGACATCGCCAGCGCGGACCTGAAGGTGCCGTTCGACCCGCGCGAGGTGTTGGCCCGGGTGCTGGACGGCAGCGAGTTCGACGAGTTCAAGCCCGACTACGGCGCGGCCCTGGTGACCGGCTGGGGCGAGGTGCACGGCTGGCCGGTGGGGGTGCTGGCGAACGCCCGGGGGGTGCTGTTCAGCGCGGAGGCGCAGAAGGCCGCGCAGTTCATCCAGCTCGCGAACGCCACCGACACCCCGCTGCTGTTCCTGCAGAACACCACCGGCTACATGGTGGGCACCGAGTACGAGCAGCGCGGCATCATCAAGCACGGCGCGCTGATGATCAACGCGGTGTCCAACTCGACCGTGCCGCACCTGACGGTGAACCTCGGCGCCTCGTACGGCGCCGGCAACTACGGGATGTGCGGCCGGGCGTACGACCCGCGGTTCCTTTTCACCTGGCCGAACGCGAAGTCCGCGGTGATGGGGCCGGCGCAGTTGGCCGGGACGATGTCCATCGTGGCCCAGCAGGCCGCGGCGGCCCGGGGCCAGGAGTACGACGAGGAGTCCGACGCCGCCATGCGGGCGATGGTGGAGCAGCAGATCGAGTCGCAGTCGGGGGCGCTGTTCCTGTCCGGCCGGCTCTACGACGACGGGGTGATCGATCCCCGGGACACCCGTACCGTGCTCGGGCTCTGCCTGTCGGCGGTGCACAACGCCCCCGTCCGCGGCGCCGACGGCTTCGGCGTCTTCCGGATGTAGCGGAGGTCGGAGATGTCGCAGATCCCTCCCGGTGTAGCAGACGGGAACGCCGCGCAGCGGGTTCCGCGGTCCCGAACGAAAGGGCTGGCGCCCGATGCCTGAACCGATCCGCCGACTCTTGGTGGCCAACCGCGGCGAGATCGCCCGCCGTATCATCGCGACCTGCCGCGAGCTGGGCGTCGAGACCGTGGCCGTGCACGCCGACGCCGACGCGGACGCGCCGTACGTCGCCGAGGCGGACGCCGCGGTGCGGCTGCCCGGAAACGCGCCGGCCGAGACGTACCTGCGGATCGAACCGCTGGTGGCCGCGGCCCGGCGGTGCGGCGCGGACGCCGTGCACCCGGGGTACGGCTTCCTGGCCGAGAACGCGGCGTTCGCGACCGCCGTGCTGGCGGCCGGCTTGACCTGGATCGGGCCGCCGCCGGAGGCGATCGCGGCGATGGGCGACAAGATCGCGGCGAAGGCGCTGCTGGCCGGGGCCGGCGTGCCGATGCTGCCCACGTACACCGATCCGGACCTGGTCACCGAGTTCCCGGTGCTGGTCAAGGCGGCTGCCGGCGGTGGGGGCCGGGGCATGCGGGTGGTGCGGGACGCCGCGGCCCTGCCCGAGGCGGTGGCCGGCGCCCGGCGGGAGGCCGCCGCGGCGTTCGGCGACGGCACGGTCTTCCTGGAGCGGTACGTCGAGCGGTCCCGGCACGTCGAGGTGCAGATCTTCGGCGACAGCCACGGCACGATGCTCAGCCTGGGCGAGCGGGAGTGTTCGATCCAGCGCCGGCACCAGAAGATCGTCGAGGAGGCGCCGGCGGTCATCCCGGACCGGCTGCGCGCGGCCCTCGCCGCGGCGGCGGTCGCGGCCGGCCGGGCGGTCGGCTACCTGGGTGCCGGCACGGTCGAGTTCCTGCTCGCGCCGGACGGCCAGTTCTACTTCCTGGAGATGAACACCCGCCTCCAGGTCGAGCACCCGGTCACCGAGTGCGTGACCGGCCTCGATCTGGTCCGGCTGCAACTGCTGGTCGCCGAGGGCGGGCCGCTGCCGGCGGCGCCGCCGGTGCGCGGGCACGCCATCGAGGTACGGCTGTGCGCCGAGGACCCGGCCCGGGACTGGCGACCGGCCACCGGCACCCTGCACCGGTTCGCGGTGCCCGGGGTGGCCGGCGAGTTCCGCCCGGTCGAAGGGCTGCGGCTGGATTCCGGGGTGGTCGACGGTTCGACCGTGGGGGTGCACTACGACTCGATGCTGGCCAAGCTGGTGGCCTGGGCGCCGACCCGGGCCGCGGCGGCCCGCCTGCTGGCCGGTGCGCTGGCCCGCTCGCGGCTGCACGGCGTGCTCACCAACCGGGACCTGCTGGTACGCGTGCTGCGCAGTCCCGCCTTCGCCGCGGCCGATCTGGACACCGGGTTCCTGGACCGGCACCCCGAGGTGTTCGCGCCGCTCGCCTCCCCGCGCGGGGTACGCCGGGCGGCGCTGGTGGCCGCGCTCGCCGGGGCGGCGGCCCGGCGGGCCAGCGCGCCGGTGCTGGCCGGCCTGCCGTCGGGCTGGCGCAACGTGCCGGCCGTGCCCCAGTCGGTGCGGTTCGCGGGGCCGGCCGGCGAGTTGGAGGTGCGCTACCTGCTGGACCGCACGGGCGCGCTCGCGGCCTGGTCGGTGACCCCGGCCGGCACCGCCGACACCGACAGCACCGCCGGCGACGACCGCCCGGACCCCGACGCCGGCCCAGAGACCGACGGCGACGGCGGGCCACCGTGCACGCTCGTGGCCGCCGATCCGGACCGGGTGGTGCTGGACGTCGACGGGCTGCGCCGGGTGTTCGCCGTGCACCGCGCCGGAGCCGAGTTCTTCGTGGACGGCCCGGACGGCCCGGTGGCGCTGACCGAGCTGCCGCGGTTCCCCGAGCCGGTCGCGGAGCTGGCCGCCGGGTCGCTGCTCGCGCCGTTGCCGGGCGCGGTCTCCCGGATCGCCGTGGCCGTCGGTCAACGGGTGGCTGCCGGCGAGCCGCTGCTCACCCTCGAAGCGATGAAGCTGGAACACCCCGTCCTCGCCCCCACCGCCGGCACGGTCGTCGAGCTACCGGTGCCCGCCGGTGGCCAGGTCGACGCCGGCGCGGTGCTGGCCGTGGTCGACCCCGATTGAAAGGTGCCACAGTGGACTTCGACCTCACCGCGGAGCAGGAGCAGCTCCGGGCGGCCGTGCGGGCGCTCGGCAACCGGTACGGGCACGAGTACTTCGTGGCCAAGGCCAGGGCCGGGGAACACACCACCGAGCTGTGGGCCGAGGCCGGCAAGCTCGGCTACCTGGGCGTGAACGTGCCGGGCGAGCACGGCGGCGGTGGCGGCGGGATCACCGAGCTGGCCATCGTCGCCGAGGAGCTGGCGGCGGCCGGCTGCCCGCTGCTGCTGCTCGTGGTGTCCCCGGCCATCGCCGCCACGGTGATCGCCCGGCACGGCACGCAGCAACAGCGGGAACGGTTCCTGCCGGGCTTCGCCGACGGCTCGCTCAAGGTGGCCTTCGCGATCACCGAGCCGGAGGCGGGGTCCAACTTCCACCGGCTCGGCACGGTGGCCCGGCGGGACGGCGCCGGGTGGGTGCTGTCCGGCCGCAAGTGCTTCATCTCGGGCGTCGACGAGGCCCGGTACGTGCTGGTGGTGGCGCGGATCGCCGAGGAGGCCGGTCCGGCCGCTAAGGGGCCGGGCACGGGTACCGGCCCGGCGGCGCCGCGGCTCAAGCCGGCGCTGTTCGTGGTGCCGACGGACGCCGCCGGGCTGACCTCGTCGAAGCTGGACATGGAGATCGTCTCCCCGGAGAACCAGTTCCTGCTCTACCTGGACGACGTCCGGCTGCCCGCCGACGCGCTGGTGGGCGGCCCGGACTCGGGCCTGCCGGCGCTGTTCTCGGGGTTGAACCCGGAGCGGATCACGGTGGCCGCGATGAGCGCCGGCACCGCCCGGTACGCGCTGGAGCGGGCCGGCCGGTACACGGCCACCCGGAAGGTGTGGGGCGGCCGGACCATCGGCGCGCATCAGGGGGTCGCCCATCCGCTCGCGCACGCGGCGGTGCAGGTGGAACTGGCCCGGCTCATGGTCTACAAGGCAGCCGCGCTGTACGACGCGGGCCGGGACGTCGAGGCCGGGGTGGCCGCCAACATGGCCAAGTACGCCGCGACCGAGGCGTCCGCGCTGGCCGTGGACACCGCGATCCAGTCGCTCGGCGGCAACGGGATGACCACCGAGTACGGCGTGGCGACCCTGCTGGGCGCGGTGCGCGCCGGCCGGATCGCCCCGGTCAGCCGGGAGATGATCCTCAACTTCGTGGCCCAGCACGTCCTCGACCAGGACCGGTCCTATTGAGCCCCGGTCCGGCGGCGAGCCTGGCGCGGATCCCGATCTCCCGGGCCGACGCCCAGTTCACCGCGCTGATCCTGGGCTTCTTCGGCAGCATGTGGTTCGGCTGGGCCCAGCAGGACGCGCCGGCCGGCTGGTTCGGTCCGCTGCTCGCGGCGGGCGTGCTGAGCCTGGCCGTGGCCGTGCTCGGTGCGGTCGGCACCTGGCGGTGGCGGCGGGAGCTGACCGCCGCCCGCGACCGGGCCGCGTCCCGCCGCTACGGCATCATCGTCGGCGTCAGCTACACCGTGCTCGGCGCCGGCGCCGCCGCGCTGGGCGCGACGGGACACCCGGACCAGATCGCCCCGTGGGTCGCCTTCGTGACCGGCGTCCACTTCTGGGCCCTGGTTCCGGTGCTGCGCGACCGCCGGGTGCTGATTCCGCTGGGCGTCGTGGTGGTCGCCGCGTCCGGCGCCGCGCTGGCGCTGCACGCGGCCAACGGCGTGCCGCTCAGCCTGGCGACCGGGGTGGGCACCGGCACGGCCCTGCTGGTGGCCGCCGTGCTCGAACTGCTGCGACGGCGGCCACCGGGGTCCGAGCGGCGGACCGGGTAGCGGCGGACCGGGTAGCGGCGGACCGGGTAGCGGCGGACCGGGTAGCGGCGGACCGGGTAGCGGCGGACCGGGTAGCGGCGGACCGGGTAGCGGCGGACCGGGTAGCGGCGGACCGGGTAGCGGCGGACCGGGTAGCGGCGGATCAGCCGGTCCGGCCGGACCGGCCGGCCGCCGCCGCACCCGCCGCATCCGCACGGTCCGCCGGGTCCGTCGGGTCCGCCGCGAACGGCTGGATGTCACCGACGCACACCGTCCCCTCCGCGGGCAGCGTGAGGGAGAGCAGGTACGCGTCGACCGAGCCGGTGACGCAGTGCGAGGTGCCGTACGACGTGTGGCCCCAACTGTCGCTGGACAGCAGCCGGCTGTTGGGCAGCAGCGCCGCCGCGGACACCGCGCCCGCGTAGTTTGTCGCCGGGTCCCAGTAGCCGCCCACCACCAGCACGGGCGCCGCCGTCCACCGGTTGAACGGCCCGGTGTAGGCGTCCTCGTCCCGCACCGTCCAGGTCGTGCCGGCGCAGATGGCCGTACCCCAGCTCCAGGCCCGGCCGAAGTACGCGGCCCGCTCGTCGGCACGGGCGGTGAGCCGGGGCCAGTCCTGCGCCCGGGCCGGGTGGACGGCGTCGGTGCAGGTGACGGCGGAGGCTGCCTCGATGGAGTCGTCGTACGGGAAGTCGAAGCGCGGGATCCGGCCGGGGCCGGCCGCCGGCCCGGCGGGTACGGCGGCGGGCGCCGGGGCCAGCAGCCGGGCCAGTTCGGACGCCGGCCGGGCGGTCCGGGCCGCGGCGGCGCGTTTCGGGTCGGTGAGCACGAGCAGTTGCCGGACGGTCTCGACCAGGTCGTCGTAGCCGTCCGGGGTCCACAGGTCGAACAGCGTCGCCATCACGAACATCGCGTAGCTCACCACGGTCCGGCCGCCGTCGGGATCCGTCAGCACCAACGGCTTGGCCCGCAGCCGGCGGGCCACCAGGTCGTAGTTCGCGACCGGGTCACCGGCCGCGGCCAGCTCGCAGCGCCGCGGGCCGGCCCGGCCGCAGCGGTTCAGGATCTCGCGCAGCGCCCGGTAGGACCCGTCGGCGCTGCGCAGCCGGTCGTCCTGGAGCAGGTCCGGCGCGGCCCGGTCGCCCACCCAGGCCCGCGGGTCCAGCACCCCGTCGACGACCAGCGCCCGGACCCGGTCGGGAAACATGTTCGCGTAGTACTGCCCGAGGATGCTGCCGTAGCTGAACCCGAGGTAGCTCAGCTTCTGGTCGCCGACCGCCCGCCGCAGCACGTCCAGGTCGCGGGCCACCTCCGCGGTCGACATCGCGCCGGCCAGCCGGCGGCCGGTGCCGGCGCAGCCCCGGCCGATCGCCTGCGACGATGCGACCCAGGCCCGCTCCTCGGCGGCGCCCAGCGGGAACGGCACCGCGAGACCGGCGTACGCCCGGGTCTGCTCCCGGACGCTGGGGAAGCAGCGCAACTGCTCGCTGGCGCCGACCCCGCGCGGGTCCACGCCCACCACGTCGAACCGGTCCAGCACCGCGTCGCTGAACAGGAACGGCGCGTACCGGGCGAGTTCGGTTCCGGATCCGCCCGGCCCGCCGGGGTTCACGAAGAGGCTGCCGATCCGGTGCCGCTGGTCCCGGGCGGGTATCCGCAGCAGGGCGATCTCGGTGGTGGCGCCGTGCGGGTCGTCGTAGTCCAGCGGCAGCCGCACCGTGGCACACTCGGCCGAGTCGTCGCAGCCGTACCAGTCCAGCCGTGGGGTGGGCACGCGATCCACCCGGCGCGCCTCGGCCGCGGTCGTCCGGTCGGCGCCGGCCGGCGCGACCCGGGCGGGCGGCGCGGCACCGGCCGGCTGCGCGACGCGAGCGGGCGGGGCGACACCGGCGAGCGGGGCGACACCGGCCGGCGGCGCGGCATTCGCGGGCGTGCCGCGCGGCGGGCCGGCGATTCCCGGCGCGGCGCCCGACAGTCCCAGCAGAACGGTCCCGACGACCCCGGCGACGACGAGACGGCGTGGTAGACGCATTCGATTACCCCCGGCAAGGCACACGGCACGGGACCCCAACGGCCCGTACTGACCAACGAGGGGAAGCCGGCGAAGCGTCGCGCCGGGTCAGTTGCCCAGGGTCGGCCCGGTCAGCCCGTCCACGCCCTTGCCCGCGAGGCAGCGGTAGCTGCGGTCGCCCGCCTCGGTGGCGGCCCGGTCCGGCGGCAGCACCTCGAACCGCCAGCCGGTCGTGGATCCGTAGCCGGTGACCCGGGCGAAGGTCCCGCTCGTACAGACCTGGCTGGCCGCCCGGGTGCGGACCGAGTCGTGGTCCTGCGGGTCGACGTCGGCGGGCAGCTCGCCGAGGGCGTACGTCTCCCAGGTGTGCCGGCCGGCGCAGGTCGCCGGTTCGGCCTCGGCCGCCGTTCCCCGGATGCGCACCGGGCCGAAGCATTCGGGGGTGGCCGGGCAGCGCGCCCCGGACGGCAGCCCGTTCCGGCAACCGGGCAGCGCGGCCGTGGCGCCGCCGCCCGGCGTGGTGCCGGCGGCCGCCGGGGAGGTGCCGGGCGGCGTCCGGGGCCGGCCGTGGCCGACGGTCCGGCGCTGCCGCCCGGGTGCCGGCCGGCGTACCAGGACAGTGCGCCCACCGTGACCAGCAGGAACACCGCGCCGACCAGGGTGACCGCCACCTGCCAGCGGGAGTAGCGGGGTGGCGGCGCGATCGCCGCTGCCGGCGTGCGCACCGTGACCGGCTCCGCCGCCGGCGGGTCCGCGGCGGGACCGGCCGGCGCGCCGCCGGTCGCCGGCCGGGTCGCAGCCGGCACCGGCGCCGGACCGGGCCGCGACCCGGCCGGACCGGCCAGGGGTACGTCCGCCAGCAGGTCGCGCAGTTCCGTCGCGCTGGGTCGTTCGCCCGGCTCGTTGGCCATGCCCCGGCGCAGCACGTCGACCAGCGCCGGCGGTACGCCGGGCAGGTCGGGCACCGGCTGCTGGAACATCTCCATCAACATCACCAGGCTCGGGTCCCGCTCCTGCCAGCGCGGCGGCCGGCCGTACATCACGGCGTAGAGGGTGGCGCACAGCGCGTACACGTCGACGGCCGGCGCCGGCGGCGCGTGGTGGAACATCTCCGGCGGCGCGTACGCCGGGGTCAGCACCTCCAGGGTGACGGTGGGGTCCCGCATCTCGGCCAGCACCGCGAGCCCGAAGTCGGCCAGCACGGCCGAGTTGAAGTGCGAGTACAGGATGTTCGCCGGCTTCACGTCCCGGTGCAGCACACCGGCGGCGTGCGAGTGGGCCAGCGCGTCGGCGATCTTCACTCCCAGGTCGCGCGCCTCCGCCGCGGGCAGCGGTGCGCTGCGCATCCGCTCGGCGTACGACCCGTCGCACAACTCCATGATCAGGTAGGGGTGCTGGTCGGTCGTGACGCCCACGTCGAAGAGGTCGACCACGTGCGGGTGGGACGACATCCGGCCGGCCGCCCGCGCCTCACGCAGGAAGCGCTGCTGGTCGCGCTCGCTGTCCAGGGTGCGGTTCTCCACCTTGACCGCGACCTCGCGCCCGACCGACACCTGGGTGGCGCGGTAGACCGTCGCGTAGCCACCCCGGGCAAAGAGTGACAGATCGGTCAGGCCGGGCACCGCAGGCAGGGGTGGCCGGCCCGGAACGGTCTCTGTCACGCAACGAAAATACCTAAGCGATGACGCGGACCGATTCCGGTCTCCACCCTGATCCCGACCGGCGGTCGCCGATGCGCCAACCCGGACCGTGCGACCTCCGCCCGCCGCGACCATCCGGCCCTGGCCCGCCGCCATCCGCCGCCATCCGCCGCGGCCATCCGCCGCAGCCATCCGCCGCCGTCCGCCGCGCGGGCGGCGACCTCAGCCCAGCGGCCGGGACGGCAGCGGCGAACCGCCGGTGAGCACCGGAACGTCCCCGGGCGGGTCGGCGAGCCGGGCCCGCAGGGCGTCCGCACCCGGCCGCTCCCCCGCCTGCTGGGTCGCGTACGCCAACCGCACCGCATCGTCCGCCGCGGTCATCGCCTCCTGCCGGAGCCCGGCCGCGGCGAGGGTCTCGGCCAGCGCCTCGGCGGCGATGACATGACTGCGTACGTCCTCGGCCGGCGCCTCGATGGACCGCCGCGCCCAGTCCACGGCGTCGCTGGTACGCCCGACGGCGAGCAGCGTCGTGGCGTACCGGGCCAGCGCCTGTCGCCGGGAGAACAGCAGCGCCGGGGCCTCCTCGGCGGTGGCGATCGGCTCCAGCAGTTCCACCGCTGCCCCGGGGTCGCCCGCGGCGAGTCGGGCCATCGCGAGCAGTACCCGCGGCCCCACCTGGGCCGGGGCCAGCGGATTGTGCGGTTCCACGGCGGCCAGTACGGCGCGGGCGTCCCGCTCGGCGGCCAGCGGGTCACCGCCGTCCAGCGCCACGAACCCGCGCAGCGTGCCGGCCATCCCGGTCAGCAGCGGGTGACTGGTCAACGCGCCGTACTCCAGGGCGTGACTGAGCAGGTCGTACGCGTGGTCCGGCTCGCCCAGCCCGCGGGCGACCACCCCCGCACGACCAGCGCGAAGCCGCGCCCCCAGTCGTCGCTGGCGGCCGCGAAGTCGCGGTACGCCCGGCGGGCCTCGCGGTCGGCCTCGGCCAGCTCGCCGAGTTCCGCGGCGGCGAACGCCTCCACGGCACGCAGGGTGCCGACCGCCCACGACTCGCCGACCCGCTCCCCGAACGGCAGGAACACCCGGGCCAGCCGGCGGGCCTCGCGCAGCCGCCCGGCCAGCAGCCGGGCGAACGCGGTGGTGCCCCGCATCCAGGCCCGGCCCACCGGGTCGCCCAGCTCGGCGAAGAGTCGGGCGGCCCGGCCGAGCACCGCGTCCGTGCCGGCGAAGTCGCCGCGGGTCGTGGTCACCCAGGCCAGGTTCTGCAACGACCAGGCCTGCCCGCGGCGGTCCCCGGCCGCCAGGTTCACCTGGTACGCCCCGGCGAACCGGCTGCTGGCCTCGCTCAACCGACCGCTGACGAAGTCGGCCATGCCGAGCCGGCGCATGGCCGAGGCCCGCTGCGGCGCGAGCCCGGCGTCGGAAGCCACGGCCAGCGCCTCCTGCCAGCTCGCCACGGCCCGGTTCGGGTCGGCGAGCGCCTGGTAGCACTGCCCGGCCAGCAGCAACGCGCCGGCCCGGCTGGCGATGTCGTCACCGGCGTTGGCGCCGATCTTCTCGGCGAACGCGAGCGCGTTCTCCGGCCGGCCGACCTGGAGCAGGGCCCGAGCGTGCACCAGCCGGTCGCTGCTGGCCAGACCGGTGGCGGAGAGCCGCGCCGCCCGCTCGGCGTACTCGACGGCGAATGCCGGCTCCCCGGCGGCGAGCTGCCGGCGGGCCAGCCGGGTCAGCGCCGCCACGCCGAGCGGCAGCACGCTGCGGGCCAGCGCGTCGGGTCGCAGGCGCACCGCGTCGGCCAGCGCCGCGGCCCGTTCGACGTGTTCGGCCACGAAGGCGTCCCGGGCTGCCTCGGACATCCCGCCGAGCCGGGGCGGCTGGCCGGACCCGGCGACCGGCATGGCCCACCGGGCCAGCGTGGCGTGCCGCTCGGCCAGGTCCGCCTTGCCGATGCCGGCGTAGACGGCCTCCCGCAGCAGCGGGGTGGCGAAGTTGAACCCCTCCCGGTTGCGGTGCAGCATCCGGCGTTGCAGCAGTTCCTCCACCGCACGCTCGAACTCGATCCCGGCCACCGCGGACGGCCGGCCGCCGGTGCGGCGTTCGCGCAGCGTTTCCAGGGTGCCGGCCGGCACGGTGTCGCCCACCACGGCCGCGTCGCGCAGCACCGAGCGGGCCTCCGCGGGCAGTGCGTCGATGCGGGCCGCGAGCACCGCGGCCAGGTCCCGGGACAGCAGCCGGCTGCCCAGTGATCCGGGTGCCAGCCGCCAACCGGTAGCCGCGCCCGGCGAGGCGCCGTCCTCCCGGTCGAGCACCGTGGTGAGCGCGCCCCGCTCGATCAGCAGCGTGACGAGTTCGGCCAGGTAGTAGGGGTTTCCCTGGGCGGTGGCGAGCAGCCGGTCGGCGTCGGACTGCGGCAGCCGGCCGCCCTCCAGGTAGCTGGTGAGCAGGCGGGCGGCGTTCGCGCCGCGCAGCGGCGGCAGCGGATACACCTCGGCGTCGGCGACCCGGGTGAAGGCGCCGGCCGTGCGGACCAGCTCGGGCCGGCCCAGCAGCAGCACCAGCACCGAACCGCTGAGCCGGGACAGCGTCACGCCGAGCGCGTCGAGCGTCTCCGGGGTGGCGTCGTGCAGATCGTCCACGATCATCACCAGCGGGCTCTCCACCGCCATGGCACTGAGCAGCTCGGCCACGGCGGCCGGCACCGCCTCCGCGTCCGGCACCGGGCCGCGGGCGGACCACTCCGAGGGCTCGCCGGAGGTGGCTCCCACGGACGGCGATTCGGGGTAGCCGAGCAGACCGAGCAGCAGGTCCACCGCCACCGGCGGCGGATCCGGCCGGAGCCGGGCCAGCCGCTGCCCGAGCCGGCGCAGCCGTTCCTCCACCACCGGCCGGGCGACCGCGCTGGCGGAGTCGGTCGGCAGGCCGATCACGGCCCGGACCAGGTCGGCCAGCGGGGCCAGCCGGCGACGCTCGCCGAACGCCGCACAGTGCACCGACAGCACCCGGGCGCCGGTGTGCGCGGCGAACCGGCCCGGGCCCACGGCGTACCCGGCGGCCAGCCGCTCGACCTCCGCGGCGAACCGGGTCTTGCCGATGCCCGCCTCGGCGGTCATCAGCAGCACCCGGGGCTGGCCGCGGTCGATCACCTCGGCGATCCGCCCGGCGATCCGGCCCAGCTCGGTCTCCCGGCCCACGAACGGCGCCTCGTCGCCGAGGCCCGACCGGGTGCCCGGCGCGTCGAGCAGACCCAGCAGCTCGTACGCCTCGACCGGTGCCCGCTTGCCCTTCAGCCGCAGCGGGCGCAGCCGTCGCCAGGACGCGACGTGCCGGGTGGCGGCCGAGGTGGTGGCTCCGGCGTACACGGCGCCGATGGCCGCGGCGTCGGCCAGCCGCGCGGCGGTGTTCACGGTGTCGCCGATGACCGTGTATTCGAGGGCGGCCTGCATCCCGGCGACGACCTGACCGGTGTTCAGCCCCACCCGCAGGCCCAGCGGGGCGCCGCCGCCCTGCTCGTCGTCGAGCACCCGGCGGACCGCACGCTGCATCGACAGGGCCGCCCGCACGGCCCGCTCGGCGTCGTCCTCGTGCGCGACCGGGGCACCGAAGACGGCCATGATCCCGTCGCCGGTCAGCTTGTCGACGTGGCCGCCGAAGGTCTTCACCGCACCCGCGAGCGCCGCGAGCACCCGGTCGGTGACCGCCCCGACCCGCTCGGGATCCAGGTCCTCGGACCAGGAGGTGAAATCGGACAGGTCGCCGAAGAGGACCGTCACCACCCGTCGCTCGGTCGCCGGCAGGGTGGCCGCAGCCGGCAGTGCCGCGCCGCAGTTGTGGCAGAACCGGGCGCCGGGCACGGCGACGGTTCCACACACCGGGCAGGTCACGCTGTATCCAACCCGCGGGCCGGCTCCGCTGATTCCCGGCCGCCCCGTTCCAGGTAATCCAGTTGGGCCCGGACGGACCAGCCGGCCGCCCACCAGAGGGAGCGGTCGACGTCGGCGTAGACCACCTCGACCACCTGCTCGGGGGTACGCGCGCCGCCGGCCACGGCCTGCCGGACCTGGTCCAGCCGGGCCAGCCGGTGCGCCAGGTAGAACCGGGCCGCCGCGGCGCAGTCGGCCAGCGCCGGCCCGTGTCCCGGCAGCACCGGCACCCCGTCGTAGCCGCCGAGCAGTTCCAGGCTGGCCAGGTAGGCGCCGAGGTCCCCGTCCGGGTGGGCGACGACGGTGGTGCCGCGGCCCAGGATCGTGTCCCCGCTGAACAGCGCGACGTCCGGGGTCGAGGGGGTGGGCCGGACGTCTCGGGCCGGCGCCGGGGCCGGATCGCCCACCGGACGCACCAGGAAGCAGACCGAGTCGGCCGTGTGGCCGGGCGTGACGACCAGGTCGATCCCGAAGCCGAACCCGCCGAGCCGCGCACCGGGCGTGGTCAGCGGCGAGCCGCCGTTGGTGTGCGCCGGGTCGGCGGCCAGCACCGGTACGCCGTCGAGCAGCTCCCGCAGTCGGGGAACGCCCTCGGTGTGGTCGTGATGGCCATGGGTGATCAGCACCAGGCCGACCGGTGCCTGCGCCGCGATGGCCGCAAGGTGGCCCTCGTCGAGCGGCCCCGGATCCACCACCACCGCGGGCTCGCCCGCCGCCGCGCGCAGCACCCAGGTGTTGGTGCCGTCAAGCGTCATCGGGCCCGGGTTGGGCGCCCGCAGCAGGGTCACCCAACCCGGCAACGCCTCGGCCAGCGCCGCCGCCGGCGCGGTCACGTGCCCGGTCATGGCTGCGATGGTACGACCCGCGGATGACAACTCCCGGCGCGGCCACCGTCCGGGTGCGCCCGGTCGGCGACGGCAGGGCTGTGCCCGCCTCCGCCGGGCTCAGCTGATCTCGACGATGACCTCGACCTCGACCGGGGCGTTCATGGGCAGCTCGGCCACCCCGACCGCGCTCCGCGCGTGCCGGCCGGCCTCGCCGAGGACCTCGCCGAACAGCTCGGAGGCGCCGTTGATCACCGACGGCTGGCCGGTGAACCCGGCGGCCGAGGCGACGAACCCGGTCACCTTCACGATCTTGGCGATCCGCTCCAGCCCGACCAGGCCGTCGACCGCCGCGAGGGCGTTCAGCGCGCACTGCCGGGCCAGGTCCTTGGCCTGCTCCGGCGGGACCTCGGCACCCACCTTGCCGGTCACCGGAAGCTGCCCGTCCACCAACGGGAGCTGCCCGGAGACGTAGACGTGCCGCCCGGACTGCACCGCGGGCACGTACGCGGCCAGCGGCGGGACGACCTGCGGAAGGTCGAGCCCCAACTCGGCGAGCCGGCCCCGCGGATCGGGCCGGTCGGCGGCCTCCGCGCTCATGCCTTGGGCCGCTTCAGGTACGCGACCAGTTGCTCGGGATTCGGGCCCGGCACCACGGACACCAGTTCCCAACCGTCCTCACCCCAGTTGTCGAGGATCTGCTTGGTCGCGTGGACCAGCAGCGGGACGGTGGCGTACTCCCACTTCTGCATTACGGGAAAACCCTTCTACGAAGAGCCCCGGCGGCGCCGCAACGCCCCGGGGCACAGCCGAGAAGGCATCTCGACGCGACCCACTGTAAGCCAAGTCGCCGTCGTCGTGATCGTGGCGCCCGCCCTACCCGGCAGGAGTTCCGGCCGACGGCCAGGCGGCGAAACCGTGGGCTGGGGTGCGCCGCGCCGCCGGGGATCGCGCGGGCGCCGGGGTCAGTGCCGCAGCCCCGGCTCCGCCCCGCCGCAGGCTCCCGGGTGGGCGAACGGCCGCGAACAGCGGGTGCGGTCGGGCAGCGGCAGGTCGCAGAAGACGCGGCGCCGGTTGTTCTGGTCGTCGACGGTGGAGACGGTGGTCTCGCCCGGGTCGACCTCGGGGAGCGCGGCCAGCACCGCGGCGACCGTGTACGCGAGGTCCACCGCCGAGGCCGCCGTGCAGACGCGGACCGGCAGGTGGATCACGTACCCCGGTGCCTCCTCATGGTCGGCGCCCCGGCGCAGCCCGGGTGAGACATCCTGGGGTTGCGCGCCGGTCGGATCGTTCACCCGCAGGTAGCGCCGCTCGTTGCGCCGCGCGACCGGATGACCGGCGTCGGCCTCGGCGTCCCCGGTCCCGGCCTCTCGCCCGGCGCCGGCGGAACCGCGCGACGCGCGGGGCCGCGGCCGGAAGTGGGCCCGCCCGGAGTTGTCGAAGTCATTCCGCATTGGTCGCCTCCCTCGGCCGGCGAACCGCGGCCTAGCCGAACTCTAGGCAGCCGACCAGGGGATAACAACAGGGCGCGCTCACGCCGTGACTAGTTGTCACGACGGGTTTCAATTCATCCGCGCCACGACGCGGGACCGGCGCCCGGCCGACTACGCTCAGCGGAACGCGGATGACAGTTCGCGATTCCGACGAACACCCGGTCCCTCGGCGCCACCGGGGACCAACGCGACGCCCCCCGGGGGAGAACCATGACTGAACCGCGCGGCCCGGACGGACCGGCCCCCGGCGAGCGCTCTCCGGCCGACCCCGTCGCCCCGACGGCGCCCGGCTCTCCCGCTCCCGGTGGCTCGGCCGCCGCCGGCGATCCCGGCCCCGACGCCCCGCCGAGCGCCGCGGCCGAACCGCAACCGCCGGTCCCGGCCGGCACGCCGGCACGCTGGCCCGGCGCCACCGGACCGGCGCCGGACAAGCCCGGTCCGCCGGAGCCGGACGAGCGCGGGACGGTGGAGTTCGGCGAGACCGGCTTCCCCACCCCGCCGGGTTATCCGCCGTACGGGCCGCCGGCCTACGCCCCGGCCCACTCTGGCGTCCCGGCCCACCCCGGCACCCCGGCGTCGCCCGCCACTCTCCCGGCCGGCGCACCACCGCCGGGCAAACGGCGCCACCTGCTCATCGCGTCGGTCGTGCTCGGCGTCGTACTGCTGCTCTGCGGCGGCGGTGGCCTGACGGCGTTCCTGCTGCTGCGCGGCGGCGACGGCGACGGGGCGCCCGACCCGGTGGCCGCCACGGACGGCTTCCTCCGGGCGGTCTACCTCGACCGCGACGTGACCGAGGCGGCCGCCCTGGTCTGCCCGGCGGCCCGGGACAAGGCGAAGATCACAAAGAAGATCGAGGAGATCGAGGGCTACGGCACGACGTACCCGAATCCCCGCTTCCGGTGGACCCCGCCGGTCGTCGCCGACCAGAACAGCGAGCGGGCCGTGGTGACCACCAGGCTGACGATGATCACCGGAGACGAGCGCTTCGCGGAGCAGCAGCTCACCCTCACCGTCGTGGACCAGGCCGGCTGGTGGGTGTGCGAGGTCGCCTGACCGGCCGGCGGCCCGGGACGCGTCCCGCTGGTTAGGCTCACTACGTGGGATCTGCAACCGAGTCGGTCGGGCCGGTGGCCGAGTCCTGGCCGGCCCGGCTGCACGTCGTGACCGGCAAGGGCGGGACCGGGAAGACCAGCGTGGCCGCCGCGCTGGCGCTGGCGCTCGCCGCGGACGGGCGCCGGACCCTGCTGGTCGAGGTTGAGGGACGGCAGGGCATCGCCGGGCTGTTCGGTCTGGGGCACCTGCCGTACGAGGAGCGCCGGATCGCCACCGTTGCCGGCGGCGGCGAGGTCCGGGCGCTGGCCGTGGACCCCGAAGAGGCGCTGCTCGAATACCTCGACATGTTCTACCGGCTGAGCGCGGCCGGTAAGGCGCTGCGCAAGTTCGGCGCCATCGACTTCGCCACCACCATCGCGCCGGGGCTGCGCGACGTCCTGCTCACCGGCAAGGTCAAGGAGGCGACCACCCGGACGGTGGGCAACCGCCGGGCGTACGACGCCGTGGTGCTGGACGCCCCGCCCACCGGGCGCATCGGGCGATTCCTCAACGTGACCGCGGAGGCCGCGCGGCTGGCGAAGGTCGGACCGATCAAGACCCAGAGTGAGGGCGTGGCCGCGCTGCTGCGCTCGCCCATCACGGCCGTGCACGTGGTGACGCTGCTGGAGGAGATGCCGGTCCAGGAGACCATCGACGCGATCGGCGAGCTGGACGGGCTGGGGATCGCCCTCGGCCGGGTGATCGTGAACGCGGCCCGCACGCCGATGGAGGCGGGCACGACCGGCCGGGTGAGCCAGGCCGAGCTACGCCGCGGGCTGGTCGCGGCCGGGCTGCCGGCCGACCGCTCGGTGGTCACCGGTCTCTACGCGGAGGCCCGGGACGATCTCGTCCGCCGCTCGCTGGAGGCGTCGCTGCGGGCGGATCTGATCGAGCTGGGGCGGCCGTTGCTGGAGTTGCCGGTGATACCGGACGGGATCGACCGGGCCGGCCTGGACACCCTGGCCGCGGTCCTGGCGGCGGCGGAGTGAACCACGGCTGTCCGGCACACCGGGCGGCCGGAGCAGCGGTCCCCCGATACGCTCGGATCGTGCCCGAAGCCGATGCCGCGCCGCCGCTGGATGTCGACGAGATCCTCGCCGACCCCGGCATCAGGATCGTGGTGTGCTGCGGCTCCGGCGGGGTGGGCAAGACGACCACGGCCGCCGCGCTGGCACTGCGCGCCGCCGAGCACCATGGCCGGCGCACGGTCGTACTGACCATCGACCCGGCCCGCCGGTTGGCCCAGTCGCTCGGTTTGACCGAGTTGGACAACACCCCCCGCCAGGTGAAGGGCATCGACGTCGGCTCCGGCGGCGAACTGCACGCCATGATGCTGGACATGAAGCGCACCTTCGACGACGTGGTGTCCCAGCACACCGACCCGGCGAAGGCCGCCGAGATCTTCGCGAACCCCTTCTACCAGGCGATGAGTTCCACCTTCGCCGGTACGCAGGAGTACATGGCGATGGAGAAGCTGGGTCAGCTGCACGCCCGCGGCGACTGGGACCTGATCGTGGTGGACACCCCGCCGTCCCGGTCCGCGCTGGACTTCCTGGACGCGCCGGCCCGGCTCTCCCGGTTCCTCGACGGCCGGATGCTGCGCCTGCTGCTGGCCCCGGCCCGTGGTGGCGGGCGCAGCATGTTCAACCTGGTCACCGCCTCGTTCGGGATGTTCTCGAAGGCGGTGCAGAAGGTGCTCGGCACCCAGTTGCTCACTGATCTGTCCGGCTTCGTGGCGGCGCTGGACTCGATGTTCGGCGGATTCCGGCAGCGCGCGGAACAGACGTACCGGATCCTGCAGGCCGGGGAGACGGCGTTCCTGCTGGTCGCGGCGCCGGAGCCGGACGCGGTCCGGGAGGCGGCCTACTTCGCGGGCCGGCTGCGCGCGGAGCGGATGCCGCTGGTGGGCCTCGTGCTCAACCGGGTGCACCTGCCGGCCACGCCGGACCCGAGCGCGGCGGAGAGCACGGCCGCCGCGGAGCGGCTGGCCCGGCTCGGCGGCCACGACGGGACGGTGCAGACGCTGCGGTCGCACGCCGCGCTGTTGGACCAGGCCGAGCGGGAGTGCCGGGTGGCCCGCCGGTTCACCGACGACTTCCCGGCGGTGCCGGTGGTGGCGGTGACGGCGCAGCCCGCCGACGTGCACGACGTCGACGGGCTGCGGGCGATCGGTACGGCGATCAGCCGCTCGTGACCAGGGTCTTCTCCCGGTCCCGCATGGCGGCCTCGAACATCTTGCGCCAGCTTGTCACCTGGGGGTGCCGGCGGAGCAGCGCCCGGCGTTCGCGCTCGGTCATCCCGCCCCACACACCGAACTCGATGCGGTTGTCGAGCGCGTCGGCGAGACACTCGTACCGCACCGGACAGCTCCGGCAGATCCGTTTCGCGACGTTCTGCTCGGCACCCTGTACGAACAGCGCGTCCGGGTCACCGTTCTGACACGCCGCCATTGTGGGCCAATCCGGCATCATGCCCATCTGTCTACGTCCCCCCTCATAGTTGCTACCGACTCGTGCCGAACCAGTCGGCAACCAACCCCCCGGTCGTCTGCCGTCCCCGACCCCCGGGCACGACACACGGCATGCGATTTCCCTCGCTCGACCATCATGCTCTGTAGTCGGGTGATTACGCAACGTTGTCGGCCAAATCCATCAATCCGGACACTCCAGACGTCCGCGGTGTCTGCGGGTCGGCGTCTACCCGGTGACGTTCCGGGAAAACGCCGCGAAAGCCGCTGGCATGGTGGAGACTTGGCGCCGGTGCGCCCATGTCCGCACGTCAGGGGCCATGCGTCTAGCACAACGAGACCGGCGCCGGCAGGAAATGGGGAAAGTACGCCGCGCGGGACTTCGTTGTGCTTTCCCGTACCCTGTCGGGGTGACTTGGTTGCGCAAGCGTGATCACAACCCGCTGACCAATGCCGCGTCGCTGCTGATCTGCGGCCTCCTCGCCGGGGTCGTCGTGGCCGCCGCCGCCTTCCCCGCCGTGGCGATGTCCGGCCTCGCAGCGAAGGCCGCGGCCGAGACCTTCGACAAGCTCCCGACGGAACTGACCGTCAAACGAGCGCCGCAGATCAGCTACCTGTACGCCTCGGACGGCAAGACCGTGCTGGCGACGATGTTCGACGAGAACCGCCGGGACATTCCGATCAAGGACATCCCGCTGATCATGCGGCAGGCCATCGTGGCGGCCGAGGACCACAACTTCTACCAGCACAACGGCGTCGACATGAAGGGCGTGGTCCGCGCCTTCGTGAACAACAGCAACGCCGGGACGCAGCAGCAGGGCGCCTCCACCCTCACCATGCAGTACGTCCGGATGGCCATCTCCTACTCGGCGAGCCGGCCCCGGGACGTGGTGGCGGCGACCGAGGACACCACGGCGCGCAAGCTCAAGGAAATGCGCTACGCCATGCAGATCGACAAGGAGTTGGGCAAGGACGGCGTGCTGGAGCGCTACCTGAACATCGCGCCGTTCGGCAACGGCGCGTACGGGGTGTACGCCGCCAGCCAGGTCTACTTCGGCAAGAAGCCCAAGGACCTGAAGATCGAGGAGGCCGCCATGCTCGCCGGCATGGTCAAGGCCCCGGACGGCTTCGACCCGACCGACCCCGAGAAGTACCCGAAGGCGCTGGACCGGCGCAACTACGTGATCGCCAACATGCAGGAGATCGGCGCGATCACCCCCGAGCAGGCAGAGAAGGCGAAGGCCGCCAAGCTCACGGTCAAGGGCAAGCCCACCCCGAACGGCTGCGTGGCCGCCAACAAGAACCAGTGGGGCTTCTTCTGCGACTACTTCTACCGCTGGTGGTTGTCCCAGGAGACCTTCGGGGCGACCGCGTACGACCGGGAGCGGCGGCTCAAGACCGGCGGCTACCGCATCGTGACCAGCCTGGACCTGCAGGCTCAGCAGGGCGCCAAGGACGGCGTGGAACGCTCCGTGCCGACCGGCAAGAAGGAGGCCCTCATGGTGGCCGCCGTCGAGCCGGGCAGCGGCCGGGTGCGGGCGCTGGCCACCAACCGCAACTACAAGCTGGACAATCCCGACAAGCCACAGAACAAGCTCTCCACCGACCCGGCCAAGCGCAGGCTCGGGATCCGCGGTACGTATCCGAACACCACGAACCCGCTGCTCACCGGCGGCGGCGACATCCACGGCTACCAGGCCGGGTCGACCTTCAAGATGTTCACGATGATCGCGGCGTTGGAGAACGGCTACTCGCTCAACTACTCGTACAACGCGCCGAACATCTTCAAGTCGGACTATGTGATCCAGAAGAACAGCCCCGCCGCCTGCCCCGGCACGCACTTCTACTGCCCCGGCAACGCGGCGCCGAACGAGGCCGGCCGGTACACCATGTGGGGCGCCTTCGGCAGGTCGGTGAACACCTACTTCGTCCCGCTGGAGCAGGCGGTCGGCGCGGAGAAGGCCGTCGAGGTGGCCAAGCGCCTCGGCATCAAGTTCACCGGGAAGCTGAGCGACACCAACTCCGACGCGTACCTGGCGGCCAACGCCGAGAGCTGGGGGGCGTTCACCCTGGGCGTCTCGGCGACCACGCCACTGGACCTGGCCAACGCGTACGCGACGGTCGCGGCGGACGGCACCTACTGCGAGCCGATCCCGGTCGAGAAGATCACCGACCAGGACGGCAACAACCTGGACGTGGCCAACCCCCGCTGCAAGAAGGTGCTCAAGACCGACGTGGCCCGGGCCGCGCTGGACGCCGCCCGCTGCCCGGTCGGGGACCGCTCGTCCACCTCCAAGTGCGTCGGCGCCACGGCCTCGGCCGTGCACCGGGTGGTCGGCAAGCCGGTGGCCGGCAAGACCGGCACCACCGACCAGGACAAGACCGCCGCGCTGGTGGCGATGACCAAGCAGTACTCCTTCGCCGGCATCCTCGCCGACCCGGACTGGCCGCAGACCACCGAGCGGATGAAGCACGAGGGCAAGGGTGGCGTGAACCCGGCCGTCTACGAGGCCCTACGGGACGCCATGAAGGGCAAACCCGCCATCGACTTCCCGGGGCCGGGCAGCAGCAGCAAGATGGTGCAGGGCGACGAGAAGACCATCCCGTCGGTGCGCTGCTATTCGCTCGACAACGCCCGCGCCAAGCTCAAGGACGCCGGATTCGAGGTCCGCACCGGCGACGGGCGGGTGGACTCAAGCTGCCCCGCCGGCAGCGCGGCGGGCACCAACCCGGACGGCAAGGCGCCGGAGGGCGCCCAGGTGATCATCCAGGTCAGCAACGGCAAGGACAACAAGCCGGCGGATGACGGCGGCGGCTCCGGAAACGGAGACGGGAACGGCCCGGGGAACGGAAACGGCCCCGGTAACGGGCAGGCCCCGTCACCACCGAGCACACCCAGACCCCGCAACTGACGACACGAAGTGGCCCCCTCCGATGCAGCGCATCCGGAGGGGGCCACTTTCGTCAGCCGTCGCCGCGTCATGCCCCTCCGGGCACCACCCGCGAGCCTCAGGCGCCGAGCTGACGACGTACCTCGGCGGCCACCCGGCCTCCCTCGGCCCGGCCGGCCACCGCGGCCTGGGCCGCCTTCATGGCCGGGCCCATCTGTGCACGGCCGCTGAACCCACCGGCCGACAGCGCCCCCGCGACCAGTTCGGTCAGCTCCGCATCGTCGAGCTGCTTCGGCAGGTAGCGGTCCAGCACCTCGCCCTCGGCGCGTTCCCTGGCCGCCTGCTCGGCCCGCCCCGCCTCGGCGAAGGCGGTGGCCGCCTCCCGGCGCTTCTTGGCCTCCCTGGTCAGCACCGCCATCACCTCATCGTCCGTGAGGTCCCGCTTCTGCGCCCCCGCGACCTCGGCGTTCCCGACGGCGGCCAGCGCCATCCGCAGGGTCGAGGTGGTCACCTCGTCACGGGCCTTGAGACTGGTACGCATGTCGGTGGTCAGCCGGTCCTTCAACGCGCTCATGGACGCCCAAACTACTCTGGAAGGCATGGAAAAGCGCACGGTACTGCGGCTGGCCGGCGGACTCGCGGTGGCCGGAGCCGCCACCCTCGGATACGCATCGTTGATCGAGCGGAATCGGTTCACCCTCCGGCGGTACGACGTACCGGTGCTGGACGCCGACGCGGAACCGCTGCGCATTCTGCACCTGTCCGACCTGCACATGATGCCGGGCCAGCGACGCAAGCAGGCGTGGGTCGCCTCGCTCGCGGCCACCGACCCCGACCTGGTGGTGGTCACCGGGGACAACATGGCCGACCCGCGCTCGGTGCCCGGGGTGCTGCGGGCGTTGCAGCCGCTGCTGGACGTCCCCGGCGCCTTCGTCTTCGGCTCCAACGACTACACCGGGCCGGTGTGGAAGAACCCACTGCGGTACGTCGTGCCGCGCCGGGGCGAGGAGGGGTACCGGCACGGCGTCGAGCTGCCGTACGAGGACCTCCGGGACGTGCTGGTCAATGCCGGCTGGACCGACCTGAACAACGCCCGGACCTCTATCAAGGCCGGCGGCCGGCTGATCGAACTGGTCGGGGTGGACGACCCGCACGTGAGCCGGGACGACTACGAGTCCGTCGCGGGGCGGGTCGCGCCCGAGGCGGCCCTGTCGATCGGCGTCACCCACTCGCCCGAGTCGCGGGTACTGGACGCGATGGCCGAGGACGGGTTGGCGCTGCTGCTCGCCGGGCACACCCACGGCGGCCAGGTCTGCGTGCCCTTCTACGGTGCGCTCACCACCAACTGTGATCTTCCCCGCTCGATGGCCCGCGGTCTGCACCGCTGGCCCGGCTCGGACGCCTGGCTGCACGTCTCCGCCGGGCTGGGCACCCACCCCACCGCGCCGGTCCGGTTCGCCTGCCCACCCGAGGCTTCGCTGCTCACGCTGATCCCCTGCTGACACCCGGGAGGTGCCCCCGCCGGGGGTACCCGGTTTGACCGTCGGTGGGCGTGAGCTACTATTGCCCGGCACGGCAACCGGGGTGTAGCGCAGCTTGGCAGCGCGCTTCGTTCGGGACGAAGAGGTCGTGGGTTCAAATCCCGCCACCCCGACAGAGATCAGAGGGCACGTCCTATCGACGGACGTGCCCTCTAGCGCTATGTGCAGCAGTGGAGTACGGCAGCGGTCAGCGCAGGCTCTCGCCCAGGCGCTTGAGCGCGTCGCGGGTGGCATCCGAGGACGCCCCGCGAATAGATCTCCATCGTCACCGACACCTCGGCGTGCCGGAGCACCTGCATGATGACGCGCGGGTGCACGTCCAGGTCGACGAGCAGGGTCGCGCAGGTACGCCGGGCGTCGTGCACGGTGATCTTCCGAACTCCGGCGCGGGCGCAGCGGGCGTCCCAGGAACGGTTGAAGTTGCGCGGCTCCACCGGGGTTCCGTAGCGGGTGGTGAACAGCAGCGGCGAGCCCTGCCAGGCGATGCCCGCCTCGTCGCGGTCGGCCTTCCTCGCCTGCTGACGGAGGTCGAGTGCTGCCGCGCAGATGTCCGGCAGCGGGAGGATGGCGTCCGAGGTCTGCGTTTTGGTCTCCCGGTGCAGCAGTTGCCCGCCGACCCGCTGCAACTGCCAGCCGATCGACAGCTCCCCCGCCGCCAGGTCGACGGCGTCCCCGGTGAGGCCGAGCACCTCGCCCTTACGCAGGCCGAGCACCAGGATCAGCACGTACGCGGCGTACAACGGGTCGCGGTCGGCCCGCGCGGACTCCAGGAACCGACGCGCCTCGTCGCTGGTCCACGCCCGGCCCCGGCGGCGGCGGACCGGTGGGAGCTTGACCAGGGCGGCGGCGTTGCGGGTGACCAGTTCCTCGGTGGCGGCGTGGTTGAGTGCGGAGCGCAGCACGCCCCGGACGTCCTTGACGGTGCGGGCGGACGGCACGTCGCCGCAGCACCGGCCGAGCGCGCAGCAGCGCCGTCTGAGTTCGGGGCGGCGGGCGTCCTTGCCCTGGGCGCAGCACTGGCAGGTGCGGGCCACCTCGTTGACCCAGGTCTGTACGTCGCGCACCTGGAGCCGGTCGAGCCGCTTCCCGCCGAGGCCGGGGATCACGTACAGCCGGAGGATCGTCTCGTAGGTGGCGCAGGTCAGCGGCGCGAGGTTGGGGCGCACGACCTCCCGGTGCCAGTAGGTCAGGTAGTCGCCGAGGGTGGCGATCTTCATCTTGACCTTGGACAGGCCGAAGCCGAACAGCACGGCGACCTCGGCGGGCCAGTACCAACGTGGGGTGAGGTGCTGGATCATGCCGCCACCCCCGACCACGCCTCGTGGGCGAGTTCTTCGCGGCCGATGCGGTGGCGTTCGCGGCGTTGGGCGGCGGCGGTGTTGGCGAGCAGGGCGTCGCCGTCGGTGAGCCAGCCGGAGCCGACGAAGGCCAGCGTGCCCACGGTGACCGTGCCGGCCGTGTCGTCGCTGTCAACCGTGTCGGCGTGCTCGGTGCGGCGGTAGGCGGCGCGGGTGTCGCGGAGCTGGCCGAAGATGACCGAGTAGCGGCAGGCCTTGGTGAGGAAGTGGCCGCCGTAGCCGAGCATGTGCGCCCAGCGGCGCAGCCCGGCGTAGACGTTGGGTGTGGTGTCAAGGTCGCCTTGACGGTCTTCGGTCTTCCCGGCTGTCCGGGTGACGTGGTGCCGGGTGGGGCGGCCGAGTCGCCAGCAGGCGTCGATGAGGCGGGCGAGGTGGTCGCGCAGAGGGAGGACCCGTCTCCTGTTCGCTACGGCTATCGGGACGTAAGGATTGCCCTAATCTTTGGCGCCACGAACATCCTCCCGTACCGTTCGCCGGTCACTTCCTGCAAGATTCCCATCTCAACTAGCTTGCCGATGGCGCTGTTCGCGGGGGGGTACGTCACCTTATGGAGTTCGGCGGCCCGAGATACCGTAATGTACGGGTACCCGATGAGAGAATCTGCAATGTCGAGGACTACGCCTCGCACCTTTTTCTTGCGAAGCGTCTCCATCATCTCGGCCCGTGCCGCGAGAAGGTCTTCAATCTTCTTTACGGCATTGTTAGCTTGTGCCAGAATCCCGTCACAAAAGAAGGTTACCCACGAGTTGAAGTCGCCTGTAATGCTGACCTGCAGCATCTCATCCTTGTATTGATTCTCTCGCTCCTTAAGCCAGGGCGACAGGTTTAGTACCGGATAGCTCAACGACTTCGCCTCTACTAGCTGTAGAGTGACTACCAGCCTCCCCATTCGGCCGTTTCCGTCACTGAAGGGGTGAAGTGTTTCAAACTGATAGTGGCCCACGGCGACCTTAACGAGGATCGGGATATCGTCTTCGGCGTTTATCCACTTTTCCCAGTCGCTGACCCTTTGGATTAAATCTTCGCCCCAAAGTGGAGGCACAAAACGTGATAGCTCAATTCCGAGATGCCGCTCGCCAATATAAACGTGTCTTTCGCGAAGTCGTCCGGCATCGTAACCGCCGCCCCGCGTTCCTCGAACTAGGATCTCTTGCAGTTCTGCTATCAAGCTGAGGCAAATCGGCTTCTTGTTGATAAGTCGAAGCCCGCGCTCCGCTGCTCGGACATAGTTCATGACCTCGCGAAGCTCGGCGCTCTGTTGAGCTTCGTCGAGGTAGTCTGCCTCAAGGACTTCGTCAAGCGGGGCGTAGGTTCCTTCAAGTGCAGAGGTGCTCTGAGCTTCACGCCGGAGGGCGGGTCGCACCAAGAGGGATGGGTTCGGTAGTCGCTGGACGGCGAAGTCAAGACGCCCGACTGCCATGCTCGCCTCGGCCACCCGGCTGTACGTCCGCTCAGAGAGTGGGATGCTCGGTGGTAGCGGGTAGGGCATGAACGCGAAGTGCTTGTAGTCTTGTCCGAGGTAGGCGTCATGTCCAGAGATGGGCCGAAGTTCACCCATCGGTGACTTCCTGAACGCTTCGATGTCCACGCTTGCCTCCGACCGGACGAGGCGATGCTGAGCGCCTTCGCCAAACCTTACAATCTCCGTCCCAGATTTATAGGATCCGGCTTGATCCTATAAATTACATCCTTGGAACTATAGGTTCCCCTCGGGGGTGTACGGGTCCCGAGCTGCAATCACTACCGTCCGCATGCTGAGGGCCTACCGGCCAGTAGGGCCGCTCCTCCGCCCGCGACGCTGTAGCTGTCGGGGAACGTCAGGCGTGAGGCAGCAAGGAGGCAGCGCGCGCCTCGATGCGCGTTGATCCGGAGCGTCATCCTACGAGGCTTGGCTCCAGCTTCTCGATGCGGACTGCTACCAGCTGACAGATGCCGACAGCTTGGGACCGCATCCCCCCGCCGGGGGTCGGTGTTGGACGTCGTCGTCTGGGTGGCGGCACGAGCAGTGCGTCCGGGAGGCGTTGTCCACGACGCGTGGTGAGGGTTCGGCGCGGATACTGGCGGGGTGGTGGAGGAGCAGGCGACGGAGTTGACCCGGTGGACCATCCACGGCGAGCGGGTGGTGGACGACACCCGCCGAGCGCGGCTGAGTATCGCCGAGGTGGAGTTGCCCGACGGGGTTCGGTTCGAGCAGTACGTGATCCGGGCTCCCCGGTCGGCCATGCTCGCCGTGCTCGACGACCAAGAGCGTCTGCTGTTGATGCGGCGGCACCGGTTCGTGTTCGACCGGTGGGTGTGGGAGCTGCCCGGCGGCTACGTCGACGACGACGAGCACCCGGCGCAGTGCGCCGTGCGGGAGGTCGAGGAGGAGACCGGCTGGCGGCCCCAGGAGGTCGAGCCGTTGCTGTCCTTCCAACCGTGGGTCGGCACTGCCGACGCCGAGAACCTTCTCTTCCTGGCCCGGCAGGCTGAGCACATCGGCGCACCCGTGGACGTGAACGAAGCAGAGCAGGTCGCCTGGATCCCGCTCGACGAGGCGTACGGGCTGGTGGCCCGGGGGAGATCGTCGGTGCCGGCACAGTGATTGCGGTGCTGGAGCTGGTCGCGCGGAGGGCACGCGGGGAACTGTGATGGTCAGCGCCGCCGGCCGAGGGTGGCGTCGACGCGGCCGGTGAAGTGTCGGACGGCGGGCAGCCGCCGGTGCGGGGCGAGTTGGGCTTGCAGGTCGCGGAGGTAGCGGACGGCTCTGGCAGAACGTAGCTGGGCGGTCAGGGTCAGGGCTTCCGCGCCGATGGCGCAGGCCCGGTCGGGTTCGCCCTGCTGGGCGTGGACGTTGGCGAGCAGGGCGAGGTTGAAGGCTTTGCCGCGTACGTAGCGGTTGTCCATCCGCAGGGAGCGGGCGGCGAAGCGTTCGGCGTGGGTGTTGCGGCCGAGGGCGTGGAAGCAGTGGCCGAACTTGGCCGACAGGTATGCCTCGTCGAAGTAGCTGAGCCATTGCGGGTCGGTGCTGCGGTCGGCCCGGTCGAGGGCCTGTTCTGCCTGGTGCAGGGCGGCGGCGCAGGCCCGTTCGTCGTTGGCCTTGGCCAGGGCGTGGGCTTCCATGACATGGGCTTCGGCAGTCAGGACGGGAACCCCGGCGCGGCGCGCGGTCTGGCCGGCGGCGCGGGCGAGGTCGAGGCCGGTGGCGGTGTGGCCGAGGTAGGTGGCCTGGTGGCTCATCGCGGCGAGGATCTCCGCGCCGAGGCCGTCGTCTCCGGCAGCATGGGCGAAGTCCAGGGCAAGGGTCAGGTACCGCTGGGCGATGCCGTGCTCGGCGGTGTCGTACGCCTGCCAGCCGGCGAGTTGGGCCAGTTCGGCGGCGGCGCTGAGCAGCCGTTGCCCGGTGGCGTGGTCGTACCGGCCGTCGGTGAGTAGTGGGGTCACCTCCTGGTGGAGGTACCGGGCGACGGTGTCGCGGGCGTGCCCACCGCCGTACTGGTTGTCGAGTTGGCGGTAGATCGCGGTCATCGCCCGGATGGTGTCAATCGCGGGTTGACCGACCGTGTTGCGGCCGGGCTGGGTGACCGGGGCCGGGTCGGGGGCGGTGAACCAACGCAGCGCCGGCAGGGTGTAGCCGGCGGAGCTGAAGGCCACCTGCCGGAGCACGTCTCGACGGTTCACGTCACCTCGCCAAAGCTCTGCGGCACTGCGTACGTCGTCGCGCCAGGTCCGCTGCAACGGCGGCTCGCTGGGAACGCGCCGACCGGGGTCGGTTGGTGGTGTGGCCTGTCGGGGTGCCAGGCCCATCGTGGTACGCGCCTGGTCGGGCATCCGGCAGCCGTCGGCGATCCGTTCGAGGACGTCGATCGAGGTGACCTTGCGTCCGGCCATGATCCGGCTGACGTAGCCCTGTTCCAGCCCGACGGCGGCGCCGATCCGGCTCTGACTCGCCCCGGTGAGACTCGTGATCCAGCGGAACAGCCCGCCGATGTCGCGGGCGGCCAGGACGGCAAGCACCTCGCCGTGCGACCACGCATCCCCGGGTATGCGCAGCGGATCGGGCAACACGGCAGCTCCCAGCGTCGCGTTCCGACTACTCAAGGTGTTCAGGTCGACAGCCTAGGGCGACCGTTCGCGCTGGTCGAGCCGTCCCATGTCACCGTGACATGACCGCTGGCCATGGAACCGGCCGCCGCCGGCGGGGATGGTCGGCGCATGTCCTTCGATGTCGACAACCCGCCCGTGGAACCGCCCGCTGAATGCCAGCACCGCCTGCTGTGGCGGCTGGCCCGCGCCCTCTGGGAGGCCCACCGACCCGACAGCTTCGGCTTCTGCGTGGTCGCCGGCTGCTGGCACGAGAACCAACGGGACCCCTGCCGGCTGGCCCGGCTCGCACAGCAGGGAATGCGCACCGCCTGCGGTCAGGCCACCCCCGCTTCACCGCCCTGGATCGCCGTCACACGCGAGCGCCTGGCGGCCGGGGACATCGATCCCGTGGACGCCGTCGCCGAAGCCCTCTGGCGCCGCCGCCACACCCCCAGGCCGGGACGGTGACCGGTGGGAGCCCTTTACACCTCGGCGGCCTTCCGTGAGTACGCCAGGGCACAGGTTGCTCACGCGGACATCCTGCTGACCAAGCATGCCGAATCGGCCCTGAGCCTGTGCCGGTGCGGCCGGCCCCACCCCTGCGACGACCGCCAGCACTGGCTACAGCGACGCGCCCACTTCGGGCGGTTCCTCGTCGACGAGCAGTACAGCAGCGAAGTACAGCAACCCCACCCGCCGAACCCGACCCGAGCCGAGCCGACCCCAGCACACCGCATGACCTCGGATGACACCCGATCCGACCGGCGTGCCGCCAGTTCGGGACGAAGAGGTCGTGGGTTCAAATCCCGCCACCCCGACAGAGATTCAGAGGGCACATCCTATCGACGGATGTGCCCTCTGATGCTTTCCAGCAGCAGCGGAGTACAGCAGCGGGTCACCGCGGGCTCTCGCCCAGGCAATTGAGGGTGTCGCGAATGGCACCCGAGGACGCCTGCGAATAGATATCCATCGTCGCCGACACCTCGGCGTGCCGGAGCACCCTCATGATGGACGTGCGGGTGCACATCCAGGTCGAGCAGCGTCGCGCACGGACGTTGTGCGCCAACATGCGGCGGCCCCGATCCGATTCTGACTCGCCCCGGTGAGGCTGGTGATCCAGCGGGTCTCGCCGGGGTTACCGGCCGCCGGGTTGGTGGCGGTCGACGTGCAGTGGGGTGTTGTGCTGCTCGTAGGCGGGCTGCCGCCAGCCCAGGATGCCCTCCACCATCCGCACCGCCGCCACCGCCGGGGCGACGTCGTGCACCCGGACGATGCGGGCGCCCTGGAGGATGCAGACCGCGAGGGTGGCCAGCGTTCCCTCCAGCCGCGCGTCCTGCGGCCGGTCCAGGGTCTCCCCGATGAAGTCCTTGTTCGAGACGGCCGCCAGCACCGGGTAGCCCAGCGTGGTGATCTCGTGCAGTCGCCGGGTCAGCTCCAGCGAGTGCCGGGTGTTCTTGTTGAGGTCGTGGCCCGGGTCGATGACGATCCGTTCGGCCGGTACGCCCCGGCCCACCGCGGCCGTCACCCGGCCCAGCAGGAAGGCGCCGACCTCGGCCACGACGTCGTCGTACGCCGGGCAGGGGAACGGGGTACGGGGGCCGGCGAGGCTGTGCGTGATGACGAGCCCGGCGCCGGCCTCGGCGACCGCGTCGGCGAGTTCCAGGTCGTGCAGGCCGCTGGTGTTGTTCAGCACGTCGGCGCCGGCGGCGAACGCGGCCCGGGCCACCGCCGGCCGGTACGTCTCGACCGAGATCACCGCGTCGGTGCTGGCCCGTACCGCCTCGATCAGCGGGACCACCCGGTCCAGTTCCGCGGCCTCGGTGACCTCCGGTCCGGGCGCGAAGGGTACGCCGCCGAAGTCGAGCCAGTCCGCCCCGGCGGCCAGCGCCGCGTCGGCCGCCCGGACGGCGGCGTCCAGCGCGCGTACGTCCGTCCCTGGTCGTGGAACGAGTCCGGGGTCCGGTTGACGATCGCCATCACGGCCACCTGGCGGGAGAAGTCGAAGGTTCTCCGGCCCAGCGTGCGCCCCGGCCCGGCCACGAATTCCGGTTCCACGGTGTATCGGGTCCCCTCGTCGGTCATGGCGCCGTGATGAGCCACTCGGCGAACGGCTGCGTGGGCGCGAAGCCGTCAGCCGGGCGGGGACGTACCCAGACGTTGATGTCCGGGCAGTCGTCGTAGTGGCTCTGTTGCAGGGCCATCAGCCCGGTGCGGCCCAGCCACACCGCCCAGCGGAGCGGGAAGGACCCGTTGTCGATGCCGTCGTGGTCCGGTGCGCCGACGGCCGAGCGGATGATGTCCAGCGCCGCGTCGTAGTGCGCGTCGTACTCGCTGCGCTCGGCGTGTCCGGAGAGTTCCCCACCGGTACCCGGGTCCCAGCCGCAGAGCGGCACGACGGCCGCGCCGACCCGCTCGCCGCGGTCGTCGGCCGCGGCGAGTTGCAGGACCAGGTCCCCCGGCAGGTCGAAGCAGGCCAGTCGCTCGTCGGACGCCGGGCTGGGTGCGCCAAGCGTGGCGGCCACGCCGGACATGGTGCTCATCTCGAAGTCGCCGTCGGCGAAGGTGCGCAGCGGCCGGACAACCGCCGGCGCCAGTGGCAGCGTTTCGATCATTACGGGATCATGACATCCCGCTGCTCGGACGCGTGCGGTGGGCGGCGGCCGGGCGATTTGTCGGCGCGCGCGGTCGGACCGGATCGACCGCCGCCGAGCCGGCGGGCGCCGTGGGGTGTCGCGGTGGTGGTCGGCACCGGGTACGTTCGCGCACATCATGAATGAGCGGATCCTGGACGGTCGGTACCGGGCCGACGAGCTGCTGGGCAGCGGCGGCATGGGTACCGTGTGGCGCGGCCGCGACCTGCGGCTGGATCGACCGGTCGCGATCAAGGAGCTGACCGGTCCGGGTCTGGCCGACCCGACGGCGGTGCAGCGGTTCGGCCGGGAGGCCCGGACCGTGGCCCGGCTCACCCATCCGAACATCGTGGCCGTCTACGACGTCGGCACCGGCGACGAGACGCCGTACCTGGTGATGGAGCTGGTCGAGGGGCGCAGCCTGGCCTCGATCGTGGCTCGCGGACCCCTGCCCATCGGCACGGCGGTCTCGATCGCCACCCAGGTCTGCGACGGGTTGGCCGCCGCGCACGCGGCCGGGGTGGTGCACCGGGACATCAAGCCGGCGAACCTGATCGTCACGCCCACCGGCCTGGTCAAGATCTGCGACTTCGGCCTGGCCCGGCTGGAGCAGGCCGACGGCGAGGCCGATCTGACCGGCAGCGCGGTCGCCCTCGGCAGCGCCAAGTACATGGCCCCGGAGCAGGTGACAGGCGACCCGGTGGACGGGCGGACGGATCTGTACGGTCTCGGCTGCACCCTGTACGCCATGCTCGCCGGGACGCCGCCGTTCCAGGGGGAGAACGCGATCGGGATCGTGCACCGGCAGCTCACCGAGCGGCCCGCACCGGTCCGCAGCCGCCGACCGGACGTACCCGCCGAACTGGACCGGCTGGTCGCGGACCTGCTCGCCAAGTCACCCGCCGAGCGTCCCGCCGACGCCGCCACGGTGCGGGCGCGGCTTTCGGGCGTACCCGCTGCCGGCGGGTCGACGACGCTGGCCCAACCGCCGGCGCCGGCGCGGATGTCCGCGCCGACGACGGCGCTGCCCCGGCCCGCGGCGGGTGCGGCCCCCTGGATCGGTACGGCCACCCCGGCCCCGCCCGCACCCGCGCTGGAGGAGACCCGGTCCGCTCCGGCGGCGTACCCGGCCCGGGTGGCGGCCCGGCCCGGCCGGGGCCGCCTGGTGCTCGGTGGCGTGGCGCTGATCGTGCTCGGCGTCGGGCTGGCCGCGCTGGCACCCGGCGTGCGCGACCGGGTCCTCAACTTGCCGGGCGGCACGGCGACCCCGTCGGTCGGCGCCACTGCCGGGTCCGGCGGGTCCCCGGCGATCGCCGTGCCGGCGCCGACGGGCGCCCCGGCCACCCCGCCCGCGGGTACGTGGTCCGTGCCGCCGGCCACCGACGCTGCGGCATCGGCCGGACCGACCGATCCGCGGCTGGTCGATCCGATCGCGCACATGCGGGCCACGATCGCCTGGGATGTCGCGAGCCGGCTGCTGGACCGCAAGGTTGGCCAGGACCTGCTCAAGAGGGTCGACGACCTCGAACAGGAGCGGGCGGACGGCGATCCGAAGGACATCAAGAAGGAGGTGGGCGACCTCCGGGAAGAGATCGACGATCTGTACCGGGACGGGAAGTTGGCGTCGTCCACCCGGCGTGTGCTGCTGGCCGACCTGGACCGGGCCTCGGCCGACCTGCCCTGAGCCGCCCGGCGCCCGGCCCGGGTGTCGGGGGTGGTCGTGCCGGGCGCGGCTGGCACCGGCCCGGCACGACCACCCGTCAGCGTGTCCGGCGATCCTCCACATGGATCACTTCGAGTTCGTGCGCGTCCCAGTCGCGTTTGCTCCGGCCCCAGAGGCCGACCGCGACGTCGTCGGTGTCCTTGACCTCCGCGGCGTCCACATAGGTCATGATGTCGCCGTGCTGGTACCAGACCACCCAGCCCGGCCCGGGTTCCAGGGGGATCGTGCCGAAGTCGCCGGCCGGTGAGCCGGCCCGCAGCGGGCCGTGCACCCGGAGGACTTCGATGGCCGTGGCGGCCAGATCGGCATCGGGTTCGGGATCCGGCAGCAGCACACAGGTGCCGTGTCCAAAAAGAACCCAGGATTTCGCGTCGCCCTTGATGGTGCGACGCCACATGTTGACGAGTTCCGCAGCCCGCATGGCGAGATCTTCCCCGGATCAGCGGATCAACCACCAGACCCAACCCGGATCACGGACACCCAATCGGCGTAAATATGACCATCCGAAGTAGTCGGATTACCAAGAGTGATCGATTTCGTCGAAATCGGCCCCGGATGGAACCGGCCGCCCACCCGATTCCGTCAGATCGGACAGCGGCACCGGCCGCGCCGGACGAGGAGGGACAACGCCGATGACTCGGATCCGCTTGGCGGCGACGATGCTGGCCGCCGGACTGTTGCTGGCCGGCTGCGCGGACCGGTCGGAGCCGGGCGCCGCTCCGCCTGCGGCCACCGACCCCGGTGCCGGCACCGACTCGCCCGGCGGCGACCCGGTCCACCTGATCGGGATGTGGACGGTGACCGGGACCGGGATCGAGCCGGGGCAGATCCTCCGGCTCGCACCCGACGACCTGTCGGTGATCACCCCGTGCGGCGTCCGCGGCGGATCATGGCGCGCGGATCCGGTCGGCGTGTTCCTCGCCGGCACGGACACCGTCCTGGCCGGCGGATCGGCGCAGCTGGGCGCCGGCGCGGCATCCGGCTGCGCCGCCCCGACGCCCGGATCGCCCGACTGGCTGGTCCGGGCGGTCGGATTCCGGCTCACCGGCGACGGCCCGCTGCTGACCGACGGGCAGGGCCGGACGGTGGCCCGCCTGACACCCGGCGCGCAGCCGCGACCGAACCCGAACATCGCCGACGACCAGTTGCGGCCGCCGAAGGTCACCGACGAGGACCGGCGCGCCCTGGCAGCCAGCACACCGCTGCCGCCCGATCTCACCCCCGCCGAACCGGGCGCCCTGGTCGGCCGGTGGGTGCCGGCACAGGAGCGGGCCGGCGACGCGTACCTGGAGCTGTCCGCCGGTGGACAGTGGCGCGGGTCGGACGGCTGCAACGGACAGGCGGGCCGCTGGGCGTCGGGGCCGGCCGGGGTGCTGCTGGCCACCAGCGGCGCCAGCACACTGATCGGCTGCGAGAACGTTCCGGTGGGCAGTTGGCTGGCCGGTGCCGCGCGGGCCGGGCTCAGCGGCGACGAGTTGGTGCTGCTCGGCCGGGACGGTACGGAGAACGGCCGGCTGCGCCGCGCGGGCTGACCCCCGGTCGCCGATCCGTCCGTACGGATCCGGCGGCAGGTGGGGTCCCGCCGTGGGGGTCCGGCGGCGGCCGGACCCCCACGGCCCTAGGGCGTGAGCAGTTGGAACTCCTGAGCGGGGGTGACCTCGGCGGTGTCGGCCATCAGTGCCGTCCCGCTCACCGCCGTCACGAGCAGGCCGTTCGCCTTGGCCAGCAGGCTGACCGTGCCGTCGGCGTTGTTGACCAGGGCGAACCGCTCCCAGCCCCCGATCGTGCCGGAGCGGGCGATCAGCGGCAGGGTGCCGGCACTCTCCGCCGTCACGTACAGGTCGTTGGCGTGCGACCGGAGCGCCACGTAGCCCTGACCGGCGTCGATCAGGTCGTACCGTTCCCACTGACCGACGGTCGGGGAACGGGCGATCAGCGGCCTGGTGCCCGCGCTCTCGGCCGTGACGTACGCCCCGACGCCGACCGAGCGGATGCTGACCACCCTGGGCGCGGCGTACTTGTCGAACTTCTCCCAGGCACCGATCGCGGTCCGGTTGGCGATGAGCGCGCCGGTCCCTCCGCTCGGCGCCGTGACGTAGTTGCCGTTGGCGTGGGCGAGCAGGCTGAGGCTGCCGTCGGCGTTGTTCACGATGGCGAACTCCTCCCACCCCCCGATGGTGCTGGAGCGGGCGACCAGCGGCTTGGTGCCGGCACTCTCGGCCGAGACGTACAGGCCGTTGCTGTGCGACCGGAGCGCCACGTAGCCGGCGCCGGCCGCGACCATGTCGTACTGCTCCCAGAGGCCGATCTGGGTGCCGCGGGCGACCAGCGGCTTGGTGCCGGCGCTGTCGGCCGTGACGTACCTGTTGTTGGCTCGGGCGAGCAGCCCGATGGGCGGCTCGACCGCCGGCGCGGCGCCGGTGAGCCGGGTGAGCGCGGGATAGTCGCCGACGAACACGTTCTTGTCGTAGTTGCCCGGCTCGTTGGTGTTCCCGGCGGCGTACTGCCAGATGGTGGCCGCGGACCAGCCGCTGGGCAGCGGGGGCAGGCTGGCGGTGTAGCCGGAGATGTTCAGCAGCAGGTCGCCGAAGGACGCGTCGCTGTCGGTGCAGGCGTTCCACCAGTTGGTGTTCGTGTAGATCAGCATCTTGCGGCCGATGCGCTGTTCCACCCGGTCGGCGAAGGCCCGCAGGTAGCCGCTCATCTCCGCGGGGGTCAGCCCCCAGCAGTCGGGCAGGTTGAAGTACGGCCACTCGATGTCGAGCATCGGCACCAGGGTCTGCGAGTCCTTGAGCCAGTGCGCGTGGTCGAGGAAGTAGTTCGCCTCGTTGACCGGATCACGCTTGTCCGGGCGCGCGTAGTGGTACGCCCCGGCCAGGATGCCGGCGTCCTTGGCGGCCTGGTAGTCCTCCTCGAAGTACGGGTTGAGGTAGTTCAGCCCTTCGCTGGCCTTGACGTACGCGAAGCTGACCCCGTCGGCGGCCTGCGCACTCCAGTCGATGGGACCGAGGTTGTGGTCGTTGCTGGACACGTCGATGCCCTTGATGGTGTAACCGGCGGGTACCACCGCGGTCCTACCCAGGCTCGTTTCGGCGCGCACTCCCCGGGCCACCCCGGCGTGCGGGTAACCCCGCCGTCGGGCTGCGGGTCGTCGGCGGCGGCCGGCTGGGCGGATCCGAGGACCAGTCCGGCGGCGACGAGCGCTGATATCCACTTTTTGGCCATGCCTTGTCGAAGCTCCTGGAGAAAGGGGTGCGGAGAGGTTGACCGCGGGCGGCCGGGCGCAGCGAGGTGGCTGGGTTGGCGCGCGATTTGCGGCGTGGTGTCGGGTTACGGTAGGCCGCCGCCGGGCCTTTCCGCAGCCCCGCCCGGCCACCCCGACTGCGAGTAATTTTCATCACTTTTGCCGCGTACCCCTGGACGGGCAACCGACAAAGGCCCCGAACGACACAGTCGTCTCAGCGATCGTTCAGCACCCTGAGTAATCTTGATCGCACGCCTGCCCGCGTCCCCGGGGCGGCCACCCCCCACCCAGCGCGAAGAGGACCCGGTGCTCCTCGACCACCATCAACCGCTCGCCGCGGCTGCGGCCGCGCTGACCGCGGCGCGGACCGCCATCGACGCCTGCCGGGCGGTCGTGGACGCGCTCGCGCGGCACGCCGGCACGCCGCGGCCGCTGCACCCGCCGGAGCGGGTCTCGGTGCTGCTCTGGGTCCACGACCAGCTCCGCACCGTGGCCGCCACCGGGTCGTGGCAGACCTTCGCCACCGCTCCCGCCGGATCCGGCATCACCGGACGGGTCTGGGCCACCGGCCGGACCGCGGTCGTACCGGTGGTGACGGAGGACCCCGACTACGTCGCGCTCCGCCCCGACGTCCGCTCCGAGGTGTGCGTCCCCATCCAGGATCCGGACGGCCGGCGGATCGGCGTGCTCGACCTCGAATGGATCGAGCCCGTCGAGCTGGAACCGTGGCGCCGGACCGCCGAGGCGGTCGCCCGGCTGCTCGGCCAGCGGATCGCCGCACTGGGCGGGCCGCCGGCCGAGAGCCGGAGCGAGAAGCTGCTCCGGCACGTGGCGGCGATGACCGTCGCCACGAGCGAGTGGGAGCTGCGGGCCGCCACGCTGGCCGCCGCCCGGGACGTGTCCGGGCTGGCCGCCGCCGTCCTGGTGCTGCCGGGACCGGGACCGGCGTCGGCGCAGGGACCGGAGCCAGAGTCGGCGTCAGAGCCGGAGCCGGGACCTGGACCGGAGCCGCAGTCAGTGCCGAAGCCGGGACCGGTGCCGACAGCGGGACCGGACCCGGCATCGGGACCGGTCCCGGCGTCGAGGCCGGTCCCGGCGTCGAGGCCGGTCCCGGCGTCGAGGCCGGTCCCGGCGTCGAGGCCGGAGCCGGACCCGGTCCCGCCCGACGCGCAGGACGAGCTGACCGCCCGGATTCTCGCCAGCATCTCGGCCGCCGAGCCGATGGGGGTTGACCGGCTGATCGACCGCATCCACCGGTCCGGCGCCGCGTACACCCTCGGCGAACCGGACCTGCCGGCGTCCGCCGAGATCAAGCCGCTGACCGCGATCGGCATCGGCACGCTGATCGCCGTACCAATCGGGCCCCCGGAGACCGGCGGCGTGCTGCTGGCCGCGGACCGCCGGGTGGCCCGGCCCGACGCGACCACGGTGAACCTGATGGAGTTGCTCGCGGCCCAGGCGTGGGCCTGCCTGGACCGGCTCCGCGGGCTGGCCCGGCTGCGCGAACGCGCCAGCTCCGACCCGCTGACCGGGCTGCGGCACCACGGGCCGTTCGGCGAGCGCATGGCCACCACCACGCCGGGCCGCACCGCCCTGCTCGCCGTCGACGTGGACCGCTTCAAGAACGTCAACGACACGTACGGTCACCAGGCCGGCGACCGGGTGCTGATCGAACTGGCCCGGGCGCTGGAGGGGGCGCTGCGGCACGGCGACGAGCTGTACCGGGTCGGCGGCGACGAGTTCGTGGCCGTGGTCGAGGTGAGCCGCCCCGAGGAGGCGGTCGGCATCGGCGAGCGGCTGGTCCGGGCGGCCCGCCGGCTGGACCAGACGATCAGCGTCGGGGTCGCCGTGCAGCGGCACCGCGAGTCGCCGGAGCACACCATGCGCCGCGCCGACGCCGCCCTCTACGAGGTGAAGCGGCGGGGCCGCGACGGCGTACGGCTGGCGCCGGGCTGAGCCGACGGCCAGGCAGGCGGCGGCCGACGGCCCGGCAGGCGGCGGTCCCCGCTTGCCGGGGCGGCGGCGGCCGCATGCCCCGGCGGCCTACCGGGTGGTGAACTCGCGGGCGAGCAGCTCGGCGACCTGCGCCGTGTTCAGCGCGGCGCCCTTGCGCAGGTTGTCGCCGGTCACGAAGAGGTCCAGCGCGCGGGGGTCGTCCACGGCCCGGCGGATGCGACCCACCCAGGACGGATCGGTGCCCACGGCGTCGATCGGCATCGGGAACTCGCCCACCGCCGGATCGTCCACGACGATCACCCCGGGGGCGTTGCGCAGCGCCTCCCGGGCGCCGGCGGCGTCCACCTCGGCCCCGAACACGGCGTGCACCGCCACCGAGTGCCCGGTGACCACCGGCACCCGGACGCAGGTCGCGGAGACCTTGAGATCCGGCAGCCCGAGAATCTTGCGGGACTCGTTGCGCAGCTTGAGTTCCTCGGAGGACCAGCCGCCGTCGCGCAGCGAACCCGCCCACGGCACCACGTTGAGCGCCAGCGGCGCCGGGAAGGGGCCGAGTTCGTCGCCGACCGCCTGCCGGACGTTCCCGGGCCGGGAGCCCAGCACCCGGTCGCCAGCGATCTTGGACAGCTGGTCGTGCAGCACGTCGACGCCGGCCTTGCCCGCCCCGGAGACCGCCTGGTAGGAGGCGAGGACCAGCTCGCGCAGCCCGTACTCGCGGTGCAGCGGCGCCACCGCGACGATCATCGCCAGGGTGGTGCAGTTGGCGTTGGCGACGATGCCCTTGGGCCGGTTGCGGACCTGCTCCGGGTTGATCTCCGGCACCACCAGCGGGACGTCGCGGTCCATCCGGAACGCGCCGGAGTTGTCGACCACCACCGCGCCGCGCTCGACGGCCACCGGCGCCCACCGCTCGGCCACCTCGTCGGGTACGTCGAACATGGCCACGTCGACGCCGTCGAGCGCCTCGGCGGTCAGCTCCTGGACCGTCAGGTCCACCCCCCGGCAGCGCAGCGTCCGGCCGACCGACCTCGCCGAGGCCAACAGGCGGATCTCGCCCCAGACGTTCTTGCGGGACGACAGGATGTCGCACATCACCGTGCCGACGGCGCCGGTAGCCCCGACCACGGCCAGGGTGGGCAGCGTGGCCATCCCGGTTACCGCCCGGTGCCCGCGTACACCACGGCCTGTTCGTCGCCACCCAGGTCGAACACGGCGTGCACGGCCCGGACCGCGGAGTCGAGGTCGGTGTCCCGGCAGACCACGGAGACCCGGATCTCGGAGGTGGAGATCATCTCGATGTTCACCCCGGCCTCGGCGAGCGCCTGGAAGAAGCTGGCGGCCACGCCCGGGTGCGACCGCATCCCGGCGCCGATCAGCGACAGCTTGCCGACGTGATCGTCGTACAGCAGGCCCTTGAACTCGATGCGTTCCTGGGCGCGGCCCAGCGCGGACATCGCGCTGGGTCCGTCGGTCTTCGGGAGGGTGAACGAGATGTCCGTGCGACCGGTCCCTCGGTGGAGACGTTCTGCACGATCATGTCGATGTTGATCTCGGCACCGGCCACCGTCTCGAAGATCCGGGCCGCGGCGCCGGGCTCGTCGGGCACGCCCACGATCGTGATCTTGGCTTCGCTGCGGTCGTGCGCGACCCCGGTGATCAACGCTTGTTCCACGGGAAGGTCCTCCATCGATCCGGCAACCGTCGTGCCGGTGTTTGTCGAGTACGACGAACGGACATGGATCGGCATGCCAAACCGGCGGGCGTACTCGACGCACCGCAACATCAGCACCTTCGCGCCGCAGGCCGCCAGCTCCAACATCTCTTCGTACGTGATCCGCATGATCTGGCGCGCGTCCGGGACGATCCGCGGATCGGCCGTGAAGACGCCGTCCACGTCGGTGTAGATCTCGCAGACGTCCGCGCCGAGCGCCGCGGCCAGCGCCACGGCGGTGGTGTCCGAACCGCCCCGCCCCAGCGTCGTGATGTCCTTGGTGTCCTGGGAGACGCCCTGGAAGCCGGCGACGATGGCGATCGCGCCCTCGTCGAGCGCGCCGCGCAGCCGACCGGGCGTGACGTCGATGATCCGGGCGCGCCCGTGCGCCGAGGTGGTCAGCACGCCGGCCTGCGATCCGGTGTACGACCGGGCCTCGTACCCGAGGTTGTGGATGGCCATCGCGAGCAGCGCCATCGAGATCCGCTCGCCCGCGGTGAGCAGCATGTCCAGTTCCCGGCCGGGCGGCAGCGGGCTGACCTGGTTGGCGAGGTCCAACAGCTCGTCGGTGGTGTCGCCCATCGCGGAAACCACCACGACCACGTCGTCGCCGGCCTTGCGGGTGTCGACGATCCGTTCGGCCACCCGCTTGATCCGCTCAGCGTTGGCGACGGAGGAACCGCCGTACTTCTGCACCACCAGTGCCACGACGGTCCAGCTCCCTCCGTCAGGTCCGAGCGTGCCAACGCCGCCGGTACGGAAGCCGGCGGCGCCGAGCGAGACCTTCTCAGGGTACCGGCCGGCTCCGACAGTCGGGACGGCCGATCCCACCATCCGGCCGGTGGGAACCGCCGGGCGCTCCCCTCATCATGCCAGCGGAATCCGGGGTGAGCTGGGGCAATGCGGCGCAGCGGGGATCCGACGGCGGACCGCGCGGACCGCTCGCCACCGACCGGCTCCGCGGCCTTCACGACCTCCCCGTGCACGATTGAGCGTTTTGTCCATCGTCGGGGCGACCGTTGTCAGACTGGACGGTGTGTATCGCCACAATCGGTCCGGCCGACCGACTTCTCAAAGTACGGACCTGGCTACCGAAGATCGTATCGGGCACGTAGGGTGGCTCCCGTCATGTGGCAGTCGCTCCTCCTTCGCTGCCGCGGCGGGGCCCATTCGGCCGGCACCCCGTCGCGGGGCTGACGCGCGCCGCCGTCTCACGGACCACGGGCCGTTCCCGGCCCCGCTCGGCACCGTCGCCGAACAACTCGGCACCGTCGCCGACCAACCGACGCTGATCCAGCAGCACGCCGAAAATGTCACATGACCACGGGAGCCTTTCCGTCATGGCCTCTTCCGCCACCGCGCCCGAAACCAGCGACGCCGCGCCCGCGGGCGCCGATCCCTCGGTGACCGCCGACCCGCGCCCGGGCACCGATCCCATCGCCCGCCAGCGCGGCAGCGGCATGCCGTTCCGCCGCTACCGGCCCTACCAGCAACAGTTCGCGATCGACCTGCCGGACCGGCAGTGGCCCACCCGCCGGATCAGCCACGCACCGCGCTGGTGCGCCGTCGACCTGCGGGACGGCAACCAGGCGCTGATCGACCCGATGTCGCCGGAGCGCAAGCGGCGGATGTTCCAGCTGCTCGTCCGGATGGGATACAAGGAGATCGAGGTCGGCTTCCCCTCCGCCAGCCAGGCCGACTTCGACTTCGTCCGGCAGCTCATCGAGCAGGACCTGATCCCGGACGACGTGACGATCCAGGTCATCACCCAGTGCCGCGAGCACCTGATCGACCGCACCTTCGAGTCGCTGCGCGGCGCCGGCCGGGCCATCGTGCACTTCTACAACTCGACCTCGATCCTCCAGCGCCGCGTCGTGTTCGGGCTGGACCGCGCGGGGATCACCGACATCGCCACCTCGGCCGCGCGGCTCTGCCGCAAGTACGCCGAGCTGCACACCCCCGACACCGACATCTACTATGAGTACTCCCCCGAGTCGTACACGGGCACCGAGTTGGAGTACGCGGTCGAGATCTGCGCGGCGGTGACCGAGGCGATCGACCCCACCCCGGACCGTCCGCTGATCATGAACCTGCCGGCCACCGTCGAGATGGCCACGCCGAACGTGTACGCCGACTCGATCGAGTGGATGCACCGCAACCTGCCCCGCCGGCAGAGCCTGGTGCTCAGCCTGCACCCGCACAACGACCGGGGCACCGGGGTCGCGGCGGCCGAGCTGGGCCTGCTGGCCGGCGCCGACCGGGTCGAGGGCTGCCTGTTCGGCAACGGCGAACGGACCGGCAACGTCGACCTGGTGACCCTCGGGCTCAACCTGTTCTCCCAGGGCATCGACCCCGAGATCGACTTCTCCGGGATCGACGAGATCAAGCGGGCGGTCGAGTACTGCAACCAGCTGCCGGTGCACGAGCGGCACCCGTACGCCGGCGACCTCGTCTTCACCGCCTTCTCCGGCTCCCACCAGGACGCCATCAACAAGGGCCTGGACGCGCTGCGGGCCGAGGCGACCGCGGCCGGCGTACCGGTCGGCGCGCACCCGTGGGAGGTGCCGTACCTGCCGGTCGACCCGAAGGACCTGGGCCGCACCTACGAGGCGATCATCCGGGTCAACTCGCAGTCCGGCAAGGGCGGCGTCGCGTACATCATGAAGGCCGAGCACCACCTCGACCTGCCGCGCCGGCTCCAGATCGAGTTCTCCGGAGTCGTGCAGCGGGTGACCGACGCCGGCGGCGGCGAGGTCGAGCCGGACCGGATGTGGGAGATCTTCGCCACCGACTACCTGGTCGACCACCAGCCCGCCCCCGCGGTCGTCGTGCACCGGTACAGCACGGCCACCATCGAGGGCAAGGTGGAGATCGACGTGGAGGTGTCCACCGGGGGCACCCGGCGGTCGCTCTCGGCCACCGGCACCGGCCCGATCGACGCGTACGTCAACGCCCTCGCCGAGCTGGACATCCAGGCCCGGGTGCTGGATTACCACGAGCACGCGATGTCCGCGGGCGGGGACGCCCAGGCGGCCGCGTACGTCGAGTGCGACGTGGACGGACGCCCGGTCTGGGGCGTCGGCCTGGACGCCAACATCGTCACGGCGTCCATCCGCGCCGTCACCAGCGCCGTGAACCGCGCCCGCCGGGCCTGACCCGGGACCGGCCCCCCTCCGCGTCGCGCCAGTGCGCGGGACGGGGGCCGTTCCGGCGGGTCGGTCCGGCCCGCTGATGTCAGTCCCGGCTGTCAGCCCGGCCCGCCGGCCGGTGTTCCCGCTGCTCCTGCGGCGGGTACGCCGGCGGTGGCAGCGACGGGCACGGCCGGGACGGCGGCGCGGGCTTGCCCGGTCGGCGTACCAGCACCGCGGCGAGCACCGCGCTCGCGTACATGAGTCCGGCCGACCACAGCATCGCCGAGCGGAACGCGTGGGTCAGTTGCGCCGGCTGCTCGTACCCGGTGCCGTGCAGCCCGACCAGCAGCGGCAGGGCCGCGATCGCCAGCAGCCCGCCGGCCCGGGACGCCGCGTTGTTCACCCCGCTGGCCACCCCGGCGTAGTGGTCGGCCACCGCGCCCAGTACGGACGCGGTCAGCGGCGCCACCACGAAGGTCATCCCGAGGCCGAACAGCGCCACCCCGGGCAGCACCGCGGTCCAGTACGAGGCGTGCGGCTCGATCCCGCGCAGCAGCAGGAAGCCGGAGCCGGCCAGGATCGGCCCCACGGTCAGCGGCAGCCGCGGGCCGATCCGGGTGGCCAGCGCGCCGGCCCGGGCCGAACCCAGCAGCAGCAGGATGGTCAGCGGCAGCGTCGCGACGCCGGTCAGCAGCGCCGAGTAGCCCACCACGTTCTGCAGGTAGACGGCGAGGAAGAAGGTCAACCCGGACAGTGCCGCGTAGACGGCCACGGTGTAGACGTTGAGCACCGAGAACAGCCGGCTGCTGAACAGCCGCAGCGGCAGCATGGCGCGGTCGCCGCGCCGGTGCTCGACCAGGATGAACAGCACCCCCGCCAGCACGCCCAGGAAGATCCCGGTCAGCACCGGCCAGGAGCCGAAGCCGTACTGCGGGGCGTCGATCAGGGCGTAGGTCACCCCGGCCAGCGCCAGGGCGCCGAGCAGCGCGCCCGCGACGTCGAAGTGCTGTCCGGGGGTGGCGCGTGCCCGCCGGGCCGCATCCTCGGGCTCCGCCCGCGAGCCGTCCCGGGCGGCGCCTTCCTGGACACCGCCCTCCCGGGCAGCGCCGTCGCTGGCGCCGCCGTCCCTGGCGCCGGCGCCGGCCAGCGACTCGTCGCGGCTCTCCGGTACCCAGCGGATGGTGGCGAGCACCACCCCGGCGGCCAGCGGCAGGTTGATGAAGAAGATCCAGCGCCAGGAGAGCGTGTCGATCAGCCAGCCGCCGACGAACGGCCCGAGCGCGGTGGACACCCCGGACAGCCCGGACCAGGCGCCGATGGCCCGGCCCCGCTCGTCGGGGTGGAAGCTGCCCTGGAGCAGCGCCAGCGATCCCGGGGTGAGCAGCGCGCCACCGAGGCCCTGCAAGACCCGCGCGGCGATCAGCCACTCGATGTTCTGGGCGAACCCGCAGAGCAGCGAGGCGCCGGTGAACCACAGCACCCCGGTCAGGAAGACCCGCCGGCGTCCGAACCGGTCGCCGAGCGCCCCGCCGAGCAGCACGAACGCCGCCAGCATCAGCAGGTAGCCGTTGACCGTCCATTGCAGACCGCCGATCTCGGCGTGCAGGTCCCGGCCGAGGTGCGGCAGCGCGACGTTGACCACGGTGCCGTCCAGGAAGACCATTCCCGAGGCGAGGATCGCCGCCAGCAGCGTTCCCCGGCCGGCGGCTGTGCCGAGCCGCAGCGGTGGTGATGTTCGGCTCATGGTCACCAATCCTTGTCCCCGGACGTCCCGATCGCCACGAAACGCCGAAACGACGCGCCGGTGTGCGGCCCGGACGTACAGGCCGCAAGCTTGGGGGGTGTCGACTCGTACCCCTTCCAGAATCCGTACCGCCGCTCTCGCGCTGACCGCGGTGCTCGCCCTCGGCAGCGCCGCCTGTGAGCCCATCGAACTGCCGGACCCCGACTCATCGACCGCCACCGGCGGCGCGCCGGGTGGCTCCGGCGACAGCGGCGACGCCGCCAAGCAGCTCGACAAGCTCACCGTGGCCAGCAGCGGGTCCATGAAGGGCTACAGCCGCGACCGGTTCCCGCACTGGCGGTCGGCCGGCAAGAACTGCGACGTGCGGGACACCGTGCTGAAGCGGGACGGCACGGACGTCGAGCTTTCCGGCTGCAACGTCGTGGGCGGTCGCTGGACCAGCCTGTACGACGATCGCTCGTTCACCAACCCGCGGGAGGTGGACATCGATCACATGGTGCCGCTGGCGAACGCCTGGCGCTCCGGCGCAGCGGACTGGACCGACGACAAGCGGGGCGACTTCGCCAACGATCTCACCCGCCCCAGCTACTGACGGTTTCGGCCAGCAGCAACCGGTCAAAGGGTGACCAGGACCCGTCCCAGTGGAAGCCGCCGAGCCGGGACTACTGGTGCCGGTACGCCCAGGACTGGATCACGGTGAAGAGCTACTGGCGGCTCACGGTGACCTCCGCCGAGAAGACCGCGTTGACCGACATGTTAGGGACGTGCTGATGGCCGAGGAAAGCACCGATCAGGACGGCGCCGCCGCGGCGCCGCAGGCCGGGGACGCCGGGATGTCCCGGACCACCGACGTCACCCCCGGTCCGGGCGGGGTGATGACCGACGAGGTCGGGGTGGTCACCGGACCGCTCACCCTGCAGACCGGGTACGCCGAGGGCACGGTGAGCGTGCGGGTGCAGTACAAGGACGCCGACGAGTGGTACGCGGTGACCGGTGCGAAGGCGCCGTTGGCCGACGCCGCCGGGCTCGACGCCGTACACGCCATCGCCGTCGCCCTGGTCGACCGGCCGGAGGGCTGAGGCCGGGCGGGCCTCCTTCCCGGCGCCGGCGTGGGCGGGGAGGGAGGCCCGTCCGGGTCTCCGTTCAGAGGGTGGGGATGAGTTCCCCGGCGCCGCCGTGCGACTCCGTGTCGGTGGGTCGGGTCAGCTCGGCCTCGACCTCGTGCGGGCGGATCCGGCCGTCCTCGATCTCCTCGGCGAAGTGGCAGGCCACCCGGTGCCCGCCGGTCACCTCGCGCAGCAGCGGACGCTCATCGGCGCACCGGGTCGGCTGGGCCCACGGGCAGCGGGTGTGGAACCGGCACCCGGACGGCGGGTTGGCCGGCGAGGGCAGGTCACCGGCCAGCAGGATCCGCTCGCGCCGGTCCTCCACGGTCGGGTCCGGCACCGGTACGGCCGACATCAGCGCCCGGGTGTACGGGTGCAGCGGCTGGCGGTACAGCCCTTCGCTGCTGGCCTCCTCCACCAGGCCGCCCAGGTACATGACCCCGACGGTGTCCGCGATGTGCCGGACCACCGCCAGGTCGTGCGCGATGATCAGGTACGTCAGTCCCAGCGAGCCCTGCAACTCCTCCAGCAGGTTCAGCACCTGCGCCTGGATCGACACGTCGAGCGCGGACACCGGCTCGTCGGCCACGATCAGGTCCGGGTCCAGCACCAGTGCCCGGGCGATGCCGATCCGCTGCCGCTGCCCGCCGGAGAACTCGTGCGGATAGCGGCTCAGCGCCGAGGCGGGCAGCCCGACGGCGGCCAGGGTCTCCCGCAGCCGCTTGGCGGTCGAGGCACGGTCCTTCGCCAGCCCGTGCGCCTTCAGCCCCTCCACCAGCAGCGACTCGACCGACTGCCGCGGGTCCAGGCTGGACAGCGGATCCTGGAAGATCATCTGCATCCGCCGGCGGGTCCGGCGCATCGTCTCGCCACTGAGCGCACGGATGTCGGTACCCGCGAAGATGATCTCGCCGTCGGTCGGTTCGACGAGCCGCAGCAGGCCGCGACCCAGGGTGGACTTTCCGCAGCCCGACTCGCCGACCAGCCCGTACGTCTCGCCCTTGCGGATGGACAGCGACACGCCGTCGACCGCGTAGACGTACCCCACGGTCCGGTCGAACAGCAGGCCGCTCTTGATCGGAAAGTGCACCTTCAGGTCCCGCAGCTCGATCAGCGGCTGCTCGGGCGTGGCCTGCTCGGGCGTCCGCTGCTCCGGCGTTGCCTGCTCGGACGTCGGCTGCTCGGGGGTCCGCTGCTCGGGCGTTGCCTGCCCGGACGTCGGCTGCTCGGGGGACTGCTTGCTCGGCTCGGCGCTCATCGGGCCGCCACCTCCTGCGGAACCGGGTTGTTGCAGCGCAGCCGGCCGCCGCGCGCGGTGGGTTCGAGCGGCGGGGCGTCGCCCACGCAGGCGTCCACCACCCGCTCGCAGCGGGGCGCGAAGGCGCACCCCTGCGACCACGGGATGTTGTCCGCGACCGAGCCCGGGATGGTGTGCAGCCGCTCACCGCGGACGGAGTCCAGCCGGGGCACCGAGTTCAACAGCCCGTGCGTGTACGGGTGCCGGGGCTCGGCGAACAGCGCGTGCCGGTCGGCGGTCTCCACCACCTTGCCGGCGTAGAGCACGTTCACCGTGTCGCACAGCCCGGCCACCACACCCAGATCGTGCGTGATCATGATGAGCGCGGTGCCGGTGTCGTCCACCAGCTCCTTGAGCAGGGCCAGGATCTGCGCCTGGATCGTCACGTCCAGCGCCGTGGTGGGCTCGTCGGCGATCAGCAGCCGCGGCTTGCAGGCGAGCGCGATCGCGATGAGCGCGCGCTGGCGCATCCCGCCGGAGATCTGGTGTGGATACTCCGACAGCCGCCGGTCCGGGTCCGGGATGCCGACCGCGTCGAGCAGGCCGCGGGACTCCCGCAACGCCTGCCGGCGGTCCCGGCCCTGGTGTCGCTCCAGCACCTCGGCGACCTGCCGGCCGATCGGGATGACCGGGTTGAGCGAGGAGAGCGGGTCCTGGAAGATCATTCCGATCTCCTTGCCCCGCCGGTCCCGCAGGTCGTCGGGGCGCAGCCGCAGCAGGTCGGTGCCCTCGAAGAACACCTCCCCGGTGACCTTGTTGCCGCGCCGGGGCAACAGCCCCATGATCGCCAGGCTGGTCACGCTCTTGCCGCAGCCGGACTCGCCCACCAGGCCGACGGTCTGGCCGGGCTCCACGCTGAAGCTCACCTTGTCCACGGCCGTGAAGGGCGCCTCGCCCCGCCGGCCGAAGACCACGCTGAGGTCCCGTACGTCGAGCAGGGTCATCGCGATCCTCCCTGGTGCCGCGAAAGTGCCCCGGTACCCATCCCGGTCACCGCCGGTTCTTCGGGTCGATGGCTTCCCGCATGGCCTCGCCGAGCAGGGTGAACCCGAGCGCGACGACGATGATCGCCAGCGCCGGATAGTAGGCCAGCTCGGGGCGTACCTCGAAGTAGCGCTGGCCGTCGACGCCGAGCATCAGGCCCCACTCGGCCCGGTTGATGTCGGGGTCGCCCAGGCCGAGGAAGGACAGCGCCGCCGCGTCCAGGATGGCCACCGAGAAGGTCAGGGTGGCCTGCACGATCACCGCGGTCATCGCGTTGGGCAGCATGTGCCGCAGCACGATGTTGTGCTCCCGGACCCCGAGCGACCGGGCCGCCAGCACGTGATCACTCTCCCGCTGGGCCAGCATCGAGCCGCGCAGCAGCCGGGCGAAGATCGGCACGCTGACGATGGCGACCGCGAAGATGACCGTCCACTGGCTCGACTTGCTGGCCATCGCCACCAGCGTGATCGCCAGCAGCAGGCTCGGCAGCGCCAGCATCACGTCGGTGAGCCGCATCAGCACGACGTCCAGCCAGCCGCCGAACGCTCCGGCGACGGCGCCGATCACCACGCCCAGGGTCAGGCCGATCAGGGTGGCCAGCACGCCGACGAAGAGGGTCTGCCGGGCACCGTAGATCAGTCGGGAGGCGAAGTCCCGGCCCAGCGGGTCGGACCCGAGCGGGAATCCGGCCCGCGAGCCGGGGATGTCGTCGACCCGCAGATCCTTGGTCAGCTCCGGGAAGCGGGTGACCGGGTCGTGCGGGGCGATCAGCGGGGCGAAGATCGCCATCAGGATGAGGACCAGCACGATGCTCGCGCCGATGATCGCCACCGGGTTGTGCCGCAACCGTTGGAACGCGTCGCGGAGCAGGCTCACCCCGCCCTTGTCGGCGGTCGCCTGCGCCAGTTCCTCCAGGCGGGCCCGCTTCCGGTCACCCAGCGGGCCGATGCTGCGCTCGCCGCGCTCGCTCATGTCCTGTTCCTCGCTGCGCTGCGGGGCGGTCATCGGACCCGGACCCGGGGATCGATGATCGCGTACGACAGGTCGACGACCAGATTGACCACCACGAACACCAGCGCCGCGAGCAGGATCAGCGCCTGCAGCACCGGATAGTCCCGGCTGCCGCTGATCGAGTTGTTGATCAGGGTGCCCAGGCCGCCCCAGTTGTAGACGCGCTCGGTGAGCACCGCACCGGCGAGCAGCGCGCCGGTCTGCAGGCCGATGGTGGTCACCACCGGCAGCAGGGCGTTGCGCAGCACGTGCCGGCCCCGGATGGTCCGCTGGCGCAGGCCCTTGGCCTCGGCGGTCCGCACGTAGTCCTCGTTCAACACGTCCAGCACGCTGGCCCGGGTGATCCGGACGATCACCGCGAGCGGGATGGTGGCCAGGGTGACCGCCGGCAGCACCAGGTGCCACAGGGCGTCCGCGGTGGCGTCGAACTCCCGGGTCAACAGCCCGTCGAGTACGAAGAAGCCGGTGACGTTCGTGTTGTCCACCCCGGTGCTGATCCGGCCGGACGGCGGGAACCAGTGGATGTTCTGGGTGAAGACGTCCTTGAGCAGGTAGCCCAGGAAGAAGATCGGGATCGAGATGCCCAGCAGGGTGGCGCTGACGGCCAGGTTGTCCAGCAACCGCCCGCGGTACCGGGCCGCCAGGTAGCCCAGCGGGACACCGAGTCCGATCGCGATGATCATCGCGGCGACCGAAAGCTCGATGGTGGCCGGGAAGGCGCGAGCCATCACCGAGGTGACCGCGTCGCCGGTACGGATGGAGTTGCCGAAGTCACCGGAGAGGGTGCGCTGCATGAACTTGCCGTACTGCACCCAGATCGGCTGGTCGTAGCCGAGGGCCTTGGTGAGCAACGCCCGGGTGGCCGGGGTGGCCCGCTCGCCGAGCAGCGCGTCCACCGGTCCGCCCGGCAGGTTGCGCAGCCAGATGAAGATCAGCGCCGACAGCGCTATCAGGGTCACCGCCATCTGGAGCAGGCGGCGGATTATCACTCGCAGCATGGTGTCAACACCGTGTCCTTCACGCCGGGCCGTTCGATCACGGGCACGGCCCGGACCGGGTCTGTTGTCCCGGTCCGGGCCGCTTCCGTAGGTGCTGAGCGCCGATCAGCCGTTGGAGACCGTTACTCCCACGAACCGCTCGTCGGTGAGCGGGCTGGGAACCACGCCCGACACGCCCTTGGCGAACACGATCGACGGCGGCGCGTGCCAGATCGGCACGGCCGGCAGCCACTTGCTGGCGATGTCCCGGTTCACCTGCTCCCAGGCGGCCTTCTTGCCGTTCTCGTCGACCTGGCCGTCGGCGGCGCTGATCGCGGAGAACATGTCGGTCATCGCCTGGTCGCCGAACTCGATCTTGCCGCGACCGAAGAAGGTGCCGACGAAGTTGCCCGGGTCGTTGTAGTCGCCGGTCCAGCCGAGCAGGTGCAGGTCGTGCTTGCCGAAGGTCTGCACGTCGTCCTTGTAGCCACCGTTCCACGGCCGCGGCACGCCCTCGACCTTGATGCCGACGGCCTGCAGGTCGTTCGCGAGAACCTGGAAGATCTCCTGCGGGTTCGGCATGTACGGCCGGGTGACGTCGGTCGGGTAGTAGAACTTCAGCGTCAGGTTGCTCGCGCCGGCCTCGGCCAGCAGCTGCTTGGCCTTGTCCGGGTTGTACTCGTACTTCTGCACGTCCGGGGCGTACCCGAGGACGGTGTCCGGCATGAACTCGTCGGCCACCTTGGCGCCGCTGGGCGCCTTGGTCTGCACGAGCTGCTCACGGTTGAGCGCGTACGCGATGGCCTGGCGGACCCGCAGGTCCTTCAGCTTCGGGTTCTTCTGGTTCAGGCCCAGGTACAGGATGTTGAACGCCGGGCGGGGCAGCACCTGGAAGCCCTCGCTGGCCAGCGCCTTGCTGTCGGCCGGTGCCGGGAAGTCGATACCCTGCACGGTGCCGGCACGCAGCTCCTGCTTGCGGGTGCTCTCGTCGCCGATGACCTTGATGATCACCTTGTCGACCTTGGCCTTGTCACCCCAGTAGTCCGCGTTGCGGTTCAGGGTGATCTCGTTCTTGGCCTTGTCCCAGCCGCCGAAGGTGAACGGCCCGGTGCCCACCGGGTGCTCGTTGGCGAAGGCGCTGTAGGAGAAGGAGTCGCCGCTCTGCTTCACCGTGTCGGCGTCGTACTTCTTCAGCGCGTCCGGGCTGGCGATCGAGAGCGCGGTCAGCGCGAAGGCACCGGGGAAGGCGCCCTTGTACTGGTTGAAGGTGATCACCGCGGTGCTGTCGTCCGACGCCTCGCACTTGTTGTACAGCGGGTCGCCCAGGCCCTCGACCTCGTTGTGCGCGAAGCCGCCGAAGACGTCGCTGTAGTAGATCATGTTGCTCTGCGCGGCGGCGCCCTTCATGTTGTACCAGCGGTCGAAGTTGAAGCAGACCGCGGCCGCGTTGAAGTCCGTACCGTCGTGGAACTTCACGCCCTTGCGGAGCTTGAACGTCCACACCTTGCCGGAGGGGTCGTGCTCCCAACTCTCCGCGAGCGAACCCTCCAGATCCGCGGTACCCGCCTTGGTGGTGATGAGGGTTTCGTACATCTGCCGGATGGGGCGGAACGACTCGCCGTCGTCGTTGAAGATCGGGTCGAAGTTCTTCGGGTCACCCGCACCCGCGAAGACGAACGTACCGCCGGACTTACCGGAGTCTCCTCCGCTGTCCCGTTCACTCTTCGCACAACCGGCCGCGCCGGCTGCCAGCGCGGCAACCGCCGCCACGGCGACAGCCGCCTTGAGCCTACTCGCCTGCATCTCTCACCTCATCCTGCGCATGACCGTCGCCGGCTCTGGCTCGGTCCGTGAGCGGCACGCTAGTGGCCGCCACGCCAAGAACGGAACTGCCGTCGGTGAATCTCTACCAAGCCGACATCTAGCGATCTTCTTTGCGCTGCGGCGAGGCAAATGTCCCTTAGGCGAGGTAACAGAGATATAACGCTGCCTGACGGCTGCCTGCGCGGCCTGTCACACCGCGCGGCGGCCCTCGAAGGCCCTACCGAGGGTGATCTCGTCGGCGTACTCAAGGTCGCCGCCGACCGGCAGACCGCTCGCCAGCCGGGTCACCGCGAAGCCCATCGGCTTGACCATCAACGCCAGGTACGTCGCCGTGGCCTCGCCCTCGGTGTTCGGATCGGTGGCCAGGATCAGCTCCTTGACCTCGCCGCTGCCCAACCGCGCCAGCAGCTCACGGATCCGCAGGTTGTCCGGGCCGATCCCCTCCAGCGGATTGATGGCCCCACCGAGCACGTGGTAGCGGCCCCGGAACTCGCCGGTCCGCTCGATGGCCACCACGTCCTTCGGCTCCTCCACCACGCACAGCACCTCGTTGGTGCGGCGCGGGTCGCGGCAGATCCGGCACTGGTCGGCCTCGGACACGTTGAAGCAGGTGGTGCAGAACCGCACCAGCTCCTTGACCTTCCGCAGCGCCGTCGCCAGCCGGGTCACGTCGGCCGGGTCGGCCGACAGGATGTGGAAGGCGATCCGCTGGGCGCTCTTGGGCCCGACGCCCGGCAGCCGACCCAGCTCGTCGATCAGGTCCTGGATCGCTCCCTCGTACACGGTCGGCTCAGAAACCGGGCAGGCCGAGGCCGCCCATGCCGCCGGTGACCGGACCCATCTTCCGCTCGGTCAGCTCGCGCACCGCCTCGGAGGCGTTGTGCACCGCGGCGACCACCAGGTCCTCCAGGGTCTCGACGTCCTCCGGGTCGACCGCCTTCGGATCGATCTTGATGGACCTGACCTCACCCGTACCGGCCATGGTCACCGTGACCAGCCCACCCCCGGCGGTGCCGGTCAGCTCGGCCTCGGCCAGCTCGGCCTGCGCGGCGGCGATCTGCTGCTGCATCTTCTGCGCCTGCTTCAACATCTGCTGCATATTGGGCTGTCCACCGGGGCGCACGTCTGGCTCCTTCTCGCGGGGGTCGTCGGCCGCCGACCAGCCTAACCGGCGACCCACGGCCGCACCGGGCGGCCGGGCCGCGGGTCAGCGCGCGTCGACCTCGCCGATCCGCTCGGCGGAAAACGCCTGCTGGAAGAGCTGGACGGCCTGCTGCTCGCTGGTCTGCCGGGCGGTCCGCTCGTCGACCACCTCGTCCAGCGGCTCGTCGCCCGGATCGAACCCGACATAGTCGCCACCCGACCGCGGCGGCCCGTCGTACTCCGGGTCGTACGGCGGCTCGCCGGCCCACTCGGGGTCCGCGGCGGCCGTGGGGGCGCTCGCGCGACGTCCGCCGGCGACCTCGGCCCGCGACGGGGCACGGACACCGCCCGGCTCGGCCCGCGTACCGCGACCGGCGGCCGCCGCGCGGGCCGCGGCCAGACCGCCACTCACCGGCCGGGGGGCGGCGACAACCCCGGCGGTACGCGTCGCCGACGCCGCAACGGACACGGAACCGCCGCCCGCGCCACCGCCCGACGCCGGCATCCCACCGGGAGCCGCAACGCTGCCGGACCCCGCCCCGCCGCCGGACGGCGATGTCACACCGGAGGCCGGGACTGCACCGGCAGCGGTCGTCCTGCCGCCGGTCGCCCCACCACCGGAAGCCGGCCTGACCTCGGAAGCCCCGCCGCCGGAAGCCGGCCCGGCCTCGGGAGCCGCGGCGCCGGTTGGGCCACCGGACGCGGGCGTCCCGCCGCCCGCGGACGCACCACCCGCGGCACCGCCGCCGGTCTCCGCCGGCAGCGCACCGCCCGGACGGGCCGGGGTCGGCCAGTCGTCCTCCTCAGCGGCGCCGGCCGGGGCCGCCGGAGCCGGCGGGCCGGAGCCGGCCCGCGGGCGCGCGGCGGCCGGGGTACGCCCGTTCGCCGGCTCGGATCGCGGCGCCGAGCCGCCGTTGGACTCGGACCGGTTCGCCCGGCCGCCGGCCGGACCCGCACCGCCGGCCGGACCCGCACCGCCGGCCGGAGCCGCACCGCCGGCCGGACCCGCACCGCCGGCCGGACCCGCACCGCCGGCCGGAGCCGCACCGCCGGCCGGAGCCGGAGCGGTCGGTGCAACGGACCGCTGGTCCCCGGCCACCTCGCAGCGCACCTGCCAGCGACCGCCAAGCTCCTCGTAGAGCGCGTTGGCCAGCACCGTTTCCTGCTTGGCGAGCATCTGCGCCAGCACCGCCGACTTGACCGTGAGCACCAGGACGTTCCCGTCCAGGTCCCGGACGACGGCATCCCGCATCAGCGCCGCGGTCGGCTTGTTGGTGCGGTTGACCATGGCAACGACATCGCCCCACACCCGGCGGATCGCCGCCGCGTCCAACTCGCCGGGCGCCTCGTACGTCACCGGGTCCGGGGTCGCCGGGTCGGGCATCACGGCGGCCGGTGAGATCGGCCGGGACGCCGCCGGCGACTCCGGCTCGGCCGGCGACGGGTCCACCGCGGCGCGTACCGGATCCGACGGCGTGCCGCGTACCGGATCCGACGCGGCGGCGCGTACCGGATCGGACGGCGCGGCGGCGGGCGGACCCGGCGCGGGAGCGCTCGGGGCCGGCGGCGCGGAGGTGTTCCGGGCCGGCGGAGCGGCAGCGGCCGCCGCCTGCACCGCCGGGCGGGGTCGCGGCGCGGCGGACGCCGGCTCCGGCCCGCCCGCGGACGCCTCGGGCGGACCGCCCAGGGTCAGCCGACGTTCCATGCGTTCCAGCCGTTGCAGCAGCCCGGCGGTGCCGTCGTCGGCCCCCGGCAACAGCATCCGGGCGCAGATCAGCTCCAGCAGCAGCCGCGGCGCGGTGGTGCCGCGCATGTCCACCAGTCCGTTGTGGACGATGTCCGCGCACCGGGACAGGGTGCCCGGTCCGAGCCGCTGGGCCTGCGCGGCCATCCGCTCCAACTGGTCGGCCGGGCCGTCGATAAGCCCCTTCGCCGCCGCATCCGGCACCTGTTGCAGCACGATCAGGTCGCGCAGCCGCTCCAGCAGATCGGCCGCGAACCGGCGCGGGTCGTGCCCGGCCTCGGCGATCCGGTCGACGGTCGCGTACGCCGCGCCGCCGTCACCCGCCGCGATCGCGTCACACATCTCGTCCAGCAGCGCCGCGTCGGTGACCCCGAGCAGCGCGACCGCCCGGCGGTAGCTGACCCCCTCGGCGCCGGCCCCGGCGATGAGCTGGTCCAGCACCGACAGCGTGTCCCGGGCGCTGCCCCCACCGGCCCGGACCACCAGCGGGAACACCGCCGGCTCGACGGCGACGCCCTCGGCCGCGCAGAGCTGTTCCAGGTACGGCCGCAGCACCGCCGGCGGCATCAGCCGGAACGGATAATGGTGCGTCCGGGACTTGATCGTCCCGAGCACCTTCTCCGGCTCGGTGGTGGCGAAGATGAACTTGACGTAGTCCGGCGGCTCCTCGACCAGCTTGAGCAGCGCATTGAACCCGGCCGACGAGACCATGTGCGCCTCGTCGATGACGTAGATCTTGAACCGGCTGCTGGCCGGGGCGAAGAACGCCCGCTCGCGCAGCTCCCGCGCATCGTCCACGCCGCCGTGGCTGGCCGCGTCGATCTCGATGACGTCGATGGAACCCGCGCCGTCATTGGCCAGCGAGCGGCAGGAGTCGCACACCCCGCACGGTTCCGGGGTGGGACCCTGGGCACAGTTCAGCGAGCGGGCCAGGATGCGCGCACTGGAGGTCTTGCCGCAGCCGCGCGGTCCGGAGAAGAGGTACGCGTGGTGCAGCCGACCACTACGCAGCGCCGCGGACAACGGCTCGGTGACGTGCTCCTGACCGATGACCTCGGCGAACGTGCGCGGTCGGTACTTGCGGTAGAGCGCCAGCGCCACTGCCGCCTCCTCTCGACCGAGCCATTCTGCGCCGCGCCGGCCCGGGTGACCACCCTCCGGCGCGCCGGGGGCCAGCAATGTCACCCCTACGCCCGCCCACCGGGGTCGCCGGACACGATCCGGGGCGGCCGGAGACAGAAAGGCCCCCCGTGCACCCGCCAGAGCCCGCTTATCCTTGCTGCCTTCCGGCCCTGGGGAGGTTCACGGGATGCGCGCCGCACGGGGGGTACGAACAGTGTAACCGGAGTCGCAGTGGATCTCAGCGGGAGGCCGACTGGTGCCGGCGCGCCGTACCTGTATCCTGTGCGGCGGAGGATTCGCCTAGAGGCCTAGGGCGCACGCTTGGAAAGCGTGTTGGGTTCACACCCTCACGAGTTCGAATCTCGTATCCTCCGCCAGCTCGTTCGCTGCGGGCCGGCCCCGATCGGGGCCGGCCGGATCAGCACAACTTCGGCGAACCAGGGGTGTCCGACCCCCCTCACTCGCCCAACTTCGCGGAACTTGTGCGGATCTTCGAGTCATCAAGCCGCGAAACAGGGCATCACGGGGTATTTCCATACGGCCTGCGCAAGTTGCAGCAACCTTCCGGGAACCCGCGCGTTGGGCACCGGGGGGAATTCACATGAAACTGCGCAAAGTGGCGCTCATTGCCATGATGATCTTCGCTGCCGTACTTTCCAGCAGCGGGCCGGACTCCGCGTCGAACCCGAGCCACGGGCCGACACGGCACGCGCCGGGCACGACGTCGGCCACCGGCGGCCCACCGGGAACTGCGGCCGGCAACGGAGTGGTCAGCCTGACCGGGCTGCCCGACCTCGCGTTGGGCAGCAGCGAACGGGAACTGTCCCGCCGGGGCGTACTCGATGACCGGGCCGCGCCGTGCGGGCCGCAACTGGCCGACGAACCGACGGCGGATCCGGTCTTCGCGGGCGACCGGCTGGTCCTGCTCTGGGCCAACGATCGGACCAGCACCCCGGAAGGGGTGCATGCCGGAACGTCGCTGATCCAGGCCAGGGCCACGTATCCACAGGCCCGCCCGCTGACCGCGCCGCCCGGGACGTACCGGCTGGACGGGCTGCTGGTGCGGCAGGGTGACCGCGCCTACCTGTTCCTGCACGACGGGCGGACCGTCCGCAAGACGGTGGTCGGGTACGCCGACTACGCGCAACGGATGTTCGACGACGGCTTCGGCACCTGCTGAGATCCGGTTTCGGACCTGCGCAGGAAGCACATGCGCAAACGCCCGGTCGATCCTCGCGGATCGACCGGGCGTCACAACTTCACGCGCGGTGGCGGCGGGATTTGAACCCGCGGAGGGCGTAAACCCTCACACGCTTTCGAGGCGTGCTCCTTAGGCCACTCGGACACACCACCGCCGAGTAGGGTACCGGATCCCCGTTGCCGGCGCCGAGCCGGTATCCCCCGCGCCGACCTGGCAGGATCGCAACCATGAGTACGCACATCGGCGCGCAGCCGGGCGAGATCGCCGAGCGGGTCCTGATGCCGGGCGATCCGTTGCGGGCGAAGTGGATCGCGGAGACCTACCTGGAGGACGCGACCTGCTACTCCCAGGTGCGGGGGATGTACGGCTACACCGGCCGGTGGTCCGGCGTCGAGGTGTCCGTGCAGGGCTCGGGGATGGGCATGCCGTCGGCGTCGATCTACACGCACGAGCTGATCAACGAGTACGGGGCGAAGACGCTGATCCGGGTCGGCTCCTGTGGCGCGCTGACCGAGGAACTGCAACTGCGGGACGTCGTCGCGGCCAGCGGTTCGTCGACGGATTCGAACATGAACCGGTTCCGGTTCGACGGTCTCATCGACTACGCCCCGGTGGCCGACTTCGGGCTGCTGCGTACCTCCGTCGAGGTGGCCGACCGGCGCGGCATCTCCATGCGGGTCGGGCCGATCCTGGCCGCGGACGCGTTCTACACCGACCGCCCGGACCTGTACGAGCGGCTGGCCCAGTACGGAGTGTTGGCCGTCGAGATGGAGTCGGCGGCGCTCTACACGATCGCGGCCCGGTACCGGGTACGGGCGCTGACCGTGCTGACCGTGAGCGACCACATCGTGACCGGCGCCAAAACCAGCTCCCAGGAGCGGGAGCAGACCTTCGGGCAGATGGTGGAGATCGCGCTCGACGCGGCGATCGCCTGAGCCACCCGGCGCAGGTGGGCGGTATCAGCGGAAGAACGCGCGCAGCGCCGCCGCGCAGTCCTCGGCCAGCACACCGCCGTACGCCTCGGGTCGGTGGTTGAGCCGGCGGTCCCGCACGACGTCCCAGAGCGAGCCGACGGCCCCGGTCTTCGGCTCCCAGGCGCCGAAGACCAGCGTCGACACCCGGGCCAGGACGAGCGCTCCGGCGCACATTGTGCAGGGTTCCAGGGTCACCACCAGGGTGCAGCCGTCCAACCGCCAGGCGCCGACGGCGGCGGCCGCCCGGCGCAGGGCCAGGATCTCGGCGTGCGCCGTCGGGTCGCCGCGCAACTCGCGCTCGTTCCGCCCGGCGGCGATCTCCACCCCGTCCGGGCCGTACAGCACGGCCCCGACGGGTACGTCCTCGGCCGAGGCCGCCGATGCGACCGGTTGCCCGGTCGGCGCCGCCACGGCCAGGGCGCGCCGCATCCAGGTCTCGTGCCGCAACCGCCGCCCCACCGGCTGCATTCCGGCCGGCTCCGTCCCGGCCCGCTCAGGATCGGCCGGCTCAGGATCGGTCGGGGCCGCCGGCCGGTCCGGCGGTTCCGACGAGCCCGGGCCGTCCACCACCGTCACGCCTCGCGGAGTTCTTCCACCTCGTCGCCGCAGCCCAGTGCCTGGCAGATGTCCGCCACCACATCCGATGGCAGCATCCCCTCACGGGCACAGAGCGCCAGCAGCCGGTTCGCCGGTACTCCGAGGTCGGCCAGCAGGTCGGCGTCGCCCACCGGGTCGGCGTCGGGGTCCGCGGCCGGTTCCTCCTCCGACTCGTCGGAGTCGTCCTCGTTCTCCTGCGCGGCCGGCTCGGTCACGGCGTCGATCTCCAGCGCCGGGCCCTTGATGTCGCCGACCAGCAGGGCGCCGATCCGCGACTCCTCCGCGAACGCCGAGTCGGAGCCGAACACCCGCAGGTCCTCACCGTCGTCGAGACGCAGGATGGCCAGGTAGGTGTCGTCGGATTCCACGAAGAGCAGCGACAGTTCGGCATCCGGATCCACGTCGCGCAGCCGCTCGGCCACGTCGTCGAGGTCCGCGGCACCCGTCAGGTCGACCTCGGCGGCGACCCATCCGGCCTCGCCACGCGCCACGCCTGCCGCGAAGTATGACACGGTCCCCCCAAATTCCCATCGGCGATCAACCGCACAACGTCGAATGGCCGTCACTCGTAACGGTGATTGTCGTCAGCCGTGACGGTAGCCGGTCGCCGCCGTCGGCGAGCGGGCAACTCCCGGCTTGACCAGCCGGATCACGCTCGCCTGCCGCCCGACTCAGTTTGGCGCCTCGCGACGCCGGTCCAGACCGCCGCGCGGCGCCGATCCGAACCCCAGTGCGGCGCCGATCCGGACCGCCGTGCGGCGCCGGTGCAGACCGTGCGGCGCCGGTGCAGACCGCGCGTCGCCGGTCACGATCGCGCGTCCGGCGCCGTTCGCTTTGGTACGCGGGGCGGCGCTCAGCCGGCGAGCCGTCGCCGCGCCGCGATCAGTTCCCGGAGCTGCTGATGACGGGCCCGGCGAGGGCGCTCACGCGCCCGGACTCGCTTCGCGCCCGCAATCTCGGCGAGCAACTGAAGTCGGCGGCGGCTCCGGTCCGGATCGAGCCGCGGCAGCGTCGAGGACATGCGGCGAGCGTGCCCATTTCCGTCGGCCTCGTCAAGACCCCATTCGCATCGCTGCCGGCCGGACACGCTGCGCCGTCGCCGACGGCCGGCCGGGGTGCCGGCCGACACGGCGACAGACGGGCATGATGCGCAGGTCGGCCGTGTCGGGTCGGCCTACCAGAGCGGCCAGTCCCCGGATCCGCCCCAGCGCACGGCGACGACCACGGCGGCCACGCTCCAGCCGAGCGAGGTGGCCATGGCGATCCCCGCCGCGGCACCGCGATCGCCGTAACGGGTGAGCAGCGCCGCGACCAGCCACGCGATGCCGCCGCCCAGCACCGTCCACCAGACGTAGCCGGCCAGGCTACGCCCGAGCAGCCCGAAACAGAGCAGCCAGGCGATCGTGACGACGATCCCGAGGGCCACCGCACCGCCGCGTACCGGATGCGGCTCGCGGTAGGTGGGACGGCTCGGCAGGCCGGGACCGGACGGGAACAACCCGGACGGTGACCGTGGCGCGGCCGCGGGCCGCCCCGGCCAGGTTGGCTGACCCATCATCCGGACCTCTCGCCGTGCTGCGGAGCCGCCGAGGGCACCGGCCGGCTCCTTCACCGGCAGCCTACCCGGGCCGGCGGTGCGGCACCGCCAGCGTCGAGGGCGGCGGGTTCCCGGGCGGCGGCGGTTCCGGGCCGCGGTGCGGCGCCGCACGCCGCCGCCGCCGCGGGCAACGGCCCGGACGGCGGTACGCCGGCGCCTCTGTCAGGATGGCGAAATGCCCTCATGGAACGAACGGTCGCCGGCCGCACGGCGGCGGTCCGCGGCGATGACGGCCCTCGCCCTCGGCGCCCTCGCGGCCGCCGCCGGTTGCTCCGGGCCGGCCGATCCGGCGCCCCAGGCGGCGCCCTCACGGTCCATCCCGGACGGGGCGGCCGCCGGACCCACCCCGCGGGACGGATCGGGTACGCCGGGCGCCGCCGTACCCGCGCAGCCGGCGCCGCCCGCCTCGGCCCCGCTGCCGGGCGGTACGGCCGGGCCGTACGTGTTCCCGGTGCACACCGCGAAGGTCGCCTACCACCGGACCCACCACGACTACCCGGCGGCCGACATCTTCGCCGACTGTGGATCCCCGGTGGTGGCCGTGACGTCCGGCACCGTCCTTGAGGTCAGCCGGGTTGACCGGTACCGCAAGTCCGGTCCGCAGGGGCCGGACAACGGCGGCAAGTCGGTGTCGCTGCTCGGCGACGACGGCGTGCGGTACTACGGGTCGCACCTGTCCGAGGTGGCGTCCGGGCTGGCGGCGGGCAGCCGGGTCGGCGCCGGCCAGTCGCTCGGTGCCGTGGGCCGGACCGGTAACGCCAGCAACGTCTGTCACCTGCACTTCGGCATTTCGCCGCCGTGCGCCCGTACCGGAGACTGGTGGATCCGGCGCGGGGTGGTGTGGCCGGCCCCGTTCCTGGACGGCTGGAAGCGCGCCGCGGACACCTCGCCCGTCGACACCGTCGCCGCCTGGAAGCGCGCCAACGGCTGCCCGCCGGCGCCGTGATGGCTACCGTGGTGCCATGACCGCCCGGGACGCGATCGCCGACCTGCGCCGCATCGCCTTCCTGCTCGAACGGGCCAACGAGGCGACCTATCGGGTACGCGCCTTCCGCACGGCCGCGAAGACGCTCGCCGACCTGCCCGCCGCGGAGGTGGCGTCCCGGGCCGAGGCGGGCACCCTCACCGAGTTGTCGGGGGTGGGCGACGTGACGGCCCGGACCGTGGCCGAGTCGCTGCGCGGCGAGGAACCGGTGTACCTGCGCCGGCTGGTCGCCACCGAGGGGCTGGACCTGGACGAGGCAGCCAGCGGGCTACGGGCGGCGCTGCGCGGCGACTGCCACACCCATTCGGACTGGTCCGACGGCGGCTCGCCGATCGAGGAGATGGCGTTGGCCGCGGTCGAGCTGGGTCACGAGTACGTCGTGCTCACCGACCACTCGCCCCGGCTGACCGTGGCCCGTGGCCTGACCGCGGACCGGCTGCGCCGGCAGCTCGACTTCGTGGCCGCCGTCAACGCCCAGTTGCCCGAGGGGTTCCGGATTCTGACCGGCATCGAGGTGGACATCCTCGCCGACGGTTCCCTGGATCAGCGGGAGGATCTGCTGGCCCGGCTGGACGTGGTGGTCGGCTCGGTGCACAGCGGGCTGAACGACGACCGGGGCCGGATGACGCGCCGGATGGTGACCGCGATCGCCAACCCGCATCTGGACATCCTGGGCCACTGCACCGGCCGGATGGTCGCCGCCCGCCCACCCGGGGTGACCGGCCCGGGTGACCGGGGGCATCGGGCGCGGACCCGCCGGCCGAGCGAGTTCGACGCGGAGGCGGTCTTCGCGGCCTGTGTCGAGCACGACAAGGCCGTCGAGATCAACTCCCGGCCGGAGCGCCAGGACCCGCCGAAGCGGCTGATCCGGTTGGCGCTGGAACTGGGCTGCCGGTTTGCCATCAACACCGATGCGCACGCGCCCGGACAACTGGACTGGCAGCGGTTCGGGTGTGACCGGGCGGCCCGCTGCGGCGTCGAGCCCGAGCGGGTGGTCAACACCCTCCCCGCGGACCGGCTACTGGCCTGGGCCGGCTCGCACGGCGGCGGCTGACGCGGACGTCCCGCCGGCGGCCGGGTCGGACGCTCCGGATTCCGGGATGGCCGGTCCGGATTCCGGGCCGGACGCTCCGGATGCCGCGCCGGCCGGCGGTCCGGGCGGGATGCCCGGTGCCGGCTCCGCTGCGCCGACCGGCCGACGCGGGCTCCCCTGGGAGATGGCCACCCCAGCGAGCACAATCGCGGCACCCACCGGCTGGTACCAGCTCAACGGTTCGTGCAGGACGAGCACGCCGATGGCCACCGCGAAGACCGGGATCAGGTACGTCACCATCGAGGCGGTGCTGGCGCCGATCATCCGGATGTTCCGCATGTTGATCACGAACGCGAGGCCGGTGCCGAGCGCGCCGAGCGCCAGCACGCTGCCCACCACCGGCAGGGACAGCCGGGTCGGCACCGGTGGCGGTCCCGCCACGATGGGCGCGATCACCGCCAGCAAGACGGTCGCCACCAGCAGCTGGATCGCCGACAGGGCCAGGCCGGACTCCCGGCGGCCGGCCACGAAACGCTTCTGGTACGGGATGGCCACGCCGTAGCAGGCGGCGGCGCCGAGGCACATGAGCTGCCCGGTCAGATGCGAACCGCCGATCCCCCGCCACACGCCGAGCACCACCAGAACGCCGAGGAAACCCAGCGCCATGCCGACACCCCGGCGCAGGGTCATCCGCTCGGTGCGGAAGACGACCACCGCCAGCGGCAGCACCATCAGGGCCGTCGTGGCGTTCCAGATCCCGGCCAGCAGCGAGGAGACGCGCTGTTCGCCGTACCCGAAGAGGGTGAACGGCAGCGCGACGCCGACGCCACCGACCACCACCATGTGCAGCCAGAGCCGCGGATCCCGGGGCAGCCGGTCGCGGAAGGCGGCCAGCAGCACCAGCAGGGTCAGCGCGCCGGTCAGGACCCGACCGAGCGTCACGTACAGGGGGTGCAGTTCCCGCACCCCGACCTTGATGAAGAGGAAGCTGGAGCCCCAGATGGCCGCCAGGACGAGGAATCCCGGCAGCCAGCGCCGGAGATCGACCCGGCCGGGTGTGGTAGCGGCGTTCACGTGTGCCACTCTCGTCCCCGGGTACGACAGTGGTCGCGCGATTTTCCGGTTGATGTGTCCAGCGGCACATCCGTACCCCTCCTGGGACGCTTTCCCAGGCCACGGCCGGCCGGCGCGCGCGGGTAGCGCTCGCTCGCGTAGGGTTCGGCCCGTGGGAAGAATCGACGATCTCGCCAACCGGTACGTCGCCGACTGGGCCCGGCTGAGCCCGACCGGCGCCACCTTCGTCGGCATCGACGGCTACGACGACCAGCTCGACGACCTGTCACCGGCGGGCTACGCGGCGCGGACCGAGCTGGACCGCCGCACCCTCGCCGCGCTCGACGCGATCGAGCCGGAGACCGAGCGGGAACGGATCGCGCAGGAGTCGATGCAGGAGCGGCTCGGGCTGCGGGTGGCCCTGGACGAGGCCGGCGTGACGACCAGCCAGGTCAGCGTGATCACGAGCGGGCTGCACGACCTGCGCGCGGTCTTCGACCTGATGCCCACCGAGGGCGAGGCGGCGCTGGCCAACATCGCCGCCCGGCTGAACGGCTTCGGCGCCGCGCTGGAGGACTACCAGACCACGCTGCGCGAGGCCGCCGACGCGGGGAAGGTCAGCGCCCGCGCCCAACTGCTCGAAGTGGTCAAGCAGTGCGACATCTGGGTGGATCCGGCCGGCGACAACTTCTTCCACGGTCTGGTGGAGCGGCTGAAGGCCAGCGGCCCGGTCGAGTCGGACCTGCGCCGGGGCGCGTCGGCGGCGACCGCGGCGACGGCCCGGTTCGGCCAGTTCCTCCGGGATGAGCTGGCCCCGCGGGGCGCGGACAAGCAGGCGGTCGGCCGGGAGCACTACACGCTCGCCTCGCAGTACTTCCTCGGTGCGAAGATCGACCTCGACGAGACGTACGCCTGGGGGTTCGCCGAGCTGGCCCGGCTGGAGAGCGAGATGCGCGACGTGGCCGCGCGGATCGTCGGTCCGGGCGCCACCGTGGACGAGGCGGTGGCGACGCTGGACGCCGATCCGGCGCGCACCATCGGGGGCAAGGAGGCCTTCCGGGACTGGATGCAGGCCCTGGCCGACAAGGCGATCAGCGAGCTGCACGGCACGCACTTCGACATCCCGGAGCAGGTCCGCCGGATCGAGTGCTGCCTCGCGCCGACCAGCGACGGGGGCATCTACTACACCGGCCCGAGCGAGGACTTCTCCCGTCCGGGCCGGATGTGGTGGGCGGTGCCGCACGGCATCACCGACTTCTCCACCTGGCGCGAGGTGACCACGGTCTTCCACGAGGGCGTGCCGGGCCACCATCTCCAGGTCGGGCAGACCGCCGTCCGGGCCGAGCTGCTCAACCGCTGGCAGCGGCTGCTCTGCTGGGTCTCCGGGCACGGCGAGGGCTGGGCGCTGTACGCCGAGCGCCTGATGGACGAGCTGGGCTACCTGCAGGACCCGGGCGAAAAGCTCGGCATGCTGGACGGCCAGGCGCTGCGGGCGGCCCGGGTGATCGTGGACATCGGCATGCACCTGGAGCTGGAGATTCCCCGGGACAACCCGTTCGGCTTCCACCCCGGCGAGCGGTGGACGCCCGAGCTGGGCTGGGAGTTCATGCGGGCGCACTGCCGGGTGCCCGACGAGAACCTGCGGTTCGAGCTGAACCGCTACCTCGGCTGGCCCGGCCAGGCTCCGTCGTACAAGGTGGGCGAGCGGATCTGGCTGCAGGCACGGGACGAGGCCCGGGCCCGGCACGGCGCGGACTTCGACCTGAAGGAGTTCCACCGCCGGGCGCTCGACCTCGGGTCGCTCGGTCTGGACCCGTTCCGGTCGGCGCTGGCCCGGTTCTGACCCCGGACCGGCGCCGACCGGCGGCCTGGCCGGTGGTCCGGTGCCGGGACCAGTGCGGCCGTACCGCCGGCCGGCGCCGGAACCTCCCGGCGTTCGCCCGGTACGGGTGCCGGGCTCAGTGCAGCTTCGCCGCCAGTGGCCTCGCCGTCAGCGTGTCGGAGACGACCAGGGCGAGCTGGACGTCCGGCTTGTCGAAGGTGATCGGGATCGGCAGGGACAGGTCGATGCCGTCCGGCGGCAGCGGCGAGTCCGGGGTGAGCGTCAGCTTGATGCCGAGGATCCACCCGACGAACCGGGTGGTGTAGAAGACCACGTGCCCGTCGACCGTGAGCTGGTTGCTCTCGTAACGCAACGCCGGCGGGGCGCCCGCGATCTGGAGTACGAAGTCGTCGGTGACCGCCCGGCTCATCGAGAACTTGAGCACCGGCAGCGGGCCGGCCGGGGTGGGGAAGTCCGACACGATGCCCTCGTACCTGAGGTTGGACATCACCAGTTTGCTGCCGGTCAGCCGGGACGGCGCGTTGGCCGCGACCGGGGTGTTCGGGTCGGCGGCGAGCCGGGCGACGCTGCCCTTGGCCGGCCCGCCGGACGGCGCCGTGGACGGCCCGCAGGCCGCGGCGGGCGGCGCGGACCGGCGCGGCGCGGCCGGACCGGCACTCGCCGCCGGGGCGCCACTCGGGGCCGGCGTGGCCGCCGGGGCGCTCTGGCTGGGCGACGGGGTGGGATCGGCGGACTCGTCCGAGCCGAGCCCCAGGAGATCGCCGATGCCGTCCACGATGCCGTCGACGATGCCGGTCAGGATGCCGCCGGGCCGGTTCTCCGTCGGGGTGGGGGACGCCGAGGGCGAGGCCGGAGCGGGGGTCGGATCGGTGGACCGGGCCGTCGGGCTGGCCGGGGCGCCGCTCGTGCTCGGCTGGGCCGCCGGCGGGCACGGTGCCGCGACCGCCGGGTCGGCACGGTGCAGCACCACCGCGCCGGTCACCGCCAGGCTGCCGACCAGGAGCAGGGCCGCCAGCGGGCCGGCCTGTGACCGGCCCCGCCCGTCCAGCTCCGGCGCCGGTTCGCGCAGCGGGTTACGGGGCTGTGGCAACGTGTCGGTGAGCAGGTCCGCCGGAGCGTCCGTGGCGTGGACCCCGGTCGCCGCTTCCTCAGGCCGGACCTCGGGCACCGCCGCCTCGGTCGTCACTGCCTCGGTCCGCGTCCGCTCGGTGGCGTCCTGCGGGTCCTCACCCGGCGTCCCGGTCGGGACGTCCTCCCGACGCTCCGAGGGGAACGGCACCAGGTCCCCGGCCTCCCCCGGCTCGTCCTCGTACGGCAGGTCCGGCGCGGGGACCGGCTCGACGGGCGCGGGAAGCGAGCGCGGCGTCCAGGCGAAGCCCAGCGCCGCGCCGACCATCCCGAACAGCATGCCGATGAACCAGCCGCCGAAGTTGACGGCGATCAGCGAGTAGACGGCGGTCAGCGAGCCGATGATCGAGTAGAACAGCCGCTGCTGGGGCGAGACCCACAGCAGTACGCCGCAGGTCGCCAGGATGGTGGGGATCAGCCAGGACAGGAAGCCGGTCGGTCCGAAGTGCACCTCAAGGGCGCCGAGGCTGCGCTGGGTGCTCTCGAAGATCTCCACGCCGGCGAGCAGCAGGAAGAGCCCGCCCCAGAACGGCCGGGAGCGCCGCCAGCGGCGGAAGGCGCGCCAGGCCCGGGTCGGTGCACCCGGACGGGCGTGCTGCGGCTCGACGGTGGTCACGGGTTGCTCCCTCGCGGTGCTCGGCGGGTGGTGAGACGGTTCCGCCGGTTCCGTGGTGGGCGCCCCACCACGGAACCGGCGGTGCAGGTTAACCCTTGGGCGCCTCGTTCAGCGGACCCCACGGCACGCACTTGAACTGCGCCGGGTCGCCGAGGTTCACCTTGAGCTGGAGGTTGTTCAGCCGGAACGTGCCGGCGCTTGTGTACCGGGCGACCTGGCCGAGGTCGTTGATGGTCACGTGGTCGGCCTTCTGCCCGAACGCGCCGGCGTCGCCGCCGAGCGGTCCGGCGTCCACGCCGATCTTGATGTTCTTGAACGTCGCGTCACCGCGCAGCTCGTCCATGCCGATCAGCAGGTCGTCGGCGTGCGCCGGGTGGGCCGGATCGGTGCCGGCCTTGATGGTCACCGTGACCGGCGCACCGCCCACGTTCACCGACTGGCACATGTTGTAGAGGTCGGCGCTGCGGATTCCCGAGACGGCGACCGGGTGGGCGGCGTCCTTGTCCACGGCCACGCCGCCGTACTGGGTGAATCCCTCGCCCTCGAGCCGGTCCGCGGCCACCTGGAAGGTCGAGCCGGAGACGTTGAGCGACGCGGCGATGGCGCCGTTTGCCATGCCGACGACGATGCCGCCGGCCACGACGGCGCTCGGCACCATCAGGGCCGCGAACCGCCGCCATCTGGTGCGTCCCTGCACCAGATTGTCACGGGAATCCTGCACAGGTCCTCCTCGGTGGGTCGCCCATCAACCGCGCCCCGCGAATGGGGGGTGTGGGCGGTTCTCAGGTCAGCCGCCCGGCGCGTACTGATCGGTAGCTCGGGGCGTGCGCCCGATATTCTCGCGAAGCGACGTGGCTCACAAGACCCTTGCTACTGACGAGTAACTGGAGTAGGCGGCCGGGGTTGCCGGCCGTAATCACGTCGCCGGTCGAGCCGGGGCAACTTGCCCGGATAAACCAGGTCGAAAGCGACAGACGTTGCGGGTACGTTAACCGCACGTAGCCACCACTGCCATATGTCACGTTTTGGTAACGACGACCTGTACATGAGTTTGGAATGCCGTTCGGCGGAAGCCGGGATCCGCCACCCGGCCGGGCATCCCACCGCCCGGTCCGGCTCGGGCGCGCGCCGCCCGGCGCGGCCGGCGCACCGAATCAGTCCTGATCGGACAGCCAACCCGTGAACAGCAGCCGGTCGATCGAGTCGTCCCGCCCCGGCGGATGCCCCGCGGCGGCCCGTTCCCGAAGCTGGTCCCGGGTGAACCACCGGGCATCCACCAACTCGACGCCGTCCACGGTCACCTCCTCGGTGGCGGCCACGGCGGTGAAACCCACCATCAGGCCGGCCGGGAACGGCCAGGCCTGAGACGCCCGGTACCGCACGCTGGCCAGCCGGATCCCGGCCTCCTCGGCGGCCTCCCGGCGCACCGCGTCCTCCAGGCTCTCGCCAACCTCGACGAACCCGGCGATCAGCGAGAAGCCGTCCGGGCCGGCGCCCCGATGCCGGGCCAGCAGGCAGCGGTTCGGGTCACCCGGCGCCTCGACCAACACGATCACCGCCGGCTCGATCCGCGGGAACAGCAGCCGGCCGCAGTCCGCCCCGGCACAGACCCGCAACTGCCCGCCGTCCCGCACCCGCGTGGGGCCGCCGCAGGCGCCGCAGAAACCCTGGCCGCGGTGCCAGTACAGCAACCCCCGGGCGTACGCCTGCAGGGCCGCCTCGGCCGGCGCGAGGCCGCCGACGATGGTCCGCACGTCCGCCGCCCGTTCCGCGCCGGCCACTGCCAACGCCTGCTGCTCGGGCAACGCCGACAGGTCCACCGCGAACACCGCCACGCCGTCGGCCAGGCCCAGGAAGACCGGCTCAGCGCCCGCGTCGAGGATCCCGGCCCCGGCGGCGCCGTCCAGCCGTACCGGCACGGGCGGATCCCCCGCGATCAGGCACCGGTCCCGCCACAGCGGCACGATCCTGGCCGCGGCACCGCGCCGGGCCGCCGTCCAGTCCGGGTCGGCCCGCAGTCCTCCCGCACGGTCCAGCCAGCCACCGGTGTACGTCAGCGGCACCTCGCCATCCAGCACACCGGCAACCGTCGCACGGCCGAGGATTGACCTCAAGCCCGGTTCAGGTCGCACGCTGGTGGACATGATCGACACGACGATCGACGAGGCGTACGAGCGCATCCGGCAATCCGGGCCGGAGCGCAACGGGTGGCTTTCCAACCACGCGCCCATGGCGGCCGAGGCGCTGGTGCACGCCGGCCGGTCCACCGAGGTGCACCGCTGGCTCGACTCGTACGCGGACCGGATGACCGAGCGGCCCCGCGGTATCGCGGTCATCGCGCCCGAGGAGTGGCGCGACCCGCTGGGCGATCCGCTACGGACCGGGGACTGGTTGCGCTTCTTCGACCGGGAGCTGGCCGGGGAGCCCTGGCGGGCCGTGCTGGCCCGCTGGTGGCCCCGACTGCTTCCCGGCATCGCGGCCGGCGCCACACACGGGGTCATCCGGGTCGGGCACGCCGTCCGGTCGCTGCGCGCGGCCGAGACCCCGGCCCGGGTCGCGGAACTGGGGGAGGGACTCGCCTACTGGGCGGCCCGCTGGCAACCACTCGCCCCGGCCGGAGCCGGCCCGTACCGCGCGGTGGATCCGCGGACGGCGCTCGACGCCGTGCCCCGGGTGCCCGACCAGCGGTACGGAATCCGCGCCCGGCTCGCGCAGCTGGCCGACCTGCCGCGCTGGCCCGTGGCCGCGGGCGCCGTTCCGGGTGACGGCGACCCGGTCCGCCGGCTCGGCGCGGTGGTCGACGCGGCGGTGTTGCGGCACGGCAGCCACGGGTACGCCAACGAGGTGATGATGGTGCACGCGGCCACCGCACCGAACGCGGTGCTGCGGTGTCTGCCGGAGCTTCCGGAGGCTCTGTGGCCGGCCAGTCTCGCCGCCGGTTGGGCCGCCACGGCGGCCGTCACCGCGGCCTATGCGCCCGCCACGGGGCGACCGATGCCCGTGGCGGCCGCCGGTACCACCGCGGCGGAGGTGCTGGACCGCGCCCTGGCGACCGGAGACCCCCATGCCATCAAGTTCGCGGACGTCGCCGTGGAGTCCGCGGCACGCGGGGCGGGCACGAGCGCGCTGGCCGTGGCGTGGCAGTCCGCGGAACGGCTCACCGAGTAGCGCCGCGTCGCGCCGTCGGGCCTGGAAATCCTGGCCCGGAAATGCGGTCAGGGCCACCCCGAGATGGGGTGGCCCTGACCGTTGAGGTATGTCCGGCGGTGTCCTACTCTCCCACACCCTCCCGGGTGCAGTACCATCGGCGCTGGTGGGCTTAGCTTCCGGGTTCGGAATGTGACCGGGCGTTTCCCCACCGCTATAACCGCCGTAACTCTATAAACCTGTCAAACAACCCAACCCTGACCCCACCCTCGCGGGTGGGTGGGTGGTGTCTGCTGGTTCAGAGTTGCATAGTGGACGCGTAGCATCTTTGTAGGTCAAGTCCTCGGCCTATTAGTACCGGTCAACTGAACCCGTTACCGGGCTTACATCTCCGGCCTATCAACCCAGTCGTCTAGCTGGGAGCCTTACCCCCTTCACGGGGTGGGATACCTCATCTTGAAGCGAGCTTCCCGCTTAGATGCTTTCAGCGGTTATCCCTTCCGAACGTAGCCAACCAGCCGTGCCCCTGGCGGGACAACTGGCACACCAGAGGTTCGTCCGTCCCGGTCCTCTCGTACTAGGGACAGCCCTTCTCAAGTATCCTACGCGCACGGCGGATAGGGACCGAACTGTCTCACGACGTTCTAAACCCAGCTCGCGTACCGCTTTAATGGGCGAACAGCCCAACCCTTGGGACCTGCTACAGCCCCAGGATGCGACGAGCCGACATCGAGGTGCCAAACCATCCCGTCGATATGGACTCTTGGGGAAGATCAGCCTGTTATCCCCGGGGTACCTTTTATCCGTTGAGCGACACCGCTTCCACACGCAAGTGCCGGATCACTAGTCCCGACTTTCGTCCCTGCTCGACCCGTCAGTCTCACAGTCAAGCTCCCTTGTGTACTTACACTCAACACCTGATTGCCAACCAGGCTGAGGGAACCTTTGGGCGCCTCCGTTACCTTTTAGGAGGCAACCGCCCCAGTTAAACTACCCACCAGACACTGTCCCTGAACCGGATAACGGCCCGAAGTTAGATACCCAAATCAACCAGAGTGGTATTTCAAGATTGCCTCCACCCCAACTGGCGTTGAAGCTTCACCGGCTCCCACCTATCCTACACAAGCCAATCCGAATACCAATGTCAAGCTATAGTAAAGGTCCCGGGGTCTTTCCGTCCTGCCGCGCGTAACGAGCATCTTTACTCGTAGTGCAATTTCGCCGGGCCTGTGGTTGAGACAGTAGGGAAGTCGTTACGCCATTCGTGCAGGTCGGAACTTACCCGACAAGGAATTTCGCTACCTTAGGATGGTTATAGTTACCACCGCCGTTTACTGGCGCTTAAGTTCTCAGCTTCGCCCCGAAAGACTAACCGGTCCCCTTAACGTTCCAGCACCGGGCAGGCGTCAGTCCATATACATCGAATTACTTCTTCGCATGGACCTGTGTTTTTAGTAAACAGTCGCTTCCCCCTGGTCTCTGCGGCCATACCACGCTCCACCCGCAAAGGGGCATCACGCGTCCGGCCCCCTTCTCCCGAAGTTACGGGGGTAATTTGCCGAGTTCCTTAACCACAGTTCACCCGATCGCCTTGGTATTCTCTACCTGACCACCTGTGTCGGTTTAGGGTACGGGCCGCTCGGGAACTCGCTAGAGGCTTTTCTCGGCAGCATAGGATCACTGACTTCACCTGAATCGGCTCGGCATCACGTCTCAGCCACACAGTGCGCGGATTTACCTACACACCAGCCTACACGCTTACCCCGGCACAACCACCGGCCGGGCTCAGCTACCTTCCTGCGTCACCCCATCGCTTGACTACTACCCGCCAGGATCCCACGCTCCCCCAACACGATCCGAAAACCGCACCAGGCTCGGGTGGTTAGCACAACGAGGTTCATCACGGGCGCTCCCACGCGGGTACGGGAATATCAACCCGTTATCCATCGACTACGCCTCTCGGCCTCGCCTTAGGCCCCGACTCACCCAGGGCGGATTAACCTGGCCCTGGAACCCTTGGTCATCCGGCGGAAGGGTTTCTCACCCTTCTTTCGCTACTCATGCCTGCATTCTCACTCGTGCCCCCTCCACAACTGGGTCACCCCGCTGCTTCACCACGGGCACGACGCTCCCCTACCCATCCACACACCTGCACACAACCCCACAAAGAGATCGCACGAGGCACACGCGTGAATGCCACAGCTTCGGCGGTGTACTTGAGCCCCGCTACATTGTCGGCGCGGAACCACTTGACCAGTGAGCTATTACGCACTCTTTAAAGGGTGGCTGCTTCTAAGCCAACCTCCTGGTTGTCTAAGCGACCCCACATCCTTTTCCACTTAGCACACGCTTAGGGGCCTTAGCTGGTGATCTGGGCTGTTTCCCTCTCGACTACGAAGCTTATCCCCCGCAGTCTCACTGCCACGCTCTCACTTACCGGCATTCGGAGTTTGGCTGATTTCGGTAAGCTTGTAGGCCCCCTAGACCAT